>NZ_PJBB01000003.1:1115000-2315000 GCF_002836595.1 Tenacibaculum sp. Bg11-29
AGTATCGGTGAAGATGCCGATTACCCGCAGCGGGACGAAAAGACCCCGTGAACCTTTACTATAGCTTCGTATTGGTTTTGGATAAGTAATGTGTAGGATAGGTGGGAGACTATGAAGCGGCGTCGCTAGGCGTTGTGGAGTTGTCCTTGAAATACCACCCTTTGCTTATCTAGAATCTAACTCAGCAATGAGAACAGTGCGTGGTGGGTAGTTTGACTGGGGTGGTCGCCTCCAAAAGAGTAACGGAGGCTTCTAAAGGTTCCCTCAGCACGTTTGGTAACCGTGCGTAGAGTGCAATGGCATAAGGGAGCTTGACTGAGAGACATACAGGTCGATCAGGTACGAAAGTAGAGCATAGTGATCCGGTGGTTCCGCATGGAAGGGCCATCGCTCAAAGGATAAAAGGTACTCCGGGGATAACAGGCTGATCTCCCCCAAGAGCTCACATCGACGGGGGGGTTTGGCACCTCGATGTCGGCTCGTCACATCCTGGGGCTGGAGAAGGTCCCAAGGGTTGGGCTGTTCGCCCATTAAAGTGGCACGCGAGCTGGGTTCAGAACGTCGTGAGACAGTTCGGTCTCTATCTGCTGTGGGCGTTAGAAATTTGAGTGGATTTGACTTTAGTACGAGAGGACCGAGTTGAACTAACCTCTGGTGTATCTGTTGTTCCGCCAGGAGCATTGCAGAGTAGCTACGTTGGGAAGGGATAAGCGCTGAAAGCATATAAGCGCGAAACCCACCACAAGATGAGATTTCTTTAAAGGGTCGTGGAAGATTACCACGTTGATAGGATACAGGTGTAAAGGCAGTAATGTCATAGCCGAGTATTACTAATAACCCATAGGCTTATGTATAGTTCCCGACCTTCGGGTCGGGACGCAAACTCTTTTGATAATTTACGATATGATTTTACTAATATGTTAACTTATACAGTTGTAATATACTGAAACAATTTAAGGTGATTATCGCAATGGGGCTCACCTCTTTCCATCCCGAACAGAGAAGTTAAGCCCATTTGCGCCGATGGTACTGCCAATGGTGGGAGAGTAGGTCGTTGCCTTTCTTTTAAACCTCAATCTAGTTATAGATTGAGGTTTTTTTTTGCCCTAAACTCAAATGAAAACAACGAATATCTAAGTATGAAGCTTTATATAGAATGATCTTTATTAAAAAGTGATAAGTATTAAGTAAATCAGATTAATTTGTATGTGGTATAAGTAAAGATTATTAAAATGATGTTTTAATATGCTTAGAACTCTATTATTTAAATATAACAGCTCTGTGGGATCAGAAACTTTGCTTTTCTAATGAATAGGTGATTTTTAGGTAAATTATCTACACAAAATCTTCTTAAGAAAATAAGGCAATATTAAGTTATAGAGGTCAGTATATAAGTTCATATCTTTAAAGTCAACGAATATAATGTTATTATGAATATTTTTAAAGGCCAAAACCTTCTAGAGTTTGCTGATCGGTTCAAAACTAATGAAGATTGCAAGGAATATTTGGCAGATATTAAATGGAAAAATTGTTTTCAATGTGTTAAATGTGGTCATAAAAAGGCTCAAATAAGAAAGGATTTCTCACGTACTTGCAATATTTGTTCTCATCAGGAATCTGCAACGTCAAACACACTTTTCCACAAAGTTAAATTTGGAGTTAGAAAAGCTTTTTTCATTGTTTTTGAAATGAGTACAAGTACAAAAAGTCTTTCTGCAAGCTATGTTTCAGTTCGTTTTAGTGTCACAGAAAAGACAGCACGTTTATTTATGCTTAAAATTAGAGAGGCTATGAAAAGTAGTGGAAATAATCCTATGACTGGGATTGTTCATGTTGATGAGTTTGTTCTAGGTGGTCGTGAAAAAGATAAAGTGGGCAGAAGTTATAAAGCAAAGAAAAAGAAGGCTATAACTGCTGTTGAGCTAACTGAAGATGGAAAAGTAAAAAGAATGTATGCAATGAGAATCGAAGATTTTTCAGCTACTTCTTTACAATATATTTTCGTGAATCATATCAGTCGAGAAGCTAAAGTGATAACTGATAAATGGAGAGGCTACAGACCTATTGCTAAAGCCTATGATATTACCCAAATTGAAAGTAATGGAGGTATGAACTTTAAAGCTCTTCATACAATGATTCATCAAGTGAAATCTTGGATAAGAACAACTTACTCTTGGGTAAGTGACTTTAACATAAACAGATATTTTAATGAATTTTGTTTCAGAATTAATAGCTCACAAAGCAAAGAAACAATATTCAATAACTTAATAAGAAAAATGGTTGAAAAGGGTAAAGTACATCACGAACAAATTATATGTAGATAACTACTGACCTCTATTAAGTTTTATATAAAAGTAATTTTCATAACACGAATAAAAAGATTTTATTTATGTTATGAAAATTAAACGATAAGTCTAATATTTAGATTTTTGAATCAATTAAGTTTTTCCTTTAAAGAATCAATTACTTTTTTACTATTTCCTATAAAAATTTCATTTTCTACTATAAAAACAGGACGTTTCAAAAATGTATATTCATCTAAAATGTATTGGCGATAATCTTTTTCAGTAATTTGTTGATTTTTTAAATCTCTTTCTTTATAGAGTTTTGCGCGTTTGTTAAATAGGCTTTCATAGCTATCAGTTAGTCTTCTCATCTCCTCTAACTGTTCACTTGTTATTGGATTTGTCTTTATTTCTTGTTCCTCTATATTATCGAGGTTTACTTCCTTTAGGATACGACGGCAAGTATCACAAGTTTTTAAAAAATATACTTTCTTCATGGTTTAATAATTATCTTTGAGCTACGCTAAAATAAGTAGAATAATGAACACGCAATTTGAAATTTTAATAAAATCGAGACAATTAATATTAAAAAAAGTTGAAAACTTATCAATTGAGCAATTACATAAAATTCCAGATGGATTTAAAAATAATATTGCATGGAATGTAGCTCATTTAGTAGTAACACAACAGTTGTTGCATTATAAATTGTCAGGATTAAATTGCTTAGCTTCTGATGAACTAATAGAAGGGTATAAAAAGGGAACTCTACCTACAGGTATATTTTCAGAAGAAGAGTTTGAAGAGGTAAAAGAATTATTGATTGGGTTACCAGATACCTTACAAGAAGATTACGAAGCAGGAATCTTTACTGAGTTTACTACTTATGAAACGAGTCTTGGTTTTGTATTAGATTCTGTAGAAACGGCTATTGCCTTTAATAATTTACATGAAGGAATTCATCTAGGAACTATAATGGCTTTAACAAAGTTAGTGTAATTTATAAATAACTGTTTTATACTAAAGTTTAAATTTATATCTTATTAAAATGAAATTAAATACAAAGATGATTCATGGTGGTCAGCAAAATGAAGAGGCTACGGGGGCGGTAATGCCACCTATATTTCAGACATCTACGTATGCACAAACAAGTCCAGGAGTTCATAAAGGATATGGATATTCAAGAGGTGAAAACCCTAGCCGTAAAGCGCTTGAATATGCCTTTGCAGCTATTGAGAATGGAACACATGGTTTTGCATTTTCATCTGGGCTATCTGCAATAGACTGTGTTTTAAGAACTTTAAAACCAGGAGATGAAGTTATAGCAGGAGATGATCTATATGGAGGTACATACCGTATGTTTACAAAGTTATTCCAACAATATGGTTTGAAGTTTATATTTATAGATATGGATTTGATTAGTAATGTATCTAATGCTATATCTAATAAAACAAAGTTGATTTGGTTAGAAACACCAACTAATCCGTTAATGAAAATTGCTGATATTACTGAGATAGCAAAAGTTGTAAAAGCAATAAATAGTACTATTTTAATAGCTGTTGATAATACATTTGCAACACCATATCTTCAGCGTCCATTAGATTTAGGCGCTGATATTGTAATGCACTCCGCTACAAAGTATTTAGGAGGACATTCTGATTTAGTGATGGGGGCTTTAATGGTCAAAAACGAAGAAATAGCAAAAGAATTACATTTTATACAATTTGCAGCTGGAGCAATTGCTGGACCTATGGATTCTTTTTTAGCTTTAAGAGGAATTAAAACATTGCATTTACGAATGAAACGTCATTGTGAAAACGGTAAATTAGTAGCAGAATACTTAGTCAATCACCCAAAAATTGGTAATGTATATTACCCAGGATTATATAGTCATCCGAATCATGAAATTGCTAAAAAGCAAATGGATGATTTTGGAGGAATGGTTTCTTTCCGGTTAAAAGATGAAAGTAAACAGGCAGCATTTGCATTTTTAGAAAACACCAAAATATTTACATTGGCCGAATCTTTAGGTGGAGTAGAAAGCTTAGTAAATCACCCAGTAACAATGTCACATGGTTCTATACCTGAAGTGGAGCGTTTAAAAATAGGAATAACCGATTCTCTGATACGTTTAAGTGTAGGAGTGGAAGATATTAATGATTTGCTAGAAGATTTAGAACAAGCATTGAATATCTAATTTAAAGCTCTTTACTTAGGTTATTTTTGATTTTATATTAAAATATACTAACTGGTATATTTTTTATATATTTGTATGATAATTTTTTTATTTTGTCTAAGTCAGAAAAAACAAGAGCTTTTATTATAGAAACTGTAGCGCCTATTTTTAACAAAAATGGATATTCGGCAATGAGTTTATCTAAAATTACAGAAGCAACTGGTTTAACTAAAGGAGCAATTTACGGTCATTTTGAAAATAAAGAAAACCTAGCTTTGGAAGCCTTTAAATTTTCGGTAAGAAGAGTTTTAAAAGATTTAAATGAAGAAGTAAGTAAAGGAGAAACTCCTTTAGCTATGTTATTAAACATAGCCTCTTTTTATAAAGGATATTATCATTATAATAAGCAATTTGGAGGTTGCCCTATCTTAAATATTGGGGTAGATTCTGATAATCAGGATAACAAAATATCTAAATTAGTTCAATCATACAATTATAGAATTTTAGATCGTTTTGCTGAGTTAATTGATATGGGGAAAGAATCTAATGAAATTAAAAATTCAGTAGATAGTATGTTATATGCGAAACGTTTTTTTTACATGATCGAAGGAGCTGTATATATGTCTTATATTATGAAAGATGATAGCTATCTTATTGATTTATCAGAAGTAATTAAACAAATCATAGAAGAACAATTACAACAATAACTATTTTTTTAATCACAAATATACCAATCGGTATATTTAAAATATTTAATACAATGGAATTATTAAAAATTTTAGAAAGTAAAACAAAAATAAGATTTCAGGATTGTGATCCTTTTAATCATTTAAATAATGCGTCTTATTTTAATTATCTTATCAATGCTAGAGAAGATCAATTAATTGAAAACTATAATTTAGATGTATATAAGCATGGAAAAACAACAGGTAAGAGTTGGGTAGTAGCAACACATCAAATTACTTATTTAAAGCCTGCAACTTTAATGGAGACAGTGGTTATAGATTCTCAGTTAATTAATTATGGAAGTAAAAATTTGTTAGTTGAAATACGAATGTGGAATGAAACAAAGACTGAGCTTAAAGCTGTACTATGGAGCTCATTTGTGTATTTTAACTTAATGAAACTATCTTCTGAAAAACATTCTGAAGACCTACTTGAATTATTTAAAAATGCAGTTTTACCTCTTAAAGAGAAAAGTTTTGAAGAAAGAATAGGAAACTTACGGTTTCAGAAAGTTTAAAGGTAAAAAGCCCGAAATTTTTAATTTCGGGCTTTTTCTATAAGAATGAATTACTAAAAATAATTACGTTATTATTTAGCGTCAGCATATCTTTTTTCAACTTCGTTCCAGTTAATTACTTTAAAGAAAGCATCAATATAATCAGGACGACGGTTTTGATAGTTTAAATAGTAAGCATGTTCCCAAACATCTAATCCTAAAATAGGAGTTCCTTCGCATGAAACACCAGGCATTAATGGGTTGTCTTGATTTGGAGTAGAACAAATTTCAATTTTCCCTCCTTTATGAACACATAACCAAGCCCATCCTGAACCAAATTGAGTTGCAGCAGCTTTAGAGAAAGCTTCAATAAAAGCATCTTTAGAACCAAATTCAGCTTCAATAGCATCTTTTAATTCACCAGATAAATAACCTCTATCTTCAGGGTTCATTACAGTCCAAAATAATGAGTGATTATAAAAACCTCCACCATTATTACGAACACCTCCGTTACTCATATCTAAATTAGTAAGAATATCTTCAATAGTTTTACCTTCTAAATCAGTTCCAGCAATAGCAGCATTTAATTTAGTTGTATAACCGTTATGGTGTTTACTATGATGAATTTCCATAGTTTTAGCATCAATATTTGGTACTAATGCATCATAAGCATATCCTAATTCTGGTAAGTTAAAAGCCATAATTGTATGTTTTAATAAGTTAATTTGTTGTTTTTATAAATGTAAATTTAATTCAAAAAAATAAGGCAAACAACTGTTTGCCTTATTCTAAATTTATAACAGCATAAATATATGTTATAATGCTAATAATTTGCGCCTTCTGGATATTTTGCCATAAACTCTTCTGCCTTTTTTACCATGTGTGTACTTCCACAGAAAAAAGGAACACGTTGATGTAATTCGGTAGGCTCTAAATCTAAAATCCTTTTATAACCATCGGTTGCTTTACCACCAGCTTCTTCTGCTATAAAAGCCATTGGATTGCACTCGTATAATAAACGTAACTTACCTTTAGGGCCGATAGTACTTGTTGGATAAATATAAATACCTCCTTTAATCATATTTCTATGAAAATCAGAAACTAATGAACCAATGTACCTAGAAGTATATGGTCTATTTTCTTTTTCTTCTTGACAGTATTTTAAATATTCTTTTACTCCTTTTGGAAAATGCACGTAGTTTCCTTCATTAATTGAGTAAATATTACCGTTTTCTGGAATTTGAATATTAGGGTGTGATAAATAGAACGTTCCAATAGCAGGGTTTAAAGTAAAACCATTCACTCCATTTCCAGTTGTAAAAACTAATATTGTAGAAGTACCATAAGCAACATAACCAGCAGCAACCTGTTCAGATCCTTTTTGTAAAAAATCTTCTTTAGTTACGGGAGTTCCATTAGGAGATACTCTTCTGTAAATAGAAAAAATAGTACCTACAGAAACATTTACATCTATATTAGAAGAACCATCTAAAGGATCCATTAATAAGATATATTTGTTTTCGTTTGTTTTATTTTGACCTTCAACAACAACAAAGTCATCTTCTTCTTCACTAGCGATCCCACAAACAATCTCTCTATTTATTAATGTTCTTTTAAATAAATCATTTGCTAAAACATCTAACTTTTGTTGCGTTTCTCCTTGTATATTAACATCTCCAGAAGCTCCAGTGATATCAACTAAACCAGCTTTTCTGATTTCATGATTTACTACTTTGGCAGCTAAACGAATAGAGTTTATTAAACGAGATAGCTCACCAGAAGAATATTTAAAATCTTTTTGATTACCAATTATATACTCACCAAGAGTCATGTGCTTGTTATTCATGTCAAAATTTTGTATTGTCAGTACAAAGATGCCAACTTTTTAGAGTAACTACAATGATTTCGAATATTAATTTTAATTAAAATAGTACTTATTATTTATTAAATATGCTATTAGAGTAGTGTTTTAAGATAAAACACTAAGTGTCTGTAAGTAAAAAAGGTTTTTTATATTCGCCATTTAAAAGAATAGATAAATGAAAAAAATAGTACTATTAGGGGCTTTAATTTTATATTTAAACTCTTTCGCTCAAAGCACAAATTTAGACAGAGAAAGATTTCATGTTTCTTATGTTGAACTACCAAGTGATCCTATTTTAGATGATAGTAAAAGAACATACTCGATTAATATAAGTGGTGTTTCTATTAATGGATTTTCAAAAGTGAAATCTCCTGGAGTTCTTGATATTAATTATATTTTCACTGGTACTAGAGTTGGTGAAGTGAAAATAGATAAAGAGAAACATCAAAAGAAAGATAAAGATGGTAATATTTTATCAACATGGTACACATATAGGGTTAAGACAGACTATTCGTCTAAAGGTATCTTAAATATTGTAAATGGAGTTAGGGCTAAAAGTTACGAAGAGAAGTTTTCAGCAGAAACTGACTATACTAGCAATAGTTTTAATAGTTATTATAAGGCTGAAAGATATTATGCACTTAATAAACATGATATAAAGGATAATCATAAAAGAAAACATAAATCTATAATAAAATCGAATATAAAGTCTTACTTAGATTCAAGATACGGTTATAGGTCATATAGTACTAATTCGGAATTTTTATGGATTTTGGCTTCTAAAAAGCATCCAGAAACAAAAAAACACCATGAAGCATATAATAAAACGAAGGCTATTTTTAGTAAAATGCATTATGATGAACCAATGGATGATATTGCAAAAGAATTGGAGCCTGTTATAGCTTATTTTGAGAATGTTATTTCAAGATATCCAGGTACTAAGCGTAAAATGAGAAAAGTAAAATACGCTAGTTATTATAATCTTGCGAAGATTTATAGTTATTTAGATATGCCTCAAAAAGTAGAGGAATATGCAGGTAAATTAATAGAAAACGATTATGATAAGTCGGACGGAAATAGTTTTTTAAGAACAGCAGTATCTTTATCAACATCTTTAGAGAAGAACAACATGAAATCTCGTCACATGAAGATTGTTACAGAAGACATAAGTAATCTTGAAGAAGAAAAGAAGGAAGAAGCTCCTGAATTTAAGGCAAACCAAGAGTTTGAATTAAACCAAGCTTATTTAATTACAAAAGAGAATGATACTACTTTAGTTGATATAAATACTAAAGATATTGAGAAAATAGGGTATAGTTTTAGAAACGTTCAATATAATAAAAATGGTAGTCCAATAGGAACAAGAGTTAAACAAGCGAAAGGATGTAAAGAACTTTTATTTGTAGAAGGGCTTCATTATAAAAACATCGTTTTTAAGGAAGCATCAAAAAAACCAGGCTCAGTAAAATTAACTCAAGGAGTTTTAGGAGGTGCCAATGATAAATTATGTAGAGTAGTTTTTGAATCTGATAAAATAAATTTATATAAGTTTAATAATAAGGAGTTAGTTATTGTTGTGCCAGAGAGTGAAAAAGGAAAGTCAACGTCAGCATTGGGTTTTGTTTTTGCATTTAAGAAAAAGCTAGCAAAAATAGCAGAAAATTGTCCTGATATTGCTAAAAAAGCGATGACTAATAGATATAAAAATAACGAAGTAAGTTTATTGAAATTTTGTAACGACCTTACTAATTGTAAGGCTGAATAAAAAGCATTAGAATTAAAAAGCAAAAAGCACAATCATTAAGATTGTGCTTTTTGCTTTTTATTAATTTTGAATATATGATTTTAAAATTTTGAACAAAAAGAAACGATGTGTTTTAATTTTCTATTTGTTTTTTTAAGGAATGTTTTAAGAATTATATTTACACAAAATTTTTATAATGAGCTTTATAATCAGATCAGGAGAAAAAAAAGATGCACAAGCAATATTAAATTTAATTATTGAGTTAGCTGTTTTTGAAAAAGAGCCGAATGCGGTAGAAATCACTGTAGAAGATTTAATTCGTGATGGTTTTTCTAGTAATCCTAAATTTAAAACTTTTGTAGCAGAAGAACTTGATGGAACAATTATAGGAATGACTCTTTTTTATGCACGTTATTCTACATGGAAAGGAAAGTCAATTCATCTTGAAGATTTAATGGTTACAGAGGCAAAAAGAGGAATTGGAGCGGGTAAAAAATTATATACTTCAATTATGAAATATGCGCAAGAAAATGAATTTAAGAGAGTCGCATGGGAAGTATTAGATTGGAATGTAAATGCTATAGCATTTTATAAAAAAACAGGGGCAACCGTTTATAATGAGTGGAGGGTTTGTCATATGAATGAAGAAAGTTTAATGCAATTTTGTAATGAGAATATTTAAATTTGGAGGCGCATCAGTAAAAGATGCTAAAGGAGTAAAAAATGTAACTCGTGTAATACAACATGAGGGAGTTGAAAACGTTTTGGTTGTTATTTCAGCAATGGGAAAGATGACGAATGCTTTTGAAAAAATCGTAGATGCTTTTTTTTATAAAAAAGAAAATTTAAAAAGTTCTATAGATTTTGTTGAAGATTTTCATAAAGAAATAATAAATGATTTATTTCAAGAGCAACACTCTATTTTTAATAGAGTCAATTTTTTATTAGGTGAGTTAAGTAGTTTTATGGTTAAAAATAAATCAAACAACTATAATTATGTTTACGATCAATTAGTTGGGTTTGGAGAATTACTATCTACTAGTATTGTAAGTGCTTATTTACTTGAAATAGGTGTATCTAACCAATGGTTAGATGTAAGAGATTACATAAAAACAGATAGTAGCTATAGAGATGCAAAAATAAATTGGAAATTAACAGAGAAGGAAATAAAAGAAAAAGTAATTTCTTCTAAATTGAATATTACTCAAGGGTTTTTAGGCGGTGGAGTAAATAATGAAACGACTACTCTAGGAAGAGAAGGGTCTGATTATACTGCTGGTGTTTTTGCGTATTGCTTAAATGCCGATAGTGTAACTATTTGGAAAGATGTTGAAGGTGTTTTAAATGCAGATCCTCGTGTTTTTACAGAAACTCAGCTGCTAAACGAAATATCGTATACTGAGGCTATAGAAATGGCTTTTTATGGAGCATCGGTAATACACCCAAAAACAATTCAGCCACTAGAGCAAAAAAATATACCTTTATTTGTTCGTTCTTTTGATGATATTTCTAATAAAGGGACTTGTGTTGGAAGAGGTAAAAAAATAACACCAGAAGTACCATGTTTTATTGTAAAGAAAAACCAAATATTAGTTTCAATTTCAGCCAAAGATTTTTCTTTTATGGTTGAAAGTAATATTAGTGATGTTTTCGAAAAATTACATAAATACAAATTAAAAGTTAACTTAATTCAAAACTCAGCGATTAGCTTTTCTGTGTGTATTGATGATAAATACAATCTTTTTGATGTTTTTTATAATGATTTAAAGGTGAAATTTAATATAAAGTCATATAAAGCTGTAACTCTATATACTATTCGCCATTTTAATGGTGAAGCGATAACAAAAATACGTAAGAGAGGTAAATCAATTATTAGTCAAATTAATACAGAAACAGCTCAGTTGGTTATACAATAAAAAGTGTAAATTTCGAAAAAATCCGTTATATTTGCATTTATGCCAAATTTGAATTAATGGGATTAGTTACATCAAAAGAAATTGCTAAAGTTATTGGAGTTGGGAAGTTCGGTGCTGCCGGAACTTTTATTGGATGGTTGTTGATGAAATTTTTGCGTATTTCTGCGATTAATAGATTATATAACAACAATAAAGATAAATCTGATTTAGATTTTTTAAATGGTCTTTTAGACGATTGCAAAATTGAATTTGAAATACATGAAGACGATTTAAAAAGAATACCAAAAAAAGATGCTTTTATTACAATTTCGAATCATCCTTTAGGAGGGATTGATGGTATTTTGTTAATGAAATTATTGGTTGAAAAAAGAGCAGATTATAAAATTATAGCAAATTTTCTATTGCATAGGGCTGAACCTTTAAGGCCATATATAATGCCAGTAAATCCTTTTGAAAATCGAAAAGATGCAAAGTCAAGTATGGCTGGTATTAAAGGAGCATTATTGCATTTACGAGAAGGAAAACCATTAGGTATTTTTCCAGCAGGAGAAGTATCAACACATCGTGATGGTAAATTAGTAGTTGATAAACCATGGGAAGATGGAGCAGTACGTTTGATTAAAAAAGCAAAAGTACCAGTGATTCCTATTTATTTTCACGCAAAAAATAGCCGATTATTTTATCTTTTATCTAAAATTAGTGATACCTTAAGAACGGCAAAACTTCCATCTGAAATAATTTCACAAAAAAATAGAGTAATAAAGGTAAGGATAGGAAAGCCTATTTCGGTAAAAGACCAGGAACAATATAAAGACGTGTCTTCTTTTTATGAGTTTATAAGAAAGAAAACATATATGTTAGCAAATCCGTTTGAGAAAACATCTCAGAAGATTTTATCAACTCAAAATTTAAAGATACCTAAGACTCCTAAGGATATTGCTCCTCAAAGAACACCTGATTTATTTGTTAAAGAAGTTGATGACTTACGAGATAAAGGAAGTAGGTTACTAGAAAGTAAAAATTATGAAGTGTTTTTTGCAAGTGCAAAAGAAATTCCAAATATTTTACATGAAATAGGAAGGTTACGAGAAATTACCTTTAGAGATGTCGGTGAAGGAACAAACAAGGCGATTGATTTAGATCGGTTTGATAGATATTATCATCACCTGTTTTTATGGGATAATGTTAAAAAAGAGCTTGCAGGTGCCTATAGAATGGGCTTAGGTAAGGATATTTATAAAAAACATGGAATTAATGGTTTTTATATTCATACTTTATTTAGAATAGAGCCAGAGCTGTACCCGATGATGCAAAATACTATGGAATTAGGTAGGGCTTTTGTTTCAAAGAATTACCAGCAAAAACCAATGCCTTTGTTCTTATTATGGAAAGGAATTGTTCATACAACATTGCGTTATCCAGAGTATAAATATTTAATGGGTGGTGTAAGTATTAGTAATCAGTTTTCTGATTTTTCGAAATCATTAATGATTGAGTTTATGAAGTCTCATTATTACGATCCATATGTAGCACAATATATTCATCCTAAAAAGGAATATAAAGTGAAATTGAAGGATGCAGATAAAGATTTTGTATTTGATGCAACGAAGGCTGATATGCAAAAATTTGATAAAATAATAGATGAAATTGAACCAGGTGCATTACGTATGCCTGTGTTAATTAAAAAGTACGTAAAACAGAATGCTCGTTTGGTTGCTTTTAATGTAGATCCTAAGTTTAACAACGCAATAGATGGGTTATTATATATTAAAGTTGCAGAGATACCAGAGAGCACAGTAAAACCAGTTATGGAAGAATTTCAGGCTGAATTAGAAAGACGTGCTTCAGAAAACATGAATAAATAAATTAGTATATTTTAGTACTGCAATAAATAAAAAAGCATCATACTAAGTATGATGCTTTTTTGTTTACTAAAGTATTTTGTATGTGTAATTTTAAAAAGGGTGATAGATTTTATAAGTATATTACTACTTTCGGTTTTAAAACATTATATGTTATATAATTTAAGCGGTAATAGAGGTAAATAGGTTGTTTTACTGTGGGTTTATAATTAGATACTAAATTATAACGACTCTTTAAAAAGAGTCTAATAGAAGTTGTACAAAAGGAAAAGGGATTTGTTTTAACAAATCCCTTTTCCTTTTCATATATAATGTGTTTTACTTAAAAAATGTTCTAAATATATCATTACCATTTGCAAATAGTAATAGTGTTATTAATAATATAAAACCTGTTATTTGTGCATATTCTAAGAATTTATCACCTGGTTTTTTACCCGTAATCATTTCCCATAAAGTAAATACAACATGACCTCCATCTAAAGCAGGTATAGGTAATAAGTTCATAACACCTAACATAATTGATAGGAAAGCTGTAATGTTCCAAAAAGTTTCCCAGCTAAATTCTGATGGAAATATACTACCTATAGAAATAAAACCCCCTAACCCTTTGTAAGCACCTGTGCTAGGGTTAAATATTTTTTTCATTTGCTTAACGTAGTTTGTTACAGTAGTCCATGCTTTTACTGTTCCTGCAGGAATAGCTTCACCAAAAGAATAAGATTTTTCTGCTAATTGGTAATAACCTAATTTTTCTAAGTCTTTTAAAGATAACTGACCTAAGGCAACACCTAATTTACCTTTTTCTGTAACTTTTACAGGAACCGTTAAATTCTCTGTACCTCTTTTAATAGTAATATTAATTTCTTGCCCTTTATTTTTGTTTAGTTCAATTTTAGCTTGATCAAGGTAAGTTGTAGAAATACCATTGATTGAAGTAACTATATCTTTAGGTTGCAAATTGCTTTTAAGATTAGGTGAATCTTTAGATACTTGAGCTATTACAAAAGGATATCTTGGAGTTATAAAACTACCAGATTTTTTATCTCTATCAACAAGTTTTGAAATAAAATCGGTAGGAATTTCTTTATTAATAATAGTACCGTTTCTTTCAATAGAATAATTATTTCCATTAATAAATTCTAAAGTAAGCTCTCTAAATTTTCGAACAGTTTGTCCGTCAACAGAAAGTATCTTATCTCCTGTTTGTAAACCTAAATCTTTTCCTAATTGATCTTGAACCCAAACACCATCTTTTAGGTTTTCGTTTGGTAAAAATTTTTCACCATAAGCATACATTAAACAAATGTAAATAACGATACCTAATATAAAGTTTACAGTTACACCACCTAGCATAATTATTAAACGTTGCCATGCTGGTTTAGATCGAAACTCCCAAGGTTGTGCAGGCTTGTTTAATTGTTCGGTATCCATACTTTCATCAATCATTCCTGATATTTTTACATACCCTCCTAACGGAATCCAACCAATACCATAAACAGTATCACCTATTTTCTTTTTAAATATAGAAAACTTATAATCAAAGAATAAATAGAACTTTTCTACCTTAGTTTTAAAAATTTTTGCAGGAATAAAATGACCTAATTCGTGTAAAACAATTAAAAGCGATAAGCTTAAAATAAATTGTGATGCTTTTATTAAAATTTCCATAGAGATTTGTATCTAAATTTAAAATCGAACAAATGTACGTTTTTCAGTAGAGCTGTAAAAAGTTTACAGCATATATGCGGTTTGGTTTTAACAAAATTTTTATTTTTAGTTTAAATTAAACTTTTTTTTAGTCGTATTTTTACGAAAAAAATAAAAATGGACATACAGTTTTTTAAGAAATCGAAAAGTACGCTACTTTTTCTAATTGTATTTTGTGCTGTAGGAATTCCTGTTTTTTATCATTTAGTAAAAGTCGAAGAAAAATTACCAATTTATAATCCAGCAGATATAAATCCTCGATTGGTAGATATATCAGTAAGAGCAAAGACTAGAAACCATAAAATAGGAAATTTTAAATTAATTAATCAGAACGGAGAAACGATTACGAATGCTGATTATAAAGATAAAATTTATATAGCTGATTTCTTTTTTACGCGTTGTCAAACAATTTGTATTGTAATGGCATATAATATGAGTGAGTTACAAGAGCATTATAAAGATGATAATGATATTATGTTTTTATCACATTCTGTAACACCTGTTATGGACAGTGTACCTCAATTAAGAAAATATGCAGACTCTAAGGGTGTAATAGATGGTAAATGGAATGTTACTACAGGAGATAAAAAGCATATTTATAATTTAGCTCGTAAACATTATTTTGCTGTTTTAGATGAAGGTGATGGGGGAGAGAATGATTGGGTTCATACTGAAAATTTTGTTTTAATTGATAAGAAAGGACAAATTAGAGGTTCTTATGACGGAACAAAAAAAGAGAATATGCAAAAGATTATTGATGATATTACAATATTGAAAAAAGAATATCTAAAGTAATTTTTATAGCTGTAATAAAATAAAAAAGACCATTAGAAATTAATCTAAAGGTCTTTTTTTTTATGGTGTAGAATTTACGCTTTTATTTTATTTAAAATTAATTGGTCAATATCTTTATTCATCAGTTTTAATTCATTGAGAGATTCGTTTAGCTCTTTTAAGATTAAATGTTTGGTGTCTTCAAATGATGATTTTATAGTTGAAAACATCGATTTGTAGTAATGAATACCTTCATCTAAATTTTTTGAAAAACTAACCAAGTATTTTTCTTGCTTTTTATTCATTTCAGATGTTGTTTCATCTATTTTAGTTTTTAAATAATCTAAGTATAAACCTAGTTCTTTAACAAATACATTTGGTCTGTCTAATCTTTCAATTACGTTATTTTTTCCATAGATGTGTCCTACCATTTCAGACAAAGAAGTTTCTTTTGAGTAGTAAGCTATATTTGGACCAGGGCAAATAGAAACTCCTTCTCCTTCAACTTTTGTATCCATATCATTTACGACTAAAGCAGAAGTACCTAATCCAACACAAATACAAGATTTATCAACAATATTAGCATATTTTTTTTTGTATTCAATGTTTGAAAGCGTAGCTTTTTTATCCTCTAATTGTTTAATTTTTAAGTATTGATATTGTCGAGAAGCAGTACATATTGTTTTCTCAGAAAACTCACCATCTAAGGCTAGAAATTTTTTGGGACAAGAACTTCCAGGCCTTCCTTTGGCTACAAAAGCCAATTTTTGAATGTCTTTTGTATTACCTCTTAAGTTGTTAAAAGGTACACCTAAGGGTGATATATTACTTAAAAACAAATCTTTTTCTTTTGCTTTTTGTAATTGTTTTAATGTGTTGTTGTCAACAGTTGTTGCTTCAGGAACTAATAAGAAAGGACTTCCCCAGCCTACAGAGTCAAGACCATAATTACTTATTAAAAACTCTTGTTCTTCAGCAGTTCCAACACCTCCTTGTGCGGTAACTTTTATGGCTAATGTTTTTGTGGGAATGGTTTTACCTTTTGCTTCTAAAGCATTTACTAAAAGACCATATACTGAATTTATTAATTCGTTTCTATTTTTCTTAAACTCCTCTAAAATAGGTCCCATTAAAAAACCTTCAGTAGCAAAAGCATGTCCACCACAGTTTAAGCCAGATTCAATTCTGTATTCAGAAACCCAAATACCTTTTTTAGCTAAAAATTTACCTTGAATTAAAGCAGAACGATAATCACTAACTTTAATCACTACTTTTTTCTTAATCACTCCGTTTAAATCAGGAAAGAAATCGTTAAATTTTTCTAAGTAAGTAAATAAACGAGGATTCATACCTGCAGAAAACACCATTGATGAATTTAAGTTGCTATTTGCAAAACCTCTTAAGGCTGCATGTGCATCGTTAAACTCAATAGGTAAAGTTTCTTTTTTGTTGGCAGGATTATAGTTAACCTTATCTAATTTAGTCATGATATTAACATTAATATCACCTAATGATAAATTGTCGTGTAACCACTTTTTAATTTCTGAAACATCAGTTATTCTATCAGTCAACTTTATAAAATCTTGTTTTAAAGTTGAAGAATCGGGTAACATGCTAAAGTATTTTTTTAGTTCGTTACTTTTTTCTATTGATGCATTTTTAATGTTTTCTAGTTTTTTCTCTGCAACTTGTTTCATTAAGTTCAGATAAGAAGTAATTCTTTTAGCTCTAGAATCTTCTTCTTTTTCACCTATTTCTGTATAAGGTAGTTTGAATTTATTTGAATACATTTTACGCATCTTTTCAAGAAGTATATCATCACTTATAAAAATAACTGAATCAATTCCGTACTGTGCGACTTTTATTGGTGTATCAATAGTAAACCCAATTCCCATTACCGGAATGTGAAATGAATGTCCTTTTTTCATTTTATATCTAATTAAGCTGTAAACTTAATTAGATATAAAATGAAAAAAGCTAATCTATATCATGTTTTAATAAGAATTAATGTTTACAAAATTGAAATTTTAATTACTGATTTTTAGTAACGTAAGAGGTCGTCAATTTAGTAATCATTAATTTTTTTCTTCAAAACATCAATTTGTAAATCATAGTCATTATAATTAACTAATAAAGATTCTGATTTAGAAATTGATGTTTTGGCTTTATCAATCCAACCATAATCTAAGTACATTTTTGAAAGACCTAGATAAGATATAGCAATTAAAAAGTCAATTTCTGATTTTTCAATTATATGATTATAAAGTTTTTCAGCTTTTTTATCTTCACCTAAAATTCCATATGCTTTACCAAGACTTAAAATAGATGGATAGTAAGTAGAATCAGATAATAATATAGATTTATTGTAATAAGTTATAGCTTTTGGGAATTTTTTTAAGATCAGTTCTAAGTTACCTAAATTATGCAAAGTAATACTGTTTTTAGGATTAATAGATAAGTCTTTTAAAAGAGCAACTTTCAAATCCTTATAATTCTTATCTATAATTAAATTTATATTCTTTTTAGTTAAATCTTTTTCATTAAAATCAGAACTAATCAAAACAATATTTTCTTTATTAACTCTATAGTATTGAATTAAAGGATCATCGTTTACAGTAATAAGGATAGGCTTCTTTTTCTTACAAGAAAAAATTAAAGATATTATTAGAATAAAAATTGTATTTTTTAGCATAATATTAGTTGTAAATCAGTATCAATTTACTTTTTATCCCCCTCTTGATCAAAGTTCTTGTTAATTTCTTGTTCTGTTTTAATCACAGAAACAGCTAAAGATAATAGCATAATTGCCATTGGTTGCCAGCTTAAGCTTTTAGAAATGTATGCTAGGAATAAAGTAGCAATAAATGAAATAGATGAATATCTTAAAAACTGTTTGGTGAAAAAATTGTTTGCAAACTTCCAAATAGTATCATTCTTTATAGTTTTGTTAGTACGATAGCCATAAATAGGGTTTATTTTTTTAGGAGGAAAAAAGTAAAAAATAACACTGAATAAAAAAAGAAATCCGTTTACAGAAAGTACGTAATAATATGGGTTCATTAGTTTAGTTTTTAATAGAAGTTATAATTCCTTTCAAAAGAGTATTCATGTCGGCATTTTTGGTAAGACCTGTGCGTACGATTACTAAATTTTGATTTGGTAAAATAAAAACATTTTGACCTTTATAACCATTAAAAGAGTACATGTTTTTAGGAGCATCAGGATGTTTGCCTCCGGCATTTAGCCAAATTTGTGCTCCGTATGAATTATTAGATGTTGGAGTAGGAGTAGTAGCGTAATTTACCCAATCTTTATCAAAAAGATGTTCACCATTCCACTCACCATTTTGTAAATATAAAAGACCAAGCTTAGCCCAATCTCTTGTAGTTGCCCATCCGTAAGAAGAACCAATAAAGTTCCCACTCATGTCAGTTTCTATAACCATAGAGTTCATTCCTATTTTATCGATAAGGGCACTATACCAAAAGTCAAGATACTCTTGATGCGTATTAAATTGCTTACGGATAATACCAGAAAGTAAATTTGTGGTTCCCGATGAATAGTTCCATGTTTGGTTGGCTTTTCCTATTAAAGGTTTTCCTATTTGAGTTTTAGTCATGTCTTTTTCAAGAAACAACATCTTTGTAACATCAGAAATAGTATTATAATCTTCAAGCCATTCTAAACCTGAATTCATTTGTAATAAATTATGTGTCGTAATGTTTTTACGTTCATCGTTTTTCCATTCATCAAACAGATTAGCAGATGTAACATTCATTTTACCTTTGCATTGTAAAATACCAATAATGGTACTCGTAATACTTTTGGTCATAGACCAACCTAATTGTTTCGAATTTTTGTTAAATCCAGTATCATATTTTTCAGCGATAATTTTACCCTTATAAAGAACTAAAACAGATCTAGTTTTATTTCTATCATTAAAAATAGTATCAATAGTTTCGTTTAGTTTTTTATAATCAATATTTGAGAATAGTGTATCTTTTTGATCAGCATTTCCATACGGAAAAGAAGTTGTGTTATCTGGCTTCGTACGTTTAGGTGTTAATGGCTTATTTGAAGAATCGTATTCATCATTAATTAACACAGCACCTAAACCTTCTCTGTAAATAGCTTTTCTTTTTAATAAACCAAAAACTGATCCTGTCGCTGATTTTTGTTGCTCATTAATTTCATCAGAAGTTAAATTAATAGGAGAAAAATCATTGTCATTATTATCTGTAAATTCTAAACTTCTGTTGGCTAAAAAAACTGATGAAGCAGTGTTTTTTGCAGAGTATCCTGCAAGAATATTTAACTTAGAGTAGTTGTAATATACTGCAACAGCAAGTATAATTAAAATTAATAGGAGTATTCTTTTTACAATCTTCATACAAAACAGTTTTTAGCAAATGTAAGAATTTAATTGTTTGATGTTTGTTTTTAAAAAGCAAGAGGTATCTTTGCTTTAAATTTAGGTTTTATATGTTTAATGTAGATAAAATTAGAGCTGATTTTCCTATTCTTAAGAGAGAGATTCATGGAAAAAATTTAGTGTATTTTGATAACGGTGCAACTTCGCAAACACCGCAAATTGTAATTGATGCGATTGTAGATTATTATTCTAATTACAATGCAAATATTCATAGAGGTGTACATACACTAAGTCAAGAAGCTACTGATAAGTATGAAGAGGCTCGTATTAAGATTCAACAGCATTTTAACGCAAAACATTCGTATGAGGTTATCTTAACTTCAGGAACAACAGATAGTATTAATATTGTAGCTTCAGGTTTTGGAACTATTTTAAAAGCAGGAGATGAGGTAATTGTTTCTTCTTTAGAGCATCATTCTAATATTGTTCCTTGGCAAATGCTTTGTGAAAAAACAGGAGCGGTATTAAAGGTGATACCTATGGATGAAGATGGTTCATTACGAATGGATATATATCATGAATTACTAAATAATAAAACCAAAATAGTATTCTGTAACCATGTATCTAACGCATTAGGAACCATAAACCCTATTGAAGAAATTATTCATGCAGCGCACAAATTTGGAGCTTATGTTTTAATTGATGGAGCACAAGCAGTACCACATATAAAACCAGATGTTCAAGAATTAGATGTTGATTTTTACGTAGCATCTGCGCATAAAATGTGTGGGCCAACAGGTGTTGGTATGTTATATGGTAAAGAAGAATTACTTAATATGTTACCACCATATCAAGGAGGAGGTGAAATGATTGAAACCGTAACTTTTGAGAAAACAACCTATGCAGGTTTACCTCATAAGTTTGAAGCAGGAACCCCAAATATTTGTGGAGGAATCGCTTTTGGTGCAGCGATAGATTATATGAATTCGATAGGTTTTGAAAGTATAGCGAAACAGGAGAACGAATTATTAGCGTACGGAACACAAGAGTTAGAAAAAATAGAAGGATTAAGAATTTACGGAACAACGAATAAAGCATCTGTAATTTCTTTTAATTTAGAAGGAATACATCCTTATGATGTAGGATCGATATTAGATAAATTAGGGGTTGCAGTTCGTACTGGTCATCATTGTGCACAACCTATTATGAATTTTTACTGTATACCTGGTACAGTGAGAGCATCGTTTGCTTTTTACAATACAAAAGAAGAAATTGATGTTTTAGTAGCAGCAGTAAAAAAAGCAAAAATGATGTTGAGTTAAACTTTTTTTCATTTTTTAAGAATATTCTAAAATTTGTATATTTGGAAAATGAAGAAGAGTTTAGGTTATCAAACGACCGTTGATTTTTATGATTGCGATGCTACAATTATAGATTCAGTTACGTCGATAAAAAGTATTTTAGAAAAAGCTGCTATGATTATGAATCTGTCTGTGGTTAACACAACAATTCATGAATTTTCTCCAATTGGTATTAGCGGCGTAATCGTAATTAAAGAAAGCCATATAGCAATACATACTTGGCCAGAACACAATTATGTAGCTTTAGATTTTTTTACTTGTAATAAATCTTTTGATTTAGAGGAAGGTATTGTTTGGATACAAGAGCAATTTAAATCTAAAAAATTAGAAAAGAATTCAAGTCAGAGAGGTTTTCTAGACAAAATTGAATAATGATGATAAAACAAAAAATAGCATTATTATTTGATGATAAAAAAGGAAATTTAAAAGGCGATAAGTTTGTTGAGTATTTTATTTCATGGTTAATCATTATAAATATGATTGCTATTATATTAGAATCATATAAAGGAATTAATACATCTTATTTTTTATATTTTAATATTCTTGAAATTTTTTCAATCATAGTTTTTTCAATAGAATACCTTTTAAGAATATGGATTTCAGATTTAATTTATCCTGATATTTCACCTACGAAAGCAAGAGTAAAATACATTACTTCATTTATGGGAGTGGTAGATTTAATTTCAATTTTACCATTTTTCTTGCCATATTTTATAAAAATAGATTTAAGAATTCTTAGAACTTTACGCCTATTTAGGTTATTACGATTATTAAAATTAAATAGGTATTTTAAATCGTTAAGTGTTATAAAGAATGTAATCGTTAAAACTAAAAGTGAAATTTTAGTTACTGTTTTTATGGTTTTTATCTTACTTATTTTAGCCTCTACCTTAATGTATAATATAGAGAAAAATGCACAGCCAGAAGCGTTTAAAAATATAGGGCAAGCTATGTGGTGGGCGGTTGCAACATTAACAACTGTTGGTTATGGAGATATTTATCCCGTAACAGGTTTAGGTAAAATTTTAAGTGCATTTATAGCATTATTAGGTATTGGTATTGTAGCATTACCAACAGGTATAATAAGTTCGGCTTATATAGAAGAGATAAGAGAACTTAGAACAAAAAAAGAAGTATGTAATTGCCCACATTGTGGAAAAGAAATAATAGATTAATTATGTTTTGGAACAACTCAAAAGAATACCATTTAGATAAATTAAAAGTAGGTTTTACTTTCGATTTATATAATACAAATTGGAAAATAGAAGAAATAGGTCAATACGATTGGCGAATGGATAATTCGAGTATTGAATACACCATTAAATCATCAAGAAAAGAAGCCTTTTTAGAAGTAGAATTTAATAAAGGAAAATACGAAGTAACTTATAGTGAAACTATTGCTATTAGCGAGACTTTATTGGTAGATGCTATTCATTCAAAACAATTAATATTTAACAATAAGTTGTATGAATTAGATGAAACTTATAAAGGAGATTATAAAAACTTAACAACACATACTTCTAGAGAAAATTTAGAATGCTTTCTTTTTTATGCAGAAGATGATGAGCTGTTAACGATTGAGAAATGGGGAGACGGAAGTTATGAAGTGTTTTTAGGAGAAGAGATAAAAGCGAAAAAGATTAAAAATATAAAAGAAAATTAATTATGAAAAAAGGAATTTATTTGCTGTTAGCATCTTTAGTTTTAATAGGGTGTTCATCAAACGTTAAACCTGCAAAAACAATTTCTATTGAGCCATCAGAAGAAATTAGTAGAGATTATAAATTTAAAGATTTTTCTATTGTTTTAGATGATATGAAAATAGAAGAAGAACCTAATTTAATGGTGTATCAACATAAATACAAGGTGTTAACATTATTAAAAGATTCTTTACACGTTAAAAAAATACCATGGAAAACAGTAAATAAGAAATATTTTAAAGATCATGAAAATGATTTAGGAATGGAAATTGTTTCTAAACACAACGGGAAACTATCTAAAGTAGCACAACCTGTTGGTTTTGGTTGGGCAATTGGAAATAAAAAGCATGGTGAGTGGGAAGCTGTTCAAGGTGACTCAACAAAAACAGCTAGTAATAAATCATCTGAAAGAAGATGGAGAACTCATTCTACAAGTCCATTTTTATGGTATTGGTTATTGTCAAGACGTAGTACTTCTAGAAATGATTATAACGGGTATCAGAGAAGTTATAGTTCAGGAAAATCTTATTACGGAAGTAATGCATCAAGCGGTAATTATAATTACGGAACTAGAAGTAATTATGAAAAATCAACAAGAAGTTCTTTCTTTTCAAGAAAAACTCAGAATTCAGGAAGATGGAATAGTTTATCGAATAAATCATCTAGAAGCTCATCAAGATACTCTAGCGGATCATCTACTCGATCTCGTTCTGGTGGATACGGAAAATAAGTATAGTGAAATATTCAAAAAAACAAAAGTCTTTTGCGTTAAAGGTAGCATTATTTGCTACAGGTATTAGTGGTATTGTAGCAGAGTATATTCTGTCTACTTTAGCTTCCTATTTTATAGGGAATGCTATTTTACAATTTACACTAATTGTATCGATAATGCTTTTTGCAATGGGGTTAGGTAGTCGCTTTAGCAAGTGGTTTACTAAACAGGTAATTGTATATTTTATAATTACTGAGTTAATATTATCAGTATTAGTTTCTTTTTCGGCACTAATCTCATATGTTGTTTATGGTATTACCGATATTTCTTGGTTAGTAATTTATATACTTTCTATTTGTATTGGTTTATTAATAGGATTAGAAATACCATTTGCTACTCGAATAAATGATGAATTTGAAGAGTTGCGTTTAAATATTTCTAATATTTTAGAGAAAGATTACTTTGGTAGTTTAATAGGTGGATTATTCTTTGCCTTTGTAGGTTTACCATATTTAGGGTTAACATATACTCCGTTTGTTTTAGGGTTATTAAATTTAGGCGTATCCTATTATCTATTTAAAGTATTAAAAGAATATATATCAGTAAATGCTATAAAAAAACTAGAAGTATCTTATATTTTGGTTTTAATTTTAATAATAGCAGGTTTGTATTTTGCAGAGCCAATAGTTCGATTTGGTGAGCAAGTAAAGTATAAAGATAAAATAGTATACTCAGAGCAAACCAAATATCAAAAAATAGTAGTAACCAAATGGAAAGAGTGGTATTCGTTATATATAAATGGAAACCAGCAATTATCATCTTTTGATGAATTTATGTACCATGAACCGATGGTACATTTGCCTATGCAATTAACAGGTATTCATGAAAATATTTTAATATTAGGAGGAGGAGACGGTTGTTTAGCAAGAGAGGTTTTTAAATATAAGGAGGTTAAAAAAGTAACATTGGTTGATTTAGACCAAAATATGATCGATTTAGGAAAAGATTTTTCAGTTTTTAAAGAGTTGAATAAAAATGCGATGAACAATCCTAAATTAACAACAGTTACAAGAGATGCTTTTAATTTTTTAGAAGAAACGAATGAAAGGTATGATATTATATTTATAGACTTACCAGACCCTAATAATGTTGATTTAAATAAATTATATACCAAAGAGTTTTATAAATTATGTAAGTTAAAATTAAAAGAAAACGGAGTTTTTATTACGCAGGCAGGAAGCCCGTATTACGCAACCAAAGCGTTTTATTGTATTGATAAAACGTTAAAAGCATCGGGGTTTAAAACAATACCAATGCATAATCAAGTACTTACGTTAGGTGAATGGGGTTGGATTATGGCAACAAAAAAGAACGTACACTTAGATAGAATAAAGTCAATTAAGTTTTCGAATTTAGATTTAAAGTGGTTAACAAATAAAGCAGTACCACATTTACTGTCTTTCGGAAAACCATTAGTAGATACTACAGGTATTAAGGTAAATACAATATTTTCACCAAAACTATATACTTATTATAGACAGGGAAATTGGGACTTATATTAAAAAATATGAATAAAGTAAAAATAGTATATGTATTACTTGTATTTTTAATAGTTAACTGTAAAAATACTATTCAAAATAAAAAGATGAAATCAAACAAAATTGTTATTGCACATCGTGGAGCATCAGGCTATTTACCAGAACATTCTATGGAAGCTAAAGCGATGGCTTATGCTATGAATCCTGATTATATTGAACAAGATTTAGTATTAAGTAAAGATAATATAGCTATTGTTATTCATGATATTTATTTAGATGATGTAACTAATGTTGCTGAGGTGTTTTCGGATAGAAAAAGAGCTGATAACCGTTATTATGTAATTGATTTTACATTTGAAGAGTTACAACAATTACAAGTAACTGAACGATTTGACCCTGCAACAGGTGAGCAATTTTATCCAAAAAGATTTCCGAAAGGAAAAGGTAATTTTAAATTACATTCTTTTGAACAAGAAATAGAATTGATTCAAGGATTAAACTATAGTACTGAAAAAAATATAGGGATTTATCCAGAGATTAAAAATCCAGAATTTCATCATAAAAACGGAAAAGACATTGCTAAAATTACATTAGAAATTCTTTCTAATTATGGATATAAAACAAAAAAAGATAACTGTATTCTTCAATGTTTTGATGCAAAAGAGTTAGAAAGAGTTAGAGTTGAATTGCAATCAAATTTATTTTTAGTACAATTAATAGAGTTTCCTGAAGAAACGAAAGAACTAAGACATTTTGCGACGTATGCAGATGGAATTGGACCTTGGTACAAGCAAATTTTAAATAAAAAAATAAATGGTAAGTTTACATTTACAACATTAGTTACCGATGCTCATGAATTAGGATTAAAAGTGCATCCTTATACTTTTAGAGCAGATCAATTAGATGAATTTTCTTCATTTAATGAAATGATGCAAGTGTTATTTTTTGAAGCTGACATCGACGGTGGTTTTACTGATTTTTCTGACAAAATGGTACAGTTTTTAGCTAAGAAGTAACCTCAATTAATTTAGTTCTATAAACAGATAATAATTTCGATTTAGATATAAACCCTAAGTATTTACCGTTTTTTATAACAGGTAAATTCCAAGCGGCACTTTCCTTAAATTTTTGCATTACTTTCTCAACAGAATCATCGTGTTGTATAATTGATGGAGCACTTCTCATAAAGGTTTCAACAGTTACTTTATCGTACATATCATTATCAAACATAATAGGTCTAATGTCATCTAATAAAACAATTCCTAAAAATTGTTTGTCTTTTTCAATTACAGGAAAAATATTTCTATTAGAATTAGAAACAGCTTTTTTTAACATATCACCTAAAAACATTTCGGGATGTACCGCTTTAAAATTTGTTTCTATTAGTTTGTTTATAGTCATCATCATCAACACATTTTTGTCTTTATCATGCGTAATAAGTTCACCTCTTTTTGCTAATTCTACCGTGTAAATTGAGTTTGATATAAAGTATTTTGTAACAGCAAACGAAATTGCAGCTACTAACATTAACGGAACAAATAAATCATAACCGCCAGTAATTTCAGCAATTAAGAAAATCGCAGTCAAAGGAGCGTGTAATACTCCTGCCATTAATCCCGTCATTCCTATTAAGGTAAAGTTAGATTCTGATACGTTACCGCCTAATTGATTAATTATTTTTGCTGATACATTTCCTAAAGCACTACCCATAACTAAGGTGGGAATAAAAATTCCTCCAACACCACCAGCAGCAAAGGTAGTTGTCATGGCAATGGCTTTAAATACGGTGATTAACAACAAGAATATAATAACAATCCAAACATTTTCGAAATCTACATTGTAAGGAATGTCTTTTAAAGCAGCTAAGGTGTTTCCTTCTAATAAATTATTAATTAATCCGTAACCCTCACCATATAAAGGCGGAATTAAAAATAACATTAACCCAATTGCGACCCCTCCAAAAATTAATTTATGAACTGGTTTTTTAATACGTTTAAAAAAATTAGTAATTCGAAAATATATTTTTGAAAAATAGACAGATACTAAACCCGTAAAAAAACCTAATAAAACATAATAAAAAATATCCTTTATTTTAAAAGCATCCACTAATTCAAAACCTAATAGCGCATCTTTTTCAAAAAAGAAATAAGAAGTAATTACAGCTGCAACAGAAGCTAATAATAAAGGAACTAATGAAGCAAAAGCTAAATCTAGGCTAAATATTTCTATAGCGAAAATAATAGCAGCAACGGGTGCTTTAAACATTGATGACATAGCTCCTGCAGTTGCACAACCAATTAACAACATTCTTGTTTTTCGGTTCATGTGAAATAGTTGCGATACTCTCGATCCTAAAGCAGCTCCTGTACTTATTGCTGGACCAAGTAAACCAACAGAACCTCCGAAACCAACTGTAATTGGTGCGGTAATTATTGAAGCATAAATTTTATATTTTTCTATAATTCCACTTCGTTTAGAAATAGCATAGAGTGTGGTAGAAATACCGTGACCGATTTCTTTCTTTAGGAATTTCTTTTTAATATAATAGACTAAAACTAATCCAATAATTGGGAAGATAAAATAGAGATAATAATGAATATCTTTAATAAACTTTCCTTCTAAGATAGTTTGAAAAAAGGAAGTCATGTTTTTTAAAATAAGTGTACCTATTCCTGCTAAAAAACCAATTAAAACACTTAAAACGTATACAAATTGACGTTCAGAAATATGTTTATATCTCCAAATTAGTATTTTTTTAAATATATTTTTAGGTTTAGGCATTCTTTAAATATAAGAAAAACACCTATCTCTAAATAGAGAAAAGGTGTTTAATGTTTGGTAATTGGTTAATTATTTTTCTTGATTACTAATATCCTTAACTAAACTTACAGCAAAATAAACAACTAAAACTCCTCCAAGAACAATACAAATCCACATAAACAAAGTTGTTTCCCAAAAAGATTTTTCTGTTAACTCTTCTTCTTTCTTTTCAACTTCAGAAAAATTTAAAATAGTAGCTTCTTTTATCGTAGGTGTTTTGTTAGATATAAAGTTTCCTAAATCATAAGAAGGTTTAGAAAGCATGTTGTTAATTAGTACTTCATAACTCTGTTTTTGCTTTAAGTTAGTAATCAGATATACAGGTTTCTGTAATAGTTGTACATTTTCTATCGTTAAAGAAGGATTATCTTGATTATCGATTTCTATGATAAATTCTTTTTCATTTAAATTGTTAAAAGTAAATGTGTTTTTACTTTTTGAATTTAATTGAAATCTAGAAATCACTTGATTGTAAGTTTCCACACGCTTCTTTACTTTTCGAGTTTTCTTTACAATTAGCTTCGCATTACGAAGAAAAAAATCTGTATTAATTTTAAAAGAAATAACATTAATGCTATGATTATCTGTAGCTGTAAATTTAAGTTGTGTAATTTTTTTTTCTTTTATAGAAACGATTTCTTGTTTATAAGTAGCAATCTCTATAGGGGTTTGCGTAAAAAATTTACTCTCATAAACCCCAGCACCTAAAATGTTAATTGGTAAAGAGTTTTTATCATTGAAATCAATACGTAAAAAGGTGTAAGTGTTTAAAGGAAAACTAATTTTTTTTTCTATGAATACCTTTCCTGTTGCCGTTTTTTGAGGTTTATTTAAATATGATAAGCTCTTATTAGAAACTAAGCCAAACCATTCTTTTCCGTCATCACTACCATAAACAGTATACCTTTTTATAATTTTAGTATTTGCTATTTGTAGAGTAATATAATCTTGTGTTTTTCTCGTTTTATTTTCGAAAAGAATAGACGTTATCGAGTCTTTTAATACTTTTTTTGAAGCAATTTTAATTGGTTTAAAAGTGGAGAACGTTTTATCGTTATTGTAAACTAAAACATACGGTACTTCATTTTTTTGTGCATCCTGAATTCTTAAAAAATTAAAATTTTCATTACACGAAGAACGTACCTCTTGCGGAAGTATTATTTTATGTAATCCATCTTCTTTAATTACACTAAGTGTACCTTTATAGTTTTGACTAAAACTAGTTAAAACTATAAAGAAGGCTATTAAAAAGCTATATTTATTCATCATCATTTTCTTTTTCGGATACTTCATCAACTACTAATTTTTTAATTTTTTGATACACAAAGGAAATAACTAAAATTAAGACTCCAAGTAATATAAAGGCAACAATTTTTCCTGTTTCTGAAACATTTTTAATATCGTAAACAAACAACTTTACAATGGTTAAACCAAGTAACGAAAGTGCTATTACCCTTAATACCTTCCACTGCCTTTTTATTCCAATAATTAAAAAAATAAAAGAAAAAATACCCCAAAGTATTGGATAACCTATTTTAATAATTTGTGCTTTGGTTTCTTTTATTTCGTTGTTTATAAAATTTTTCTTTGAATAAAAATTATTTTCAACTTCTGGAAATTTTTCGGCTAATTCTATTACATCAACAGTGTTTGAAATATATAAACCATGAATCATTATTTCATTACTTAATGTATAAACAACAGCAAAAACAAATAACCAGGGTAGCCACTTGTTTTTTCTTGGACTTATATTAAATACTGATTTTGTTTTTTTAAATAATTGATAACCAAAATAGACTAAGCACCCTAAAATAATATAGTGAAAATAAAAAGCATGTTTAGTACTTGTATTTCTAGCAAAATTCTCAATCATTTCATTTGCAGGGTATTTATAAAACGAAAGAATATATAACAATATAGAAACACTTGCGATTGATAATGTTAGTTTTAAAATACTTTTCTTTTTAAAGAATAGTGCTAGGTAGAGTATAATCGCTGAAAAAATGAAATGATAGGTTACCGAGAAAGAGCGTATAGAAAATTTATTTTCTAAAAATTGACCTGCTTGATAATTAGTTTCTAAAATTCCTGTAAAATACGTTACAATAATTGCAACGACTAAAACAGTTGCTTTGTAAAATGTAAGGTTTAGTTTAAACGATTTCGTAGCAATACTTTTTTCTTTATTTAACAACCAATAGGTTAAGAAAAGAGAAATACTTACCATAAATCCAGCAATAAATAACGGATTAAGAATTACAGATAGTTCTTTTGAATAGCTATATTTTTCCCAATCTAGCAATAAACTAATAAGTGTTAGTACCTGCACAATTATTGCACCGATTTTAAAAGAACTTATTTTTGATTTCTGAGAAAGCCAGAATAATAATACAACTTCTGCTGCCCAAAATAATGTTATATGATTTCCTTCAAATTGAAGAGGAATTGTAAGCGTTACAAAGGTAAGTGCTAATCCAATTAATAAATAGATAGCGTTTTTATCTAATCCGAATTTTCTATATAAAATAGAAGCATATATTAAATTATAAACAGCTAATAACAGGGTAAATAAGCCAGTGAAGTTTGACTCTAAGTCATTTAAAATTAACATTCCAATACCAAAAAACACAAATGTATTTGCTACTAAAATAAAATATTCTATTGCTGAGAAAGTTCCTTTATTTCTAAGGTTATTTAAAACAATAGTAATACTAAATATAAAATAGAATATGGTAGCAAATGTTAGTGCACCTGTATGTGAAAATTTAGAACTTCCTATTTTTACGGCACACCAACCAAAGAATAATATTGTTGTGAAAATAAATGCTAAGATGGTAGATACTTTCCATTTTTTAAAATAAGAAACACCCAGTATCCCTATATTTAAAATAGCAATGTAAGTAAATAAAACAATGTAATTTCCTTCACCAGTACTTAGCATAAAAGGAGCTGCAAAACCACCAATTAATGATAAAACTGCTAATTCTTGACGGTTATATGAAACAGATACCAAAGTGCTAAAAGCAGTAATCAATGACATGATAACAAAGGCAACTGTTTGACTAAATAATTGATATTCGTGAAATGCAATATATATCGTGAAATAGAATATACTAATGGCACCTGCTACTAAAACGGAGCTAAAAGAGGCGTAGTTTTTCTTTAGTTTATGAGCAGTAGCCATTACAAGCGAACCACATAATATACCAATACCAACTCTTGCAGGTTCGTTTATCCAATCTTTATCGATAGCATATTTAACAAAGAAGCTAATACCTAGTACTAAAATTAAAATACCTAGTTTATTAATTAAGTTTTCTCCTATAAACTTCTCTAAATCTGGATTTTTCTCTTTAAATGTTTCTATCCAAGATTTTTTAGGAGCTTGCTTCTGTATTTTTACTTGAGGTGTTGGTTTTTTAACAGTATTTTTAATCTCTGGAGATGAAGTAGGTTTTGCTATTGTTTCTGAAACAGGTTTTATAATTCCTGTATTTTCAGGAATAACAGTCTTTGGTTTTTCAACAACAATAGGTTTCTTTATAACTTCTGTTGTTTTTATGTTCTCATTAACAATAGCGTCTTTTTTAAGCAATGTTTCTTGCTCTTTTGCAATTGCGTTACGTTGAAGGCTTTGTACTCTTTTCTTTAAGTCGTCAATAGTTTCGTTTAAACCTTTAAATTTTGAGTTTATGTTATTGCTTATAAGATAAAAACACAATATTAAGGTAATAAATAAAATTACTTCCATAAGATAGCTTTTTTTGATTTTATCTCAAATGTAAGTCTTTAAAATCAAATGACTGGTTTAGGTGGTTGCTGATTGTGTTTTGTTAGTGTAATGTAATCATATGTTTTTATTAAAGTGTTTTGTTGTTTTGAGTCGTTTTTTGTTTTTCGTGGTGGAGAAATAAATATTTTTATTGTTTTATGTTTGGTGTTTAAGATGTAGTTTTTCCATTTTAAAATTGTTTTTGTTTTAAATCTACTTTATTAAATATTTATTATTTCATAAATATTAGTTTTATAGATAGTTCTTTTTTTGTTATAAAATATAAACAAATGATTATATTTTAATGATTGAATTGTAAGAGTAATTCTTTTTTTAGTAGTTATAATTTAACGATATTGAAATGCTATGATTTTATATAGTTACTGTGTTAACAGTATTCTACTTATAATAGTTTTTAGTATCATTGCGCTCTAAAAAAAGACTATGTATACTTCAGAAAAAACAATTCGTTTTACGAATGAAAACACTATTGAATTAACGATTAAAGATACCAATGAGATTATTGTGTATAAATACGCAAGTTTTGGAGAGCGTTTTTTAGCTAGAATAATTGATGTAATTATAATAATAATACCACAATTTTGTATACCTATAATACCAGCTTGGCTATATTGGTCTTTACAACAAAGTGGAGATAAACAAAGAACGCTAGGGCAAGGAGCATGTAATATTCAATTATTGAGTGTTGATGGGCAAAAAGTAACTTTCGGGCAAGCTACGGGAAGGTTTTTTGCTAACTTTTTAAACCTTTTTACTTTTTTAATAGGATACATTATGTTTTTTATGACTGATAAAAAACAATGTTTACATGATTCTTTGTCAGAAACAATTGTAGTGAAAGAAATTGGTAGAAAAACGCTGACTTCATTAGAGTAAAATAAAAAAGCCTCAATATGTATAAAGTATATTGAGGCTTTTTTTATAGTGTTATTGTTTACTCTTTTATATCAAGTTTAATACTTAATTCAGCAAGTTGCGAGTCATTTAATGTTGCAGGTGCGTCAATCATTACATCACGACCTGAATTATTTTTAGGGAATGCAATAAAATCACGAATTGTTTCCTGTCCTCCTAAAATAGCAACCAATCTATCTAAACCAAATGCTAAACCTCCATGTGGTGGTGCACCATATTCAAAAGCGTCCATTAAGAAACCAAATTGTTCTTTAGCTTCTTCTTCAGTAAAGCCTAAATGTTTAAACATAATGGCTTGTGTTTCTTTATCGTGAATACGAATAGAACCTCCACCAATTTCGTTACCGTTTAATACTAAATCATATGCATTTGCTTTTACATCTCCAGGGTTGGTGTCTAACAACTCTAATTGTCCTGGTTTAGGTGATGTAAATGGGTGGTGCATTGCGTGGTAATGACCCGTTTCTTCGTCTAATTCTAACAAAGGAAAGTCTATTACCCATAACGGAGCAAATACTTTAGGATCTCTTAAACCTAAGCGGTCTGCCATTTCCATACGTAAAGCAGATAACTGCCCACGTATTTTAGTGGTGTTTCCTGATAAAATACAGATTAAATCACCAGCTTTAGCACCAGTTTTTTCAGCCCACTTAGCTAAATCTTCTTGGTCATAAAATTTATCTACAGACGATTTAAAAGTACCATCTTCATTACATTTTACATATACCATTCCTAAAGCTCCAACTTGCGGACGACGTACCCAATCGATTAACTTATCTATTTCTTTTCTTGTATATGATGCAGCACCAGGAACAGCGATTCCCACTACTAATTCAGCATCATTAAATACTTTAAATTCTTTTTGTTGTGCAACGTCATTTAATTCACCAAACTCCATTCCAAAACGGATATCTGGTTTGTCATTACCATATAAACGCATGGCATCATCAAATAACATTCTTGGAAATTTATCAACTTTAACATTGTTAATTTCCTTTAGTAAATGGCGAGTTAACCCTTCAAAAATATTTAAAATATCTTCTTGATCAACAAAAGCCATTTCACAGTCAATTTGTGTGAATTCTGGCTGACGATCGGCACGTAAATCTTCATCTCTAAAACACTTTACAATCTGAAAGTATTTATCCATTCCACCAACCATTAATAGTTGTTTAAATGTTTGAGGTGATTGTGGTAATGCGTAAAATTGCCCTGCATTCATTCTTGAAGGGACTAAGAAATCACGTGCTCCTTCTGGAGTAGACTTAATTAAATAAGGTGTTTCTACTTCTATAAATTCTTGGTCAGATAAATATTTACGAACCTCCATTGATACTTTCGATCTAAAAATCAAACTATCTTTTACAGGGTTACGACGAATATCTAAATAACGATATTTCATACGAATATCTTCACCACCATCCGTTTTATCTTCAATAGTAAAAGGAGGAGTTTTTGATTCGTTCAAAACTTCTAGCTTGGTAACTAATAATTCTATTTCACCAGTAGGAATATTTTTGTTTTTAGATTCTCTTTCAATAACGCTACCTGTAACTTGAACAACAAATTCACGACCTAAAGTTTTCGCTTTCTCCATTAAATCTTTAGAGGTACGTGCTTCGTCAAAAATTAATTGTGTAATTCCGTAACGATCGCGTAAATCTACCCAAATCATAAAACCTTTATCACGTGATTTTTGTACCCAACCAGAAAGGGTTACTTCAGTAGTAATATGCGATGCTCTTAATTCACCACAAGTATGCGTTCTGTACATTTCGTATAATTTATAAGCAGCAAATTTAACGATAATTGTTAGTATGTAAAAAATTACTATTATTTAGTTTTTTAACTTTTTACGCTGTTTTTTTGTGGTAGCGTGTCAATTATGGGATATGATTGATTTTTTTAAAAAATAAAACTAGAATTTATGTCTTTACAAGATTTTATAAATAAATTAAGAAACACACCAAAAGAAGTCGTTTTTTCAGAAACCATTAGTGTTATTGAAGAAAACTATGTTTTTACTCCAACAGCTTTTAAGAATGGCTATTTGCAAAATAGTGATACTGAAAATTTAGGTTCGTGTAAAGTGTTTTCTTTTGCAGTAAAACAAGAACTAACTAAAGAAGAAACATTGGCTTGTTTTGCGCAGTATTATTTTAATGATGTTTTAGAAAACTTAAACGGAACAGGTCATCAGAACATTAGAAATTTTATGAATACAGGTTTTGAAGGGCTTTCTTTTGATAAACAAGCGTTAGCAGATAAATAATACCGTTGTTTACTGTAATTGTAGTATTTTTATTTGTTGATTAACTTTATAAATGAATACTACAAAACGTTTAGATTATACAATTATAGGTATTGCTTTGGCTGTTTTTTTGTTATTGCAAATACCTTACTTGGGCACTTTTCAATATCCTTTTAGGTTGTTAGGTACTTGGTTTCATGAAATGGGGCATGGTCTTACCGCATTGTGTATTGGTGGCGATTTTAAATTCTTAGAAATTTACGAAAACGGAGGAGGGGTTGCGTATAATAGTATTACCAATCGTTTTTTATCGTTAAGTACAGGTAAGGCGTTAGTTGCAATGGGTGGCTTGTTAGGGCCTGCTATAACTGGTGCTGTATTTATAGCTTCAGCTAAATATCAAAAAACGGCTGCAATTCTTCTTAGAGTGTTAATAGGGATGATTGTTTTGTCTTTAGTGCTATGGGTGCGTTCTTTTTGGGGAATTCTTGTAATGGGAGTTTTTGCCGTAATTCTTATTATAATTACACTTATTAAAAATAGAAAAATTGAAGTTGTAACGATTCTTTTTTTAGGTTTACAAGCAGTATTAAGTACCTATCTTCAATTAGATTATTTATTTACCAAACAGTTTGAGAGAAATGGAGCTATTCGTATTTCAGACACACAGTCTATAGCCGAAAACACTTTTGGTACTTATTGGATTTGGGGATTATTCATTATTCTTATAAGTGCTTTTATAGTATGGAAAAGCATTCGGTTTTATTTTAAAAGGTAGGTAAAATATAATAATATTAAAAAAAAGCTAGATGTATATACACTTTAAAGAACCTAAAAGAATTAAAGAAATATTCGATGGAGAAAAATTAATTTACAAAGTTAATAATGAAAATGAAGAAGAACTTTTTAGAATTGGTAATTTCGGTAGAGTAAATTTATTTGTTGGAAGTAATAATAGCGGGAAAAGTAGGTTTTTAAGGGCATTAGTAAAAGTTAAGGAAAATTTTGAAGTTTCTGATAAGAGGGAAAATGTATTAAAATATCATCAAGTCTTTTTAAATTATTATAATAAAGTTAATAAATCAAGTGAGGTTCTAAATGGCTTATCAGTTATTAAGTCATTAAAAAACCCATCATTTGATTTGGTTTTTAATTATAGTCATTATCAAGAAGTAATTGAAAAATATCTTTCTCAATATGACAATATTAAAAAGAATTACAATAAGTATAAAAGAAAAGATATTGTCATAGGTTTCAAAAGAGAATTAGAGTTGCTTGATTCTTTAAGTGATTTAAAGAAAGAAATTCTATTTATAAGAAGAAATCAAGTTAACAAAAAAAAATACATACCTATTTTAAGAAGCCTACATGATAGCCCACAATTAAGAAAGGAATCTTTTAGAGGGACAGTGAAGGAAAAGTATGGAATATCTGAAGATGTATTTACAGGATTAAGTATTTTTGATAACATACAAAAACTTAAAGGGTCAGTTTTAAAAGACCGTGATAAAGTTAAACAGTTTGAAATATTTCTCTCTAAGCATTTTTTTGAAGGTAAAACAGTAACAATTACTCCAAATATAGAATCTTATGAAATTCTTTTTGCAGTAGAAGAGAGTGAATACCCTGTTCACCATATTGGAGATGGAATACAATCTCTAATTTTAATATTGTTTCCGATTTATATAGCAAATGAAAATGATTGGTTTTTTATTGAAGAACCAGAAACTCATTTACACCCCGGTTTACAAAGAGTTTTTATAGAAACTTTATTAACAGATGATTATTTAAAAAGTAAAAATTTACGTTTTTTCTTTACTACACATTCAAATCATTTTTTAGATACATCAATAGTTAATAAAGATATTTCTATTTTTCAATTCACTAAACAAAATGATAATACTTTCTTAATTAAAAATAATATTAAGCCTGCTAAAAGTATTCTAGATGCATTAGGAGTAAATAATTCTTCTGTGTTTTTAGCAAATACTTCACTTTGGGTGGAAGGGCCAACAGATAGAAAATATTTATCTAAATTTTTAAAGCTTTACTGTAAATCAACAAATGAACAATATTTAAAAGAAGACATTAATTTTGCATTTTTTGAATATGGTGGTAATTTAATTGCTCACTATTTATTTAATGAAAATGAGAAATTTGATGATGATGAGATTCGAGAAAACATAAATGCTTTTGCAAATGCGAATAAAATATATCTTTTAGCTGATAATGATAATGTCAAAGATGGGGATGCTAAACATTTAAGACAACAAAACTTAGAATCTTTAGCAATTGAAAATACTTATTTTAAGTATCAAAATACGGTAGTTAAAGAAATAGAAAACTTGCTGCCAGTTAAAATTCTTAAAGATTTTATCCCTGAATTACTAAAAACCGAAAGCAGTAAAAAAATAGCAAAAGAAATAACGTTTAAAAGAGAAGATTATTCTACAGAAGGAATTGGTCAGTTTTATGAAGATTTATTTAAGAAACATAAGGTTGAGGAAAAGGATTTTAAGGTGTTTAAAGTTCAAAATGGTACATCAACTACGTTAAAAGGTGAATACAAAAATAAACTAGCCAATTTTGTTATTGATGGTGATTACACTTATGAAGATTTAATTGAAGATAACGATCAGTTAAAAAACCTGATTGAAGGTTTGTATCGTTTTATTAAAAATGAAAACTTAACAGATAAAGGATAGATTTGTTAATGTTAAGTAGTTTCTATTAGAACAATAAACTTTGTAAACACACCTAGCCCCGATTGAAGCATTTGTTTGAGCTCTTTCGCTTTTTTCTGCGAGAAGCGAGTGAGGAAAGCGGGAAATAGCTTCAAAAAAAATACCGTCCCTAATGTTTTAAATTAAGAACGGTATTTTTATATTAAATTTTAAATGAATACTTAATCAAAAGCCCCTGTTTTTAATTTCTGAAAGTAAACTGTAGCTGCTTTTTTTACTTTCGGTGCTAAAATTAAAGTAGAAAGAACGGTTGGTATTGCCATTAAAGCATAAGCACTATCCATTAAATTAATAACAAAATCTAATTTAATAATAGACGCTACAATAATTACTATAATATAAAAATGATTGTAATACTTACCAGCTTTAGAGTTGGTTAAGTAACTTAAACAACTATAACCATAAAAAGAATAAGTAAATAAGGTTGAGAAGGCAAAAATTAATACGCAAACAGTTAAAATGATGCTTCCTAAGTGGTAAGGTAGTACCGAATCGAAAGCAGCTAAAGTCATTGTAATACCATTACCATCAAAATCTTTCCAGATTCCTGAAACTAATATAGCTAATGCGGTTAATGTACATACTAACAATGTATCTATTGCAGGGCCTAACATAGCAACTAACCCTTCTCTAATAGGTTCGTCAGTTTTTGCAGTACCATGCATCATCGGTGCAGTTCCTAAACCAGCTTCATTTGAAAAAGCAGCACGTTTTACACCTGTAATTATTAAGGCACCTAATGCTCCTCCTAATACTGATTTACCTGAAAAAGCATCTGTAAATATTAAGGAGATTATTGAAGGAACATCTTCAATCTTTAAAAGTAGAATTATTAAAACGGTTACTAAATATACAATTACCATTACGGGTACTAATTTACCAGCTACCTTTCCTATTCGTTGAATTCCTCCAAAAATTACTGTAGAAACAATAAAAGCAATACATATTCCGATTAATAATTTTGCACTAAATTCATTTGATTGATTTACTTTAAAAACATCAATTATTGTTTGTGTTAATTGGTTTGCTTGAAAAGCAGGTAAAGTTCCTACCAAACCAGCTGTTGCAAAAAACACAGCTAATGGTTTCCATTTTTTACCTAAACCTTCTGTAATTACATACATTGGCCCTCCTTTAGCATTTCCTTCATCATCTTTACCTCTGTACATTATAGCTAAACTACAGGTAAAAAACTTAGTTGCCATACCAACAAAGGCACTTACCCACATCCAAAAAATGGCTCCAGGACCTCCGGTGGCTATTGCAATGGCAACACCACTTATGTTTCCCATTCCTACGGTTGCTGCAATGGCAGATGATAAAGCTTCATAATGAGATAAATCTCCTGGTGAATCATGTTTGTCGTATTTACCTCTTAAAACAGCAATAGCATGTCCCATGTATCTAAAAGGAACTAATCCTGAATAAATAAAGAGGCATAATCCGCCACCAATTAATAATATTAATAATGGAATTCCCCATATCCATGAAGAAAAACTGGCGACTGTATTTTGAATATCAATAAACATATGAGCGTTTTTATTTTAAGTGTAATTAATACTATTAATTTTTAAAAAAAGGTATTCGACTAATTCAATAGCAATACCATAATAAAAAAGAAGTAACCTTAATTTACACTAAGGTTACTTCTTTTTTAATTTTAGGCTTACCAATCTTCTCCTTTAAATTTTTTTGATTTAGCGTAACTAATCGTGTTTTCTAAATAGTCTTCGGTATTGTATTTTGGTATTGGTAGTATTGATTCTAATAAGCTTGTATCGTACTCATAAGGCTCGGAAGTTAGGTATTGGTTTAAATGCAAACCAATAGTTTTGTAGTAAATACTTTCTAATCTGTTTTTACCTTTTAAGAGCGCACCTCCTGTTGATGAATTTAAAATAGTAAAATTATTGAATTCCACCGCTTTTAAAATTCTTCCCATTCCTTTTACAATGTTTGTACTCTTAGAATGCACAATGTTAAGTTGTACTATTTGTTTTTGATATACGTTGGCTATTATTTTGGCAACATAATCTACAGGAATAATATTTAAACCTGTTTTAAAGTTTGCTGCAAGTCTAATAGAGGTATTTGCCAATGGGTTTTTATAGAAAAACTTACCTAAAAGATAATAAACCATGTAATTAGAAATAAAATAAGGAGAGTTTTTAAAAATATTACCCCCTAAAACACTAGGTCTTAATATTTGAATGGCAATGTTATTTTCTTTTCCCTTTTTTAATAAATACTTTTCGGTAGTGTGTTTTGCTTCTTCGTAAAAATTACGGTATTTAGGTTTTTTTGTAGTGTGATAATCATTATCAATTAACCCGCCAATATTACCAATACTAAATGCGGTACTTATATAAGTGAATTTTGTGATGTAAGAAGAAAATGCATTAAAAACATCTTTTGTAAATTGATAAACACCTGTAAAAATTATATCACGTTGCGATTCATCAGTAGATAAATTTACACTTCCTGCAGAATGAATGAAAAAATTAGTTTCTTTTTTTGATAAAAAAGTTGCTGGTTTAAAGAAAGCAACCATATCTAAAACTTTTATTTTCTGAGAAATTAAATCTTTATTTTCTGAAATAAATGTTGGAGTAGCATCATTATTCAATATGTTTTGAATTCTTTGTAATGCTGATTTTCCATTTTTTTCTCTTACAGGAAGAAATATATGTTTAATATTATCTTGTTGTAATAATTCATAAAAAACCTGAGAACCTAAGGTTCCAGTTGTACCAGTAAGAATAACATTTATTTGATTTTGTTCCATTTCAATATATAATTAATCTTTTTTGATTAGCGGTATGGGTTTGCTTTAGGAAGAAATACAGTAACAATTGTGTAGAAAAGCATTAATTATTACAGTGTAAAAGTAGTACTTCTTTTTTAAACGTTGTTTTTGTGTTTTTAGATAATTACTTACAAACCACTCCTTTTTTATTCAGAATGTCAATGTCTCTAAAAAAACCTTCTTGAATGGTACCCTCTTGAAAAATAAATGTTTTATCATGTAATACATTGTTTTCAAAAAAAGTAACCTGAAATTGATTGTCTAGAGCAAATAATTCAGGTTGCATTATTTCAAATTTAGAAAACGAATTAGCAGGTAATAAATCAATTTTCCTTCTAAATAAAGAAGTTTTCTTTGTTTCTGAAAAACCTTGAGAAACAATAACAACCATTTCTAAATTAACTTCTTTTTTATTGATAATATATACACCCCATTCATCAGTATTATCAATTTCGTTTTTTTCTAAAACGATTGCTATTTCTACATTAGTAACTCCTGGTATATGAATGTCTTTTTTCATTGAAAATTTTTTTAAAAAGAAAGACGAAAGTTTTTTAATTCTTTCGTCTTTTGTTCTATTTTTTTTGAATTAAATAACTGACTTAAATTGCTCTAAGAAACGTTTGTCATTTTCATAAAACATTCTAATATCTGGAATTTGATATAATAACATGGCAATACGCTCAATTCCCATTCCGAATGCATATCCAGAATATTTAGTAGGATCGATATTTGCATTTTTTAATACATTTGGGTCTACCATTCCGCATCCCATAATTTCTAACCAACCTGTTCCTTTGGTAATTCTATAATCAGTTTCTGTTTCTAATCCCCAATAAATATCTACTTCGGCACTAGGCTCAGTAAATGGGAAATAAGAAGGTCGCAAACGAATTTTAGATTTACCGAACATTTCTTTTGTAAAATATAACAATGTTTGCTTTAAATCAGCAAACGAAACATCAGTATCTATATATAAACCTTCAACCTGATGAAAAATACAATGTGCTCTAGAAGAAATATCTTCATTTCTAAAAACACGACCAGGAGAAATTGTTCTAATCGGTGGCGTATTGTTTTCCATATAACGAACTTGTACCGATGAGGTATGTGTTCTTAATAGGGTATCAGGGTTTTTATCAATAAAAAAAGTATCCTGCATGTCTCTTGCCGGATGATATTCTGGTAAGTTTAATGCCGTAAAGTTATGCCAGTCATCTTCAATTTCTGGACCTTCAGAAACTGTAAATCCAATTCTATTAAAAACCTCAATAATTTGATTTTTAACCAATGATATTGGATGACGAGAACCTAAGTTAATTGGTTCTGACGGACGTGTTAAATCTCCATAAAAATTCTTATGTTCTATTGAGCCTTCTAAAGTTTCAGTTAACTCTGTAACTTTTCCTTCTGCAGATTTTTTTAGGTTGTTTAAAGCTTGTCCAAAATCTTTACGCATTGCTGCATCAACATTTTTAAACTCTGCAAATAGATCTTTTAATAATCCTTTACTTCCTAAATATTTTATTCTGAAAGCCTCAACTTCTTCTTTAGAAGTTGCTTTAAAAGCCTTTACATCACCAATCAGTTCTTTTACTTTATCTAACATCTTAATTTTTTCGGAATAATTAGGTTGCAAATTTATGCTTTTTTAATGAAAATGTGTGTTGCTTTTTAGAAGAGTTCTTGACATATTAAGGTGAAATGAGCGAAAACGATTGAGAAAATAAAAAAAATAGGTAAATATTCTATTTTTTTAAATTTCACAAATTGGAAATTAATTATATTTGCGTAACAAAATTGTTTAAATCATACATACAACATAATTAAAATTATGGAATCTAAAATAAATGCTTTTATCGATTACGTGAAACAACGTAATTCTAATGAACCTGAATTTTTGCAAGCTGTACATGAAGTTGCTGAAACAGTAATTCCATTTATTGAAAACAATCCTAAATATCAAGGGAAGAAATTGTTAGAAAGAATGGTTGAGCCAGAAAGAACTTTAATGTTTAGAGTTGCTTGGGTAGACGATAAAGGTGAAACGCAAGTAAATAGAGGATACAGAGTTGAGTTTAATTCAGCAATTGGGCCATATAAAGGAGGTTTACGTTTCCACCCATCTGTAAATTTATCTATCTTAAAATTCTTAGGATTTGAACAAGTATTCAAAAACTCTTTAACAACTTTACCAATGGGTGGAGGAAAAGGAGGTTCTGATTTCAATCCAAAAGGAAAGACTGACAGAGAAGTAATGGCTTTTTGTCAAGCTTTTATGTCTGAGTTATTCCGTCATATTGGAGCTAATACAGATATTCCTGCTGGAGATATTGGTGTTGGAGGAAGAGAAATTGGATTTATGTTCGGACAGTATAAAAAATTACGTAACGAGTTTGTTGGTGTTTTAACTGGTAAAGGAGCATCTTGGGGTGGTTCTTTAATTAGACCAGAAGCTACAGGTTACGGTGATGTTTATTTTGCTGAAAACATGTTAAAAACAAAAGGTGATTCTTTTAAAGGTAAAACTGTAGTTGTTTCTGGTTCTGGAAATGTTGCACAGTATGCTACTGAAAAAGCGACTGAACTAGGAGCTAAAGTGGTTACTTTATCTGATTCTTCGGGGTATATTTATGATGCTGACGGAATAAATGCTGAAAAGTTAGCTTTCGTTATGGAGATTAAAAATGTTCGTAGAGGTAGAGTTAGTGAATATGTAGAGAAATATCCAAATGCAAAATTCTTTGCAGGTGAAAGACCTTGGTCTGTAACTTGTGATGTTGCTTTGCCTTGTGCTACTCAAAATGAGTTAAACGGTGAAGAGGCTAAAGTATTAGTAGCAAATGGGTGTATTTGTGTTGCTGAAGGAGCAAACATGCCTTCTACACCAGAAGCTGTTGAAGTATTTGTAGCTGCAAAAATATTATTTGCACCAGGAAAAGCTTCAAATGCTGGTGGAGTTGCAACATCAGGTTTAGAAATGAGTCAGAACTCTTTACGTTACAACTGGACAAGAGAAGAGGTTGACTCTAAATTAAAAGCTATTATGAACGATATTCACGCTTCTTGTGTTGAGTATGGTACACAAGCTGATGGTTTTGTAGATTACGTAAAAGGAGCAAATGTTGCTGGCTTCGTAAAAGTTGCTGATGCAATGTTAGATCAAGGAGTTGTTTAAGAATTTCTTTTTTATAAATATTTAAAACACGCTATATCTATAGCGTGTTTTTTTATTCCGTATTTTCGGGTAAAATTTATTGAATGTCTAGATCAAAAAGGAAAAATACTTTTACTGTTGCTTTTTATAATGTTGAAAATTTATTTGATATAGTAAATAACGCATTAACTGCGGATGATGATTATACACCATCAGGTAAGCTTAAATGGAACACAACAAAATATCACCATAAAATAAAAAAAATAACATCTGTAATTAGTCAAATTGGAAAGAATAAATCAGCCTTTCCTCCAGCTTTAGTAGGGTTAGTTGAGGTGGAAAATGCTAAAGTAGTAAAGGATTTAACGCGTCATAAAAATTTATCAAAATTTAATTATAGTTATGTTCATTATGATTCACCTGATGAAAGAGGTATTGATGTAGCATTAATGTATAATAAAGATTTTTTTGAAGTAATTTCTACTGATACACATTCTTTGTATTTAACAGATGATGAAGGGGAGGTGGATTATACTCGTGATTTATTAGTAGTAAAAGGAAAGTTAAATGGAGAATTAATACATGTTTTAGTGAATCACTGGCCATCAAGAAGAGATGGAGATGAAGAAACAAAAGAGAAGCGTATAAAAGCAGCTAAGCAGGTGCAGCATGTAATTAGTGATATAAAAGCCAAAGAAGAAAATGCAAAATTTGTTGTAATGGGTGATTTTAATGATGACCCTACAAGTGAAAGTGTAAAAGACTTTTTAGTTATTGATGATTTGTATAACCCTATGAAATCTTTATTTGAGAAAGGGGAAGGGACTTCAACTTATTATAAAGAATGGCACTTGTTTGACCAGATTATATTTTCTAGAGATTTTTTTGACACTGAAAAAAGTATACATACTTTTTTAAAAGCAACTATTTTTAAGAAAGATTGGTTGCAGTTTTATAAAGGGAAGTTTAAAGATAGCCCTTTCAGAACTTATATAGGTCCATGGTATCAAGGAGGTTATTCAGATCATTTCCCAGTATATCTTACTTTTGAAAAAAGATAAAATTGGAAATAAAAAACTCCCGAGATCTTATCTCGGGAGTTTTTTATTTTATAATAGGAGTTTTTTATTCAACAGTTACCGACTTTGCTAAGTTTCTAGGTTGGTCTACATTCTTTTCTAATAACACAGCTATATGGTATGATAATAACTGAAAAGGTATTGTCGTTAATAACGGAGTGAAAGCTTCATCAGTATCAGGAATTTCAATTACATGATCTGCGATTTCTTTCACTGTTGTATCTCCTTCAGTTACAATGGCAATAATTTTACCACTTCTAGATTTTATTTCTTGAATGTTACTAACAACTTTTTCATAATGGCCTTTATTAGTCGCTATTACAAAAATTGGCATATTTTCATCAATTAAAGCAATAGGTCCATGTTTCATTTCAGCAGCAGGGTATCCTTCTGCATGAATATATGAAATTTCTTTAAGTTTTAAAGCTCCTTCTAATGCTACAGGAAAATTAAAACCTCGACCTAAATATAAACAGTTTTTAGAATCTTTATAAACTTCAGCTATTTTTTTAATCTGTGAATCGGCTTCTAATAGTTTTTCTACTTGAGCAGGAATTTGTTGTAATGTATGTAAGTAAGAGTTTACAGCAGATTTAGACAATGTTCCTTTCTCTTTAGCAAGTTTTAATGCAATTAAAGAAAGTACTGTTATTTGTGTTGTAAATGCTTTTGTTGAAGCGACTCCAATTTCAGGTCCAGCGTGTGTGTATGCACCAGCATGAGTTTCTCTAGCAATAGATGAACCAACAACATTACAAACACCAAAAACAAATGCTCCTTTTGATTTTGCTAATTTAATAGCTGCTAATGTATCAGCTGTTTCTCCAGATTGAGAAATAGCAATAACTACATCGTTTTCGTTAATAATCGGATTGCGGTATCTAAACTCAGAAGCGTATTCTACTTCAACAGGTATGCGAGCCATATCCTCAAAAAGATATTCACCAACTAAACCTGCATGCCATGAAGTACCACAAGCAACTATAATAATTCTATTTGCATTTGTGAATTTAGAAAGATTATCGTCAATACCAGCCATACGAATAATACCTTCGTCTGGTAGCATTCTTCCTCTATAAGTATCTATAATAGCTTTTGGTTGCTCGTAAATTTCTTTTAACATGAAATGATCATATCCACCTTTTTCAATTTGATCTAAGCTTAATTGAAGTTCTTGAATATTAGTGTCAATTTCTTTATCGTTTTCAATTTTACGAACTTTTATTTCTTTACCTTTTTTTATAATAGCTAGTTCACCATCTTCTAGGTAAATAGCATCTTTTGTATATTCAATAAAAGGAGATGCATCAGAAGCAACAAAAAACTCTTCATTGTTTTTTCCAACACCTATTGCAATAGGGCTTCCTAAACGAGCTACAATTAATTCGTTAGGTTTCTTTTTATCAAAAACAGCAATAGCATATGCTCCAATAACATTTGTAAGTGCTAATTGAACAGCTTTTCCTAATTTACAATTCTCATTTTTTTTAACTTCTTCAATAAGGTTAATCAATACTTCTGTGTCTGTATCACTTTTAAAAGTGTAACCTCTAGAAATTAATTCTTTTTTTAAAGTATCATAATTTTCAATAATACCATTATGAACAATAACTAAATTTCCAGATTCAGAAACATGTGGATGAGAATTTGTGTCATTTGGTACACCATGAGTTGCCCAGCGGGTATGCCCAATTCCAATATTTCCTTTTTTTCTTTTTTCTTCTTTGTTGGTGATGATTTCTAAATCAGAAACCTTTCCTTTGGTTTTAGATAAATGTATTTTTTCTCCGTCATACATCATTATCCCAGCGCTATCATAACCTCTATATTCCAAACGTTTCAATCCGTTTATAACAATAGGGTAGGCGTCTCTATTCCCTATATATCCTGTTATTCCACACATAGTAATTTCTTATTTTTCTTTTGAATATGATACTTTTAACACAGCTCTTTTTACTCCATTTGCAGTTTCATTTCCGTTTAATAAAGTAACTCCTCTTGGATTCCAATTATAAGTCCTAACATTTATGTCAAGTGCATTGTTTTTTATTGCGTTATCAGTAGGATCATTGTATACTTTTAAAATTAACGGTAAGATATCACTTGTTGTGCCGTCTAATAAATCAGAAAGATAATCTGTAATTCTAAAGTTATATTTTTCAGGTTTATCGTCTTCAGATAATCCTAAACTACCTCCAAAAGTAGTAGTTTCGTTGTAAGAATCAGAAATTTGTGTAGGAGTTACACCTGCACTACCATTGTCTTTGTTTTGGTATAGTAGTAATTTCTGAGGAAGAATGTTTTTATCGGTATTGATAGTTTGGTTAACATAAAAAGTTAAAGAAGCATCGTTAATTAACCAATTATTAGCCTTCAATTCTTGTAGTTTTGTGTCGTCTATAATTTTAACATTAGCCATTGTGCCAGCTGTTCCTTGAAGTACAAAATTGTCTGCAGGAGTTACTGTAGTGGCTGCGGATGTTGCGTAAATACTGTTTCTTACACCAGATAATGGAAATGAATAGGTGCTAGGTAATGTGTCTTTTAAAACTAAAGCAGACTCACCAGCCTTTCTTTCGAAAGTGGTAATAGTATAGTGAAAATCTATACTAACAGAAGTACTAGTACCTAATAAACTAATTGGAACCATAGCTCCGTCAGTACCTTCGGTTTTAAGAATGACTCCTTTAAAGTAAGTGTTAAAAGCTTCGGCTGTTTTAAATTGATCATTTTTAAACTCATCCCAGAAAAGTGCTTTCATTTTTGCCATATCTAAAGGAACGGTTAAGAAAGGGGCTTTGTTAGCAAGCCTAACCGTATCTTTATATGTATTACCATTACTAATATTCCTGGTTAATACTAACATTGTGTCTACAGGGCTAGGTTTAAAAGAAAAATTAGCATCCTCATTCAAAAGGTCGTTAATAGGATCTGAAATTTGAGAATAATAATCGTAATTAGATTCAAAGCTGTTGCTTTTTGTTGGATTAGTAGGATCTAAAGAGTTTAGATAGGTTCCGTTCTTATATATTTTTAAAGAAGTAGCAATAGCTGTATTACCTAATATAGAATCTAATCTAAATTTAGGTTTACCGTCACTTTCTTTACCTGTGTTTGTTGCTGTGTATGGTATTTTAAGAACTACTTTATCTAAAACATAAAAAGAGTCGATCTGACCATCTTCAGTAGCAGCTTTTACATCTTCAGTTTTAAGACTTCCTAATAAACCTAACTGACTAACAATAGAAGATTGTATTGTTTTATAGTTCCCACTTTTATAACCACCTAGCCAATATTGCGCACTATTACCTAATGTAATATTATCAGCTCTAACGCTTTCGATATTAATAGGAGTTATTTCTACATCTAATAGAATCTCTCCCGTTTCGAATTTTGTATTGTCAACAACGCTGTTTCCAATATTATTAAAATCTTTTTCACATGATACGATAGCCGCAAAACATAGCAGGCTAATACCTAAAACACCAATTTTTCTAATCATTTCTTAATTATTCGCTTATTTCTAAAACGTTTTCTTTATAAAATTCTAAATAGGCTTCAGTTAAAACCTCTTCTGATTGAAACTCTAAAACTTTAGCAGATGTTTCATCAATAAAAGCATTGATTTCATCGGGTAAAACTTCACTACCTTTCACAATAGCATCTGAGTTTTCAATGGCACTTTTTAATATGTTAATTTGGTTTGGTATTTCTATAGTAGCTATTTTTGACGCATCAATCTTGTCAAAACGAACTTTGTTTGCTAGCTCACTATTTAATTCACCTTCGAAATTATTACTGTAAAGCGAAGTTACAATCTTGCTTTCGGCAAACAATGGTTCTTCCTTATAAAATTCTCTTAAATATAAAGGAAGTAAAGAGGCCATCCATCCATGAACATGAATAATATCTGGCGCCCAATTTAATTTTTTTACAGTTTCAACAACACCTTTTGCAAAGAAAATCATACGTTCATCGTTATCACTAAATAGCGTATCATCTTCATCAGAATATACAGCTTTACGCTTAAAATACTCTTCATTGTCAATGAAATACACTTGCATTCTTTCCTTAGGAATAGAAGCAACTTTAATAATTAATGGCATATCCATGTCATTAATTATTAAGTTCATACCTGATAAACGTATTACCTCATGTAATTGATGCCTACGTTCATTAATCACACCATAACGAGGCATAAAAATACGGGTTTGAACTCCTTTAGAATGTGCGTTTTTAGCAACATTAAATGCAGTAGACGATAATTCTGTTTCAGGTAAATAAGGTGTTACCTCTGATGAAACATATAATATTCTCTTATCCTTCATTAAATCTGTCTCTTTTATTGAAGATGCAAAAATACGAAAATTTATGCTAAAATGGTGTTAAATTGCTAATTTTGCAAGTATTCCAACTATAATAGAATGAAAATTTATAAAACTAAATCAGAATTAAAAGAATTTTTATCAAAGATAAAAAAGACAAAAAAAACAATAGGATTTGTACCTACTATGGGAGCCTTGCACGAAGGGCATTTGTCGCTTGTTAAAAGGGCAAAGAAAAAAAACGATTTTACAGTAGTAAGTATTTTCGTGAATCCTACTCAGTTTGATAGTAAAGAAGATTTAGGAAAATACCCCAAAACATTCGAAAATGATGTTAAATTACTGGAAAGTGTAAATTGTGATGCGCTGTTTTTTCCATCAGTAGAAGAAATATATAATAAAGAAGTAGCAGCCGATAGCTTCAATTTTGATGGTTTAGAGCATCAAATGGAAGGTAAGTTTCGAGATGGTCATTTTAATGGGGTAGGAACCATTGTGAAAGCATTTTTTGAAATAGTAATGCCAAATAATGCTTATTTCGGGAAAAAAGATTTTCAACAATTACAAATCATAAAAAAAATGGTAGAAAAACACGACCTACCAATAAAAATTAAAGGATGCGATATTTATAGAGAAGATGATGGTTTAGCTATGAGTTCTCGAAACACTCGTTTAACAAAAGAGTACAGAAATGCAGCTCCGTTTATATATAAAACGCTTAAAAAAGCTAAGAAAAAATTTAACATTAAAAGCGCAGAAGAAGTGGTTAAATGGGTGAATAAAAAGTTTAAAAAACATCCATTATTAGAATTGGAGTATTTTACAATTGCAGATGAAAAAACATTAAAAACAATTAATAAAAAAGAATCAAACGAGAAATACCGCGCATTTATAGCTGTTTTTGCGGGTGAGATTCGTTTGATAGATAATATAAGATTGAAATAAATTAAGTTAAAACAAATTACTATTCATCCAAAAACAACTATTTTAGCCCAATGTTAGTACAAGTAGTAAAGTCAAAAATCCATCGCGTAAAAGTTACGGGTGCCGATTTAAATTATATAGGAAGCATTACCATAGATGAAGATTTAATGGATGCTGCAGGGATTATAGAAGGAGAACGTGTTCAAATTGTGAATAACAATAACGGAGAGCGTTTAGAAACATATGCAATTCCAGGGCCACGAAAAAGCGGAGAGATTACCTTAAATGGTGCTGCCGCTAGAAAAGTAGCTAAAGGAGATGTGTTAATTTTAATTGTATATGGTTTTTTAGAGTTGGAAGAAGCTAAGAAATTTAAACCACAATTAGTTTTTCCTAATGAAGAAACTAATTTACTTAATTAAAAAAAAGTGGATTTAAAAAAAGTTTTAAAAATTATATTACCTCTCGCTTTGGGAGGTTTTTTAGTTTGGTATTCATTATCTATAATTCCTTTAGAGGAATTAATTGGGTATTTTAAAGAGGCGAATTATTGGTGGATAGCTTTAGGGTTGTTTTTTGGTGTTTTAAGTCATTTATCTCGTGCTTATCGTTGGAAATATTTATTAGAACCAATGGGTTATGAACCTAAGTTCGTTAACTCCGTATTAGCTGTTTTAGTTGGCTATTTTGTAAATCTAGCAATTCCTAGAGCAGGGGAGGTTTCAAGAGCAACAGTAATGACAAACTATGAGGAAATTCCTTTTGAAAAAGGATTTGGAACTATTGTCGCAGAGCGCATAGCGGATTTAGTTATGATGCTTTCTATTATAACTGTTACCCTTTTTGTTCAGTTTGATTTTATTTATGAATTATTAGTTCAAAAAGTAAACCCAATAAAAATCGGAGTAATTCTAATAGTTCTTGTATTAGGTTTTGTTTTTTTTACATTATACGTAAAGAAGGCAAAATCAGGTTTTGGTTTGAAAATTAAAAATTTCATTTTAAGCTTATCAGAAGGAGTGACTAGTATTTTCAAAATGAAACACAAATGGTCATTTATATTTCATACTGTTTTTATTTGGGCAATGTATATAGCTATGTTTTGGGCTACTGTCCCTTCTATTGAAGGATTATCGATTCCTTTTGGTGGGATTTTAGTCGGTTTTATAGCAGGAGGTTTTGCCATTGCAGCAACTAATGGAGGTTTAGGAGCTTATCCTGCAGCTGTAGGAGCCGCATTAACTCTTTTTTCTGTTGACGAAAAAATAGCAGTTGCCTTTGGAAGTGTCATGTGGGCTTCACAAACCGTTATGATTGTTGTTTTTGGTGGATTAGCATTTTTGCTATTGCCGATTTACAACAAAAACAAAAACTAGTCGGACGTTGCCTTGCAGATTTTGCTTTTTTTTAGAAAAAATAAAAAACACCCAAACAAACCACTCAATCGCTAATGCAACCTATCTAGTGAATTTTAGTTAGAGTGTACTTTTTGTAAGAGAATATTTAAAAGAAAAGTATCCAGTTAACTTTGGTACTTTAAAATCAAAATTAAATGGCTAAAACCAAGACTACTTTTTTCTGTCAAAACTGCGGGGCACAACATGCACAATGGAGTGGGCAATGTAATACATGTAAAGAATGGAATACTATTGTTGAAGAAGTAATTCAGAAAGAAGAAAAAAGAACTTGGAAAACTCCAGAAAATGTTAAAAAAAGAGTTTCAAAACCTTTAAAAGTACAGGATATTCTATTAAACCCTGAAGAACGTGTTGAAACAAAAAATAACGAATTAGATACCGTCTTAGGAGGTGGTATTGTAAAAGGAGCTGTCGTTTTATTAGGAGGAGAGCCAGGAATAGGTAAATCAACATTATTACTACAAATTGCTTTAAATATTCCCCAAAAAGTACTGTATGTTTCAGGGGAAGAAAGTCAGTCGCAAATTAAAATGCGTGCCGAACGCTTAGAGGCAAGTAATTCGAATTGTTTGATTCTTACCGAAACAAATACGCAGCAAATTTTTAAACATATAGAAGAAGTTCAGCCAGATGTTTTGGTCATTGACTCTATTCAAACATTACATACAAATTCTATTGAAGCATCTCCAGGGAGTGTTTCTCAAATACGTGAAACTTCAGCTGAATTAATAAAATTTGCGAAAGAAACAGGAACTCCCGTTTTATTAATCGGGCATATTAATAAAGATGGACATATTGCAGGGCCAAAGATTTTAGAACACATGGTTGATGTGGTTTTACAATTTGAAGGAGACAGAAACCATGCTTATAGAATTTTACGTTCGCAGAAAAACAGATTTGGATCTACTGCTGAATTAGGAATTTACGAAATGCTATCAAGTGGTTTACGAGAAGTATCGAATCCGTCAGAAATATTAATTTCTAAAAAAGATGCAGATTTAAGCGGAACCGCAATTGCATCAACTTTAGAAGGCGTTCGTCCGTTAATGATAGAAATTCAAGCGTTGGTAAGTACCGCTGTGTATGGTACTCCACAACGATCTACGACTGGGTATAACCTAAAAAGGTTACACATGATTTTGGCAGTTTTAGAAAAAAGAGCAGGTTTTAAATTAGGAGCAAAAGATGTGTTTTTAAATGTTACGGGTGGAATTCATGTTGATGACCCAGCGATTGACCTGGCTGTTGTTGCTGCAATTTTATCATCAAATCAAGATATGGCAATAAACCCAAATGTTTGTTTTGCTGCCGAAGTTGGTTTGGCTGGTGAAATACGACCAGTTTCTAAAATAGATCAACGTATTCTAGAGGCTGAAAAATTAGGGTATAAAACCTTGGTGGCTTCAAAGTATAATAAGATATCTTCGAAAAATCACACTATTAAATTACTTTTAGTTGGTAAAATTGAAGAAGCTTTTGCTACGCTATTTGCCTAGATTTTATATTTTAGTTAATAAAAGTTTGTGATTATTTCCATTTTCCGACTTTGTAAATAAGGTGAGTTCGATGTAAGAAAAAGGTGTCAGTTCGAGTGAAATTCTGAAAGAATTTAGTATCGAGAACAGTATTTTTCGTTTTTAAATTATATAATTTATAAGGAAAGCCACTCGAAATAACAATTTATAAACGGAGATTTTTTATATAGAACTTACGTTAAATAGGTAATGTTTTTTTGATTAAATATGAATCATTATAATAATCCTAATTTAGCGGCATTCTCTTTCTACTTAGGTGCAGTCAAATTTAATAAAACTATTTTATCCTGAAACTTGGGTGCTATGTTTTAATTACCTCTAGTGTTTATCCACATCTGTTGTAACGCTATAATCACTAGAGGTGTTTAATTTATCTATTTAACGTTTTATTGTTTTCTTTTTTGAATTTTGGTGCGGGAAATTAACCACAGTTAAATTCACTATATAATTCATGTCTTTCTGAATTTTCATCAGAATATAAAAAGTAGGCTAAAACACGGAAAATAAAACCTCCTTCATTATATGAGTTTTCATCCTGCCCTGAGTATTCATCAGAGTCTTCTAAAGCACTACCATGACTAAAGAAACATATTTTCGGTTCTTTTAAAGAGTTTAAGCTTTCGGTATCTATTACCACACAGTTTTGACCTAAATCACAAAATTCTAAAAAACGATCGGTGTTTTCTTCGTCTTCTGTAAAATGTTCATACATATAAGACGGGTAGTGTAGTCTTTCTAAATCATATTCCTCATCAACAAGTAGTAACCTACTATGTCGTGATTCTATAACATCTTTTGTATCTGGTCTTTCGGAAGGCGCAAATAGGGCGCGTACTATTTTTGCTTCTCCAGTCGAGCTTTCATTTAGTAATTTAATAGATAAGGAACCTTTTTCCCAAGTATTATCCATAATTTCTTCTTCATTCTCTAATATTCTATAGGAAACTATTTTTTCTAAAATATGGTTGAATGTTTCTTCACATGTTTCTGTTAAAAGCCATGTTTTAAAATGATTTTTTAAAAATTCAACTTCCTGTGTACTTAATTTATTCATGTAATTGTTTTATTTGTAACTCAATCTATTATATGATAGTTTTGAGTTATGTTTATTGGGTTTTATATTTATTTTAAAAAAAGGGTGGTTGGTTATTTGGAGTACGAAGAAAACAAATGATGTTTTATTTAGCTCAATTCGAAACCGAATAGATTATAATTTTGGTGAGATGTTTTTTTGAACTCGATTTGTTTTTATAAACAAATGTTTTTTAAACTAAACATTCTGGTTTAAATTTAGTGATAGTAGATTTATTTTATCCCCAGCCATAATCGGTATCGTTAAAAATAAACTCACTCATCAATCTTATAAAAGCCCTCCTGTTCCGAAAGAAATTTCATTTTGTTCTGGAAAATCATCATTATCTCCAACTGTTAAACCATGGTCAGTTATTATAATTATGGGTTCTCCTAAAGCATTTTTTCGTTGATGATCCCAAATTATCCAATTTTGACCAGTATTACAAAATCCTTGATGTATTTCTTCATCACCATCAAGCTCCTCTAACATAAACTCAGACGAAGGAGCTCCTTCGTCTGAACCATAAAAATCTATGTAATCGGGTACGTCATCTTCAAATAATATGGATTGTGCATTTGAACTACCGTCTTATAAGATTTTGGTATTGTGAAGGAATTGTTATGAAAATCTCCTTTGTAAGATGCCCCAAAAGTTATAGCGACTTTGTCTTCATCTTCATTTTTAAAATAGATCTTTAGGTTATCTTCATACTTAATTTCAACAATTTTAGTAGATATTTTATTTAATATTTTAATGCATGAAGGGGTTAATGCCCATGGTTTAAAATAAGCTATAAAAGCATTGGTTAATTCTAATTCCTCTAGCGTAGATAATTTTTTTAGTAACATATTTATTCTACATATAATTTTGTCTCCAACAAATATCATATTTTCTAGATGACTTTTTTACCCTGAATTCAGTGAAAAATAAATTGTTGGTTTCTTATAAGGATTTGGGGTAGTTTATTTGGGATTAAATACGACCAGTTTCTAAAATCGATCAACGTATTCTGGAGGCTGAAAAATTAGGGTATAAAACCTTGGTGGCTTCAAAGTATAATAAGATATCTTCAAAAAATCACACTATTAAATTGCTCTTAGTTGGTGAAATTGAAGAAATTTTTGCGACTTTGTTTGCCTATTTTTTTTGTTTTTGGTAGTTCTAAATATATTTTTAGCAATAGAAAATTTAGGATATATAATTTTGAAACATAACAAGCAAAATTCTTCTATAAAGCTAATTTTACTTAGTGAAATAGAAGAAGCCTTTGCTATATTATTTACTTAGAGTTTATTAATGTACTATTTGATAAAGCGTATTTACCAGCTCCTGATAAGTAAATTACAATGGCACCAAATAGATATAGACCTTGTAGTTCAATTGCCCAACCTCCAAACTTATTTAAAGCAAAAATATCTCCAGAATGTGCCATTAAAATAGCGATTAACATGTTAAAAGCTAGAACAAAACTTGCTAACCTTGTTTTCCAACCTATAATTATAAGTATTGGAGCAATTATTTCTCCTATAAAAACAGAGTATGCAATAAATTCTGGAATTCCGATACTACTCAGTAAGCTTTTAATGAATGAATAATTGGTGGTTAAATTTGCAATTCCGTGAAATAGAATAAGTCCGCCGATACTGACTCTTTGTAATAGCAGCGCAGTCTCTTTTTTATTAATTTTTTTTAAGATATTCATATCATTTAGTTTTTAAATTATTTTGATACAAAAGTCAAAAAAAGGCAATCGAATAAACAGGATAATTATCACTATAAATTTGTGATGAATGTCACGTTATTAAGAGCTCTTAGGAATTTAATCGACTTAGAGTTTCTCGACTAACACCTAGATAAGAAGCTATTAATTTTTTAGGCACTCTTTGAAAAAGTTTTGGATATTGTTCGAGAAGTAATTCATATCGTTCTTTCGAAGAATTTTTTAATAAAGATAAGATTCTATTTTGAAGCGCTATTCTACCAAGCTTACTTTTCTTTGCCCAAAAGCGTTCCATTTTGTGCATTTCTTTAGTAAGTTTTTCTCTGTCTTCGAATGTTATGTATAAAACTTCAGAATCTTCCAAGCAATCTATATTAATTTTAGATTTTGATTGTTTTACAAAAGACTCATAATCTGTAATCCACCAATGCTCCATTCCAAATTGTAAAATATGTTCTTTGCCTCCTTCATCAAAAAAATAACTTTTTATACAGCCTTTTACTATCCAATACTCTTTGTCAGCAATTTCTCCTTCTTGTAATAAGTACTGATGTTTACGTTTGTTAATTGTTTTAAAATGACTTAAAATAAAAGAAAATTCTTTGTCAGTTAGTTCAATTATTTCTTCGATGTGTTGTTTTAAAGGGTGTTTCATTTTAATTATAGGTGGCTTTCTTGATGTGCTGAATTTCAATTAAAAATCTTTATTCAATAGTGAAAATCAGTTCTTTTTTTTCTTCTTTTTAAAAAGTCTCTTAAAAAAACCTTTAATTCCTTTTTCCCTATAAGGAGTACATTTAATAGAGGAATATATCTCTTCAGAAATGTCAAAAGAAGTTAAATATTTTTTTCTTAATTCTGCATCTTTTTCTATCTCTTTAAGAATATTCGCTACAATAGGCAATGCTAATGATGATCCAGCACCTTTTCCGCTACTAAAATGTACCGAATTTTTAGAAGTACCAACCCAAGTACCTAAAACAATATTGGGAGTATAGGCAAGAAACCAAGCATCTGTATAATTTTGTGCGGTACCTGTTTTACTAGCTAATTGACTTTTAATATTATAAACGCTTCTTATTTTGGCGCCAGTTCCTTGTTCAACCGCTTGCTGTAAAATGGCAGTAAGTGTTTTAGTAGTTTCCTCTTTAAACACTCTTTCAGCTTCTTGTTCTTTACTTTCATAAATAATAGTACCTTTTTTATCGGTAATCTTACGTATCATATACAAATCGTTCATTTCACCATTATTAGCAAAAGAACCATAGGCTCTTGTTGCTTCAAGTAACGATAAATCAAGCGTTCCTAAAGCAACCGAAGGAGTATTGTCTAGTGTTTTAGGGAACTTTAGTTTTTCACATGAATTGGCTAGTAACTCTTTTTCTAATTTAAAATAAAGATTAACACTAGGTATGTTCATCGATTTAATTAAAGCGTACCATAAAGCAACTTTATTATCAGGAGTAGATTTATGATCTGCATTTTGTGGCTTCCAATCTCCAAATTCCTCGTATGTTTTCTCTTCGTTTTCGAGATATTTACAAGGTGAGATTCCGTTTTCTAAAGCAGTAACATATAAAAAAGGTTTAAAGGCAGAAGCTATTTGGCGATGCGATAACACCATGTCAAAAGGAAGCGTATTAAAATTATTTCCACCAACCCAACTAATCACGGCCCCATTTTTAGGGTTGGTAACCAACACAGAAGCATTCAACATTTTTGTATAATGCCAAAGACTATCAATCGTGGTACCAGTAATCGTTTTGGTACTATCATGATCAAATAGGTTAAAAGCCCTGTTTTGTTTGTCTTTTTTTGATAAAGGTGATTTTTGCAGTTGCTTTTTTAACCATTTTCTTTTTAAACTATTTGAAGCTAATTCATTATTAAGCTGCTTTTGTTTAATAATAAGTTGGTTTTTTGCTGATTTTTCTGCGATTTTTTGAATATCGTAATTTAGTGTCGTGTATATTTTTAAACCATCGTTTTCTAAACTATACGAACTGTTGGTTGCGTTATTAATAATTTTTATGATTTCTATAGCCTTTTTCTTTACTTGATGTGTAAAATAACCTGCGGATGCATTCATATCAAGATTTTTGTAATTGAGTATAATTGGTAGTTTTTGCAAACTATCAGTAACCTTATTACTTAAATACGATTCGTTATTCATTAATTGCAAGACCGTATTACGACGTTTTTTAGCATTTTCAGGATTCAACCGAGGGTTGTAATAAGTGTTCGCTTTTAGTATCCCAACAAGAACAGCAGACTCTTCAGTCTTTAATTTATTAACAGATTTATTAAAATAACGATTGGCAGCAGATTCTATTCCAAAAATATTTTCTCCAAAAGGAACTGAGTTAAAATACAATTGTAGTATTTCATCTTTTGTGTATAAGCGCTCCATTTTACTAGCAATAATAAGTTCTTTAATCTTATTAATTGGCATGCTTAAAAAACCATGATACTGTCTTCCGTAAAGATTTTTAATTAATTGTTGGGTAATGGTACTTCCGCCACCACCAGAAGCATCTCTCATTAGAATACTTTTAAAGAAAACGCGCGCATAACTTTGTCCATCGTAACCATTATGATCATAAAAACGCTTGTCTTCTGTAGCAATTAAGGCCTGTTTTAGGTAGCTAGGAATTTGTTTGAGTTTAATATTCGTTCGATTTTCAACAAATATTTTTCCAATAATAATAGTGTCAGAAGAATAAATTAAAGAAGCCTCTTCGTTAAATACAGCCGATAATTTTTCTTTATTAGGTAAATTACCAAACACATTAAAATAGATTAACGAAAATAAAGTGAGTACTAAGAAGCAAGCAAAAAGAATAAGGCTTACTATATATTTAAACAGCCGAATTAAAACTCTCTTACCTTTAAACTGATGGTTCGTTTTTTTAAATGTATCCATTAAGCTAAAAAATTACAGATTTAATTATTATTACGCCTTTTTTTCTTTTAAAAAGCTTCCTCTTGTTTTATTCCCTTTTTGAAGCACAATTTCTGAATGTAAGAAGTCCGCAGCAGCAGCAGAGCCTTTTACTTTAGAAGCACTACGTGTTAACATTTCAAGTTCAAACGCTGTTAATACACTTTTTCGTATTCCAACCTCTTTCCATTTAGACAAAGGTCCACATTTTTCAAATATTTCTCGCGCTAACGATAACGCATCTAGTAGTGCCTGATTTGCTCCCTGACCTTTAAACGGACTCATAGGGTGTGCTGCATCTCCAATAAGTGTTATTTGTTTTCTTTTTTCTAATAAATCAGGGGTAAGTAATTCTCTATCGTAAACTGGGTAGCCCGAAATTTTGGATTCGTGAGTTGCTGCTAAAATCTGAGGAATTGGATGGTGCCATTGCGTTCTACGGCATGCTTCTTCTTTAAGCGCCTGTCTACCTTCTTTACTTAATTTTATAGCGTCGTTTTCGGGCATGGGAAAACTAAGTTGCCACATTATGGTATCCTTATCATAAGGCATCATGTAAATTCGTTCAATACCATTTGCTGTTTGAAATACGGTAGACGAATCTAATAGCGGACTATTAAGGTCTTCTAAATCTTTTAAAGGACAAATACCTAATATTACAATACAGCCTAAGTAGCGTAATGGCGTTTTCTTTTCGCTAATTAATATTTTTCGCATGGTGCTGCGAATACCATCAGCTCCTACTACAAGATCTGCTTTTACATTTTTTATTGCACCATTTACGTTAAAATTAAGTTGAACACCATCGTTTTCAGATTCTTTAAAATCTATTAATTGGTGATTCCAATGCACTGCATTAGAATCATTAAGTTGCTCAAGTAGCTCTAAACGTAAAGATTGTCGTGATATATGTACGTTTGTGCGTTTTGTGCTCTTTTTTATGTCGGTTGCTAACCATTTTTTAGCGCCCCATTCGCCAATAATTTCTCCATTTGTTTTGTGCACAACATGTTTTGTTGAAACAAGCCCTTCTTTTAATGAAGTAATACCAAAACCCTGAATAGCTTTACTTGCTTGCTGAAGTGTTAACCCGTAACCTTGAGACCTTGTATTAAAATTACTATCTCGCTCATAAAGCGTAAAGGGTATTTTACGATGTAAACAAGCTACAGCTAAAGCAACGCCACCTATTCCTCCACCAATAATAGCAATATGCGGATAATTTTCGGTATCAGCAATAGGATTATTATCTGTAGGAATTAACCCCGATCCTAAACAAATACTACAGGGAGATATTCCTCCTTTAGGTTTCGGTGGAGTAGGAGCTTCTTCTCCTTTATCTGATGCTTCGTATTTTTCTAAGGCTATTTTGTAACGTAGTCTGGCTTTTTTACTAGCTTTTAGCTTTTTTTTACCCTCTCCTTTACACTCTTCACAAACGGACCAACAAGTCTTTTTATTTTTCATTTTTTTTACTTGTTTCTTTAGTTAATGAGAAGAATTTTGTTAGTTGAGAATGAATTTGTTTTTATTTGAAAACGATGGATAATCTCTTTATTGATAACGAGATTTAGACTGCTTTATGCTTAAGATTGATTCGTTTTAATGGTTAGCGAAGTTATTAGAAATTGGATAAAAAATCAAGTTATATTTATTCAATAAAAAAACCTTCACATTTTGTGAAGGTTTAGTATTATAAAGTCATTTGGAAATAGCTTGATAACTCGAAACGGTATTTAAATTTCCCCTTAGCAACACCCACCACCATCGAAATGATAAGTGTATTTTTTTTAATATTTTCATTAGGTTATAAAACGAATTAATTATACAGGATGATGACAATAATTTTTCGTTTCTCTCTTGTTTATAAAATGAATAACAAAAAGGTTTATCATATTTTATCCTTTTTGAATATTTTAAACTAAAGAGGTATTTTTGTTACTTACTTGTTTGAAAAACGAGTTTAATTTATTTAAGGAATTGTGATGGACTTGAATTCTCAATATAAACTAGAAGGTCAAATGAATTTTCTTCATTATTACTTAAAAGATTAAATTGATAGGTCGAAGCACCTGCCCCAATCGATCTCTTTACTAAATACTTATTAAATAAATTATTCATTAAATAAAGATCCTTTGATGCGGAATTATAATTAAACAAAAGATCACGGCCATTATATGTGCTAATTAAATTCTCTAATGAATTACAATTAACTGATGTTAAATAATTATCGGTATTGAGTTTTCTATTTTCAAGATTAACTGCATTATATTTTCCTTCTCCTAAAAGAAAACCGATGTTAACATAACTATCTTTTAACTTCTTATTTAAAAAATCACCAGCCCAACCTGACTTTTTTTGGATGTGATTATCATGAGCCCAATAAATAATTTTTTCATTTGAAGGTGATTTCTTCTCTAGATGCTCAATATTTACCGCCATTAAACTGTCACGAAACCTATTATATTTTAAATTACCTATATATTTCTCTAAAAAATACGATTGAGACAATTCTCTTGCATTCATTAAAACATTTTTGTTTTGATTAGATTTCAACAGTTTTTGAAATAAAGCATTAGAAATAGTAATTTTCTGAGGAATTTTTGTAGAATCACTATTTAATTTGCGTAATAGCTTTGAATAAGAAGCTTCGTCTTTCAATTTTTTAGTTAGCCTTTTTAATGAAATTCCATGTGGTTGTGAATCGATTCCAATAATTGAAATTTTATCCTTTGTCTTCTTATTATATTTTTTTAACCATATTAGTAAGTTTTTAAACTCAACAGTATTATATAGCCAAAAACCTGTTTCTGAGATTGCTTTTTTTAAATTTCCTTTTCCTGTTAGCACATAAGTATTTAAGCTTTCAGCGTTTGCATAACGAGCCTCTAAAGCAATTTTCCTTACTCCATTATTTTTTATTAATGATTTAATTATTTCTGCCTTATATTCATAAATTTCTTTTGTTCCATGGGTAGCTTCCCCTAAACCTATTACCCTAACGTTGTTTTTTTGAGTATAGATAAAATCAGAAATCTGTATTGAATTTTTAATATTTATAGGAAATATATACTTTTTTAAAATTTCCCTAATTTGATTTTCTCCTTCGGTATCTTTAAAAAATAGAATGTCATTTATCTTTTCTCCATTTATTTTTAATTCAAAATTATCAAACCAAGCCTTTCCTTTTCCTTGCATCAATATATTTAAAGCAATCAAATGTTCATCTTCTTTTAAAATAGTTGAAAGTGACATTTTAGTCCAATCTCTACTTCCTTTCAGAATATCACCACTAAATTTAAATACGGTAGGAATTGCGTTTCTATTATTTCCGTACCCTAATAATTGTAATATGGTTCCAGAGTTTTTGCCACGTATTGAATCTGTTTTTACCCAAGCAGACAATTCTATTTTTGATTTTCTTTTAATTTTAATAGGTATGTATATAGATATTTTTGCGTGAGTAGTAGTTTGACTTAAACCTTTTATACAAATACTTCTATTACCGTTCATAAACTCTGATGAATCGAAGTTTATTTGATAGTTTTTATCTTTCCGGAACACTAAATGAGGGTCTGAATCGTCTAATTCTTCGCCTTCAAAACTAAACAAGTTAGAATTGAACATGGGTTGGCAAACTGGCTGAGTATTTTGACTAAAAATTAAATTTGAAATTAGTAAAAATGTTATTAGCGAAATGTTTCTCATGTTTTTTTGCCAACAAGAAAGTCTAATTAATTTTATTTTGCCCAATAATTTTATTTCTTAACAAAAAAATATAATTAACAAAGAATTTTTATGCTGATTTCTTAAATTATTCCCAATTTTATTTATATATAGAATTGCAATTTGTCATATCACCAGTAAACAAATTAATAATCAAGCTAAATCTACTCAATAAAAAACCCTCACATTTTGTGAGGGTTCATTATTTCTAGCTTTACTTATTCTTAGCAACATCCACCACCATCATAATGATAGGTAGATTCAGAAAAGAAAATATCATCTCTACCAAGCGCTTTTAAAGCAGCCGCAGTTTTATCACAAATAGCCAAAGGCTGATTTTTTAACAAAGTATGCCCTTCACCATCATCAAAATAATCTTCATCACCATAATAAATAGCAGCTTTACCTGTAAATATACAAGGACCATCTGCCGGCATAGGATCTTTAATTGCTGCAACTTCAATTGATTCTATGTAAATCAATTCATCAGTAGGGTAATTCTTAGGGTCTAAAATCCTGTAAGGCTTTCTAGCTCTAATTTCTATAGTTCCGAAACCAGCATCAGTCAAAGCTTTTACATAATCAGCAATCGATAAACTTCCGCTTAAACACAAAGCACGTAAACGTTCGTCGTTACGTAATTCATCATTCATTGGTTGTTCACAAGTAGGATCGCTCATTACTAATTTACCGTGAGGTTTTAAGACGCGATACATCTCAGCAATTGCTTTCTTTAAATCATCAGATTTAAAAATATTAAATAAACAGTTTTGAGCGGCTACATCAATCGAGTTGTCTTCAACAGGCAACGCCATTGCATCACCTTTACGTAAATCAACAAAATCGCTTTTAAACCAATCATTTTGTTCTTCAGCAACTTTAAAGTTTTTGCGAGATGCTTCTAGCATTTCATCAACTACATCTAAACCTATTACACCACTTTTATTTCTGTTGAAATAAGCGAATTGTAATAATTCCATTCCACCACCAACACCTACGTATAACATTTTAGGATTGTTGGTTAAATCACGTGCATGTACTGTAGAACCACAACCGTAGTTCATTTCTTGCATGATTTTCGGAATTTTTAAACCTGGTAATTCCCAAATAGGATTCGTGGTACAACATAAGCCAACATCTGGTGTTAAAGCTGCTTCTTTGTATACGTTATGTGTAGTTTCTAAATAACTCATGTTTTACTTTTTTAATTTTCTACGGATTAGATTATCAATAGAATAAATGTCTAAATTTCTTGGTAATAATAGTAATGGTATTAAAAGAGCTGTTCTGTACATTACATGCGATAAATCCCAGATAGGTTCTTTTAGTCCGTGCCCTATAGTAACAATAACTAAAACGGAAGCTAAAGCATATAATGCGTAATTTGTTTTTAAACCAATAATTAATAATAAACCTGCAATTAGTTCAATTAACGAAGTATAATATGCTGTGATTAATAATAGAAAATCGGGTAATAAATCTGAATAACTACTTAGAAAAAAGTTTTTATATACGTTCTCTAACCCGAATTTAAATACTTTTCCAAATCCTTGAAAAAAGAATACAAACCCTAATAATAATCGCATTATTAATACAGCTACTTGTTGATTTTTTTGCACTATAATTGTTTTATTAATTCTTTAAATAATATAATCATCTTGGGCTCTGCTTTTCCGGCGACAGCTATTATTTCGGCAATATCTACAGGATGTAAATTTTTTGGGTCACATTCATCTGTTAATACAGAGATTGCAGCACACGATAAATTTAATTGTTTTGCAACGATAACTTCTGGTACCGTACTCATACCAACAGCATCAGCTTCTAATATTTGAAGCATTCTATATTCTGCTCTAGTTTCTAATTGCGGACCAACAACACTTGCATACATACCTTCATGTAACTGTATGTCGTTTTGTTGTGCTATATCTTTCAAAAAAGTATTTATTTTTTTAGAATAAGGTTCTAGCATGTCAGCAAATATATTTCCAAAGTCATTTGCTCCTTTAAAAGCTAAAGGCGAACCACCTTGTAAATTCAAATGATCTTCAAGTAACATTAAATCTCCTTTTTTATAAGATAAATTAATTGCACCAGCAGCATTAGAAATTAATAGGGTAGAGATACCTAAATTATGCATGGTTCTAATTCCGTAAGTAACTTCCCAAAGGTTATACCCTTCATAAACATGAAAACGACCAGACATTACAATAACCTTTTTACCTGATAATGTTCCGTAAATTAATTTCCCTGAATGAAACTCTACAGTTGCTTGTGGAAAATTAGGGATATCAGCATATGCTATTTCTTTTTCTATTTCAATCTCGTTAACCAATTTACCTAAGCCAGTTCCTAATACAATTCCTATTTGTGGATTTGTAATTCCGTTTGATTTAAGAAAATCTGTAGTTTCTTGTAATTGTTGTTTTTTCATTTTTGTCTGGTCGAGCGCAGTCGAGATCTATAGTATAACCTCTCGACTGCGCTCGAGAAGACATTTATTATTTTAAAAATTGTTGAAATGCTGAATGGTTTTCAATGTCTTCAAATACGTCAACATCATTCAGTTCTTCTAACAAATGTACGGTTACTTTTTGTAAATTATTTAAGGTGTCTCTTCTTACAGTTGCCGTTCCCCATTCTTTATTTTTAAAAACAGCAGCGTGCATTTTTTTCATTCCCAGTAAATAATACCCACCATCTTCTGCGGGGCCAATCACAACATCGTTCGTGTTTAACTTCTCAAAAGCATTTTCAATAATTGCTGGAGTTAAATCATACAAATCACTACCAATAATTAGTACTTTGTCGTAGTTTTCATCAAAAGAATTTTGAAAAGCATTTTGCATTCTAATACCTAAATCTTCTCCTTTTTGTTGGTGTTTTTGATAAATTTCTTTATTCCAGATATCATTATCTCGAATTTTCACTGAATAATATACGGCTTTGTCACAACTTAAATTAGCAGTAATTTCTTTCGTTTTATCTAATAAAAACTTATAAATAGTTAAAGCAGTTTCATCTCCAACTGTTTTTGCTAAACGAGTTTTAGCTTTCCCTAATTCAGGGTTCCTAGTGAAAACTAGTAGTAAGTTTTTACTCATAAATTTTTTCTCCTTTTAAGAGCCATTTGCTCCATTCTTTATTAAAAGTATGTACTTTGTTAGTTGGGTTATTTTTACTGTTTACTACAGTATTGTTTTTATTCTTCCATTCAAAAATACCACCATATAAATTGTAAACATTTGTGTATCCTGCCTTTTTAAGACCTTCAGCAACATCTTCTGAGCGAATACCTAAAGAACAGTATACTACTATTTTGCTGTTTTTATCACTAGGAAGAATTTTTATAGTTTTAGTAATGCTAAAATTATCGTAACCAACACAAATAGCATTTTGTAAATGACTTACTTTAAACTCCTTTTGCTCACGAGCATCTAATAAAATAACATTAGCAGTAATTTTTTGCAAGCTATCAACAAAAATATAAGGAATCGTTTCTGTATTATGTTTCTTTAATAATTGTTTTAAATTCTTTTGTGAGAAAGAGTTTAAAGAAATCAGTAAAAAAAAGAAAATAAACTTATTCATTAGGTTATATTAAGTTTTTATTAAACTCAATATTATAATCTTCAAAAGCTATATTGTTTTTACATCCATCTATTAAGCAAAATGTTATATGTGAAATATGTTCAGTCCAATTTTCAAGTTGTTTAATTTGTTCAGATGTTATTAAACTATTAATTTGTAAGATTCCTTCTGAATTAATAGCCCATGTTTTAGTTAAATGGCAAATTCCCCATATAGATGATATAATATCTTTTCTGATATTATTATGAGAGAATTCATCGGAAAGGACATGCAATGCATTTACTATTTTATGAAAGTTATCTTCAGATAACTTAGTATTAAAAGGACGTAACATACCAATGAATCCATTTTCCCATTTTGGATTTTCAATATCTAAGTGCGCTCCACTTTGAAATAATAATTCTTCTATTGCTGCTTGTTCGTGATTCATATGAGAAGTTAAGCGACAACACCTTGGCAACTACTACCGGCACCAGCAGTACAACCATAGCAGTGTTGATTTATAATAATATTTCTGTTTTGTAATAACTCTTCATTGTATTCAGAGATATGTGTAGCTTTACTAGCAACTTTTAAATTTAACATTTGGTTAAAATCGCAATCGTATAAATTACCATCCCAACTTACTGAAAGGGTATTTGTACACATTACACTTGCTACTGCTGTAGGGTTGTAAGCTTCAACTAAAGCATACATATAATCTTCGTAATTTTCTGAAGCAATTAAATAATCTAAAAAACGACTAATTGGCAAATTTGTTATTGCAAACAAATTATGAAAAGCGATGTTAAAATCATCTTTCAAAGCTTTTTTAAAATCATTTTCTAAAGCCATTTGATCTCCTGGTAAAAATGCTCCTGAAGGATTGTAAACCAAATCTAATTTTAAGTCAGAACCTTCAACACCATAACCTACTTCGTTTAGCATTTGTAATGCTTTAATAGATTTATCAAAAACACCATCACCACGTTGTTTATCAGTCTTCCCTTTAGTCCAATGTGGCATTGAAGAAACTACATGAACATTGTGTTTCTTGAAAAATTCTGGTAAATCGTAATACTTTTTATTTGCTCGTATAATTGTTAAGTTAGAACGAACAATAAAATCTTTAACACCAGCTTTAGAAGCTTCTTCAACAAACCATCTAAAATTAGGATTCATTTCAGGTGCGCCACCAGTTAAATCTAACGTATGTGCGCCAGTTTTTCCAATAACATCTAAACACTGCTGCATGGTTTCAACTGTCATAATCTCTTTACGATCAGGTCCGGCATCAACATGGCAGTGCGCGCAAACTTGGTTACACATATAGCCTAAGTTAATTTGTAAAATTTCTAACTTCTTCGGACGTAAAGGAAATTGATTTGTTTCCTTTATTTTTTTTGCAAATGTAGGTAGTTCCCCATCAGCAAAAATTCCGTTAGATAAAATTTCTAATTGACGTTGTGTATTTGCTAAGTCGTTATTTCTTGCTAAAAGCGATTTTTTCATCATCTAAACTTCTGTCTGGTTGAGCGTAGTCGAAACCTTATTAATAACCGTTCCTAAGCTGCGCTTTAATTTTCAATAATATCTCATTAAATATTATTGAAGTTCTAAGAGTTTCTAATAAAACTAGAAACTCATTATTTATTACATTTCAAGTTTATTCACTTTGTTCATCATTTGAACTCCATGAACTAAAGTTGCTCCACTCTTTATAGCGGCACCAACATGAAGCGCTTCCATCATTTCTTCTTTCGTAATTCCACGTTCTAAACCATCCTTTGTATAGGCATCTATACAATAAGGGCATTGTTCAGTATGGGCAACGGCTAAGGCAATTAAGCTTTTTTCACGAGCAGTTAATGCGCCTTCTTCAAATACTTTTCCGTAATAATCAAAGAACTTGTTTCCAAGTTCTTCATTCCATTCTGTTATTTTTCCGAATTTACGTAAGTCGGCAGGGTCGTAGTATGTTTTTGACATGTATTCTTTTTAAGTTAAAAAGTAAAAGTACAAATTGTTTTAAAAATTATTAGAGCAATACGGCTATTTACCGTTTAAACTCCAATCGTATTTTAAAAAACTGATTTTTGCTTTTTCATCTATTTTGGTAGCTGAGTACTTATTAAGAAAGTTTATTAATGAACCTTTTTTAGTAAAATCTCCTTTAAACCATTTAAAAATCTTTGAAAGTTCTAATTTGTTTTCTGATATTTTATTTCTCTTAGGATCGTTAATAAATTTCTTAATTAGCATATCTGTTTTGCGTTCGTAATTAGCTTCTGTAAAAGCAAAGTTTCCTAGTTGAGGGCAAGAACCTGAAGCACAGTTTACACCAACATGAATTTTAGGGTCATTAAAATATTTACGTAAAATTTTATGCTCTATATGGTTTAGTGTATGTGTTTTACCTCCAATTTTTGCAAATGGAATGTTCCAAGCATCTTTTCCTTTTTGTTTGATTTTTAAAATGCTTTTAATAGGGTAGTTGTTTAGTATAATTTTTAAGGTATATGCATTATATGCATTCACCCAAAAAGCTTTCTTTTTTGTTGCAGACCAGTTTTTTTGAGGTTTAGTTTTGTTCAGGTAATCTAAGTAAGTGTTTAATTTACTTTCTTCTTTCTTTAAAGCTTTGTAGTTTACGTTGCCTTTAGCACTAACATGAGTTTTTAATAAAGAATTTAAAACACTTGTTTGACCAAATGAGTTTAGAAAGAAGGTTAAACTAAATAATAATAATATGTTACGCATAGTCTTTTGTTTTAATCTGATGGTTTAGACGTTAATTTAAGTAATGGATTACAAATAATGTTCCATTTTTTAAAAAGAAAGGCTATTTAATTTTGTAAAGGCATTAATTTATTGCTTTTGTTATAGGTATAACTTGTAGATAGATAAAAATAAACAAGGTTAAGTTTATAGAAAAGGGAGCGTTTTAAAAGGAGGGAGAATAACAAATATTATTTAAAATAAAAAAACCTTAACAAATAAATGTTAAGGTTTAGTACTGAAGGCGGGACTTGAACCCGCACGACCCAAGGGTCATTGGATTTTAAGTCCAACGTGTCTACCAATTCCACCACTTCAGCTGGTATATGTATATGTTTTTTGACTGCTTTCTTAAAATAAACCTCGCTAATTAAAACGAGGTTTAGTACTGAAGGCGGGACTTGAACCCGCACGGCCCAAGGGCCATTGGATTTTAAGTCCAACGTGTCTACCAATTCCACCACTTCAGCTTATATGATTGCAATGCAATCAAAAATTGGTGTATTTTTAAGAAAGTCTCAGAGCGAAAGACGGGATTTGAACCCGCGACCCCCACCTTGGCAAGGTGATGCTCTACCCCTGAGCTACTTTCGCGTAGTCAAAAATTATTTTAAAGAACGTTGCATTGTCTGCAATGCGGGTGCAAATATAACACCTTTTTTTAAACTACAAAATAGTTTTTGGTTTTTTTTCTGTTTCAATTACTATTATTTTTTATTGTCATTAGGTAAGAAAGAAATACCTTTGCAGAAATTTTTAAATTTCGAAGTGGATTCTATTACACCTATACATATTAAAACCTCTTTAAAATCAATGTTTAATGATTTTAAACAACTAACAAAGGTAGGCTTATCTATTAGTGTTGTTTTTACATCTATTACAGGGTATTTATTAGGAGCCGAAACAATTGATTATACAATAGTTTTATTGTTAGCGATTGGAGGTTACTTAATGGTAGGAGCATCAAATGCTTTTAATCAAGTTATAGAAAAGGATATTGACAGCTTAATGCAACGTACTAAAAACCGTCCTTTACCAGCTGGTAGAATGACAGTAACGACAGCATTAATAATTGCAATTGTTTTTACGATTGTAGGTATTGGTATTTTATATTCAATAAACCCGAAATGTGCTTTATTTGGTGCAATTTCTATTTTTTTATACACAAGTGCTTATACTCCTTTAAAGGCAGTAACACCTTTAGCTGTTTTCGTAGGCGCAATTCCTGGTGCAATTCCTTTTATGTTAGGATGGGTTGCTGCAACTGGTGAATTTGGTATTGAAGCAGGTTTTTTATTCTTAATACAGTTTTTCTGGCAATTCCCACATTTTTGGGCAATTGGTTGGCTACAATTTGAAGAGTATAACAAAGCAGGGTTACATATGCTACCTATGGATAAAAAAGATAAAGGAGCTATAGTACAAATAATTTTTTATACCTGTATTATGATTTTAATGTCGGTAGCACCTGTATTAAAAGTAACAGGTAACTTATATATATATCCTATAACAGCGGTAATAATTTTATTGTTAGGAATATTAATGTTGTATTACGCTTTTCAATTATATAAATCAGAAGAAAACACTGATGCACGTAAATTAATGCTAGCGAGTGTTTTTTATATTACAATCGTACCCATAATTTATGTGGTAGATAAATTTTTACACTAATGAGTGAACAAACGTTACAAGAAGAATTAAAAATAGGTAGAAGAAAGTCAGCGAAACCAATGTTATGGATTTCGATGATTAGTATGGTTATGTTCTTTGCAGGATTAACTAGTGCTTATGTTGTTAGTATGAGTCGTGAAGATTGGGTAAGTTTTGATCTACCGCAGTCATTTTATATTAGTACTGTTTTAATTGTACTGAGTAGTATTATGATGTTTTTTTCTCAAAAATTTTTAAAGAAAGATAATTTAAAGGTGTCATTACTATTATTGTTAGTGTCTTTTATGTTAGGTTTAGGGTTTGTATGGTATCAATATGTAGGTTTTAATGAATTAAAAGCTGTAGGTTTATATTTTACTGGGCCAGAAAGTACTGTATCTACATCTTTTATTATAGGAATAACTTTTATGCATATTTTACACTTGTTAGCAGGGGTAATTGTATTGCTAGTAGTAATTTATAATCATTTTAAAAAGAAATATTCATCGGCCGATATGCTTGGTTTTGAGTTAGGCGCAATCTTCTGGCATTTTGTAGATGTTTTGTGGGTTTATCTATTTTTCTTTTTCTATTTCATAAAATGATGAAAAATGTGTAATTTTGACGCACTGTTTTAACAAAAATTAACAAAGAGAGATTTATGGAAGCAAATAATGCTTTGAATTCTGATAGCAAGGAGACTTGGAGCGGAGGTGGTAATAAACCATTTGGAGCTAGTTATGGTAAAATGATGATGTGGTTTTTCATCGTTTCTGATGCATTAACTTTTTCTGGTTTTTTAGCGGCGTATGGTTTAACACGTTTTAAGTTTATAGATTCATGGCCTATAGCCGATGAAGTATTTACTCACTTTCCGGGGTTGCATGGTGTACACGCACCGATGTACTATGTCGCATTAATGACATTTATTTTAATTATATCATCAGTAACAATGGTTTTGGCAGTTGATGCAGGTCATCAAATGAAACAAAAGAAAGTTGCTTGGTATATGTTTGCAACGATCATTTTCGGAATTATTTTCGTAGGGTCTCAAGGATGGGAATGGAAAAACTTTATTAACGGTTCTTATGGAGCAGTTAAAACTGAGAACAATCATATTTTACAATTTGTGAAAGATGGTCATCAAATAGCTTTAGCCGATTTTGTTCATACCGATAGAAAAGATGATAGAGTTCAACATATTCGTAAAAATGGATTGTGGTTCGAGAATGAAGAAACTATTTCGCAGTATTCAGTAGCGCAAGTTCAAGAAGCATTTAAAGCAGATCCTTCTTTATTAATAAGAACTGAAAAATTAGATCCTAAAACTAAGCAAAAAATAGTTTTATCCAGAGCTGAAAGTTTAGCGAAATTACCATTAATTAATAAAGTTGTTGAAGGAGCCAACTTAAAAGAAAACGAATACGGTAATCCAATCTTTGCAGATTTCTTTTTCTTTATTACAGGTTTTCACGGTTTCCACGTATTATCTGGGATTATAATAAATATTATTATATTTTTTAACGTTGTCTTAGGTACGTACGAACGTAGAGGGCATTATGAAATGGTTGAAAAAGTAGGTTTATATTGGCACTTTGTAGATTTAGTTTGGGTATTTGTATTCACTTTTTTCTACTTAGTATAATTAAAAAACGATATTAAAAATGGGGCACGCAGCACACGAATCAAGCAAAAAAAGAATTTGGATTGTTTTAGCAATCTTAACAATTATAACAACTGTAGAAGTAGGCTTTGGTATTGTTAAACCAGATGCAATGCATTTATACGGATTCGGAACAAGTTGGTTAAACTGGTTCTTTATTATCTTAACACTTGTAAAAGCATATTATATTGCTTGGGCATTTATGCATTTAGAAGGCGAAAAAACATGGTTTAGAAGAGCTATTGTTTGGACCGTAGTTTTTTTAATTTCTTATTTGCTTATTCTAATCTTAATAGAAGGAGATTATTTAAATGAAACATTAGGGCCATTGGTAAAGTGGTAATTAAATAAAATTTAGAAAAGGTGGTTTTAACCACCTTTTTTTGTTTTTAATTAAAAATTGAAATGGGAAAGGTTCAAAAGTTTATCGTTTTATTTGCATTGTTTATAGTGCCTTTATTGTTTTATGTGTTACTGCAATTAGGTACACATAATTTTGGGAAATTACCAATAGTATCTAAAAGTGTGATTGATATATCTTTAATAAATAAAGATGTTTCTTTTGGTAAAAGAGTTACCGTAGTTACGTTTTTAGGAAAAGACATTGACCAAGTAAAGGGAGAGGTTTATAACTTAAAAGAAAAGATCTATAATAAATTTTCTAATTACGTAAGTTTTCAGATGATTTCTTTGGTTGATGAGAGTCAAAAAGAAGCTGTTGAAGACTTGAAAAAAATGTTAAGTGTTAATACCGATTTAAGTAGATGGAATTTTGTTTTTGCTTCTGCTGAAGAAATGGAAGCTTTACATGAAAGTTTTAAAACTTCAAGCTCTTTAGATGAAAATTTTCACTCGCCAAAAGCGTATCTTATTGATAAAGAATTTAATTTAAGAAGAGGAGAGTCTACAATTAGTACATTATCTGATAAAAAATTATTCGGATATACGATGAAATCTGTTGCTGAACTTAAAAACGATATGATTGACGATATAAGTGTTGTTTTAGTAGAGTATAAAATGGCATTAAAGAAGAATAATAGGAGTGAAAACAGAAGAACAAAAAGCATATCAAATGAAAAGAAATAAGTATTCATATGTTGGAATTTCATTTATAATTTTATTGTTTGGTATTTATTCGGTGCCTAAAATTATAAAACATTTTAAAACATCCGATTTACATAAATTCAATAAAGTTCCAGATTTTGAGTTTATAAATCAATATGGTAAGACAATTAATAACGATTATTTTGACAATAAAGTATATGTTGTAGAATTTTTCTTCGCTACCTGTCCAACCATTTGCCCACTTATGAATGAGAAAATGGTAGATATCCAAAATGAATTTATGGGGAATCTTAATTTCGGAATAGCCTCTATTTCAATTACTCCTGATATTGACACACCTAAGCAATTAAAAGAATATGCGCAAAGAAATGGGATTAACCATAAAAATTGGCATTTATTAACAGGTAAATCAGAAGATGTTGTTTATGATTTATCTAATGAAGGGTTTAAACTGTATGCAGGAAAAGGGGAGGCTTCTCACGGTGGTTTTGAGCATTCAGGATTATTTGCTTTGGTAGATAAAGATGGGTATATACGTTCACGTTATGACGAGCACGGAAATCCTATTATGTTTTATAGAGCATTAAATGAACACGATTTCGGAAATCAAATTCAGGAATTAAAACAAGATATTAAATTATTATTGAAAGAATAATATGAGTATTGAAGAAAAAAAATATAAGAAACTAATTACTATAGTTTCTGTTATTATTCCATTAGCTGTAGCTGCTTTATTTGGGATAAAAATACCAAACGTTGAACCGTTATCATTTTTACCTCCAATATACGCCAGTGTAAATGGATTGACAGCAATATTATTAATAGCATCAGTTATTGCTATTAAAAAAGGGAATAAAAAATTGCATGAACAATTAAATACTACTGCAATTATTTGTTCTGCTTTGTTCTTGGTTATGTATGTGGCATATCACATGACTTCTGATTCTACGAAGTTTGGTGGAGAAGGAATTGTAAAATATATATACCTTTTCATTTTAGTAACACATATTATATTATCTATTGTTGTAATACCCTTTGTATTGATAACTTTTATGAGAGCACGTTTAGGTAACTTTCCAGCGCACAAAAAAATAGCAAAGATTACATTTCCTTTATGGTTATATGTTGCTATAACAGGTGTAGTTGTATATTTAATGATATCACCATATTATGTATAAAAAAATAGTGCTATTTATTTTGTTGATTGTTTCTGTAGAAGCATCGTCACAATGCGCAATGTGTAAAGCAGTTGTTGAAGGAGGTAATGAGTCAGTTGCTGAGGGAGTTAATAATGGAATTACATATTTAATGGTATTTCCTTATGTTTTAGTAGGTGTATTGTCTTATTTTATATACAGGCATAAAAAAATTTCAAAAAATTAACATTCAAATATGAATGTTTTTTGTAACATATTATATCTTTAGTCGTCATATAAAAAAAACTAAAAACAATTGTTCGGTTTTGTGTATCTAAATGTTCAAAATCAAACAGTTATAATATGTTTTAATTAATGTAACACTTTGTAATATAGCGATTTATTGTTTTATTATTTTTTGGAACATGAATTGACTAACTATAATGAACAAAAAAATATTCGTTTTGAAAACAAAAACTCTACTATTCGCAGCTTTATTTATTTCGTTAGCTGGTTTTTCTCAAAAAAAATGGACGCTAAAGGAATGCGTTACTCATGCACTAGAAAATAACATTTCAATTAAGCAGAATAAGCTTAATATTGATATTGCTGAAAAAGATGTTGAAATTTCAAAAGGAAATTTTTTACCTGATTTAAACGGTTCTTCAAGTGCTGGGTTCAATTCAGGTCTATCGCCAGATAGAACTGGGATTTTACAAAACACTCAAAATGCTAGAACATCTTTTGATTTATCTAGTAGGGGAAGTATTTTTAATGGATTTAGAAATAAAAACACTAAAAAACAAGCTTTATTAGGTGTTGAAGGTAGTAAATTAGATTTAAAAGTAATAGAAAATGATATCTCACTAAACGTAGTTAATACCTATTTGAATGTGCTTTTTGCTAAAGAAAACTTGCTAGTTGCAATAACTCAAGCTGAAATAAGTAAAAAACAGATAGATAGGGCCAAAGCTCAGTTTGATGCAGGTGCAATTCCTAAGGGCGATTTATTAAATGTACAGTCTACAGCTGCTAATGATAGTCAAAATGTAATAACACAAGAGAATACTTTGAATTTAGCATTGTTACGACTTTCACAGTTTTTACAAGTGTCTTCTAAAGGTTTTGATGTAGAAAAAATTAATATTGATTCTCCATCAGCATCTTTACTTTATGATAATGCAAATCAAGTGTACCAAAAAGCGTTATCAAATAGACCAGAGATAAAAAAAGTTAAATTAGATACTGAAAATGCAAAGTTGAGTATTGATATAGAGAAAGGCGCGTATTTACCTATTTTAAATTATTCTTTAGGTATGGGTAGTTCTTTTGTTCATCAGTTTAATAATTTGGCACCAGGTCAATCAAATACTTATTTTTTTAAGCAAGTATTAAAAGATAGAATTAATTATAGCGTAGGCTTATCTTTAAATATTCCAATATTTAACCGTTTCCAAACTAAAAATAGAGTAGCAAAATCTGTGATAAATAAGGAGCAAACTATGTATGCGTTAGAAAGTAAGAAGTTGCAGCTCCAGCAAGAAATAGAAAAATCGTTTTTAGATGCAAAAGCAGCAGTAAAAACATTTGAAGCAGCTGAAGTATCTTTGAATGCACAAAAAGAAGCTTTTAAAAATGCACAAGTAAGTTATGACTATGGGTCAATGACGCAGTTTGATTTTGACCAAGTTCGTAATCGTTTAGTGAATGCAGAAGGAGCGATGATTAGATCTAAATATGATTATGTTTTTAAAACTAAAGTGTTGAAGTTTTATTTTGGAGAGTCGATTGTAGATTAATAAATAAATATATAAAAGATAAAACCTCGTTAATTAAAAATTAACGAGGTTTTTCTTTATAATGTATCTTTGTGAAAAATATATTTTAGTTTGGCACTTATACTTAACATAGAAACTGCAACCAAAAATTGTTCTGTTAGTTTGGCAGAAAATGGTGAGATTTTAGTAATTAGAGAATTAAACGATGGTAATTATTCTCATGCAGAAAAATTACATCCTTTTATTCAAGAAATTTTAGATGAGGCTAAGATTCTGTTAAGTGATATTGATGCTGTAGCTGTAAGTAAAGGACCTGGTTCTTATACAGGACTTCGTATAGGTGTATCAGCAGCAAAAGGAATTTGTTTTGCTGTAGAGAAGCCCTTAATATCAATAGAGACATTAAAATCTTTAGCTTATAGTACTTCTGTTGATGAAGGAGTTATTGTACCAATGTTAGATGCTAGAAGAATGGAGGTGTATTCGGCAGTTTATGATGCTAATTATGAAGAATTACGTGAGATAAAAGCAGAAATAATAGATGAAAATTCTTTTGAATCTGAATTATCGAGCGGAAAAGTTTATTTTTTAGGAGATGGAGCTGCTAAATGTAAAGAGGTAATTATTCATAAAAATGCTGTCTTTATTGATGATGAGTTTCCTTCATCTAAAGAAATGGCAATGTTAAGTTATGCTAAATACAAAAAAAACGACATCGAAGATGTCGCTTATTTTGAACCTTTTTATTTAAAAGATTTTATTGCTATTCCTGAAAAAAAGAAAGTTTAAGCTTCTTTTTTAATTTCAACAGCATGAGGATATGGTATTTCGATTCCAGCCTTATCTAACGCTAATTTTACATTTTCAGTAGTTTCAAAGTACACATCCCAGTAATCTGCAGCATTTGCCCACGGTCTAACAGCAAAATTTACTGAACTATCAGCTAATTCAGATACGTTTACAGTAGGAGCTGGTTCTTGTAATATTTTCTTATTGTCAGTTAAGACTTTTAATAAAACTTCTTTTGTTTTTTTAATGTCAGAGTCATACCCTACACCAAAAGTCAAATCAACTCGTAATTTACCTTCTGCTGTAAAATTGGTAATATTACCGTTAGATAACGTACCATTAGGTATAATTACTAACTTGTTATCTGGTGTTGTTATCTTTGTAGTGAAAATTTCAATTTCTTTAACTACACCTACTTCCCCTTGTGCCTTAATTAAGTCACCAATTTTTATAGGTTTAAATATCATGATTAATACACCTCCAGCAAAGTTAGCTAAAGATCCTTGTAATGCCATACCAATAGCAAGACCTGCAGCAGCTATAATTGCAGCAAATGAAGTTGTTTCTACCCCTAATTTAGATAAAATAACAATAATTAATAAAATTTTAAAGACCCAATAAACAAGATTGAGTAAAAATTTTTGCAAACTTTCATCATATTTTCTCTTCATCATAAGGGTACTTGTAACTTTCATTACTTTCTTTATAATCCAAGAACCGATAATCCATATAAGAATAGCTGCTAATATTTTTAATCCATATTCTGTAGCATATGTGGTAATGCTGTTCATAATTTGTTTAGAATCCATTTTTAATTGTAAGTTTTTAATAAGGTTAAAATTAATGCTATAATTGCGGGTATAGCCTGAACATAAAGTATACTTATCTTCTTTGTTGAATAAGACCCGTAAAAACCTGCCAAAGTCACACAGGTTAGAAAAAATAGTGCAATATTATTTCCGTAATTACTATCTAATAAAGACCATATTAATCCTGCAGCTAAAAAACCATTGTATAAACCTTGATTAGCAGCAAGTACTTTGGTTTCTTCTGCGTGCTCTTTAGATTTTAATCCGAATGTTTTAATTCCTTTTGGTTTTGTCCATAGTACCATTTCTAATATTAATATGTAAATGTGAATTAATGCAACTAATCCAATAAAAAAAGGCTGTAGTGTGTTCATAGTGAGTAAAGATTAAAATTGGTTTAATATATCGTTTTAGCTATTTTATAATAGAAATTTAAAAATAAAAAAGCGGTTTTGCTTTTACAAAACCGCTTTAATAGTAGTTAATTATTATGTAATTACTTTACTTCAAAAGTAATCTTTAAGTTTACTCTAAATTCGGTAACTTCATCTTCATTTACAACAGCACTCTGTGATTGTACAAATACAGATTTAATGTTTTTTACAGATTTAGAAGCTTGTTTTACTGCTTTTCTTGTAGCATCTTCCCAGCTTTTTTCAGAATTAGACAATACTTCAATAACTTTCATTATAGCCATAATATTTTTTTAATGATTAATACATCGTAAATATAATGATTTTTGCACTGGGTTTTTCTTCAAAAAAACTTTCAATGTTAATTTAATGTTATGTAAATGTTTGTTTTGTGTAAAATTTTAACTATATTTGAATAGTATTAATCCACAAAAATTTAAAATATGAAAAAATTAATAATAGCTGTTTGTATTTTATCAGTATCATTATTGCAAGCTCAAAAAACAGCACCGAAATTTGAAAAGGAAGGAGATTTAGTAAAAGCTACTTATTTCTATGAAGATGGTAAAGTTAAAGAGCAAGGTTTTTTCAAGGATAAGAAATTAACGGGAACATGGACGTCTTTTGATGTGAATGGTAACAAAAATACCATAGCACATTATAAATCTGGTAAAAAAGTCGGTAAATGGTTTATCTGGAAGGAAGATGGTTTAAAAGAAATATCATATAAAGATAATTCTATAGCAAGTGTTCAAACTTGGAAAGAAGAAACGCAAATTGCGATTAAATAGTTTTTAAATTAAAGTTGTTTTAACCGAGTGTTCTTACTCGGTTTTTTTATTTTCTACCAAAATCTGCAGGGATTTCTCCCCAAGCCTTTGTTTCCCATTTTAATATTGGGTTATTAAAAGAGTTTTCTTTTAACCATTTTTCTGCACGTTTTATCAGATCTAAAATATCTTTGTTACTAGCATCAAAAGTTATATTGGTTCTACACTGTTTCTTTTTAACCCAGCTCATAGCTATTCTAGAATCAGAATATATAGGGTAAGTGTCCATTTTTTTGTTTTTTAGCAATGCTATTCCGTGCACAAGAGCTAAAAACTCACCAATATTATTAGTTCCTTTTTTATAAGGCCCCATTCTAAATATTTCTTTTTTGCTTTTAGTTAAAACACCACGGTATTCCATTACACCAGGGTTTCCGGCACAAGCAGCATCAACAGAGATTGTTTCTAAAAGTGGAGTTCCATAGGCTGCTTTTTCTTTGGCAGATAGGGTAACTTTTTTGGTGTCTTTTCCTTTGTAGTCATTATAGCTCTTTGTAAAGGCAAGTTCGGCTTCTTTCTTATCTATAAAAGCTTTGTATTGCGCGCCTTCATATCCTGTTATTTGCTTTTTACAAACATTCCAAGAAGTGAATACTCCTGTTTTTTTACCGTTCCAAACAACGTAATATTTTTTTTTAGACATTTTTAAGAATTACATCTTCAATAACTTTTGGAAAGTGTTTTTGCTCTAAAATATGAATTTTTTCGGCAATATCATCAGAAGAATCATTACTTGTAAGTGACGTTTTAGCTTGAAAAATAACAGCACCTTCGTCGTAATTTTCGTTAACATAATGAATTGTAATACCAGTTTCTATTTCATTATTTTCTTTTACAGCTCTATGAACATTCATTCCATACATACCTTTTCCACCATATTTAGGAAGCAAAGCAGGGTGGATATTTATAATCTTATTAGGAAAGGCTGCAACTATTTTGGCTGGAATACGCCATAGAAAACCAGCAAGTACAATTATGTCAGCTTCAACTTGTAGAAAGTTTAAAACAGTGTCATCTTTTGTAAAGCTCTCTTTATCAAATAGAGAAGCCTCTATTTCTAGGCGTTCACATCTATTAAAAACTTTGGCATGTTCATTGTTAGACAGCACATGAGTAACTGTAGCAGTTTTAGTAGATTGAAAGTGTTTTATGATATTTTCGGCATTGGTACCAGAACCTGAAGCAAAAATTACGATACGTTTCATGTTTAATTAGCGTGTTTTGTTACTACAAAAAAAAGAATAATTATTAACAACGGTGGTGTTTGTAGGAAAAGTTTCATTTTTTTTTTACATTAGACATCACATTTTTGAGCAAAAATTAGAATTTATAAGTAAGATTTGTATTTTTGCATCGATTTTAAATTTTAAAATAAATAAATTATGTCAGACATAGCATCAAGAGTAAAAGCAATTATCGTAGACAAATTAGGAGTAGACGATAACGAAGTAACAACCGAAGCAAGCTTCACAAATGATTTAGGAGCAGATTCTTTAGATACTGTTGAGTTAATCATGGAATTCGAAAAAGAATTTGATATCCAAATTCCAGACGATCAAGCAGAAAACATTGGAACTGTTGGACAGGCAGTAAGCTATATTGAAGAAGCAAAAAAATAAATTTATATGCAATTAAAGCGAGTTGTAGTAACTGGACTTGGCGCATTAACGCCAATAGGAAATAATAAAGATGAGTATTGGAATAGCTTAGTTAACGGAGTTAGCGGAGCTGCCCCTATAACGTATTTCGATGCTGCCAAGTTCAAAACTCGTTTTGCATGTGAGTTAAAAAACTTTAACGTAACAGATTTCATTAATAGGAAAGATGCACGTAAAATGGATAGGTTTACGCAATATGCAGTGGTTGCTTCAGATGAAGCTATTGTAGATTCGAAATTAGATCTAGACAAAATAAACAAATTAAGAGTAGGTGTAATTTGGGGAGCAGGTATTGGAGGTTTAGAAACTTTTCAAAACGAAGCTATAAATTTTGGAGCTGGAGACGGTTCGCCAAGATTTAACCCTTTTTTTATACCAAAAATGATTGCTGATATTGCACCAGGTTGGATTTCTATTAAAAATGGATTCATGGGGCCTAACTATACAACAGTATCTGCATGTGCATCATCTGCAAATGCTATGATTGATGCATTAAATTATATTCGATTAGGACACTGTGATGTAATCGTAACAGGTGGTAGTGAAGCTGCAGTTACAATTGCTGGTGTTGGCGGATTTAATGCAATGCATGCACTTTCGACAAACAACGAGAATCATAAATCAGCATCAAAACCTTTTGATAGTGAACGTGATGGATTTGTTTTAGGTGAAGGAGCAGGAGCACTTGTATTAGAAGAATACGAACACGCAAAGGCAAGAGGAGCAAAAATTTATGCAGAAGTTATTGGTGGAGGTATGTCGTCAGACGCTTACCATATGACAGCACCACATCCAGAAGGTATAGGTGTAATTGCTGTAATGAAAAATTGCCTTGAAAATGCAGGTTTAAAACCAGAAGATGTAGATCATATTAATACACATGGTACCTCTACACCATTAGGAGATGTAGCTGAATTAAAAGCAATTTCTGAAGTTTTTGGAGACTATGCTAAGAGTATTAATATTAATTCAACAAAATCTATGACAGGGCACTTACTTGGTGCTGCTGGAGCTGTAGAATCTATAGCATCTATTTTAGCGATGGAGCATAGTATTATTCCACCAACAATTAATCATGTTAATGTTGACGAAAATATTAATCCAGAGTTAAACTTAACGTTAAACAAACCTCAAAAACGAGAGATTAAAGTTGCAATGAGCAATACATTTGGTTTCGGAGGGCATAACGCTTGTGTAGCTTTTAGAAAACTAGATTAATCCTTTATGAATTTTCTTCGTAGAATAGTTAAACCCCAAAATAAAGAGGACGAGAATTTTTACTACGAATTAAAAGAACTGCTTAATTTTAAACCTATAAAGCTTTCGCATTACAAGAAAGCTTTTACACATAGGTCTTTGAAATTAGTAGATAAAAAGGGAAATCCTATTAACTATGAACGTCTAGAGTTCTTAGGAGATGCAATTTTAGGGTCAGTAATGGCTTCATACTTGTATAAGAAAGTTCCAGAAGGTGACGAAGGGTACTTAACTCAAATGCGATCTAAAGTTGTTAGCAGGGAGCATTTAAATGCTTTAGGTAAGGATTTAGACTTAATTAGATTTGTAAAAAGTAATATAGCTAAAGAGCATATTAGTAATAATCTTTACGGAAATATTTTTGAAGCTTTAATTGGAGCCATTTATTTAGATAGGGGGTACAATTATTGTCATCAATTTATTTACGAACAAATTGTATTACCTTATGTTGATATTGAGAAGCTAGAAGGTAAAATTTCGAGTTATAAAGGATATATTATAGAATGGTGCCAAAAGAATAAGAAGAAGTATAAGTTCGAATCATATGAAGATTCTGGTAACCAAAGTAAACGACACTTTAGCGTAAGGGTTAGCATTGATGGTAACGTTATGGGTAAAGGAAGAGCCACTTCAAAGAAAAAAGCAGAGGAAATTGCAGCGAAAAGAGTATATTATGCTATGCAAACTCAAATGGAAAACCCTTAACATTAGAACGAAAACCTTTTCGTAAATTTTACATTATATTTTAGATACATTCAGTAATTTAGCAAAAAACAAACAGTTGTTTTTATGGTTACTTATGCATTAAATATTAATGAATTTTCTACTAATGATTTTGCGTTAATAGCTATTCATACAGTACTTAGTGAATATCAATTAGCGTATTTGCTAAATAAGCATTTACAGATAAAATTTAGCAAAGCGAGTTATAATTTAGATTTTACTGAAAAAAAAAATCAAGCTTCTTATACCGTATATGAATATACAAATACAGAATTAGATTATGATTGGTTTTTAATAGCTAATGTGTGTAAATCAACCCTTAAAACAGCTTCAACAAACCTTTTTATTGAAAGCGATTCAATAAGTCGTCTTATTCCTGAGAAGAAGAAAGTTGATTTTTTTTTAAAAATAGAAGGAGGTTTCGATTTTGATTATATCGTAAAGACAATTGAAATTATAAATCGAGTTCCACAAATTATAACCTCATACGAAGTAGAGGTAGAATCTTTAAAGTCGAAAGACTTTTTAATATTTTAAATTATGCCACACAACAAAAAAACAAAAATTGTAGCAACGTTAGGACCCGCAACAAACACAAAAGAGATTTTAGCTGATATGGCTGCTGCTGGAGTAAATGTTTTTAGAGTTAATTTTTCTCATGCCGATTATGATGATGTAAAAGAACGCATTCGACAAATAAGAGAAATTAATGAAGAGAAAGGTTACAACGTGGCAATTTTAGCTGATCTACAAGGACCAAAATTAAGAGTAGGAGTAATGAAAGAAGGGGTAGAAGTAAAAGCAGGTGATGCTTTTGTTTTTACAACAGAGGAATGTGAAGGAACTAAAGAAAAAGCGTTTATGACCTATCAGCGTTTTCCAAAAGATGTTAAAGTAGGAGAACAGATTTTAGTAGATGATGGTAAATTATTATTTGAAGTAGTTTCTACAGATAAGAATAAAGAAGTAGTAACAAAGGTAATTATTGGTGGAGCTTTAAAATCTAAGAAAGGTGTTAATCTACCAAACACAAATATATCGTTACCTGCTTTAACTGATAAAGATAAAAAAGATGCCGCTTTTGCTTTAGAGCAAGAAGTTGATTGGATTGCATTATCGTTTGTAAGAACACCTGAAGATTTACGTATTTTACGTGATTTAATTAAGCAGAAATCAAGATATAGAGTTCCTGTAATTGCTAAAATTGAAAAACCAGAAGCAGTAGAAAATATAGATGCACTGATTCCATATTGTGATGGATTAATGGTAGCTCGTGGCGATTTAGGGGTAGAAGTACCAATGCAAGACGTACCGCTAATTCAAAAGATGTTGGTTAGAAGAGCGAAAGAAGCAAGAATACCTGTTATTATTGCTACTCAAATGATGGAAACGATGATTGAAAACGCTGTTCCAACAAGAGCAGAAGTAAATGATGTTGCAAATTCAATTATGGATGGTGCGGATGCTGTAATGCTTTCAGGAGAAACATCAGTAGGGAAGCATCCTTTAAGAGTTATTAAAAAGATGACTGAAATTATTGGTAGCGTTGAGTTTTCTGATTTAATAAAAGTACCACAAGCACCACCACATATTCGTACGAATAGATTTGTTACAAAATCAATCTGTCATCATGCAGCTTTAATGGCAGATGATATGAATGCTACAGCTATTACAACATTAACAAATAGTGGATATACTGCATTCCAAGTTTCAGCATGGAGGCCAAAATCACACGTATTAGCCTTTTCATCTGAAAAAAGGATACTTGGTAAGTTAAATCTTTTATGGGGTGTTAGAGCTTATTATTACGATAGAGACTTAAGTACTGATGATACGCTTGAAGATATAAATGAAATAGCAAAAGAAAAAGGTTTTGTTAAGGCAGGGAATTTTATGATTAATTTATCATCTATGCCTGTAAAAGCAAAAGGAATGGTAAATACTTTACGTGTTTCACATATAGAATAATATCTTTTTTCAAAGATATAAAAAGAGCCTTTTTCTTCTATAAGAAAAAGGCTCTTTTGCTATAATTTAATCTTTCTAGAGCAAATAATTGCGTCGTTTACAACAAAAGGCATTGGCATCATAATTTCACTTCGCGGTTTTAAATTAAATTTATTATTAGATAACAGGTCGTATGATATTTCATTTAATGTAATATCTGGTTTTATGTTTTTATCAATTGTAAAAGAGATAGTTACGTTTTTATCCGAATTAGCCATTTGATAAATTAGAAGAGTTCCTTTATTGGCTGTAAATTCTTTACCATCATCATAAAAAACACCATTTATTGTTAAATTTTTTAATTTAAGAATTGAATTGTTATTAAATTCATATCTATTTATTTTGCGAGTAGGAGTTATTGTGAAATTTAATTCTCTTTCATTATTAATAATAGTATCCTTATTAATAGTTATGTTAGAAATAGGGAAGTTTTTATTTTCTGCTTTTTTATGATAACTAAAGCCAGTATTGTATTTACTTTTTCCTTCAATAAAAGGGATGGTTCCTTCTAAATAATCATTCTTAAAAACTTGTTTAGTAAAACCATCTAGCTTTTTGTTATAAGTTGCCCAATAAGAAGTATTAGTATCTGAGTTTTGTATAAAAACAATACTGTTAGGTTTTCTTTTGTCAATAGAATACCCACTATTAAAAGTTGCAAGTCCGAAAAATAGAATTGAAATGAACCCAGCAACTACTTGCCAACTATTTTTCTTTTTGTACTGATGAAAAACAGGTAAGGTAAAGCTAAATATTAGTGTTAGTAAAAAAGCTGAAATGAATAATGTTTTTAAACCTAAAGCTACTGGGAATAATTGTAACATAGGCGCAATCATATATATAGTTGGTATAGAAATTATGGCAAATAATGTAGCTCTAGACCGATCTCTAATGTCCATATAAATTAAAATTGCTAAAATTATTAAGCAAGCGTAGATAGGAATTATAAAGAATCCTGCACCAGGCATATACTGCATAATAAAATAGTTTAAAATAAGTCCTGTAAAAATTGGTGCGATATAAAGATCAGCAGTTTTTTTAGTATTAAATTTATTATAAATTTTAAATAAAATCCAACTATTTAAGGATATAAATGCAATGATGTATTGATATCCATTGTAAGTAAAGCCATGTAGAATGTCGGTATATTCAGGATGAATTAATAAAATTAATTTCCATAATCCGTATGAAATACCTACACAAAGAATAATACATATAAAGTAAGGAATAAACCCCTTTAGTAATCCATTGATTGTTAATTTTTCGTTTTTAATACCTAGATATAGTAATGCTAAGAAAATTACTAATGCTAGAATAAACATAGGTAAAACCCATGAAAATGGATAAATTAAAAGTTTAGTAAAGGGAAAATTAACGTAGATATAATCTTCATTACTATTGGTATCGTTTAAATTTGAATTCGAAAAATAGTTAAGCGAAGTAGTAAAGTATTCAGCTTGATGTTGTAATGTTTCTCTATTTAGTCTCTCGTAAGAATCTTGAACGGTATGGTAATCGAAATGATCATCAATAAAAGCGAAATTAAAGCCATTTATATTTCCATTTTCTCTAAAGATTGTTAAATCAGTATCATTAGGTAGTTTTTTGTAGATACTATACATTAGAGAGTTGGCAGCAGGGTAATTTGGATTTGAATTTAAAAATTCTGTTAGTATTTTTTTGTTCTTTCCATTTGTTTCCATCAACATATAACTAGCACCACCACTTCCTCTAGCTTCAAAATTTAATACCAATCCAATGTTTTTTGCAAAAGGGTGATTTTCAACAAAAGCCTGAGCGCCCAACAATCCTAATTCTTCTGCGTCAGAAAAAAGAATAATAATATCGTTTTTTGGTTGGTTCTTTTTTGCTAAAAAAGCGCGAAGCCCTTCAAGAATTGTTACAACGCCTGAGCCAGCATCACTTGCTCCTAGTGATGAATGTGGGTTTGAATCGTAATGTGTTAAAAGTAACAGCGATTTTCCTTTTTCTGTCCCTTTAATTTTTGCAACAATATTTTCGGTTGTTGTACTTGCTCTCCACTTTTTATTTATTGCTGTTTTTTGTTGAATTTCAGCAGTTAATCCTAATTTTTTTAATTCATTAATAATATAGTATTGAACTAGTTTGTGCTCTGGAGAACCTGTATGATGTGGCTTTTTTGATATTTTTTTTAAATGATAGAGTGCATTATTTATAGAGAAATCAGTAGCTTTTAATTCTTTCTCATCGGGTATAAGTGTTGGTGTTATATCACTAAAACTCCAATAAACAGTAAATAAAATAATTATAACAGCAATAAAATTATTAGATGATTTCATAGTAATACTTTATATGTTATAAAAATAAGAAAATTAATTAGTTAATTAAAGCAATCATTAATCTTGCTTAACTAATAAATAGCGTTCATTTTCTAATTCTAAATATCCTTGGTCGTACACATAAAAATAAGTGTTATTTGTTTTAGTAATATATAATGATGTAATAAATTTAAAATCAAAACCTTTATCAAATAGCATACGTCTACTAACTTTTGTTTTACCAGAAATGTTAAGTTCTGTAAGAGTTTTATAATTTTTACGTAAGCGATTATTAGTATTTCTTATTAGATTTTTACTTTCTTTATTAATTTTGTTATTATAAGAGTTTCTACAATAATCTGAACAGAATTTTTTATCAATTCTACCGATTACTTTATCGTTGCATTCTAAACATTTTTTACTTTCCATAATCAGCGCTTTTTAGCTCATACCAATTTACTGGTATTTCTTTAAAATTAAATTGATTTACTAATCGTAAGCCTACCTTTTTTAAAATTTTATTAGAGCCTATATTTTGTGTATCAGCAGCTCTATAAATTATATCATAGTTCATTTTTTTAAAGCCAAAATCTAAACAAGCAAAAGCTGTTTCAGAAGCATAACCTTTACCTCAAAATTTAGGGATAAATCGGTAGCCTATATCAACAAAGTTTTGATATCCATTTAGCTCTTCTTTCTCTCCAGTGTTTAATTTTAATCCAGACCATGCAATAAATTCACCAGAAGACTTTTCTATACAGGCAAACCGACCAATACCCAATTCTTTGTATTGATTAAGAATAAACTGAATGTTTTTTTCAGCTTCTAGTATTGTTTTTATAGGGTTGTTGCCTAAATATTGATGAACTTTTTTATCAGAATCTAATGCAAATATTCCTTCAATGTCTGTTTCTTTTAATTCCCTTAAAATTAATCTGTCTGTTTCTAAATAGAATTTCATGCTTTAATTGTTTGATAACAAATGTATTAAAAATAAACAAACGATTACATTCATTTACAAACGAAAACAAACGATTACTAACCGATTTTAATTTGTGTAGTGTTTCATCTTTGCAGTGTCAAAACGAATTGGCAAATCATAATCATTAAAACTTATCTTATGAGTACGTTAAGAAACAAAGTACAGTTAATTGGAAATTTAGGAAATAACCCAGAAATTATTACTTTAGATAGTGGTAAAAAACTAGCAAAATTTTCTATAGCAACGAATGAAAGTTATAAAAATTCAGAAGGAGAGAAGATAACGGATACACAATGGCACAATGTTGTTGCGTGGAATAAAACTGCTGAGATCATAGAAAAATACCTTCAAAAAGGAAACGAAGTTGCTATTGAGGGTAAATTAACTTCTCGTTCATATGAAACTTCAGAGGGAGAAAAGAGATATGTAACTGAGGTCGTTTGTAATGAGTTGTTAATGTTAGGTAACAAGTAGGTAAATAAGATAAAATCATAATCATTTTTATGTTTTAGAACTCAGAATTATATTTAATTTTGAGTTTTTTTGTTTTAAACTTAAAGCCAAGAACAAGAACATGTTTTGTTTTTAAGAGTACTTTTGCACTAGTAAAAATTAAGAAAATGATTAAGGAGAAACTAAAGAGAGAATTAAAAAATTATTTATTTATACTTAGTGGTAGTTTAATTTTAGCTATTGGTGTTGTTGGTTTTTTAGCACCAAATAAAATAGCGACAGGAGGTACTGCTGGTTTATCAATTGTATTAAACTATGTGTCTAATATTCCTATAGGATTGTTACTGCTGTTTTTAAATGCTCCATTACTTTTAATAAGTGTAAAATATATTGGGAAACGATTTGCGTTTAGAACAATGATTTCTATTATTTCTTTGGCTTTTTTTATAGATTTTTTTAGGGAAATTATACATTTTCCAACATTAAGTACTAATACACTACTTTCTACTATTTATGGAGGATTATGTGTAGGAGTAGGTATTGGAATTATATTTAAAGGAGATGCTTCTGCAGGAGGAGGAGCAATTATAGCACGTATCTTAAAAGATAAATACGATATTAAACCAGGTACAGTAATTTTAACATTAGATATATTAATAGTCCTTTTATCTGCAATTGTTTTTAAAAATTTAGAACTTGCGTTATGGGCTATGCTTAGTATTTTTGTAGCAAGTAAATTTATAGATTTAGTGCTTACAGGGCGTAAACAAAATAAAATTGTACATATAGCTTCAGAAGATTTAAATGCACTTAAAAGCATAATAGCATCTAAAATGGGTATTTCAGGTACTTTAATACAAGGAAATGATTTGTCTCAAACCAATCAAAGAAACATCATATTCTTGTCTATAAATAAAAATAGGATTATGACACTTAAAAATCTTGTTGAAAGACATGACCCGAAAGCATATATGATTGTTTTAGAAGCAACAGAGTTATTAGGTTCTTCTAGAGAAATTAAATAGTAGTATTCAATGTATTTAACTTTCTACGAATTATTATAATTCATAGAAAGTTGAATGCGTTTTCTTTTAACATCTACCTCTAATACCTTTACCTGTACGTGTTGATTTAAACTTACATGTTCATTTACATCTTTAACAAACGTATTTGATAGATTAGAAACATGTACTAAACCACTTTCTTTAACACCAATATCGACAAAACAACCAAAATTGGTAATGTTATTTATAATTCCAGGGAGTATCATACCAGTTCTTATATCTTCAATTGTTTTAATATGTTCGTTAAAACTAAAAGATTTTGCTTTTTCACGAGGGTCTAGTCCAGGTTTTTCTAGTTCCTTTACAATATCTTGTAACGTAGGTAACCCGAAAGAATCAGTAACATACTGTTGTAATTTCAATTGTTTTAAAGCAGCAGTGTTTCCTATTAAATCAATTATTTTACTACCTGAATCTTTAGCCATTTGCTTAATTAAAGCGTAACGTTCTGGGTGAACGGCAGAATCATCAAGTGGATTATCACCATTTTTAATGCGTAAAAAACCAGCAGACTGTTCAAAAGCTTTTCCGCCTAATCGAGGTACTTTTTTTATAGCAGTTCTATTAATAAATGCACCGTTTTCATTTCGGTAATTCACAATTTTTTCAGCTAATTTTGGTCCAATACCAGAAACATAACTTAGTAAAGAAGTACTTGCCGTATTAATATTAACACCTACCTTATTAACACAATGTTCAACGACGGTATCTAATGATTTATTTAATTTAGATTGTTCTACATCATGTTGATATTGTCCTACACCAATTGATTTAGCATCAATTTTAACCAATTCGGCTAGTGGATCAGCCAATCTACGTCCAATAGAGATGGCACCACGTACGGTAACATCGTATGTAGGAAACTCATCACGTGCAATTTTTGAAGCTGAATAAATAGAAGCGCCAGCCTCACTTATTACAAATATTTCAACATTGTTTTTAAACGGAATACGTTTTATTAATTGTTCAGTTTCTCTAGAAGCTGTTCCGTTACCAATAGCAATGGCTTCAATTTTATGTAGTTCAACTAACGAACTAATTTTTTCTATAGCTTTGGTAGATTGATGTTGAGGTGCATGCGGATATATGTTTTCGTTATGCAATAAATCACCTTGTTCATTTAAACAAACGACTTTACAACCTGATCTAAAACCAGGGTCAATAGCTAAAATTCGTTTTTCTCCTAATGGCGCTCCTAATAAAAGCTGTTGTAAATTTTTAGCAAATACAGTTATGGCACTTTCATCAGCTTTGTCTTTAGCAATTGATACAGCTTCGTTTGTTAATGAAGGAAGCAATAATCGTTTATAAGAATCAGCAATTGCTAGTTCAATTTGATAAGCACACTCATTTTGAGAACTAATAATTCTGGTTTCTATTTTTTGAAGCGTACGTTCATCATCTATCTCAATTTTTACACGAATAAAACCTTCTTTTTCGGCACGTAAAATAGCTAGTAACCTATGTGAAGGAATACGATTTAAATTTTCCTCCCAATCAAAATAATCTTTAAATTTCTGAGCGGCTTCATCGTCTTTTTTAGTTTTGACAACTTTGGTTAAAATTGCAGCATATCGTTCTAGTTGATGACGAATGTTATTACGAACATCAGTACGTTCATTTACCCATTCAGCAATAATATGTCGTGCACCTTCTAAAACTTTCTCATCAGTATCAACGGAATCATTTATGTATTTAGAGGCTGTAAACTCTAAATCATTTACTCGCTGACCCATAATCATTTTAGCTAAGGGCTCCAGTCCGTTTTTACGAGCAGTTTCAGCTTTTGTTTTTCGCTTCTTCTTATATGGAAGATAAATATCTTCTAGAACGGTAAGGTCGTAGGTTTTGTTAATTTTATTCTTTAATTCACTTGTTAAACAAGCTTGTTCTTCTAATGCTTTAAGAATGGTTGTTTTTCTCTTTTCAATAATCTCAAACTGTTCTTTTAACTGCACTATTTTACCGACTTCGACTTCATCTAAGTTCCCTGTTTTTTCTTTTCGGTAACGAGAAATAAAAGGAATGGTACAATCTTCATTTAATAATTCAACAGTGTTTTGAATTGATTTTAGAGAAATATCTGTGCGAGATGAAATGTAGTTTATCAAAGGAATAGGCGTTAATTACTGTATTAATAACAAAAATAGATAAAAATGAGTTGAATGTAGTCTTAGATAAACAATCTAATTTGTTAGATTTGAATTTAAAAATAAAATTGTGAATAAAGAATATCCTTTAAATAAAAATATAAAAAATCACTTATGGATTTCTTTGGCATTAGGTATTTGGGTTTTTATGTTTTTATATTTTGCAGAACCCTTTGATATTAATCGATTTACCAAAATTGAGAAAATTACACTATTACCTATCTATGGCATTATTCAAAGTATTTGTTATTGTATTCCTTTATGGTATCAACATAAATTCAACCAGAATAAATGGTCGTTTAAAAAAGAATTTATTTTTATTGGATTAATGATTTTTATTGGTTTTTGTATTAATTTTTTGTTTTACAAAAATTTTGTTGCTTACAATGAGGCAGAAACCTATAATTATTATCATTATTTTAAATGGATTTATTTACCTGCATTGGCTATCATACTTCCATTCATTTTAATAGGAAGATATATCACAGGAAAATTCTCTCAGAATAATATTGTTGAAGATAAGATGGTAATAAAAGGAAAAGGTAAACTTGATTTTATTGCATTAAAACCAAATGAATTAGTTTTTGTTCAAGCTTCAGATAATTATATAGAGGTTAATCTTATTGAAAAAAATACTATTAAAAAAATAATAATAAGAGAAACCATTTCAGAAATAGAAAGATCATTTCCTTTTTTATTAAAAACCCATCGCTCTTTTTTAATAAATCCATCACACTTTAAACAGTTTAAAACTGAAAACAAAAAGCTTTTGATAGATGTAGGATTTGGTAATCACATACCTGTTTCTAGAAATTTACAAACGCAAGTAAAAAAGCAATTACTAGTTACCACAAATAAGTAGCGTTTCACCACAACCTTTATTTTTAAAGGGGCTTTAAGTAATATCTAAGATATTTTTGTCATATCAAATTAATTAAAAAATAAGATAATGATAAAAAAAATCACACTCTTTTTAATAATAGTATGTTTACAATCTTGCCATATTGGAAGGATGATTAGATATTATAAGGCAGATATAGATGATCATAAAATTTTTCCTTACACAGAGGTTAACAAAGGAGAAGAAACCTTTTATTTTAAAGATGGTACAAATTCAGAATTAGCGAATAGGATAAACAATATCAGTATTTCAAAAGGTGATAAAAATTATTTTATAAATGATTTTTTAACCAATCAAACTGAAACAACTTCCTTTTTAGTTATAAAAAATGATACGATCCTTTTTGAAAAATATTATGAAGGCTATAAGCGTGATTCTATTTCAAATATATTTTCGGTATCAAAATCAGTAACCTCTTTATTAATGGGAATAGCTATAGACGAAGGTGTTATAAAAGGTGTAAACGATCCAATTACTAAATATATACCAGAACTTTCTAAGTCAAATAAAACATTTGATAAATTAACTATAAAGCATTTATTAAATATGCGTTCTGGATTAAAATTCAGTGAAAGTTACCGTAGCCCATTTGATGAGGTGAGTAAACTGTATTATGGAACAAATCAGATTAAACAAATTTCTAAATTGGAATTTATTCATGTGCCAGGAACGTACCATGATTACCAAAGTGTTTGTACAACACTTTTAGGAATTGCAATTGAAAGAGCTACAAAAAAAGAACTAGGAAAATATTTAGAAGAAAAAATATGGAAACCATTGCAAATGGAAAACAATGCAACCTGGAGTGTTGATGATAAAATACGTAGAAATACAAAAGCATTTTGTTGTTTAAATACGACAGCTATTGATTTAGCTAAATTGGCGCGATTGGTATTAAATAAAGGTAAGTTTAATGGGAAACAGATTGTTTCAGAAAAATGGATTAACAAATTAACAAAAGGAAATAAGGACAATGATTGTTACCAATACCAATGGTATAGTTACGAATGTTCAGAAGATTATTATGCACTGGGTATTTTAGGGCAAATAGTATATATAGTCCCTAGTGAGGATTTAATTATTATCCGCTTAGGAAAATCTGATGGAGAAAATTTTTTATCAAAAATTAAAGAAGTTGTAAAGGAATAATTAAAATTAAAAACCTCACAGTTTTTTTAAAACTTGTGAGGTTTGTTAGATGTATTTAAAGAAGTACTATTTTATCCTAAGTTTTTAATATATTTATCTACGTTAATTTCTACATCATCTTCTCCTTGTTGATCGAAAGGGTTTTCTAAATGTGCTTGAATATTATCTAAAGCTACTAAAATTACACTAAATAAAACTGGAACAGCGAATTGTAATCCGTAATTAAAATTGGTAGCATTTTCTGCAAAATGAGGACCGTAAACTATTGGAAGAAGTACAATGAAAATATCACTGTATGTTCGTAGTGTTCTCGGAGTTCTATATTGATAAATATGTTTAATGCGTTCGAAAGAAATCATCATTTTACTTAAAAATTGATTCGAACGAGAAGCTTCACCAGATGGCAATCCGTGGCTTCTTAATTTTTTTATAAATAGTGATAAGCTTTCAAAGCTATTGTAAATATCTTTTTCTCTTTTCTCTAATTCAGGTATAGGGTGTGTAAACATTTCCTTACAAGATTGCAGCAATTCTCTTAAATGGTTTTTTAATTCTGTAGTTAATTCTTTAGGAGGGTTTTCTAACCAATGGTTTACTGCAAAATATAAGGCTCTACCATGTGCTTTTATTGAACCGTATTCATCTAAAGCAACTTCTCTACGTTTGTAAGCACCACCAATAGAAAACACAATAGGAAATACAATAGCGGTACTTATTAAAGTTAAAGGGAAATTAGCTTTAATGTGAAAATGTAAACAAACAATAGTTGATAAGACAGATAACCCAGCAATAATAACTGTTTTTAAATTGATGATTAAAAATATGCGTTTAAATAGTTTTTTCATAAGTGAAATATTAAATAAAAGGTTATAGTTATAGCTAGCGAATATCTTTTAATCAGTATACTTTTTTAAAGTATACATTTTCATTTTTTTATTATACGAGCCTTTAATAAAATAGTTTTTATATTTTATAACTGTCATGTCATTGGTGAAATTTGCATTATCTTTTTGCATTTTGTCAAAAACATTTTTGTCAATTTCTCCATTAATATGATTAAAATTTTGATCAAACAGACATTCTATTCTAGTAGATTTTGAGTTAAGGGTAGCGTTAAAGGTAAATTGTGTTGGGTTGAAAAAAACAGTAGTATTTCCTAAGGAAGCGATAGCTATTCCAGTTGATATTCCTCCAATCATACTCCCTATCATCATTCCAGAATTGTGTTGTATTGTATAACCACCAATAGTTAGCTGAAATTTTTCGTTATATTTTCTTGCTGAAACTCCTATTTTCCCAGCGTTTATCTTTCGGAGAAATTTTTTTGTTTTATTCAGCTCTCTATAGTTAGCGTAGTAACCACCTTCTTGAATTATTGGAGTATTTTTAAAAAGAATAGGTTCTTCTTTAAGAATGGTAAGTTCCTTTTTCGATTTACCAGAATCATAATCAATAATATCTAAAATCAATTCGTTTTTTGTAGAAGCTAAAACAAAAATATTATTATGAAGAATGAAAGAATTCGTCTTCTTTTTAATTGACTTTATTTCAGAAAGTGGTTTGTTGAATATTTTTGAAGTTGCTTTAAAGGTGTTTAAGTCAATAATAAGAATTTGTGTAAATGATTTGTTGCTATCAAAGGTGAAAATAATTTTGTCTTTTCTAACGTACATTTTTTCCTTATCAGCTACAATTTCTATTGGATTAGGTGAGTTTTCATCTATTTTATTAATGTCTTTTTTAGAGTAGGAAAGTAAATTTACTATTTTAGTTTTTCGTCCTAATCTTGAGGTAAATTTTAAGTGAGATAAATCAATCTTATTTCTTTTAATAGTACCTTTTTCATTGAATTCATAAATAAAAAGGCCATCAACACCTGTTTTGGTCGAAATTAAATAAAAATTGTTTTTAACTGAAGCAGTTTGAATAAATTTCTCACCATTAGATTCAAGTTTGAATTCTTTTGACGTAGTTTTTTTATTTAAAAAAGAAAAATTAACGATTAAGAATTTCTTTTTATTCTTGTTGGTAAGAAAAGCACTATAATTACCATTTTTAGAAATACTATAACCAATTAATGTTTTAAACTTCCTTCTTTTTTCTTCTGAAGATAGTTTATCCTGTAAAACAAAATTTTCATTGAATTTATAAGCATATACATTTTTTGCATCTGCTATAAAATAAGCAAGGTTTCCATTTTCTTTATTTACAATAGGAATAACATTTTTAATATCAGTAGAATTTTCTTTTAGAGAGTTTTTAAAGCTGAAAATTTCATTTTGAGCAGATAAAGAACCAAAGATAAACACTAGTATAAGAATAAATAAGTATTTTTTTTTCATAGTTTTTAATTGTAATAAAAAGCCTCGCAAATTATTGCGAGGCTACGAATATACTAAAATGTTGTTTTTATTTAAGAAACAAACTCTCCGTTAGTTACTTTTTCAGAAGGCTGAACAAAGGCTAGTTTACCATCAGGAGTATCGGTCATTAAGATCATACCTTGACTTTCTATTCCTTTTAATTTACGTGGTGCTAAATTACAAACAACACTTACTTGTTGTCCAATAATAGCTTCTGGTTTAAAGCTTTCAGCAATACCCGAAACAATGGTGCGAGTATCTAAACCAACATTAACGGTAAGTTTTAAAAGCTTTTTAGTTTTAGCTACTTTTTCAGCTTCTATAATTGTACCTATACGAATATCTATTTTTGTAAAGTCGTCAAATTCAATAGTTTCTTTTTGAGGTTCTAAAACTCTGTTTTCAGCTTCGTTTGCCTTTTTAGTCGCTTCTAATTTTGCTAGTTGTTTTTCAATTTCAACATCTTCAATTTTAGAAAACAATAATTCAGCTTCGTTAATTTTATGATCAGCTGCAATTAAAACTTCTTTTTCAGAAACATCTTCCCAAGTTAGATTCTCGTCTGCATTAGAACTGATATTTAAGATGTTTTTTAATTTAGTAGAAGTAAAAGGTAAAAAAGGTTCTGATAAGACAGCTAATCCTGTGGCAATTTGTAGGGCAACATTCATAATTGTTTTAGTACGCTCTTCATCAACCTTAATCATTTTCCAAGGCTCTTCATCAGCTAAATACTTATTACCTAAACGGGCTAAATTCATTAACTCTTGAGAAGCTTCTCTAAAACGGTAACGCTCTATAGATTTTGCAATTACATTAGGAAATTCCTTTAATGTAGCTAAAGTGTCTTCATCTACTTCAGAAAAATCTCCTGCAGTTGGTACCTTACCTCCATAATATTTGTTAGTTAAAACAACTACACGATTTATAAAGTTACCAAAAATAGCAACTAACTCATTATTGTTTTTTGCCTGAAAATCTTTCCAAGTAAAATCATTGTCTTTACTTTCTGGTGCGTTTGCCGTTAAGGTATAACGTAACACATCTTGTTGGTTAGGGAAATCTTCTAAATATTCATGTAACCAAACTGCCCAGTTTTTAGAAGTAGATAATTTATTACCTTCTAAATTTAAAAATTCGTTTGCAGGTACATTCTCTGGTAAAATAAAATCACCATGTGCCTTTAACATACTAGGGAAAATAAGACAGTGAAATACGATATTATCTTTACCAATAAAGTGCACTAACTTAGTGTCGTCTTTTTTCCAATAATCTTCCCAGTTTTTACCTTCGCGAGCAGCCCATTCTTTGGTTGAAGAAATATAACCGATAGGCGCATCAAACCAAACATACAATACTTTTCCGTCAGCTCCTTCAATAGGTACAGGAATTCCCCAATCTAAATCACGAGTTACGGCTCTAGGTCGTAAACCATCATCAATCCAAGATTTACATTGACCTAAAACATTAGGTTTCCAATCATGTTTATGTCCTTCAACAATCCATTTACGTAAAAAATCTTCATGTTTATCTAAAGGTAAAAACCAGTGTTTAGTTTCTTTTAAAGAAGGAACATTACCAGTAATTGCCGATTTAGGGTTGATTAAATCAGTAGCATTATGACTTGTACCACATTTTTCACATTGATCTCCATAGCTTTCTTCGTTTCCACATTTTGGACATGTACCCACAACAAAACGATCAGCTAAATATTGATTTGCCTCTGCATCATATAATTGTTCGGTAACTTCTTCAATAAATTCACCATCATTATATAATTTTATAAAGAACTCTGAAGCTGTTTTATGATGGATTTCAGAAGAAGTACGTGAATAGTTATCAAATGAAATTCCAAAATCAACAAAAGATTTTTTAATGATCCCGTGATATTTATCAATAATATCTTGTGGAGTAACACCTTCTTTTTTAGCACGCATTGGTATTGCAACACCGTGTTCATCAGAACCACAAATGTAAACTACGTCTCTTCCTTTTTGACGAAGAAAGCGTGCATAAATATCTCCAGGAACATATACGCCTGCTAAATGACCAATATGAATTGGTCCGTTTGTATAAGGTAATGCTGCTGTAATTGTATATCTTTTTGGTGTACTCATTTTTTTAGCCTAAAAATTAAAGCGCAAAAATACTTAAAATTAAGCACTTCACTTAAAGTTATAGCGTAACACTTAAAAAATCTTATTTATATTTTGTCTAAATAAAAATAAGAACCTATTTTTGTCTTGTTTAAAATAATTATAAATAAATAATGTGATAATATTATTAATTACATGAGTAACATTTATAAAAATTTAAAAGATATACATATTGTTAAGTACTGGTGTTACTTTAGAGTATAATAAGGTTGATATTAATTTGAAAATAATAAATATTTAGATGGATCCACTTTTTTACTTAAAGGTTAGCTAACCCAATATAATCGAAGCAATTTAGTACAATATATAAGTTTTTAATTCCCCCTGTACCCTAAGAACCGATGCGATTATTATAATCGTGTCGGTTTTAAAAACAAAAAAATGAAAAGAAGTAAGTTATTAATATTGTTAATTGTAATTCCAATACTAATGTCTCATAGTGTTTGGATATATGTAAACAATACGGGTAAAGTTGGAAGCAAGGCTACCGTAAACATGTATTTTGGAGAAATAAGAAAACAGGTTATAGAAAAAGGTTTAAAATGGTATGAAGGTGAAATTTTTAAAGAATTTAAGGCCTATGTAAAACCTCATAATTCTTTTAATAAAGAAGTTTTATTATTAACTCCCTCAAAAGAATCGGTATCAGCAGTTTTCATCCCTAAAACAGCAGGTATTTATCAAATCATTGCATTTAATGAAACAGGTGCTGTAAAAGATTATACAAAGCATGGTTTAGGTTTGTTAAAAGATTCTACTTATTTGCGTACTACCTTCGAAGCAACTTCGTGGAGAGAAAAGCAAAAAGGGAAGGTTAATTTATTACCAATGATGAAGTATGATATTGTTCCTTTTCCCGCTAAAAACGGTTACGGAAACTATAATAGTCATAAGGCTACTTGGAGAGTAAAAGAAAAAGTATTTGCTGTATTTTATATTGATGGAAAAGCAGCTATTAAAAAAGAAATAAAAGTTTATAGTCCTGATGGATGGATTTCAATAGCTAAAACGGACAAAAAGGGTATGTTTAATTTTACACCTTATGTAAAAGGAACCTATCAAGCTATTTATCAAACAAAAAAGAAAATAAGTGGTGTTTATAAAGGAAAAAAATATAACACTACTAGAGTAAAAGTTATAACTAATTTAAATATTGAATAATAATAGATAGTCCCCTGTAGTGTATTTTATTAGATGCAGTCAATTAGAGTGGGTTTTGCGATATAAGTAAATGAAAATTATATATAGAAATAAGAGCTTTAGTTGTTCGTTTAGTTCTCTGTATTATTACTTCGTGAAATTCACTCGAATTGATGTTTATAAAACCATATAACTTATAATAGTACAATTCTTTTTAATTATTAGTCTGTTATTGTTAGTTTTATTACTTTGAGCGGAATTAATTTAAATAATCGATTTTTCTATGAAGCAATTTTTTTTATGTCTCTCGTTACTTTTTCTAACGCTAATAAATGCTCAAAATAAAGCTATGAAATTAATAACACCACCTTCTTTGCAAAAGGGTGATACAATTGCAATTGTTGCTCCTGCAGGAATTTTAAAAAATAGAAAATATGTTATTGATAATGCGAAAAAGCTTGCCGAAAGTTGGGGTTTGAAAGTTATTTATGGTAAACACATGTTTAATCAAGCACATCATTTTGCAGGAACAGACGATGAACGATGTCAAGATTTTCAAGATGCTTTAGATAATCCGAATATAAAAGCAATTTGGTCAGCTCGTGGAGGTTATGGTTCTGTTCGAATATTAGATAAATTAGATTTTTCAAAATTTAAGCAAAACCCTAAATGGATTATTGGTTATTCTGATATAACTGCATTTCATAACCATATTCATACTATAGGAGTAGAGACGATTCATGGAATAATGGGTGCAAGTATGCAAGATAAACCAGAGGTAATTGAAAAGAGCGTTATATCGCTTAGAAAAGCATTATTTGGAGAACGTTTACGTTATGAAACATCTTTTTCTAAATATAACAGGCAAGGTGAATTTAAAGGAGAATTAGTAGGAGGTAACATTGCTATTTTAACATCAATGTTAGGATCTAATAGCCAGATATCAACAGATAATAAAATTTTGTTTATTGAAGAAATTGGAGAATATAAATATTCGATAGATCGTATGTTGCAGAGTTTAAAACGCGCTGGGTATTTTACGAAAGTTAAAGGGATTATAGTTGGTGATATGACGAAGATTAAGAAAAATTCAACACCTTGGGGAAGCTCGATAGAGCAACTAATTTTAGAAGTTATTCCTAAAAACGTTCCGATTGTATTTAATTTCCCTGCTGGTCATGAGCCTGATAATAGGGCTTTAATAATGGGTAGAACTGTTAATGTTAGTGTTCTAGAAAAAAAAGCAATTATAAAATTTAACTAAGTGGCACAACACAACGATCTTGGTTTAAAGGGAGAAAAACTAGCGATTGAGTATCTAGAAAAAAATGAGTATTTAATTGTAGAGAAGAATTATCGATATAGAAAAGCTGAGGTAGATATAATAGCAAGAAAAGAGGCAATGCTAGTAGTTGTTGAGGTTAAAACACGATCTTCTAACTATTTTGGAAATCCGCAAGATTTCGTAAATCCTAAAAAAATAAAATTACTGGTTTCTGCAATAGATAATTATGTAGTAAAAAGAGATTTAGATGTAGAAATACGCTTTGATATAATTGCAATTTTAAGAAATAAAGAGACTTATAATATACATCATATAAAAGATGCTTTTTTATATTTTTAAAACAAAAAACCAACAATTAAATTGTTGGTTTTTTGTTTTAAAATTGTAATTAATAATTATTTCGCGAAATAATTATTAACGTCTTCTAATTGATCTGGTGCAGCAATTATTTTCTTATTTTGATCTAACACAAAGAAAGAAGGTGTACCTAATAGATTATATGATCTAACAGTTTCGTTATCCCATTTATGGTCAGGGTGTGTTCCCATAACATTATGCCAATTTGGTAATTTTTTAATAAACTCATTCCAATTGTTAATACCATTAGCATCTTCAACAGAAAAAGAAATTACAGAAACATTTTTATGTGCTTGCATAAACTCATATAGTTTAGGAACATCTTTAACACAGTGAGGACAAGCTGTACTCCAAAAAACTAATAAATATCTTTCACCATCATCTAAAGTAGATAGCATAACTTCTTTACCTTCTTCTTTCCAAGAAAAATCAGGGGCTATTCTACCAACAGAAGCTAGTAATAATTGTATTTTTTCCTTTTTAAATTCAGCATCTTTTTGATCTTCTGGTAATACATCATAGTAGGTAGAAAACATCCAATCTACAGCTTCTCCATTACGTTTATCAGCTAAAGAAGTAATTAAAAATTCTGTTACCCCTTTTCTTAATTTACCTTTAGGTAGAATTTCCATTACTTTTACAATAGATGTTCTATACAATTTTTGCTGTAATTGTTTATTCTCTGAAGAGTTTAAGTAAAAAACATAGTCAGTAATTTTATCAATTATAAAAGACGAATTATAAAGCGCATCATTATTAAAATTAACATTTTTAAAGAAATTACCTACAGTTGATGATAAATACTCCTCCATATTGTCAAAAGGGTTTGACGGATTATATCTTTGTGAAGCTACAATAAAATTATTTACTAACATACCTTCAGACTTATTTTCATAAGTTTCTTGAACGTCTTCAAGTTCTTTTATTGCTTTCTTGTAAGCTTTTTTAGCGTCTTTATCTTCACTTTTAATATAAGCAATTTGGTTCTTGTCAATTTTGTTTTGTACTAAGGTATAAGCTTCTAAATATTCATTAAATAATTTATTTTCTCTAGAAGATGTAAATACAACTGATTCATCAGGGTATTTAGGATTGAATATAAATTCAACGTTTTCTTTATTGAAATAGAAATCTACAAAACCAGCACCTTTATTTCTATAAGTAGCTCTATAAACACCAGGTTTAGTGTTTTTTGGTAAATCAAGTTGAAATCTTCCTAATACTTGTTTTTCTCCACCAACAGCTATTGTATCAAATTTTATGGTTGTATTGGTAATAAACTTTTGTTTAGCACCTTCAATTTTATAAAGAGCTAACCAATCACTTTTTTCAGGAGGAGTCATCGTTCCTTTAATGGTGTATTGAGCGTTAACTATTGAGGTGGCGAACATTAAAAGAGCCAGTAATTTTTTCATTATTATAATTTAAAGGATTATTAATAAGGTTTTAAAACTAATCATTTGCTAACTTCTTTCCAAGAAGTGTACCATTTTTATTTTTTCTTGTTTATTTTAGGGGAGTCTTACAAACAAAATGAAAAATATGGAGTTCAAAAATAAAGTATTTTGGGTTACCGGAGCCTCTTCTGGCATAGGTAAATCATTAGCGATTGAATTATCAAACTATGGTGTGAGTTTAATTTTATCTTCAAGGGATAAGAATAAGTTAAATGAGGTTAAAAGTAAATGTAAAAACCCATCTAATGTAAAAATAGTAGTATTAGATTTAGAAAAATATGAAAGCATGAATTCTAAAGTATTAGCAGCAATTTCATGTTATGGAAGAGTAGATGTTCTAGTTAATAATGGAGGAATTAGTCAACGTTCATTGGTAAAGAATACTGATATTTCTGTAGACAAGCGCTTAATGGATGTTAATTATTTAGGAACAATAGCTTTAACAAAAGCATTGTTACCTCATTTTATTAAAAGAAAAGAAGGTTATTTTGTTGTTACAACGAGTATTGTAGGTAAAATAGGTACGCCATTACGATCTACATATGCAGCAACAAAACATGCTTTACACGGTTTTTTTGATAGTTTACGAGCAGAACATTATAAAGATAATATAGCTGTTACATTGATTTGTCCGGGGTTTGTAAAAACAAATGTGTCTAAAAATGCTTTAACTGGAGATGGAGCTCCTCAAAATAAAATGGATACAGCAACAGCTAATGGAATTCATCCAGATATATTTGCTAAATTAATGGTGAAAGCAATAAAGAATAAAAAAGAAGAGGTTTACATAGCTGGAGCTAAAGAAAAGTTAGCAGTATATGCAAAGCGTTTTTTTCCTAAGTTTTTATCAAAAATGATTCGAAAAATAAAAGTTACTTAATTCTCAATTATATTTATTTAATTAGAGATGAAAATAACTACTATTTAAAAAATTCAATTATTTCAAAATAATTAATAATAGCTTCTTTTATTAGTACTGATTGTTCTCCAGGTTTTAAATTAGGTAGTTCAGTTAAAGTATTATAATGTGGCCATCCTTCTTCGTCAAAAAAGTCAAATTCATAATATCCATAAGGTTCTAAAAGCTTACATATAGCAATATGCATTAGATTTACCTTTTCATCTTTTTTAAATTTTCGTTGCCCTTGCCCTAATTCTTGTACACCGATTAGGTAAATAATAGCATCTACATTTAACTCATCTCCATCAGCAAATTGATCTGATAAATTTTTTATTAGAAAATTCCATTTCTCTTTTAAGTTAACTTCTTTAGTCATCTGTATTTTTTTGAATAAACAAAGATACAACTGAGTTATGTATATTTGTGTCGAATTGACACACATAATTGTTTTGAGTGTTTTTATTTTAAATATAGCATGAATACATTTGATATTATTATAGCAGCATTGTTACTTTTCGGCTTTGTACGCGGATTAATGAAAGGTTTATTTGTTGAGGTAGCTTCATTGGTAGCATTAATTGCAGGAGTTTATGGAGCAATACATTTTTCTTATTTTATTGGAGATTGGTTAAAGGATAGTGTTACTTGGGATGAGAAATATATTTCATTAGCAGCCTTTGCTGCAACATTTGTGGTAATTATAATTACGATAGCTTTGTTAGGAAAAGTATTAACAAAAATTGCAGATTTTGCTTCTCTAGGAGTTTTAAATAAAATATTAGGTGGTGTCTTTGGTGCTTTAAAAATCGGATTAATTTTAAGTGTAATTTTTATTTTTTTCGGAAAAATGAATGATACTATTCCGTTTGTAAAAAAAGAGAATTTAGATGAGTCAATATTGTATAAGCCTGTTAAAAATATAGCTCCGATGATTTTTCCATCTATCATTAAAGGAGATGGAGAAATAGAAATTGAAGTGCCAGAGATATAAAAAAAAGCCGAAGTTATTAACTTCGGCTTTTTAGTTTTATAAATAGTACTGAATTACAACATGTTTACTTTACCAGTATGTAGTGAATAAACTCCGCCTACAATTTTGATTTCACCATTGTCTTCCATTTCTTGTAAAATTTTACTCTTTTCACGAATACGTTCAATGGTAAGTTTTACGTTATTTTCAACGGTTTTAGCAACAAATGCTTTGTTTGTTGAATTTGCTTCTCCTTCTACTTGGTCAGATGCCATTTTTGCAGCAGGAATTATGTTATCTAGCATTGCAGTAATGTTTCCTAGTTCCACACCGTCACAAGCAGCTTTTACAGCACCACAACTTTCGTGACCTAAAACAAAAACCAATTTACTTCCTGCAACAGCACAAGAGTATTCCAAGCTCCCTAGAATATCAACATTTTCAAAATTTCCAGCTACACGAGCAACGAAAACATCACCAATAGTTTGATCAAAAACTAATTCTACAGGCACACGAGAGTCAATACATGATAAAATTACTGCTTTCGGAAACTGTCCGTCAATAGTCAGTTGTACTAACTTGTTAACGTTAGAAGGGGTTAAGTTATTAGCAACATAACGTTCGTTACCTTCTAATAAACTTGTTAAAACTCCTTTCGGTGTTAATGCATTTTGTATGTTTTTAGTTAAAGCTGTATCTCTCATTTTATATTTTTTTAGTTATTATCTTTTATGTTTGACTTTATCCAAGCCAGACATTCATTAAAATTAGTAAAAATATGTTCTTCAGAAATTAAATCAGGAATGATATCAATACGTTCCATCATATAACGTGGTTGTTTTAAAAGATCTACTAATAAAACTGTAATTCCGTTTTTTTCTAAATCGATTAACATATCTTCTAGTGCATATAAACCAGACTGATCTATATATTGCATTCTTCCCATACGAACAATCACAGTAGATGCTGTAGTAGGAATTTGTTTTGTTAGTGCTTGAAAGTCACTAGTAGAACCGAAGAACAAAGGTCCTTTAATGTGTTTAATAAATACTTCCTCAGCTAAATTTTTAGGAAAATCTTTTTCATCACCCCAAGCTTCTTCATCTAATGATTTTACATCAGAACGCTCAGCACTTAAATCTCCAATTTTCTTCATAAACATTAAAGAAGCAATTACTAAACCAATACCAACAGCATATACTAAATTCCAAAAAGTTGATAATAGTAATACGACTAGCATAATAATAACTTCAGAACTTACCTTAAAAGGTCCAATTTTAGCATCACGAGGTAAATTAGGAATAGCCTTTAAACCTTTATAGTCCATAACACCAATACCTACCGTAATTAAAATACCAGCTAACACAGCAGCAGGAATTAAAGAAGCAATAGGCCCTAAACCTAATAATATTATAAGAAGCATAACACCAGCAACCATACCTGATAATTTAGTTTTACCTCCAGAATTAATGTTTACAACAGTACGAATTGTTGCACCTGCACCAGGTATTCCGTTAAATACGGCAGCAATCATGTTTCCGAGACCTTGACCAATTAATTCTTTATTTGGTTTATGTTTTGTCTTCGTCATATTATCTGCAACTACCGAAGTTAGCAATGAGTCAATTGCTCCTAATAACGATAAGGTTAAGGCAGTAAAAATATATGGAGTGATACTAGATAGGCTAAAGGTTGTAAATATTTTTAGATTTGGCATTGGAAATCCTCCTGGAATTTCTTCGATAGGACGATAAGGTAATGCAAAACCAATGGCAATAAGAGTCATCACTACTAGAGCAACTAGAGTACTTGGTACGGCAGTTGTAATACGTTTAAAACCATATATAATAAATATAGTACCTAAAGCTAAAGCCAGCTCTAACCAATTAATGTTTTGTAAAGCTCTTGGTAATACTTTAAAAGTTCCTAATACACCTGAAGCTTCTTTACCTGCTAAAGTTTTACTTTCTTTTAAAATATCATCTTGCGTTGTTGCTTCAGATCTTTTAATCGTTTCTTTAAAATTTTCAAGAACTAAAATACCTTCACCAGCTTCATCTTTTAAAATGTTTTCTAAAATTAACTCTTCTGCTAGCGGTTTAAATTGTTCAACAAATTTAGTATCTTCTTTAGCATAATAACCAACGGAAGGTAATATCTGTGTTACTAAGATAATTACACCAATTGCAGTCATAAAGCCAGAAACTACAGGGTAGGGTATGTATCGTATATATTTACCTAACCCTAATATTCCTAATAATATTTGAAATACACCAGCTAATAAGAAAACCATTAAAATGGTTGGTAAAGCTTTATCAATATCTCCTTCGTTAGTAGCAAGGATACTTGCTATTACAACCATACTTACAGCAGTCATTGGTGCGGTAGGACCAGATATCTGAGTATCAGTACCTCCAAACAAAGCAGCAAAAAATGCAATAAAAATGGCACCATATAATCCTGCACTCGGCCCTAAACCAGAACTTACCCCGAAGGCTAGAGCTAATGGTAGTGCTACAATACCTGCGGTTATACCACCAAATAAATCTCCTTTAAAATTGCTAAATAAATTTTTCATGTGTTTAAATATGCGAGAATTCTTTTCTTTTTTAGATAAGAAATTTCATTAAATATGTGTGAATGTATTTAAAGTAAGTTACTTTTAAATGCAATAAAATTATGTGAATTGGGGAGGAGGTGTAGTGAATTCTACATATTCAATTTTGTATTTAAGAATTACAATATGGTCATTTATGACATTGTTCCTGTTAAAATCATAGAAAGTGTGTGAAACTTGATTTATTTTTTCAAGTTCATTCAGTTCTTCAGTTTCCTTTTCTAAACCATCAGCATCTAGTTGGTAACAAATTTCAGTATCACTTATATATCCTATGTTTTCAACAACAAAATATACTCCTTTTAGTGCAAGAATTACTAAAATAAAATATTTTAAATAGATGTTTTTGAATAATTGAGCCATATATACATATATATGCTAACGAAAGTAGTTAATTTTTTATAGTTTAAATGTTATAATTCTTTTAAATTTTTAGTTAACACCCATCCTGTTTTTCCGTCTGTTAGTTTAATTTTTTTCCATTCATCTACGGTATCGAGTACGTTAACCTTTGTTCCTTCGTGTAAAGTAAATAATTTGTCAGCATCTTTTGTAGGTGCATTTTTTACTTTAATTTTTTCTAAAAAAACAATAGCTTCAATAGCGTTTTTCGATAGATTATATTGTGTATAGGTAATGGTTAAAGTAATTATCAGCATTAAAAAAGCTAAAATACTAGCGGTGAAAAAAAGTCTTTTTTTACTAGGGGTGAAGTAAAAATAATAACATAAAAACAAAAGAGATGCCAAGAAAGATAGTATTATGGCAAAGACAGCCCAAGTGTTATATGAGAATTTTTGAAAGAAATTTTTATTTATTTTTTGAAGAATAGAGGTCGGTAATTCATCAATTCTATCTAAAGTTAAACGTTTTACTATAATTAAATTATTCTGAGCATCTTCATTTAAAGGGTTTAATTGAAGTGCTTTTTCATAATTATAAATAGCAGGAGCAATTTGGTTTAATTTAGAAAATGAGTTACCTAAATTAAAATATAATTCAGATGAAACACTCTTAGTGCTTTCTATCTTCTGGTATAATTTTATAGCTTCCTGATATTTACCATCTTTATATAAATTATTAGCACTAGCAAACAGTTCATCAGCTGTTTGTGCTGATATAATGTTTGAAATTAAAAACAATAATAGTATAATAACCTGTTTCATTATAATTGCTTATCTAATTCTGTTATTACTTGTTTTGCCTTTTCATATTCCTCTTTCATTTGCACTTTTGTAATAGGAGTATACCTAGCAAAATCACAATCGTTAAAAACGGCAATAAAGTTTTTTATGGTTTCTATATTAACACGCTTTTCTTCTAATAATTGAGTGATTTTATCACGACTAATATCTAGGGTTTCTATACCTAATTTAGCTTTTAAATAATTATGCAATGCCCTTTCTAAGGCTTCATAAAAAGGTTCTTTGTTTCCTAGTTTTTTTTGTGCTTCAGATAAATATTTTTTAGCTAATCTATTAGCTTTTCTTTGCTTATTACCAATTATATCACCGTCGCGCTCTTCTTTTTTTCTATTAATATAAATAGCTAAAGGGATGATTATGATAGGTAAGAGTAACAAAATATAAAAAAATATAGATTTAAAGAAATCATTTGTAGTTATTGGTTGAAAATCACTTGATGTTTGGATATATTTAAAGTCATCTCCAGTAATTTTTACCTCTTGTTTGTTTGTTATTTTGTTATCTGTACTTATAGGTAATTCTTTTCCTTCTAAAACATCAACGTATAAGTCATTTGTCGTTATCGTTTGATATACTTCTTCTTTAGGATTAAAGTAAGAAAAACTAGTTTTAGGAATTTTATATTTTCCTTTAAATTCAGGAACCACAGTATAGGTGTCAGCAATTGATCCTCTTAATCCATTAGATGTAACACTAACTCTTTCTTGTCTTTCTGGTTGATATACTTCTAATTCTTTAGGTGTTGTTATTTTTGGAAGTTCAAATAATTTTAAATTCCCTTTTCCTCTAACAGCTACTTTTATTTGTGAAGATTCATTCGCTTTTAAGGTGTGTTTATTTAAAGAAACATTAAAAGAATATTCACCAACTGCACCTGTAAAATTTAAAGGTTTATTATTAAGTGGCAATGCTTTTGCATAAATAGTCTTTTTAGGAGAAAAGAATTCTTTACGAATTTGTTTTGTAGATAAATTTCCAAAAAAATCGGCACCACCAGTAGGAACAGCAACAATAATCTCCATTTTCATAGGATCTATTGTTAATTTACCTTCTTTTGTTGGGATTAACAGCGCTTTGTGTAGTACTGCGTAACGATAATTTTCTCCGTTATACTTTCCTTTTTTTACAGAAGTTCCGTTTCTTTTAATTTCTTGATTCCAGAAGCCATTATATTGTGGGTTTTGAGTAATTGCATTATCGTAAATACCTACATTATTACTAAAGTATAAACGATATTCAACATAAATACTCTCGCCTACATAAGGTTTTGATTTAGAAAGTTCAGCAACTAAATGTATATTTTGATCAGCAATATAATTGGGGTCATTAGGATTTTTCGGAATATCAACAGCGCTTAGAACAAATATCTTTATGGTATTAGATAAAACTTTTTTTCCATCAATATCAATTGTAGCAGCTGGTATATTGAATTCCCCCTTACGTTTTGGCTGGATTATATAGGTATATGATTTAGAAAAAGTAAATTTTCCATTTATCCAAGTTTGACTTACAGATTGACTAGGGCCACTTACAATTCTAAAATTAGTAAAATTAGGAACCTTAAAATTATCTGCAGCTTGATTGTTTGTAGAAAATTCAATACGTAAACGTTGGTTTACACCCAATTTATTTTTACTAACGCTAGCTTTTAATGCAGATTTTTGTGCATTAATACCAAGTGTAGTAAAACAAATTAATAACAATATGTATAATTTCAACTTCATATTCATTTTAAAAAAACGTAAAAATAATTTAAGATGTTAACAATTGGAAATTTACCAATCTTTTTCTTGTTTTACTTTCCTTCCTTTCGATTTTTTAACATTCATTTTCTTTTGAGTCTTCTTCTCTTCATTGTTTAGACTTTCTAACAATTGTTTCATTTGTTCTGGAGACATTTTTCCTGGTTGAGGCTTTTGTTTTTGATCTTTTTTATCTTTCTCATTAGGCTTTTTTTGATCTTCAGGATTCTTTTTTTCATCCTTTTTGTCTTTGTCGTCGCCTTTTTTATCTTTGTTCTTGTCCTTATTTTTGTCTTTGTCGTTCTTGTCCTTTTTATCTTTCTTATCCTTGTTGTCCTTCTTATCTTTATTTTTGTCTTTGTTTTTATCCTTTTGCTGTTGTTTTTTTAAGTTCTTTTGGGCGACAGCTAAATTATAACGAGTTTCATCGTCATTAGGATTTTTTCTCAATGCATTCTTATAAGCATCTACGGCTTGTTGATATTGTTTTTGCTCCATTTGGGCATTTCCAATATTATGATATGCTTCTGCTTTTGCAAACTTATCTTTTGATGTTTTTGCTGTTATTTCAAATTGAGCAACAGCTTCTTTGTATTTTTTTTCTTGGTATAATGTATTTCCAAAATTGTAACTAGCCTTATCGTATTGACTATCTTTTCCTAATGCCTTGCGGTAAGAAATTGCAGCGTCACCAAATTTTTGTTTATTATATAGTTTATTTCCTTCACGCAGTAAATTACGTGCTTCACGTTGTAACTTTAAAGTGTCTTGTTGCGCATAATTATTTACAGAGAACATAATTAGCATTAAGAACATAACGTATGGTAAAATCTTCATCTTATTTAGTTACTTTTTTGAATGTTCGTTAAATAAATCTGCTTTTTTAACCCATTTAGTTTTTCTTTCGAAGAAAAATAAATCAATTATTAAGAATAGTAACCCTATTCCTAAAAACCATTGAAATTGATCTTTATAATCAGAAAATTGTTTCGTTTCGAATTCACTTTTTTGTGCATTGGTAATAATTTTTTCAATGATTTCAACCGGGTTGTCCGTTTTGTTACCATCAATATATTTTCCGTCAGAAGCATGAGCTATATCTTGTAAAACAACGGCTTTTCTTTTGGTAATTACAGTTTCACCTCTTCTATCTTTCTTATAGCCAATAAGTGCACTATTTAATTTTATAGGAATAGGCCCTCCTTTTTCTGTACCTACACCAATAGTATATACTTTTACACCTTCGTTAGATATGTTTTGCGCTAACTGTTTTGTTTCTTCTTGATGATCTTCACCATCAGAAATTATGATTAAAAAGCGATTAGTTTGCTCATCGTTATTATAATAAGTTTTAGCTAAGTTTAATGCTTCGTTAATTGCTGTTCCTTGGCTCGAAACCATATCTGGATTTGCATTTTGTAAAAACATTTTTGCTGCCGCATGATCAGTTGTAATTGGTAGTAAAGGATATGCATTTCCTGCATAAATAATAATTCCAACCCTGTCACTTCCTAATCTATCTATAATTTTAGAAATTATTTGTTTTGATTTTTCTAATCTATTTGGAGCAATATCCTCTGCTAACATACTTTTTGAAACATCTAAAGCAAAAACAACATCAACACCTTCTCTTTTTACAGTTTTTAATTTAGTTCCCATTTTTGGGTTTACCAAAGAAATGATTAAAAATGAAATTCCGATTAAAAAGAAAATCAATTTTAAAACCGCTTTAAAGGTTGATGAATTCGGAGCTATTTTAGCTAAAAGTTTTGCGCTTGCAAATTTTCTCTGCGTTCTCTTTTTCCACCATAAAACCAACAAGAAAACTACAATTATTATTGGAATAATTATAAAAAGATAAAAATATACTGGTTCTTCGAATCTATATAACATGTTTATATAAAACTTTTAAAAAGTGTGTTTTTTAATAAGAATTCTAGTAACAAAAAGATACCTGCTATTAATACCAGTAATCGGTATTCTTCAGTGTAATTATAGTATTTAAATTCCTCTATTTTTGTTTTTTCTAGTTTATCAATTTCATCATAAATAGCTTTCAGTTTAGAATTGTCTGTAGCTCTAAAATATTTACCATCTGTTTCTTTAGCAATATGTTTTAATAAATTCTCATCTATTTCTACTTGTTGATTTCTAAAAGAAATCCTCCCAGTTCTTGGATCTTTTGCCCAAGGAAAAAGAGCCATTCCATTCGTTCCAATTCCAATAGTATAAACTTTAATATCGTTTCCTTTTGCTAGTTCTGTTGCTGTTTTTGGGTCTACAAATCCAGCGTTATTTACACCGTCAGTTAAAAGGATAATAATTTTACTTTTTGCTTTACTTTCTTTTAATCTATTTACAGCAGAACCTAGCCCCATTCCAATAGCGGTACCACTTTCTAATTGTCCCCATTTAATTTCAGAAATGGTTCTTTTTATGATAGATTTATCACTTGTAATAGGTGTTTTGGTAAAACTTTCTCCGGCATAAGCTACGATACCTATTCTGTCATTAGGTCGACGATTTACAAAATCGATAGCCACCTTCTTTAAAGCTTCTAATCGATTTGGTTTTAAATCTTTTGCCAACATACTTGCAGATACGTCAATTGCCATAACAATATCAATACCTCGGTTTGTTTTAGTTTTTTTGCTTACCGCTACATTTCTAGGTCTTGCCAAAGCAACAACTAAACAAGTTAATGCTAATAACCGTAATAAGTAAAGTAAAGGTTTTAGTTTACTTATTATAGAACCTTGTACTTTAAAGCCCTTAACACTTGATATTGTTAATTGAGCGCTGTCTTTTTTTCTAGAATAAAAATTCCAGAAAGCTAATAACGGAATTAATAGGAGTAACCATAAAAATTCAGGACTATGAAATTCAAAATTATTCCAATTCATCTGCTACTTCTTCTTTAGGTTTTAAATTATCTATTACAATTTTAGCATCTTTACGATCTTGCTCAATTTGATGCGCCATCGGTTTAGATTTTGCAAATTTCACTAAATCGGATTCTTGTAATAATTTTTTTAATTTATAAATAGTTTCTTTATCCGTCTCAATAGATTTTACGTCATTAAAATCAGTTAAAAGATCAATTAACTCATCTGTTGTTATTTCTAAAGCTGGTACGTTTAACTCTCTTTCTATGTAACCTCTAACAATTTCTGTTAGCTCACTATAATATTTTTTAACTTTATTATTTTGCCAAAGTAATTTGTCATCTAATTGCTGCAATTTTTCGATAGCTTCTTCATAAGGAGGTAATAAAGGAATAATGACTTTTTCTATTTCTTCTTTTTTGTTTTTGAAAACAAAGAAATAAAGTAATACTATAATTATAGCGAGTACTGCAAATATCCACCAAATATAGTTTTTGAAATCATCAAACTGATATGCCTCTCCTTTAATGCCTTTTATAGGGAATTTTTTTATTTTTGTAGTATCAATAGCTATAGTCGTAACATTAATAAGTAAGCTATCAGTTAAATATGCTTGGTTTTTAATGAAAATTTGTTGTTGAGGAATGTAAAAAGCACCACTATCAAAACCAGTTAAAATGTATTTTTGAACTAATTTGTTTTTAATCGTATCAATTTTTAGAGTATCAAGAATCTCTAAGCCTTTTAAATTTTTTAATTTAGGAATGATAACATTTTCAGTTTCATTCACAGAAATTTTATACTGAAATTGCTCCCCGATACGAATATTAGTAGTGTCAATTTCAACTTTTACTTTGCTAGATTGTGAAAATCCAACACTATAAATAAGTAAGAGTATATAGAGTAATTTAGTTCTCATTTTTATTCTGTCAATTAAAGTAAACAATTTTTATTTTCGTTTAAAATAGCCTAATAATTTTTTTACGTAACCTTCATCTACACGAGTATTAATTGTTCCAGAACCACTTTTCTTAAAAGTAGTCTCAAAATAATCAGCTAATCGTAAAGCATTGGCTTTGTATTGATTTCTTACAGAAGCTGAGCTTGTGTTTACCAAATGTGTGTTTCCTGTTTCAGCATCAACCATCGGTACCATTCCTAAATTAGGAATTTCTTCATCATGTTTGTCATATACACGAACACCTGTTACATCGTGTTTGTTTCCAACAATTTTTAAGGTACGTTCGTAATTATCATCCATAAAATCAGAAAGCACAAATACAATAGCTCTCTTTTTCATAATATTTGATAAAAACTTTAAAGCTTCACTAATATTTGTTTGCCTGCTTTTTGGTTTAAATTCTATTAATTCTCGAATGATTCTTAAAACATGACTTTTCCCTTTCTTAGGAGGAATAAATAGCTCCATCTGATCAGAAAATAAGATCAATCCAACTTTGTCATTATTTTGAGTAGCAGAAAAAGCAAGTGTTGCTGCAATTTCGGTAACGGTATCTTTTTTAAATTGTTCAGAAGTACCAAAAGACTCCGAACCAGAAACATCAACAACCAACATCATGGTTAGTTCTCTCTCTTCTTCAAAAACTTTTATATAAGGTTCGTTATAACGTGCAGTTACATTCCAATCAATAGCTCGAACATCATCTCCGTATTGGTATTGGCGTACTTCAGAAAAAGTCATACCACGACCTTTAAAGGTTGAGTGGTATTCTCCTCCAAAAATATGATTAGACAAACGACGGGTCTTAATTTCTATTTTACGAACTTTTTTTAGTAATTCTTTCGTGTCCATATAATAATTTAAGGCACTTGTACTTCGTTTATAATTGAGTTAATAATATCAAGTGAAGTGATGTTTTCAGCTTCAGCTTCATATGTAATTCCAATTCTATGACGCAAAACATCATTTACAATTGCGCGAACATCTTCTGGTATTACATAACCTCTTCGTTTAATAAAAGCATAACATTTTGCTGCTTTTGCTAAATTAATACTTCCACGAGGAGAGGCACCAAAACTAATTAATGGTTGTAATTTTTCTAAATTATATCTTTCTGGATAACGAGTAGCGAATATGATATCAAGAATATATTTCTCAATTTTCTCATCCATGTATACTTCGTTAACAAACTTACGAGCGTTTATAATTTGTTCTATTGAAACTACAGGATTTATTTTTTCATAACTTCCACTTAAATTCTGACGCATAATTAACTGCTCATCTTCAAGCTTTGGATAATCAATAACTGTTTTTAACATAAAACGGTCAACCTGAGCTTCAGGAAGAGGATATGTTCCTTCTTGTTCAACAGGATTTTGAGTTGCCATTACCAAAAAAGGTTCTTGTAACTTAAAAGTTTCATCACCAATTGTAATTTGACGCTCTTGCATTGCTTCTAATAAAGCAGATTGCACTTTAGCAGGAGCACGGTTAATTTCATCAGCCAATACAAAATTGGCAAAAATTGGGCCTTTTTTAATAACGAAGTCACTTTCTTTTACATTATAAATCATGGTACCTACAATATCCGCAGGTAATAAATCGGGAGTAAACTGAACACGACTAAAGCTACCTTGTACAGCTTTAGATAAAGTGTTTATCGCTAGGGTTTTTGCCAGTCCAGGAACACCTTCTAGTAATATGTGTCCATTACCAAGAAGTCCAATAAGTAATCGTTCAATCATGTATTTTTGACCAACGATGACTTTACTCATTTCATTTGTTAGTAAATCAACAAAAGCGCTTTCTCTTTCGATTTTCTCATTAATAGCTCTTACATCTACATCCATAGTAATTAAAATATATTATAATTTCGTGAAACAAAACTACAATAATAAGAAAATAAGCGCTGTTAAAGTATGGTTAAAGATAAAAAGGATTTTTTTAAAAGGTAAAAAATGTGATTTTTAAAGATTTAGTTGTTTTAATGTGTTATTAGTATGTTTTTATGTTAAAAAATTGTTATTATTGTTATATCTAATCTGTAAAACTATAAATTATGAATTTAAAATTAAAGTTGTTTTTTTTGAGTTTTTTCTTAACCACGGTTGTAATTTTCTCTCAGCAAATTAAAGGTAAGGTTGTTGATGAAAGCGGTGCTCCGCTACCTTTTGTTAATGTTTTAGAAAAAAACACGATTAAAGGTGTTAGTACAGATGGACAAGGAGAATTTGTTTTAAATGTAAAAAAGATACCACTCACTTTAGTGTTTTCTTCAGTCGGTTTTGCTACAGTAGAGCAAATAATTTCTGATAATTCCTATATAACTATAACTCTAATAGCAGGTAACGTATTAAATGAAATAGTATTAACAGGTAACCGTTCAAAGCCTAGAACTATTTTAGATTCAGCAGTGCCTATTGATAATGTAAGTGTAAGAGAACTACAAGCTACAGGTCAAACTAGTATTGACCAAATGTTAACATACGCAATACCTTCTTACAATGCTAGTAGTCAGACAGTTTCTGATGGTACTGCTCATTTTGATCCAGCGGATTTAAGAGGGTTGGGGCCAAGTAGAACTTTAGTATTGGTAAACGGTAAACGTAAGAATCAGAGTGCTTTGGTATATGTAAATGACACACCTGGTAAAGGAGAAGTAGGGGTTGATATGAAAAGTATACCTACAGCGGCAATTGAAAGAGTTGAAGTTTTACGTGATGGAGCATCTGCTCAATATGGTTCTGATGCAGTTGCAGGTGTTATAAACATTATTTTAAAGAAAGGTGTTGATTTTACGCAAGTAAATGTAAGCTCTGGGGTAACAAAAGAAGGAGATGGTTTTAATGCAGCAGCTGATGTAAATCATACTTTTACATTTGGAGATGGAGGTTTTTTAAATTCAACATTAGGTGTAAGTTATCAAGAAAAAACAAATAGAGCAGGAGAGCCTGGTAGAGATAATTTATTTGGAATTGATAATCAATGGACAAAAGATAACCCATCTTTAGGTATGATCATTGGTCAGCCTGAAATGAAAAAAGGAGATTTGTTTATTAATGGAGAGTACCCTTTAAGCGAGAATACAATATTATATGCTTTTGGTGGTTTTAATATTAGACAAGGTAAAAGTTTTGCACTTTATAGATTACCTGGTTTCCCTGGGATACCTACAGGTTCAGCAGAGAACCCATTTAACACGGCAGGGGTTTATGAAGGTTTTCAACCAACTTTTGAAACAGATATTAAAGATGTTTTGCTTACTGCGGGAAGTAAATTCAAGTTAGGAGGATTTAACGCAGATGCGAGTGTTTCTTATGGAGGTAATTCAGTGGGGTATACAATAGGAAACTCTTTTAATGTGAGCTTAGGGACAAATAGTCCAAAGTCTTTCGATGCTGGAGCATATGCTTTTAGTAATATTATAGGGAATTTTGATGTGAGTCGTTCTTTTGGAGATGTAAGTATTGCTTTGGGGGTTGAAGGACGTCAAGAACGTTTTGAAGTTACAGCAGGAGAAGAAGCGTCGTATGTTCAAGGACCAGAAAGAGATATAAATGGAGATCTTTATGGAGCAGGAGTTCAATCATTTCCAGGATTACAGCCAAGCAATGCTTTAGATGAAACAAGAACTAATATAGGTGGGTATGCGACTTTAGATTGGGATATTTCTGATGATTTCTTAATAGGAGGAGCTGCTCGTTATGAGAATTATTCTGATTTTGGAGGTAATACTTCTTGGAAAGTAAATTCAAGATATAAGTTAGGAGAAGCAGGGGTATTACGTGCTTCATATGGTACAGGGTTTAGAGCGCCGTCATTACATCAAGTATATTTAAGTAATGTACAAACATTGGTTTCTGGAAGTACAATTTCTAATCAAGGAACATTCAATAATGTAAATCCAATAGTAACTGGAATAGGTGGTTTAGGAGTTGCTTCATTATTTGCTGAAACATCTAGAAGTTTCTCTGCCGGTTTAACAGTTAAAGCATCTAGAGACTTTACAATTTCGTTAGATTATTATAATATTACAGTCGAAGATAGAGTTGTGTTTTCTGGTGAAATAGGTGGAGTTGATGATAATGGTAATGCAAACGCGGCAGTACAACAAGTGTTAGATGATAACAGTGTAACTAGTATTAAATTTTTTATAAATGCTGCCGATACTAAAACACAAGGTTTTGACTATTCAATGCGTTATAAAAATATTGATTTTGCTTCAGGGAAATTAGGACTTAATTTAGCTTTAAATATAAATAGTACAAAATTAGAGGGAGAAGTAAAAACACCAACTAAATTATCAGGATATAAAAATGCTATTTTTAATAGAAAAGAGCAGTCAAGAATTATTAGTGCTAGACCAAGTACTAAAGTTTTATTCGGGACAAACTATAAGCTTAATAAGTTTACTGCAAATTTAAATAATACGTATTTTGGTGAAGTAACATGGCAACATGCTGTTGATGCTAGTAAAGATCAAACATTTGGAGGTAAAATAGTAACTGATTTATCTTTTGGATATGAATTTTCAGAAGTTATTTCTTTCACTGCACAAGTAAATAACTTATTTGACGTATATCCAGATCAGATAGATACTAAAGGTGATGTTGTAACTGATTTAGGAGGGCGTTTTAAATACCCTTGGGAAGTAAACCAATTTGGGTTTAGCGGAACAATTTTTAAAGCTGGTTTAACATTTAAATTTTAGTGTAATACTATTCAAAATGAAATATATAACTCATAAAAAAAGCACCTTTTTAAAGGTGCTTTTTTTATGAGTTATATTCTTTTAAAGACAATTTTTTATTTTCAAAAACACCATAAGTAAAATAGTTTACCCAATCACCAGTGTTTATATACATACTGTTTTCTTGTAATTTAATTTCTAAAGGAAGGTGGCGATGTCCAAAAACAAAATAATCATAATTTTCTGTTTCTAGTTTGCGTTTACAATACTGTACTAGCCATTCTTTGTCTTCGCCTAAAAACTTAAAGTCTTCATCACCAGAAATCATTTTGTTTTTAACCGACATGTATTGTCCTAAACGCACTCCTAAATCTGGGTGTAACCAACGAAATAACCATTTAAAAGGTTTAAAAATAAAAACTTTTTTCATTCTTTTATAGCCTTTGTCATGTGGACCTAAACCGTCACCATGCCCTATTAAAAGCGTTTTACCGTCAATATTAAATTTTTGAGGGGTGTGAAATATAGGAATGTTTAATTCTTTTTCAAAATAATCATTCATCCATAAATCGTGATTTCCAACAAAAAAATAAATAGGAATTCCACTATCTTTAATTTCAGCAAGTTTTCCTAAAACTCGAACAAAGCCTTTTGGAACAACGGTTTTATATTCAAACCAAAAATCAAATAAGTCACCTAATAAAAAAATAGCTTCTGCATCTTCTTTAACTTCATTTAGCCAACGAACAAATTTCTGTTCTCTAGGAAAACTAGTTTCAGTGGTAGGTGCTCCTAAATGTTGATCTGAAGCGAAATATACTTTTTTATTGTTGGTTGTTTTAATTGAAATCAAATTGTATTTTTTGGTAAAAATAACTAATTTGAGCTACTTTTGTAATAAACGCTTAGAATACCATGGAAATAAATCCGTTTGACGATACTTATTTTATGAAAAAAGCTTTGAAAGAAGCTAATATTGCTTTTGATAAAGGGGAAGTGCCTGTAGGGGCAGTTATTGTTTTTAAAGATAAAATTATTGCAAGGGCTCATAATTTAATAGAGCTTTTAAATGATGTTACCGCACATGCCGAAATGCAAGCTTTTACTGCTGCTGCAGATTTTTTAGGTGGTAAATATTTAAAAGACTGTACGCTTTATGTTACTTTAGAGCCTTGCCAAATGTGTGCAGGAGCTAGTTATTGGACGCAAATTGGTAAAATTGTTTATGGAGCAAGTGAACCAAGATTAGGGTTTAGTATTTTGGGAACGAAATTACATCCAAAAACCAAAATTGTATCAGGAGTGCTAGAAGAAGAATGTAGCTTTTTGATAAAACGATTTTTTATAGAAAAACGTAATTTGAATTAACTCAATTATTGCTACTAAGAGTAAGAAATCTATTAATTAGAATGAATAGATTACTTCACTACATTAGTAATAACAAAATGAATGATTTAGATAGGAGTATGCGAGTTATCTATAAAAATAGTTTTTTTTCATTTTTTAGACAAGCTTAGTTAAATTAAATTTTTGGCTATCGCTCTGCGATTAAAACAATGTTTGTTGTTTACAGCCACTTTCATGTTCTAATAACCATTTTTTTCGCCATATTCCACCAGCATAACCTGTTAAAGAGCCATTTGAGCCTATAACTCGATGACATGGAATAATAATCCAAATTGGGTTTTTACCATTTGCAGAAGCAACAGCTCTAATTGCTTTCGGGTCGCCAATTTGTTTTGTTTGTTCTAAATAAGTGTTGCTTTTTCCGAAAGATATATTTAATAATTCGTTCCAAACAGTTTGTTGAAAAACTGTTCCTTTCGGATTTAATTTTAAATCAAAAACAGTTCTTGTTCCTGCAAAATATTCTTCTAATTGAGTTACACAGTTTTGTAAACAAATTGGAATATTTTTAGTTTTTGTCATTTCGAGCGGAGTCGAGAAGTCATCATCTAAAACAGATACTGATTGAATTCCATTTTCATTACCAACAATTTTGGCGGTTCCTATTGGAGTTTTATAATATGTGGTTTGTGTGTTAGACACCAAATATATCTTTAGAGTTTTGTGTTGTAATTTCGGCAATTTCTTCGAAAGTTAAACCGTAAATGTCAACTAATTTATCTACAACATTACTAACATAAGCACTTTCATTTCTTTTACCACGGTAAGGAGTCGGTGCTAAATAGGGTGCGTCAGTTTCTAAAACGATGTGTTTAATATTTATTTCGTTTAAAAATTTATCAATTTTTCCATTTTTAAAAGTAGCAACACCACCAATTCCTAATTTCATATTATATGACAGGGCTTTTTTAGCTTGCTCTAAAGTACCTGTAAAACAATGAAAAATACCGAATAAGTCATCTCCTTTTTCACTTTCTAATACTTCGAAAATTTCATCAAAAGCTTCACGACAATGAATTACAATAGGTAATTTCTTTTCTTTAGCCCATTGAATTTGAGTTCTAAAAGCTTCTTGTTGTTGTGTTAGAAATGTTTTATCCCAATATAAATCAATTCCTATTTCTCCAATAGCATAAAAATTACGTTTATCAATCCATTCTCTTACATGAGCAAGTTCTTCCTTATAATTCTCTTTAACATAGGTTGGGTGCAGTCCCATCATTAAAAATACGTCGTTAGGGTAGTTTTTTTCTAAGTCAAGCATTCGTTCTGTAGATCCACTGTCTATTGCTGGTATAAAAAAACGGGATACTCCAGCGCTTTTAGCGCGTTGCATCATTTCGTCTCTATCTTGGTCAAATTCTTCTGAATATAAATGTGTATGTGTATCGGTAATCATTTATGTATATTTACAATAAGCAAAAGTACGAGAAATGGCAAGTTTGAAAAAAATATTAAAGAAAAAGAAATACCTTAAAATAAAGCTCAAAAAGATAGTAACAAATCATTTAGAGTTAAAAGCAGAGATAAATGGGGTTAAAGGTAGATTTATTTTAGATACAGGTGCATCAAATTCTTGCGTTGGATTAGATTTAATTGAACATTTTAAATTGATATCTGAAGAAAGCGAAATAAAAGCTGCTGGCGCAGGAGCTACAGATATGGAGACTCGAAAATCAGAAAGTAATAGTTTAAAAATAGGTAAATGGAAAACGGCTCAATGCAATTTGGTATTATTTGATTTAAGTCATGTTAATACCGCATTAACGCAACATGATGCTGAAAAAGTTGATGGAATTATCGGTGCTGATATCTTAGAGAGTGGAAAAGCTTTTATTGATTATGACAAGAAAGTACTTTATCTTAAAAAATTAAATAAAAAGAAGCGAAAAAAAATGATGAAAGTTCCGTTTTAGGTTTTTTCTAGTTTTAGGATATCGAAATACTCTTTGTAAATTATTATTTTTTATTAAAAAGCAGCACTTATTAAGTTTAGGTAATTTATAAGTTCTAAAATGATAAGACCAAAGTTAATAAAGGTTACATAATAGGATATGGTTTCTAATTTGTATCGTTTACTTTTCTCAACAGGTACTATTTTAGATAAAAAGAATAGCACGAAAAGCAAAAAACCACCAATCATTGGCATATAGTAAACAATAGTTTGTCCTTCCCCAAAAAATAGCGAAAAGCTAAGCGAATTACCAAATAAATAAGTAACAATCCAATTAATACTAAAAAACATAAGCTGTAGGATTAGACTGCTTAAAAGTGGTGTAATAAAATCATCTTTTTCTCTTTTCTCATGTTCTTTAGAATTAAGAAAAATTATAATGTAAAAAGGGCAAAAGGAATGTATGAGTAACCTAAGCCATAAGTCTATTTTTAGTATAGGTAGGTTTGATGTTAAGAATTTTGGATAAGATAATATATCAAAAAAATTAAATACAGTTAAGGTAAGTATCGATAGTACAAGTAAAGGGAAAAATATAAAGCCCATAATATTACCTTCCATTCCTTTTAAATAAGTACGTAAAGTAAAAGCTGTTATTAGCCAAGTAATAGATGAAACAAATAAATTTTTAGGTACAAAAGCTTCCCAGAAATTAAAATCTACATAAAGATTACAAAGATAAGTTAAACCGAGTATAGCGGTTAGATAAATTGAGTAGAAGAGTAAATACGGGACTAATTTAAGTCTCGTAACATTTGTTCCTTCTTTAGTAAAGAAATGTGAATCTTTTTTAAATGAAAAAGTTATAAAAATTAAAAAAGAAAAAGGGTTAAAAAGTATATTAGTAATAGCAAGTAATATATTCATTTTAGGTTCAATAAAAACTTTTGAATGTTTGGTTTTCTCTAAGCTCTGGTTTTGTAAAAATATCTTAAAAGAAATAAAAAAGGGTAGTAATTTTAAAATTACTACCCTTTTTATCTAAAAATATTTTGAATAAAGATTAACTTAAGATCTCTTTAATTCTTTTAATAGCTTCGCGTAATTGTAATTCTGATGCTGCGTAAGACATACGAACACATGCAGGTGCTCCAAAAGCTTCACCAGTAACGGTAGCTACATTTGCTTCTTCTAATAATAACATAGAAAAATCACTAGCATTCTTAATTTCTTTTCCTTTAATCGTTTTACCAAAGAAAGCAGATATATCTGGAAAAACATAAAAAGCACCTTCAGGTACGTTCAATTTAAAACCATCAATTTTACCTAATAAATCTAAAACTAAATCTCTACGAGTTTTAAATTCGTCTACCATGTATTGAACTTTACTTGGCTCAGCTAAAACAGCTGTAATTGCAGCACGTTGTGCAATACAATTTGTTCCAGAGGTAATTTGTCCTTGCATTTTTGTACATGCCTTTGCAATCCATTGTGGAGCGCCAATAAAGCCAATTCTCCAACCAGTCATAGCAAATGCTTTTGCTAAACCATTTACGGTAATTGTGCGATCATACATGCTTTCGATAGCACCAAAACTAAAAGGCTTGGTACCATAATTAATATGTTCATATATTTCATCAGATAAAATATAGATATTCGGATAATTTTCTAAAACTTTAGCTAATGCTCTATATTCAGCCTCACTATAAATAGTACCACTTGGGTTGTTAGGTGAATTAAAGAAAATCATTTTTGTTTTAGGCGTAATTGCTGCTTCTAATTGTGCTGGAGTAATTTTAAAATCATCTTCAATAGAAGAAGGGATTTCAACAAATTTTGCTTCACATAAAGTAGCAATTGCTGAATAACTTACCCAATAAGGAGCTGGTAATAAAACTTCATCTCCGGGGTTTAATAAAACCTGTGCGATGTTAGCGATAGATTGTTTAGCACCAGTTGAAACTACAATCTGATTAGGAGCATAGGTTAAGTTATTATCACGTTTAAACTTTACGCAAATTGCTTCTTTTAATTCTACATATCCATCAACAGGAGTATATGAATTATAATCTTGGTTAATTGCTTCAATAGCGGCATCTTTAATAAAGTCAGGTGTGTTAAAATCTGGTTCACCTAAACTTAAACTAATGATATCTCTTCCGGCTGCTTTTAACTCTCTTGCTTTAGCTGCCATTGCTAAAGTTTGCGAAACAGGTAAACTGTTAATTCTGTTTGATAATGCGTTTGACATTGTGTTGTTAAGTTGTGTGTTGTTTATGCTAATTTTGGTTCTTTACCTAAAGAACCTAATTGTTTAAAGTGCTCGATAAAAGCTCTTGTCATTGTTTTATATTCGTTGTATGGCAAATTAAATTCTTCTGCCGTTTCCTTTACTATTTTCGCTAATTTATTATAATGAACATGCGAGATATGAGGAAAAATATGGTGTTCAACTTGGTGATTTAATCCACCAGTATAAAAGTTAACTAACCAGTTTTTAGGCGCAAAATTAGAAGTAGTATATAATTGATGAACTGCCCAAGTGTGTTCTAAATTACCGTCTTTATCTGGTAAAGGCATTTCTGTATTAGGTACTACGTGTGCTAATTGAAAAACAACACTTAAAATCATCCCTGCTGTATAGTGCATAATAAAGAAACCTATTAGAATTTTCCACCAAGCAATATCCATAACAAGTAATGGTAATACAAGCCATAAAGTATAATAAGCAATTTTAGAAACAACTAATTTTGTCCATTCTACCTTCGGGTTTGGGAACTTACCGTACGATAATTTACGTTTTAAATAACTACTCATTTGTTTGAAATCAGTAGTAATAGCCCAATTAATAGTTAATAATCCGTATAAGAAAATTGAATAAAATTTTTGAAATTGGTGTATAGGTAACCATTTTGAATGTTTAGAAAAGCGAATAATTCTACCAGCATCAATATCTTCATCATGCCCTTTAATATTGGTAAAGGTATGGTGTAATACGTTGTGTTGTACTTTCCAATTATATACATTTCCTGCTAAAATGTAAATACTACTACCCATTAATTTATTTAGCCAGTTTCTACTTGAAAAAGAATCGTGGTTAGCGTCGTGCATTACATTCATACCAACTCCAGCCATACCTATACCCGTAATCGTAATAAGTAAAGCCATTGCCCATTGTGGCATACTTACGGTTAAAATTAATATAAAAGGAACTAAGAAAGCAGCAAACATAATAATGGCTTTTGAATATAGCTTCCAATTACCTGTACGTTTAATATTGTTTTCTTTAAAATATGTGTTAACTCGTTTGTTAAGAGTTCGAAAGAACTTTACGTTGTTTGTTCTAGAGAAGTTTATTGTCTTCATTTATTGTGTATTATAAATTGCAAAAGTAAACGTTTTTACTAGATGGTTATGGCTCTTAGGTAATTTTTTAACAAGAAACATATCTTTTGTTATATAAATGACAATTACCAATTAGTTTTTTATTTTTGCAGTGAAAAAAATAATCAATGGAACTTATAAAAAAATACTTTAACGATTTAACTGAAACACAGTTAGAACAGTTCTCTAAATTACAAGGTTTGTATGAAGATTGGAACTTGAAAATTAATGTTGTTTCTCGTAAAGACATTGATGAATTATATTTGCGACATGTTTTACATTCATTAGGTATTGCTAAGGTTGTGTCTTTTAAACCAGGTTCTAAAGTGATGGATGTTGGTACAGGTGGAGGTTTCCCTGGAATTCCGTTAGCTATTTTATTTCCTGAAACACAATTTCATTTAGTTGATTCTATAGGTAAAAAGATAAAAGTAGTAAACGAAGTAGTTGAAGGTTTGGGTTTGTTAAACGTAAAAACAACGAACGGACGTGTAGAGGAGGTTAAAGATACGTATGATTTTATTGTAAGCAGAGCCGTTGCACAAATGGAGACTTTTGTTGGTTGGACAAAAGGAAGGATTGCTAAAAAGCAAAACCACGATTTAAAAAACGGAATTTTGTATTTAAAAGGTGGCGATTTAACCGAAGAGTTAGAGAAATATACATCAGCAACAATTTATAATTTGCCAGATTTTTTTGAAGAAGAATTTTTTGAAACTAAAAAAGTGGTGCATTTAGGAATGAAATTTAAGAGCTAAATAAGTTCACTAAAAAGTAATAAAAAAAGGCATTTGATTAAAAATCGAATGCCTTTTTTATATTAATCAAAGTTTTTATTTTTTAATAACCGAAAATACGTAGTCCATTTCCGAAGCAATTAATAAGCAACATGCAGCATATTTTTCTTTTTCTAAAGGTGTGTTATCATATGCCTTCGGGTCTTCAAAAGTTATAGGAAAACGACCTTCAGCTCCTGTTATAAAAGGGCACCCATCATCTGCTTGCGAACACGTCATAATTGCTCCAAATTCTGAAACAGGATTAAAATTATTGTCATACTTTTTAGAAAAACCAATTATCGGTAGCCCGTTATTCGTATATTTTATAGCAAAAACGGGATTGTTATTGTCTGATAATTGTTGAATTTTAAATCCAAAATCAACCAAAGTATTAACAATTGTACCATTCATTCTAGTAGCTTCTGTACCGCCAGAATATGTATAAACATTGTTAATATTATAATTATAAGCCATTACCTGTGCCCATATTTGAGATAAATGACTTCGCCTAGAATTATGAGTACAAATAAAGTTGAGGTTAATAACCTTTTTTTTGTTTACTTTATCTTGTATATATTGTGCTAAGGAAGCCAATATTTCTTTTCTTTCGTTAGAAACTTCAGGTAAGTTATGGATGCTTTTATTTATTTGAGCGTACATTTTTTATGTTTTAAAAATTAACAACAACCAGAATTTGGGTCGCAACTGTTTTGTACTTGTATGTTTGATAATTTTACTTTTGGCTTTGCTTCAGGAATTCCACAATTATCTTTTGCTAAACAATCAGTTTGTTTTGTTGTGAGTAAAAAATTTGTTCCGTCGAAATCTAAGCCATATTTACCAATTGTAGCACCTTGGTACTCTACCTCAATATCTAAATCAGGAATATTTAATGTTTTTTCTGAAAGTTCAATAATGTGAACTAATTTTTCTGGATGTAACCTGTGATCATAATCATCAGCTTTCCATAATTGAAAGTTTACAACCTCTTCGTTTCTTATAGTTCCGCCACAGTCAATAAAGTTTTTAGTTATTTTTCCAACCTCAGTTACGTGAAAATGATTAGGTACTAATTCTCCATTAGGTAATTTAAAAGCAATTGTTTTTAATGACGCTAAATGTCTTTTAATTTCTGATAATTTCATGTCTTTTTATTTTAATTGTAATATTACGATGGATTATTGTAAATTTTTTTAACAGCAATTACTTGAGTTTCCATCAAGATTTAAAAAGCTATTTAACAATGTTTTTATTTGTTTCCAGTTGTCTTGGTCTATGCAATAACAAACACTCGTACCTTCTATGTTGCCTTTAATAAGTTTCATGTTTTTTAGTTCCTTTAAGTGTTGAGAAATAGTAGGTTGTGCTAATCCGATTTCGTTTACTAAATCACCACAAACACAAGAGTTTATTTTAAATAAATGTTGTAAAATGGCAATGCGAGCAGGGTGCCCAAGCACCTTTGCTATTTTAGCAAGATCATTTTGTTCTGGTGTAAATATTTCTGACTTGGTGAGTCCCATTTTGCTTAATTAATATATTGCAATATTACGATTAATAATTGATCTAACAAAATTTGGCTTATTTTTTATAGTAGTTATGCTTGGCTGTTAAAAAAATAAATAGGTTTTGATTCTTTAATTTTTTTTGAAGCTATTTCCCGTTTTTCGCACTCGCTTTTTTTAAGAAAAATAAAAAAGAGCTCAAACAAATGCTGCAATCGGGGCTAACCACTTTACATCGTTTAGGTATGCTTTTTTAGAGGGGTATTAATGTTTTCAGAGGTTAGTAGTTAAATACATACTGTTAAGTGTTTGGTTTTGATTTTTTTGATTAAATTTTTATTGTCGGTTCGAGCGCAGTCGAGAACTACTGTTAGCCTGTTAAAAATAGGTTTCGACTGCGCTTAACCAGACATTTCTCAAGGTATTTCAATTAAAATATAGATACTGACCTCTAAATGTTTTAATTAAGTTATTTATACACTGTTGTAATTAAACGTGTTGCTTTTACTCTTTGTATTTTAACGATTCTTCGGTTATGATAGTTTCTATTATGGTTGCTGCAACTTTTAATTTTTTGTTCTTTTTTTTAGCGAAGTAAAAAATATCTTTTAATTGATTGTTACTTTTCCATACAAGCTTTAGGTTTTTATTTTCAAGTTCCTTAGTGCATAAAAAACTTGGAATTAACGCAATTCCTTTACTTGTTTTTAAACATCTAATAATTGAATTCATGTTTGGAACAATGTAATTCGGTTTATTGTACTCTTTTTTATTAAAGTTTGTAAGCCAAAATTGTTTTATAAACCCAGTTACATTAGAAGAACTATACCAAATTTGCTTTTTAAGTTCATTTTCCAATGATTTCCAATCTTTGTCCTTAATAGCATCTTCTACTTTTTGAGTGTCTGTTTTATTATTTGCAACTAACCATATATTTTGATGAAAAAAAGGAGTGTAATCGATATTTTGATTTGTGTTTTTTTTAGGTGTAATAACTAAATCTAAAATACCTTCTTCTAATTCTTTTAGCATTTGTGGGTATTCCCCAAAATGTGCTATAATGTCAAAATCAAAACTACTCATATTGGGTTCGAAAAAAGTTTGAAAAACTTCAGAACACATTCCTATACTTAGCGTTTGCCTAATACCGTTTCCTATTTTTTTGAAATGATTTTCTGATTTTTCTAATTTTTGTAAAGAGTCTAAAATATAGTCATACAAAATTATTGCTCTTTCTGTAGCAATCATATTTCTAGATGTTCTCTCAAAGAGTTTGTAGCCTACGTACGATTCTAAAGAACTAATATGTAAACTAACTCCTGGTTGTGAGGAAAATAGTTTTTTAGAAGCTCTTGTTAAATTTCCTTCTTCATATACTGCCTTAAACGTTCTGTACCATTCTAGGTTTATCATTACTATTAATTTTATAATACAAAGGTATGATTTGTGTTATTTTAGTTATACGTTATCTTGCTATATTTTTGTGTGATATAAAAATAAATATCAATGAAAAATATATTAATAATAAATGGCTGGCATGCGTTTGCAGCTGCAAAAGGGGAATTCAATAAATCTTTATTTACAATTAGTAAATGTTTTTTTGAAGATAAAAATAATTATAAAATTAAAGTGACTGAAATAAATGAAGTGTACGAAGTAGAAAAGGAAGTTTCGAAGTTTGTTTGGGCTGATGTTATAATTTATCATACACCTATTTGGTGGTTTTCTGTACCCTTTAAGTTTAAGAAGTACTTGGATGAGGTGTTAACAGCAGGGTATAGAAATGGACTTTGGAATAGTGATGGAAGGAATGCAGAAAAACCAAAAATTAATTATGGTACAGGAGGTTTGTTAAATGGTAAGAGTTATATTGTAACAACAAGTTGGAATGCGCCTGAAGAAGCATTTAGTTTACAAAACGGGTTGTTTAATGAATTAAGTGTTGATAATAGTGCTTTATCTGGCTTTCATGCAATGAATAAGTATTTGGGATTAAGTTTAATAGCGTCTATACCGTTTTATGATGTTGAAAAAAACGCAAATATTATTGAAGAACTTAAGAAATATGAGTTATTTATTGATATGTGCTTTAAGTCTTTTAACTAGTTTTAGTTGATTTAATTTTAAGCTGTTAAGGTCGTTTTCTAAAACCGTTTATTTGTACTTTGCTTTAAATAAGCGGTTCTATTTGTGTTTAGAGAGTAGATTAATTTCTTGTTATCCGTCAAAATCTCCACAATCATGAACTTCAAATTTTACTAAGTCTTTTTTTAAGGTAAAATATTTACTAATTAATAGGTCTTTATTTTTAAAATCAGCATTAATGATTTTTAATTCATATACTGGATCATTGGCAATTCTTAAAAACTGAAAGCTATAATTCTTAGTATTAATTTCAATCTTATTTCTATTGGTTGAAAGCTTTATAATTTTAAAATTTAATTCGGTTTGAGTATCACAGACATTGGTTATAAAAATACTATGATTCTCAATTCTAAATTTAGCTAAATCACAGTTATAGCAGTTTCCTGAAAAAGCTAATCCATATTTTTTATATACATCCTTTTCTTTTGCATTTAAAATTTCGATCGGAATTAAAGTAGCTAATACAACGTTGTTTTTTTGAATTTTAATACGGTCTTTTTTACTTGCTTTATTTGTTGTTTTTTTAAGAGTGTCACTTTTTAATTCTTTAACCTTAGATGTGTTAATTTTATCATTAACTTCTTTTTCTTTTTGTGGTTTACAATTTAAAAAAGAGATTAAAATTAAACCGAATACAATATTTTTTAGCATGCTTAATTGTTTAGTGTTTATTTAAAAATGTAATTATTATTAAATAGCATTTGCACCAGCTTGGGCTACTTCAAAATCATTTTCAACCGTACTACCACTTACTCCAATAGCGCCAATAATTATGTTTTGTTCGTTTTTTATTGGTATTCCTCCAGGGAAAGTAATTAAACCATTATTAGAATGTTCAATATTGTATAAAGGACCTCCAGGTTGCGATAATTGTCCAAGTGCTCCAGTGTTTTTACCAAAAAGACTCGCTGTTTTTGCTTTTTTAATAGCAATATCAATAGGACCCAAAAAAGCATCATCCATGCGTTCGAAAGCAACTAAACTTGCGCTTGAATCTACCACAGAGATACTCATTTTAGTATTTAAAGCTTCGGCTTTTAATGCAGCAGCCGCAATTACTTTTTTTGCTTCTGTTAAAGTTATATTCATAATGTTTGTAGTTTTTAAAAACTATTAAATAGAGGAGTAAAAGTAAAGATTTGTTTTTTATAATAAGAATAGACAGTTATCTTAAAAAAGGAGCTTTTCTATTTTTAAGAGACCTTTAAATATATTTACAAAACTTAGTAAATAGGCTTAGCCCCGATTGCAGCATTTGTTTGAGCTCCTCGCAGAGAGCGAGTGCGGAAAGTGGGAAGTGGCTTCGACTAATTTTTATATAAAATTTAAAACCTCTCCAATAGATTTGAAGAGGTTTTGAAAATATATATATTACGAGTAACTTTTATTTAATACCAACGTTTTTTCTTCTTTTTAGAAGCTTCAGACTTACGTCCTTTTTTGTTCTTACTAATGGTATTCGGTTGTTTTATATGTTTTGGTTTTACTAAAAGAAAAGGATGATCGTCAATAATTTTTATTGGCCTTTCAGTAAATTCTTGAATTGCTTTAATGTAACTAGTTTCATCGGCTCCGCAAAAAGAAAATGCAATTCCAGATTTTCCTGCTCTACCAGTTCTACCAATTCTGTGTACATATGTTTCAGGTACATTTGGTATGTCTACATTAATAACAGCATCAATCTTGCTAATATCAATACCACGGGCAGCAACATCGGTAGCTATTAAAATATTTACTTTATTGCTTTTAAAATCTTCAATGGCTTGGTTACGTAAAATTTGTGTTTTATCTCCGTGAACACTTGTTACTTTATAACCATTTTTTGTAAGTGTTTGCTCTAATTTATCAACTCCGTATTTTGTACGTCTAAAAATAATAATACGTCCTTGTATGGTATTACGCAATAGGTGTAAACATAAATCTACTTTATGTTTTTTAGGCGTATAATATAATAATTGACCAATTTTGTTTACTGTATTGTTTGTAGGAATTACATTAACCGTTTCTGGTTTATATAACATTGCTTTTGCTAAATCACTTACTTTCTCTGGCATGGTTGCAGAAAAAAGTAGTGTTTGTTTTTTACGAGGACACAGGGCTTCAATTTTTCTTACATCTTGAATAAAACCCATGTCTAACATTAAGTCAGCTTCATCTAAAACAAAGGTTTTTAGTACACTTAAATCGATACTTCCTTGTTCATGTAAATCGATAAAACGACCTGGAGTTGCAACTAATACATCAATTCCTTTTGCTAAAGTTTCTTTTTGAGGTTTTATAGAAATACCACCGTATACTACAGCAGCTCTTATATTGGTGTGTTTACCATAGGTGTTAAAGCTTTCTTCAATTTGTATTGCCAACTCTCTAGTAGGACTTATAATTAAAGCTTTTATTTTCTTTGGACCTTTTTCAGCTTCCTGTTCTTGTTCTAAATTATGAATAATAGGTAAAGCAAAAGCAGCTGTTTTACCTGATCCTGTTTGAGAACCAACAATTACATCTTTTTTATCTAGTACTAACGGAATCACTTTTTGTTGTACTAAAGTAGCTTTGTGATACCTTTCTTCGCTTAATACTTTTAAAATTGATGGATTAAGATGTAAATCTGAAAACTGCATTGATTATTTTTTTTGCAAAGATAATCTAAATGAAGCGATATAAGTTCGTTTGCTTTATTTTTGAATACTTATATAAAAGTTAAAACAAAACCAAGAAGAGCACCACCTAAAACGATAAAAGCACTGTTTAGTTTTTTAAAACCAAAAACAACAATTAAACTAGTAATAGCAATAACAATTGTTCGCCAATCTACTAAAGTATCTTTAGCCATATTTATACAAACGGCTATAATTAAAGCTACAGCGGCAACATTTACAGCATCTAAAACCGAACGAATAATTTTAGAATTCCTCATTTTTGGTATTAACGGATTTAATACCAAAACAAAAACAAACGAAGGAAGAAAAATACCAAGCGTAGCTACAATTGCTCCGGTTATTCCGTTTAGTTGCCACCCAATAAAAGTGGCAGTAGATAAAACAGGACCAGGTGTTATTTGACCAACTGCAACAGCATCTATTAATGCTTGCCTAGTTAACCAACCATTTGCTACTAATTCTGAATCTAAAAAAGCGAATAACACGTAGCCACTACCATATAATATGGTTCCTATTTTTAAGAAAGTCAACAATATTTTTATATTACTTAAGTTTATAAACTCACTTGCTTGAAAAGCAAATAGCGGAATAAAACTGTATAAATTGTTTTTGTTTTGTTTGAAAAAATACAAGCCGATACCTAAAAGTCCACAACCAAAAAGTGTTGCAATTTCATTAACGCCTAATAAGCAAGAAATCAAAGCAATGATTCCTAAAATGGCTAACTCCGTATTTTTTATTGCTTTTTTACCAAGTCTGTAGCCTGCCATTATTATAATAGCAATTACTGCCGGCTTTATACCGTAAATAAAAGGTTCAACTTTTGGTAACTGACCATACTCTTGATACAACCAAGCAAAAATTGATGTGATAATCACCGCAGGAAAAATAAAACTGAATCCCGCAACGACTAAGCCTTTCCAACCTGCTCTTTCATGACCGCAATGCATCGTCATTTCTGTTGAGTTAGGGCCAGGAATTAAATTAGTAGCTCCAATAAGATCTAAGAAATGGGCTTGCGTCATCCATTTTCTCTTTTTCACCACTTCATCTTCCATCATAGCAATATGAGCAGCAGGACCACCAAAACCAATACTTCCTAGTTTAAAAAAGAGTTTTGCTATTTCTTTTAAGTCGTTTTTTTGAGGCATTTAAAGGTGTTTGTGAAAGGAGGTATTTTATTTTTAAAAGCAGTTTAAGTTGCATTAACCTATTTTATGAATCTAATCTGTAAATTAAGTTTAAAATATAACTCTCCATTTTCTTCGTAAATAGAACCAAAATCATGTCTGCTAGAGCTAGCTGTATCTAGTTTTGTGTTATTGAATAAGTAATTTTCAAATTCGTTTTTGTTGTAAATATGGTAGCATAAGATGTCTCCATCTTCTTTTACAACGAGGTATCCACCAGTAGCATCATATTGTCCAGTCCATACTTTAGAAGGCATCATTCCTAAAGCAACATCAGTTAAAAAACGTTTGACTTTGTATTCGTAGAATTTATGTTCGTTAGAAACATCAAAAAATAAAGGATTTTTATCAGCTGTTCTATGAGTTAAATCAGTAACACTTGATTTACTGCTAGAATAAAATTCATAAATAATTTGAGATAATATTTCGGGTAATTTACTGTCGATAAGAATCAAATTGTTTGAAAATATTTGTCTTTCAGTTTTTACAAAATTAAATTGCCCATTTGAGTTTAAAACGAAATTAATTCTATCTATTATTTTACTTCTAGAATCAATAGAATTTATCTTATTAATTTCTAATTTACTTAATTTTAAATTTGAGATTTTAAAAATAAAGTTGGTTGTTTTTCCTGCGTTGAGGAGAGTCGAAGGACTTCCTAATTGTGATTTTATACTAAACCCTAAAGTTGGTTGTTGATTTGTTCTTTGGTCGTGAATAACAATTGTAATATCTGTTTTTACAGTTGAACTGGCTTTTAAAGAAATGCAATTAATAGATTGCATAAATTTTTCAATCTCGGGAACTGAAAAAGTTCTCTCTTTGCTAGCTTTTATTTTTTCAAGTAAAATTTTTGCCTTTTCTTTAAATTCTGTAATTGCAATTTTTAGAACTTCTTCCCTTCCAGAAATAAGTATGATTTCATCTTGAATTGAATACTCAAAATCATCATTTTTTTCTGTTCTTAAAACACGTAAAATCGGGTAAACAATTCCTTCTAGTTTTTCAATTTCTTTATTTCCAAGAAATAACTGTTTATCTCCAAGTAATTTAAAAAGAGTGTAAACTTCACTCCATTCTCCTTTATTTCCCGTAATCATAAAGCCTTAAGTTTTTCTATGATTTTTTTTGCAGTTGCTTGAATAGCTGGAACCGCAACAGAGTTTCCAAATTGTTTGTATGCTTGCGCATCTGAAACTACAATCTTATAACTGTCAGGAAACCCTTGTAATCTAGCCCATTCTCTAGGTGTCATTTTTCGAATACCTTCTCGATTAACATCTCCTTTTATATGAGTTATTGGTGTGAAATCTTTTAACCTAAAATCATAAACTAAGTTTCTTTCCCTTCCCATCCCTCCACATAGAACTGCATTTGCAGTTCCATTATTTGGAATAATTTCATAGCCAAACCCGTTTCCTTTACTAGCATGTCTTGCTTTATGATTTCTTAATGTATTTAAATAAGTTTCAGACAAATAATATTTTACAGAAACAGTTTTAGTTTCTAAAATATTTTCAAGAGTTGTTGTTTTATTTATTGGTTCTGGGTATTCGAATTGGGTAATGTTTAAATCTTTTCTAAATCCAACAATAAATATTCGTTCTCTGTTTTGTGGAACTCCAAATTTTTTCGCATTCATTACTTGCGGTTCTGGTACAAAATACCCCAAATCTTCTCGTAAAACATTTAATATTGTAGCTAAAGTTTTTCCTTTATCATGGCTTCTTAAGCCTTTTACATTTTCTAGAAAAATAGCTTTAGGTTTTTTCTTTTTAATGATTTCAGCAACATCAAAAAATAAAGTTCCTCTAGTGTCTTCAAATCCTCCTCGTTTTCCTGCAATAGAAAATGCTTGACAAGGGAATCCAGCGCATAAAACATCAAACCCGTCTGGAATATAATCTTTAGTTGCTTTTTTTGTTATATCTCCAAATGGTGTTTCTCCAAAATTAGCCTTATAAGTCTGTTTTGAATACTTATCCCATTCGCTTGTAAAAACACATTTTCCTTTTAAGTTTTGTAAGGCTAATCTAAATCCACCAATTCCTGCAAATAGGTCAATGAATTTGAAATCAGGGTTTTTAGGAGCTGTAAAAGGGACTTTTTCTTGTTGAAAAATTAAATATTGTAATGCTTCTTCTGCAACTAAATTTGATGTTTTTTGTTCAGGAAATTTATATTCAAATAAATTTTTAACGTGCTCTATTGCATCAGGTTTGTAGAATTGAGAAACCCCATTTCTATGGTTATGCAAATAGTGTGTAAAAGCAGCTTCTGTATCTTTATCAGCTTCTATAAGTTTTATTTTGAATTTTTTATCTTCAAAATTTTCAATCGATATTTTTTCTTTTAGCAGCACTTTTATCTAAGTTATAAGAGCGGCAAGTTACGAAAAATTTATCATCCTTAAGTGTGTGAAAAGCAATGTAGGTGATAGTTTTCTTAGCTTTTTACTTATGATTAACTGTATAGTTAAATTAAACTAGCTAAGCTAGCATCTGTTGAATGAGAACTAAGTTCTCTAAAAAATAGACTGTTCCGACAGTGTTGTAAAATTCTCTAAAAAATTCATTCCTTTATAAGAATTCCCTTTTTCATTTAATTTAGGGCTCCAAACCGCAATACTATATTGGTTTGGTAGTATGGCAATAATACCGCCACCAACGCCACTTTTACCTGCTAGTCCTACTTTAAAAGCAAATTCACCAGACTCATCATAAAAACCACAAGTTTGCATTAATGCATTAATTCTTTTCGATTGGCTTTTTGTTAATATCTGATTGTTGTTATGCGGTGCTTTACCATTGTTGGCTAAAAATAAAAACAAATCAGAAAGATGTTCGCAACTTAGTTCTAAAGAACATAGGTCAAAATAAAAATCAAGCACTTTAGTGGGCTCGTTTTTTATGTTTCCGAAAGATTTAATAAAATTACAAAGTGCAATATTTCTGTAACCTACAGATTTTTCTGAAGCAGCTATTTTTGCTGAATAGTTAATATCGTTGTTACCAGAAAGACTTCTAATAAATGCCAATAAATCTTCTTTAGGATTGCTTAAATTACTGATAAGGATATCTGAAATTACAATTGCACCTGCGTTTATAAAAGGATTTCTTGGTATTCCATTATCATTTTCTAGCTGTACAAGGGAATTAAATGCAGTACCAGAAGGTTCAACACCAAGTCTGTCCCATATCGCTTCACCAAGTATTTTATAAGCGAAGCAAAGTGATAGTACTTTAGAGATACTCTGGATTGAGAATTTTTCTTGAAAATTTCCTAAGCCATGTTTTAAAGATGAGGTTGTAGAAATATGAACACCGAATTTAGTAGCATCTATGTTCGCTAATTCAGGTATGTAAGAAGCCAGTTTTCCTTCGTCTTTAATGTCACTTATTTTCTTAAAAACTTCCTGAATTACTTCCTTATGATTCATATTGTTAATTTCAATGTTTTTTACTATTTAGTGAATGATTGAAGGTGAAATACCCTTGTCGATTAAGTATCGTTTTAGTTTTTTAAGTCCTTTTTTGAGACACCTTATACATTTTACGCTTTGGTTTTCAAAAGTAAACATATAAGTTTTTTTACTTGCTACTATTTTAAGTTAAATAATGATTTTGCACTTTTTTTACATTTGATTCACACATTTGATGTCAACTCCCAGCTACTTTTGTAGAAACATTAAATATAAAAATCATGGATAAAATAAAAAAAGGTATGCTGTTGTTAACCGTATTTGCTACGGTAATTATTGTAAGTGGTTACACTAAAACTGCAGATACTGATAAAAAAAACGAAACAACAGCGAAGTTATATAATAAGCAGCATAGCACTATTAATATGTTTGTAACTCACGGACATTGTAGTACTCCTTTTACCGGTGTAGTAGACGATTTAAAAGTAGATTACCCAATACGATTAGATTTAGGAAATCCACTAGAAAACATGCATATTTCATTTGAGGTAAATCCTAATTCATTTAGAGTATGTAGAGGAGATAAAGATGATTTAACAGCAAGAATTAAAACACCAGGAGTGTTTGTTGGAGAGAATGATGAAAGAATCACCTTTAAATCTACTAATGTTTATACTATGGGAATCGACTGGTATCAAGTTAATGGAATTATGTCGATAAAAGGAGTTGAAAAAGAAATGAAGTTATTCGCTACAGGAATTAGAAATCCAAAAGAACAAGTAGCAAGTTCGTTAGTTTTACAAGGTCAGATAAATTTATTTGATTGGGGAATTGATTATGATAAGATTGTTAACGGAAAGTTAGATACTGTACCAACTAAACTATTGTATATAAATATGAAAGTTGAATTAGAAACTCTTTTCTAGATGTTTTTTTCGCTATCTTTTTAAAAATATCAATTAGCTTTCAACGATAGTAAAATTATTAAAAAACAGGTTGCCAATTAAACAAAAAAACAACCTCAAATGAGGTTGCTTTTTTATAATAATAGTTTCATAACGCTATTTAAAATATAGCTAAGAAAAGATTAAAGTTTAATTTTTTCTTTGGTATTGTTTAATAAAACAGGTTTACCAAAACCTAATTCATTTAAACGATCTAATTGTGTTTCAGCGTCACCAACAAATAACCAGATCATTTTATTAGGATTCACATATTTCTTTGCTAATTCTTGTACTTTTTCAATTGTCATTTCATTTACAATTTTCTCTCTGTCTTTAACGTAGTCAGCATTTAAATTGTAAGTACTAATGTTTTCTAACATGTTTAATTTAGCGCCCATAGTTTCAAATCGTCTCGCATTACTTTTAATTAAAAAACCTTTGGTAGTTGCTAAGTCTTTTTCAGCGTAATTAATAGGGTAATTTGTAATGATGTCTTTTACTAATTGAGCAGATTCTAACGTAACATTGGTTCTAACTCTACTAGAAATAGTAAAAGTACCTTTCGCTTTTGTACCGGTAAAACGAGAGCCAATACCATACGTATATCCTTTTCCTTCTCTTAACTCTTGCGTTAATTGAGAAGCAAAACCACCACCACCAAGAATGTAATTCATTACCGTTGCCGAATAAAAATCTTTATCTGTTGCAGCTAAAGCAGGAGCACCAAAACTAATTACAGTTTGTTTTGATTTAGGTACATCGTAAAAATAAACTGTTGGTTTTGTAGGAGCTTCTGGAGTTTTAAAAACTGGAATTGTTACTTCTTTAGCAGTCCATTTAGTTGTTAAGTTCGTTAAAGAAGTTAACGCTTTTTCTTTAGCAACATCACCAACAATATGCATTTTTGCAACTGATGGAGATATGTAATTAGAATAGTATGTTTTTAAATCGTCTAAAGATATTTTTTCTACAGATGCAATGGTACCTAAGGTGTTTTTAGATCTGATATTATCTTTACCGTAAATCAATTCATTATATACATTTCTTGTTACCGTTGTAGGGCTTGCTTCTTGCTGACGTAAATTACCAACTACCGATTTTTTTATTAATTCAAATTCAGTAGCATCCCAACGTGGTTCTAATAATATTTCTTCAACTAAAGCGATGGTTTTATCGTAGTTTTTAGCTAAAGTAGTACCGCTTATTGTAATGTTCTCTTTAGATGCATACACGCTAATTGATGCCCCTAATTCTTGAATAGCCTCTTCTAATTGAGCAACTGTTTTATTTTTAGTTCCTCTATTCATTAAACGAGCAGTTAGGTTTGCTGCACCTAATTTATCCATTTTTTCTAATAGTTGACCACCATCCATAACCAAGTTGAAACGTACTAAAGGAACTTCACTGTTTTCGATACCGAAAACTTTAATTCCGTTCGCTAATTCGTTATTCCAAATAGTAGGTACATTTAAAGCAGGAGATTTACCATAAACAGGTTCGGTTGCTCTTTCTATTTTAGATGGAGTTTTAGTGTATTCAGCAGCAGTTTTAGAATCGAATTTTTCTTCAGCTCCAATAACAATTTTCTCTTCTTTTATAATTGCTTCTTTAGACCCTTCTAAAGCTAATTTTACCATTCCTTTAGGAACAAAACTAGTAGCGATAAAGTTTTTACCTTTAATGTAGGTGTTGTAAGCACGCATTACATCTTCTTTGGTAACATTTAAAGTTAAGTCAATTTCTTTATTGATAAACCCAGGGTCTCCCGCATACGTATTGTAAGAAGCTAAATTTGTTCCTTTACCAAGTACGCTAGATAAACTGTTGTAAAAATTAGTTTCTAGTCCAGCTTTAATTCTGTTTAAATCTTTATCAGAAATACCCTCTTTTTCGAATTTGTTAAAAGCAGTAGTAATACCGTCGCTAACTTTATTTAAATCAACATTATTAAATCCACGAATACCTAATTGAATTTGACCAGCTAGCTCAGAAGACCAGTTCCACATACTAGTAGATGAAGTAAGTTTTAAATCATCAACCAAAACAGTATTTAAGGGCGCTTTTTTTCCTTGAGATAAATATTCGGTTAAGATATCTAAAGCGTATGAGTCTTTATGGTATAATGCTACAGTTGGCCACGCAAATGTTAACATTGGTAATCTTGCAAAGTTATCTTCAAAATATAAAGACTTCGATTCATCAACTTTACCTGGTTTTTTAACTAAAGGCGTAATTTCTTCTCCTCTAGGAATTTCATTAAAGTATTTACGAACCCATTCTTTTGCTTTTGCAGGATCAAAATCTCCTGATAAAACTAAAGTTGCATTGTTAGGAACATACCATTTTTTAAAGAATGCTTTTACATCGCTTAAAGTTGCGTTTTGTAAATGTTCTAAAGAACCTATTACTTGCCAATTATATGGATGATCTTTTGGGTATAAGTTACGATCGATAATTTGTTGATTAAATCCGTACGGACGATTGTCAACACTTTGTCTTTTTTCGTTTTTTACTACTTGTTTCTCTTTTGCTAAAACAGGATCGGTTACTGTATTGATAAACCAACCTAATTTATCAGCTTCTGCCCAAATCATTTTTTCTAAAGCATCATTTGGTACAGTTTGTAAATAGTTTGTTCTATCTCTAGAAGTAGATCCGTTTGCACCAGAACCACCAATTCTTGCACTCATTTTGTCTAATCCACCTTTTCCAAGGTTTTCAGATTCTAAAAATAATAAATGTTCAAATAAATGAGCGAAACCAGTTCTTCCTTCAATTTCTCTTGCTGAACCTACGTGAACCATAAGTTCTACGGCTACAACAGGATCTGACTTGTCGGTATGTAAAACGACTTGAAGACCGTTTTCTAATTCAAATTTTTCAAAAGGAACATTAAGAGCAGTGGTTTTCTCCTTTTTTTCTGTGCTACAAGCAATAAAGAGTATTGCGGTTGTAAATAGTAGAATTTTTTTTATCATTATTTTGTTATTTATATGCGTTTTTGAAGACGATAAATATACATAATATTGATTTTTAATATTGTTAAAGAAATGCTAGCGTTTTTTGTAAAGAAAAACCCCATCAAAATTTGATGAGGTTTTTTAAAAATATGTTACTTAATTCTTATCCTAAGAAAGAATATTTATAATCAGTTGGTGTTACAAATGTCTCTTTAATTAAACGAGCAGATGTCCAACGTAATAAGTTCTGAGGAGAACCAGCTTTATCATTTGTTCCAGAAGCTCTTGCTCCTCCAAATGGTTGCTGACCTACAACTGCACCAGTTGGCTTGTCGTTAATATAAAAGTTACCAGCAGCGTTTTCTAACGCTTTAGAAGCTTTTTCAACAATGTATCTGTCTGTAGAGAAAATTGCACCTGTTAATGCATATTGAGTAGATTCATCTACTAATTTTAATGACGCTTCCCATTCCGCATCTTCGTAAACGAAAATAGTCATAACAGGTCCGAATAATTCAGTAGTCATTGTTGCATATGTTGGCGACTTCGCTACAATTACAGTAGGCTCAATAAAGTATCCCTTAGTTTTATCATGACCACCACCAATAATTACATCAGCGTTTGCGTCAGCTTTAGCAGCATCTAAGAAACTAGCAATTTTATCGAAAGAACCTTCATGAATAACTGCATTTACGTAGTTAGAAGGGTCTTCTGGAGATCCCATTTTTAATTCAGAAGCTTGCGCAATTAAATGACCTTTAACTTCTTTCCACATTGAAGCAGGGATGTAAGCACGTGAAGCTGCAGAACATTTTTGACCTTGGTACTCGAAAGAACCTCTAGTAATTCCTGTAGCAACTTGTAAAGGATTTGCTGAGTTATGTGCCCAGATAAAATCTTTACCACCTGTTTCTCCAACAATTCTTGGGTATGTTTTATAAATGTCAATATTGTTACCAATTTGTTTCCATAAATGTTTAAAAACATGTGTAGAACCTGTAAAGTGTAATCCAGAGAAATCTGGAGAAGCTAATACAGTATCAGTAATCATTACAGGATCACCATAAACAACGTTAATTACACCGTCAGGTAAACCAGCTTCTTTAAATAAATCTACAATTACTTGTGCAGAGTATGCTTGATGATCAGATGGTTTCCAAACAACAACATTACCCATTAAAGCAGCAGCAGCAGGTAAGTTTGCGGCAATAGATGTAAAGTTAAAAGGTGTAATTGCATATACAAAACCTTCTAAAGGTCTATATTCAACTCTGTTCCATATTCCAGGTGCAGAATCTGGTTGCTCTTTAAATATGTCAATCATGAATTCTACATTAAAACGGAAGAAATCAATCATTTCACAAGCAGCATCAATTTCTGCTTGGTGTACATTTTTAGATTGTGCAATCATTGTTGCAGCATTCATTTTTGCTCTATAAGGACCAGCTAATAATTCAGCAGCCTTTAAGAAGATAGAAGCTCTTTCCATCCAACTAACGCTAGACCATGCTTCTCTTGCAGCTAATGCTGTAGAAATTGCAGTATCTACGTGCGATTTATCAGCAATGTGATATTGACCAACAACGTGTTTATGGTCGTGTGGAGGTGTAATATTTCTGGTATTACCAGTTCTTACCTCTTCACCATTAATGTGCATTGGCACATCAATATTGCTATTAAACATTTCTTTATATTTTGCTAAAAGTTCTTCCCTTTCAGGAGAACCTGGTGCGTAACCCTTAACAGGCTCGTTTACAGCAGCTGGAACGTTAAAAAAACCTCTTCCCATTTTAGTATGTTGTTTGTTAAATTAGATTTAATTTTAAGGGAACAAAGTTAAGTTTATTTTTAGTAATAATTAAATAGTTTTTAGTTCTCATTTACCGAAAGGTAATACAATATTTACATGGTAATTTATTTACCTTTAAGAACCTATCGTTTTATATAGGGTTTAAGTGTTGTAGACCATAAAAAATAAGAATATTAGTTGTAGTTTTTAATAGAATATTAGAACTTTTTTGAATATGTAATAATGTTAAGTGTTTATTTGTAGAAATAATAAATGTAACTTGTTTTTTGATGAAATATGATAAAAAAAATGCGAATTGGAATCTAATTGTTACATAATCTTCATTTATGGCTACTTGTAGGGATATAGAAACGAAGTTTTTTATTATTTTTGCAATAAAAAATTATGTGTAAAAAACGACTGTTATTCTTATCTATAATCTCACTCTTTTTATTTACAGGATGTTTTGAGTTTGTTGAGGAAATATCTTTTAATAAAGATGGTTCTGGAGCAGCTATGTTAACAATAAACTTAAGTAAAAGTAAAACCAAGATAGCATCGATAATGTTGCTAGATAGCGTTAATGGATATAAAATACCATCAAAAACAACGATTAAAAATAAACTATCAGAAATTGTTCAAAAAATAAAAAGAACTAAAGGGGTTCATAATGTAAAAAGCACCTTGAATTTTGATGAATTTATTGTTACGCTGTCTTGTGATTTTGATAATGTGGATGCTCTTAATACCGTTTTGTCAACGTTTAGTTCTAAAAAGCAAGCACTGGCAATAAAAAAGAACAAACACTTTACGTATAATAAAACTGAAAAAACATTTACTCGTAGTCATCATTTTAATTTAGGTAAAGAGTTTCAGAATACAAAAATGAAAGATCGTGAAGTTTTTGAAACAGCCACTTATACAGGTGTGTATCGCTTTGATGGATCTGTAAAATCGTGTACAAATAAACAAGCTAAAATTTCTAGAAGTAAGAAGGCTGTAATGTTGCGAATTAAAGCGCAAAATATAATAACGAACAAGCAAACTATAAAAAATAAAATTCAACTTAATAATTAAAAATGACTATGAAAAAAATTATTGTAACACTACTATTAGTACACACCTTTGTTGCTATGCAAGCGCAAAAGTTAGAGAGTAAAGTGCCTAATAATGCAGATATTGTTATTGAAGCAAATGCAGAAAATTTATTTAAATTAATTAATGTTTCTGACATAAATAATAACATGTTAGGAGAGGAGATATTAAAAAATATTAATAGAAGGAGAGAAAACAAAGTAACTTCAGTAAGTAAAACGGGAGTTAATATAAAATCAAACGCATATTACTTCTTTCAGAAAACGGATAGTATATCATATCATACGATTTTAGTAGAGCTTAATGATAGAAAGTTATATGAATCTATGCTGAAGAAAAGGAATGTAGAGAAAATACAAAAAGAAAATGGGTATAGTTTTATTAGAGGAAGTAGAGAGGTAACAATATGGAACGATAAGCTGCTTTTAATTGTTAATGCTCAGAAATCATATAGTTACTTTAAGAAACATAAAGAGCGTTTTGAGGCTTTAAAGGAAGAAGGAGAATCTATGTACGCTGTTAAAAAGAGATTTTCAAAATTATGGACATTAAAGAAAGCTTTTTCAATTTTAGAGAATAATGGTTTGTCTAGTTCTATAGCAACCAACTCAAGTTTTCAAAAAGGTAAGAAAAAAGGTGCGTCGGCAACTCTTTGGGTTCGTAATTATGGAATGTTAATGTCTGATGTTATTGGGTCATTAGGTAGCAGTGTTTACGGGGCTATGCCTTATTTAAGTCTGCAAAAAGGTAATAACATATACGGGATAGAAGAGGTTACAGCTAATTTATTCTTTAATGAAAGTAGTGCAAGTATTTCATTAGATATGTTTATTAGTGATGATATGAAAAAATCTTTCAAAAAGATTTATAATAAAAAAATGAATAACACTTTGATTAATAGTTTTGATCATAATAAAGCTTTAGCTTTTTGGAGTGTTTCTATGAATACGGAAGAGTTACTTCTTGAGTACCCAGGAATGATGGATAAGATGTACGGAGGTATGTTGCCAAAGTTTAAAGAAGAAATTGATATTGTAGGAGATTTATTATCATTAGTATTAGATGAAAAAGCGATTGCTGAATTATTTACAGGTGATGCTTTATTTGTTTTAAATGATTTTTCGGAACAAGATGTTAGTTACACTAGTTATAAATATGATGATGATTATAAGCGTAAGGCAATAGTTAAAACCAAAAAAATATTAGTTCCTGACTTTACATTAATGATTGGGTCAGAGAAAAAAGAATTGCTAAACAAGATGTTTAGATTAGGGAAAAAACATAAAGCTGTAAGTGAGTTTAATGGTGTTTTTGAATTTGATAAAAAAATAGGGAAACTTCCTTTTAACTTATACGCAGTTGTTAAAAATAATGTTTTATATGTAACAACATCAAAAACAAGAGCTGTTGGTATTAGAGTCGGTAGAGGTGATTACAAGTCTACTAAATATCGTAAATTAATAAAAAATAATTCTAGTGTGTTATATACAGACGTAAATAGGTTAATTGAGAATTTGCCTACAAATTTGTTTGGTAGAGATGAAAGAAAAATGAGTGCTTTTTCTAAAGAGAATGTCAAAGATGCTTACTTTAAAGTTTCAAAAGTAAAAGGAAATAAAATGTCTTCAGAATTAAGATTAAATACAAATGGTAAAAATGGAAACACGTTAAAAACGTTGTTTAAGTTTATAGACCATATGGCAAAGTAAATAAATGATTAAAAAAATAGTTTATACTGTTATAATTATATTTGGTATATTATTTACAGTTGGGTATTTTAGATATAACCCAACTGTAAATTTTACTAAAGAGATACCTGTTTATGCAGAGGCAATTGTTCGTGTTAATTTACGTGAAATTGAATATACTATTATAAAGGATGTTGTAAAGCATCCTTTTTTGTATTTTAAATCAACGAGTAGTTCATCTAGTTCTAAAACTAAATTGTCTTTATTTGATCAGATAAAGATGCCAGTAAACCTTCTTTTTTATACAAATTACAGTCGTTTAAAAGATATTTGGATTAGTAGCGTTGTTGAGGTAAAAGATAAGAGTAAGTTAGCGTCGTTTTTTAAACAAGAAAATTATATTAAAAAAAGGTTTGAAGGTATTGATTGCTTTTTTTATAAAAACAATGTTTACATTCTAGATAATAACAACTTAAGAATACTGTTTGGTTTTGGTGGAATTACTAAAATTGAAGAGGAAATAAAATTTATTTTACAAAACAAGGCTTATTTAAAAGAAGGAGATAAAACTTTTTTTAATGTAAAGAATAGTGATAAGCTTGTTACGGTGTCAACTAAAAAAGAAGGTTTTTTTGAATTAGGAATAGATAATGAAAACTTTTTGTTAAGTGGGGAATTGATAAAAGGAAATAGTTTGTTTTTACCTTATACAGCATTAAAAAAAACAAATTCTTTACTATCAGTTTCAGGAAGAGTTAAGAGTCATTTACTGTCTGGTTTGTTAAAAGAAGAACAAAAAAATAAGTTTAAAAAATTAACAAACTTATCATTAGATTCTATTACTAGTCATTGGAATGGTAATTTTGATGTTGAATTAAAATCTTTTGTTCATGAAAATGATACAATAGTAACATATGAGTATGACGATGATTTTAATAAAGTGGAAAAAATGACCATTCAGAAAAATACAATACCAGCTATTAATGTTAATATAGGAGGAAGTAGTTTGTTTGGTTATTTGTATTCTAAAGAAGCTGTTAAAAGGGTTGATGGCGATACTTTGTTGGTTGTAAACCCTTTTTTTAAAACTTACGCAGGTAAAAGGAAAAGTAACTTTTCTTTATCTTCAAAAGGAATTGATGCGAGTGATTTTCAAAGAGAGGGAGCTAACAAGTTTTTACTTTTTTTTGATGTAGATAAATACATGAAAGCGAAGAAGGGCACTTATGGTATTTCTAATAAACAGCTCTCTTTAGTAAAAAAGATTAATGCTTTTGTTACTAAAGAGAATAAAGTAGAAGTAAGAGTTTGTTTAAAAACCTCTCCTCAAAACTTTATGATTCAATTGCTAAAGTAATTTAATATAATGCAAAAGCTATAAACGAAATTGTTAAGGAGCCAAGTATTGCAAGTATAAAAAATATAGAATTAGCGATAAGGTATTTTATAAAAGTTTTAAAAATTTTTTGACCATAAAATTTCTTCATAGCCATGAATAAGTATATTGAAAAGAGTGTTAAAAATGCACCAAGTAAATATTCAGCATCTTTAAAAAAACCGATTAAATAAAAAATAGAAAAGAGTAAAAAGAAAACAGTTTGAGTGTGAAAAACAAAAACTAAATGTTCTACATAGGTGAATTTTCTTCTAATATAAATAATACGTAAAAATAACGTAAAAAGTGGCAATAGGATAAAAAGAGCAATTGAAGCATATGATAATATCTGACGAGAAAATTTTTGTGCTTCATCTTCTTTAGAAAGAAAAGAGTTAAATACTTTTGCTCTTGAGTATAAAAACCTGTTTCCGAAATCTTTTTTCAAATGCAAGCTATCTAAGGCGTTGTCAAGGCTTATTTCTGAATTTTTTTTCTGAAACTTCATGAACTTAGTAATTCTATCAGAGTCACTAAAGCCAATATTTAACATTGATTGATTAGGGTTTCCATCTATTTTTAAAGAATCAAATTTCTGCTTAATCAATTTTGCTTTAACTGAATCCTGTTTGTCGATTTCTTTGAAAACAACTTCTTGAATTGAATCTAAATTTACTTCGAGTGCTTTTATGCCGTTCTCGTCAATTTTTATTTTTGATGTTTTTTCTTTAAAAGACTTTCCGTTTTGTAGCTCGTTAAATTTGTTATAACTTTCAGTAACTCCAATGATTAAAAAGAAAATAACAGATACGGTAAGATAGAATCTAAAAGGGTTAGAGTATCTGTCTCTTTTGCCTTCAATATAATCTTTAGATACTTTACCTGGGTTTATTAATAAGGGTATTAATGTTCTCCAAAATTTAGCATCCCAAGAAAAGAAACCTGCAAAAACCTCACGAATAAAATTACTCAATGTGATTTTTTTTCCTTTATTTTTTTGGCCACATTCAGGACAATAATTTTCATTCTTAGTAAATGGATAGCCGCAATTTAAGCAATTAGGTTCTTGTATAATTGCAACCTTATTTTTCTTGACCATTAATTTAAAATAGGAGTAGAGGTTAGTTTGAATGTTGGTATGGTTACTAGAAATTCTTCTGAGTTTTCAAAGTTAATCATTTTGTAGTTTCCTTTCATTGCCCCAATGGGTGAGTGTAAAAAACAATTAGATTTATAGCTGTATGTTTCATTCGGTTTAAGAATAGGGGTTTTACCAATAACACCAATTCCCTCAACATATTCTGTGTTGTTAAGTGAATCTAAAATTACCCAAAACCGTTCCAAAAGTTTTACGGTATCTTTTGATTTATTTTCAATTGATACGTAGTAACTAAAAGAATAATATTCTTGATCTTTATGCTGTATTAGACCATTAAAAGTGGTCTTGACGGCTATTTTTATGCCTTTTGTTATTTGTTGAAACATCGCCTAAATATAAACTTTTTTATGATTTAGTCAACTTTTACGGCTATAAATCACCTATTTTGGTTAAAATATCCATTTCCTACACCAATAACTCTGTCGTACATTTCACCAAAAGGTTTGTAATATATAATTGCAGTGTATTCATTTTCAGTTTGATAAAAGGAGCCGTCAATTTCGTTTAAATCAATAATTCCATTATTACTTAGTGTAGCGTAGTTATAATTATAAAATCCTTGTTTAAATTTAATTGTTGTTTGGTACATTTCGTTAGCAGCATTGTACTTCATTTTATTTTCAGTAGATAGTTGGTAGTTGTTAAAGGCTCCATATACAAAAACATCTTTGTTTTCTAAAGGTTCAAAAGCATCTAAAGAAAAATGAACCATTGAATAGTCAGCCTCTGTGTTAGCATCGTTAGCTTCTAAGGTTCTCACAACAAATTGTCCATTTATGTCTGGGTTATAGGTGTAGGTTTTATCAATTCTTTCTTCATCACTATATAGGTAGCTATGGTAGATTTCTTTTCTTTCAGTTTTGGCTATATTTAAACTAGTGCTTCGTAAATATTTACTATCAAAGTTTAAAAACTCATTCCCTCCAGAGAAATTTGTTTTAAGTGTGTGATTGTATAATAGTTGTTGAGGTTTTATAAACTGAGGTTTAATGTTGTTAATAGCAGTGTTCCAATTGTGGTTTTGAATTAAAACAGCATTAATTTCTTGGTTAGCGTTGTTAATTGATATGTTTTGATGATTAACCGAAAACTGAATTGTTTGTTTTTTGTTGTTTGATTTTGTGTCTCTACTTCTAAAAACGGCAACTCCAACCATGGTAATATCTTCGTAAAAAATACAACGTCTAGAAAAAACGACTTCATAATCTTCATTTAAAATGGAAATTAAATAATTTCCACTTTTTGTAATAATCGTATTTTGATTCGGAATTTCAACTGAATAATGCGTGTAGGGCTGTAATGTGTTAAAAGAATTAGTAACGTTGGTTATTTCATTTTCATCAAAACCATCAATATATTGATTTGATGTTAAGTTGCTAGATTTCCAATCATGAGTCATATGCTCAATTTTATACTGATATTCTTTATTGTCAGCATCTAAATCGTCAAACGATAATTTTAAAACTTCTCCTAATCGCACAATTGCCGAATACTGATTCGTATTGTATTTTGGACGTAACTGAATTGTTTTAATGTTTTGAGCATTTATTATTACAGAGAATGCACAAAATAAGAAGGTTAAAAGTAGTTTTTTCATAAATGCAAATGTATCAAAATGTAAGCCAAAGGTAACTGATTATTTAGAACAGGTATAAATAAAGAGTTATTCAAAAGATAAAAATACAAATTCGTATCCAAAAAATTCAAAACCTGTAAATTTGCTTGTTTTTAGAAAATCAATTTAATCAGTTCCTATGTCAAAAGACATCCGTATTAAGAAAGGCTTGGACATCAAGCTCGTTGGCGACGCAGAGCAAATAACTACAGAACTTTCGTTAGGTAGCTTGTTTGCAATTAAGCCAAGCGATTTTCATGGCGTTATTCCAAAAATTTTAGCAAAAGAAGGTACCGAAGTAAAAGCAGGTCAAGCACTTTTTTATTCAAAAAGTGATGAACGCATTTTATTTTCTAGTCCGGTAAGTGGTAAAATTACAGAAATCGTTCGTGGAGCCAGAAGAAAAGTTTTAGCATTTAAAATCACTGCTGATGCACAGCAGGAATACAAAGATTTCGGTAAAAAAGATATTGATGCAATGTCAAGCGAAGAAGTGAAAACTCACTTACTTGCTTCAGGTTGTTGGCCATTTGTAAAACAACGTCCTTACGACGTGATTGCAAATCCGAATCAAACTCCAAAATCGATTTTTGTATCTGCCTACGCAAGTGCACCTTTAGCAACAGATTATGATTATGCATTAAAAGGTAAAGAAGCTGAATTACAGGCTGCTTTAACTGCGCTAACAAAATTAACAGAAGGTAAAGTACACGTTTCTGTTGCAAAAGACTCAATGTTGTCTCCGTTTAAAGAGATGAAAGGAGTTGATTTGCACAACGTGTCAGGACCACACCCTGTTGGTAATGTAAGTACTCAAATAGCACAAATTAGTCCTATTAATAAAGGAGAAGTTGTGTGGGTAGTTACACCACAAGATTTAGTGGTAATTGGTGAGTTATTGTTAACTGGTAAATTTAATGCTAAGCGTACAATTGCTTTAGCAGGATCTAAATTTAGCAAGCCACAATATGTTACTGCTTTAGCAGGAGCTAATATAGCTGAACTTGTAAAAGGAAATTTAGAAGCAGACAACGCTCGTGTAATAAGTGGAAACGTATTAAGCGGAGCGCAAGTTGGTGAAGAAGGATATTTAGGATACTATGAAAACATGGTAACTGCAATTCCTGAAGGAAATGATTATGAACTGTTCGGTTGGAATAAACCTGTTTTTAATAAGGTTTCTACATCAAGAGCATTTACATTTTCTTGGTTAAACCCAAAGAAAAAATATGACTTAAATACAAATACAAACGGTGAGCACAGAGCATTTGTGGTTACAGGATCGTATGAGGAAGTATTTCCGTTAGATATTTTTCCAATGCAATTATTAAAAGCTTGTAAGTATCAAGATCTTGACGAAATGGAAGGATTAGGAGCTTATGAAATTGCACCAGAAGATTTTGCAATAACAGAATTTATTTGTGTGTCTAAACAGCCTCACCAGAAAATAATTCGTGAAGGATTAGATTTAATGAGAGAAGAATTAGGATAAGATATGGGCTTAAAACAAAACTTACATAATTTAAAAGAAAAATATAAAGGCACTAAGATGGCACCTGCGTTTAACGCAATCCACACCTTTTTATATTTGCCAAATGAGACAACTCACGGAGGAACTCATATAAAGGCCGCTGATGATTTAAAACGTACAATGAACATAGTAATTATGTCATTAGTACCGTGTTTAATCTTCGGAATGTTCAACGCAGGTTATCAACATAACGCTGCTGTTAATGGATTTACAGAAGGAATGTCTTTCTTTAGTGGAGATTTCTGGAATATGAGTAATTTCTTAATTGGTTTATTTAAAATTTTACCATTAGTAATTGTATCATATGTTGTTGGTTTAGCTGTTGAAATTATTTTCGCAATAATTAAAGGGCACGAAGTAGAAGAAGGATATTTAGTTACAGGAATGTTAGTTCCTTTAATTGTACCTATCGATTTACCTTTATGGATGTTAACTGTAGCCGTAGTTTTTGGTGTAGTTATCGGTAAAGAAGTGTTTGGTGGTACAGGAATGAATATCTTAAACCCAGCATTAACAATACGTGCATTTTTATTCTTCGCATATCCAACTTGGATGTCGGGAGATAAAGTATGGGTAGAAGGAGCAAGAGAGTTAGCAGGAACTGCTGATGCCATTTCTGGTGAAACAGTTTTAGGAACTTTAGCGCAATCACAACCAGTAACACATTCGGTTTCTGATATGTTCTTCGGATTTATTCCTGGTTCAGTAGGAGAAACATCAACCTTATTAATTTTATTAGCAGGGTTGTTCTTAATTTTTACAAAAATTGGAAGTTGGAGAATAATGTTATCTGCAGTAATCGGAGCTTTAGTAATGGGATTCATTTTTAATCAAGTAGTTGGTTTAGGATGGATTGGTGAAACAAGTAAGTTTTACGGATTAATGAGCTTAGATTTTTGGAAACATTTATTAATTGGAGGTTTTGCATTCGGAGCTATATATATGGCTACTGATCCAGTATCAGCATCGCAAACCAACAAAGGAAAATGGATTTACGGTTTCTTTATCGGATTTATTTCGATTATGATTCGTGTATTCAATCCAGCATATCCAGAAGGAGTAATGTTAGCTATTTTATTAATGAACGTTTTTGCTCCAACAATTGACCATTATGTGGTTCAAGGAAATGTAAAGAGAAGATTAAAACGTGCTAAAGTTAAAACTGCCTAATTATGAGTAAGAGAACAGACAGTAATGGATATACGCTACTTTTTGCCATTGGTATGGTATTAATAGTAGGTGCGTTGTTAGCTTTTACAGCTTCATCGCTTCGCCCAATGATTGATGCAAACAAACGTATCGAAAAGCAACAAAATATTTTGTATGCTATGGGTGTAAATGATAATGATGAAAGTAGTGCAGTTTTTGTATCTAAAGACAAAGTAGCTGGTGAGTTTGCAAAATACATTAAAAAGCAATTAGTTATTGAAGGTGATAAAATCACTGAAAATACTGAAGCATATTTAATAAATGTAAAAAAAGAACAAACAGCTGCAAAGGCAGGAAATGTAAGGAAATTACCATTATTTGTAGGAGAAAAAGATGGTAAAACGTTTTATATCGCGCCAATTAGAGGTAAAGGTCTTTGGGATGCTGTTTGGGCATATGTTGCAATGGATAAAAACATGGTGGTTCAAGGTGCTTTTTTCGATCACAAAGGAGAAACACCAGGTTTAGGAGCTAACATTAAGCAACGTTACTTTATGGATGATTTCATTGGAGAAGATTTAATGAACAATGGTTCTTTTAAAGGAATTAAAGTTTCAAAATCGAACAATGATCCAAAGAACGAAGATAAAAATGATAACGAGGTAGATGCAATTGCAGGTGCAACCATTACAGGTGATGGAGTTGCAGCAATGATTAAATCTGAATTAGGTTTATACGTGCCTTACTTTAAAACATTGAAATAAATATGGGACTTTTATCAAAAAAAGACGCAGTATTAATTACAGATCCGTTATTAGATAACAATCCAATTACGATTCAGGTATTAGGTATCTGTTCAGCATTAGCAATTACAGCAGAGCTTAAAGCTTCTATTGTAATGGCAGTTTCTGTATTATTTGTACTAGGTATCGGAAACGTTGTTATCTCTTTAATGAGAAACATTATTCCATCAAAAATTAGAATTATTGTACAGTTAATTGTAGTTGCAGCTTTAGTAATTATTGTTGATCAAGTATTAAAAGCTTTTGCTTACGAGTTAAGTAAAACTCTTTCGGTATTTGTTGGGTTAATTATAACCAACTGTATTATTATGGGGCGTTTTGAAGCGTTTGCTTTAGGAAACGGACCATGGAGATCGTTCTTAGACGGAATAGGAAATGCATTAGGTTACGGTGCTATTTTAATAGCAGTAGGTTTCTTTAGAGAGTTGTTAGGTTCTGGTACTTTATTAGGATTTAAAGTATTAGGAGATCCAATTGAACTAACAGGATTGTATGCTTTCGGATATGAAAATAACGGATTTATGTTATTATCACCAATGGCATTAATTGTTGTAGGTATTATTATTTGGATACAACGTAGTAGAAACAAAGCACTAATCGAGGATTAAATCCTCTTCAATATCTCTATGAAGAATTTAGAGGTGAAGTTGAAAGAGGGAAAAATATAAAATATGGAACATTTAGAATTATTTTTCAAGTCGATATTTATTGATAATATGGTATTTGCTACATTCTTAGGAATGTGTTCTTACCTAGCTGTATCTAAAAAAGTAGCAACAGCAGTAGGTTTAGGAGCAGCAGTTATTTTTGTACTAGCTGTAACAGTACCTATTAACTGGTTATTAGATCAATATTTATTGCAACCAGGGGCTTTATCTTGGTTAGGAGCTGAATATGCAGATTACGATTTAAGTTTCTTATCATTTATCATGTTCATTGCAACAATTGCAACGATGGTACAATTGGTAGAAATTATTGTTGAGAAATTTGCACCAGCATTGTATAATTCATTAGGTATTTTCTTACCATTAATAGCAGTAAACTGTGCTATTTTAGGAGGGTCTTTATTTATGCAATCTCGTGAAATTCCAACATTAGGTTTATCATTAACATATGGTATTGGTTCAGGAATCGGATGGTTTTTAGCAATTTTAGCAATTGCAGCTATTCGTGAAAAAATTAGATATTCATCTGTGCCACCAGCATTAAGAGGATTAGGAATCACTTTTATTATTACTGGATTAATGGCTATAGGATTTATGAGTTTTGGAGGAATGCTAACAGGAGGAGATGAAGAAGTGAAGAAAGAAGCAGCACCTAAAGCAGAAATCAAAATAGAGAAAAAAATCGAAGTAAAGCAGCAAGCTGAAAAATTAGCTGATAACACTAAAAAAATTATAGAATAATGGTATTTTTAGAAGTAAGTACAGGAGGTACAGTAGCTGTAACGGTTATATCTTTTTTAATAATCTTATTAATTTTGGTAGGGTTATTATTGTTTGTAAAACAAAAACTTGCACCATCTGGGCCTGTAAAAATTACAATAAACGGAGACAAAACAATTGAAGTTGCTTCAGGAGGTACATTGTTATCTACTTTAGGAGCAGAAAAAATATTTTTACCATCAGCTTGTGGTGGTGGTGGATCGTGCGTTCAGTGTGAGTGTCATGTAAACTCTGGTGGTGGAGAAGCTTTACCAACAGAAACACCTCACTTTACACGTAAAGAATTGGCAAGTGGTGTACGTTTATCTTGTCAGGTAAAAGTAAAACAAGACATGGATATTTCTATTCCAGAAGAAATTTTTGGAATTAAGAAATGGGATGCAGTTGTTGTAAGAAATTACAACGTAGCTACTTTTATTAAGGAATTCGTAGTTGAAATTCCAGAAGATATGGGGTATAAAGCAGGTGGTTATATTCAAATTGAAATACCAGCTTGTGAAGTAAACTATGCTGATATGGACATTACAGCGCATCCAGAAGAACATGATACACCAGATAAGTTTGAAGGAGAATGGGATAAGTTTAACTTAAGACCATTGGTAATGAAAAATACAGAAACTGTAGAAAGAGCATATTCTATGGCTTCTTACCCTGCTGAAGGAAGAGAAATTATGTTAAATGTACGTATTGCAACACCTCCTTTTGATAGAGTGAAAGGTGGATGGATGGATGTAAATCCAGGAGTTGCTTCTTCTTATATTTTTAACTTAAAGAAAGGTGATAAATGTGTAATCTCTGGACCTTATGGAGAATTCTTTATCAACGAATCTGAAGCAGAAATGTTATATGTTGGTGGTGGAGCAGGTATGGCACCAATGCGTTCACATTTATATCACTTATTCAGAACATTAAAAACTGGTAGAACAGTAACTTATTGGTATGGTGGTCGTTCTAAAGCAGAATTATTTTATGTAGATCATTTTAGAGCTTTAGAAAAAGATTTCCCTAACTTTAAGTTCTTTATTGCTTTATCAGACCCTACAGAAGCAGATAACTGGAAAGTTAAAACGGATGTTAATGATGAAGTAGGAAACGGTTTTACAGGATTTATTCACCAAGTAGTAATTAACGAATATTTATCGAAGCATGAAGCACCGGAAGACTTAGAATTATATTTCTGTGGTCCACCATTAATGAACAATGCTGTTCAAAAAATGGGAGAAGATTTTGGTCTTGCTGACGAGAATATCCGATTTGATGATTTTGGAGGATAGATAATTTGTATCACTCTAAAATGGCATAAATAAGACAATAAATAAATATAAAAACCGATACAGAAATGTATCGGTTTTTATTGTTTTTTTATATAAAAGAAGTAATTTAAAATTGCTTTTTTTTTAGGTTGAATAATTATAGTATATTTAAAAAACAAATACTAAATATGGACCCTTTTCTATTTGGATTTTCACTGAGTGTTTTTAGCTTATTATTATTACTAATAAATGCAGTTCTTTTTTTTAGCAAAAGAAATAAATTTAAAAGTAATTTATATAAATATGTAACGATTTATTTACTCGTTTTATTTGTGGTAGAGTTATTTTGTAATGGTATTGGTTTTCTTTATCCAGGTCAAAATTTTTACTTATCACATTTTTATTTCAACGCGCAATTTATATTATTAAACATTGTTTTTTATCGACTTTTTAATAACAATAAATTAAAAAAAATAGTAATATTTAATTATGTTGTGGTTACATTTATAATCATTGGAATGTATATCTATAACAATGAATTGTTTTGGCAATTTAATTTATTTGAAATTGCTTCAACTTCTGCATTATTAATTGTGTATTCATTAATACACATGTTTAATACTCTAGGGAAGAGTAAAAAACTATTCTACCTAACAATAGGTTTAATACTTTACGTTTTATGTAGTTCATTAATATTTTTATTCGGTAATTATGAATTAGTTTTTATTGAGGACCCTTATATTGATATTTGGATATTTAATACGCTCTTTTATATTATTTATCAAGCATTAATATTTACTGAATGGAGATATATAAATAAGCATGGAATAAGTGATGAATAGTAAACAAGATTTATTACTAATTGTTACCTATGCAATACTATTTTTATTCGTCTTTTTAATCTCAATAATTATTTTTATAGTAAAATCTAGAAATGATAGAATTAAAATAGAAGAGAAGAAAAAAGAGATAGAAATAATTGCAAAGCAAAAAACAGTTTTACTTAAGGAAATTCATCATAGAGTAAAAAACAACCTGCAACTTATTTCAGGACTATTGTATTTGCAATCAGTTAAGCATAAAAATAAGGAAGTAACTGAAATGATAAATGAATCTCAAAAGCACATAAACTCTATTGCGTTGGTTCATGAAATGCTGTATAAAGATGATACTTTGTCTTTAGTTTCAATGGAGAAATACTTTAATGAGTTAGGCTCTAGATTACTTCAAGTTTCAAGTATTGAAGCAATTGAATTTAAATTGAATGTAAATAATGTTTCATTACCAGTTGATTATGCTACAACTTTAGGACTTATAGTAAATGAATTGATTACAAACTCTTTAAAATATGCGTTTACAGCTAAAGAAGGTACTATTACTTTATCTTTATATGAAATAAGTAATAACGAATTCCTTTTTACCTATGCAGATAACGGAAAAGGGTATGAGGTTGATGACGAAAAAAGCGCAAATAAAACTTTAGGACGAAGGTTGATAAAAATGCTAGCTGAAGAAATTGAAGCCGATTTAATAATTAAAAATGAAAACGGCTTAGCTTATAACTTTAATTTTAAAACAAGGATATAATAAGTGATAGCGTCAAAAAATATTTATATAGTAGAAGATATAGCAATTTCGAGAATGTCATTGGAAACAATGTTGTTAGAAAATAAATACGAAATTGCAGGGTCAGCAGCATCTGCAGAAACTGCGTGGAAAGAGATTCAGAATTCAGCTGTTGATTTAGTTTTACTAGATATTAATTTGGCCGGAGAAAAAAACGGTGTTTGGTTAGCGCAACAAGTTCGAAAGTATTTAAACATCCCTATTATATACTTAACAGCATTTGGCGATCAGCAAACACTTAAAGAAGTATTAGAAACGAAACCAAATGGTTATTTAATGAAGCCATACCAAGAACCTACATTATTAACAACTATCGATATCGCACTACATAATTTTTTTGAAAACACACAACTAAATAATGTTTCAAATTCGAATGATCATCCAGATGATTTCATTTTTATAAAAGACGGATACAAGAAAATTAAAATAAATGTTAATGATATTTATTATGTGAAGTCTGATGGAAATTATATAGAAATTACGTTTAAAGAAAAAACACATGTTGTAAGAAATAAACTGTTAGTATTTAAACAAGAACTACCTAAACCATTGTTTCTTCAAAGTCATCAACGGTATATTATCAATACAACTAAAATAACAGTTTTAGGAAAAGACTTTGTAAAAATAAATAGTGTAGATATTCCTATATCTCAAAAGTATAAAAAGGAAATTGAAAAATTATTCCCTACTCTTTAGCCCTTACTTTCTGTAGTAAAAGATAGAATTACCATAAAAAGCCTCAAACATCACATTTTTTATAAAGTTTATAAAGTTTATAAATTTTATAAGTATCATTGCGCAAATTTTTATAATTCCATGTTATTACATAATGTAAAATTAACCCATACAATAACAACAGCTACCTATGTCGTTACTCCAGTTTTACTGGATTTTTTATGAACATTGATATCCCTTTTTATTAATTTTTTATCCCTAAATTAAATCAAACTCATTATGAATAAACCTTTACTTAATGCGCCTAAATTAGCCGCAGTTCTTATACTACTATTTATAACACATTTCTCCTATGGACAAATTACTTATGTTGGTTGTTCCAATACATTTCTAACCAAACAGTCTACGACTGTAGGGGCTGATGGACATACTAGAAATACCTATGTAAATGGAGACGTGAAAATAATATGGAATGTTGGTCAAGCAAGATGGGAAATTATTAAAGATTTCCCTTTTATACCGACTGCTTTTTATAACGATACCGCTTCTTACCCTAACCCTCCTGATCTCACATTGGGTAACTGGGTTAAAACTGGTAACATCTGTGGAGCATTACTTACCACTTTAACAGGTGATGTACAAAGTACCATAGTTTGGTCAGATATTACACCACCCTTATTTGAAAATAGTAAACCAGTGGCATCTTCAATACATCAAAAAAGTTTCACCTTAGAAACAGATATAGATGAAGCGGGAACCATTTATTATGTAGTACTAGCTGATGGAGCAACCGGTCCAACTTCAGCAGAAGTAAAAGTAGGAACTGGAACTGGAGGTTCTATTCAAGTAACTTCAGGTAATACAGTTGTAAATACAAGGGATAATAGTCATAATTTTAATGTTACAGGCTTAACCGCAGGTACAGCTTATGATGTATATACAGTAGCTCAAGATGATGAAAGCATACCAAATATACAGACAAGCCCAATAAAAATAAAGATTACAACCGCAGCTAATACCTTACCAACTTTTACTTCTACCCCAGTAATTGCTATTAATGAAGGCAGTACATATACCTACAATATTACCACTAATGATGTAGATGGAGACGCTGTAGCAGTTACTGCGACTACGAAGCCTAGTTGGTTAAGCTTTTCTGCTGCGACTACTACAGTAAGCTCTCTTGCTTTTAGTACAGGGATAAGTCAAAGGGAGCGAATTCGCCGTCAATCACTTAGGGGAGTTTCTGCAGACGCATCAGGTAATGTATATGTGGTAGTTGCTAAGCCTAGTCATAAAATATATAAAATAAGCCCATCTGGAGTGGTTACTACGTTGGCAGGGTCTACGGGAGGTTTTGCAAATGGCACAGGAACCGCAGCTCAATTTAGCTCTCCTTCTGGGCTTGCAGTAGATGCATCAGGAAATGTGTATGTGGCAGATATGGGTAATCATAGAATACGTAAAATAAGCCCATCTGGAGTGGTTACTACGTTGGCGGGATCTACGCAAGGTTTTGCGGAAGGTACAGGTACTGCAGCTCAATTTGACTCTCCTTATGGAGTTTCTGTAGATGTATTAGGTAATGTGTATGTTGCAGATTCTGGTAATCATAAAATACGTAAAATAAGCCCATCTGGTGTGGTTACTACGTTGGCTGGGAGCGCATCTGGTTTTGCAAATGGTAGAGGAACCGCAGCTCAATTTAGTTCTCCTTATGGAGTTTCTGTAGATGCATTAGGTAATGTTTATGTTGCAGATTCGGATAATCATAAAATACGTAAAATAAGTCCATCTGGTGTAGTTACTACGTTGGCAGGGAGTACATTCGGTTTTGCAAATGGTATAGGAGTCGCAGCTCAATTTAATTCTCCTTATGGAGTTTCTGTAGACACATCAGGAAATGTATATGTTGCAGATTCAAATAATAATAGAATACGTAAAATAACTCCTTCAGGATTGGTTAGTGCGTTGGCAGATATTACAAGTTCCATTAATGCAGTTTGTGTAGGTGCATCAGGTACTGTATATGTTGCCGATAATAATAGTGATAAAATTAGAAAAATAGCGGAAAGCGCTTTACTTAGAGGAGATTCAACTGGAAAAACGGGAGTACATAATGTAGTATTAAAAGCAGATGATGGTAGTGGAGGCATAACTAATCAGTCTTTTACAATTACAGTAAAAGAAATACCTACCGTAACTACAGCTGCAGCAACAACAATTACAGTAAATGGAGCTACAGTAAACGGAAACGTAACTGCAAATGGAGGAGCAACAATTACAGAAAGAGGTTTTGTGTATGCGTTAACATCAGATGATAGTTCACCAACATTAGCAGAAGTAAATAGCACAACTGTTATTAAAGAAGTTATTGCAGGAACAACAGGGGGTTTTACAAAAGCACTTACAGGTTTAATAGCAAATAGTAACTATAGTGTTATTGCTTTTGCAACCAACAGTGTTGGGGTAACAGAATCTTCAGTAATTTTTTTTACAACCATAAACACCCCACCAACATTTACATCAACAGCAATAACTGCTATTAATGAAGGCAGTACATATACTTACAATATTACTACCAATGATGTAGATGGTGATGCTGTAACAGTTACTGCGACTACAAAACCTGATTGGTTAAGTTTGTCTGCTGTGACTACTACAGTAAGCTCTCTTTCGTTTAGCACGGGATTGAATATTAGAGATTTAATTCGAAATGTACCACTTAGAGGAGTCTCTGTAGATGCATCTGGGAATGTGTATGTTGCAGTTGCTAGGCCTAGTCATAAAATATATAAAATAAATCCATCTGGTGTGGTTACTACGTTGGCGGGGTCTACGGAAGGTTTTGTAAATGGCACAGGAACCTCAGCTCAATTTAGTTCTCCTTCTGGGCTTGCAGTAGATGCTTCAGGTAATGTGTATGTTGCAGATTTTGGTAATCATAGAATACGTAAAATAAGCCCATCTGGTGTGGTTACTACGTTGGCGGGATCTACGCAAGGTTTTGCAGAAGGTACGGGTACTGTAGCTCAATTTGACTCTCCTTATGGAGTTTCTGTAGATGCATTAGGTAATGTGTATGTTGCAGATTCTGGTAATCATAAAATACGTAAAATAAGTCCATCTGGTGTGGTTACTACCTTGGCAGGGAGCACATCTGGTTTTGCAGAAGGTACAGGAATCGCAGCTCAATTTGACTCTCCTTATGGAGTTTCTGTAGATGCATTAGGTAATATTTATGTTGCGGATTCTGGTAATCATAAAATACGTAAAATAAGTCCATCTGGTGTGGTTAGTACTTTGGCGGGGAGCACATCTGGTTTTGCAAATGGTATAGGAGCCGCAGCTCAATTTGACTCTCCTAAAGCAGTTTCTGTAGATACATCAGGAAATGTATATATTGGAAATAGAAATATAATACGTAAAATAACTCCTTCAGGGTTGGTTAATACGTTGGCGGGGTCTACGAGAGGTTTTGAAGATGGCCTAGCAACCGTAGCTAAGTTTAAAGAAATTAAAGGAGTTTATGTGGATGTATCAGGTACTGTGTATGTTGCTGATAGTGACAATGATAAAATCAGAAAAATAACACAACGTGCTGTAATTACAGGAGATGCAACTGGTAAAACAGGGGTACATAATGTCGTGTTAAAAGCCGCTGATGGAAATGGAGGTATTACTAATCAATCTTTTACAATTACGGTAAAAGGAAAACCTACCGTAACTACAGCAGCAGCAACAACAATTACAGAAAATGGAGCTACAGTAAACGGAAACGTAACTGCAAATGGCGGAACAACAATTATAGAAAGAGGTTTTGTGTATGCGTTAACATCAGATGATAATTCACCAACATTAGCAGAAGTAAACGGTACAACTGTTTTTAAAGTTGTTGTTACTGGTACAACAGGAGTATTTACCAAAGCACTTACAGGTTTAATCGCAAATAGTAACTATAGTGTTATTGCTTTTGCAACCAACAGTGTTGGTGTAACGGAAGCAACGGTTTTAACTTTTACAACCATAAATACTCAACCATTTATTAGTAGCATTACTCGTCAAAGCCCAACTACAAGCCCAACAGATGCAGATGCATTAGCATGGGATATAACTTTTGATAGAGCAGTAGTAAATGTAGATGCAACAGATTTTACAGTAAGTGGAACAACAGCTACAATTGCTTCAGTAACAAACCCAAGTGGTAATGTATACAGAGTAACAGCTTCTGGTGGAGACTTAGCAGGGTTGAATGCAACAGTTACCTTAGGGTTTGCTGGCGGTCAAAACATTGCTGATGGCATTGGTAACTCATTAACTAATTTAACACCAACAGGAACAAATAATAATACTTTTATAGTAAATAATGCACCTCCTATGGCTACATGGACAGGGGCATTGAATACTGATTGGGCGCAATCATTAAACTGGAATCCAACTGTTATTCCTACTGCAAATGCAGATATTACTATTCCTAGTGGTTTAATGATGTACCCAACAGCTAATGCTTCGGTAACATTTAATTCATTAACCATTAATTCTGGAGCAAGTTTTATTCCTAATAGTACAACAACAGGTACTGTTACTTATAAAAGAAACTTACCTACAACAGGTGATTGGTATTTAGTTTCTACACCTATTGCTAATGAAACATTACAAAATGTAATAGCAAATAATACTTTTGCAACAGGTAGTACTCCAGGTAATATTGGTATTGGTCTTTATGAAAATAGTAATGCTTCTCAATGGGCATATGTAAACGCAGGTAGTACAGGTAACGTAACTCCAGGAATGGGAATATCGGCACAATTAGCTACTGCTGGTGATATATCTTCTACAGGTACCGCTTTAAACACTTCTAATGTAATATTTGGTGTATCAACAGGAACTACTACAAATTTTAACTTACTAGGTAACCCTTTTACTGCTTTTATAAATTCTGCAACATTTACAACTACTAATACAGCAGTTTTAACTGAAGAGACTGTTTGGTTATGGAACGGAACAGCGTATGTAACATACAATAACGCAAGCCCTATAGAAGTTGCTCCAGGACAAGCATTTTTTGTAGAAGCTTCAACTGGAGGCGCTGTAATTTTTACAACTGCCAACAGAAGTCATCAAAATGCGGATACATTTATGAGAGAAGCTCCAAAATCTACTTTTGAATTATCTGTAGAAGAAGGAACTAATAAGAGTGCTACTAAAGTCTTTTATGCTGATAGTAAAACTACTGGTTTTGATAATGGATACGATTCTAAAATGTTTGGAGGTACAGATTACAAATTCAAAGTATATACTGAATTGGTTTCTGATAGCAAAGGTAAAAAATTAGCGATTCAAACTTTACCGAATCAAAACCTTGAAAAAATTGTTATACCTGTAGGTTTAATTGCTGAAGCTGGCAAGAAAATTACCTTTTCTGTAAAAGCACAAAACCTACCAGATAACACTAATGTATTTTTAGAAGATAGAATTAATAATACTTTAGTAAATATTTCTGAAGAGAATCATTCAGTAACGTTAAAAAGTACTGCTAAAGGTACTGGTCAATTCTACATTCACACAAGTGCTAAAAACTTAGAAGATGTTGATATTGCACAAGATTTAGAAAGTGTAAGCATATACAAATCTGCTAATAATAGTTTAACTATTGCTGGTTTACAAGCTGATAAAGCATCCGTAAATGTATATTCTATTTTAGGTAAAAAAGTAATTAGTACTGAACTTAAATCAACAGGAGTTCATGTAATTCAATTACCAAAAACTGCTGCAGGAGTTTACATCGTGGAATTAAGTTCTAGTTTAGGAACAGTTAGCAAGAAAATTATTTTAGAGTAATACAACATATCATTATGAAAAAACAAATTCAAGATAAAAGTAAAGATATCTCTAGAAAAGAGGCATTAAAAAAAATAGGAGGTTATAGCAAATACGCTGCTTTAACCGCTATTGGAACCTATATGATTTTAAACCCACAAAAAGCGCAAGCTGGAAGTCCAGAAAATCCAGGTAATAATTTTTAGGAACTATATATTAAAAAAACAGTTCTGATGATATTATAGTAATTCTTATAAATAATAGATTAGATATCCATTCTAAAAATAATTCTTAGATTAAGAAGGATTAGAAATTATTTACAAAACCGGTACAGTAATGTATCGGTTTTTTACGATTAAAATAGAACAGATTACTATAGATTCCCATAGAAAGCCCCAAACATAACATTTTTTTTTCTTCACATTTTTTTCTTCTCATATTTGTTGATTATTATCCCTAAATCAAACTAATATGAAGAACATTACTTTTCTATTTACTTTTTTTCTGTTTTTTGTTTTTTCACATGAAACTTATTCTCAAGCTCCTGCTGATGAAAATTACTCTGGTAATGCATTCGATGGGGCACTTATTCCAACTACTACAAGTGGACGAACTGTAGATGGTATTACCTATACTACCAGTAAAGCAGGTGTTCAAGTAACAGCAAATAGTGTAATCGCAAATAGTGGTGGTAGTGAACTGGGGACTCTTTTTTTTCCGATAGGTAATGCACGTTTTATGAGCTTGGATTATACGCTTCTCGCAGTTTTGACCGAAGTAGGTTTTAAGAGCTCTACCGGCAATTCTTTTAAATTAGTTTCACTGGATGCCAGCGTTTTTACTGGATCAGCTGGTGTTCGTACTGAAAATTTTATTATAAAGGGCTATGATGCTGGAGATACAGAAGTAGCTACAGACAATGTAGATTTCACTACAAGCGATGCCGCTGGCTCTATTACCTATACTAAAGATGCTTCTGGAGCAGAGTCTGGTACGCTTACTTTCAATGGAGATTGGGAGAATATTGTACGGGTCGCTTTTATTGGAACAGACGCAGGTGTAGGTACTACCAATGGGGTGTCTATTGCTTTCGATAATTTTGATTTTGCTACTGCTGTTGTTGTTGCCCCATGTGTTGAATCCAATACTAATGTTTCAAATACAAATACTGCCACGGGTGATCTTGGCCAATCATTTGTTGCCGATTGTTCAGGAACACTAGGTTCTATTGAATTGCAATGGCTCGCAGCGGATGCCAGCTTCAGTGTTGATGTATACAATGGTGCAGGAACAGGAGGAGTTCAGGTTGGTTCAACGGTGTCAGGACTCGCTTCAGTGGGTAGCGGACTTGGTAGTTTTGAAACATTTGATTTGTCCAGTGGGGGGATTATCCTTATCTCTGGTCAAACGTATACTTTTGATGTAAAAGGTGCGGCAAATATCTATTATGATCAAAGTGGAGGAGCTAGTGTAAGTGATGGGTTTTTGTACTTTAATGGTGGCGCACAGAGCGCTTTAGATATGATTTATAAAGTTAATATTTCGGCTGCCGATGTGACCGCTCCGGTCTTCGAAAATAGTACACCTTCTGCGACAAGTATCGCAGGAACGAGTTTTACTTTAAATACAGATATTAACGAAGGAGGTACAATATATTATGTTATCGTTGCCAACGGAGCTTCTGCACCTACCTCAGCAGAGGTAAAAGCAGGAACTGCATCGGGAGGAGGAGCCGCTATCAAGAGTGCCAATGCTACGGTGAATTCTGGTGGTTTTACCAATACCTTCAGTGTTACTGGTCTTACTTCTCAGGTTGCCTATGATGTGTATGTGGTAGCCGAAGATGATGCAGGTAGCCCTAATTTGCAAACCAGCCCAATCAAAGTAGATGTAACGACTACCGATATTACTGCTCCGGTATTTGAAAACAGTACTCCATCTGCGGCAAGTATTGTAGGAACGAGTTTTATTTTAAATACAGATGTTAATGAAGGAGGTACAATATATTATGTTATCGTTGCCAACGGAGCTTCTGCACCTACCTCAGTAGAGGTAAAAGCGGGAATTGCATCAGGTGGAGGAGCCGCACTCAAGAGCGCCAATGCTACGGTGAATTCTGGTGGTTTTACGAATGCTTTTAGTGTTACCGGGCTTACTTCCGAAACGGCTTATGATGTGTATGTAGTAGCCGAAGATGATGCAGGTATCCCTAACTTACAAACCAGCCCAATCAAAGTAGATGTAACGACTACCGATATTACTGCTCCGGTATTTGAAAACAGTACTCCATCTGCGGCAAGTATTGTAGGAACGAGTTTTATTTTAAATACAGATGTTAATGAAGGAGGTACAATATATTATGTTATCGTTGCCAACGGAGCTTCTGCACCTACCTCAGTAGAGGTAAAAGCGGGAATTGCATCAGGTGGAGGAGCCGCACTCAAGAGCGCCAATGCTACGGTGAATTCTGGTGGTTTTACGAATGCTTTTAGTGTTACCGGGCTTACTTCTCAGGTTGCCTATGACGTGTATGTGGTAGCCGAAGATGATGCAGGTATCCCTAACTTACAAAACAGTCCCACAAAAATTGATGTAACTACTGAAGCACCTTTAAGCGTAGTCGTTACCAAAAATGATGTTTCCTCAAGTGGAGCTTTAGATGGAAGCATAACGGTTAATGCAACTGGAGGTTTGTTTCCTTATTCTTATGCTTGGAGTAATGGAGCTACGACTTCAACAATTACAGGGTTAGTTGCTGGGGCTTATACTTATTGGGTAACAGATGATATTGGGACAGTAGTGACCAGTGTTATCCAAATTGTAGTAGCAGATACCACTGCTCCAGTTTTCGAAAATAGTACGCCATCTGCGGCAAGTATAGCTGGAACAAGTTTTACATTAAATACAGATATTAATGAAGGAGGAACAATATATTATGTTATCGTTTCCAATGGCGCTTCTGCACCTACCTCAGCAGAGGTAAAAGCAGGAACTGCATCAGACGGAGGTGCTGCCCTAAAAAGTGCTAATGCTACGGTAAGTTCTGGTGGTTTTACCAACGCTTTTAGTGTTACCGGTCTTACTTATGCAACTGCTTATGATGTGTATGTAGTAGCCGAAGATGATGCAGGTAGCCCTAACTTACAAACTAGCCCAACTAAGATAGATGTAAATTCAGCTGCTCTGTTATCTGCTACCAAAATAGATGCTTTAATGATAGATAATGACTTTAATGGCGAATTAAATGCAGGAGAAACTATACGATATACTGTGGTTATTTCTAATCCAGATGTCGATGCAACACTGGTTATGTATAACGTAACACCTGACGCAAATTCAACATTGGTTGTAGGTTCTGTAACCACAAACCAAGGAACTATTTTTCTAGGAAATACTTTAGGGAACACGGGAGTTTCTATTAGTTTAGGAACAATAGCGGCAGGTGGTTCGGTTACGATTACTTACGATGTATTAATTAATAACCCTTTTAGTGGAGGTAGCCAAATTTCTGCTCAAGGAACTATTACAGGGAGTAACTTTTCTGATGTGTTGACTGATGATCCTGGAATTGCTGGAATTGCTGACGCCACGGTATCAATAGTTTCAGATAATACTGTCCCTACTCTAAGTTCTTCAAACCCTTCAGATGGATCTACAGGAGCAGTTCTTAGTCAAAATATTGTATTGACCTTTAATGAAAACATTAGCAAAGGAACAGGAAACATACTTATAAAAAAGACCTCAGATAATAGCACGATTGAAATGATAGATGTTACTACAGCTGCTGTTACCGTAAGTACGACTACTGCGACTATCAATCCTTTTTCTGATTTTGATTTAAATACTGGATATTATATCCAAATAGATAATACCGCTTTTAAAGATGCTGCTAATAACAATTATGCAGGTATTGCTGATGCGACTTCTTTAAATTTCACATCGGAGTCAAATCAAACAAATTCATATACGTTAGCTAGCGGAAGTTGGTCAGTGCCAAGTAACTGGTCATTAGGAAGATTGCCTATTAGTACAGATAATGTGAATGTAGCGACTAATACTATTAACTTAGATATAAGTAATGTTACTGTGAACGATTTAAGTGTAAGTATAGGTGGAGCTTTTAATCTTCTTGGTAATTCATCTATTACAATTAATGGTAACTTGAACCAAAATGGAACAGTTAATATATTATCAAATGCTTCTACTAACGGTTCTTTAATTGTTAAAGGAAATCATACAGGGATTAGCAATGTAGATTACCACAGATATTTATCGACAAGCTGGCATTTAATTTCCGCTCCAATTTCAGGTAGAAATATTAGTACTTTCTCTGGAAATGTTAATACTAGTGGAAATAAATATGCAATTGCTCCTTATGAAAATAACGTTGTAAGTGCTTCTCGTTGGAACTACTACACAGGAGCAACAGGTGCAGGTACAGGAGCAAACCCATTAACGACTGCCGGAACATTTACTACAGGTAAAGGATATTCAATGCAAAAAAATACTGGAGGTACTTTAAATTTCTCAGGAACTTTAAATACTACTGATAAAACTTTTCCAATTACTGATGGTGGGGATAACCCAGCAGGAAATAGATGGAATTTAGTAGGTAACCCATATACAGCATCTTTAAATGCTAGTAATGCTGCCGATGCAACGAATAACTTTTTGAAAGTAAATATTGATGCAGGAAATCTTGATCCTTCAAGAGCTGGTTTATATTTATGGAATGGAACAGCTTATGTAGAAAAATCTGTAGATGATGCAGCTTTCTATATTGCTCCAGGACAAGGATTCTTTGTGCACGCTCCTGATGCAGGTGGAACTTCTGTTAGTTTTACTGAAGCAATGGAAACTCATCAAATTGGAAATGTTTTCTTAAGAGGTAGTGGAGTAAACTACCCAGAAATAGTTTTAAATATAACTGAAGATAAAAATTCATCTTCAACAAAAATTAGATACATAAACAGCAAAACCAAAGGTTTAGATCCTGGTTCTGATGTTGGAACTTTTACAGGTACAAACTCTAATTTTAAAGTATTCTCTCATTTAGTTGGTAACAGTAAAGGTATTGATTTTGCAATCCAAGCATTACCTAATCAAGACTATGAAACCACAGTAGTTCCTGTTGGTTTAAAAGCGAAAGCTGGAAAAACGGTAGTTTTCTCTGCAGAGACTTCAAATTTACCAAACGGTATTGAAATGTATTTAGAAGATAGAGATAATAATGTATTTACGAACTTATCTAAAGAAGATTATACGATTACTTTAAAAACGGATACAAATAGTATCGGTCAATTCTACATTCATACAAGTGCTAAAAATCCAGAAGATATTAATGTTATACAAGATTTAGAAAATGTAAGCATATACAAATCTGCTAATAATAGTTTAACTATTGCTGGTTTACAAGCTGATAAAGCATCCGTAAATGTATATTCTATTTTAGGTAAAAAAGTAATTAGTACAGAACTTAAATCAATAGGAGTTCATGTAGTTCAATTACCAAAAACTGCTGCAGGAGTTTACATCGTAGAATTAAGTTCTAGTTTAGGAAAAGTTAGCAAGAAAATTATTTTAGAGTAATACAACATATCATTATGAAAAAACAAATTGAAAATAAAAGTAAAGATATTTCTAGAAAAGAGGCATTGAAAAAAATAGGAGGTTATAGTAAATACGCTGCTTTAACGGCTATTGGAACCTATATGATTTTAAATCCGCAAAAAGCGCAAGCTGGAAGCCCAGAAAACCCTGGTAATAATTTTTAGGAATTATAAGCTTAAAAATAGGTATGATAATATTAATGTAATTCTTAACTTATCGTTATGTAAGAGTGAATTATAGATTAGATATTAATCCTAGAAAAAAAACTATTCTTAGGTAAGAAGAACTATGAATAATTTACAAAACCGGTACAGTAGTGTATCGGTTTTTTTATGTTTAAAAAAGATGAAAATAACGTTAAAAACTTTACTTTTCGTCAAAGAAATATACTTATGGTATTTGAGTATAGAAACCGTACCTTTGCGGCAAATTACTGTAAATGATTACTTTTCAAGATTTAGATTTATCAAATCCATTACGAAATTCAATTGAAGAATTAGGTTTTGTACAACCAACACCAATTCAAGAAGAAGCCTTTTCTATCATACGATCAGGTAAAGACGTTGTAGGTATCGCTCAAACTGGTACAGGTAAAACATTTGCTTATATGTTGCCTATACTTCGTGATTTGAAATTTTCTAATCAACAACACCCAAGAGTGCTTGTTGTAGTACCAACACGTGAATTAGTAGTTCAGGTTGTAAATGAAATTGAAAAACTTTCGAAATTCATGAACTTACGTACTGTTGGTGTATTTGGAGGAATTCCTTTAAATAGACATAAACAAGCTGTTGCGCAAGGTGCAGATGTTATTGTGGCTACTCCGGGGCGTTTGTATGACTTAGCAGTAAGTAAGGTTTTAAAATTGAAATCAATCCAGAAATTAGTGATTGATGAAGTAGATGTAATGCTTGATTTAGGCTTTAGATTTCAATTATTAAATATTTTCGACCTATTACCAGTACGTCGCCAAAACATTATGTTTTCGGCAACAATGACTGAAGATGTAGAGATATTGATTGATGATTTTTTTACTGCACCTAAAAAAATATTTATAGCAGTTAGTGGAACTCCATTAGATAATATTCAGCAAATTAGTTACGATGTTCCTAACTTTTATACAAAGGTTAATTTATTAAGTGAATTATTATCTAATAGACAAGAGTATAGTAAAGTCTTAGTTTTTGCTCCAAACAAAAGAAATGCAGATAGATTATTTGAATGTATAAAAGAAGAATTTCCATCACAATCGTGTGTAATACATTCTAATAAAACACAAAATTATCGTTTACGTTCTATTGAACAATTTAATAAAGGCGAAAAACGAATATTAATAGCAACTGATGTTATTGCTCGTGGATTAGATTTAGAGGAAGTTACACATGTAATAAACTTTAATACTCCGTATTTTCCAGAAAATTATATGCACAGAATTGGTCGTACAGGTCGTGCAGAACGTGAAGGTAAAACAATCCTTTTTTCAACAGTAAAAGAACAAGAGGCTAAACAGCGTATTGAGGAATTGATGAATTATGAAATTCCGAAAGTTGAAATTCCTGAACAGGTTGAAATTACTAAGCAATTAACAGAAGAAGAGCGACCTAAAGAAGAAGGTGAGCGTGATAAGAACAGAACTTCTCTAGAGTATGTTCCTGGTCCTGCTTTTCATGAAAAGAGTGAAAAGAATAGTAAAACGAATCAAGGGGGATCTTATCGTAGAGAGATTGCGAAAAAATATAAAAAACCAAAGACAAAAGGAGATAAAAACTTTAATTTACGACGCAAGAGAAAATAATGCAGATACTTAACAAGCAAGAACTTCATAACTTAGGGATGAATATTGTGGGTAAAAAATTGCAAGAACAAGGTTATGAATTTGTTGCAATTAATAGTCAGTTAAAAAAGCATCCGCAGTTTGTTCTATTTAAAAAAGGAGAACCTACCATTTTTGTTTTAGTAAAAACAACGAATAATATTCAGACACCAGAAGAATATGATGTTTTATGGATGGAAACATTTAAAGAACATGCAAAAAAACAAAATGCAAAAATATGGTTTGCAGGTGTGGGTATTGCAAATGCAGAGAGTGTAGAATTACCTGTTTTTAAGGACCAACCTTACTATGTCGCATTTAATGATTTCATAAAGATTTAATTTATTTGTAACTTATAAAACAGAAATCACCAGTTATACATAATTATATACCAAACACACAATAATTGTTATTTACTTAAAAGACAGTTAGTTAAATATCTGTATTTGTGGTGGGGAAATAATAATAATTATAATTATGAAAAAACAATTACTAAAGGGGATTCAAAACTTTTTCAAAAACATTTTAGAGCAATTAGCCGAGTTTGGTAAAGCAGCTGGTTATGCAATAAACCATTAAGTTATTATAAGGTTTTGAAAGAAAACACTCGTTTTAAGAAAAGCGAGTGTTTTTTTATGCTTTAATGTTAACTTTATAAGATGAAAAATTTATTATTAGAAATTCAACAATGTAAAATTTGTGAAAATTTTATAGAGCCTAGACCAGTTGTAATTGCTCAAAAAGTGTCAAAAATTATAATTATAGGTCAAGCACCAGGAGTTAAAGTTCATACTTCAGGTGTTCCTTGGGATGATGCGAGTGGAAAACAGTTAAGAAAATGGCTTGGAGTTACCGATAAACAATTTTATAACATGGAGAATTTTGGAATTATTCCTATGGGGTTTTGTTATCCAGGAAAAGGAAAATCTGGAGATTTACCACCTAGAAAAGAATGTGCACCTCAATGGCATCATTTATTATTAGAGAAAATGTTAAATGTAGAGCTGGTAATTTTAATAGGAATGTATGCTCAAAAATATTATTTGAAAAATACGGCAAAAAGAACTCTAACTGATACAGTGAGTTCTTTTGAAGAATATTTACCTAAATACATGGTTTTGCCTCATCCATCACCAAGAAATCGATTTTGGTTAACTAAAAACCCTTGGTTCTCACAAAGTGTATTACCGATACTTAAAAATAAAGTCGCTGATATAGTACAATAATCTACAATATAAAGAACAAATTAAAAGAGATAGGTTCAATTGATAAATTTGTACTTTTGCATACTATGACAGAAACACGTGAAGCAGTATCAGAAAAAGCGGTTTTAATTGGTATTATAACCCAGCATCAAAACGAAAAGCAATCTGAAGAATATTTAGATGAGTTAGAATTTTTAACTTTAACTGCTGGAGGTGTTGCTGTAAAGCGTTTTGTGCAAAAAATGGAGAAACCGAATCCTAAAACTTTTTTAGGAACAGGGAAGTTAGAGGAGGTTAGAATGTATATTGAATCACACAATATAGGTACAGCAATTTTCGATGATGAACTATCACCTGCGCAATTAAGAAATATTGAAAATATTTTAGATTGTAAGGTGTTAGATAGAACAAATTTAATTCTTGATATTTTTGCAAGTAGAGCTCAAACAAGTTCAGCTAAAGCACAAGTAGAGTTGGCTCAATGTCAATATTTATTACCTAGATTAACAAGATTATGGACTCACCTTGATAAGCAAAAAGGAGGTATAGGTATGCGTGGGCCTGGTGAAACAGAAATAGAAACTGACCGTCGTATTATTCGAGAAAAAATCACTTTGTTAAAGAAGAAACTTGCCACTATTGATAGGCAGATGGCAGTACAAAGAAAAAATAGAGGTAAAATGGTTCGTGTGGCATTAGTAGGGTATACTAATGTTGGTAAGTCAACTTTAATGAATGTAATAAGTAAAAGTGATGTGTTTGCAGAAAATAAGTTATTTGCAACGCTTGATACAACGGTAAGAAAGGTTGTTATAAAGAATCTCCCGTTTTTAATGACAGATACTGTTGGTTTTATTAGAAAGTTACCAACGCAATTGGTAGAATCATTTAAATCTACTTTAGATGAAGTTCGTGAAGCTGACTTATTATTGCATATCGTAGATATTTGTCACCCAAATTTTGAAGACCATATTGCATCTGTAAATAAAATTTTAGATGAAATTGGTAGCGCAAATAAACCAACCGTAATGGTATTTAATAAAATTGACGCGTATACATATGAAACAATTGATGAGGATGACTTAATTACAGAAAAAACAAAAGCTCATTATACTTTAGATGATTGGAAAAAAACATGGATGAATGATTTAGAAGAAGAAAGTCTATTTATTTCTGCACTTAATAAAGATAATTTAGAAAATTTTAAAGAAAAGGTGTATGAATTAGTTAAGAAAATACATATTCAGCGTTTTCCTTATAATAATTTTTTATACCAAGAATACGAGTAAATAAGTAGATAAGTGAATTTTTAAAAGTGAAAACATGTAAAAATATTTTTTACTTTTGCGTTTTTTTATTATATTTAGACTCATTTTACTAAAATAGTTAATAAGTTTATTTTAAATATATTAAGCCCCCCAAAACCCCCTAAAAATGAAAAACTACAATCCCCTCCGTTTGAAATTAGTAACAATTTTTGCTGATGAAATTTTGCAAAGAAAAAAAGTAACGACACATGCATCATTTTTATTAAATAACCTTATGTAAATAATATTTAATGGGCTTTAGCAATTCGTTAAAGCAGGTTATTTGTTTACTTAAAATTAAATAAAGATGAAAAATATAACTGTAATATTGTTGATGTGTTTTTCTGTATTTCAAATTTTTTCACAAAAGGTTTGTTTGTTGGAAGACAAGGCGCTAATTGATGTGAATACACTTAATAAATGTGCTGTAGAGAAAAAACAAAAAAAACAAAAGGTTGATGACGTAATTGTATCTAGTAAAAGATACTTTAAAAAGAGAGTTTATTTAGAAGAAGCTGCTGAATTAGCAAGTAGCCTAAAAGAAAAAACTATTTCTGATATTCAGGTTGTCAATGATTTTAAAATAGATTTGGTGTTAGAGGCACTAGAATCTAAAGAAAAGGAAGTTTCTTTCGATTCAGTAGAAGAAATACCTTTATTTACCTCTTGTTTAGATAGTACGGTAGACAAACTAGTGTGTTTTAATTCTGAAATTCAGAAGCATATAAATACTACGTTTCAATACCCTGATAAAGCAATCCAACAAGGAATTGAAGGAGACATAACTGTAAGTTTTATTATTGATAAAAAAGGTGAAATTAAAAATATAAAAGCGTCAGGAGATAAATATCAGGAGGTTTTAAATATTGAGGCAAAAAGAATAGTTTCCTTATTACCTGTTTTCAAAGCAGGGAAACAAGATGGTAAAGAGTTGAATGTTTTTTATAGTTTTTCGATGAGTTTTAGTTTAGATTAAAGCTAAGAGTGTATTATGTTAAGCTATAATAGTATTTATCTGTTTTTAGCTATATTAATGTTTTTTATGCATGTATTGATTTTACTATCTTTGCAGTATATATTAAATGTTTGATTTAAAAATATAATACCCTAAGTAGTATGAGAAAAAAGATAACATTAATGTTCGTTTTTTTTATTTCAGTTAACATTATGTCACAAGAGGTTTGTGAATCTCCAGAAGAAAACGAATTAGATTTAAATAGTATAACTAAATGTTCTATTAAAGAGTCTAAAAATAAGAGAGATAAAAAAACTAGGCAAATATCTGTTAAAGTATCTGCTAGTAGAAGATATCTTAAGAAAAGAGAAGCTTTGAAGAAGCAAAATGTGTCAGGAGCAACGGGTGTTGGTCTTGCTAGTGTAAAAAGTACTAATGAAAAGACAGAAATAACAAAAACATTGTCTTTAAAAAATAGTATTGAAAGTCTTAAGGAGAAATTATCTGCAGAAGAAGTTAAAAAAGCTTCACGATTTACTACAGTAGATAAATTACCAATGTTTAAGGGGTGTAAGAAAGTGAAAAAATCTGAAAGTATGGATTGTTTCAATGAAGGAATGATTAGCCATATATCTAAACACTTCAGGTACCCGAGTAAAGCAGTAAAAGAGTCAATTCAGGGAGATGTTTGGGTTCGTTTTATTATCGACAAAAACGGTGATATTCGAAATATAAAAACATTGGGACCTAAAAATGCTAGTATACTTAATAAAGAGGCTGTTAGGGTGGTCTTAAAATTACCAAAATTCATTCCGGCGAGAAAAAATGGAGGAAGGATTGCTGTGAAATATGGCTTTCCCATAGCCTTTGCTTTAGAAGAATAATTTACTATTAGAATCTTATTCAATTATTATTAATTAAATACTATTATATATGTTTAAAAAATTACTTACAGTTTTTTTTATTATATGCAGTGCGTCAATATCAGCGCAAGTGTCTATGGCTGGGAAAATTTATGATGAGTATCTAGAGCCTTTCCCAAGTGCTCTAATTACTTTTGGAAATCAAAGAATTAGTTCTGAATTTGATGGTAGTTTTACGTTAAAAGGAGTTGCTAAATTTCCTTTTAAAATTAAAGTTACGGCTTTAGGTTATCAATCAGAAGAGGTCGATGTTCTTAACGGAGATCAGGAGTTAAATATTATTCTTAAAGAGAATACGACCTTAGATGAAGTTGTAATATCAGCATCACGATCACCAGAGCGTATAATCGAATCGCCTGTAACGATTGAAAGAATAGGTGTTTCTGATATAAGAAAAAACACTTCTGTTTCTTTTTATGATGGATTAACGAATTTAAAAGGAATTGAATCTAGAGAGGCTAGCTATGGTTATAAATCGATAAATTCACGTGGTTTTTCTACTTTTGATAACACAAGGTTTGTTCAGTTAGTAGACGGAGTTGAAACCTCAATTCCAGCATTAAATTTTTCTGCAGGTAATCTTTTAGGATTGTCGGACTTAGATGTTAAAAATGTAGAGATATTACCTGGTGCTTCTTCAGCCTTGTATGGTGCAAATGCATTTAATGGTATTTTATTAATGACGAGTAAAAACCCCTTTGATTATGATGGAATCAGTGCTTATTTTAAGACAGGTATAACATCGCAAAAGGAAGCTGGAAATAATCAATTTTATGATGGTGGAATAAGAATGGCCTATAGGTTTAGTGATTATTTTGCAGGAAAAGTTAACATGGTTGCTTATAAAGCAGAGGAATGGCATGCTAATGATGATCGTAACACATCAGGCGTAGGTGGAGTTGTTAAAGAAGGAAATAGAAATGATACTTCTGATTATGATGGTGTTAATTTTTATGGTGATGAATTTGTTATAACGATACCTGGAATAGGTAGAGTTAGTAGAACTGGATATTCTGAAAAAGAATTATATGAGTATGATGGACATAGCGTAAAATTTGATGGTTCATTACATTATAGACCTATGGGGAATGATAAGCTAGAAATAGTTTTTAACTCTCGTTTTTCAACGGGTAACAACTTATACCAAGGTACTAATAGGTTTTCTCAAGAAGGTTATTATTTAGAGCAGCATAAATTAGAGATTTTAGGTGCGAATTTCTTTTTGAGAGGGTATTATACAGGTAACGAATCTGGCCGAGCACATGATTTGCGATTTGCTGGAGCTGCGTTAAATGAAACATATAACCCGTCTAGAGCATGGTTTACTGAGTATGCTACAGCGTATTCAGGATTTGTGCCTGGAGTTTTAGGAGGAAGTGATCTTCAAGCAAGAACTTTCGCAGATAGAAATAGGTTAAAGCCAGGTACATCTCAGTTTAAAGACGCTTTAGAAGGGATTAAAGATAGACCGATAAATCAAGGAGGTGCTGGCGTTGCTGATCAAACTGGTTATTATCATGTTGATGGTAATTATAATTTTAAAAATTTAATTAGTTGGGCTGAAATTCAAGTAGGGGGTTCTTATCGTGAATTTAACATTAATTCTCAAGGAACTTTGTTTACTGATAAAGACGGTCCTATTAAGTCAGACATGTTTGGTTTATATGCGCAAGTTCAAAAAGAACTATTAGACGAACGTTTAAAGTTTACAGGGTCATTACGTTATGATGAAGCTAAGAATTTTAAAGGGAATTATTCGCCAAGAATTGCTTTAACCTACGATGTAGGTGGAAGTAAAAATAAAATAATAAGAGTTTCATATCAAACTGGTTTTAGAAATCCGAGTACAACAGAACAGTATTTTGGATTACAATCAGGTCCTAATAGATTTATATTAGGAACATCTCTTGATAATTTAGACCGATTTTCTGGTATAGTTAATAATAATGATGGAAGTACAAATACATTAACAGGACAAGATGCTTTTAAAAAAGCATTTATTTTAGAAAATGGGAGTTTAGTTAAATCTAATATTGATCTAATAAAACCAGAAAGAGTAACTTCTTACGAATTAGGATATAGAAGTATTGTTAATGTTGGTGCTACTAGTATTATTGAATTAGATGTTAATGGTTATTATAATCAATATAAAGACTTTGTTGCATTTAAGAATGTTTTAGTACCTAACTATGATGGTTTAGCAGCTAATGGTAATAGTGCTTTTGATAATGAAGATTTAACACAGTTCACATTAAATACAAATACTAAGGCTAATGTTGACTCTTATGGTGTTGGTGTTGGAATAACAACAAAGGTGTTTAAAGATTTTAATTTTGGGGCTAACTATACTTTAAGTAAAATGATTTTTGATCAAGTCTCAGATCCAAACTTTCAGCCAGGTTATAATACTCCAGAACATCAAGTTAAATTTATGCTGGGTAATGCTAATTTGTTTAAGAATTTTGGGTTTAATGTTAATGTTAGATGGCAAAATGAGTTTTTATGGCAATCTAGCTTCTTAAATGGTGCTGTTGAAGATAGAATTATTTTAGATGCACAGCTTAATTACAGAATACCTTCAATGAAATCTAGATTTAAAATCGGAGGAACAAACTTATCAGGTAAAGAATATACCGTTGCGCCAGGTTCAGGTTTAATAGGGTCTTTATACTATATTTCTTGGGTGATAAATGATTAAAAATAAGATTTTTACAAAAAAAAGAGGAATGAATTTAATTCATTCCTCTTTTTTTTGTAAATTATATTTTTTGTAAGTACCTTTGCACCCCCCTAAGAAAGTATTTGTTAAATGAATTTATTTAAATGAAACCCTTAGTTATGAGAAGTTTATTGTTTTTTGTGTTTTTTGTTTTTAGTGTATGTATTGCTTCTTCGCAAGAAGTTTGTGAATCGCCTGATGAAAGTTCTGAAGTTGATTTAAACAGTATTACAAAATGTGCAATTACCCCATTAAAAAAATCGAAAGATAAAAGATCACGTCAAATTAGAGTTAAAGTATCAGCTAGAAGAAGAGTATTGAAAAGAAAAGCAACAGCTTCAGCTAATAGTTTAAGCGCTTCTAGTGTAGATGCATCATCTATTAAAAATGCGACAGCTCCAGTTAGTGGTTTAACTACTTCAGGAGTAAGTTCATTGCCCGTAAAAGAACAAACAGCTAATTTAAAATCTGTAAGTGCTTTAAAGGAAACGAAAGCAAAAAGTAATATTGAAAGGTTAAAAGATAAGCTTTCGAAAGAAGAAGTTAGTAAAGCATTAAGATTTACATATGCAGATAGAATACCAACTTTTAAAGGGTGCGAAAAAGCAAAGAAAGGTGAAAGGTCAGACTGTTTTAATAACGAAATGGTAAGCCATATATCTAAACACTTTAATTACCCAGCAGAGGCTGTAAGATCTCATTTAGAAGGTGAGGTTTGGGTGCGATTTATTATCGATAAGGATGGCTATGTTAAAAATATTAAAACGTTAGGTCCAGATAATGGTGAAATACTAAATGATGAAGCTATTCGTGTAGTTTCAAAGTTACCTAGATTTAAACCTGCTAAAAAAGAGGGAAAACGTATATCTACAAAATATGGTTTTCCAATTAATTTCTCTTTAGAAGAATAATTTCATAATTATATAATAGTAAATTTTTTAAAATGTTCAAAAAACAATTATTAATAGTTGTCTTTACAATGTGTGCGTTAATGTCTTACGCACAAGTAGAGCTAAAGGGTTTAGTATATGATGAGTATCTAGAGCCTTTTTATAATGCTAAGGTTACTTTAGGAGGTAAAAGTACTGTGTCAAATCAGGAAGGAGAATTCACGTTGAGTCTTAGCCAAAAGTTACCTGTAACTTTAAGGGTTTCTGCTTTCGGTTATCAAGATGAAGAAATACTTATTACAAGTATAGAGAAATCAATTAGGGTTATTTTAAAAGAAAGCTTTTTGTTAGATCAAATAGTAATATCTGCTTCTAGAGTACCTGAGAGAATCATAGAGTCTCCAGTTACTATAGAAAGACTTGGTTTAAACGATATTAAAACTACATCTTCAAGTTCTTTTTATGATGGTTTAGCAAACCTAAAAGGTGTACAATCTAGGGAAGGGAGTTACGGATTTAAATCAATAAATACACGAGGTTTCTCGGATTTTAGTAATTCTAGATTCGTTCAAATGGTAGATGGTATGGATACAACTGCACCAGCTTTAAATTTTAGTCCAGGTAATCTTACAGGTGTGTCAGATTTAGATATTCATAGTGTAGAGGTTTTACCAGGAGCATCTTCTGCATTATATGGAGCAAATGCCTATAATGGAATGATGTTAATGAATACTAAAAGTCCTTTTGATTTTACAGGGATTAGTTTTTTACTGAAAAGTGGTTACACTTACCAAAAACTAGCAGGAAACAATAATATTTATGATGCTTCTATACGTATGGCTTATAAATTTAGTGAGTCTTTTGCTGCAAAAGTGAATTTTTCGTATTTTGAAGCTGAAGAATGGCATACAAACGATACAAGAAATAAACAAATAGACTCTAATGAAATTATTGAAGGTGAGGTAGATAGTCCTCTTAATTACGACGGAGTAAACGTATACGGTGATGAATTTAATAACAGTATAGGTATTGTAGATATCGGACAAAGATTTTTCAACGTAAATTTACCTCAAGATGCACGAGTTAGTAGAACTGGTTATTCAGAAATAGAGTTGTTAGATGACTATAAATCTAAAAATTTAAAGTTTGATGCATCTTTTCATTATAGACCTTTTAAAGATGAATCATTAGAATTAATATTAAGTTCAAGATTAGCTCGAGGAGACAATATATTTCAAGCTTCATCAAGGTATGCGCAAAGAGATTACTACATAAATCAATCTAAGTTTGAAATAAAAGGAGATAATTTCTATGTAAGATCTTATTACACTGTTAATGATGCAGGTAATTCATTTGATTTAAATCGAACAGGTACGGTACTTACTGCTTCATCTAGTGTAAATAATACACTTGGGTCTTGGGGGGCAGATTATTTAATAGGTTTAAATGATAATGGTGTAGATTTTAATGATATAACTGCCGATTCTGATATTTTAAGAAAAGCAAGAGAATATGCTGACTCATTTGGTTTACAACCAGGCACACCAGAATTTAATTCTGAATTGAATAGGATTAGACAAACTTTAATTACTGAAGGAGGGAGTAAAATTTATGATAAAAGTTCTTATAAACATTTTGAAGGAAATTATAATTTTACTAGTTTATTAAATGATTGGGGAGATGTACAAATAGGTGGGTCTTTTAGACAATATAACCCAGATTCTAAGGGTACAATTTTTAATGATGGAGAAAAAGAAATAGAAGTAGAAGAATTTGGTTTTTATACTCAAATTCAAAAGAAATTTTTAGAAGATAGATTAAAATTAACAGGTTCTGTTCGTTATGATAAATCTCAAAATTTTGAAGGTAATTATTCTCCTCGTTTTGCTGTAAATTATGCATTAGGTGATGAGAAAAATCATTTTTTAAGAGCTTCTTATCAAACAGGTTTTAGAAATCCAACGATACAAGAACAATATGTATATAATCAACCAGGTAGGAAAATTAATTTAGGTACATCTAAAGATAACTTAGATAGAGTTTCTATAGAAGGGAGTGTAATTCACTTTGATACTTTTACAGGATTATCTACAACTTACCCAGGTACAATTACGGGTGATGACATTATAAATAACTCCTTATTAACACAAACGACATTTAACGATACAGGTAACCCTGTTACACGTGTAAAATCTATATATAAAGAAGTTACACCAGAACAAGTTCAAACATTTGAATTAGGTTATAGAAGTATGTTTGGTATAACTCAAACCAATAATATTAATATAGATATTAATGGTTTTTATAGTTTACACAAAGACTTTTTATTTACGCAGGATGTTGTGACTCCAGGAGTAGGTCTTGTATACCCTTTTGGAAATAGAAAATTAACAACGGCTGAACTAGCAGATCCTATTATTCAACAAGGAACGATTACTGATGATGTTTTAGTTTTGGATTACTTAGCGACACAATCAATTTATGGTAATACAAATAACCCGAGTAATTTTAGTAGAGAGTCTTTCATTACAACAAACAGTAAATCAGAAGTTAATTCTTATGGTTTTGGTATTGCTTTAAACACAAAATTGCTAAAGTCTTTTGATTTTGGAATAAATTATAATTTTATTGATTTTGAAGTTATAGATAAAGATTTAGGTTTTTTTGAACCTAATTTTAATACACCAAAGCATACAGTAAAAGTTCAATTAGGAAACAATAGTTTATTTAAGAATTTTGGTTTTAATGTTAATGCTAGGTGGCAAGATAAATATAGATGGGTATCGCAATTCGTAAAAGGAAATGTTGGTTCAAGAACTGTACTTGATGCTCAGATAAGTTACAGTATACCTGTAATGAAATCTAAATTTAAAATTGGAGGAACAAATTTATTCGGTAAAGAATACGTTGTTGCACCAGGATCTGGTCAAATAGGACAATTATATTATATCTCTTGGGTTATTAATAACTAAGTATATATCGTAAATACCACTTAAAAAGAAAAGTTCGAGCATTGCTCGAACTTTTCTTTTTATATTGTTATAATGGAATTAAGCTTAATGCTATAAAAACGAACTGTCGTGTCTAATAATCCAAACCTGCAGTTTAAATGTATAGACAAAACTTGTTAAGGAAGATTTATGTGGTTGCTTTCAACACACTATTTAATTAAAAAAAGATGGTGTTGAAAATTAGTTAAGAATAGTGTGATTTTATTTGCAGTTACAAAGACTAGTATAACCTATTCTATAGATAGAATAGTAAGTTAAAATAGTTGAAGAACAAAATCGTATAAAAAGACAAAAGGCAGTAATATTATATTACTGCCTTTTGTCTTTTTATACGATTTAAAACTGCTTTAGAGCGAGGTATAATGTTTAAGTAACTACTACTACTACTTACCAGATTTATCAATAATATCTATATTTTTAGATTTTTTCTCCCAATTTTTCTTGGCTAAGTTCTGTAAATCAGCAACGCTATCACTTTCATCCATAATTTCAAAACCGAGTAAAGTTTCAATAACATCTTCTTGTGTTACTAATCCACTTACCGATCCATATTCATCAACAACTAAGGCTAGGTGTTCACGTTTTTTAACTAGCTTATTAAATAAATCAGGAATAGATAAATCTCTATTAGCAATAATTATATCTCTTTTAATAGATTTTAAAGGCTCATTACCCCTTTTATCTATTAAAGCTAATAGCATTTGATCTTTTAAGATGTATCCTGTTATATTATCAGGTTTATCAGTAAAAACAGGTATCCTTGAAAAATGTAATTCTTTGTTGTTCTCAAAAAATGATTGCACCGTTATATTTTCATCAGCAGTTGTGATAACTGTACGAGGCGTCATAATGTCTTTTGCTTGAATATCTTTAAAGTTTAGCATGTTTCTAATTACATTACTTTCATTCTCCTGAAAGACACCTTCTTGTTCTGCAATATCTGTCATAACAGAAAAATCTTCTCTACTTAAAACGCTTTCACCATGACCTCCTTTTCCGCCAATAAGTTTAGTTGTTAACTGTAGTACCCATAAGATTCCTGTCCATTTTAAAGGAAAAATCATTACTTTTAAAGCCTTAGTAGTAAAGTTAGCTAATTGCTTCCAATAGGTAGCTCCAATTGTCTTAGGGATGATTTCTGAGGCTACTAAGATTAAAATAGTCATTAATGCAGATACGATAAAAACACCATATCCATCATCGTTAAATATCTTCTTAGCCTCTGTACCAACTAAAATTGCACCAACAGTGTGTGCTAGTGTATTTAAGGTAAGTATAGCAATCAATGGTTTGTCTACATCTTTTTTTAAAGTTTCTAATTGTGTTGCAAAAAGTTTTCCTTCTTTCTTCTTAACATTAACAAATGTAGGGGTTACGCTTAGTAATACAGCTTCTAATATTGAACATATGAAAGAGAAAAATATAGATACTGTTGCATAAATTATTAATAGAGTCATTATTTTTAAATTTTATTAAGCTAAAGTAAACAAAAAAGAAAACCTCAAGGATATGATTCCTTGAGGTTTTGTAAAATATTTTAATATTTTTTTATTAGAAACCGAAGCTTAAACCAGCTAACCAGTATGACTGAACTTTACCTGGAGTTGCATTTAATGAAGGAAAATTAGTTAAATCAGAGTTAAACGTTTCTTGTTTATTAGCTCTTAAACCAGACTCAATTCCTATTCCAATACCTTTCCATATATTAAATCCTATAGAATTTATCCAAGTTGCATTTGATAAATCAGAAGATTTATAGCTTTGGAAGGTAGATAAATTAGATCTAAATTTAAAGTTACCAATTTTCTTGTTATATTCTGCAACAATTTTAGTACCTAAAGAAGATGTATATTCAGATCCTGATTTACTAAAAACATAATTGTAGTTTAAAGGATGCACAACAACAACTAATTCAGGTATTGGTATCCAAGTAGCACCAACTCCAAAATCTAAATAACCTGGGTCATTAAAGTTCTTAATAAAAGAAGTTCTGTATTCTGCTAATGTAGAAACAGCTAAAGTTTTAGTTAATTTATAACCAAATAAAGATGTTATTGTAAAAACATCAGTAGTTCCTTTAAATTCAGTGTCATCATTAGCGTTGTTTTTATCATCTAATTTAACCCAACCTAAGTTTACGTTAGCAGAGTTTCTCCAAAAATATTTCTCTCTATCTAAATTAGCAAAACCATTAACGGTAATGCCTATATTACCTGCCGAAGAGTTAGGTACAGCATTAGAGTACCAGTTGTTAAAACCTGAAAGATTTGCGCCAATAGTACCAAAAGCACCAAATTTCCATCCAGGAAAAGCATCAATCTTAGATTGTAAAGCATTAGCCTCACCTTGTAATTTACCTATTTCGGCATTTTTAGTTGCAAGATCTTTTTTTAGTTCTTCTGCTGTTTGTGCTTTTAAAGAAGCAATAGAGCATACAAATGCTAATGTTAAAATTATTTTTTTCATTATATTATTTTTAAATTTTTTAAGAGCGCGAATCTACGCCTTTTATTAGACAACTCTATTTTATAAAAGTCACTAATTTTTCGCATTTTTTTTGAATAAAGGAACGGTAGAACAAGCTTCTCCAAACATAATAGTCTTTGCTAAAGGTTGAATTTTGCTAATTAATAAAGTATAAGCAGAGGGAGGGATAGGTTTGTTAGTACATCCTTTAATAATCACAGGAACATTTTGATATTTAGAAAGGTCTAAATCAGTAATTATTTCTTGGTAAAGAACAGTTTCTAACATTTCTAAACCACCTACTATTATTTTTTTACTAAAACTAGATAAATGAGCCGTTAATAATAAATAGGCCCAAGAAGGAATAATCGCATCAGAAGAACAAGTTAAAGCAATGTAATTATCTTTGTATTGAGACCAATCATGGTTCTTTACCTGCTCTCTAAAATCTTTTTCACGAAGAATTAACTCTTCATAAAGCCAATTTTTAATATCAAAAACAACACGTTTTCCTTGAGGGTAGTAATCTTCAAGATCTATAGTTATTAATTTACTACTTGCTACTCTATTTATAATTTCTTTTGCCATTTGTATGAAACGTCATTACGATAAAAGTGAAGTAATCTCATATAACAGCTTACTTCGTTTTTTTTCGAAAAGACAAATTTATTTAAAGCATTCCTAATTCTAACTTCGCTTCTTCGCTCATCATATCTTGTGTCCATGTAGGATCAAAAGTGATTTCTACTTCACAAGCATTAATCTCTTCTAATGACTTCACCTTTTCTTCAATATCTACAGGTAAGCTTTCGGCTACAGGGCAATTTGGTGAGGTTAAAGTCATTAATATTTTAGCATCGTTTTCTTCAGAAACAAATACGTCATAAATTAATCCCAATTCATAAATATCTACAGGAATCTCAGGATCGTAAATTGTTTTTAAAACACGTACTATTTTATCTCCTAAATCGTCTAATTCTTTATCTGTCATTTTCTGCTTCTTTAATTCGTTAATTTTGATTGTTGTGCAATGGCATACATTTTTATTTGTTTAACCATCGATACTAATCCGTTTGCACGTGTTGGACTTAAATGTTCTTTCAATCCAATTTCATCTATAAAGCTGGTTTCAGCTTTTATAATGTTTTGTGGAGTTTGGTTTGAAAAGACTCTTAATAATAAAGCTACAATACCTTTTGTTAAAATAGCGTCACTATCTGCTGTGAACTCGATAGTATCGTTTTTTAACTCAGAATATAGCCATACTTTAGATTGACACCCTTTAATTAAATTTTCATCTAATTTATACGTATCATTTATTATAGGTAACGATTTTCCTAAGTCTATAATATACTCATAACGCTCCATCCAGTCATCAAACATAGAAAACTCGTCAATAATTTCTTCTTGTATTTCTTTGATAGTCATTTTTTAAAACTATTTTTGCGCTGTCTAAAGACACGTTATTTAAAAGTGCAAAATTACAGTAAAAAAATAAGAAATGAGTAAATTATTAGCAGTTGGTACAGTTGCATTTGATGCTATTGAAACACCTTTTGGGAAAACAGATAAAATATTAGGAGGTTCAGGAACTTTTGTTGGTTTGGCAGCTTCTCAGTTTGGAGTTAAAACAGGTGTGGTTTCTGTAGTTGGAGGCGATTTTCCTCAGTCATATTTAGATATGATGAATAATAAAGGAATTAATACTGATGGTATTGAAGTTGTTAAAGAAGGAAAAACTTTCTTTTGGAGCGGTAAATATCACAACGATATGAATTCTCGCGATACTTTAGTTACTGAGTTAAATGTATTAGAGCATTTTCAACCAGTAGTACCAGAAGAATTTAAAGATGCAGGTATTGTAATGTTAGGTAATTTACACCCATTAACACAAGCATCAGTTTTAGATCAAATGATAGAGAGACCAAAATTGGTAGTATTGGATACTATGAATTTTTGGATGGATATTGCTTTAGCAGATTTACATACGGTTTTAAAACGTGTAGATGTTATTACAATTAATGATGAAGAGGCACGACAATTAAGTGGAGAATATTCGTTGGTGAATGCAGCTAAGAAGATTCATGAAATGGGGCCAAAATATGTGGTGATTAAAAAAGGAGAACACGGAGCTTTGTTATTTAATGAAGGAAAAATGTTCTTTGCACCAGCATTGCCATTAGCAGAGGTGTTTGATCCAACCGGAGCAGGAGATACATTTGCAGGAGGTTTTTGTGGGTATTTAGCAAAAACAGAAGATGTTTCGTTTGAAAATATGAAAAATGGAATTATCTATGGTTCTAATTTAGCTTCTTTCTGTGTTGAAAAATTTGGAACACAGCGAATGGAAGAGCTAACAAAAGATGAAGTCCTTACGCGCTTGCAGTCTTTTAAAGAACTAACACAATTTGATATAGAATTATCATAAATGAAAATCCGCGCTTTTTGCTGCGGATTTTTTATAAAATAAAACAACAACAACACGCAATTAAATATTTTATCAAATGAGTGACGCTATTAAACATGAATGTGGTATTGCAATGGTTCGTTTATTAAAACCATTACAATATTATAAAGATAAATATGGAACCGCATTTTATGGTGTGAATAAAATGTATTTGTTAATGGAAAAACAGCACAATCGTGGTCAAGACGGTGCAGGTTTAGCAAGTATTAAATTTAATGTAGAGCCAGGTACAAGATATATTAGTAGAATTCGATCTAATCAGCCACAACCGATTAAAGATATTTTTGGGAAAATTAATGAAAGAATTAATGGTGTTTTAGAAGAGAACGCTGATAAAGTAAATGATACTAAATGGCAAGAAGAGAATGTGCCATACTTAGGAAACTTATTTTTAGGACATGTTCGTTATGGTACTTTTGGAGGAAATTCTATAGAAAATGTACATCCTTTTCTGCGTCAAAGTAATTGGAAACATCAAAGTTTAATGGTTGCGGGTAACTTTAATATGACCAACTCTAGGCAGTTAATGGAAGATTTAGTTGATCTAGGTCAGCATCCTAAAGAGTTTACTGATACTGTTACTGTAATGGAAAAAATAGGCCATTTTTTGGAAGATGAAGTTTCAGAACTTTATTTAAAAGCAAAAGAAGCGGGTTTTAGTAAAAGAAATGCGTCACCATTTATAGAAGAACATTTAAATATTCAACGAATCTTACAACGTTCAGCTAAAAATTGGGATGGTGGTTATGCAATGGCTGGATTGCTAGGTCATGGAGATGCTTTTGTATTAAGAGATCCGTCTGCTATTCGCCCAGCTTTTTATTATCAAGATGATGAAGTAGTTGTTGTTGCTTCAGAGCGTCCTGCAATTCAAACAGTATTTAATGTAGATATTGATAAAATTAAAGAAATTGATAGAGGACATGCGTTAATTATTAAAAAGAGTGGAGAAACATCAATGGCTCCTGTTTTAGAACAACGCGTTAAAAAAGCATGTTCATTTGAGCGTATTTACTTTTCGAGAGGTAGTGATGCTTCAATTTATGAAGAACGTAAAAATCTAGGAAAATATGTGTTTCCAGAAGTTTTAAAATCGATAGATAACGATATAGAAAATGCTGTTTTTTCTTACATTCCTAATACGGCAGAAACGTCATTTTTTGGAATGATGGAAGCTGCTGAAGATGTGTTAAATCAGCAAAAAACTGCAGCTATTTTAGCAGGAGGTGGTAAGTTATCAAAAGAAAGAGTAGTTGACATACTTTCTAAAAGGCCACGTTTTGAAAAAATAGCAATTAAAGATGCTAAACTTAGAACCTTTATTACTGATGATAGTAGTAGAGATGATTTAGTTGCTCACGTATACGATGTTACTTATGGTGTTGTAAAACCAACTGATAATTTAGTAATTATTGATGATAGTATTGTTCGTGGTACAACTTTAAAGAAGAGTATCATAAAGATATTAGATAGGTTAAACCCGAAGAAAATAGTAGTTGTTTCTTCTGCTCCTCAAATTCGTTATCCAGATTGTTACGGTATAGATATGGCGAAGATTAATGATTTTATTGCTTTTAAAGCTGCTTTAGAATTGCTGAAAGAGACAAATCAATATCATATTATTGATGAAGTATACAAAAAATGTAAAGAGCAAGAAGTTAGTGAAGATCGAGATGTTATTAATTATGTAAAGGAGGTTTATGCTCCTTTCACAGACGAAGAAATTTCTGCTAAAATAGCTCAAATGTTAAAAACACCAGATATTACATCTGAGGTAGAGGTAATCTTTCAAGGTGTAAGTAATTTACATAAAGCATGTCCTGATAACCTAGGAGATTGGTATTTTACAGGAGATTACCCCACAGATGGAGGTAATCGAGTGGTAAATCAGGCATTTATTAATTTCTATGAAGGAAGTGATAAAAGAGCATATTAAATATAGTTATTAAGCTAATTCCAAAGTGTATAAAAAAAGCGAAATCAATTGATTTCGCTTTTTTTATATGAAAGTTTATTTATATTGGAATAACAATAGCTCCATTAAATTTCTCTCTGATTATATTTAAAGCCTTGTCGGCTTGTAACCTTGTTTTGTAATTTCCTACCTGAGCTTTCCAGTCTGGTTGGTCATACTTAAGCTTTGTGTAAACACCTGGGTATTCAACTTGAAATCTATAACGGAGGCTCTTAGCTCTCTTTTCTAGCCCGTTATATAGTTGAATTCTGTAGCCGCTTCCATTATTTTTATTATATGCTCTCTTTTTTGCTATTAAAGAGATAATGTCTTTATTATCAGTCTGATTATCTTGAGCTTTGATGTTAAAAACACCAATTATAAGAATTAGAAAAAGGGTAATTATAATATTTCTTTTTTTCATTTTATTAAAACTTTTTACAAAAATAACAACTTGCAATTTAATAGATTGTCTGCGTCACTTATTTAGAACAAATATAAATTATAAATTAGCAATCTCTTAACTTTTCACAATTTAGAGATAAGTAGTACTTTTGTCCAACTTTCTAAGTGCTGTTTTCATAATGGTGTTATAGAAAAAATTGTACCAAAATAGATACAAAACTTATATTTAATAGTATGAAAAGTGTGAAACATCACAGCAGATTAACCCAGACACTCGTAAAGAGTCTAGCTTTCTTTTTAGTCTTATTCGTAAGCTTTTCGGCATTTTCACAAGAAATTGATGAAATCCGTCAAAAGGAAGGTAAAAAATTATTTAAGTCTTTATGTGCTTCATGTCACAAGTTAGATAAGAAACTTGTAGGGCCTAAGTTGGCAGGCATAGAAGAAAGAAGAGAAAACGATTGGTTGAAGTCTTGGATTAAAGACAACGCCGCGTTAAGAGCTTCTGGAGATAAAGATGCAAACGAAATTTTTGAAGAGTATAAGCAATCTAACATGACAGCTTTTCCTCAGTTAACTGATAAAAATATCGACGATATTCTTTATTATACAACTGTAGGCGAAGTCAAGAAAGCAGGTGAACCAGCAGTAGCAGTTGTTGGAGGTGCTGAAAAAGGTGATGCCCCTAAGTGGTTGTTGTATGTTTTAGCTGCGGCAATTATTGTAGCATTTTTAATTATTGCTAGTTTATTAAAAACAATTAGCGAGTTAAAAGGAGCTCCTAAAACACCTGGTATGTTAGGGCAAACAGCAGAGTTGTGGGAAGGTATTAAAAAGAATACTTTTTTACATGTGTTAGCTGTTATATTCGGAGCGTTAATAGGAATTTATGTTTTGTTTGGAACTTTGTTTAAGGTTGGGGTTGATGAAGGATATCAGCCAATTCAGCCAATAGCTTTTTCACATAAAATACACGCTGGTGATAATAAGATAGATTGTCAATATTGTCACTCTTCAGCAAAACATAGTAAAACATCAGGTATTCCTTCAGTAAGTGTTTGTATGAATTGTCATAAAAACATTTCAGAAGTTGCTGATGATACTAAAGTTGTTATGGATGACCATACGTTAGTTAAAACAGATTTAGATAAAGAAATCGCTAAGATTTATGAAGCTGCCGGATGGGATGCTGAAAACTTAGAGTATACTGGTGTTACAAAACCTGTAAAATGGGTTAGAGTTCATAATTTGCCAGATTTTGCATATTTTAATCACTCACAACACGTTACTGTTGGTGGTGTTAAATGTCAAAAATGTCACGGACCGGTTGAAGAAATGGAAGAAGTATATCAATACTCTCCATTAACAATGGGTTGGTGTATAGACTGTCATAAGGCAACAAAGGTTGACTTAAAAGGTAACGAGTACTATGCTAAAATTCATAAAGAATTAGCAGCAAAGTATAATGTTGACCAAGTGACAATAGCACAATTAGGTGGAAAAGAGTGTGGTAAGTGCCACTATTAATCAATTAGAAAGTAGAAAAACACATATATAAATGGCTTCAAACAAAAAATACTGGCAAAGTGTTGAAGAACTAAAAGGTAGTTCTGTTGTTGAAACGCTGCGTAACAATGAGTTTGTACAAGATATTCCTACAGATGAGTTTTTAGGTGATAAAGAAACATTAGAAACTTCATCAACATCACGTAGAGATTTCTTGAAATATGTTGGGTTTACAACTGCTGCGGCATCTTTAGCAGCTTGTGAAGGTCCAGTTAGAAAATCAATCCCATATGTAGTACAACCAAATGATATTGTTGTTGGTGTTGCTGATTGGTACGCAACTACAATTGCTGATGGTTTTGATTTTGCAAACGTATTAGTAAAAACACGTGAAGGTCGTCCGATTCTTGTAATGCCTAATAAGCAAGCAGGAGGAGAAACAAATGCACGTACTCAAGCATCTGTATTGTCATTATATGATGATGAGTTGCGTTTAAAAGAACCTCAGAATAGAGAATCTTTTTTAACTTGGGATGATGCTGATGCTCAAATTATAGCAAAATTAAACGAATTAAAATTAGCTAGTGAACCAGTAGTGTTATTAACAGGTACTTTAGCGAGTCCTTCTACTGAAAAAGTAATTGCTGATTTTACTACTGCTTATCCAAATGTAAAACACGTTGTTTACGATGCGATTTCAGAAAGTGCAACAGCTGACGCTTTTGAAGCAATGTATGGTAAGCGTGCTTTACCAAACTATGATTTTAGTAAGGCAGAAATGATTGTTTCTGTAGGTGCTGATTTTATTGGTGACTGGCAAGGTGGTTATGAGAAGTCATATGCTGAAGGACGTAGAGCTGAATCTGGTAAAATGTCTTATCATGTTCAAATAGAAAGCAACATGTCTTTAGCTGGTGCAAATGCTGATAAAAGAATGGTTGTAAAGCCTTCTGAACAAGTATATGCTTTAGTTAATTTATATAATGCTGTAGCAGGGGAATCACTTCCTTCTAAAGCAACTAAATTTGACGCTGAAATTAAAAAGCTTGCTAGCGATTTAAAGAAAGCTGGTTCAAAAGGTGTTGTAATTACAGGTTTAAATGATAAAAATGCTCAGTTAATTGCTTTTGCAATTAATGAGAAGTTAAATAGTGAGATATTCGATACTGAAGCGGTTAATTTAACGCGTCAAGGTAACGATACTCAAGTAGCTCAATTAGTAGCAGACATTAAAGAAGGTAAAGTAAAAGGTTTGGTTACTTATAACACAAACCCTTTATACACTTTAGCAAATGCAGCTGAATTAGCCGAAGGAATTAAAAAATTAAAATTATCTGTTGCAATATCTACTCAAAAGGATGCAACAGCTATTGCAACGCAATATTCATTACCTGCACCTCATAACTTAGAAAGTTGGGGAGATGTAATGTCAACAAAAGGTACTTATAGTTTAATGCAGCCAACTATTTCTCCATTATTTAATACACGTCAATTACAAGATGTGTTGTTAAAATGGTCTGGTAGTTCTGTTAACTATTATGATACTTTAAAAGAATTTTGGAGTACTACTGTTTTAAATGGAGCATCTTGGAATCAAGCATTACATGATGGTTACTTTAAATCAGATTTTAACTCTGAAGAAGAAGCTTTTGAATCAACTGTAGTAATAAACGTTGTAGCAACTCAATTAGTGAATAGTGCAAATAGCGCATCTGGTTTCGAATTAAACTTGTTCTCATCAACTGCATTAGGTGATGGTAAACAAGCAAATAATCCTTGGTTACAAGAATTACCTGATCCTATTACTCGTGCAGCTTGGGATAATTACTTAACTGTTTCTATGGCTGATGCTAGAGAATTAGGTTTCGAAAATCCGGTAAAAGATAATGGTGCTATTAATGGTAACTACGCTACTGTAACAGTAAACGGAGTAAGCATTGAAAAGGTTCCAGTAATGATTCAACCAGGTCAAGCAAAAGGATCTATTGGTTTAGCATTAGGATACGGTAGAACTGAAGGATTAAAAAAAGAGATGCAAGTTGGTTTAAACGCGTATCCTTTATATAAAGACGGAAGTAATATTCAATATAATGTTTCTATAGAGAAAACTTCAGGATGGCATAAGTTTGCTTGTACTCAGGTACAAAGTACACTTGCCGGTCGTCATGATATTTTAAAAGAAGCTACATTAAAACAAGTAACGGATAAACATTTAGATCCAAAACATACTTGGAACAAACCAGCAATGGTTTCTTATGATCACCAAGAAACAGAGGCTAGTAAAATAGATTTATGGGATGATCATCCACGTGAAGTAGGTCACCACTTTAACTTATCTATCGATTTAACATCTTGTACAGGATGTGGGGCATGTGTAGTAGCATGTCATGCAGAAAATAATGTGCCAGTTGTAGGTAAAGATGAAGTACGTGTAGGTAGAGATATGCACTGGTTGCGTATTGACCGTTATTATTCTTCTACAGTAGTAGATAAGCAGCATGAAGCTTCAATGACTATTGAAGAGTTCAAGACTCAGAATCCTAACTTAGCAAATAAAGACGTTGAAAGAAAGTATACAGAAAAAGTTTTAGAATTAAGTAAAGGAGATTTATTTGATGCTTTAGAAAACTCTGCTGAAAACCCAGAGGTTGCTTTCCAACCAATGATGTGTCAGCACTGTAATCATGCACCATGTGAAACAGTTTGTCCAGTAGCAGCAACATCACACGGTCGTCAAGGTCAAAATCAAATGGCTTATAACAGATGTGTAGGTACAAGATATTGTGCAAACAACTGTCCATATAGAGTTCGTCGTTTCAACTGGTTTAACTATTCTGAAAATAACGAATTTGACTTTAACATGAATAACGAATACGGTAAGATGGTATTAAATCCAGATGTAGTAGTTCGTTCTCGTGGAGTTATGGAAAAATGTTCTATGTGTATTCAAATGACACAAGCAACAATTTTAAAAGCTAAAAAGGAAGGTAGAGCAGTAAATAAAGATGAGTTTGAAACAGCTTGTTCATCAGCATGTTCTACAGGAGCAATGGTGTTTGGAGATATAAATAACTCTGAAGATAAAGTAGCTACTTTAAAAGAAGATACTAGAGCATTTCACGTATTAGACTATATTGGTACAAAACCAAACGTAGTTTACCAAGTGAAAGTTAGAAATACAAACGAAGCTTAATAATAAAACTAATAAGTATATAGATTTATGTCGTCTCATTACGAATCATCTTATAGAGAACCTTTAGTGTTGGGTAACAAAAGTTACCACGATATCACTGAAGACGTTGCAAAACCTATTGAAGGTAAAGCAAATCAAAATTGGTATATCGCATTTTATATTTCTTTAGCAGCAATGTTATGGGGATTTGGATGTATTTTCTATACGGTCGGTACAGGTATCGGAGTATGGGGATTAAACAAAAACATAGGTTGGGCATGGGATATTACCAACTTCGTATGGTGGGTAGGTATAGGTCACGCAGGAACATTAATTTCGGCAGTACTATTATTATTCCGTCAGAAATGGAGAATGGCAATTAACCGTTCTGCTGAAGCGATGACTATTTTTGCGGTATTCCAAGCAGGGTTATTTCCAATTATTCACATGGGTCGTCCATGGAACGGATATTGGGTATTACCAATGCCAAACCAGTTTGGTTCGTTATGGGTAAACTTTAACTCACCATTATTATGGGATGTATTTGCCATTTCAACGTATCTATCTGTATCACTTGTTTTCTGGTGGACAGGTTTATTACCAGATTTTGCAATGATTCGTGATAGAGCAGTAAAACCTTTTCAAAAGAAAATTTACGCATTATTATCTTTCGGATGGTCAGGTAGAGCAAAAGATTGGCAACGTTTTGAAGAAGTATCTTTAGTGTTAGCAGGTTTAGCTACTCCATTAGTACTTTCAGTACATACAATTGTATCTATGGATTTTGCTACTTCTATTAACCCAGGATGGCACTCAACAATATTCCCACCTTATTTCGTAGCAGGAGCAATCTTTTCAGGATTCGCAATGGTACAAACCTTATTAGGTATTATGCGTAAGGTTACAAATTTAGAATCATATATTACTCGTTTACACGTAGAGTATATGAACATCGTAATCCTTTTAACAGGTGGTATTGTAGCTGTAGCTTATGCAACAGAATTCTTTATTGCATGGTATACAGGATCACCTTATGAAAACTATACATACTTATCATTTGGAGCAGAAGCAGGAGCATATGGATGGGCATTTTGGGCATTGTTAATATGTAATATTATATTACCTCAATTATTATGGATTAAGAGACTAAGAAGAAGTTTTATATTTTCTTTCATTATGTCAATCATAATTAATATTGGTATGTGGTTCGAACGTTTCGATATTATTGCAATTGTATTAAGTAAAGGACATTTACCGTCAACATGGTGGCGTTTTGAACCAACATTTGTGGATGTAGGTATTTTTGTTGGAACTATTGGTTTCTTCTTTGTATTATTCTTATTATATGCAAGAACGTTCCCAGTAATAGCACAAGCAGAAGTTAAGACAATCTTGAAATCTTCAGGAGAGAATTTTAAAAAATTAAGAGAGAAGAACAATGAGCACTAGTAAAGTAATTCACGCATTTTATAATGATGATGATATCTTAATGGATGCCGTTAAGAAAATAAAAGGAGAACATCATCACATTGAAGAAGTATTTTGTCCATTTCCAGTTCACGGATTAGACAAAGCATTAGGATTAGCACCTACACGTTTAGCTATTACTGCATTCTTTTACGGAATTACAGGTTTATGCTTTGCAATTTGGATGACTAACTATATGATGATTCAAGATTGGCCACAAGATATTGGAGGTAAACCAAACTTTAGTTGGTTTGCAAACATGCCAGCATTTGTGCCAATTATGTTTGAATTAACAGTGTTTTTTGCAGCTCACTTAATGGTAATTACTTTTTATATGAGAAGTAGAATATGGCCATTTAAAGAAGCTGAAAATCCAGATCCAAGAACTACAGATGATCATTTTTTAATGGAGATTCCAGTAAATGGTAATGAAGAAGAGTTAAAAGCTTTGTTAGAAACAACAGGAGCTGTAGAAATTAACATAGTAGATAAGCACTAATACAGAGATATGAAAAGTTTTGTAAAAATAATTGTCGCTTTAGTTATAATGTCAAGTATTGTTTCTTGTGGAGACAAACGTACACCGCAAGTGCAATATATGCCAGATATGTATGTCGCTATTCCTTATGAACCAAACGGTGAAAATGGATTAAATGGACAAATGGTTGATAGATTACCAGTTGCTGGTACAGTTAGTAGAAAAGGTATTGTAGCTTATGATATTCCTGATACTTTTGCTGGTTATGAAAAAGCAAAAGTAGAATTGAAGAACCCATTACCTACAACTGAAAAAAGTTTAGCAAAAGGGAAAGAGTTATACGGAATATATTGTGCAACTTGCCATGGAACGAAAGGAGATGGTAATGGGGTTTTATCTCAGAGAGATAAATTTAATGGTATTCCAAATTATAAAGACAGAGAATTAACACCAGGAAATATTTATCATGTTATTATGTATGGTAAAAACTTAATGGGGTCTCATGCAGGACAATTACAGTACAAAGAGCGTTGGCAAGTTGTGCAGTATGTAGAAAAGTTAAGAAGCGAATTAAAATAATTCTATAATAGATAGTTAAGATATGTACCAGTTTTCAGGAAAATTAAAAATACTTGCTATTGCTCTTATGATTTTAGGAGCGTTAGGTACCGTCGCAAGTTTTATGTCGGCACCTAAAACATTAGAAGATGCAAAAGAAATTTTAGCTAAACAAAATGCTCATCACGGTGAACATGAAGCTGCAGATTCTCATGGAGAAGAAAAAGCACACGCTGAAGAGGTTAAAACTGAAGCACATGCTAAAGTTGAAAAACATGCAGCAGAAGCACACGGGGCTGATAGTACAGCAGTACATACTGAAGAGCATAAAGCAGACAGCACAAATGTTCATGCAGTAGATACAGCTCATACAGAAAAAAGAACAGAGAAACATGTTGCTGTAACAGTGGCACATAATGATACCATTAAAGCACATGCTGACAATCATGAAGAAGAACATGCAATACATGCTTTTCATCAAATGCAAAATCGTCCTTGGGCGGCATTTTTTGTAGCTTTAATGTTTTTCTTAGGAGTTACATTATTAGTATTAGCTTTCTATGCAATTCAAAGAGTTGCACAAGCAGGTTGGTCTGTTGTGTTATTTAGAGTAATGGAAGCTATTACAGCTAATTTACATTACGTAAGTGTTATTATGTTAGTGTTTTTAATTCTAACATTTATGCATATGAATCATTTATTCCCTTGGATGAATGAGGGGGTTTTTGACCCTCAAAGTCCAAACTATGATCCAGTTGTAGATGGTAAGAAATGGTTTTTAAATACACCAGGATGGTTAATTAGAAGTATCTTTTATTTAACAGTATGGAATGTATATCGTTTTGTAATTAGAAAAGGATCTATAGCGCAAGAAAATGGAGATTTAAAATTACACAAAAGGAATTATAATATTTCTGTAGTTTTTTTATTTTTGTTTTTAATTACTGAATCGATGATGTCATGGGATTGGATTATGGGTATTGACCCACACTGGTTCTCTACATTATTTGGATGGTATGTATTGGCTACTTTCTTAGTGTCTGCATTAACAGTAATTGCATTTGTAACAATTTATTTAAGAGCTAAAGGTCATTTACCATTTGTAAACGATAGTCATATTCATGATTTAGCAAAGTATATGTTTGGTTTTTCAGTATTCTGGACGTACTTATGGTTTGCTCAATTTATGTTAATTTGGTATGCAGATATCCCTGAAGAAACAACATATTTCTTATTGCGTTTCAATGAGTATAAAGTGCCTTTCTTAGCGATGGTAGTTATGAACTTCATATTCCCAATATTATTATTAATCAATAGTGACTTTAAGAGTGTACCTTGGTTTGTAACAATAGGAGGTGTTGTAATATTAGCAGGCCATTATTTAGATTTATTCGTAATGATTATGCCAGGAACAGTTGGTGCACAATATGGATTCGGAATTGGTGAAATTAGTGGAATTCTATTTTTCTTAGGATTATTTATATACGCTACATTTAGTGCATTTGCCAAAGCAAATCCATTAGCTAAAGGAAATCCATTCTTACACGAAAGTGAAACACACCATTACTATAACATCGAACACAGAGGAGAAGATAGTAATCATTAAATATATAGAATCACCCTTTTATCTTATGTGATAAAAAGGTGATTTTTGCTTTAAAATTGTCTTATGACTTTTATCATAGGAGTTAAAAAAACATTAAATTTGAAGACTTTATAATAGTCTTTCTTAATACTATTAAATATTAATATTTATGCTCGCTTTATTTTATATTTTCATAGCTGTTGCAATCGGAGTTAGTTTCTGGCAAATTACACGTATCATGAATCTTCGTTCTGTAATTGCTACAGACAAAGACAATGAAACACAAGCCAAAATAGGAATTGGATTCTTAGTTTTCTTATATGCAATGATGATTTACTGTTTAATAGGAATGAATGTTGTAATGTTACCTGAATCTGCTTCTATAGAAGGAGAACACGATGATAACTTATTTAATATTACATTTTGGTTAATAGGAGTTGTTCAATTTGCAATGCAATTCTTAATTTTCTTTTTTACTTATAAATACAGAGGTAATAAAGATAAAAAAGCATTGTTTTATGCTGATAGTCATAAATTAGAGTTAATATGGACTGTAATTCCTGCTATAACAATTGTTTTATTAATTGGATACGGTTTATGGGCATGGAACAACATTATGTATGTTGGAGATGATGAAAACCCTATCGAAATAGAAGTCTATTCAAGACAATTTGATTGGCAAGCACGTTATGCAGGAGAAGATAATCAACTAGGTTTAGGAAATGTGAACTTTATTAAAGGAATCAATTCAATGGGAGTTGATATGTCTGACCCTAGTGCACAAGATGATAAAAAAGTAACTGAATTAGTTTTACCTGTAGGTAAAAAAATATTATTCAAGTTCCGTTCTCAAGATGTATTACACTCAGCTTATATGCCTCACTTTAGAGCGCAAATGAATTGTGTACCAGGTATGATAACTCAATTTGCATTTACGCCTAAGTATACAACTGCTGATATGCGTTTGAATAAAGAAGTAATTGCAAAGACGGATGGAATTAACAAGATTAGAAAAGCAAAAGGAGAAGATCCTTACGAGTTTGATTATTTATTGTTGTGTAATAAAATTTGTGGTGCATCTCACTACAATATGCAAATGAAGATTACAGTTGTTGAACAAAAAGAGTACGACAGTTGGTTATCAAAGCAACAAACATTAGCTCAAGTTATTAAATAAGATATTTTTTAAAGTATATATATAGATTATGTCAGATCACCACCACAAAGAAACATTTGTAACTAAATACATCTTCAGTCAAGATCATAAAATGATCTCGAAACAATTTCTTGTTACGGGTATATTTATGGGAGTTATAGGAGGTTTTATGTCTATGTTGTTTCGTTTGCAAATTGCATGGCCAGAAACATCATTTTCAATTATTGAAGCATTTTTAGGAGACCATCAAACAGATGGTATAATGGACCCAGATATGTACCTAGCATTAGTAACAATACATGGTACCATAATGGTGTTTTTTGTACTAACAGCAGGTTTAAGTGGTACATTTTCAAACTTATTAATACCATTACAAATTGGAGCTAGAGATATGGCTTCTGGTTTTTTAAATATGGTTTCTTACTGGTTATTTTTCTTATCATCAGTAATTATGATAATTTCATTATTTGTTGAATCAGGACCAGCGTCAGCTGGATGGACAATATATCCACCGTTATCTGCATTGCCACAGGCAATACCAGGTTCAGGTACGGGAATGACATTATGGTTAGTTTCGATGGCTATTTTTATAGCATCATCTTTAATCGGATCATTAAATTATATTGTAACAATTTTAAACTTGCGTACGAAAGGTATGAAAATGACAAGATTGCCATTAACAATGTGGGCTTTCTTTATTACAGCTATAATTGGTGTAATTTCATTCCCTGTATTGTTATCAGCAGCTTTATTATTAATTTTTGATAGAAGCTTTGGAACATCATTTTTCTTATCAGATATTTTTATATCAGGTGAGGTATTACATTATCAAGGAGGATCACCAGTATTATTTGAACACTTATTCTGGTTTTTAGGTCACCCTGAAGTTTATATTATATTATTACCAGCATTAGGTCTTACATCTGAAGTTATTTCAACAAACGCACGTAAACCAATTTTTGGATACAGAGCAATGATTGGATCTATAATGGCTATTGCATTTTTATCTACAATTGTATGGGGACACCATATGTTTATCTCAGGAATGAATCCATTCTTAGGATCTGTATTTACATTTACAACAGTATTAATTGCAATACCATCAGCCGTAAAAGCATTTAATTATGTTACTACTTTATGGAAAGGTAATTTACAATTAAATCCTGCTATGTTATTCTCTATCGGACTGGTATCTACATTCGTTACAGGAGGTTTAACAGGATTAGTTTTAGGTGATTCTGCATTAGATATTAACGTACACGATACTTACTTCGTAGTAGCTCACTTCCATTTAGTAATGGGGGTATCTGCATTACTTGGTATGTTTGCGGGTGTATATCACTGGTTCCCTAAAATGTATGGTAGAATGATGAATAAAACATTAGGTTACTGGCACTTTTGGTTAACTATAATAGCATCTTATGGAGTATTTTTCCCGATGCACTTTGTTGGATTGGCAGGTTTACCTCGTCGTTACTACACAAATTCAAACTTTCCAATGTTTGATGATTTAGTAGAAATTAATGTATTTATGACATTAATGGCATTTTTAGGGGGAGCGGCTCAGTTAATATTTTTAGCTAACTTTTTTATCTCAATGTATAGAGGTCAAAAAGCAACACAAAACCCTTGGAAATCTAATACTTTAGAATGGACAACTCCAGTAGAACATGTTCATGGAAACTGGCCAGGTGCCATTCCTGAAGTTCACAGATGGGCATATGATTACAGTAAAGTTTGGGATGATGAAAGTGATCCTAGATTTGGTGAATATGTACACGGTAAAGATTTCGTATTACAAACAACACCTTTATTAGAAGGAGAAGAACCTTCTTAAAAATATATTAAAGATTAAAAAAAGCCTTCCAATTTTGGAAGGCTTTTTTGTTTTACACTATTAAAGTGTAATACGTATCTTAGCATAGTTAATATGACTACGTAACAATTATTACAAATCAAATAGTATATTTCAAGTATATTTGTGCCCACATGAACGAAAACTTAAACCCTGATAATACTAATTTATCAAACGAAGAACTAGACGTAGAAAAAAAATTACGTCCCTTATCATTTGATGATTTTTCAGGTCAAGATCAAGCAATTGATAACCTAAAAATATTTGTTGAAGCTGCAAATCAGCGTGACGAAGCGTTAGATCATACCTTATTTCATGGACCACCAGGATTAGGTAAAACAACACTTGCTCATATTTTAGCAAATGAATTGGGAGTTGGAATAAAAGTAACATCAGGACCTGTTTTGGATAAACCAGGTGATTTAGCTGGATTATTAACAAACCTTGATGAAAGAGATGTTTTATTTATAGATGAAATTCATCGATTAAGCCCAATTGTAGAAGAGTATTTGTACTCGGCGATGGAAGATTACAAAATCGATATAATGATTGAATCTGGGCCAAATGCACGTACTGTTCAAATAAATTTAGAGCCTTTTACATTAATTGGAGCAACAACGCGTTCAGGTTTGTTAACTGCTCCTATGAGAGCTCGTTTCGGAATTAGTAGTCGTTTGCATTATTATTCAACTGAATTATTAACTACAATTATTCAACGAAGTTCACACATATTAGGAGTACCAATTTCTATGGAAGCTGCCATTGAAATAGCTGGTAGGAGTAGAGGAACACCACGTATTGCAAATGCATTATTACGAAGAGTTAGAGATTTTGCACAAATAAAAGGTAATGGAAGTATTACTATAGAAATAGCTGTTTATGCTTTAAAGGCTTTAAATGTAGATGCTCATGGTTTAGATGAAATGGATAATAAAATTTTATCAACGATTATAGATAAGTTTAAGGGAGGTCCGGTAGGAATAAGTACAATTGCAACTGCTGTTAGTGAAAATACAGAAACAATTGAAGAGGTATATGAACCTTTCTTGATTCAGCAAGGTTTTATAATGCGTACACCAAGAGGAAGAGAAGTAACTGATTTAGCATATAAACATTTAGGAAGAATAAAGAAACCAAGCCAAGGAGGTCTTTTTTAAAATGAAATTATTAAAAAAACTCATACCCATATTAGAATGGTTACCAGGTTATAAAAAATCACAATTGCGAGGTGATATTGTAGCTGGTATAACTGTTGCAACTGTACTAATTCCTCAAGGAATTGCGTATGCCTTAATTGCAGGTTTACCACCTATTTATGGTTTGTATGCAGCTTTAATGCCACAACTAATGTATGCTGTTTTTGGTTCATCACGACAAGTAGCGATTGGTCCTGTAGCAATGGATTCTTTAATTGTAGCAACAGGAGTGTCTACATTGGCGCTAATAGGTTCTGAAAGTTATATTGCAATAGCAATTTTATTAGCATTAATGGTAGGAAGTATTCAGCTTTTAATGGGACTGTTTCGTTTAGGGTTTATTGTTAACTTTTTGTCAAGACCAGTAATTATAGGTTTTACATCGGCTGTAGCACTTATTATTGGGTTAAATCAATTTAGAAATTTATTTGGAGTAGAATTTTTACAAAGTGATCAAGTACACATTCTTTTAGAAGATATTATTAATAGAATATCATACTTTAGTATAAATACAACTATTATTGGAGTTATAGCTTGTATTATAATTATGATTTTTAGAAAAATAAATAAAAAAATACCGAATGCACTAATCGTTGTTGTTTTAGGAATAATAGTACTTCGCTTTTTTGAAAATTATTTTTTAGACGTTGCAATAGTAAAAGGTGTTCCTTCAGGTTTACCTAAGTTTACAATTCCTATTATTGATATTGCTTTGGTAAGAGAGTTATTTCCAATTGCAGTAACACTGGTAATGGTTGGATATCTCGAAATTATTTCAATAGGTAAAACACTTGAAGCAAAACAAGATGAATATCGAATAAGACCTAATCAAGAATTAGTAGCTTTGGGGTTAAGTAATATTGTTGGTTCTCTATTTCAATCATACCCGTCAACATCTAGTTTTTCCCGTTCAGCTATAAATGAGGAAGCTGGTGGAAAAACTGGCGTTTCAGCAATAGTATCTGTTTTAATAGTTATACTAACATTACTTTTTTTAACACCTTTATTTTACCATTTACCAAAAACAATATTGGCTGCAATTATTATCGTAGCAGTGTTTAATTTAATAAATATTAAAGAAGCTAAAAGACTTTGGAGGGCTAATAATTTAGATTTTTGGTTATTAATAGCTACATTTTTCTCAACAATAACTTTTGGAATTGAACATGGAATTTTAATAGGTGTGGGTTTATCTTTAATAGTGTTAATTTTTAGAACTTCAAGACCTTATGTAATTGAATTAGGAAAAGTCCCAAATTCTGATTTTTACAGAAATAAACATAGATTTAATGAAGTCGTAACAGATAGAGAAGTATTAGTATTTCGTTTTGATGCACAATTGTTTTATGCAAATTCAAATTATTTTCGTGAGAAATTAGAGGAAATGGTTGAAGAAAAAGGTAAAACATTAAAGTTAATCGTATTAGATGCAGAAAGTATAAATCGTGTTGATAGTACTGGTATTGAAATGTTAAAAGAACGTATTAAATATTATAATAAAAGAAATATAGCATTTTATTTTGCAGGAGTAAAAGGCCCTGTGAGAGATGCTTTTTTTAGAGGAGGAGTCTTAGAAGTGGTTAGTTTAGATCATTTTTTCATGCGGGCAAATGGCGCAGTAAATTTTTTTAAAACAGGAGATAATCAAAATCAAAAAAAATACGCACAGTATATACACCAAGCGTATGACTAATTAATATTATGAAGATAGAGCAAATTTATACAGGTTGTTTAGCACAAGGAGCTTACTATATTGAAAGTAATGGAGAAGTTGCTATAATAGATCCGTTACGTGAAGTACAATCGTATATAAAAAAAGCAGAAAAAGATAATGGTACGATTAAATATATTTTTGAAACTCATTTTCATGCCGACTTTGTTAGTGGACATGTAACTTTAGCAGAGAAAACAGCAGCAACAATTGTTTATGGACCAACAGCTAAAACAAGTTACAAAGCTCACATAGCAACCGATGGAGAGGTTTTTAAAGTAGGGAATATTACAATTACGGCATTGCATACGCCAGGGCATACTATGGAAAGCACTTCTTATTTATTAAAAGATGAGAAAGGCAAAGATCATGCAATATTTAGTGGAGATACTTTATTCTTAGGAGATGTTGGTCGTCCTGATTTAGCACAAAAAGGAACGCTTACTATTGATGATCTTGCAGGGCTTTTATATGATAGTTTACGTACGAAAATCATGACATTACAAGATGATGTTATTGTATATCCAGCACACGGAGCAGGATCAGCTTGTGGTAAAAACTTAAGTAAAGAAACTGTTGGTACTATTGGTGACCAAAAGAAAACTAACTATGCTTTGCGAGCTGATATGACTAAGGAAGAATTTGTAAAAGAAGTAACTGACGGATTATTACCTCCACCAGCTTATTTTCCTTTAAATGTAAAAATGAACAAAGAAGGATATCAATCTATTGATGAAGTTATAAAAAACGGAGCAATAGCGTTATCAGTTTCTGATTTTGAAAAAGTAGCGAATACAACAGATGCTATAATTTTAGATGTCCGTCATCAATTTGACTTTATTAAAGGATTTATACCACAATCAATTTTTATTGGTTTAGGAGGTACGTTTGCACCTTGGGTAGGTGCTCTAATAAAAGATGTAACACAACCAATTTTATTGGTAACTCCTATTGGTGAAGAAGAGACTACAATTACACGATTATCACGTGTAGGTTTTGATAATGTTTTAGGGTATCTAGATGGTAGCTTTGATACTTGGGCAGTATCAGGAAAAGAAATTGATACTTTACGTTCAGTTTCTGCTAATGATTTAGAAGTAGCTATAAATAATAATTCGAAAGTATTTGATGCTCGTAAACCAGGAGAATATGAAAATGAACATATTATTGATGTGCCAAATACTCCGTTAGATTTTTTAAACGATCATATTCAAGAATTTCCTAAAGAAGAGAATTTTTATATTCATTGTGCGGGTGGGTATCGCTCGGTAATCGCTTCATCAATTTTAAAAGCAAGAGGTTACCATAATGTAATTGATGTAGCTGGTGGTTATAAAGCAATAAAAGAAACGAATATTTCAAGAACAGCAAATGTTTGTCCGTCAACCTTAAAATAAAAATAATGAAAAATAATCTTCTTTTTATAGGATTAATTTTTACAATTATAATGTCTTGTACTTCAAAAGAAAATGCAGTAAAAGATATAACTATTGGTGATTTACAATTTATTTTAAAAGCTAATAAAAATATTCAGTTACTAGACGTGCGTACTCCTGAGGAATGCGCAAAAGGAACTATTGAAAACGCCATAGAAATAAATGTAACAGAACATGATTTTAAAAGCATAGCTTTAGATAAATTAGATAAAACAAAACCAGTTTATTTGTACTGTCGATCTGGAGGAAGATCTAAAATTGCTTCAGATATTTTATTAAAACAAGGTTTTCGACCATACAATGTTTTAGGAGGTTATTTAGAATGGGAAGAAAAAAACAAAATAAAATGAAACAAGAAATTTATATAGAGAATTTAAAATGTGGTGGTTGTGCAAATACAATTATTAATGGACTAAAATCAATAAATGAAGTAAGCGAAGTAAGCGAAGTAAATGTTAATGTAGAAAAATCATTAGTTACTTTATTTACAAACGAAACTACTCTACTGATAGTAAAAGAAAAATTATCTAAGCTTGGTTATCCTGAGGTTGGTGATAAAAATACCGTACTGCATAAAGCAAAATCATTTGTTAGTTGCGCAGTTGGTAAAATGGATTTATAAAAAAAGCGAGCTTAATGCTCGCTTTTTTATGTTTTAAAATTGTTTATTAGCATCATTCACACTTCCAGTAATCTAAAACTAACTTAATAATTCCGTTAATATTATTTTCGTATGAGTCTAGGTTCGTAATATCTTCAGGTATTAGATCAAACCAATTTAATGTGCTTGAATAAAATTTATCAAAATGGCAGGTATCATACTCATTAAAATTAACATCATCTTTTAAATTAGTCTTATAATAAAACCAAGATTCATCACTTATTATATTTTTAATATATGTTTCTTTTAAGGATATTAAAAATTCAGATAATACGGGGTCTTTTATTTTTGAAAACACAAAAATTGTATCTTTTAAATAATATTCTAATTTATCATTATTTAAAAATAATTCTTTAATGTGTTGTATACTTAAAGTTAGGTTTTTTTGGTGTGAAAGTGCCTTTATAGCTTGATATACAATCGATGAATTAGAATCACTTAAACAGTTTATAAAAACCTGCTGTACTTCTTCATCGCTAAAATAAGCAAGGTGCTGAATTGCTATTATTCTATTACCTTTAGTTTGTGATACTTTTTTTATTAGAGATTTTTTGAGTTTTTCATGATTTAATATAAAATGAAAACTACTTTCTTTGAAAAAATCTAGATATTTTTTAATTTCAGATATTTTCTCTTTTTTAGCTAATTCATTAGCTAATTCCTTTTTTACCTCCTGCCCATATAAGGGCATTTCGTTTATTATTTTTATAACATAATTAAACTTATAAAGTTCGTTTATCTTTCCCCATAAAGGAGTTGCATAATCAATTAATAGTTGAGCTATTTCTGGAGAATCATAAGTGTTATTTCGTGCCTTTAAGAGCTCAATAGAAATTGGTTTCTCGGGTCTATTATTAAATTGATCGAGTGATTTGTGAAAACTAGTGTAAATATTTTTTCGATATTTTTCTGGTGTATCCCAGTAAATAGAAGATAGAAACGAAATATAATATGAGTCATCATGGTCTGATTTATGAGTATCTATGTTTATAACTCCAGTAGGTTCATTTATTTCTATAGTATAGGTGTATTCAAATTCTTTTTGAGTAACAGTTTCAATTCTTTTTACCTTTTTTAAAAGTTTTATATAGTATTCCTGATACTCCAAATGTTCATCATAAGATGGTGCATCTTCATTTACAGGTTCAAAATAAGAATTATAATTACTTATACCGTGTTCACCTATGTCCTCATCAATATTAGATAATGCCTTTAATATAACGTCTAAACAACCTTCTTTATCATTATTTTTAGGTAATATACTTTTAGCTTCCCAGAAAACCGTGTAGGGGGAAATATCAACATTTTTTTTTAATTTTTTGAGATTAATTTCTTTTTTTTGTTCTGTTTTTTTCTCTGAAACCTGGTTATGTTTTAGTAATATTTTATTTACAAATGTACTAACGTTTTTATGTAAAACTTCATCAGTATTCCAAAGTGAGCTACACAAAAAAGAAGTGAAATTCCATGAGTAAACTGAAGAAAAATCCCATATTTGTTCATTAATTTTTTCTAGTTTAGTTAAATCACTGCCTATTTTTTTACCAATTTTTAAACTAAGTTTTCGTCCTTTTCTTATTTCATAGAAAGATTCATAATAACAAGAATATTTTTCACTAAATTTTTCTAAGAACTCCTCTATCTTGTTTAAGTTTTTCTTTTTAAGTTTCATTTTTTAAAATTAATAGTTTTTTGTGCTAGTTTATGAGCATTTTATCTATAAGGAGGACCAGAAACCCAGCCAACAATTGATTGGCGAGTACCTTTGGTTATTGGAGTAACTCTATGAATAATGAAGGACGGAAAAATAATTATTGTGCCTTTTTCTCGTGGAGCACTTACTATTTTTTGATTAATCATAAATTGTAAATCACCACCTTCATAATCATCAGGGTCTGATAATTGAATAGTCATACTTAGTTTACGAGCTGAAATTTCACCAGCACCAAAATCTAAATGCCAATCAAAAAAATCACCTTCAGAATACCTTGTAAGTTGTAATTCTTGATGAAAACCTAACAAATCAAACCAATATCTTTCATTATTACAATTAACAGCAAGACCTGCCAACTTACTGTAAATCCAATCATTCTCTTGGTTATTTTCAATAAACATAACAGCACTTTTTCTTAGTTCATCGTTATATTTACTTTCTCCGTCAACTGTTGCTTTTATCGTTTTATTATCGTCCCAAAAATTTAGTATTCTATCTATCTCATGAGGAAGAATTAATCCTTGATAATATACATATTCAGCGAAATTATGTTTGAGAGGAAGACCAAAAGAATAGTTTATAGACATAATATTTTTATTTCTTATAAATTTTAAATTAAATATTACTTTATTCGTGATAATAAGTAGTTAGCTAAGTTATCTCTTTTTATAAAGAAAGTCAATATGGATAAGTTAGGTCTTATAAGAAAAAAAAGTGAAGCAGTTACATAATCAAATTCTTAATTAAGAATAAACGATTTTCATTCTTAATAAGAAGAATGATATTAATTTACTAGGTTAGATATAATGTTCAATTTTATTGGTTTAACGATGTTGTTAACAGTATTGTGTCCCAAAAAACTAGTATGGAATAATGCTGTAGTTTTGTATTCTCCCATAGGTAAATTTTCTTTGACTAAAATATTAACGCTTGCACTTTCTCCAGGAACTAAACCACCTGCAACCAAAACTCTGTCAGCCTTTATAATATTTCCAGTAATATCAGGAACTTTATTTTCATATGTAGTTGCCGATTTAAACTCAATTTTATGATTACCTACATTCTTCCATTTTGTAATACCATTAAAATATTTTGAAGAACCAAGTGCTGTTATGTTTGGTGTTGTAATATCAGTACTTTCTAGTTGTACAGGGTTTTTAACATCCACAAAAACATTTACCCATTTCATTCTATTACTAGTGTTATCTCTTAATACTATAATAAAACTTTTTGGATATGAAAAATCAAAATTAGTATCTACAGTTGGATATGGCGTATCTATATTTACAATAGGAATAGAAGAATTTTGTGTAAAAAAAACTTCTTCAGCATCAAATGTAACTGTTGGAGTTAAGTTTGAAAAGTTTGTTCCTTCAGGTGCGAATAAATAAATATCTTGTCTGTCTCCATTATCAAATTTATGCTCGATAATAATATCTTCAGTTAATTGAGTGTTTTTTGTGGACTCAAATTTAAAATCACTAATGGTTAAACTAGAATGTACAGGAGCTGTTTCTTGTTTAATATTTACAGCATAATGCAATAACTCTTCTGATTCATCAAAAACATTTACAATCGTATAAATATGGGTTTGCATTTCAAAATTAAGCATAGTATTGTTACTAGGTAAAATATTGAATTTACTTAAGTTTAATTCGTTTGATGTAATAGAAGAAGCAATTCCATTCAAAGAAATAGTATTAGGGATTATGATATTAATTTCTCCAAATTTTGTTTCTTTATTATTTACAATAGTAGGGGCTACAAATTCGATAGATACAGGAGTAATTCCAAATAAGGGAAAATCTGATATTTTAACATCTTCAAGATTGATTACTTTAGGAGTGTCTTCAAGGTCATTATTATTACTACTACAACTATTAAGTATTAAAGTAAATAAGGATAAGACTAAAATTGTTGTTACTTTTAAATTTTTCATATTTTTTTATTTAATTTTAAAGATGTTACTGCATTAAGTAGCTAAGTTCTATTTTTTTAAAAGTATTTTTAAAATTTCAAAGTAATACCTGCTAAGAAATTAATGGTAGCTTGCGGATAATAACCTTGTGCTTCTTGTGTAGTTCCTGGTGTAGACCAATCATCTAAATAAATATAACCCCTATCTACATATTCTTTATTAAAAACATTATTTATCAAGCCAGTAAATACAATAGATTTAAATATTGATTTTGTTTTTAATTCATACATTATATTAAAATCACTAGTAAAATAACTATCTAATTTTGATGCTTTAGTATCTGTATTACTTAAATATTGTTCTCCAACAAACTTTGTTAAAAACGCTATTTGAAAATTATCTGATGGATGATATACAAAAGTGTTACCAGTTACAATATTTGGAGAATTAGCAATAGTCGTATTTCCTAACTCTTGCAAGGCGTTGTCTCTATTAGTAAAGAAATCAACATTTTTATTTTGACTAACTGCAATATTTTGGCGCACAGAAAAACTTTTTGTTAAACTGATGTCAGCATCAATTTCTAAACCTAATCTATAACTACGACCGCTTGAAGCTCTTAATGGTTCCCCTGTATTTGAATCAATAGCTCCAGTTAAAATTAATTGATTCTTGTAATTCATATAATACACATTCGTACTTAGTTTTACAGTTTTGTTTTTTAAACGCCATCCTAACTCATAATCATCTAAACTTTCATGTTTAGAATTTCCTCCTTCAAAATCATTTCTGTTAGGTTCTCTGTTAGCTTTAGCATAAGAAGCATATAAACTATTTTCTTTGTTTACGTTATACGTTAATCCAACCTTAGGATTAAAGAAACGATATTTTTTGTTTATATTAATTGGATTTCTATCAGATGTTAACCCTACTGTTTTGTATTTTACAATTCTACCTTGTAAATCAACATAAGCTTTCAAGTTATCAGAAACATTAAACGTTGCTTTAGAAAAGGCACTCCAGTCATGTTTGTTAGAAGTACTGTCATAATAATGATCACGAATACTAACATTTGGTGCTAAATCACTTCCCCAAATTACTTCTCCGTAATGATCATTATCATATTTACTATAAGAAAAACCAGAGATAACTTCTAGTCTATCATTTTTATATGTTGTATTTCCGTTAATAACGTAGAAGTGGTTATCTAACCATCGTCTAACAATAACATCACTACCATCAACAATTAAATTATTGTAATCAGCAGCATCTTTCCCTTCTTTAAATTGTTCATAATATCCTTTACCGCGTGTGTAATTTAGTCCAATATTAGTTGACCAATTGTCGTTTAATTTCTCATTCCAATGTAATTGGTAATGGTCTTGTTGGTAATTATCAGTTTCGTTATCATAGGTATAAGGGTTTTGACGACGGTTTTCTTTTAATTCTGCAGCTGATAAACCATACCAAGCTTGGTCTGTTTTTTCTTTTCCTCCAAAAACAAGGGCTTTTATCAACGTGTTTTCATCAGTATAACTCCCTTGTAAAAAGTATGATTTTAAATCAGATGAAGACCTATCAACATAACCATCAGAATAAATATTAGATAAACGACCAGCAAATTCAAAATGCTTATTTACTTTACCTGTTGTAAATTTTACAGTATGTTTTCTGGTTCCGTAAGAGCCTAAAGAATTGGAAATTTCTCCACCAGCTTTTTCAGCAACAGCATCAGTAAGAATATTTAAACTTGCACCAAATGCGCCAGAACCATTAGTAGATGTACCAACACCACGTTGTAACTGTAAACTTTGAGTTGATGAGGCAAAATCTCCCATGTTTACCCAAAAAGTTCCTTGACTTTCAGCATCATTATAAGGAATACCGTTTACGGTTACATTAACACGAGAAGCATCAGAACCACGAACACGAATATAAGTGTATCCAACTCCAGCACCAGCATCAGATGAAGAAATAACATTTGGTAAGTAGTTTAATAAAATAGGAATATCTTGTCCTAAATTACGCTTAGCTATTTCTTTTTTTGTTAGGTTTGAATGCGTTACAGGAGCATCTGATTTTACACGAACAGCAGAAACTAATACTTCGTCTAATACATTTTCATTTGATGTTAATTGAAATGTAATAGATTCATTTTTTTTTATTGTAATAGTTTGAATTAAAGTTTTTAATCCAACATAAGAAACGGCAATACGATGTGTTCCTTTTGTTAGTTTTATTTTAAAGCCCCCTTCAAAATCAGAAGAAGTTCCTTTTTTTAATTGTTTAACAACAATTGTAGCGCCAACAAGTGGTTTTTGATTGCTATTAACTACTTTACCAGATAAGATGAAGTTTTGTGCATTTACTGTTATAGTAGTAAATAATACGATTAGAAAAGCTAGCGTTTTCATTTGTTTATTAAAAGAGATCGGTCTCATTTTTTTATAAAATAAAATCGAATAAAAAGAGGTAATTATTCTTTTATTATTGTCGAATAATTAGTTGTTTGCGAGTATAGTGAAACAATCTTGTATATAAAGATTATTTTACTTCGTTCACAATTACTTGTTTTACAAAATGGCGATTATCGCCTCCCTAAACAGCATTACCTGTTCTAGGTTCATTGGGTATGATCTCAGCCGATATAGGCACCCCTTTATGAGAACGCTGCAAATGTAAAACAGATTTTGTGAATAGCATATAAAGAATTGATAATTTTTAATAGCCTTAATTCATCTTTTTTTAAAATGGATTTTTTAATCCAAAAAAGAAAAAGCTTTAGAAAATGAAAACTACTCTAAGGATGGTTTTTTACGAAGTATTTTTTTTGATGCTTGCCGTTTTTTGTTTTCTACTTTCTTTCGAATAGAACCCCTACTTGGTTTTGTAGCTCTTCTAATTTTAGGTCTTTTTAAACCTTGTGTTATGATTTCTAAGAAACGTTTTATAGCAAGTTCTTTGTTTCTATGTTGAGAACGACTTTCATCAGAAAAAAGAAGTAGCACATTTTCTTTTGTAAGCCGAGTAGCTAGTTTTTTAAAGAGTACTTCCTTCTGGTTTTCTGATAATTCTTTTGAGTTTACTACATCAAAAGTCAGTTCAATTTTTGAAGACACTTTGTTTACATGTTGTCCACCAGCACCAGAACTTCTAATTGCTTTAAATTTTAGTTCTTTTATAAGTTCATGAGTATTCATCTTATATAGAATAATCGTTTGTATCAATATTTTGATGCATAAAATGCATATCTAAATCTGTTAATGTATCAGAGAAAGAATATAAGTTTTCTTTTTTAGAAAGTAAATCATCAATAATTTCAACTGCTTTTTTAAGGCGCGTCTCTTTATCTCCTTTAAGTAAAATATAAGGGCGGTTGTATTTTTGTAACGTATTCTCAAAAGCAGCAAACATTTCTAGACGTTCACTAGGTTTATCACGTAAATCGTCAGCTTCCCAAGGAGTATCAATATAAGTTAAGAAATAAATATCATACGAATTTTCGATAGCAGCTTTATCAAGTTTAGGATTTACAAAACCACCATAATATTCTTCTGAGTATACTTTTGTTTCTAATAAATCGGTGTCACAAATTAAAACTTTGTCTGCTTTTTTAGCTAAGTTGTTCTCTAATGCTATTTGTCCTTCAGCAATAGGAAGAATATCCTTTTGTTCACAAATTTTACGTTCATTATTCCATTTTTCTTGCAAATAATCACGTGCAAATTCTGGTGCCCAAACTGTATTATAATGGCGCGCTAATTGTCCAGATAACGTAGTTTTTCCTGTGCTTTCAGGACCAAATAAAACAACCTTTACAAGATTGCTGCTTTGTTGTCTAAGTTTTTTTTCCATGCTAAATAACCGCTAACGGCAATAAAGGTAAATATTAAATATTGAAAGCTTGTAAAAGTAAAACCTTTGTAGAGGTATAATGGAACAGAAATAACATCACCAATAATCCAATAGATCCAATTTTCAATTTTTCTTTTTGCCATCAACCACATTCCAACAAAGAAAATAGCTGTGGTAATAGTATCAACATATGCTGTCCAATTATTCCATTTATCAAAATAAGTATATACAGCATATACGAAAATTAACGTACCAAAGAATATATAAATACTAATTTTCTTTTCTTTTGTAGTTGTTCTTGAAATAGGAGTAACATGTGTTTTATCAACAGAGCGAGTCCAAATATACCAACCATATACACTCATGATAAAATAGTACCCATTAATCATCATATCACCTAAAAGTTGCCATTTTAGTAATAGATATACAAAAATTATGGTGCTAATCATACCAGTAGGAAATACCCAAATTTTATTCTTTTTAGAAAACCAAACCGATAAAAAACCGAAAATAACTGCTATAATTTCTAACCAAATATCTAAAGTAGTATACGTCGCATACTGACTAAAAAGTAAATCAAAAACTTGGTTCATAATTGCTACGGTCAGATTTTACAATTTTCATAAATAATATTCCGCTATCAATTAGTTCGAAAGTATTTTTTAATTCATCAGTTACTAATTTCATTACAGTATCGTAATCTCCATACACTTGTGTACTTAACGGATTTTCAAGTACTGTTAAGCCCGAAGCTCTCAGCTTTTTTATAAAATTGATAATTGGTTCTTCAAATTTGTTTTGAAGTGGTGTTAAGGTAAGTTCTACTGATATTTTCATAAAAAAAGTTTCAAAGAAGCAAAGTTACAAAGTTTGTGGATGTCATTTCTGAGAAGAAAGTAATCTTTTTAAGAAAGCCTTTTTATTGCGCATACACACAAGTAAAGCCTTCTGTTTCTAAAAAGTGAATTTTATATTCATCGGTAACACCCTCATATAAAATTTTACCAGAAGTTTCATTCGTTTCAAAAGAAAAATCTTCAATGTAAATATTATCTAAAAAGAGTAATTTTTTCTTTCCGTAAATTTTATATAAACTTTCTTTAGCTCCCCAAACAATTGTTAACTTACTAACTAAAGCGTCGTGATTTGCTATTGATTTATAGGCTTCAATAGGTGTAAATTTATGCGCTATTTTTAAAATCATATCACGTTGTTTTTCGATGTCTATTCCTACTGGACTATCATCAGAAATTATAATTCCAGAAAAAGTAAAAGAATGTGTTATCGAAATAAATTTACCATCTTTTAAATGAGGTTTACCAAACTCATCATACATTAAATCAGCATCAGTATAACCTATTTCATTTAATAGATGACGAACGCTTAAAAAGCCTCTACGATGTAAATCAGACTTCATACCGTTAACGCGATCGTTACTTCTCTTAGTCAGTTCGATACCTTCAGATAGATCCTCAAAAGATTCTTCAATCTTCCAAATCAATACTTTAGTAGTTTCGTTTACAGTTAATGTTTTGTGAACAGGCATATTTTAGAAAGTTATTTCGTAATTTTGCGACTCAAAAATTTAGATACATAAATATACATAAATATGAGCACAAAAACCGCTACATACGTACCTTTTAAAGTTAAAGATATCTCTTTAGCTGATTGGGGAAGAAAAGAAATGGACTTGGCAGAAGCTGAAATGCCAGGATTAATGAGTCTTCGTGAAGAATATAAAAACGAGCAACCATTAAAAGGAGCAAGAATTGCAGGATGTTTACATATGACGATTCAGACTGCGGTTTTAATTGAAACATTACAAGCTTTAGGTGCTGAGGTAACTTGGAGTTCTTGTAATATATTTTCTACACAAGATCAGGCTGCTGCTGCTATTGCCGCTGCAGGAACACCTGTATATGCTTGGAAAGATATGACAGAAGAAGAATTTGACTGGTGTATTGAACAAACATTATTTTTTGGAGAGGATAAGAAGCCATTAAACTTAATTTTAGATGATGGTGGTGATTTAACAAATATGGTTTTAGATCGTTACCCAGAATTAGCTGCTGGAATTAACGGATTATCTGAAGAAACTACAACAGGAGTTCACCGTTTATACGATAGAGTAAAAGCAGGTACATTACCAATGCCAGCAATTAACGTAAACGATTCTGTAACTAAATCTAAATTTGATAACAAATATGGTTGTAAAGAATCTGCAGTAGATGCAATTCGTAGAGCAACAGATATTATGTTAGCAGGTAAACGTGTAACTGTTTGTGGTTACGGTGATGTAGGTAAAGGTACAGCTGCTTCATTTAAAGGTGCAGGTTCTATTGTAACTGTTACAGAAATTGATCCTATTTGTGCTTTACAAGCTGCAATGGATGGTTTTGAAGTTAAAAAATTAGAAACTGTTGTTGGTAATTCTGATATTATTATTACAACTACAGGAAATAAAGATATTATTCAAGGTCGTCATTTCGAAGCAATGAAAGACAAAGTTATCGTATGTAACATTGGGCATTTCGATAACGAAATTGACATGGCTTGGTTAAATACAAACCATGGAAGTACAAAAGATACTATTAAACCACAGGTTGATAAATATAATATCGCAGGAAATGATATTATTATTTTAGCAGAAGGTCGTTTAGTAAACTTAGGTTGTGCAACTGGTCACCCAAGTTTTGTAATGTCTAATTCATTTACAAACCAAACTTTAGCTCAAATTGAATTATGGACAAACCGTAGTTCTTATGAGAATGAAGTGTACATGTTACCAAAACATTTAGATGAAAAAGTAGCAAAATTACACTTAGCAAAAATAGGAGTAGAGCTTACAGAATTACGTTCTGATCAAGCATCTTATATTGGTGTAACTGTTGAAGGGCCATATAAGCCAGAGCACTACAGATACTAATAAATAGCTGTCATTCTGAACTTGTTTCAGAATCATATAAAAATACGAACCCCTTGCTTTAATTTGTAAGGGGTTTTTATTTGTCGTTACAATAAAGGATGACATAGGAATCTTTTACTAATGCTTTGATTATCTTTTTTGGAGTTTTAATAGGCTATCCACTATGTTTTTTACTAAATTCACTTTTTTGTACAGTGGTAATCTCATTTTAAGATGAAGATTACTTCGCTTTCTCGTAATGACACATTTCTTTAATAGTTATAAAAAGGATGCCGTTTCTCGGCCATTGAGGTCAGTCTAAATTTATTTCAGTATCACATATAAGATAAGAAACAAATGAACTTAAGGTTACAAAAAAATCCCGCAACTTAGTCACGGGATTTTTATATATTATTAATATTTTAATTAAAGTTCTAAAGAGTTAAATAACTCAATTAACTTAGGGTCAGATGGTCTTGGAGCATTTGAATTAACAATGTTTCCTAGTGGATCGATTAAAATAAATCTAGGAATTCCATTAATAACATAATCAGTAACAAATTTAGATTTCCAGTTTTTATCAGCAAATAATTGTGTTCCAGATAATTTTTTATCAGCAATCATTTTTTTCCAAGCTTCATGATCCTTCATTTGATCAACAGAAATACTTACAAATTCAATATTTTTTCCATGGTATTTTTCTTCCATTTTTTGTAAAAAAGGAATTTCTTTTTTACAAGGATTACACCAAGTAGCCCAAACATCAAAATATACATATTTTCCTTTTAAATCATCTAAAGAAGTTGTACCTCCTTTAATGTTTTCATAGTCAACAAATTTTGGAGAAGCCATTCCTTTCGCTAAGTTTTTAGCTAAATATAACTTGTCTGCATGTGTTTTGTTTAAATATTGTTTTAAACCTTTTATGTTTTTCTTTTGAAAAGAAACAAAAGTAGAATCTAACTTTGTAGTTTCAATTCTTTTATTAAACTCATTTATAAAGTTGTTTGTCTTTGTTTCAAATTCCTCTTTAGGTAATTCAAATAAAGCTTTATCTTTAAAAAAACCTTTTTGTAGTAAAGCTGCTTTCGCTAAGAAATTGCTCTCACTAGCCCCTTCTCCTGTAAAAACAACAGTTTCATCAAATTCTTTAGTGTCAAGTGTCATGTTAACATTAGCACCATTTTTTAAGTACAAAGTAGTACCTTCTTTTCCGTCAGAAAGACGATAAAATCCATCTTTAAGATTCATTGTATCCTTAAAAACACCATTTTCATCAACCTTAATTACTCTATTGAACTTAAGTTGAGGATTAGAAATAACGATCGAATCCGAATTTTTATTGGTGATTTTCCCTGAAAAAGAAACAAAGTTGTTTTGTTCTTTTTTACAAGAAACCATAGTAATGGCAATTGCCACTAAGAAAACTATTTTTTTCATTGGTTGGTAAGTTTAATTATTTACAGTGTACTAAATTACTAATTTTTCTAGAAAAGGAATGTTTTTTTAATCTTTTATCCTAACCAACCCTCACGATCTAAACTTCTGTATTGAATGGCTTCAGTTATATGATCGGATTTTATATTGTTTGAGGCGTCTAAATCAGCAATAGTACGAGAAACCTTTAATATTCTATCATAGGCTCTTGCTGAAAGGTTTAGCTTTTCCATAGCAACTTTTAGTAAATTACTGCTTTCTTTAGAAAGTTTACAAAACTCTCGAATTTGTTTTACATTCATTTGAGCATTGTAATGTACAGTATTTGAATTTTTATAACGTTCAGTTTGTATTTCTCTAGCCTTTGTTACACGTTCCCTAATAGCAACGCTAGTTTCCCCTTTTCTATCTTCTGATAATTTTTCAAAGGGTACAGGAGTTACTTCTATATGTATATCAATCCTGTCAAGCAGTGGACCTGAAATTTTACTTAAATAACGTTGCATTTCGGCAGGAGATGATGTCATTGGAGAATCAGGGTCGTTAAAAAAGCCCGATGGACTTGGATTCATACTTGCGACTAACATAAAGCTACTTGGATAGTTTACCGAAAATCTAGCCCTAGAAATAGTAACTTCTCTATCTTCTAAAGGCTGTCGTAAAACCTCAAGAACTCCTCTTTTAAATTCGGGTAGTTCATCTAAAAATAATACACCATTATGAGCTAAAGAAATTTCTCCAGGTTGTGGTAAATTATTCCCCCCACCAATGAGAGCAATATCTGAACAGCTATGATGTGGAGATCTAAATGGGCGACTATATTGAAGTCCAGAGTTTTTTACCTTACCAACAACGGAATGGATTTTTGTAGTTTCCAAAGCTTCCTGCAATGTCATAGGAGGTAATATAGACGGCAACCTTTTGGCTAACATTGTTTTTCCAGCCCCAGGTGGACCAATTAAAATAATATTATGACCTCCAGCTGCTGCAATTTCCATACAGCGTTTAATACTTTCTTGACCTTTAACGTCAGAAAAATCAAATTCGGGAAAATCTACATGCTTATAAAATTCAGCGCGAGTATCAACTATTGTTGGTTTAATCATTTCTTTATTTTCTAAATGATTAATAACATCCATAATATTTTCTACCCCCAGTATATTTATATCATTAACAATGGCAGCTTCTTTTGCATTTTCTTTTGGTAGAATAAAATTTTTATAACCTTCTTCTCTGGCTTTAATTGCTATTGGTAATGCACCTTTAATAGGTTGTAAACTTCCGTCTAAAGAAAGTTCTCCCATAATTACATACTCACTAATGTTGGTAGCTTTAATTTGATTAGATGCAGCAAGTATTCCAACAGCTAAGGTTAAATCATAAGCAGCACCTTCTTTACGAATATCAGCAGGAGCCATATTAATGATAATTTTTTTTCCAGGAAGTTTAAAACCATTATTATTTAGTGCAGCAGAAATACGATAAGAACTTTCTCGTACAGCATTATCAGGTAAGCCAACTAAATGGTAGCCGATTCCTTTATCTATATTTACTTCCACGGTAATTGTGGTAGCTTCAATACCAAAAACAGCAGATCCATAGGTTTTTATAAGCATAGCTTTCTTTTTTCTGTTAAAGATAGCTAAATTTCTTTAGGAATTTGGTTTAGAAGTATTTACTGTTTTTTTGAAGTGGATGATTTATAAAAAAATAATTTGTATAACTTTCTGAAACTAAAAAAAAGTAAGATTACCAATAGTATTGCAATTACTGGTAAAAAGATTGAGAAGGATGACATAAGAATTGATGTGCCTGTCTCAACAGTCGAAATTATAGGATTTGCTATACCACCCGTTGTTGCAGTTGATGCTAATCTTGTAGAGGCTGCAGTTCCTTTAATTACAGAAGCTGTTCCTCCACCAGCTATTATTGCTAAAGCCCAGGTGATTATAGGAGATAAGTCAGCGACTGTTGATACCATAACAGCTGTTCCTGCAATAGCAGCTAAGGGAATCGCAATAGTATCTAATAAGTTGTCAAACCAAGGAATATAGTATGCAAATATTTCTAATAGAGTAGCAATGCCTAAGGTAATTAAAGCAGATGAACTTGCTACCCAATTCCAATTTTCATTTATAGGAATTATATTGTAATAACCCGCTAAACTTAGTGCAAAAAGTGGGAGGAATACTCTAAAGCCAACTGAAGCTGCTAGTCCAATTCCTAAAAAAACACTAATAATTGATTCTGGAGTCATATTTTTTTATGTTAAGATATAAAAAAAAGCCTCTTTATAAAAGAGGCTTTTTGAAATATTTTAAAAGTTGATTAGTTTTTATTAAAGTTATCTAATCCAGTTTTTAACCAATCATAATAGGCTGTGTGATCAGAATATTGTTGAGGTGAATTTAAAAGTTCTAATTCAGGACTCATCAACACATAAAATGGCTGAGAAGCTGTTTTAAAATTAGCTACTTGTAATGTCGCCCATTTATCACCGTAAGTTCTAATTCTTTTTACTTTACCATTAGGTTTAATAAAGTCGAATTGTTCATCTTTAGGTAATTGTCTTTCATGATCATCTACGTACAATGAAATTAAAACAAAATTATTATTAATTAAAGAATAAATCTCTGGTTTTACCCAAATAGTTTCTTCCATTTTACGACAGTTAACACATGCCCAACCTGTAAAATCTAATAAAACAGGTTTGTTAACAGATTTTGCATAAGCAATACCTTCTTCAAAATCTTTAAAACAATTTAACCCTAACGGACATTTATTGTCTTTCTTGTAAATACTATGAAATTGAGGTGGAGCAAATCCACTTAAAAATTTATTTTGATTCCATGCTGGTTTTTCCATAACACCTGGAGCTAAATATACCGAAAATGCTAAAGCTGCAACACCTAATAAGATTCTAAAGAAAGAAATCTTACCGTATTTTTTACCAATAATACCAAATAGATATAATGCAGTTAATAAAGAGATTAGCGCCCAAAGACCTATGAAAATTTCTCTCTTAAATAAATCCCAGTGACCTACTAAATCAGCATTTGATAAAAATTTAAATGCGAATGCTAATTCTAAAAATCCTAAGAAAACTTTTACAGTATTTAACCATCCACCAGATTTTGGTAGCGAATTTAACCATCCTGGGAACATAGCAAACAAAGCGAAAGGTAATGCTAAAGCAGTACCAAAACCGATCATACCAGCTGATAATTGCATAGCTCCTCCGCTAGATCCTAATGAACCAGCTAGAAGTGAACCTAAAATAGGACCTGTACAAGAAAATGATACAATTGCTAAGGTTAAAGCCATAAAGAATGTACCAATAATTCCTCCAATATTCGAAGCACTATCAGCTTTATTACTCCAAGAACTAGGTAATGTTAGTTCATAAAAACCAAAGAATGAACCAGCAAAGAAAATTAACACTACAAAGAAAAATACATTTAACCATATATTGGTTGAAATACTATTTAAAATTTCAGGATCTAAAGTGTCTAAATAGTGAAAAGGTAAGCTTAACAGGCCGTAAATTAATATAATAAAGAACCCATATAAAACAGCACTACCAATTCCTTTTCCTTTCTTTTCAGTATGTTTTGTAAAGAATGATACAGTTAAAGGTACCATTGGAAAAACACAAGGTGTTAAAAAGGCTAATAAACCTCCAACAAAACCTAATAGAAAAATATTAAGTAATGTATCACCGCCTTTTTCTTCAGTGTTTTTTTCTGCCGTATTTTTTAATAAAGCAGTGTTTTTTAAGTTTAAGTTTAGTGATTGTGATAAAGATTGACTCTTATCATCTACTTCAGTAACAGTTTGAGATACTTTTTCTCCAATTAATGAAAAAGTAAAGTCTTCATCGAAAGGTAAACAGTATTCTTTACAAACTTGTGCATCTAAATTAAGAGTGATTAGAGTTAAGGTTGCATCAGAAACAGTTATTCTTTGTACTAGTTTTCCTTCATCAACAAAGAATATTTCATCTTTTCCCCAAATTTCACTGAATTCAGTTTCTGTTTCTCCTTCTTTTGCTTTTCCGTTAAGTGTGTATCCACTTTGTCCTTCAGCAGGAGAAATAGTCATAGGTAAAGAAGCATCCTCAGGGTTGTATTGAGAATATAAATGCCAATCCTCTGCTATTTCAATTTCAAAAATTAAGTCGTATTCAGTTTCCGAAACTTTTTCAACGGTAGGGGTTACGACAATTGGGTTATCATCAGATTGCGAGTAAACCGTTAAACCTAAGAATAATAAAAAAAGAGTAATGAGTTTTTTCATTCGATTTAGTTTATAGTGGGTTATTTTTAAATAGTTAATCTTAATAATTGTGTTGTGTTATTAGTAGATGAAAAACGTCTGTCTTGTCGTTTACCAATAATCCAAATGATTTCATTATTATTTGAGCAAAGTAACCAAATGTTTTTTTTGTCCAAAATTGATAATTTTTCGTCTTTAAAATATTTGCTAATCTTTTTTTTACCTAACATTCCTGTTGGGTAAAAAAAATCACCTTCTTGCCATCTTCTAATGATTAGGGGGTAATTTAACAAATTTTTATCAACATAAATACTATTTTTGTCAAAAATTGTTTTTTTATTTACATCTTCAAACAATAAGTTTATAGGATTTATTACCTTAACATCTCCTTTGTGTATGATAATTTGTTCACTTTTAGAAGTGAGTTTTTTATCAGAGGGTAAAAGTAATAAAAAATCCCTGTCTTTTATTAAAGTATATGAATTTGTTAATACTTTCTTGCTTGATTGCGCATAAATTAGATCATAAATGTCATTCCATGATGTAAATTTATACCTTTTTAAAAGTTGGTATAAATAAGCTTTTGGGTTTGATAATTTTACTAATTCAGAAATATTTATTTTTAGTATGTCATCTTGCTTAGATGTTATTTTTATTGATGTTTCCTTTATCTTGTCAGTAATAATTTGCTGAGATTGCTTTAAAGACTCAGTAGTTTTGTTATGTGTTTTTAATAGACTTGGATTTAGTTCTTTAAGAATAGGAATAATTTTATGTCTTATTTTATTTCTAACATATTTTGTTTCTAAATTACTAGCATCCTTTCGCCATTTAATATTATTTTTTAAAGCATGTTCTTCTATTTCTTCTCTTGAAAATACAAGTAACGGGCGTATAATATTTTTGTTAACAGGTGGGATTCCTGTTAAACCATCTAAGCCTGTACCTCTGGTTAAATTAATTAAAAAAGTTTCTAAATTATCATCAGCATGATGAGCTGTTAAGATATAGTCGAAATTATTTTCTTCAGTTAATTGTTGAAACCAATCATAACGCAATTTTCTTGCAGCTAATTGAGTTGAAAGTTTATTTTTTTTTGAATATTTATTAGTTTCAAATCGAATTGAAAAAGTAGTAATATCTAATTTAATTCCTAAGTTGTTAATAAATTCTTCATCTAAATTACTTTCTTCTCCTCTTAACTGAAAATTACAATGAGCTAAAGAAATAGTATAACATAATTGGTGTAATAAATGAGACAAAACAACACTATCAATTCCTCCAGAAATAGCAATTAGAAGTTTTTTGTTTTTTAAAAATGAAAAATTTTCATCAATATGTTCTGCTAGTTTTTGAAGCATTTTAATTCTTGTAATTGGTTTATAGCTGGCTGTTTAGCCAATTAACAATGTCTTGTAACATTTCTTCTTTACATAAATCATTTTGTAATTCATGATAACCACCTTTGTAAAGTTTTAAGTTTGCTTTGTCAGAGTTATTTGCAAAAGCTTCCGTTCCTTTAAAATCAATAATTTTATCACCTGTACCATGTAATAATAACATTGGTACTTTTAATGATGAAGCGTTTTGAATTGCCCACTCACCAGAATCAATAAATGATAAAGAAAAGTTAGGACTAATTTTATCATGTACTAATGGGTCGTCTATATATTTTTTAACTTCTGCCTTGTCACGAGAAATATCATTAGCATCTAGTTCATTACCTAATGTTATAGCAGGAGCAATTTTTTGCATAATCTTACCTAATGATAGCTTCCATGCTGGCGGATCGAATGCTAATTTTAGCATAGGACTTGTAGCAATGACACCTGTTAAATTATTTTCTCTACGAAGTGTATAATTTATTACTGCATTACCACCCATCGAGTGTCCATATAAAAAGAGTAGTTTGCTATCAAAAATTTCTTTTGTTTTATCAATTAATTTTGAAATACTTTCTAACACAGTATCAAAACCAGGGTTGTGACCACGTTTACCTAGTGTTTTGCCATGGCCAAAATGATCAAAAGCAATAACACCAAAATTATTGTCAGTTAACTTTTTGGCAACATGTTGGTAGCGACCAGAGTGTTCTCCCATTCCGTGAATAATAATAACAACTCCTTTTATAGTTTCAGGTTTCCAGAATTGGCCAAAAAAAGTAGTTTTATGATATTTGAAGTTAAATTCTTGATGCAGCATAATTTATTGTTTATGTAACCATTGTCTAATTTCTTTTCTTAAAGAAACTTCTGGTTTGGGTAATGGAATTGTTCGGCCGAATTGTTTACTTCTCTTAAATTTTGAAAATGTAATTTTATGTTTTTTCCAAGCTTCAGGGTATAAGTCTAAAAATTTATTAAAAAAACTTTGTTCATTTACGGTACCTTCTATTTTAGATAGCACGTGTTTGAATTTCTCTTCTTGTTCTATAATCATTAATCCTTATTTTTTTGTAAAATAATTTTTTGCATCTGCTTAACGCTAATTGTACTTCCGTCATGACTCCACCCTGGAGGTCCGAAAATATACATAAATTTATGAATCCAATTGCTAGACTTTTTGGTGTCGTTCCAAATATCTTTATATTCATGAGTTAAAATTACCCAAGGATTATATGAGTCAGGAGCATGTGTTACACCGTATTGGATTTCGACTTTTTCGTCAAGCTCTTTCCATGTTCCAAAAACTCTATCAAAAATATTTAAAAACCCTCCATGATTTTTATCCATATATTCTACGTTTTTAGCGTGATGTACTTGATGCATTGTATGTGTGTTAAATATTACATCAATAAATTTAAGTTTTGGAATATATACTGAATGTAATTGAAATTGCCATAAAGCTTCAATACCTAAACAAACGACGACCATTTCTGGTGGAAAACCAATTGCAGGAAGCCACATATAAAAAAAAGGTTTATATAAAATTGTAAACCAGCCATTACGAACTGCGGTTCCTAAATTAAAATTGTCTGAAGAGTGATGTACAATGTGTGCTGCCCACAAGAAACGAACCATATGATTTTGTCGGTGAAACCAGTAATAGCTAAAGTCGTCTAATAGTTGACAAACAATCCATACATACCAAGCATAACCAAAAGATTCCCAACCCATGATATTGGTACGGATACCATTTACTAGAGGGTTAAAAACGTCATAAACATAATTAAAAATAATAATTGCAGAAATTGTCTTTATTAAAGGAGCAAGAATAGCAGAGCCAATACCCATAGTTAAACTAGCACCTAAATCTTTCCAACTGTAAAGTTCTTTTTTATCATGCGTTTTGCTATATGTGAGTTCTAGTAAAATAAGCCCTAAAAAACAAGGTACACCATATACTAATGGGTTTGTAAAATTCATTTTCTATTTTTTGGGTCAAGATAGTAATCTATTTACTATTTAGTAAAACATATTTCATTGCTTTTGCTTTTAGTAAGCATTCTTCGTATTCTTTTTCAGGTGTAGACTTTGCTGTAATAGCTCCGCCGACTGAATATGAAACATATTTTTCATCAGCGTTATATAAAATACTTCTAATAATAACATTAAAATCGAAATCTCCACTTGGAGTAAAATAACCGATAGTTCCTGAATACAATCCACGTTTAGTTTCTTCTAATTTTTCAATGATTTGCATTGCAGATATTTTTGGAGCTCCGGTCATACTTCCCATTGGAAAAGTGTTTTTGATTATATCAACAGGATGCGTATTAGTTTCTGTTTCAGAGACTACTGTTGAAATCATTTGATGTACTTGTTTAAAAGAGTATACTTTACATAATTCTTCAACATGTACACTCCCTTTTTTTGCTATTTTAGATAAATCATTACGAACTAAGTCAACAATCATTATATTTTCTGAACGTTCTTTTTCATCACGCGATAAATCGAATGCAATTTTATCATCTTCAATTTTATCAATTAAACGTTTAGCTGTACCTTTTATAGGTTGAGATATTATTTTATCGCCTATTTTTTTTATATATCTTTCTGGAGTAGCAGATAATAAATATTGATGTTCGTGTCTGAAAAATGTAGCGAAAGGAGGTTCAGATATATCGTTTAAATGTTGATATATTTTATAAGGATCTATTACTGTATTTTCAGCATAAAACTCTTGGCAAAAATTAGCTTCATATATATCACCTCTGTTTATATGATCTAAAATGGTATTTACCTTTTTGTAATATTGATCTTTATGAATTCTAAGTTTTATTTTTATTTTCTCCTCTTTTGATGTATTCTTTATTTCTTTTGAAGATGTAATTATGTTAGTAGCAATAATTTCTTCAAAATCTTCTTCCAGCTCATCATCGATCATTCTTAGGTAATGGAATTCAACAGTATTTCCTTTAATAAAAATTAATTTTTGCGGTTGAAAAAAATATAAATCAGGGAAGTGAAGTCCATCAAAATTAGTTGACTTTAATTTTTCAACATCGTTTTTTACATCGTAAGAAATATAGCCAAAAATATAATCCTTAGTATATGATTGGTATTCTTTTAGTTTATCAAAAGCATTATAATAATCTGTTTTTATAGAAGTAAATTCTTCTGCAGCCAAACAATAGTCAAAAGAACTATAATTTTGCTCGTAATTATTAGAATCTAACCAAAGTGTGGTTTCAAACTGTTTTGACCATTGGAATAAATGTTGTTTAAATTCTGAAGGAGAATCTATAGAAAAGGTGCAGATTGTTCTTAAAGACATGGGGCAAAAATAAGAAAAATGGAGATGATTGGTTCATTTTATTTTATTTACATTTATATCGAAATTTATAAAACAAATTATGAAGAAAATCTACTTTTTACTATTAATAATAGTAGTTTCAGCATGCGTTGGAACAGAGAAAAAGAAAGAGGGAGTGAAAAGTGATGTGGCAATAGCAGCTGTTTTAAATTTGAAACAAGCCGAAAAGTTGGTGTCATTACCTATAAGTTGTATAAATGTAGAATATCCAAATAAATTAAATCAAACAATTGGAAGTCCTGAAGATTTGCAAACACCAAAAGAATTACATCCTACATTTTATGGTTGTTTTGATTGGCATTCATCTGTGCATGGACATTGGAGTTTAGTTTCTTTATTAAAACAATTTCCTGATTTAAAAAATTATGAAGAGATAAAACAACAATTATTAACTAATATTTCTAAAGAAAATATAGATAAAGAAGTTGCTTATTTTCAAAAAAAACATAACATTAATTATGAACGTACTTATGGTTGGGCGTGGTTGTTAAAACTAGCAGAAGAAATTCATACATGGGATGATGAAACAGCTAGAAAGTTAGAAAAAAACTTACAACCTTTAACAGATCTTATTGTTCAAAAATATTTTGATTTTTTACCTAAGTTGAAATATCCAATTAGAGTTGGAGAACATACTAATACTGCTTTTGGGTTGACTTTTGCTTGGGATTATGCAACTACTTTAGAAAATTTTAAATTAAGAGATTTAATAAAAAAAAGAGCTAGAGCGTTTTATTTAAAAGACGCGCATTGTCCATTGTCATGGGAACCTAGTGGGTATGATTTCTTATCACCTTGTTTACAAGAAGCGGCAATTATGAAAAGAATTATGTCTGCAGCTGAGTTTCGTTTATGGTTCGGTGATTTCTTACCACAATTAAAAGATGTTAATTTTACTTTTCCTGTAGGCGAAGTTTTAGATAGAACAGACGGTAAATTAGTGCACTTAGATGGAGTGAATTTCTCGAGAGCTTGGGCTTTAAACAAAATTGTTAAGCATATGCCAGAATACAAGCATTTAAAAAATATAGCCAATCAACATATAAATTATTCATTGCCAAATGTTGTTGGAGATAGTTATGAAGGTGGGCATTGGTTAGGAAGTTTTGCTATTTATGCTTTAAATTCTGGGAAAAATGATTAAAAAAATATTCAAAAATATTGGCCCAGGAACTTTAATAGCTGCTGCTTTTATTGGTCCAGGAACAGTAACACTTTGTACGCTTGCTGGTGTAAATTTTGGATTTAATTTGTTGTGGGCAATGCTACTTTCTGTAATAGCTACCATTGTTTTGCAAGAAATGGCTGCTAGGTTAGGAATTATTTCTCAAAAAGGATTATCAGAAGTTATAAGAGAAGAAATTAAGGTGCCGTTTTTAAGAGACTTTATAACTATTTTAATTTTGTCGGCAATTGTTGTTGGAAACGCATCTTACGAAGCAGGAAACATAAGCGGAGGAATTCTAGGTTTAGAAACAATTTTCGGGAAATCTACTTTAGATATTGGTGATATGTCAATTAATTTAATGAGCTTGTTAATTGGTGTTATTGCTTTTGTTCTATTATATATTGGTAATTATAAATTTTTAGAAAGAGCACTTGTTGCGCTTGTTTTAATAATGAGTATTTCATTTTTAATAACAGCAATTGTTACAAAACCGAATGTTTTAGAAATGTTAAAAGGAATGTTTATTCCTAGGTTTCCAGAAAAAAGTTTACTTACTATTATTGGATTAATAGGTACAACTGTAGTGCCATATAATTTGTTTTTACACGCTTCTTTAGTAAAAGAAAGATGGAGTAAAAGTGAAGATTTAAAGTTAGCAAGAAAAGATACCGTTGTCTCGATTATTTTAGGAGGTTTGGTTTCCATGGCAATTATTGTTTCTGCGGCAGCAATTCCGTTCGGAGATATATCCAATGCTGCAGATTTAGCAAAAGGATTGGCTCCATTATACGGTGAATTTGCTAAATACTTTTTAGCATTAGGTTTGTTCGCAGCAGGTATAACATCAGCAATCACAGCACCTTTGGCAGCTGCTTATGTAGCAAAAGGCTGCTTAGGTTGGGAAGGAGGGTTAAAATCGAAACGTTTTCGATTTGTTTGGATAGTTATCTTGTTTTTAGGAGTTTTGTTCTCGTCAATAGGAATAAAGCCAATAGAAATTATAAAATTTGCACAAGTAGCTAACGGAATGTTATTGCCAGTAATCGCAGGTATTTTATTATGGATTATGAATAAAAAATCTGTTTTAGGAAGTTTTATAAACACTAAAACACAAAATGTTTTAGGATTTGTAATTTTAGCAATTACTATTTTCTTAGGTGTAAAAGGAATATTAAAAGTTTTTAATTTTATTTAAATGAAGATTGATATTAATTGTGATGTTGGAGAGGGAGTTGCAAATGAATACTTATTAATGCCGTATATTTCTTCTTGTAATATTGCTTGTGGAGGTCATTTTGGAGATGTAAAAACTATTGATGAGACTATAGGTTTGGCTATAAAAAATAATGTTTTAATAGGTGCACACCCATCGTTTCCAGATAAAGAAAATTTTGGAAGAAAAACGATGTGTATTTCAGATTTAGAATTACAAAATAGCATAGAAGACCAATTAGACTTATTTGTAAGTAGGATGTCTTTGGTTAATAAAAAATTACATCACGTAAAGCCACATGGAGCTTTGTATAATTTAATAGCTGTAAATGTCACCTTTGCAGAGTTGTTTATAAAATCGATACAAAAACATATTAAAGATGCTTTTTTGTATGTTCCGTACAATTCAATTATAGAAAAAATAGCTATTAATAATAATATTAAAATTAAATACGAAGCTTTTGCAGATAGAAACTATAATGAAGATTTAACATTAGTTTGTAGAAGTAAAGAGAATGCTATAATAATAAATTCAGAAGAAGTTTTTCAGCATATTTTTTTAATGATTAAGAGTGGAGAGGTAAAAACAATTTCTGGCTATAAAAAAGCAATTAAAGCTGACACTATTTGTGTTCATGGAGATACTAAAAATGCAATTGAAATTGTGAAAAAAATATCAGAAAGACTAAAAGAAGATGGTGTTAAATTTGGGTTTTAAACATACATATAAAGCTTTTGGAAATAAGACTATTCTTATTGAATGGAGCTCAATTATTGATGAAGTAATTTTAGAAGAAATACTTCTTTTCAAAGAGAAAATTAAAAAAGAAAAAAGGAACTCAATTATAGACTTTATAGTTGGATATAATTCTTTGACATTAATATATGAAAAAGAAGTTTTAAATTATTTTGATGAAGTTTCTAATTTAGAATTAATTTATAAGAAGGATTTGAAGCTTTTAGTAAAAGGTAAATTTCTTTGGGAGATTCCGGTTTGTTATGATTTAGAATTTGGAATTGATTTAGAAGAAGTTTCAAGTAAATCTAAAATATCAATTGAACAAATAATAAATCTTCATTCAGAAAAAACATATTCAGTTTTCTTTATTGGTTTTTTACCAGGGTTCTTGTATCTAGGAGGTTTAGATTCAAAGTTGTTTTTTGATAGGAGGCCTACTCCAAGATTAAACGTTGAAAAAGGATCTGTTGCTATTGGAGGTAGTCAAACAGGTGTTTATCCATCTAAATCAGCAGGAGGATGGAATATTATAGGAAAAACTCCTTTGATTTTTTTTGATGTAAAAAAAGACAAGCCATGTTTTGCGAATGCCGGAGATAAAATAAAATTTAAACCAATTTCTTTAGAAGAATTTTACGAGTTAGCTAGAAATAATAATTTCACACCATTTAAACTTTTATTGAATGATTAAAGTTTTAAAATCGGGTTTTTATACATCAGTTCAAGACAGGGGGCGAAAAGGTTTTGGGTCAATAGGTGTTCCTATTTCAGGTGTTATGGATAGTTATTCTGCAAATATTGCAAATAGTGTTTTAAAAAACTCGTTAGAGAATGCTGTATTAGAAATTACTTTTGGCGGATGTGAATTTGAGTTTACAAATGAAACGATTATTTGTATTTCTGGAGCTAATTTTTCAGCAAAAATAAATAATGAACCTATAACGCTTAATTCAAGAATTAAAGTAAATATAAATGATGTATTGTCTTTCGGGAAAATAGTTTTTGGGGTTCGATGTTATTTAGCTGTAAAAGGAGGTTTCTTAACAAATAGCGTTTTAAAAAGTAGAAGTTTTTATCAGAATATAACTGAAGACTTTTTAATTAAAAAAGATGATTTACTACCAATAGAAAGTTATATAAGTGATTTAAGACCATTAAATGCAGCTGTAATAATTGATGAATTACATTTTGTGTCTAATAAAATAGGGTGTTATAAAGGCCCCGAATTTGATTTGCTTGACGAATTTCAAAAAAAAGAAATAGAAACACATATTTTTACTATTTCTAATGATAATAATAGGATGGGGTGTCGTTTAAATGAAATAGTTGAAAATAAAATTCCTTCTATTTTAACTTCCGCAGTTATACCAGGAACGGTGCAATTAACTCCTTCAGGAAAACTAATTATATTAATGCGAGATTGTCAGGTAACAGGTGGTTACCCAAGGGTTTTGCAATTAACTGATAGTGCAATCAATCAAATGGCACAGAAAACTACAAATAATTTGGTAAAGTTCATTCTATATGATTAAATAATAAAGCACCCTTTAGGTGCTTTATTATTTAATCATATTAAAATTATTTATTGCTCTGTGTCAACTTTAACTTTTACTTCTTTATAATATTGTTGTCTTGTTTTTTAACATCTACAGAAACTATTGTTCCAGTTTTATTAGCTTTCTTTTCTATTTCGGCAACAGTTCCTTCAGTTTTAGTAACGGTTTTACCATTAATGGTTTTAGAAGTAGTTAAAGTAGTAATAGCTAAGTTACCAGAAGTTTGTTTTCTTTCAATCATTACTTCACTTTTAGCATGAGCGTTAGTGTTGTGCCCTCCTAAAATGGGTGCAATTACCAACCCTATTAAACAAGTAAGTTTAATTAAGATATTCATAGACGGACCAGAAGTGTCTTTAAAAGGGTCTCCAACGGTATCACCAGTTACAGCTGCTTTGTGTGCGTCAGAACCTTTGTATGTCATTTCTCCGTTGATTTCTACACCAGCTTCAAATGATTTTTTAGCGTTATCCCAAGCTCCACCAGCATTATTTTGAAAGATCGCCCAAAGTACACCAGAAACAGTAACACCTGCCATATAACCACCAAGCATTTCTGCAATTGCTAAATTATTCATTCCAAATAGCATTGGAACAAAAGCTATAATTAAAGGAAAACCAATAGTTAGTAAACCAGGTAGTATCATTTCTCTTAAAGATGCTTCCGTAGAAATTGCGACACATTTATCGTATTCTGGTTTCCCAGTACCTTCCATAATTCCAGGAATTTCTTTAAATTGACGACGAACCTCTTCTACCATTTCCATGGCAGCTTTACCTACGGCATTCATCGCTAAAGCAGAGAATACTACAGGAACCATTCCTCCAACAAATAGCATTGCTAAAACTGGTGCTTTAAAAATGTTTATTCCATCAATTCCTGTAAATGTTACATAGGCAGCAAATAGCGCTAGTGATGTTAATGCTGCAGATGCTATAGCAAAACCTTTACCAGTTGCAGCAGTTGTATTACCAACAGAGTCTAAAATATCTGTACGTTCTCTAACAATAGGTTCTTGTTCACTCATTTCTGCGATACCACCCGCATTATCAGCAATTGGTCCGAAAGCATCAATTGCTAATTGCATAGCTGTTGTTGCCATCATTGCAGAAGCAGCTAAGGCAACTCCGTAAAATCCTGCAAATGCATACGATGCCCAAATTGCTCCTGCAAATAATAAAACTGAAGGAAATGTAGAAATCATACCTGTTGCTAAACCTGCAATTATATTTGTTCCTGCACCAGTACTTGACTGTTGTACTATTTTTAAAATTGGAGGTTTTCCTAATCCTGTGTAATATTCAGTAACTGAAGAAATAACAGCTCCAACGATTAAACCAACTAATGTTGCGTAGAAAACGCGCATTGAAGAAATGTCTTGTAAACCTTCTCCGAAGAATTCCATTTGCATAGTTTCGGGAAGCATCCATTTACATAATACAAAACAAGCAATGGCTACTAAGCCAATAGAAACCCAATTACCAAGATTTAACGCTCCCATTACTTGAGACTCTTTAGCTTCATTACTTTTTATTTTTACCAACATTGTTCCGATAATAGAAATGATAATTCCTATACCTGCAATTGCCATTGGCAATAAAATTGGCCCAATCCCTCCGAAAGCATCAGAAATACTTCCGCCCATATCTTTAATTACATAATTTCCTAAAACCATTGCTGCTAATACCGTTGCGACATAAGATCCAAATAAATCGGCTCCCATACCAGCAACATCACCTACGTTGTCACCTACGTTATCAGCAATTGTAGCAGGGTTACGAGGATCATCTTCTGGAATACCAGCTTCAACTTTACCTACTAAATCAGCACCAACATCTGCAGCTTTTGTATATATTCCTCCACCAACACGTGCAAATAGAGCAATACTTTCAGCTCCTAAAGAAAATCCCGCCAAGGTTTCTAAAACAATAGTCATATCCATTGTATTTGTCCAAACACCTCCCATAAAAAAATAAAAGAATGCAATAAAGAATGTTGTTAAGCCTAAAACAGCTAAACCAGCAACACCAAGTCCCATTACTGTTCCTCCTCCAAATGATATTTTTAAAGCATTTGGTAAGCTTGTTCGGGCAGCTTGCGTTGTTCTTACGTTCGTTTTAGTTGCTATTTTCATTCCCATGTTTCCTGCAAAAGCAGAAAAAATAGCTCCACATATAAATGCAATTACGATTAAGTAACTTGTTGTAGGTACAAAAAAGGCTACAATTGCGAGCAAAACACTTACAATTATTACAAAAATGGCTAAAAGTCTATATTCTGCATTTAAAAAAGCGAGTGCGCCTTCATAAATGTGGTCAGAAATTTCTTTCATTTTTCCATCACCTGCATCTTGTTTCATTACCCAAGATTTTTTAATACTCATGTAAATTAAACCTAAAACAGCCGCAACGATTGGCATCCAAATCATTATTGATTCCATATATTATAGTTTGATTAGTTAGTTAATATTCGTAAATATAACAAAATCAGAGACTAAACAAAAAACCTCTCAGAATGTTCTGAGAGGTTTTTGATATTTTATATAGAAATTTACTAATTAAATTTTGAAATCACCATTAGTTTTATGCTCGCTATTCTCATAACGTTCGATACATTTATCTAATATTTCATAAGCTTCATTAGCATCTCCCCATCCACCAACATCTACTTGCTTTTTTTCAAGGTCTTTGTAAACTTGAAAAAAGTGAGTGATTTCTTTTACTTGGTGAGGATTCATGTCTTTTAAATCATTCAATTGGCTCCAAATAGGGTCAGAAACTGGTACACAGATAATTTTTTCATCTGGTCCTTTTTCATCTGCCATATGGAAAACACCGATAGGTTTAACTTCCATAACACACATTGGAAATGTTGGTTCAGCTCCTAAAAGCAATATATCTAATGGATCACCATCTAAAGCTAAAGTTTCAGGAATGAAACCATAATCTCCAGGATACATCATTGATGAAAATAACATTCTATCGAAACGGATTTTACCTAAATCAAAATCATATTCGTATTTATTTCTACTTCCTTTTGGTATTTCAATTAAAACATCTACTGTTTTTCTTTCTTTTGCAGTCATATATCTTGCTTTTCTTCTGTTTCTAAAAATCGATTGCAAAAGTAGTGATTTATTGGGTGTTTAAAAGAAAAAAGCCATGTTATTTTATCGTTATAAACCAGGTTTTATTGCAATACGAATAGCAAACTTAGGACTAGGTGGTGTCATTGAGCCTGCGGGCGGTGTGTAATTACTTCTCCAAATAGCGTCAATACGTAAAAAACGTAAGTTACCGTAGCCAATATTTTCAAGACCAACACTGTACTCATAATAAACTTTATTAGGAGCATTGTAATTAATATTTGATTTGTTAATAGCTAAATTTTTGTCAGATATTGTTCCGTAAGCGGCTCTAAAAGTAACTAAGCTTCGTAGTTTTAATTTTTTTAATAAAGGAATCCTATTTAAGATAAAACCGTTAAAGTGTTGTTCGAAATGAGTAGCTAAATAAGCATCAGTTACAAAATCATAATAATTTAATAAAGCAAATGAGTTTTTTGTTAATGCAAGCGTTTGGTTTGCAGGAATTATATTTAATAATCCTATAGGTAGGTTTCCGAATGTTTTTCCAGCTTCTACAGTTGCATCTAGAATACCAAATTTACTTAAGAGAATAGGGTGGTTGTATTTAAATTGTAATTTATCATAGGTATGTGTTCCGTTTAAAACACCTTTGTATCCTCTGCGGTAGTTTAATACTAGTGTAGGAAATATGTTTCGACCAAAACGTCTTTGAACCCCTAAACCATATACAAACCTGCCAGGAGTATATGAAAGATAAATATCAGAAGCTACATCAGTTATTTGTGATTGAGTTTTTCCTTTTTTATCAAGATAATCCATAGAGAAATGCTTCGGAGAGGCAGATTGTATTTTAGCATGAGAAAAATTAACTCCTACGTGTAGATTTTTTTTGACTTGATAATCAAAATTAGTTGCTATTTTTTCTACTTTAGATAAGAAAAAATTATCTCCTCTAGAAAACAATGCATCAGTACCAAAAGTTGTACCTAAAAGTTGAGAGGTGTTTAGTAATGAACTCCCTAGTTGTTCAATATCTTTTTGATATGCTAATCCAATTGAAATTCTTGGTTGGTATGATAGTAGGTAACGTCCTTCAATACCGTATTTTAATTTTTTGTCTTTAAAGCCATAAGCTAAATGTCCACTTAAACGAAAACGATCATCTTTTGTTTTAAAAGTTCTAAAAGAAAGTTTTGTTCTGAATCCTTCTACTTGATTATTAGCAAAAAGAGTCCATAAAGGACCAAACTGAACCCCCCATTTAGTATCTACATATCCACTTGCTACAGTGTTTATTAAACCTGTAATGTTTTTAATTTGTTTTTTTTCTTTTACCTCTTTTATAAAGTTGTAAGTTGAGTTACTTTCTTCATTTTCTTTTGACTTCCAATACGTATCCTTTTTAGTGTATTGATCTGGTCTTAGTTTTACAATATTTTTAGTGTAAAATTCTTTAAGTAGAGGTTTGTTTAATATGTATTTATCAAAAAGGATTGTCTTTTTGATGGTTAAGCCTTTGTTGCTTTCATTTTTATCTAGAAAAGTAAAATCTCCTTCATAAATGTTTTTGGTAGGAATGTAGATGCTATCATTTCTTACTTCGAATTCTTTTTCAAAAGACAAGCCTCTAACAAAATTTAAGTTAATACTTTTATGAACTTTCATTTTTAACTTATTTATAGCGAATGTTTTGTCCGTTACCCAAAAGTTTCCTTGAAAAGCTAAATCACCATCTCTAATAGGAAAGAAATAAATGTTATATAGTTTTTTATCGTTTTTAACGATACTGTCATATAAAACATAATCATAAGTTGAAAATCCATCTGTAGATAATGGACTAACAAAAGACTTTCTTAATAAAGTGATGTTGTTTTTAAAAACATCAACATTTTGAAATGTATTAGACATTCTATCGAAAACAAAACCTTGTGCTCCTAAGCCTTCAAATTTTTCAGCCTCGATATCAGTTCTAATATTTTTAGTTTTGTTATCGCCATAAATGTTCGCAATTTCCTCATTTAAATAAATAGGTAGATAATAATTAATCCCGTCACTATCATATTTTATTTTACTAATGGTTTCTTTATAATCATTCTTAAAAATTTTCTTTAAGAAAAGCGTGTCTAAATTATTAAGACCTATTTCAATAGTTGTATGCTTTTTATATTGATAGTGATTTACCAAATCGAGACCATTTTTTCTTTTCCTTTTCCAGATTTCTTTTAAAATTCGATAAGCTGGGTTTTCTTTTTTCCTTAAACGTTTTTTTGGCTTTGAAACAATGATTACCTCTTCTAATTGGTTTTCTCCTTCTTTAAGTACAATGTTTAAATACTTAGTTTTTTTATTAACTTTTATCGTTTGTGCCTGAAAACCTATAAAAGAAACTTCTAGGGTGCCTCGATATTTTTTTGTTTTCAGGAAAAACTTACCATTATCATCAGTGGTGGTTCCATAAGTTGTGTTCTTTAAAAAAACATTCACAAAAGGCATAGGATTGTTAAATTCATCAACAACTTTACCTTTTAATGTAATTTGAGAATATAATGTACTGGCAATGAGTAGTAGTAATAGTAATAGCGTTTTCTTCATCATTTTTATTACTGGAAAATCCTTTTGACCAAGGTCAAAAGGATTTTTGTTTTTAATCAATTTTTTATTTTCTCTTACTTATTAATGTATAAAACGTCTTTTACCGCTTTAATAACATCATTAGCATTTGGCATCCACTCTTCTAATAAAACAGGTGAATACGGTGCAGGAGTATCTGCTGTTGTAATTCTTTTTATAGGAGCATCTAAATAATCAAAAGCTTCATCTTGAATTCTAAAAGTTATTTCAGATGAAATACTACCGAAAGGCCATGCTTCTTCTAAAATTACTAATCTGTTAGTTTTCTTTACTGATTCAAGAATTGTTTTATGATCCATCGGACGAACTGTACGTAAGTCAATAACTTCAACAGAAATACCTTCTTTAGCTAACTCATCAGCAGCTTTGTAAGCTTCTTTTATAATTTTACCAAAAGAAACAACTGTTACATCAGTACCTTCTCTTTTAATATCTGCAACTCCGATAGGAATGATATATTCTCCTTCAGGAATTTCCATTTTATCTCCATACATCTGTTCAGATTCCATAAAAATTACTGGATCATCATCACGAATAGCTGCTTTCAATAATCCTTTAGCATCGTAAGGGTTAGATGGTACAATTACTTTTAGTCCTGGAGTGTTTGCGAACCAGTTTTCAAAAGCTTGTGAGTGTGTAGCGCCTAATTGACCTGCAGCACCTGTTGGGCCACGGAAAACAATAGGGCAATTGAATTGACCACCAGACATTTGACGAATTTTAGCTGCGTTATTGATAATTTGATCAATACCAACTAAAGAGAAGTTAAAAGTCATGTATTCAACAATCGGACGGTTTCCATTCATTGCAGAACCAACTGCAATACCCCCGAAACCTAATTCAGCAATAGGAGTGTCGATAACTCTTTTCTCTCCAAACTCATCCAACATTCCTTTAGAAGCTTTGTAAGCTCCATTATATTCTGCTACTTCTTCCCCCATTAAATAAATGCTTTCATCTCTTCGCATTTCTTCACTCATAGCTTCGCAAATAGCTTCTCTAAATTGTACTGTTTTCATACGTTTTATTAGTAGTTGTTTATCAAGATTGCAAAAATAATAAAAATTGAAATAATAAAATAGGTTTTTAACTTAAACAAATAATTACTTATGTTTATAGCGTTTTATCGTTGTTTTTGAGCAAAAAAGTAAAATATTTATTATGCATGCATAATAAATTATCAAAAAAAAACGTAACTTCGTCGTTCAAAATTAAGTTTCTTAAAAACAACGATATATGAAAATATTAGTCTGTATCAGTCATGTTCCTGATACTACTTCGAAAATTAACTTTACAGATAACAATACAAAGTTTGATACTAACGGAGTTCAATATGTTATAAACCCTTATGATGAGTTCAGTTTAACTCGCGCTATGTGGTTTAAAGAAAAACAAGGTGCTAGTGTAACAGTGGTAAATGTTGGAGATGCTTCAACAGAGCCAACTTTACGTAAAGCTTTAGCTATTGGTGCAGATAATGCTGTTCGTGTAAATGTAGCCCCAACAGATGGTTTAATGGTTGCTAAAGAATTAGCTGAAGTTGTAAAAAACGGAGGTTACGATTTGGTTTTAGCAGGAAAAGAATCTGCGGATTATAATGGTCAAATGGTACCAGGAATGTTAGCTTCTTTAGTCGATTTTAACTTCGTAAATGCTTGTGTAGGGCTAGAGGTTGATGGAACGGCTGTAACATTGGATAGAGAAATAGATGGAGGTGAAGAAAAAGTGTCTTCAGTTTTACCTATGGTTGTTGCTGGTCAAAAAGGAATGGTAGAAGAGAAAGATTTACGCATACCTAATATGCGTGGTATTATGATGGCGCGTAAAAAACCATTATCAGTTGTAGAACCTATTGGTGCTGCTACAAGTACTGCTACTAAGGATTTTGAAAAGCCTGCTGAAAAAGGAGCAATTAAGTTAGTAGATAATGTTGATGCTTTAATCGATTTATTACATAACGAAGCGAAAGCAATTTAAAAGAAAGATTTACAATAACATCATAACGAGTAGAGTAAGATAATGTTACTTTTTATCGTTAATGATATAAAAAACATAAAAAATATGTCTGTATTAGTTTTTGCCGATTCATCGGAAGGAAAATTTAAAAAAACTGCTTTTGAGGTAGTTTCGTACGGAAAAAAAGTAGCAGAGCAGCAAGGAAGTGATATGTTAGTTTTAACTATCAATGGAGGTGATGCTTCTGAATTGTATGCTTACGGAGCAGAAAAAGTAATTGAAGTAAAAAATGATTTACCGTCTTTTAATGCAAAAGCATACGCAGCTGTTATTAAACAGGTAGTGGAAGCTAAAGCAGCAAATACCGTAATTATTGATTCAAGTATTGATGGATTTACAGTTGCTCCATTAGTTGCTGTAGCTATTGAAGCAGGTTATGCATCTAATGTAGTTGATTTACCAAGTAGTACAAGTCCGTTTATTGTAAAGAGAAAAGCTTTTTCGAACAAAGGCTTTAACAACACTGAAATTTCGACAGGAAACAAAGTAGTTGGTGTTGCAAAAAATTCATACGGAGCTCATGAAAATGTAGTTAGTGGATCAGTTGAAAGTTTCGATGCAACTTTACCTGATTTAGGAGTAAAGTCAGAAAGTATTAGTAAAGCAACAGGTGTTGTATCTATTGCAGATGCTGATATCGTTGTTTCTGCAGGAAGAGGGATGAAAGGTCCTGAGAACTGGGGGATGATAGAAGAGTTAGCGAGCGTATTAGGAGCAGCAACGGCATGTTCTAAGCCAGTTTCAGATTTAGGTTGGAGACCTCATGGAGAGCATGTTGGTCAAACAGGTAAGCCAGTAGCATCAAACTTATATATAGCGATTGGTATTTCTGGAGCAATTCAGCATTTAGCAGGTGTTAATGCATCAAAAGTAAAAGTAGTTATTAATTCAGATCCTGATGCACCTTTCTTTAAAGCCGCAGATTATGGTATTGTTGGTGATGCTTTTGAGGTTGTACCTCAATTAATAGAGAAATTAAAAGCTTTTAAGCAAGCATAATTTTACAAGTAAAAATTTTCTTTTTACAGAAATTAGAGGTGAACCCATAATTTTTAGTAAATTGTGCCGACTAAAGAAGGCTGTCTAAGTTTGAAGCGTATTGCCTAAAATTAGACAGCTTTTTTCTTATTTATGATAATTGTACATGAGTTTAATTAAATTGACTATTAAAGGTATTTCTTATAGCCAAACTCAAAGTGGTGCTTATGCATTAGTGTTGAGTGAAATGGACGGTGTAAGAACACTTCCTATTATTATTGGATCTTTTGAAGCACAATCTATTGCAATAGCTTTAGAAAAAGAAATTCGTCCGCCAAGACCACTTACGCATGATTTATTTAAAACATTTTCAGATAGGTTTTCTATTAAAGTAACTCAGGTTATTATTCATAAGTTGGTTGATGGTGTTTTTTATTCTAGTTTAATTTGTGAAAGAGATGGGGTAGAAGAGCTTATTGATACACGTACTTCTGACGCGATTGCTTTAGCTGTTCGTTTTCAAGCACCTATTTTTACTTATGAGAATATTTTAGATAAAGCAGGTGTTTATTTAAAGATGGATGAAGAATTAATTATAGAAGAAGATTTAGAATCTGATGAAATTGAGTTTTCTTTAGAGGATGAGCTTGATGATAATAAAAACTATACAAATATATCATTAGAGGAATTAAATGAGCAACTTAATGAGGCGGTTGAAAATGAAGATTATGAATTGGCTGCAGAAATTCGAGACGAAATTAGTAAGCGTTCTTAACAAAAAAAATAAAATGAAGAAAATATTTACGCTTATAATGCTTTGTGCATCCATAATAACTTTTGGTCAAAGCATAGAGAAAAAGTGGAATTTTTCATCGATTACTACTGCTGGTGGTAGTCAGGTAATATCTATAAATCAATCAGATGTTTTAAATTTAGTTAAAGGAAACTTCAATTATTCTTTAGTTGCTAAAGATAGTTTACAGGCTAAAGGGAATTATATTCACCAAAATAATTTATTAATTTTTAATCATAAAGAACCTAAAGATACGGTTCGTTATTATAATGTGGTTGAATTAACAGATAATAAATTAATATTATCTGAAAAAAATATACTATATAATTTTACTTCAGATCTAGAGAGTATTACCGTTGTTAAGCCTGTTAAAGAAGTGAAAACGACTGTAAATAGAATTGTACCAAGTCAGGGTTTTTCTATAAATAGTTTGTGGAGAGGGATTTTAGGAATGCTTTCTTTATTAATGATTGCTTTTTTATTTAGCGCAAACAGAAAAGGAATTGATTGGAAAACTGTAGTTTTAGGATTAACATTTCAATTAGTAATTGCTATTGGGGTATTAAAAGTACCTTTTGTTCAAGCGATATTTGAATTTATAGGAAAAGGATTTGTGAAAATTTTAGATTTTACGCAAGCTGGAAGTGAATTTTTATTTAAAGGTCTTATTTCAGATATGGATACGTTTGGATTTATTTTTGCTTTCCAAATATTACCAACAATTATATTTTTTTCTGCATTAACATCTGTGTTATTTTATTTAGGATGGATACAGAAGTTGGTAAAAGTAATGGCTTTGTCGTTAAGTAAAATTTTAAAAATATCAGGAGCAGAAAGTTTATCTGTTGCTGGGAACATTTTTTTAGGACAAACTGAAGCACCATTATTAATTAAGGCTTATTTAGAAAAAATGAATAAGTCTGAGATGTTACTGGTAATGATTGGGGGAATGGCAACCGTAGCAGGAGCCGTTTTAGCAGCCTATATCGGTTTTCTTGGAGGTAGTGATGAAAGTATGAAATTGTTTTACGCAAAACATTTACTAGCAGCATCAGTTATGGCAGCACCTGGAGCAATTGTAATAGCTAAAATATTATACCCACAAAAAGAAGAAGTAAATACAGATGTAAATGTATCTTCAGATAAAATAGGAGCAAATATATTAGATGCGATCGCAAACGGAACAACTGAAGGGTTACAATTAGCGATGAATGTTGGTGCAATGTTGTTAGTTTTCGTGGCTTTTATAGCAATGATAAATGGAATTTTAGGTGGTATTGGAGGTTTTGACGGAATTGAATATTTTGGTTGGAACTTTACTTCACTAAATAATATTATAAGAGTTTCAACTGAAAATGTGTATAAAGCACTTTCTTTAGAGTTTATTTTAGGTTATATTTTTGCACCTTTAATGTGGTTAATAGGTGTTGCAATAGAAGATGTAGCATTAATGGGGCAGCTTTTAGGTATTAAATTAGCAGCAAGTGAATTTGTTGGGTATATTCAATTAGCAGAACTTAAAAACGTTGCAAATGCTTCTCATCTAACATATAGTAAGTCAATTATTATGGCAACTTATATGTTATGTGGTTTCGCAAACTTTGCATCAATAGGTATTCAAATAGGTGGTATTGGGTCATTAGCACCAGGGCAACGAAAAACATTGTCAGAATTTGGAATGAAAGCTTTAATCGGAGGAACAATAGCTTCTTTAATGTCAGCAACAATTGCTGGTATGATTATCGGATAATTTTAATCTTAATAATATTACATAGAAAACATCAGCATTTATTGTTGATGTTTTTTTTGTAAATACACTTTAGGTATGACTTTTGTTTATTATATAAATTAAAAAAATGTTATGAAAAAACTATTATTACTATTCGTATTATGTACCGTAACCATTGGTTATAGTCAAAAAACACCTGTTTTACAGGCAGGGGAAAAACAATTAGCCTTATCGTCTTTAGATGTTAAAGTAGTTATAGTTGGTAATACAGCAACGACTACTTACGACATGTTGTTTTATAATTCTAGCTCACGTATTTTGGAAGGGAATTTAAAATTTCCTTTAGCCGAAAATCAAGAGATATCTAGGTTAGCACTAGAAATGAATGGGAAGCTTAGAGAAGCAGTTGTTGTAGACAAAGAATTGGGTAGAATTGCTTTTGAAGGTATTGTTAGAAAAGGAGTTGATCCAGCATTACTAGAAAAAGGAAAAGGAAATACGTATAATGTGCGTGTGTATCCTATTCCTGCAAAAGGCTATAAAAGAGTCGTTATAGCTTATGAACAAGAACTTTTATATAAAGAGAAAGCACACTATTATCATTTGCCTTTAAATTTTAAAAATCGCTTAGATAAGTTCACTGTTTTTATAGAAGCACTAAATCAGAACGAAAAGCCAATAGTTGTGGAAGGAGAAAGTGTTATGGCTTTTTCTAACTGGAAAAACACCTATAAAACTTCTTTAAAGAAAGAAAATTATATACCTAGTAAAAGTATTTTAGTTAAAATTCCACTGTTATCTGGTGATGAAAAAGTAAGTGTATCACCAGAATATTTTTATTTCTATAAAACATTAACTCCTGCTATAAAAAAACGAAAAAAGCCAAAAAAAATAACACTCTACTGGGACGTTTCTTTGTCTATGATAGATAGAAACGTAGAAAAAGAAATAGCATTACTAGATGCATATTTTAAAAATTTAGGAACAATAAAAGTGAAGTTTATAACTTTTAGTAATACTGTTGTAAAAGAAGAAAAATACACTGTTAGAAAAGGAAATTGGGAGTTGCTGAAAAAAGAGTTAAGACAAACAATTTATGATGGAGGAACATCGTATAAAGCTATAGAGAATGTAAAAGAAACATCAGATGCAATATTACTTTTCTCGGATGGTATAACAACCTTAAGTAAGGTTTCTCTTCGGAAACAAATACCTGTTTTTGTAGTTAATAGTACAACGGAAGTTGCTCATAAAGATTTGTTTAGTATTGCTAAAAAAACAAAAGGATCGTATGTGAACTTAAACACAACGAGTATAAAAGAAGGATTATTTAACTTAACGAATGTTCCTTTTGAGTATTTAGGATATACATCATCTACTAAAAATATAGAAGTATATCATACCGTATCATCTAAAGGATTATTAGATTTTTCTGTAGCAGGTAAAAACTTTATACCAGGAGAAAAAATAATATTTTTTTTTGGGTATGGAGACAATATAACTAAGAAAGTTTCTGTTATTTTAAAACCAAATACAGAAGGAAGTGATGAAAGGTTGAGACGTATTTGGGCAAAAAATAAATTAAGCGAGCTTTTAGAAAAGAAAGAAGAAAAGAAAAAGCAAATAATAGATTTAGCAACTAGCTATAGCTTAGTAACCGATTATACATCGTTAATCGTCTTAGAAGATGTTCAAGACTATATTAAATATAATATTACACCACCAGAAGAATTGTTGGAGGAATACAATAGGATAAAAAATGGTGTAGTTAAAAAAAACACAAAAGTGGTTTTTAGTAATTCTTCTAATTTATTAGAAGAAAAAAGTGCGTTAATGCCACCATCAGGACCAACACCAGTACCAGAGAGAATTGAAATAGTAGAAGATGCTAAGGAGGTTGAAGAAACAGTTATAGAATCGACGGAATCAGATGAGTCAGAAATCATAGAAGTAGAAGAAGTTATAGAAAACTTTTCTGAAGAACCAATAAGGAGATCTCGTAATGAAGTTAATTCTAACATATCTCAAGCTGAAACACCAAGATCTTCACGAAAAAACACCTCTTTTACTAAATATACAGGAAGTTTAATTGTAAAAGATAGAACTCCGAAAGAAGTATATTTAAATGCATTAGATTTTTTTAAGGATGAAAAATTAGCATATTTATTTTACATAAAGCAACGAGAGAGTTATAAAAAAGTACCACATTATTATATTGATGTTGCTGACTATTTCTATAGAAAATACAATTCAAAAGAATATGCAAAAAGAATTTTGTCTAACGTAGCAGAATTAGATGCAGATAGCTATCAGTTGTTAAGAGCATTTGCATATAAACTAGAAGAACGAAAAGAATATGATTTAGCATTGTTTGTTTACAAACGAATTTTAGAATTACGACCAGAAGATGCTCAATCTTATAGAGATGTTGCATTAGCATATCAAAACATCGGTTTGTGTCAAGAAGCATTTGATTTGTTTTTAGATATTGTAAACAATAAAATATATGAAAATAATTCACATAGAAGAGTTTTTAAAGGTTTACAAGATATTGCCGAAGAAGAAATAAAATTATTATACAAAAAACACAAAAACGATCTTGATAAAAAGAAATTACCAAAAGAATATATTTTATCAGAAGAAATTGAACCTATTGACTTTAGGGTAATAGTAGATTGGAACCATAACGATACAGATATCGATTTACATATTATAGATCCAAATCTAGAAGAATGTTATTATAGTCATCCAAAGACAAGGCAAGGAGGAAGGATATCTAAAGATATGACACAAGGTTTTGGACCAGAACAATTTGTTTTAAAGAAAGCAAAAAAAGGATTATACTATGTGAAGATTAAATATTTTGGAGATCGTAAACAGAAAATAGAAACACCTACCTTTATGAAGGTAACTATTTTTAAAAATCAAGGAAGAAGAAACGAAGAGAAAATAGTGCAAGTGATCAGGTTAGTAAAAGGGGACAAAGAAGAAGTCATTGCTAAAATTGAGTTTTAAAATATATATATTTGTTTTCTCTTAAGAAGCACGAACATGAAGCAATATTTAGATTTAGTACAACACGTTTTAGAAAACGGAAACGAGAAAGGTGATCGAACAGGGACAGGAACGAAAAGTGTTTTTGGTCATCAAATGCGTTTTGATTTAAGTAAAGGTTTTCCGATGGTAACTACCAAAAAGTTACATTTAAAGTCGATTGTTTATGAATTGTTATGGTTTATAAAAGGGGATACAAATATAAAGTACTTACAAGAAAATGGCGTACGTATTTGGAATGATTGGGCAGATGAGAATGGAGATTTAGGACCTGTGTATGGTCATCAATGGCGTAATTGGAATAGTGATGAGGTAGATCAAATTAAAGATGTAATTGAAACATTAAAGAAAAATCCGAATAGTCGTAGAATGTTAATTTCTGCATGGAATCCTTCAGTTTTACCGGATACTTCAAAGTCATTTTCAGAAAATGTAGCTAACGGAAAAGCAGCTTTACCACCATGTCATGCATTTTTTCAATTTTATGTGTCTGACGGTAAATTATCATGTCAATTATACCAACGAAGTGCTGATATATTTTTAGGAGTTCCTTTTAATATAGCCTCTTATGCGTTGTTTACAATGATGATGGCACAAGTTTGTGGTTATGAGGTAGGTGAATTTATTCATACGTTTGGAGATGCTCATATTTATAACAATCATAAAGAGCAATTAGCGCTACAGCTATCTCGAGAAACAAGAGAATTGCCTAAGATGAAAATGAATCCAGCAGTTAAGAATATTGAAGACTTTACTTTTGAAGATTTTGAATTAGTAGATTATAATCCACACCCACACATAAAAGGTATTGTAGCGGTGTAATTTTAACTTTATTTTTAGTAGTTTCTTTAGTAGCTTTGTAAGAAGCGCTAAAAAAGATAAAAATGACTACAGACCTTGATGTTTTAAAAGAAACTATTTATGAAAAAATAGGAGAGATTAATGATGTAAAAGTTCTGAATGCAATTAAAACTTTGGTTGATACAATGAAAGCAGAAGTTTTAGAAGGAACTGTTACAGAAAAAAGAGATTTAACAGGTTACATTAAAGAATGGGCAAAGAATATGTAACTATTTATTAAATACAATTTATGATTACAATAATTGCTGCAATAGCAAATAATAAAGCTTTAGGAAAAGATAACGATTTAATTTGGCATCTTCCTGCCGATTTAAAACGATTTAAAAAGGTTACTTCTGGGCATCATATTTTAATGGGACGTAATACTTTTGAAAGTATTGGCAAACCTTTGCCTAATCGTACATCGGTTATTATAACTAGAAATAATGACTATTTTAAAGATGGATGTTTGGTTGCTAATTCAATTGAAGAAGCTATTGAGTTATCAAAAGAAGATGCAGCTGTTTTTATTATTGGAGGGGCACAGATTTATAAACAGGCTCTTGAAAGGGAATTGGTTGATAGATTAGACATTACGATTGTACATCATGATTTTGAAGCAGACGTTTTCTTCCCAGAAATTGATATGAATGTTTGGAAAGAGGCATCGAGAGAAAACTTTAAAACTGATGAAAAAAATAAATACGATTATAGTTTCGTTTCTTATATAAGAAAATAACTGATTTTTAAAATATCAGATAGAGCGCTCTCGAGATTTTCATTTGTTATGAATCTATAGACTCTAACAGAGAAAATACAATAAAAAATATTTTATTCTGAATTTACTTCAGAATTTCAATTGATAATAATATGTCGATACAACTTACTTCTATATCTAAAACTTATGCAACTCAAAAAGCTGTAAATAGTATCTCTTTTAAAGCAAAAAAAGGAGAGATAGTTGGCTTTTTAGGTCCAAATGGAGCAGGAAAATCTACCACAATGAAAATCTTAACAGGTTTTATTAAACCAGGTGAAGGAGTCGTTTCTGTAAACGGAATAGATGTGGTTAAAAATCCTATTGAGGCACAAAAATGTATTGGGTATTTACCTGAGCACAACCCGTTGTATCTAGATATGTATGTGCGTGAGTATTTACAATTTCAAGCATCAATATATAAAGTTTCCAAAAATAAGATAGCAGAAGTAATAGAGAAGGTTGGTTTAGGTAGTGAGGCTCATAAGAAAATTGAACAGTTATCAAAAGGATATCGTCAGCGAGTAGGGTTAGCAGCAGCTATCTTACATGACCCTGAAGTGTTGATTTTAGATGAACCAACAACAGGTTTAGACCCAAATCAGTTGGTTGAAATCCGCGAATTAATAAAAGAACTCGGAAAAAACAAAACGGTTTTATTTTCTACACATATTATGCAAGAAGTAGAAGCTGTATGTGATCGGGTAATTATTATCAATAAAGGTGAATTGATTGTTGATAAAGCAATTTCAGAACTTAAAACAAGTAATGAACAGGTGATTAAAGTAACGTTTGATTATAAGTTAGAAGAGCAGTTTATACAACGTTTACCAAACCTTATTCATTATAAAAATACTGTAGATAACAATTGGAGACTTACTTTTGAAGCAAAAGAAGATATGCGCGCTGTAATTTTCGACTTCGCCCAAGAAAATGGACTGAAAATCTTAGGTTTAAATGCTGAAAATAAAGATTTAGAAAGTCTGTTTAGAGAGTTAACTAGTTAATTTTTTGTAATTTTATTTAAAAGAAGTCCATTCTTAACATTCACCTAGGTTTAATATTAAGAATTATTAGCGTATTTATTTTTAAACCATACTTTTTTCCAAACTCTTTTTAATAATAAAAAAGTAATATTCTCGACGTACTCATCAATATTTGATGCATCCATATTTTTTATCACCTCTTCAGGAACATCAACGACATATAAAAGGTTATTATAGGTAGAAGTGTCATTGCTAATTAAATACTGTATTCCTTTTTTAAGCGCTTCTTTTAATGCTATAGGTGAGTTATCTTTAGATAACTTAAAGTCAAAACCAGCTAAATTAAAATCTTTATTAAGCTGTGCTATTAACATAAAATAATAATTATTCTTAACTGCATTTATTAATAAGTCATTACTGTTTTGATAACTAGGTAGCATTCTATAAAGTTAACAAATTAGGAAGAGAATAGTACGCTTTTTTTTATAAAAATAAACAGGTGTTTTCCCCTTTTTTAATCCAATTAAACCTGAAAATAATCAAAGGAAAAGAACTTATTTAAAGGAGATTTTCATTGCTAGTTCTTTGAGTTGTTACGGTTAATTTTACAATATATTCGAATTCTGTTTATTCGGATTACAGTTAATATAACCAATAATAACTATAAGTGATTTACGAAATACTACAGATTATTACAGAAGAGTTAAATGATTATCTCGAAGGAAATGAAGTAGCGTTGGCAAATATAGCTGATGCCAATTCAGAAGGAAATTCATCGGGTAGTTTTCCCGAAATATCATTGTCGTTAATTAACCTTCAAGAAGAATTTGCTTTAAAAAACACACGTAATAATTTAGTAAGAGGAACTGCTGTTTCTTATAAAAATTCAAAAATTTATTTAAACTTATTTGTGCTCTTTAGCCTTAATAAATCCAGTTATACAGAATCATTAAAAAGTTTGACTAAAGTAATCGCTTTTTTTCAAGGTAAAAAAGTCTTTACACAAGCAAATAGTAATTATGATAAAGTTGAAGGTTCTGAGAATATTAAGAGTTTTAAGTTTATTACAGAACTCTATACGCCAAGTTTTGAGGAGTTAAACTTTATATGGGGAACTTTAGGAGGAAAACAAAACCCATCAGTACTTTATAAAATAACATTATTAGAAATTGAAAGAGATGCAGTAACAAAAGAAGGAGCTGTTATTTCTGAGATGAATAAAAACGCAACAATCAATAACTAATGATCTATAAAACACTTTTAAATATAAACCTATTACACGCTTATTTTCTTGATAGCGGAATTAAAAAATATCATAACCCAAATAATCTTACGAATGAGTTAAATGATAAAGAAAAAGAAGAGGCAGAAAAGGTTTATAAGAGTACTAATTTTTTAGAAATAATATCTACTAGAACTACTTTAAGTGTAATAAATAATTTTAGGTTAATGGTTAGGGATGATTCAAAAGGAATAAGAATTCTTGTAACATCACAAAAAGAAATAGCAAAAGAGAATGGTAGTGAAATAGAAAGATATTGTCCATTTATTGAATTACCAGATGATTTAATACTTACTTTTTTTGTTAGAGTAACAGACACGTATTTTGAAAACTATACAGACATTGTAGAAAAGAAAAGCAATCAGCTTTATAATTTATCTAATATTTCAACAACAGCTACAAATGTTTTTGATTCTAATGGAAACATTGAAGAATGGAGTTCTTTCTTAATAACAGAAAGAGAATCTAGAAGATTGGTATATGAATTGGAAAAAGAAAATGAAGCAAACAGTATTGCACCAAAAAGAGTAACAATTGCTGATATAGATTCAGATAAGATAAATGCTATTGAGACTAAAATAGATAATAATATTTCATTAAATATTGACGAATCTGAAATAATAGAAAATTTAAATTCAAGTATAAAAAAACTTAAAAATAAAGGGATTATTGGTGTTGTTCGGTTAAAAGTTTTAGGTGATAATAATTCGAATTTAACTGAAAATGTAATGGTGAAAAATATTGAAACGAACAATTTTGATATTAATAAAAACTGTTTGCTAAAAGAAGCACCAACTTTTCAGATATATATAGAAAATAGAAAAACTTTTTGGAGGTACAACCAAATATCAAAAAGTTTAAAAATGACTACAAATACGAAACAACCTTTAACCAAAAATGGTAAAGTAGAAATTAGTAAAACAGCTGTAACACCACAACCTATAAACTCGGTTTTTTTACCAAACCCAACAGTAGAAAGTATTACGCTAGATTCCAATAATCAAGATTACTATTCAGAAATATTTATATAATAAAAACTAAAATTAATAATTATGTCAGCTTACAAAACACCAGGAGTCTACATTGAAGAAATTGTAAAATTTCCACCATCAGTAGCTCAAGTAGAAACAGCAATTCCAGCCTTTATAGGTTATACTGAAAAAGCAACCAATAAAGTGAAGGGAGATTTAAAAGGTAAACCTACCCGTATTACTTCAATGTTAGAATATGAAACTTATTTTGGAGGAGCTAAAGCAGAAACAACTATTCAAGTAAAAGTTACTGATAAAAAAGTTAATGGTGCTTTAAAAAGAGGTATTGTGGTTGATCAACCATCAGATAGAGAACCTTTTTTAATGTATTATTCTATGCAAATGTATTTTGCAAATGGAGGTGGACCTTGTTATATAGTTTCGGTAGGTAGGTATGGAGTTGATTTAGATACAAGTGATGTTAAAATTACTAATGTTAATGATATTGATTTAATGAACCATTTTACTCAAGGGTTAAATGATGTTAGAAAAGTAGATGAGCCGACATTAATTTTGTTTCCTGATGCAACAGCAATTTCATCTGATACAACATTCTATGACCTTTATGAATTAGCATTAAAGCAATGTAAAGAATTACAAGATCGTTTTACAATTATTGATACTAGAGCTTATGACGCTACTAGCCCTACAGATCCTAATATTGGGACTTTAAGAACTGAAATAGGGTTAGGAAAGGACTATTTAAAATATGGAGCAGTTTATTACCCTCATTTAAAAACTATTTTAGATTATAAGTTTGATAAAAATTCAATGGTTATCAAGCATGTTAATGAAGCAGATCCTCAAGCAAAAGTAGTAATAACAACGAATGTAAATGCGCTGAATGTCGCTTTACCAATTACAGCAATCTCAGACAAATCAGGACTAACTGATTTAACAGGATCTTTAGCAGACATCGTTAACTATTTATACAATATAAATACAGGAGGAAAAGAAGGGTTTAATCTAGAAGAAAGAAACACTGAACTTAAAAATTATACAGGAGCACGATCATTAACATTACATGGGAATTTAGTAAGCTTATTGAATGATTTTGAAGCACTAATTTCGGTTAAAACCAAAGCAAACATTGAAGCAAATGCAGCAATTTCAGCTTTAGAAGATGAGTTAGTAGCAGCTGCGGATGTTACTGATATTAAAAATCAGTTGGCAGCCTTTAATTTATTATTTGAAGGAGCTGATAAGGTAGAGTCTGTATTTGAAGAGTTAACTAAGTTAACGGAAAACTTAAAAACATTCATTGATGGCGGTAATGATACAAAAATTAAAAATGTTGTCGAAAATAACACGTCAAACATTGTTAATGAAATAAACAAGTTAATAACTATTACTTTTCCAGCATCACCAGCAGAAATAACACCTGTAACTAAAGGGGATGTAACAATTTTTGATGGTATAGAAATATCCTTGAATGTATTAAAGGCATCGATAATAGATGAAGCTGCAGTGGGAGCTCAGAATATTGATTTAGATACCAATAATGGTGAATTACATGGTAGAAACTTAACTAGTATTGAAAGTTCAGATAATGAAACATACAATTTAATTTTAACTGAAATAGCTAATTTACCATTAGAATTACCTCCAAGTAGTGCTATTGCAGGAGTATATGCGCGAGTAGATTCAGATAGAGGTGTTTGGAAAGCGCCTGCAAATGTTGGCCTTACTTATGTTATAGAACCGACAGTACAAGTTTCTCATGAAGATCAGCAAAATCTTAATGTAGATGTTAACTCAGGAAAATCTATAAATGCAATTAGAACTTTTGTGGGGAAAGGAAACTTAGTATGGGGAGCAAGAACTCTTGCAGGGAACGATAATGAATGGAGATATATTTCAGTAAGAAGATTTTTTAACATGGCTGAAGAGTCGATTAAAAAAGCTACTGAACAATTTGTTTTTGAGCCCAATGATAAAAATACTTGGATTCGTGTAAAAGCAATGATAGATAATTTCTTAACACAACAATGGAGAGCAGGAGCATTAGCAGGACCAACACCAGAAAAAGCTTTTTATGTAAACATTGGTTTAGGTGAAACAATGACTGCACAAGATATTTTAGAAGGAAATATGATTATTGAAATTGGAATGGCAGTTGTTCGTCCAGCAGAATTTATCATTTTAAAATTCTCACATAAAATGCAAGAAGCATAATTAATACGCTAAATAAAACTTAATAAAAATAAAATAAAAAATCATGGCAGAATTATATCCACTTCCAAAGTTTTCCTTTGAGGTAGCTTTCGGAGACACAAAGTTTAATTGCACCGAAGTATCGGGATTGACTTTTGAAAATAAAATGATTGAATATCGTGGAGGAGCAGATAGTGAATATCATAAATCTAAACAACCAGGGCTATTTGAATATCCTAATATTACTGTAAAGAGGGGGGTATTTGCCGATAAAAGTAAACAGTTTTACGAACAATGGGCAAAAACAGTTTATTTCCAAGAAGGAGGGGAGCAGTTTAGAGGAGATTTAACCATTATTTTACTAGATGAAAACGGAGACCCATCAGTAACATGGAAAGCTCAAAATGCTTACATCACAAAAGTAACTCCAACAGATTTAAAAGCTGATGGTAATGAAATAGCAATTGAAACTGCTGAATGGGTTCATGAAAAATTAACAATGATAAGTTAATGACTAGTTATCATCCACCAGTAGGCTTTAGTTTTAAAGTAGAGTTTGAAACGATTTCATCATCAGAAGGAGATAACTCATTTCAATCAGTTTCGGGGCTTTCAGTAGACCTCGAAACTGAAGAAATTGCGGAAGGAGGAGAAAACAGGTTTAAGCATAAAATACCAGTACGATCAAAATACCCAAACTTAGTTTTAAAAAGAGGAGCATTGGTGAATTCAGAAGTCATAAAATGGTGTAAAAAAGCATTAGAAAACTTTGAAATTCAACCAGTAAACATAAATGTAATGTTGCTCGGAGAAGATAAACAAGCCATTCAAACTTGGAATATTGTTCATGCATACCCTGTAAAATGGAATGTTGGTGATTTTAATGCTGAAGAAAGTAAACTAGTAATAGAAACTCTTGAGCTAACCTATAATTATTTTAAAGTCGTTTAATTATGCCAATTACTATTAAAGAATTACATATTAAAATAAATGTAGATGAAAAGTCTGAAATACAAGGGCAAACTAGTGGAGTATCTAGTCATAATACAGCTGCTATAGTTGCCACTTGTGTTGAAGAAGTAATGGATATTCTTGAAAGACAAAAACAACGATAATGAGTCAAGGACAGTTAAAAAAGTTAGTCATAAAAGCTTATAAAGATGATAAGTTTAATGATGAGGTAGCCAATGGAGAATTTACAACACTGGTAAACCCAGAGAAGTATATGATTGCTTATAAACCTGAGTATACTGAAGTTCAAGGACAAGGAACAAGTGGTTCTCAACCGAAGTTTACTAAAATTCCGCCTCAAGAACTAGATTTAGATTTATTATTTGACAGTAGTGGAGTAATTGACGGAAAAGGTGATTTAACAAACGGAATCATTGATAAAATAGAAGCCTTCAAGAGAATTGTTTTTGAATATAAAGGAGAAGAACATAAACCCAATTACTTAATGATTAAATGGGGGGCTTTACTTTTTAAAGGCTCTTTAGTTGATCTTTCAATAGAATATAGATTATTTGCTGCAGATGGAACTCCGTTACGAGCCAATGCAAAGCTAAAAGTAAAAGGAACTATTGATGATGATTTACGAGTAGCAAAAGAAAATAATCAATCGCCAGATTTAACACACTATCGTAAAGTAAAAGCAGGAGACACTTTAGCATTAATGTGTTATCGTATTTATGGAGATTCTAAATATTATTTAGAAGTTGCTCGTGTAAATAAAATAATGCAATTCAGAAAATTAAAACCAGGAAAAGAAATATTTTTTCCACCATTACAAAAATTCGCCTAAATGAATAGCACAGGAACTATACAAACTTCAAAAAGTGCCGATTTAGTCACTTTTAAAATCCTTATTGAAGGAGAGGAGTTATCAAAACTATATGAAGTTAAAAGTATTACTGTTTCTAAAGAAGTAAACAAAGTACCAACTGCTCAAATTGTTTTGATTGATGGAGACGCTTCTAAAAGAGATTTTAAATTAAGTAACGAAGATTTATTAATTCCTGGGAAAGAAGTTGAAGTTACTGCTGGTTATCATTCAGATGAAGAAACTATATTTAAAGGAATTGTTATCAAGCATAATTTAAGAATACGAGCTGATTCAGCACAATTGGTTATTGAATGTAAAGATGAAGCTGTAAAAATGACGATAGGTAGAAAGAGTAAATACTTCTACGAAAGTACGGATAGCGACATTTTTGAAGAAATTATAGGCGAATATGGATTATCTAAAGAAGTAGAATCAACAAATTATTCTCATCCTGAATTAGTTCAGTATAACGCATCAGATTGGGACTTTGTAGTTTCAAGGGCACAAGCTAATGGAAAATTGTGCTTTGTAGATGATGGAACGATTACGATCGCTAAACCAGATGTTGGGCAATCAGAAATAGAAACAGTAACCTTTGGAGGTTCTTTATTAGATTTTGATGCAGAAATAGATGCTCGTCATCAAATTAAAAAAGTAGCAGCATATAGTTGGAATCATGCTGATCAAGAATTGGTTGAAGTTGAAGGAAAAGATCCAAATGTTGATTTAAATGGAAATTTATCAGTTTCAGATTTAAATAAAACGATAGGTTTAGAAAGTTTAGAATTAAGACATGGAGGTGTTGTTACAGATACCGAATTACAAGATTGGGCAGATGCAAAATGGTTATTTCAACAATTAGCAAAAGTAAGAGGTAGAGTAAAATTTCAAGGAATACCATCAGTAAAACCAAATACAATTTTAAAACTAGAAGGAGTTGGCGACCGATTTAATGGTAATGTTTATGTGACAGGTGTTCAACATGTTATTTCAGAAGGAAATTGGGTGTCAAATGCACAATTTGGATTGTCAACAGAATGGTTTTCTGAAACTTTTGAGATCTCTGCAAAACCAGCTTCTGGGTTATTACCTGCCATTCAAGGATTACAAGTAGGTATTGTTTCTCAATTAGAAGAAGATCCTGACGGAGAAGATAGAATTTTAGTCCAAATTCCAATCATCAATAATGAAGAAGAAGGTATTTGGTGCAGAGTAGCTTCACCAGATGCAGGAGAAAATAGGGGGATTTTCTTTCGTCCAGAGATTGGAGATGAAGTTATTGTAGGATTTATCAATCAAGACCCTAATGACGCCATTGTTTTAGGAATGTTGCATAGTAGTGCAAAACCCTCACCAATTACTGCTACAGATGATAATCATGAAAAAGGAATTATTACCAGAAGCGAAATGAAAGTGCTATTTGATGATGATAAAAAGATAATTACCATTGAAACACCAGCAGGAAAAATTATTTCTCTTGATGAAGATAAGGGAGCTATTACTATTGAAGATGACAACTCAAATGTAATTACTATAAACAGTGATGGAATAGCAATGGAAAGCGCAGGAGATATTTCCTTAAAAGCTTCAGGAGATGTTACTATTGAAGGAACCAATATAAGTTTAACAGCGAATGCAGAGTTTAAGGCGGAAGGTAGTGCTGGGGCAGAAATGTCAACAAGTGCAATAGCCGTTTTAAAAGGCTCATTAGTTCAAATAAATTAAAAATATGGGGAGTCCAGCAGCAAGAATTACAGATATGCATGTTTGTCCGATGACAACAGGACCAGTACCTCATGTAGGAGGTCCAATTTTACCAGCAGGAGAACCTACAGTTTTAATAGGAGGTTTACCAGCAGCAAGAGTTGGAGATATGGCAGTTTGTGTTGGACCACCAGATAGTATTGTAGCAGGTTCTGGAACAGTTTTAATAGGAGGATTACCAGCAGCAAGAATGGGTGATAGTACTTCACACGGAGGTACTATAGTACTTGGAGAACCAACAGTATTAATAGGATAGTTAACGATGGAAAATAAAAAAGCTTTTTTAGGAATAGGATGGGGGTTTCCTCCAGAGTTTTCAGAAGACTTGAATGAAGTAGTAATGATATCTGATGAAGAAGATATTAAAAGTAGTTTAGAAATATTATTAACTACCCGATTGGGTGAACGAGTACTATTACCTAATTATGGTTGTAATCTACAAGAGTTGCTTTTTGAACGATTAGATAGAACGCTGATAACCTACGCAAAAGAATTGATTGCAACTGCAATTTTATATCATGAACCAAGAATAGATGTAATTCACATTGATGTTTCAGAAACAGACCCTTTAGAAGGAATGTTAGTTATAAAAATTGAATATAGAGTTAGAGCTACGAATAGTAGAACGAATGTGGTGTTTCCTTTTTATAAAGGAGAAGGAACCGATATAAATTAAACAAACCATGAGTAAAATCATTCCTAATATATTACAACGAAACGGAACAGGACAAGAGCAACGTATGATAAAAGCTTTAGATCCTGAAAATTTCGAACTTCATGATTTTACTATAGAAGATTGGATTTTATTTGCATATAGTTTTGCAGAAAAATTAAATTATTTCTCTAAAGAAAACCATGAGGTTGCTTCTAGTGATTGGCAGCTTTTTTTTAAGAAATTAATAACATCAGAAGTTCCGTTTAGAGGTACACGAGAATATGGAAAACTAAAAGAGGACATCGCTAAAACACTTAACGATTTTACAAAAGAAGCTAAACTCTCTCCGCATTTAACCTTATTTGTTTGTTTTTTAAAACTGTTAGAGTTTTCAAAAGAGCGATTTAATAAATTAACCAAACGTCATTTAGATTTTTATTACAAAGAAATTCTTCAAGTTGATAAGAAAGAGGCAATTCCAGATCAAGCTCATGTAATTTTTGAATTAGCCAAGAAAATCACCAATCAACAAATTAAAGAGGATACTTTACTAGATGCAAAAAAAGATGCTTTAGGAAAACCTTTAAATTATAAAACGAACGAAGAATTAATTGTAAATAAAGCTTCAGTTGGAGCAATAAAAACTATTTACAATAACAATTCTGATAATTTAAAAAAGATTAAAGCAAGTCATGTAGCCAATACAAAAGATGGTCTAGAAGAACCACTTCTTGCTGATGAACCGTATTGGTATCCTTTCGGATATCCTTCTAAAGGAAAAAATGTAGATGAGTTACAAGATGCTGAAGTAGGTTTTAGTATTGCTTCTCCTATGTTATTACTTCAAGAAGGAGAAAGAACAGTAACAATAACTATTAAGTTTGATGCTGATTTTGAAAAAGAATCTTTTAAAGTTGATACACTTATTGAAAATTTAAAACTGTACGGAAGTGGAGAAGAAAAGTGGATTGAACCTACTTTAATCGCAATTAACAATGCTAATGATGGTAATTTAGACGTTTCTAATCAAATAATTTTCACATTTTTCTTAGGGTATGATTCAGGTGCAATAGTAAATTATAAAGAAGAATTTCTCTTAAAAAAACACAAAACAACACATCCATTAGTTCGTTTTATTTTTGATATTTCTAATGATACTGGATATAATTTTTATAGATTTTTAGCAAGTAACACTGTAAATGAGATTACCATAAAAACAGTTGTTAAAGGAGTTAAATCATTAAAAGTTGAAAATGATAATGGGCTCATAAAAACTAAAAAACCTTTTCACCCTTTTACAACTCGCCCTACCGAAGGTTCTAATTTTAGTGTAAATTATGAAGAAGCTTTTTCTAAAAAATGGAAAGATTTTACGGTTAATTTACGTTGGAAAAATGTTCCCGAAGATTTTAAAATTTGGTGTCAAGCATATTTAAAATCAACAAGCTACTCTTCAATCTCTACATACGCAGTCGAACTTAAAAAAGATATAGATGATAGAAGTCTACTCGTTACTGATGAAAAATATTTTCAAGTAAAGAATAGAATGTTACATGTAGCGGGAGAAACAAAAGAAACTGTTGGAGAGATTGTAAGTTTATTTACCAGAAACGTTGTTGAGGATGGAGATACTGAAGAAATTTTTTATACAGGGAATTACACAGCCGTAAATTCAAGTAATACTTATGAAGTTGATAAAGCAGGAGCTTTGCAATTAACATTAGAACGGTCTTTTTTACATGGATTATATGCTCGTTTATATGCTTTAGCAGTTAGTTCGGGAGATAAAGAAATTAATCTTCCAAATGAAGCATACACACCTTTGGTGGAAACATTAACTGTTGATTATGTTGCTGAAGAAACTATTTTGATGTCTGGGGTAAATAGAGATGATAATCGCATTCAACTCTTTCATAATCATCCATTCGGAGAACATGAAGAAAATTACGCAGAAAAAAAACACTTACAAACAGAAAAGAACATCATAGATATTTTTGATAAAGATACTATTCAAACTTTTTTAGTGCCAAAATACTGTTTAGGCGGACATTTGTTTTTAGGAATAGAAAATATTGAATCTCAGCAAAATCTATCTCTATTAATTCAAGTTCTTGAAGGAAGTGAAAATCCAGAAGTCGAAAGTTTTAAAGGAAATGAAAAAGTAAACTGGTCTATTTTATGTAAAAATAAATGGAAAAGTCTTGAAAATGATATTATTTCTAATAATACAGATAATTTTTTAAAATCAGGAATTATTAAGATTTCTATACCAAAAGAGGCTAGTATAGATAATACATTATTACCAGCAGGATATATCTGGATAAAAGTTCAAATGAATAAATCATTTGATGCAGTATGTAAAGTTATTAATATTCATGCACAAGCTGTTGTCGCGACCTTTAAAAATAATGATAATGAGGTAAGTCATTTAAAAAATGGACTAGCCAGTAGTACTATAAAGAAGATGGTAACTCGTATACCACAAATTAAATCATTATCACAACCTTATAATGCCTTTGGAGGAAGTACTGAAGAGTCTGATGAGAACTTTTACCGAAGAATAAGTGAACGTTTACGTCATAAAAATAGGGCAATAACACTTTGGGATTACGAGCATTTAATCCTCCAAAAATTTCCAGAAATTTATAAAGTGAAATGTTTAAACCATACTTCAAAAACGAGTTTTACAGCAGCAGGTCACGTTACAATTGTAGTAGTACCAGATACCGTAAATAAAAATGTGTTTGATATTTATCAACCAAGAGTAAGCAAAGCAACTTTAAATAGTATAACCAAGTATATAAACTCATTAAACACTTTGCATGTAAATGCTGAAGTAGTGAATCCGAATTATGAAGAAATAAGTATTGGTTTAGAAGCTAGTTTTTATGAAGGTTTTGATGATAATTTTTATACAGAACAATTAAAATCAGATATCACAAAATTTTTGTCACCATGGGCTTACGATGAAACAAAAGAAGTAACCTTTGGTATTGCATTACATAAAAGCATATTGATTGATTATATAGAAAAACTACCCTATATAGATTATTTACAAAATGTAAAAATGAATGGAGATACTAACATTTATAAAATAATGCCTAGCAATCCAAAATCAATAATAGTATCCGCAAAAACACATACGGTAAGCACAGTATTAACTACCTGTAAAGGAACTAAAAAAGTTATAGAACAGATATGTCAGTTATAAACAAACCTATAAGTATTCCTAAAAATATAACAACAAATGATGATTTAGATTTTTCTTTTTTAAGAAAAGAAGGAATATCATACCTAGAAAACTTAGGCGGTAAATTATGGACTGACTTTAATTCGCACGATCCAGGAGTAACTATTTTAGAGATGCTGTGTTATGCAATTACCGATTTAGGAATGCGAATGAATACACCTTTAGAGGATTTATTAGCATCTAAAGAACCTGATTTATCATTACAAGCGCAGTTTTATAAAGCTTCTGAAATATTTCCATCAAAACCAGTAAACGAGCTAGATTATAGAAAATTATTTATTGACATAGATGGAGTAAAGAATTGCTGGTTAAGAATTTATGAAAAACCAGTATATGTAGATTGTAAAAATAATAAGCTAGCTTATAAAAAGTTTAATAACATTTTACCGGAGTTTCAAAAAGATTTTAAATTAAAAGGATTGTACACTTTATTGGTAGACCTTGAAGAAAGCTACGGAGAAGAAGTATTTTCTGATATTAAAACAGCATATCACAAGAATAGAAATTTATGTGAAGATTTAATTGAGGTAAAGCAAGTAGAAGAACAACCAATCGCCATTTGTGCTAATGTAGATGTTATGCCTGAAGCAGATGAAGAATGGATATATGCTACTATTTTATTTGAGATAGAAAATTATTTATCACCCTCTTTAAAACGTTATTCTGTTCAGCAAATGCTAGACAAAGAGTACACTACCGATGAAATATTTGATGGGCCTGTATTAAAAAACGGATTTATTGATACCAAAGAACTTAAGGAAGCAACGCTAAGAAAAGAAGTACGTTTATCTGACATTATGAAAATTATAATGAATGTTAAAGGTGTAAAATTGATTAAAGATATATCTGTAGGGTTTTGTGATAAAACGATAACACAAGATAATAAATGGGTAGTTTGTATAGATGAAGGTAAAAAACCAGTATTATGCGATAAGAGAACTTTTAATTTTAGTAAAGGATTTCTGCCGCTAAATTTAAACTACGATAGAACAGATGCGTATTTACTACAAATAAAAAAAGATGAAGTTCAAGAAATAAAAGAAGAAGAGAAGGATATATCATTACCTGATGGAAATGAAATAAACACCAATGAATATACTACTATTCAAAATGATTTTCCAGATACTTATGGAATTGGTCAAGAAGGATTGTCGGTTCATGTTACAAACGAACGAAAATCAAAAGCAAAACAATTAAAAGGATACTTAACTTTTTTTGATCAAATTTTAGCAACTTATTTCAAACACTTATCAGAAGTAAAAACACTGTTATCTGTTAGCGGACAAGAAAAGCGAACCTACTTTACACAAGCAGTTAAAGATATTAAAGACTTTAAAGATATTGTAAATGAATATCCCGAATCAAACGATACAGAACTAACAAAATTATTATTAAGTCAGTTTGATAATAATATTGAAAGAAGAAATTCCATTTTAGATCATTTATTAGCCCGTTTTGCCGAAAGATTTGGAGAATATACTTTTTTAATGAAAGCATTGTACGGAACTGCTACCGATGAAATTGTATTATCAAACAAAGAAGCCTTTTTAAAAGATTACAAGGTAATTAGTAGTAATAGAGGGCTCGCATTTAACTATAAAGAATCTGAAGAGAATTTATGGGATACCAATAATGTTTCTGGTTTTCAGAAACGTATAGCCCGTTTAATGGGGATTACAAATGAGAAAAGAAGGCATTTAACAGAAGCAAATGTTGAAGTATACGATTTATTAGATAGTAATAACAAAAAAGTATACAGATGGAGATTAAAAGATAATGATGGAAACACTGTGTTATCGGCAACAGAAAATTACCATAAAGTAGCACTTGCTACAAGAGAATTATACTTTGCGGTACTCCAAATTGTACAAACAAGTGAAAACGAAATAGAAGAAGCTTTTAAAAACAATATTAAAGACGAAACTATCATAGGATTTATAAGAATACATAAATCAACTCCATCAAAACCTTCAATTCCAGTAAAATACTCTTTTGATGTTATTAATCCTGAAAAACAAGAAAGTAGTCCTGATTATATTATAGCTAAGCAATACACGTATTACACTACTCTTAATGATTTAAAAAAGGCATTGTTAAAAACAATCACTTTTATGAAAAAAGAGTTTACAGAAGAAGGAATGTTTTTGGTAGAGCACATGCTATTACGACCAGATGTTACTAATAATTATTCAGGAAACTTTTTACCGATTTGCGCAGATGATTGTGAAGATTGTGGAACCATAGATCCATATTCATATAGAGTAAGTATTGTATTACCTGGGTATACGTATCGTTTTTCAAACCCTGATTTTAGACGCTATATGGAAGATGTAATAAGGCAAGAATTACCCGCGCATATACTACCAAGAATATGTTGGGTAGGAGACAGAAAAGAAGTTGCAAATAAAAATGAAAATGATTTGTTGAGGTTCGAAAAAAGGTATAAAGAATACCTGTTTGCTAAAACGGTGTTAGAACAAAAACAACCTGTAGTAAATAATGAGCTACAAAATTTAATGACTGCAATGCATGAATTAAATACGATTTATCCTGCGGGAAGATTAACAGATTGTAGTGCAGAAGATGAAGCTTTAGACGGAAGGATAATTTTAGGACAATCGAGTATAGGAAGTATAGATACAGAAAATAAAATAATAAAGACATAAAAAATAGTACGTGTTTATCAATTAACACTGCCAAAAATTAATACGTATGGAAACTAAACTAAAACTAAATAATATAACAACAGAATACAGTCGGTTTAATGCAAATCAAGTATTAACTGAAAAACAATTAAATGCATTTATTGATTATTTTGATGATCAAGATCGTTTATCAAGGTTAGGTTTAAGTGGTGTTGGTCTTGTTTGTGGTTTTAAAGTAACACCTCAATTTAATGTTGATAAAACAGCGGTTAAAAGTATTGAAATTACCCAAGGAACCGCAGTTACAACAGATGGAGATTTAGTTCAGTTTTTTGATTTAATAGCAGAGAATTTAACTTCTAAGACATTTTCATACTTTAAGAAATTTGAAGATGATAAAGGGCAATACCCTCGTTTTTTAAACTCACAAGAGAAGCAGTTTAAATTATGGGAGTTACATGCTAACGAAAATGAATCACATACCGATTTGGCAAGTTTTAAAGACATACAAAAAATGGCTGTTTTGTTGTACTTAGAACAGTATTCTAAAGAAGATGTATTATGTAATAAACTATCATGCGATAACCAAGGTATAGAGCAAATAAACAATTTACGAGTATTACTTGTAGACAGTAACGATTTGGAAGCAATAGCGTCTAAAGACAAAATTTTTTCAGATCATAATTGGTATAAAATTAATAATATTTTACCAGTCGTAGAAGCAAAAAGAGTTGTGTTAAGTGAGGGGAATACAAAAACGTTTTCGGCATTAAAAGCACAGTTTGATGTTGTTGTTAAAGATGAAAGTATTAGGGTAGATTTAATTTCAGGCTATGATATATTGCTAGAGAAATTTCAAAAACCTTCAATTTTAGCAAAAATAGAAGCATTGTTAAATTATAGTCCCTTAGCTATTCCGTTAGATTTTCAATACAGATATGATGTTTTAAAAGATTTAATAGATACCTATAACGAGATAAAAGAATTACTACTACATATAAACGTAAACTGTTGCCCAAATATAGGAGCATTTCCAAAACATATAATGCTTGGTAAACTAAAACAAACTATAGCATATCCAGAATTACGTCATCGTTTTTATAAATCGGCTATTATAGGTCATGAGAATGAAAACCTTCAAAAAGTACAGCTTCTAATAGATAGAGCTATTGCAATAGTTAACAATTATATTGGAAAAGAAAAATCAGAAGAAATTATTATAACACCTTCGCGTGCACATACTTTATTAAGTGATAAAGCAATTCCTTTTTATTATAATGTTTCCTCAGAGTTTTTAAATAAATGGGATTTTAATAAAACAAAAAATTATACAGAAAATCAAAACCTAAGCTACCACAAAGATAAATTATCATCAGCGTTAGCAATTCGAAAACCATTATCATACAACATTGATAAAAATGATTTTTATAGAATTGAAGGCCATCAAGGCAAAATGTATCGAGAAGCTTTGGAAAAAATACAAAAGCTTAAAAAAGATAACGGATTAAGTTTTGATGTTAAAACACTTTCAATTAACGCTACAGATTTACATATAAACATAAATAACTATGAGTGTGAATTTGAAGATTTAAAAATGCTTTTGAATGCGTGGAGAGCAGAACAAAATTGTATTCTATCAGAAGTAAGTAAAACCTTTTCAGCATTTAAATTAACAGACCCTAAAGCTAATTCAGAAGTAGATAAACTCGATTATAAAAAGAACAAAGGCAAAACTGCTGATGTTCTTACAAGTTCAGTACCAATGGGTAAAGAGCCTATGCGTAGTATGAAAGAGTTATCAAGATCAGGCTATCAGGAAGTTACAAGATATGGTGAGAAAGTAAAAGAATACAGTCGTTTTTTAGAAGAAAAAAACATTGTAAAAGACAGCTTAACTAAGAACAAAGATTCTTTAGGCTTTTTAATAGCACAAGTTTTTGAGAAAAACAAAAAAGGATCGGCAAGTGATATTATTCTAGAGGTAAATAAAGAAACTGAAGCTATTAGAGATAAAGAAATATGGAAAGAAGAACCAGTTCTTACCGATTTTATTTTAACAGATATCATAGAAACATTAGTACATGCTTATATTTTAGATACTAAAGTCCCGTCGAACATAAGAGATATTGATCACACAGTTTTAATGAGTTATAAATTAACGATTGAACAGTTGTGCAAACAAGTTAAAAAATTGCAAGCTCGCTATAATAGCACATCTTTAAAATTAACAACCAAACAGATACTAGGACTACTTGTAAACCAATTATCGATTGTTTGTTGCTCAGGAAAAAAATTAGAAACATTACTTGAAGAAATTGATAAAAGAAAGAAGAAAATTTTAGAAAAAATACAATTTTCTAAATTTGTAAAAGAGCATCCAGGGTTAGAACATAAAGCAGGAGTTGTACCTGGAGGAACTTTTGTAATGGTATATGTAACTGAGAATACTGCTGATAAAAACACATTTAATGATGTAGTTTTAGATCTTGTTTTTCAACAACAACCAATCACAGGGAAAGAAGATTTTGAGTTTGAAAAAGAAAAGGAAAGAGAAAAAGGAAGCTTGTTTCTGGGAAGAACAATTAATAAATTTTCGTATAGAAATGGAGGTGTTCTTAAGCTTTGGAATGAAAAAGTGAGTACAGAATTTACTTTTATAAAGAAAGGGTTTACAAATTTTGATAAGATAAATTTTCAGAATGAAAATGTTGTTGAAGTAGGGAAAACATTAGCAGAAACTGTTATGAATTTCACGAAATTTTTGAATAAAACTTGGGAAAGAGCAGGAGTCTCTGAAGTTATTCAGGCAGGAGAAGAAATAATGTTTGATGATAAGTTAAGGTCAGTAGGGATGAAAATAAGAATAAAAGATCATCTAGTACCTAAAGATGAGTATTTTTTCCAAATTTATAATCCTGCTATTTTAGGGAGTAATAAAAGATTGTTTTTTGATGAAAGTAAAGTGATTGTAGATAATGCAACACTAAGAAATACGGTAATAGCAGATTTTTCTTTACCATATATGTGTTGTTCTGACTGTTCACCAATAAACTTTATTATACCAAAAGAACCACCTTTTTTAAGTTTACCAGAAACTGTAATTTGTTTGAAAAAAGATACAGTAATTGAACCTCTTGTTTTTACAGTTAAACCACAAGACGGAGAAGTCAAAGCTGATTTACCTCAAGGAATAGAATCTGGAGTTTTTAAAGACGAAGAAGACAATAAGTATAAAGTAGATGTTACTAAAATCGCTAAAAGTGAATTAGGGAAAACAATAAAATTCACCGTAAATGATCAACCTACGAACTGTGAACTTATCGTATACCCAGCATTAGAATTATTTATTAATGTAGAAGAGCCTATTGAGTATAATGCAGACAAAAGCCTTGCTAGAGTTACTTATATTTTAAATTGGAAAGACTCAGAGTTTGTAAATACTGATTTCTTTAATTCAATTACTTATAATTGGGATTTTATAGGAGATGGTACAAAAGTACAACGAACTCCTGTGAATAATAGAGTTATTGAAAGTTATACATTACCAATAGATGACTTAAAAAATGAAATAAACCCAACCTTAGAAGTTTCATTAGGCTCATGTAAAAAAACAATAGCAATAAAAACAATAATTTTTGACACGTTTACACCATCGGAATTAGATATTCAGCCAAGTTATTGTTTAGACTTTACAACAGAAAAGATTGCTAGAATTAAGTTTTCTAACGTTAATGGAGTTATTACACTTTTAGGAGATGTTATAAAAGGAGTGAAAATTGAAGGAGAAGAATTAGTAATAGATGTAGCATTATTTAGAGCCTTTGATCAAACTATAGTGTTTTTAGAAAATGGGCAAACAACCAATGCAAGAATTATAATACGTGAGGTGAAACAAATTGCTATTTCTGAAAGAAATGAATCGAGGTTTGTTTGGAAAGAAGGACAATTATTTTATGAAGGCGCATTTGAAGCGATATTACCTGATGGAATTAAACCTAGTGGATTAAAATATGAATGGAATATTAATAATATAGACGCTAGCGCTGAATTATTTACTCCTCAGTTATTAATTAAAGAAGGTAGAGAAAATACATTTAAAATAGTACTAACTATTTTTGATGAGAGTGGTTGTTCTTCAACAGCAAATTTTACTAAAACAATTCCTTTTCCAAAGTTTACAATTAACGGATTAGAAGATGAGTTATGTTTAGATGACAAGCTTCATAAAATAACCATAGAACCAAAAATTGAAGGAACTCAATTAACTGGCGGAAATGTAACATTTAATGAAGATGAAAAAGTATGGGAATTTAGTTCTAGTAAATCAGGATTAAACAGTGCAGGAGCTATAATTTTTAGTATTCCAGGAACTTTTGTCACTAAAACAATTAATTTAATAGAAAAATCGAAAGCCAATTTTACAGATAGTTTTAATGAAAAAACAAGAAAACTAACACTTGTAAATATTTCAGAAGATGGTAAAGAATATGTTTGGACGATTAATGGATTAGATAAAAAACCAACAACAGAAAAAACTACAATAGTAGAAGATTTAAGTACTTTTGATGAAGAATTTATTAAGGTTTCGTTAACTGTATTTAGTGATTGTGGAGATCATACTGAGACAAGAATAATAGAAGTTTTTAGGAGTCAAGGAGGAAAGACATGTGAAGAAAAAGTAGCAACCTTTTTGTTGTCAGAACAAGATACTTTTAAGGAAGAAGATAAAATTTTAGATTCAAATAATTCAGAAATAAGAGAAGTTGTTGAGGGAGTCGTAGTACCAACTAAAAATTTATATGCTACTGTACTTAAAGAATTGCCAATTTTCTTAAATGGTTCAAAGAACTCAGGGTTAGAGAAACTGTTTTTAATCTTATTAGATCAAACATCAAGTTTGTTAAAGAAAGACCTTAATAGTGAGGTTCTTAAAAAATATTACAGAGCTCAAGTAAAATTGTTCATTGGTATACTCCATTGTCAAGATATAGAGAGTTTAGAATTAGATGAAAAGAATATAACTTCTAGAATTAAAAACATCTTAGATACGATTAATGATGATTTAGGAGAATACAAAGAAATTAGAATTATAGTAGATGTCAAAGATTCATTACCAGAAGTAATGTCTTTAAAAACATTTTTAGAACGATGTGCAAAAGTTATTAAATCAGTACTTGTAACAAACTTTATTAACGAAAACCTAGTGTCTAAATTATGATAACAGGTGAAGAGCATACAATCAATAAAGTATTTGTTGAGGTAAATACAAAAAGTAAAAAAGTAGCAGAAGAATATAAAAATTCAATTGAAACTTTTTTAAAAGAAGAAGTGTTTCCGCAAATTGAAAAGTATTTTAATTCATTAAAATTAAGTTCAGAAGAAGTTATTCAACAAATATCAAAACTAACATTAGAAGTTAATTTATCTAACAGAAATAGCGTTTTAAATTTTAAAACAGCACAACAAGAAGTAAAACAGCAAATTTTAGAGCAATTAAAGATAGTTTTAGATAAGCCAACAGCACATGATGTAAAAGTTAATTCATTAACTGTATCAAAATCTAACCTAAATACATTTTTTTATTTTTTAGAAAACGGAACACTTCCTTGGTGGAGTAATATCGACGGTAAGGCTGTTTTTTCTAGAAAAATATTATTTGAAATTACCGAAAATGAAAACTTTGAGACGCAATTTTTAAAAGCTATTCGAAATAATAAGATAAAACAACGATTAATAAATCAATTTTTTGATGATGAACTTCAGCTATTGTTTTTAGGGATTTTAAACAAATCAAAAGGCTTGAAAGAAATATTATCAACTATTTCTAATGCTAAAATACAATCAGAAGAAAAAAGAAAAAATATATGGTTTTGTGTTATTGAAGGAGTTCTGGTAAAAGATTTTCTTAAAATAATTACTGCTATTAAAAAGGATAGTACTCAACTAACAGCTAAAAGTAAAGAAAATACTGAGTTCAAAGAAAAATATACACAGTTACAAGAGAAAGTTAGTGAAAATATTCAAAATTATAAAGGAGAAAGTAAGCTAGAATATATTCTAGAACTTTTTTATGAAGCATTACCTGAATTAAAAGAAAAAGTAGAAAACGAAAAAAGAATTTCTGTTAGTTTGAGCAAAAATAAATTAAGAGAAAAGGCGGGTGAAAAAAATATTTTTCAAAAAGGAAAAGACATAAATACTCCAAAAAATATAACGAAAGAGAAAGAAATTTTTTTGAAAAAGAATAAACAGGATTCAATTAAAGAACAGGAAGAGGGGACTTCAGAACAACAGGAATTTTTAGCGCTAAAAACAGCTCAAAGAAGCTTAGAACGAAAGGAGTATCAAAAAGTAAATGAAAAAAGAATAACTACTGAAGAACTTAAAAAGGTAAAGAATAACATTAAAGGAGAAAAAGAAATTCGTGATTTTGTTGAGCAAGAATTAGAAAAAGGAACTGAAAATAAACTAACAGATAGCGAAAGTAAGGAAGCTTTTATTGAAAAAGAAAAATTAAGAATAACGAAAGAAAAAAAGATAGAAGAAACGAATAATAAAAAACTAAATCTAATAGGAGATAAGCTAAGTAAAGAAAACGTCTTTCAAAATCAAATTATTAAAACGAACAAAGAAGAGTTAGGTAATAAATTTACAAATGAAAAAAGTGAAGATAATGAATCTTATGTAGTAGCTAAAGATGTTAAAATTCACTCAGAAAAAAGTGATAAGGAAGTTTTAGAAAGAGAAAACGAAATAAGTAAAGATAATACTTCTCTTAAAAATACAGATGAAAGAGCAAAAGGATTAGAGGTAAATAGATTCTCAAAAAATAATAAAGAAAAGGAGTTAATAGTTGACAACAGAATAAAAACTCAAGAATCATTTAATGAATTAAATAGTCAAATAATTAAAAATAAAACAGGTGTTGTAAATCAAAACACTTCATATTTTGTTGATAATGCTGGACTAATTTTAATTCATCCATTTTTAAAACAGTTTTTTAATTCGTGTAATTTTCTAAACGAAGAAAATAAAATAATAAAACCAATTCAAGCAGTTCACTTATTACACTATGTCGCAACAAAAAGAGAAAAGCAAGTTGAAAGTAATTTAGTCTTTGAGAAGTTTTTATGTAATGTTCCTATAAATCATTCAATTCCTAGAAATATTACGCTATCAGAAGAACTAAAAGAAAAGGCAGAAGAATTATTAAAAGCAGTAACCCAAAACTGGGAAGTACTTAAAAAATCATCTCCAGATCTTATTAGAAATGAATTTATACAAAGGGCTGGAAAATTAGATTTAACCAAAGATAATCCTAGTATTACTATAGAAAGAAAAGCGCAAGATATACTGTTAGACAAGTTACCATGGAATTACAGTATGTGTAAACTGCCGTGGATGGATATACTAATTTTTACAAACTGGTAAGCTTTAAAAACGGAAACAATGAAGCGAAGAACAAGAAGACTACAGCCACAAATCGTAAAAAAAGAAACGCCTTTTTTTAAACCAAGTATTCAAGCAAAGTTGAAAATGGGAAGTTCTGGAGATAAACACGAGGTAGAAGCCGATAAAATGGCTGATAAAGTGGTTAGTAAAAAAAATGAAGGTGGTTTATTACAAAGAAAAAAAGGAGAAGATGAGGTACAGCAAAAACCGTTAGCTTCTGAAATAACATCATTGATTCAAAAAAAGGAAAATTCAGAAGAAGAACAACCTCTTCAAAAAAAGGAGGAAGAAGAAACGATTCAAAAACAAGAAGAAGAGGCTGTTCAAGCTAAAGAAGAGGAAGAAATACAAACGAAATCAAAAACAAGGACTAAATCACAACCCTCTTTTGAAGGTAAATTAAGAAAAGGGAGTGGAGGACAAAAAATGGATGCTCAAACGTTAAAAGAAATGGAATCAAGTTTTGGTGCAGATTTTAATAATGTAAAAATACATAATGATTTGGGGGCATCTCAAATGAGTCAAGAAATAGGAGCGCAGGCATTCACAAATGGAAACGATATTTATTTTAATAAAGGAAAGTACAATCCTAATTCTAATAAAGGAAAGCATTTATTAGCGCATGAGTTAACGCATACCATTCAACAAAAAGGTATGGTGCAAAAGAAAGTTCAAAGAAAACCCGATTCAGCAGTTCCTGCGAATAATCAAAAAGATAAAAACATTTTAGAAAAATATAAAACAGCATTTCCTTTTTTCTATGCTTACATGAATAATCATTTTGGAGAATATTTAACAGGAAGTGAAAAAATAAAAACAGCATTACTCAAAAATTCTGTAGGTATTTTAACTCCTGAAAAAATTAAAGAAACAACTGATTTTGAAAAAGGGAATGGCCCTAAAATAGAATTAGTAGAATTTTCGAATCCTAATCAAAATGGAGAATATTTTTATCAAGGGAATATAATTAAATTAAATTATAAACTAGTAGAGAAGTATGAAGAAGTATTGTCGAACCCTAATGCAACAGCTGAGCAAAAAAATGCCATAAGTATAAGTTTAAATCAAGTTTTAATAAACGAATTTACACATTATGGTGATGCATTAGATGATATCGATGCGATACAGAATACCCAAGGTCAAGTAGTAAATAATCCATCACCTGGAGAAGGATTGGAAGGTAATTTTACTTCAGCTTACGATGAAGGAAATGAAGCTGTAGCAGAAATTTTTGAATTTTATGGAACCTCAATGATAGAAGGACTACAAAACTATGCAGCACATGAAAAAGGAATTTATTTGGATCCTAATACGCTTAAAGAAATAGAAAAAGATCCTTCATTGATTGATAAAAGTTTAATACCTCCAATACCTAAAATAAAATAAAAAATGTTTGTAGCTAAACAAAATAATTCAAGTAAACCATCTTCATCACCGGCCTCAAAGTCGAATAGCTTTATACAGCCTAAATTGAAAGTTGTAAAGTCAGAAGATAAACAAGAAGCTACAAAAAACAAGAAACAAGAAACAAACAAGAAAACTCAAGAAGCATCAAAATTCTTTGCAGCAAAAACACAAACAAAAGGATTAGATACGGTAGCTAATTCTAAAAAGAAGCAAAAAGAAGAAGGTAAGGAGAATTCAAAAGAGAAAGAAAGTGGAGATGAATTAGTTGTAAAAGAAGTAAATACGAAACAAGTTACCATAGAGAATAGTAGTGATGAAAACACAATAAAAGAGGTAGCAAAAGGGAAAGATAAGAAAGGATTAATCGACGTTAAAAATAAAGGAGAAAAACAAAAACCGGCAGGTGAAAAAGAGAAAGGAGCTTTAGGTAAGAAGGTAGCAGAAAAAACAACACCAAGAAATCCAAAAGAAGACCCAAACTTTAAGAAACTTGAAGGGAAACTAAAAAAAACATCAAAAGAACAACAACAACACGAAGATTCAAAATCGTCAGCATCAGTAGCACAAAGTGCTGCGGTTTCTCCAGAAAATGAGCGTGTGAGTATGGCACAATCTGGACAGGTTGAAGCAATGGCTGAAGCTGAACCAGGAACATTCAATGCAGTGGACTTTAAAGCGAAGTTAATGGAGCGTATTGAAGGAATGCAGTTGCCAAAAAATCAGGATGAAGCTGCTGATTTTGATGAAAATAATAATATAGATGAGGTAAATCAATCTGCAACTCAAGATGTAGAAAGTGAAAAAACAGCCGCGGCAGGACCAGTAGAACAAACATCTAAACAAGAGCCAAATGTAGGAGCAATACCACAACGAGAAGTAACACCATTACCGGCGGCTCCAATAGGGAATAAACCCGCAACGGCAAATCCCAAAAAAGCAATGCCTCCTAAACGGGGAAATGCAGAAGTTAATAAACCGCTTGAAGATAATGTTGCTGAGGTAGATCAACAAATGACAACTAATAAAGTAACAGATGAACAATTAGAAAAATCTAATGAGCCATCTTTTACGCAAGGTTTAGACGCTAAAAATGAAGCTGAAAAAGATGCATCAACTGCGCCAGGACAATTACGCCAAAAAGAAAAAGGAGTACTTCAAAACGCGAAAGCTGGAGCAGCAGGGAAAGAGCAAACAGGTTTAGCAGAAATGCATCAAGATAGAGGTAAACTATTAAACCAGGTTACAGGATCACAAACAAAAACTGGAGGAAAAGATACCTCAGAACGTACCCGAATTGCAACTGAAATAAACAAAATTTATGAAAACTCTAAAACAGCTGTTGAAAAAATACTTACTGATTTAGATACAAAAGTAAAAGCAGTTTTTAAAGCAGGAACTGCTCTCGCTAAAATGAAATTTGAAAGTCATGTAGCTTCTAAAATGAGCGCTTATAAAGCGAGGCGTTATAGTGGTGTATCAGGAAAGCTAAAATGGGTTAAAGATAAGTTTGCTGGGATGCCAGATGAAGTAAATGATTTCTTTGTTACGGGTCGTAAAGAGTATATAGATACGATGGATAAGGTAATAACTAAAGTAGCAGAATATGTTGCAACTAAGTTAACCGAAGCCAAAACAAGAGTAACTACAGGAAAGCAAGAAGTACAAGAATATGTAACATCGTTGCCTCAAAATCTTCAAAAATTAGGGAAAGAAGCAGCAGAAGAAATCAATGATAAATTTGACGAATTAGAAGATTCTGTAAATAGCAAACAAGACGAACTAGTTGATAGTTTAGCAGAGCAATATATGGAAGGTTTAAATGCTGTTGATGCTCGAATTGAAGAAATGAAAGCTGCAAATAGGGGGCTTATAGATGCAGCACTAGGTTTTATAAATGGTATTATAGAAACCATTAAAAAACTGAGAGATTTAATAGCAACATTATTAGCCGAAATTCAAAATGCTATGGATGTTATTATGGAAGATCCTATAGGTTTTGTTGCTACATTATTTGAAGGTGTAGGAAAAGGAATTGATATGTTTATGGCCAACATTCAAAAACACATGTTAGGTGGTTTTGTAACTTGGTTAACAGGAGCTATGGGGCCAGTAGGGATTACTATTCCAGATAATCTATTTAGTCTTAAGGGGATTTTTAGTTTGGTGATGCAAGTACTCGGTTTGTCATGGAGTTTTGTGCGTAAAAAATCAGTATTACTCATGGGAGAGCCAATGGTAGCTGCTATGGAAAAAGGCTTTGAAATGTTTCAGATTATTAGAGAAAAAGGAGTTTCTGGAATGTGGGAATATATCAAAGAGCAGTTTACAGATCTTAAAGAAACTATTATAGAATCTATAAAGAGCATGTTAATTACGCAAGTAATAGAGGCTGGTATAAAATGGTTATTAAGTTTATTAATTCCAGGAGCAGGGTTTATAAAAGCTATTATGGCCATTAAAGATCTTATTGTGTTTTTTGTACAATCAGCAATCATGTTAATTCCATCATTAATTCAAGCTATTAAATCGTTAGCTAGTGGTAATGTAGCAGGTGTTGCAAAAGCAATAGAAAAAGGACTAGCAATGTTATTACCACTTGTTATAAGTCTTTTTGCGAAATTAATTGGACTTGGCGGACTTGTAAAAAAAGTACAGAAAATAATTAAAAAAGTACGTAAACGTATCGATCGTGCGGTTACAAAAATGATTAAGAAAGCTAAAAAGAAGTTTAAGAGTTTAGTTAAGAAAGGGAAAGCGAAGGTGAAGGGGGTTGTAAAAGGATTATTTCAATGGTGGAAGAAGAAGAGGAAGTTTACAGCAAAAGATGGTAAAAAACATAAATTATATTTTAAAGGAAGTAAAGAAAAATCAAGATTAATGGTCAGCAGTGAAGAACAAGATTATAAAAAGTTTGTAACTAATCTTAAAATAGCCACTTCAGATCCTAAAAAATCAGAAAAAGAAGCTGCTAAAAATGCAGCTATAGAAGCATTAAAAGAAATAGAAAAACTTAAAGCAAGTAAAACAGCGACAGATACTAAAACGAAAAAAAACTCTGTAGAGTTTGAGAAACAACTTAGCATTTTAAGTCAAAAAACAGCTGTGTTTATGGAGTCAGCTCAAGGAGAAATTCCAGAATCTACACCACCAGTTTATGGAGGAAGGTCAGCAGGAGGATTTGCAACATCAATGAAAATAGATGTTTTAACTAAAAAAGGTGTTAATGGAACTGGAGCTAAAAGCGAACTTTTAGCATCAAGTGATTTGGGAGATCGATATGAGAGTAAAACATCATCAAAAAGATTTTATGTACTCGGACATCTATTAAGTCAAGAATTACACGGGCCTGGGAAAGATTTTAAAAATTTATCTCCTCAGTCAGAATCTGGAAATCAAAAATTTCATAACAGTATTGAGAGCAAAATAAAAGGTAACGTAAATAAAGGAACTTCTCCAATGATTTATTCATATAAAGTAGAAGCGATTTATGAAGGTAGATCTGATAGAGATAGTTTAAAAGAAGCTATTGAAAATAAGTATGAAAAGAAAAAAGCAGGAATAAATGATAATGTTTCACTACAACGTCTTGACAATGAACTATCTAGTAAGATAGCTATTGTTGACGCGGAAGATAATGTGCCAACTAAGTTCTTAGTTAATGCTACGCCACTTGATCATAAACTTCAACCAACAAATAAAGGACAGAAATTCACGAATAAAGAGGCTCCAAATAATATTAAAAGAAAAGCATCAAAATATGTCTTGAAAAAAGAATTAGATCACGATGCTATAAAAAAGAAAAAAGAAGAGAGTAAGAAAAAACGAAACTCAGCAAACTCAAGACCAGATAGACCAAATGCAACTTATAACCAAATACTTGAGGTTAAGAAGCTTTTAGAAACAAAATTAAGCCAATCTAGAATAGCAGAAGAAGTAGGTTTATCTGTAAGCACAGTAAATAGAATAAATACAGGTAAGCTTACATTATAAATAAAAACTTATGGATTATATAAAAATTTTCAAAAAAATTAAAAATGAAATTCAAAACCATCCTTTGTTAGAGTTAGTAACTTTCAAAATCAATGAAGGGTTAGTTGATATAGAAAAAACAAAGGAAGAACTTTATGAATGTTTGGGTTATTTTGAAACAGTACAAATGGAATCTGTTTTTGAATTTTATAAACAATGTAATGGTTTGGTTATCAAGTATAAAATATCATCAGATATAGATGAATATAGTGAGTTATCAAAGAGTTATCCAGATATTGATTTTTCCATTAATAAAGATGCAGAAATTGGAAGTATAAATATTCTTCCTTTTGAAGATGTATTTATCTATGAACAAAATTATTTTGATAAATCAAATGAAGGGGAAGATTATATGCACTTTGGAAATTATACTTACAAAGGAAATTCTTTTGGAAAAATATTATTTGTTTTTGATTTATTTAGTGATACCAATTGTATGGCTTTTGTTCCAGATGAAAATAAAGAAGAACCAAAAGTCATTCAATTATTAGATTATTATGTGGTATGGAATAGTTCAAGGGTTACTTTCTTTGAAAGTTATTTAAATTTTTTAGCAGTAACTCGTGGACTTATAGATAGTAGAGGAATGTTATTAGACTATTATTCGAAGTGTAAGGATAATCCTTTGATTTTAAAGGAAGTTCCTTATGGTTCAGATTTTGAACCAATTTTATTTAAAGAATTAAAAAGTAATACAACAAAAAACTAAAAAATATACAACTATTAAAATACCGTTCAGAAGGATAAGTAGTTTACATACTAGAAGAAATACTAATAAAACTTGGATATAAAGTATATGTGTCAGAATATTTTGGAAAAGATACAGATAGTTAGAGAATTTAAACTTAAAAACATTATTTGAATAGGTAAATTTTGAATATATGTATAATGATTTAGGTTACAAATAAAATAAATACGATATAAAATTACAATTAGTATATGAGAAATATAGCAGTTGAGGTTGAACAAGAATTGGGATTAAAAAAAGCAATTACACTTTTTAAAGAGTATATCTATAATAGATTGTCTTTTGAACTTCATCAAGAAGAGTTTCAAGAAATAATTTTAAATTTTGAAGATGAAGATTCTCCTGTTGCTTTATATGTGAATCAACATCTGTTAACTAATGAAGATAAAGTTCTATTGTTATTAGCAATAGTACCTGAAATATCACCAAGTTTTCTAAATAGTATAATTACTGAATTTTTGCCTGAAGGAGGAGATTTTTCAGAGTTTGGTGGTGTGAAAGGAAAAAATCATAGAGGAATTATTCCCACAGGTGAAACAGCTCTATATATTTTAGCAGGAAATGCTATCGAAGAACGTACTAAGGTGTTGAATTTTATTTTACATGAAAGCGTTTTATTTGAAAAAGGAGTTATAGAGTTAGAAAAGGTTGCTTATGGTGAACCTTTTATGAGCGGAAAACTAATTCTAGCAGAAGAATATGTTCATTTATTTTTAACAGGAAAAGAGTTAAAACCACAAATGAGTCAAGATTTTCCTGCAAGTTTAATTTCAACTGATTTAGAATGGGAAGATTTGGTATTGAATACAAAAACGTTAGAAGATGTTAAAGAAATAGAGAATTGGTTAGCGTATAAAGATACATTGATGAATGATTGGGGTATGAAGGCTAAAATAAAACCAGGTTACCGTGTGTTATTCTGTGGATTGCCAGGAACAGGAAAAACATTAACTGCTGGTTTGTTAGGGAAATATACGGGTAAAGATGTATATCGAGTAGATTTATCTATGGTTGTATCAAAATTTATTGGTGAAACAGAAAAAAACTTATCTAAATTATTTGATAAATCTATAAATCAAAATTGGATTCTTTTTTTCGATGAAGCAGATGCTATTTTCGGAAAACGTACAAGTGTTAGAGATGCACATGATAAATATGCAAATCAAGAAGTTTCTTATTTACTACAGCGGATAGAAGCACACCCAGGATTAATAATCTTAGCATCAAATTTTAGAAACAATATAGACTCAGCCTTTACAAGACGATTCCATAATATTATAGAATTTGAGGCACCAGGATATGAAGAGAGAATTTTATTGTGGAAAAAAAACTTACCAAAAAATATTCTGTTAGAAACCTCTATAACCACTGAAGAACTTGCTAAAAAATACAGTATTACAGGAGCAAATATTGTAAATGTTATTCAGTATGCTTGTTTAAAAACAATAGCTAACCATAAAGAAGAAATACAAAGGCAATATCTTTTAGAAGGTATAAAGCGAGAGTATAGTAAAGAAGGAAAAACCATTAATATAAACATATAACAATTATGAAATCGATAAATAGCATTAACGGAATTCCTTTACATTATGCAAGATTAATAAACCATCCTTATGGTAGCAAAGGCGAACAACGTAATTTTTTAGTTGATGAAGCCTTCTTAATAACACTTGAAAAAGCTTTACAAGAAGTTTTTGAACACTGCCCGTTAGGAGTACCAGAAATAATAACAACAGCAGGAATATTTGTTAATAAACCAGGGCAACATAGTCATGGAAAAGCATTTGATTTAGATGCTGTTTTTTGGGAAGAGGAAACCTTAATTACGATGAACTTTGTACATCAAAAAGAATTGTATTTAGGTATAGAATCTTTTTTAAGAAAACATTTTGGAATTGTATTAAACTATCATTACCCAAATCATAAAGACCATTGGCACATAGATACAAGTGTACCTGTTGATTATAATGAAAGCTCAAAATCAGAAACACTTTATGTGCAATTAGTCTTAAAACATATTTATAAAGAAGAAATTTTAGTAGATGGTATTTGGGGTAGACAAACAGCAGGTACTGTAAAAGAGGTCTTTAATAAATTAGGAATTAATACTCCAATAAGTACCAAAGTTAATTATATAAAATTTTTAGATATAACTGGTAAAATAGCATTTAAACTTTGTGAAGAAAAAAGAACACCTATACATCTTTTAAATAATTTAACCGAAGTTATTGAAGATTTGCCACAGCAAAACCGTATTGCTGCTAGAGAAGCTCTTAATAGTTTTTTAGATCATAATGAAACTGAATTATGGTTAGGTAATTTTTCTGATAAGTATGATTTAGATACTGTAATTAGTACTGTTTTAAATTTATAAAAGATCGTTGTTTTTTATGTAGGATTGAATCCTAAAATTAAGAAACTTAATTACCTATATATGGGTATTAAAAAAGGTGCTTTTGGCACTTAATTTTGACAATAACTAACTAATAAAACTATTGTCATGAACAAAATTATAATTTTCATAGTTGTATTTACAACTTTTACGCTTTACTCTCAAAAAAAGGATAGTATTATAGTAATAAATCCTTTTGGGGCAAACAAGTATCCTCTAAAAAATAATCGTTATGGTAATACGGTAAAGTTTAAAATAACAAACGTTAATGTGTTTAAGTTAACAGGAGGGGTAAGTAGCACGAGTGAAACTTCTGTATTTGAAATTCCGAAAATATTTAAGGAAACTGAGGGGGGGATAGAAGAGGAAGAGGGATTAGATAAAACAGAGGAGAGATCAAAACGAAAGAAACGAAAGGTTAAATTAATTGAATGTTTACGACTAAATGATAGCCTAAAAAAAATAATTGCATCTCAACATAATTTTATAAAATATAAAAATAATTTTATAAGAAATCTCCAAAAAATAAATAATTTCCTCTCTTTAGAAGAACAGCTAAAAACAGAATTAAAAGATTCAATTTTTATAAGAGACGTAACTTTTTTAAAAAAGAATACAAAGGCATATTATAACGTAGTATTTGAAGGTAAAAGTGTTTTAGATAACTTAAAAGAAGTAGATAATACTATTAGTAAGTTATTAGAAAACTATAGTTTAATGAAGTTTAATTATAACTTGATTAATAAAACATTAGAAAAGGAAGAATTTAAATTAAATGGAGAGTTAAAGGGTGCTGATAAAAAAACGGTACTTAAAGTAGTGGAGGCTAATATTAAAATTGATAGAAAAAAATTATTCGAAGAAGAAATGACATACGCTAGTAAGTTGAGAGATTCAATAGCTAAACCAGAAACTCAGAAGTTAATTAAGAAAAAGGTATCTATAGGAGTAGGTTTATATAAAAAAATACAAAATGAAAAATATGAAGTATTCACAAAAGCGCATCAATTATTAGAAGATGTAGTTACATTAACGCCAAAGTTACTAGACGCTAAAGGTAAAGAAGTCTATTCTTTTAATCCGTTGCAAATAAAAACGAGATATAAATGGAAGGTGAATTTTAGTTCAGGATATCTATTAAACTTTAAAAGAGATGAAAGTTTTTCATATAAAAAAGATACATCTGGAATTATTGGAGTTAAAGAGTCAGAAAAAAATAAAATAAATCATGCCTTAGGAGGGTTAATACATGCGTATTTTGATTGTATCGATGGTTTTCAACCAGCATTATCAGCAGGTTTAAGTGTGAATTCGAATGGGAATTTAGGTTTTTATAGTGGGGTTTCGTTCTTGTTTACAGAAAAAAATCGATTAGTAATTTCAATGGGGTACTCACTAACTAGTGTAAAAACTTTAGATAGAAGTAATTTAGACACAGATTTAAAATTTGTTAATACTAATGATATAGATCTTAAATATAATGATGTTTATAAAGGTGGGCTTTTTATAGGGCTCACTTATAATTTAGCAAAATAATAGTCTTAAGAAACTAAATTAAAAAACTTTTTTAAAAGTTTTTTAATTTAGTTTATAATTAATATGTTGCTCCTCTAACGTTTTTAAAAATTCATTAGAAATTTTAATTTTTGTATTTCTACTAGGTAAGCTTAATTCTATTTTTTCTTCTGCATCCCAAATAGTAAAATGTAAATTTTGAGAACCTCTATTGGTTGCGAATAAATGTTGCAAGTCTTTAATTCTGTTTTCGTTTACTTCTTTTAAGTGCATTTTCATGGTGATTTTCTTGCACATTTTATCCATAATGTCATGCAGTAATAAAAAGTCAGTAAAACTAACTCTTGGGTCTCCTTTTACACCTTCTTTATTGGTCCATCCAGGTTTTACCATTGTCTTTACGAACAAGAAAGAGTTAGGGACTAAGAAGTGTTTAAATTTTAAATATTCCTCGCCAAAAATTCTAAACTCGAAATTTTCAGTATAATCTTCAATAAAGAAAGTTGCCCACCCTTTTCCTGCTTTCGAAACTCGGTGTTGTACATCGGTAACAATCCCTCCAAAAGACAATGCCATTCCTTCATGCTTAGGTAAATCGTTATAAGCAGATAGTGCAGCGTTACAGAATTTTAATTCGTTTTTAAAATCATCTAAAGGGTGTGCAGAAATGTAGATACCAACCACCTCTTTTTCTTTTCCTAATAACTCCATAGTACCCCAAGTATCGCAAATAGGAATAATTGGTTCAGGCATTTCTTCTTCAGAAGCTCCTCCAAATAATGAAACTTGAGACGAATTCTGATTTTCTTGATGTTTATTACCAAAGCGCATTGCTTTTTCTATAAACTTTTGATTTTTTTCATCTTCCACAAAATATTGAGCTCTGTGTGTATTTGAAAAAGAATCGAAACCACCAGCTAAAATTAAACCTTCAAAAGCCTTCTTGTTTGCAACTCGTAAATCAACACGTTTTGCCATATCAAAAACAGAAGAAAAATGACCGTTTTCTTCACGTTCATTAATAATCGCTTTAACAGCAAGACCACCAACTCCTTTAATAGCAGCCATTCCAAAACGAATGGCACCTTCTTTATTTACAGAGAATTTAGAAAACGATTCGTTTACATCTGGTCCTAAAACAGTAATTCCAGATCGTTTACATTCTTCCATAAAAAATGATACCGATTTTATATCATTCATGTTGTTAGAAAGCACTGCAGCCATGTATTCCGCAGGATAATGTGCTTTTAAATAAGCTGTCTGATAGGCAATCCAAGCATAACATGTAGAGTGAGATTTGTTAAAGGCATAAGAAGCGAATGCCTCCCAGTCTGTCCAAATTTTTTCTAATTTTTTAGCGTCATGTCCGTTTGCACTTGCTTGTTTAACAAACTTAGGTTTCATTTTATCTAGAACCGAAATTTGTTTTTTCCCCATTGCCTTACGCAGTACATCGGCTTCACCTTTGGTAAAATCTGCTAATTTTTGCGATAGTAACATTACTTGCTCTTGGTATACGGTAATTCCATATGTTTCAGCAAGGTATTCTTCCATTGCAGGTAAATCGTATTCAATTTCTTCGTCTCCGTGTTTTCTGCGAATAAAAGAAGGAATATATTCCATTGGTCCTGGACGATACAAGGCATTCATTGCAATTAAATCTTCAAAAACAGTTGGTTTTAAAGATCTCATGTGTTTTTGCATTCCGGGAGATTCATATTGAAAAATACCAACAGTTTCTCCTCTTTGAAATAGCTCGTAGGTTTTTACGTCATCAAGCGGAAAGTTTTCAGGATCTAAAAGAACATCGTGTCTAGCCTTTACAATTTTAACGGTATCTTTAATTAAGGTTAATGTTTTTAACCCCAAGAAATCCATTTTTAGTAAACCAGCATCTTCAACAACCGAGTTGTCGAACTGGGTAACATACATGTCAGAATCTTTTGCAAGCGCAACAGGTACGAACTTTGTAATATCATCTGGTGTAATAATTACTCCACAGGCATGAATACCTGTATTACGAACAGAGCCTTCTAAAATTCGAGCTTTATTAATGGTTTCTGCCATTAAATCAGATCCGTTAGAAAGTCTTTTAAGTTCATTTACTAATTCAATTTCTTCAGCTCGAAGTTTTTCTTTTAGTTGTTTATCGTCCAAAGAAAATATTTTCTTCAGCTTCATTCCCGGAATTAACTTGGCAATTCTATCAGCTTCAAAAAGAGGCAAATCTAATACACGGGCTGTATCTCTAATAGAAGATTTTGCAGCCATTGTACCATACGTAATAATTTGTGCTACTTGATTTGCGCCATATTTATTAATTACATAATCCATTACTCTACCACGACCTTCATCATCAAAATCAATATCAATATCGGGCATCGATACACGTTCAGGATTTAAAAAACGCTCAAAAAGTAAATCGTATTTAATAGGATCTATATTGGTAATCCATAAACAGTAAGCAACTACTGAACCGGCTGCAGATCCACGTCCAGGACCAACAGCAACATCCATGTTTCTAGCCTCTCTAATAAAATCTTCTACAATTAAGAAATACCCTGGATATCCAGTTTTTTCAATTACAGATAATTCAAAATCTAAACGTTCACGAATACTATCGGTTATTTCACCATATCGTTTTTTTGCACCTACGTATGTTAAATGACGTAAGAAGTTATTTTCACCTCGTTTTCCTTTATCTTCTTCATCTTTTTTATCTTTAAACTCATCAGGAATATCAAAAGCAGGTAATAAAACATCACGAGCTAATGTATAAGGTTCAATTTTATCTACAATTTCTTGAATGTTAATAATTGCTTCAGGAAGATCAGCAAACAATGTTTTCATTTCCTCAGAAGATTTAAAGTAATATTGGTCGTTTGGTAAACCATAACGATAACCTCTTCCTCTTCCTTTTGGTGTTGCTTGTTTTTCTCCATCTTTTACACACAATAGAATATCGTGCGCATTTGCATCTTCTTGACTTAGGTAAAAAGTATTGTTTGAAGCTACTGTTTTTATATTGTGTTCTTTGGAAAATTTTAACAGCGTTTCGTTAACGACTCTTTCATCATCTTGGTTGTGGCGCATTAATTCAATATATAAATCTGCCCCAAATTGTTCTTTCCACCAAAGCAGAGCTTCTTCTGCTTGTGCTTCACCAACATTTAAAATTTTACTAGGAACTTCACCATACAAACTTCCGGTAAGCACAATGATATCTTCTTTATATTGTTCAACTACTTTTTTATCGATTCTAGGGATGTAGTAAAACCCATCAACAAAAGCGATAGAAGACATTTTCGCTAAGTTGTGATATCCCTTTTTATTTTTAGCAAGTAATACAACTTGGTATCCGTTGTCTTTTTGACTTTTATTTAAATGATCTTCACAGATATTAAACTCACACCCAACAATAGGTTTTAATATTTCTTGAGTAGGTTCTTCACCTTTCTCAATAGCTTCTTTATTGGCAGCTTCAACAGCTTTATTATGATTTATAATAGCTTGTACAAAATGAAAAGCAGCCATCATATTTCCAGTATCTGTCATTGCAACTGCCGACATATTATCTTTTGCGGCAGCTTTTACAATGTTACCAATTTGTATGGTTGATTGTAATACTGAATATTGTGTATGATTATGAAGGTGTGCAAACTTAATATTTTCTAATTCTGCTAAACTCTCATTGGTATTTATTGTTGTTTTTACACCTTTTGCTTTCTCAATTCTATTGCGAATCTTTTCGCTTTCTCTTTTAAGATTTAAGTGATCTAAACCAATTACTTGAATTGCACTTGGGTTGTTTTCTGTATATTTATCAAAGAAATCATCAGAAACATCAAGTTGCTCTTTGGTAAACTGACGTAAACGAATTAATTCTAAGAAACATCTAGTGGTTGCTTCTACATCGGCAGTTGCATTGTGTGCATCACCAAAACCAATTCCAAAAAGATGATTGTGTAATTCTGTTAATGTGGGTAGCTTAAATTTACCGCCACGACCACCAGGAATTTGACACATTTTAGCCGTATGCTCTGTACAGGTATCTAAAATAGGTAATTCGGTTAAATCATTCTCAACACCTAAACGATGGAATTCACATCCCATAATGTTAATATCAAAAGCAAGATTTTGACCAACGATGAATTTTGTTTTACCTAATGCTTCATTAAATAAAGCTAAACCCTCAGAAAGTTCAATTCCTTGTTCTTTTGCTAAATCTGTAGAAATACCATGAATTCTTTCTGCATCATACGGAATATTAAATCCGTCTGGTTTAATAAGAAAATCATTATGTTCAATTAAATTACCTAATTCATCATGTAATTGCCAAGCAATTTGTGTAGCTCTAGGCCAATTATTAGTGTCAGTAATTGGAGCGTTCCAACTTTTAGGTAATCCGGTAGTTTCAGTATCAAAAATTAAATACATCTAGAATATTTTGTTGAGGTGTTTAGATAAAAACAAAGTGTAAAAATACGAAGAATTTACGGTGTTTTTAGCAGAAGTTATTAACGAGGTTACTTTAGTTAGATGATAGAATTGATATACAGATGTTAGTTTTTAAATGGGCGAAATGTTTTTAAGTTAAGTGTAAGTATAGAATGTTTTGTAGGTGTATTATGTAAACTTGATGAAGTAAATGAAAGGTGATGTTTTGATGTTTTAGCTTGTTTTCTTAAAGCCTTGTGTTTCAGTTGTTTTTTTGTTGCAATAATGTTCTTTTTTACTTTCTAGTTGAAAAAGGTTTTGTATTTTTGCCGCCACTTATCACGAGATGATAAGATTTGTTAATAATCAAGGTCGCGTACCTTAAAAATTAAAATTATGCCTGTAAAAATTAGATTACAAAGACACGGTAAGAAAGGAAAACCTTTTTACTGGGTAGTAGCTGCTGATTCAAGATCAAAAAGAGATGGACGTTTCTTAGAGAAAATCGGAACGTACAACCCTAACACAAACCCTGCAACTATTGACTTAAATGTTGATACAGCTGTAGAATGGTTACAAAAAGGAGCTCAACCAACTGATACTGCAAGAACGATCTTATCTTATAAGGGAGTTTTATTGAAGAATCACTTAGCTGGTGGAGTTAAAAAAGGTGCTTTAACAGAAGAGCAAGCTGAAACTAAATTTGCTGCTTGGTTAGAAGGGAAAACTGGTGAGGTTGCTGGTAAAGTTGAAGGTTTAGCAAAAGCTGAAGCAGATGCAAAAGCAAAAGCAATTGAAGCAGAAAAAGCTGTAAACGCAGCTCGTATTGAAGCTAACAAACCTGTTGTAGAAGATACAGAGGAAGTTGTTGCTGAAAAAGGAGCAGATAGCGAAGAATAAAAACTGGACTATAATGATGATGCAAAAAGAAGATTGCTTTTATCTTGGCAAAATCGTTAAAAAACATAGTTTTAAGGGGGAGGTAGTTATTAAGTTAGATACCGATGAACCTGATCTTTACGAAAATTTGGAATCAGTTTTTGTCGATTTAGGCAATAATCTGGTTCCTTTTTTTATTGAAAAATCTTCATTAAGTAAAAGTACTATGTTTCGCGTAAAATTTGAAGACGTAGATTCTGAAGCTGATGCAGATGCCATCATGCGATCGGGAATTTACTTACCTTTAAATTTGTTGCCAAAACTTTCGGGAAATAAGTTTTATTATCATGAGGTTATTGGTTTTACTATTGTTGATGTAAATTTTGGCGAAGTAGGGACTTTAGCTTACATAAATGATAAAGCTGCGCAGCCTTTGTTTGAGATTGAAAATGGAGATAAAGAAATTTTTATTCCCATGATTGATGATTTTATTAAGAAAGTAGACCGAGAAAATAAAAGAATAGAAGTTGAGGCTCCAATAGGATTAATTGAACTATATTTTGAAGAGTAGTTTTTAATTACTGTTTTTGCTATAAAAAAGCAAAATAAGAGCTAAACATTTTATGAAATTTTAAAAAAAACCTTGCTGTCTTTTAAAAGGCAGCAAGGTTTTTTCATACACCGGGGGGATAGTTTAGTTAGTTATACCTAAATATATAAAGATAAATTACATTAGGAGTCCGAAAACTTCTGAATTGGACGATTCTGAACTGATTTATTTTGGTGTTTTTTAGGAGCTTACGTTATTTTTTTGAATTCCCTATAATTTATTATATTTTAGATAAACCTTAATTGTGTGCCTTTTTTCATAGAAAAGATGTCGTGTTAATTTATTGTTTGTTGTTCTTTTAAGGTTGGTTGAAATCCAGTGTTTTACCTATTTTTTAAGAAAGTAATTTTTTAAAAAGTTTCAGTTTTTTCAATTGAAGTTGTTTTTGTAGCTGAAAAGAAAAGTCACTTCCTTGTGTATTTCCAGTAATTAGTTGTTTGCTTTCTTAATATACCAAATAAAGATAAAAGAAAAATGTATTTTTACAAACCTTAATTTATAGCGTAAAAAAATGAGTTTATTACAAGAGTTGGAAGATAGAAGTGGAAATCAATGCGAGCTATGTGCTTCAAAAGATAATTTATCAATTTATGAAGTTAAACCGATGCCAATTAGTGGTGTTGACGGAAGCTTATTAGCTTGTGATACTTGTGTTGAGCAAATTGAAGATGTAGAAAAAACAGAAGTTAATCACTGGCGTTGTTTAAATGATAGTATGTGGAGTGAGTACAGAGCTGTAAAGGTTGTTGCTTGGAGAATGTTATCTAGACTTCGTAAAGAAGGTTGGCCGCAAGATTTATTAGACATGATGTATTTAGAAGATGATGATTTACGTTTTGCTAAAGAAAGTGGAGATCATTTAGATGAAAGTGAAAAAATAATTCACAGAGATGCTAACGGAGCTATTTTACAGGCTGGAGATTCTGTAGTGTTAATTAAAGATTTAAAAGTAAAAGGATCAAGTATGGTTGCTAAGCAAGGTACTGCAGTTCGTAGAATTTCTTTAGATCATGAAAATGCTAATTATATTGAAGGTAAGGTAGGGCCTACTCAAATTGTAATTATTACAGATTACGTGAAGAAAATGGCAGAAAAAGAGTAGTGATTTATCTAAAAAGGTTAAGAAACTTAGATAAAGAAAAATATCATTTAAAGTGATTTTATATCACTATTTTTAATAATATAAAAAGGTCAAAGTATTAAATACTTTGACCTTTTTGCAACTATAATACTGAAAAATTATTTTTCAGTATTATAAAATACTTTATAATACTTCATTTTTTTATCTTCATCATATCCTTGCTCTAAGTAGTCAGAAGAGGCATCAGGAGCATCTACATCAATTTTAATTTGAATATTTGTGTCAAGTTTAATTTCTGTTTTAAACTTGCTTTTTTCTTTTTTTAGTACAGCATCTGATACTTCAAAATTATTTCGGATTAAAACATCGTTTAAACCTTCAAAATGTTTTTTGTAATCTTCAAACATTCCTTGGTGTTTTTCATCCTCAAAAACTTCTTCTTTAAAACCATGATAATCTACACTTTCATTTTCTTTAAAGTAATCAACAGTGTTTGCTAAAAAGTTACTTTGTTCTTGTTTTCCAAACTCAGGTTTAATAATTTCTTCAGAGAAATCTTTACACATCTCTAAATAGTTTTGCGTATGCAAATTACGATCGTCAGCAAATTTAGCGTTTAAAAAATTCTTAATCCAATATTGCGCATCGTATTGGTTATTATCTACAGATAGTATTACAGTTCCCTCAGTATCTGACGAATTTACAATTAAACAACCTTTATCTAATTTTTTAGTAGAAATTCCTTTTTGAACTACTACATCAAAACTATCCTCATCTAAGTATGTTTGAAGAAAATCAACTTTACTTTCAATCTTAAAAATACCAACGGCCTCTGTTAATACATCTTTGTATTCAATACCTTCAAAATAAACAATAAGTACATCGCCTGTTTTTATATTGGCAGAATTCGATTGCTCATATAAATGATTTACAATGTTTTTAGAATGCTCGATAAATGTATTTTCGTCTTCAAAAATATCAGAAGTATACTTGTTAATTTCGTTTAAACGAACATCAGCATGATGGTTGAAACGATAACTTTGAGTAACTGTTCCAAAGTTTTTTAATAAAAAAGGCATTAATAATTCGTAGCTTTCTTCATCAAAACGAACTAAGCTTTCAGAGAAAGCATTTTGTCCGCTATTATATTTATTAGCAACTTTATGAATAATACATTTGCTGATTTCTGCACGTGTTCTTTTAATCATTTTCTAAAATATTGGAAGACAAAAATAGAGAAACTAAAGTTTTAATTTAAATTGTTCTGGAAGTAATTTAAAAGTCTTGCGATGATACGGAGTTATACCAAATTCTCGAATAGCATTTCTGTGTTCTTTGGTAGGATAGCCTTTATTCTTTTTCCAGTTATATTGAGGGTATTCTTTATGAATTTTCTCCATGTACTCATCTCTATATGTTTTTGCTAAAACGGATGCAGCTGCAATACTCATGTATTTGGCATCACCTTTTACAATAGTTTCGTGAGGTGTTTCCTTGTAAGGTTTAAATTTATTGCCATCAACAATAATAAATTTAGGTTGTATAGAAAGTTGTTCAATAGCCCGATGCATGCCAGTTATTGAGGCTTGTAAAACATTTATCTCGTCAACTTCTTCATGGTTTACAAAGGCAACACCATAGGCTAAGGCATGTTCTTCGATATATGGGCGTAATTCTTGACGTTTTTTTTCTGAAAGCTGTTTAGAATCATTTAATAAATCATGCTTAAAGTTTTTAGGTAAAATAACAGCAGCAGCGACTACTGGGCCAGATAAACAACCTCTGCCTGCTTCGTCAGTTCCTGCTTCTAATACACATCCACTATAGTTAAATTTCAACATTTTACAAATTAACAGTTTTCATAGAAATTATTCATAGTTTTTTTGAGAAATAAGAAAGCGATGTTAAATAGAACTGATTATATACTTTAACATAGGTTTATATTGGTTTGGTCGTATCGGTTTCGTTTAATTATTTTACTTTTGTAACCATGAAGAAAAGTTTTTTAGTGTTTTTTTGTTTGATAAGTATTCAAACACTTTTTTCTCAAATAAGACAATTAGATAGCGGGTTTGGGAATTTTAATAGAGGTGGTTTGAATCAAGGTTTAGATTCGATATCTGATAATGAAATTAATGTAAAACTTAGTGGAAAAACAAAGTATACTGATTATAAAATAATATCATTTAAAAATGATACTACAATTGTTGATACTACGCTTACTTTAAAAAAACATTATAAGTTTAATTTTTTAAGAAAAGATAATTTTGAACTATTACCGTTTCATAACCAAGGGCAAACATTTAATAACTTAGGTTACGATTTTAGTAATATACCTCAGTTTCCTGATATTGGATTTCGAGCAAAACAATTTGGTTTTTTTGAAATTGAGGATATAGATTATTATCATGTACCTACACCAACAACAGAAGCTTTTTATAGAACAGGTTTAGAGCAAGGACAAGCTTTAGATATTTTATTTACAACAAATTTTTCGAAAAGATTTAATGTGGGGCTTTCTTATAAAGGACTTCGTTCATTAGGTGCTTACAGGCGTTCATTAGCGAGTTCAGGTAACTTTAGAATGAGTTTTAGGTATGAAAGTCCAAAGGGGCAATATGAGATAAGAGGTCAGGCAGTGAATCAAGATTTTTTAAATCAAGAAAACGGAGGGTTAACAGACGATTCTTTAATCGCTTTTCTTAATGATGATCCTAATTTTAGTGGAAACAGAGGTCGATTGGATATTAATTTAAATGATGCAGAGAATACTCTTGATGGAAAAAGATTGTATTTTGAGCATACTTTTAAACTAGTGTCAGTAAAAGATAGTTTGCATACTAAAGATTTCTCAAACCTCAAACTAGGTCACTCTTTTACAAGAGATTCTAAATCTTATCGTTTTACCGAAACAGCAGGAACAACAGCTGTTTTTGGAGCAGCGAATTTTACAGGAGCAGTAAATAATAAAACAGATTTCTTATTATATAATAATCAGGTATTTTTAGATTTTAATTCGAAATATGTATTAGGTAAATTTAGAGTAAAGACGGGATATACTACTTATAATTATGGATATGAAAACTTACAAAATAGTTTAGTAGGTATAACAAAAAATAAGCTAAAAGGTAGCGCTGTTTCGTTTGGAGCAGATTGGAATGGGAAAATAAAAAACTTTTATATAAATGCATCAGCAAATATAACACCTGGTAGCGGGAGGTTATCTGGAAACAATATTAAGGCAGAAGCTTTTTATAAAAAAGATAGTTTATTTACGGTGAAAGCTCGATTAGAGATTAACAATAAATCACCAAATTTTAATTTTTTACTACATCAAAGTAATTACAATACCTATAATTGGGAAAATGATTTTGCATCAATAGGAACTAGAAACTTAGGAGGAGTTATAGAGTCTAAATGGGGAAATGCATCAGTAGATATTACAAATATTAATAATTACACGTATTTTGATACTAATAGTTTACCGAAACAATTTTCAGGAAGTGTTAATTACTTAAAAGCAAAAATGTCAAAAGAATTTACTTTTGGGAAGTTTGCATTAGATAATACATTGATGTACCAAAAAGTAGCGAGTGGGAATAGTGTTTTTAGAGTGCCAGAATTTGTAACAAGAAATACATTGTATTATTCTGATAGCTGGTTTAAAGGAGATCCATTATTTGTACAAATAGGGGCTACGTTTAATTATTTTTCAAAGTATAAAGCGAATGCTTACAATCCGTTATTAGCAGAATTTAGATTGCAAAACGATACGGAAGTTGGTTATCCAACCATTGATTTGTTTTTCAACGCAAGAGTGCGTAGAACACGTATCTACTTTAAAGCAGATAACGTGAGTTCTTTTTTCTTGAAAAAGAATTATTTATCGGCACCTAATTACCCTTATAGAGATTTTGTAATTCGTTTTGGAATTGTTTGGAACTGGTTTATATAGTACAACGTGATAAATAATATATAATTCATTTGTAGGTATGAAACAGCAATTAAGACAAAGCTGGAAACTATTTCTAATAGCTAGTTTAACATTAGGGTTAGCGCCTTTTACACCACCACATATTGTTGGTAAGTTAAACTGGATTCTTGGAGGCGGTGCCTTTTCGGGAGAACTGGCAATGCAATTTAAAGATTGGTTTGATGTTTTATTACACGGAAGCCCTTGGATTCTTTTAGTAATTTCTATTGTGTTAAATCTTTCTGCATTATTGACAAAAGATGATTTGGTATAGAATTTTCTTTTTTATCGATAATTATAAACTTTTATAGACAACTTCAGCATTAGAGGCGCCTAATAATTTTAAATTACTAGCGTTTAGTTTTAATGCATTTTCAAAGGCATGAATTAATAGTTTTTTACCAATAAATTCGGGAAGTACAAATAGTATTTCTAATTAAAGAGATTGTTTTATAGGTTGATTTAGTATATGGAATCTTACAGTTTCGTGGTTCTGAATAAATTTGTATACGAACAGTTTTTTAATCATTTTAGGGGTAACAGTTAAATCATTACTTTAACGATCAATTAGTTCGTTAGAACACCCCTAATAGCCTTTAGATTTTAATGCAATATTGGTTAGTAATTCAGAATCTTCTATAAGTTACTTTCGTTATCATAAAAAAGAAAGCCTCACTTTTAAAAAGTGAGGCTTGATATTATTTTTTTGAAATTTCTCTAATTTTAAATCTAAATGCTGCGAATAATAAAGTCATAAATGGACTTAACCAATTGAACATTGCGTAAAAAGCATAATCTATAACAGGTACACCTAGTACTCCTGAATGATATGCACCACAGGTATTCCAAGGAATTAAAACAGATGTTACTGTTCCTGAATCTTCTAAAGTTCTACTTAAATTCTCTGGAGCTAAGTTTTTATCTTTATATGCTTTTGCATACATTTTACCAGGAATCACAATTGCTAGGTATTGGTCTGAAGCTGTAAAATTTAATCCAATACAGGTTACTACAGTGCTTGCAAATAAACCAAATATAGAATCAAACAAACTTAACATAAAACTACTTATTCTTGCTAATGCACCAATAGCATCCATGATTCCACCAAAAACCATTGCTAATAAAATTAACCATACAGTTCCAAGCATTTTTTTCATACCTCCAGCAGTAAATAAGTCTTTTAAAACTTCATTATCAGTAGGAACAGAGGTTTCTACTGTTATTGCTTGCATAACACCTTTATATGCTGAGTTAAAATCTAAAACTTTTACACCAGCAATTTGTGCTACTACGTTTGGTTGAAAAATTAAAGCGAAAACTCCTGCTAAAAGAGTTCCTCCTAATAAGGCAATTAGAGGTGGTGTTTTTTTTATTATTAAAACAATTACTAAGGCAGGTACTAAAAATAACCAAGGCGTAATGTTAAAAGCTTTATCAATATCAATAAGTATACTTTGTGTGTTGGCTTCACCTGTAGTTGTTTGTGAGAAACCTAAGATTATAAAAAATAACATGGTAACTGCAAAAGTAGGAATTGTAGTATATGTCATGTAGCGTATGTGAGTAAATAAATCTGTACCAGCCATTGCAGGTGCAAGGTTTGTTGTGTCAGACATTGGAGACATTTTATCTCCAAAATAAGCACCAGATAAAACAGCTCCAGCAGTCATCCCTAATGAAATTCCTAAAGCTTCTCCAATACCAATTAATGCAATACCTACCGTTGCAGAAGTAGTCCAAGAACTTCCTGTAGCAATAGATATTATAGCACAAATAATTAAACAAGCTGCTAAAAAGATGGTTGGGTTTAAAATTTGTAATCCGTAATAAATCATAGAAGGAATAATACCACTAATTAACCAAGTACCAGCTAAAGAGCCAACCATTAGTAATATTAAAATGGCTCCCGCAGTTGATTTTATATTCTCAGCAACTTCTTCCATCATTCGTTCGTAAGAAACTTTATTTTTAAAGCCTACAATTGCAGCAACAGCACCTCCTAACAATAAAATAAATTGATTACTACCACTTAGTGCATCATCTCCGTATACAAAAACATTATAAGCTAGCATTGTTATTAAGGCAAATACAGGAATTAAAGCTTCCCAAATATTTAACTCCTTATTCTCAATAATTTTTTGATCATCTATCTTAATTTCAGAGATGTTTTTTTCGTCTTGCATTATGTAGTATTTTTCGGTTTGTAATGTTACGATTTTGTATAGGATTATACAAGTAGAAACTGTTTAGTACTTTTGTTGTCTATGGATTCATTAACTCAAATTGTTTTAGGGGCTGCTTGTGGTGAGATAGTGCTCGGAAAAAAGATTGGAAACAAAGCTTTATTGTTTGGTGCAATAGGTGGTACTATACCTGATTTAGACGTGTTTATTGGTAGTTTATTGTATGGAAATGAAATTGATGCAATGGCTTTTCATCGTGGGTTTATGCATGCTATTCTATTTGCTATTTTAGGATCTTTTCTTTTTGGATGGATCACTTTTAAACTTTATAATAGCAAAAAACGTAAAGGAACAACAACGCTAAGAGATTGGATTTGGCTTTATTTTTTATCCATATTCACACATCCTATTTTAGATAGTTTTACACCTTATGGCACACAATTGTTTTTGCCATTTTCTGATTATAGAGTTGCTTTTAACAACATTTCGGTAGTAGATCCTTTATACACACTACCTTTTTTAGTTTGCTTAGTCATAGCGATGTTTTATAAAAGACAACAAACAAGAAGAAGCACTTGGGTAAAAGCAGGGGTTTATATTAGTTCTGCTTACATGTTATTTACTATAGGAAACAAAATTTATGTAGATGCTGTTTTTAAAAAATCATTTGACAAAGGAAATATATCTTATAGTCGGTTCTCTACCCAGCCAACAATAATGAATAATATTTTATGGTATGGAATTGCTGAAACTGAAAACGATTATAAAGTAGGTTTCTATTCTTTGCTTGATTCTAAAGCTGAATTAGATACTATTTTAACAATTCCTAAAAGACGTGATTTATTAGATGTTACTCATGCTGATATAAAAACGTTAACATGGTTTAGTAATGGCTATTATAACTTGATGCCGATGGATAGTTCAAAGAATATTCAGTATTTAGATTTACGTTACCCTTTATTAAATCCAAAAGGTATAGGAAGTTCTATATTTCGTTTTGAATTAAAAAAGGATGAGAATCGTTGGGATATGGCTCCATTTTCTGGTAATCGTCCCTCAAAAGAAGATTTAAAAGCATTTTCAAAGCGATTTTGGGGAATTTAATGAATTCCCCAAGGCTTTTTATTGAGTGTAAGTGGTGATACATTCTCTTAAATGAGATGTCTTTGTAAAACACCAACTTCTAGCATGCATGATTTCATTGTTTTATATGTTCTTTCAATGTCGTTATCTAAACCAATAGAAAAACGAATTAAGCCATTGGTTAACCCCATTTCTGTTTGTTCATCTTCAGGTATCTCAGATGAAGTTGAAGTTCCAGGGGCAGAGAATAACGTTTTGTAAAACCCTAAACTAACGGCTAAATATCCTACATTTTTTTCTTGTAGTAATTCCATTAACTTATTAGCTTTATTTAAAGAGCCTGCATCAATAGTTAATATCCCTCCAAAACCATATTCATGATTCATTACCGATTTATAAATTTCATGAGATGGGTGCGATGCTAGCCCTGGGTATACTATTTTTAATCCGTCAGATTCAAATTTTTCAGCTAAAAAAGCAGCATTTTTACTATGTTGTTTTATTCGAATATGCAAGGTTCTCATGTTTTTTAAGATAGAAGAAGAACGTAAAGAATCCATAGAAGAGCCTAATAACATACTAGCTCCATCAATCACACTTTTTTGGGAGTTTATAAAGTCAGCACTAGCACAAACAACGCCTCCCATAGTATCGGAAGAACCATTAATAAATTTGGTTAAACTATGAATTACAATATCTGCTCCTAACTTTACTGGAGAAATTGATAAAGGCGAAAAAGTATTGTCAACCACTAATTTTAAAGAATATTTTTTAGCTAAAGCAGCTAATCCTTTTATGTCAGCTACTTCTAATAATGGATTACTAACGGTTTCACAATAAATCATTTTCGTGTTTTTAGTAATTGCAGCTTCTACAGTATCTAGTTTTGTAATATTAACAAAAGATGTTTGTAGCCCCATTTTTGGAGTAAAGTTTTTTAAAAAAGCATAAGTACCTCCGTAAATAGTTCTACTAGATACAATATGATCACCAGCGCCACAAATTTGCAATATAGTTGCTGTAATTGCCCCCATACCAGTACCTGAAACATTCGCTGTCTCTGTACCTTCCATAGCGGCTAAAGCTTCACTTAAATATAAATTTGAAGGTGATGTGTGACGGGAGTATAAATAACAACCATCGGTATTTCCTTCAAAAGTATCAAACATCGTTTTTGCCTTTATAAAAGTATAGGTAGAAGAATCTGAAATAGAAGGGTTAACTCCTCCGAATTCTCCAAAATATTGTAAATCTTGAATGTCGTTAGCTGGTTTAAAGTCCATAATAAAAATGTTTTAATTTGTAACAATAAAGCACTTGTTTTTTTAATTATAAATCAAATTAAATATTAATTTGTAGATTAATTTTCTTTAAATTTGATTTATTATAGTTTTTATAATTGTAATTAAGCTATTTATGTTTAATAAAGTGTAAAATTTTCAGATGAAATTAGATAAGATTGATAAAAAACTTTTGGGATTGCTTCAAAAAGATAGTAAACAAACAACAAAACAACTGTCTTTACATTTAGGTTTGTCGGTAACAGCTGTTTATGAGCGTGTTAAAAAATTAGAAAGAGAGAAAGTAATAACAGAATATGTAGCGTTACTAAATAAAAATAAAATTGATAAATCTTTTTTGGTATTCTGTCATATAAAATTAGAAAAACACACCAAAGAATATATTGTAGTTTTTGAAAGAGAAATTAATAAGTTAGAAGAAGTAACGGAATGTTTTCATGTAAGTGGAGATTATGATTATATATTAAAAATATATGTGAAAGATATGGATGAATATCGTGAATTTATGGTGAATAAATTAACGGCGCTAAAGCATATTGGAAGTACTCATAGTACTTTTACTATAGGAGAGGTTAAGAATTCAAATGTAATAGCTTTATAAAAAATGAGCAATTTGTTTAATTGCTCATTTTTTAAATATCAATAAAAGTGTCTTGAGATTATTTTTTTATTAATACAATTTTTTCAGTTTGTTTTTTTACCAGTTGGCCGTAAAATTCTTTTAAAACAGTGTAATATTCAGGAGTAATTATATTTGTGTTTATTTGTAATACAGCTGAAAGTTTAATTTTATTTCTTTTAATAGTAATTTGATGTTTAAAAACACCCATATTTTCTGGTAAGCCAATAGCTATATCTTCTGGAAAAGATTCTACAGTGTAGTTTTCAGGAATAGAAATTACAACTGAAAAAGTATCTTTCCATGGCATTCCGTAATCTACAGGAAAATTTCTATCTTTTGATTTAAAAGGATTCTCTTTTGTAGCGAGAAAGAAAAGAGGAGAGAAATATAACTTATTGTTTATATCTTCAATGAAATCATCTCCAGTAAATTTTAAGGTTTGTAATATGGGTTTAGATAACTTCTCTTTATTTAATAGTTTGAAATCTTCGATTTCTACATTATATTGTTCTTCTAAAGAAGTGATAATATCTTCTTCTTTTTTAATATTATTTTCCTTACGATAAAATAATGCAGAATGCCCAGTAAATGTTTTTCTTAGTAATCCCTCAGCGGTACCAGTCTCGTCTAGATTTATATATAAAGTGTTATTTTCTTTTGCATGGCTTAAAGGTATTAGATTTACTGTTTTTGAAGCACCGTTTTTTAATATTTCTCTACCATTCCAGTTTAATGTTCTGTATGGAAGTGTATTAGGGAGAGAGTATTTTTCTGTAGCATCTAATAAAATATATTTTCCATTTGAAAGATTTACTTTTGATATAACGTAATTATAGCCTTCTCTTGTTGGAAATAAAGGAGTTCCGTTGTTTTTAGTACTAACTAGAACAGGGTTTGCATCTATTCCAGCAAAACGTAACATTGAAGTAAGCATAAGGTTTATTTCGGCAGAATTACCAACTCCATCTTTATAAGCTTTTTTTACACCTTCGTTAGTGTATTTACTGTAGTATTCGTTCCATTTTACTTTCGATTTTACAAAATTTAATATAGTTTCTGTTTTTTCAAAATCATTTTTTTTTGATTCTAGGAGGGCTGTTAAGCTTTTTGCGTAGTACTTACTTTTTTTAAGTTCATTACCAAAACTTGATGATGTATAAATTGTTTTACAAACACCTTCCCAATTAGTCGAATAATTTTTATACATAGAGTTTGGGAAGTTAGTAGCAGAGAGTTCAAATTGAATACCACCGATATAGTTATCTATGTTTCCTGAAAAGGGTTCGTTTTCTTTTATGTGAGGAATATTATTGTGTGTGAAAGAATATTTTGTAGAGGTGTAGTCTACATAGTTATTTTGACCAAAGTTAACCTGACCTCTCTCTGAAGATTCTTTTAAAGGTATGCTGTAATAACCTTTCGATCGTTTATTAAAAATAAAATATTCCGGAATTTCTATTTTATAAGTTAATTGCTTGACAGGGATGTTATATTGAAAATTTAATGTTTCAATGTTATAATATGGTGATGTTAAAGTATATTCTATGTCAATAACAGTTCCCTTTTTTATATTCGGGAGTGTAAGTTTTTTTTGACTCCTGAACTTATTTATTTGTTCATCGAATATTTCTTTTTTTAATAATTTTTGTTTTACAATTTTTCCATTTTCAATATTAAAAGTATATGCTTTAATAGAATTTATCTTTTCTTTATCTCCAGATTTAGGTTTATAATAAGTTATCTTTTTGTTAGCGTATTTAAAACCTTCTTTCGTGTATATTTTTATTCTTTCGTGGTAATCGGTAACGACTTTAAAGCCATTTTGAACATCATATCTAAAATAAGTTCTTCTTTTTTTTAAAAGATAAGCAGCATCAACAGTAGAATCTAAAGGGTGAAATTTTTCTTCAAGTTCGGATTTTGATACTTTGCCAAATTTTATTTCTTGGGCATTAATTTTCACTAAAAAAAGTAGTGTAATAATGAGGTTAATGATTTTCATAGCATTTTATTTTTTATTCAATTCGGTTCTAATATTATCGTATTTAGCAACTGTTTTTCTAAACTTTCTGTAGGCTTTATAATCTTCTTTTGAATGTATTCCTTTCTTTAAAGAAAACTCTCTGTTGTATTGAAAAGAAGAATCATCTAATTTTTTAAAAGCGATCTTATAGCTTCCAAACTTATTAGAAATACTTTTGTCTTGTGGTAAACTTAAAAAGGTAAACCCTTCTGGTATTTTAAAAATAAATGTATCGTTATCTGTAAACGCTCCTTTAATAGCTAATTTCCGTTGTCTATTTCTATACCTTTTAGGAATGCTTGTAATTCTATTAAAAACATTCAGTTTAAATAAATAACTGCTATCTTTAACTGTTGCAAAATTTTTAATTTTCACATCAATTTTTTCAATAAATTCAACTTTTTCTTTATTGTTTTCAAGTACTACGTTTTCAACTTCTAAGTTGTTATTGTAATCCCAAACGTTTGATTTGTAATATTTATCAAGTTCTTTTTTAGTGTAATTTTTAATATGGTATTTTTCTCCATATTGGGTTCCATATGATTTTCTTGTTAAAGTAGCATTAGTATTTCCATTAGCAAGTAACTTAATTGTTGCGCTAATGGATTGATTATTATTTGTGTAAGCTGGTGTTCTTTTAATTATTCCTCCATTTGGAGTAATAACCAGAACATCTCTAGCGTCAGTAGAGCTACCTAAAAAACCAAAAGGAGCAGTTTGACTAGTGCATTCCAACCAAATATCATTTCCTTCATTAGGAAGATTTAAAATCATATGATTACCTTGAAGAGCAGTGAAATTTTTATCAATATTTTTATTGTTACCAGCATATACAATTGTGTGGTATGATTTAACACCAACAGCATCTAAAAGAGCTTTTGTGTAGTTTGTAAGACCTTTACAGTCACCGTAACTAACATTGTCAACTTTGCTAGCAGCTATTGGTTGCCAACCACCTATATCAACTTGAACACTAATATATCTGGTTTTATTCTGTACATATTCATAAATTATCTTTGCTTTTTCAACTGAAGTGCTTGTGTTTTTAACTAAGTTTTTAACTTTAGCAACAGTATTAGGAGATAGTTGATTCTGATTTTTTATTAATTTAGAATACATCCAACCTCCAAACTCACTCCAATCTTTTGCAATACCTTTAACTCCTTTTAAACTAAATTGGTTTAAAGAAATTGAAAGATTAGGCAAAAAATCATCACGGCTAACAGTATTTTTTTCGTGTTTAATAGCTTTCTGATTTGTTAAAGAATATCTTAAACTATTTTCATTGGAAGATTTTTCAATAGTATACCCATTAAGGTTTTTTTCTCTTTTTCTATAAGAGATTTTTAAAGGGTTATTTATATTGTAAATACTTTTTTCAATACCTATATTATAATTTTCAATAGGAAACCATTTAGGGATGAATCCGGTAGAAGAATTTTTATACTCAGATTCTAAAACCACAGTGTAGGGGTAAGAAGTAGGTGTATACTCTAAAAATTTTACTCTAGAATCAGAATATAAAGTACCTCCGTCTATAGCGCTTATATCTTTAAATTCGTTTTTAGAATATTTCTTTATTTTATTACCTAAAGCATCATATATAGTTGCCGTTAACTTTATGATTTTTGTATCGTTACTATAATTTTTATAAGCATCGACATGTGTTTTTCCAAGTTTATCTAATACCGTTATTATTCTTTTTTCTGTAACTACCATTTTATCTGATGCCAAAATATTAATAGAAACTTCGTTATGCCTAATTATAGCATTAGCATTTTCTTTTAATTCTTTAGGTATAAATAAAGAAGATAAATTATTGTTTTTTTGAGCTACTATATTGGCACAAAAGAATAGTACTATTAATAAAATAGCAGGAGTAATTTTTTTCATACAAGCAAATTTTTCTTTTCAGCAAAAGAAAGAAAAAAAAGGTATATGAGAAAATTTATCCTTATAAAATCTCTTGTTGATTTTTAAAAAAGCTATCTGCTTGACTTTTTAGTAGGTTACGAGCTATTTTTTGTTTGTAGTTGTATAGTTCTTCTTCAGTTTTTAAATCAGAATAAATTTTATTGTTTATATCAACATCTGTTTGTAAAATTGCTTCACGCTGATGTACTTGTTGTTGAATCCATGTTTTTATAATTGACTCTTGATTTTCTAATTTAAAATCATATTCACTTTTCGAACTGATTAATTTAGAGAAAATAGGAGCCGTTTCAATTGCTAAGAATAACAAGAAAATAAAGAACGAAGGTAACCATGGTAATGTATTTAAGGCATTAATTCTAGCCATTAAACCATCAAAATTTGAAATAACAGGCTGTGTTTTGGCTTCTGTTAATTTTTGCTTTTCAATTAAATCAGCAATAGCATTTTCCTTTAGCGTAATTTTTTCTGTAGTTGTTTTTTTAAATTGATTAAAATCTGCGAGGGAGGCATCATGTTTGGCTCTTTTTTCTTTATAAACAGGCCCTTTACCTAGTCGTTTGGTGCCTTTTCTACCTTCAGCTTCTGCAATATATGTTTCGTAGAGTTTGTTGGTCTCGTTTTCTTTAGCAGTTATTTCATCTTTTAAGGTTGAAATCTCTGAGGTTAATTTTGTTAATTCTGGGGTAAATTGCTGAGCTATTTGTGTTTTATTATCAAGTGTCATTTGGTTTTTCTCAGTTAACAATACTTGATTTATTTCCTTTTCAAAAATCTTTAATTCCAATGGTTTTGATATCACCACGGCAATAATAAAGGCTAAAATTAATCGAGGAACAACTTGTGCTATTTCTTGTCGTTTTGAAGCCTTTTTTTTAATGGTAGAAACAATAAATCTATCTAGGTTAAATATTAAAAGTCCCCAGATAAAGCCAAAAAAGATAGAAGTGTATATATTATCAAAAACAGTATATAAAGCATAGCTACAAGCAATGGTAGCCATCAATGCAGTAAAAAATATTGTAGCACCTATACCTGCGTATTTATTTTGTTCACCGTTAGAGCAATCTTTAATTAATACCAAGTCTACTCCAGAACAAATGAGAAAAAATTGTTTTAACATACAACCGATTATATGTAGTAAGAACGAATTTATTAGGAAAATGTTACAAAAAAAGCCTCAATTAAGAAGCTTTTAACAAAAATATAGGTTTTTAAAAATATTTTTAGTGAATGAGAATCTGTGTAAGTTGGTTCTTTTTTAATATAAAAAGAGGCTGATTGTTAATGGCTATTATGCCTTATTTTTTATAATCTTTAGATGTAAGTTTAATTACTTCTTTATTCGTGTTAAGTTGGGTTAGCACACTTAGCTCTTTTTCTTTTTCCGCTATTCTTAGAATTTTTTTATAGCCAACTTTTTTATCATTGTAATAATAAGTAGCATTAGGGTATTTTAAAACTAAATCAAAAGCACAAACAGCGTGAGGAGGAGAGGTGTTCTTAACTTTTTATTAACGGCGTTTCTAAATTATTGAATCTCAATTCTACAAGTGTAGAGCATTGTGGGTGGGTGAAAAAAATAGCCTTGAAGTTGAATCAAGGCTATTTAATATTATTAAAAAAGTGTATTATTTTGATAACTCAGTAAAATATTTATAAAAATGAGGAATTGTTTCAATTCCTTTTAAATAATTCCAAACCCCAAAATGTTCGTTAGGTGAGTGAATGGCATCAGAATCTAATCCGAATCCCATTAATATAACTTTACTTTTTAATTCTTTTTCAAACAAAGCAACAATAGGAATACTTCCTCCACTTCTTTGTGGTATTGGTGTTTTACCAAAAGTATCTTGATATGCTTTACTTGCAGCTTTGTAACCTATATTGTCTATTGGTGTAACATAACCTTGTCCGCCGTGATGTGGAGTTACCTTTACAGTAACACCCTTTGGAGCGATACTTTCGAAGTGATTTTTAAATAAATCGGTAATATCATGACAATCTTGATTTGGAACCAAACGCATTGAAATTTTAGCATATGCTTTAGAAGCAATTACAGTTTTAGCACCTTCACCAGTATAGCCACCCCAAATTCCGTTTACATCTAAAGTAGGTCTAATAGCGTTACGTTCGTTTGTTGTGTATCCTGCTTCACCATAAACTGAGTTTATATCTAATGCTTTTTCATAATTTTCTAAAGAAAAAGGTGCTTTTGCCATTTCAGCTCTTTCCTCTAAAGATAATTCTTCTACATTATCGTAAAAACCAGGAATGGTAATATGATTGTTTTCATCATGTAATGAGGCAATCATTTTTGTTAATACATTAATAGGGTTTGCAACAGCACCACCATATAAACCAGAGTGTAAATCTCTATTTGGGCCGGTAACCTCAACCTCAACATAACTTAAGCCTCTTAAACCTGTTGTAATAGATGGAATGTCGTTTGCAATCATTCCTGTATCAGAAATTAAAATAACATCATTGGCTAATTTTTCTATGTTTCTAGGTACAAACCAACTTAGACTTTCAGATCCAACTTCTTCTTCACCCTCAATCATAAATTTCACATTACAAGGTAGGTTTCCTGTAGCGGTCATATATTCCATGGCCTTTACATGCATGTACATTTGCCCTTTATCATCACAAGCACCACGCGCAAAAATTGCACCTTCAGGATGAACTTCTGTTTTTTTAATTACAGGTTCAAAAGGAGGAGAAGTCCATAATTCAATCGGGTCAGCAGGTTGTACATCGTAATGTCCATACACTAAAACGGTTGGTAGGTTAGGATCTATTATTTTTTCTCCATAAACAATAGGGTATCCAGGAGTTTCACAAATCTCTACTTTATCGCAGCCTGCTTTTTCTAAACTATTTTTAACAGCATCGGCAGTATTTAATACATCTTTTTTGTAGGCAGCATCTGCACTTACAGAAGGTATTTTTAATAATTCGACAAGCTCGTTTATAAATCTATCTTTATGTTGCGCAATATATTCTTGAACGTCTTTCATGTATAGTATATTAATGTGCATCAAAAATAATAAAAAAAATATGCTTCTTCTTTGTAGTTTGTAAGTATTGTTTATATTTGCAGCCACAATTAAATTTGTATGCGGGTGTGGTGGAATTGGTAGACACGCTAGACTTAGGATCTAGTGCCGCAAGGTGTGAGAGTTCGAGTCTCTTTGCCCGTACAATTTTTAAATAGCAAAACCTTAACTAGTAATTAGTTAAGGTTTTTTGTTGTTTGTAAAAAAGGGTGTTTTTATTAATTTCTACCAGCCATTACACCTCCGTCAATATCCCAAATAGCACCAGTAACCCAAGACGCTTTTTCTGAAAGTAGAAATAAAATACTGTTAGAAATATCGGCAGGTGTTCCATTTCTTCTAATAGGATGAAAGTTATTAAAACCTTCTAGTGCTTTTTCAGCTTCTTCTTTTCCTCCAAAAACGCCGTGATAAACAGGGGTGTTTACAACTGCGGGAGATACTGCATTCACTCTAATGTTATCGTCAGCTAATTCCATAGCTAAGTGTTGCGTTAAAGAATGTAAACCTGCTTTTTGCATTGAGTAAGCTGATGATGGAGTCGCTTTTACGGCTTGTTTTGCCCACATAGAACCTACATTTACAATAGCTCCTCCTTTTGTGGCTTTCATTTTTTTAGCAGCACTCTGCGTAATAAAAAAGAAACCTCTGTTTAAATCTAAGTACGAATTGTAATCTTCAAGGGTGTGCTCTAAAAATGGTTTTGGACCAAAAATACCAGATGCATTTACTAAATAATCTAAGTTATTTAATGCTTCAATTTCAGAAATTAATGCGTTTACTTCTTCTGTGTTAGAAATATTTACTGTGTGTTTAATCAGATTATCAGCGTCAGCTACTTTATTTACATTTCTACCTACAATATGTACAGTTGCTCCATTTTCTAATAAAGCATTTGTTGTGGCGTTTCCAATACCACTTGTACCGCCAATTACTAAGGCTACCTTTTTTTCGAATTCTTTCATTTTTAAATTATTTAATTACTATACTATTTATAGTAGCAAAACTAAGTATAGTTTTTTATCTTTGCAATAACGGTCGAAAAGGATAGTATAAATATGTATAAATTTAAAGATAAAGAATACCCTTGTTGCACAAGTTTAACAATGGGAATAATTGGCGGAAAGTGGAAGACAGTAATCTTGTTTCATTTGTTAGAAGGAAAATTAAGATACAATGAGTTAAGAAAAGAAATGCCAACGGTTACAGAAAGAACTTTAAGCTTACAGTTAAAGACATTAGAAGAGGATGGTATAATAAATAGAAAGGTGTATACTTCTAAACCACCTTTAAAAGTAGAATACTCTTTAACTGATTTCGGAAAAACACTAATTCCTTTAATAAAAGCTATTGCAGATTGGGGTAATAATGTGGTTGAAAATTCTTTGAAGTAAGTTTTTAATGCTGTTTGTACATCGTTGGTAGTAGTTTTTTACCAATTAACTTTTGAGAGAAGTAAGTTACTATTGAAATTAAAATAGTTGGAATAATGAATAGTATTAGATCATATAAAAAGGCATCAAAGCTGTGACTAAAAGATTTAACAAGAACTATTATTCCTAAAATAATACTTACAGCTATAAAGTAATATAGATGTTGAAAATAATTTTTAATTAATAAAATTGTGAAAGGAGCAAGCCACCAAAAGATAAAGATGTAAAAATAGTAGGCATAATTCACATAACTGCTAATTTCAACATAATTACCAATATATGCGTTTGCAGTAACTTCAAGTAAAGGAATTATTATTTGACCAACTATAATTAAGATAGTCACATTGATTAAGGTAGCTATAGCATAAAATTTTTTTCATTTATATGTAGAAGTAGGTGTGGTCATTATTATTTAATTCTCTTTTTCCGAAAAAGCTAAAAACTCCATCACTTTCGATACTTCCCATGTAAGATTTATTTCTTCCTCTACCAGCACCAATAAAAAAAAGCTATCTATAAGCAACCGATGTATTTTCATACTGTTTTACAGTTTTTAAAAATACACCCAAAAAACACACTATGTTTTTGAAAATCCATAAAATAAGTAAGGGAAAACCGTAGAATTTAGGTTAACAAAAAACTAATCTAATAACACAATATCATTAGCGTCTACCAATTGGTTTTGTATTGCATAAATAATTAGACCAGCCGTATTTTTAACGCCAGTTTTTAAAAGTAAATTACTTTTATGCGCTTCAATGGTTTTGGTGGTAACAAATAATTTTTCCGCAATTTGTTTGGCAGTTAATTGTTGGCAAATCAATTGTAAAACATCTATTTCTCTTGTACTTAAAGTTTCTTTAGTATTTGCGTATTGCTTAGGTGTTTTATGGCTAATTTGATTTCGTAAAACGGCTACTTGTTCTGTTGTAAAAAAATGGTCTTTATGATTTATTTCTTGTATAATATGTATTAGGTCTTCTTTATCAGTTTCTTTAGGTAAAAAAGCATGTACACCTAATTTTAGCATATACCCGATAGAAGATGCTTTGTAATACGATGACAATACTATTATTTTTAATTTTGGGTATTGTAGATTAAGGATATCTATCGTTTGGAGCCCATCACCATCTTCCATACGTAAGTCTAGTAAAACAATATCTAGTGTTTTTTCTTCTCTTTCTAATTTTTCTAAAAAAGAATTTCCACTGTTGGCTGTTAATACAACTTCTATATTCTCTTGTTCTTTTAAAAACGCTGTAAGTAATTGTACAACTAATGTATCATCGTCTACTAGTGCTATGTGTATGTTTTTGTCTTCCATTTTCTGTTAAAAATATAAATGTGGTTCTTGTTGGTTTAAGCTTAGTCAAGATTTAAAATTACTGATTTTTACGCCAAACACCAAACCCATTTTTTTAGTCCGTTTTCAGTTTTCTTCTCCAGTATACGATATATATTGTTCCTAAAACAGACGGTAAAGTCCAAGCAATTAAAGTTCCAATACCTAAACCAGCAACTACAAATGCGGTAACTGAGGCAATAAATGCTCCAACCATTTTCCCTATGTGATTGGCAAGCCAACCATTTTTTGTTTTGCTGAAATTTTTATAATAAATAAAATCTCTTATTGTTAATGAAAGTCCGAAACCACCAAAAAAAACGAACAGTAAATATGTTGAATTCCCTTTTAGTAAACCATATGCACCGAATAAAACCATAAGTGCAGATAGCATTAACATCACCCCAGAAATGATTTTGTCAATTGGCTTTGTAAATTTTTTGTCTTTTGATTTAAAAGTCAATATTTGATTTCCTGAAACAACTAAATAAATAGTGAATAGCCCAATTAGAAAAAGAAATATATTTTCGTGCTTAGGTAAACAAGAAATAGGAATTGAAATTAAAGAACTCGTTAGCATTCCGATAGAAAATAGCTTTCCCATTTTCTTATGTGGCTTACTTCCTTTTTTTACTATAATACTTCCAAATCCTGTTATTAATCCAAGTCCGCCAAAAAATGCGTGAATGTAAATAAAAACCGTAATTATTTCTTCCATTTGTAATCAGTTAAGTTTTTGATTCAAAGGTCGAATTATAATTGTGCTTTTAGTAATTTGAATTTCTCAACTGTTAATTTTTCGTGATGAATTGGTGAAACGTTAGCCTAGTGTTTGTTTAAAAGCGATTTTTTGTGCATTTTTAAACAGTATATTTATTGAAACGTACACGCTCGTACATTTTTAAAAAATTTTAATTTAGGAATGTACACGGCTGTACGTTCCTGTTTTTTTTGTTTTTAAAAATGTACATGGCTGTACATTTCTTAAAATTATTTTTTTTGAAGTGTACAGAATAGTTGCACTAATTATTTGAAAATAAACGCAAAGTAGAGGGGTTTGAATCGTGGGATATTACTAATAGTTTAATGTGTTTTTATTCTGATACTTTAATGTCAATTAAAGAAATTTCTCCATTTTTATTTTGTTTTAATTCTACTGTATAATAATTTCTTATCATAGCTCCAAAGCTATTTTGAGAATCTACAAACGAGGATATTGAATATGATTTAGAGTTTGTTGTAATAATTTTGGATTTAAAAAGAGTAGGGAATTTTGCTGTTGAAGGCGCTTTAAGTATTCGTTTTACATGTATTTGAGCAATCAAAGCTAATTTATCATCACTATAATATTTGGTTGAATTTTTATTGTAATCCTCTAATTCTTTTTCTGAGTATTCTTTTATCGGATTTTCTTTATCAATCTTGTAATCAATATATTTGTTATATGTAAAAATCCCAAAAATTATTAATGGAATAATGATGATTAAAAGTTGCTTTTTTTTCATTTTGATTGTTTTTAAAGATTCTATTTGAGAACAGGGCTTAATTAATATGATTTTATTCACACGTCTAATACGTGTATGTAATCATTATACTTCCGTAAAACACCTCTAAAAAAAACAGTGTCTTTACGAGAAACCGTAGTACAAATAAGCTAAAACTGTAAGTTTTAGTTTGAAAGGAATTTTACCAATCATCTTTCTCGTTATTATTCAAATGTTTTTCTACTTTCTGAATCCATTGGTCAATTGTGTATGCCAATTTGGTTTTTATTTGATTGTAGTATTTTGAGTAAGATTTTCTTATTTCCCCTTTTTTAAATAAATCACTCCATTCTGTTTGGATATGGTCATTTGCATAACCAGATAGACCAGTAGGGGTAACTGTTAGTTTATATCGGCCATCTTTGGATTTTACACTAATATTATAATAAAAACGACTTATACGTACTCCATCTATAAATTGAACAGCCCAAGAATTTTGTTTTTGATTTTGCATTCTTGTTTTCGAATTTCCATATTTTGTGAATTCACTCATTGATTTATGGTCTCCTTTTATAGCGGATAAAGTTCCTCCCCATGCATTATTATTACGCATTTGTTTAGTCATAATATTAGCATCCTGTATTGATTGAAATGTAGATATAAAAGCTTCAATTATTTGTGGAGCTTTTATTTGAGGGTTTACTTGAATTACTCCTGTATAATATTCATTTATAGTTTCTTTTTCTTCCCATTTCATATTTTCATTTACCGTAGGTATTCCCCCGTAAATTCGTTTAATCTTTTTTACGTTTTGTCCAAATGATGTTAATGTTAAACATAAAAATGTTGTAATTAATAATACTTTTTTCATAATGCTTGTTTAAAATTTATAAGTGTTTAATTACAGCTATACAGCCAATAATTTTCCGCACGGTCTTAGAGTGTTTAAAAGTATATATTTAAAACGCAGTACCTTTACGACAAACCATAACACAAATAAACTAAAACTGTAAAATTTAGTTTAAAAGGGGGTAATGTAATTAAAATACTTAGACTATCGTTAGTAAGGGATTTCGAAGGGTTGAATTTTCGTTCTTGTAATTAGCTAAAGTTTTTTAACCTTGTTTTGTCTTTTCTTTTTTCAGAATCAAATTAAAAATTTTGGCGGACTTAGTTTTAGTTTTTTGCTTAAACACCAACATAACAATGTATTGATTGTAGACATTGTTATGCACTTGTTACTTTGTACTCTGCTACTAATCTATCAACGGAATAATACATCTCATCCTCAAGTTGTTTTCTTTTTAAATTATAAAACCATTCAAATATTAATGGACTATTAATCCGATTCTGATATATCATATCTTGTAAGTTTCTACTAGTTTGACTTATATCGATTGGTTGATTATTTAGTACTTTATTCCAACTTTCATTAGCTACTTGTTTTAGTTTGACTAAATTAGTATTGGAGTTTTTATTGTCTTTTAAAACTTGAACAAATAACATTAAAATTGGTAAGATTGGTAATACGCCTACGAGGAAGAAGTCAATTAAATTTGATTCATTAATAATTGCTAAAACAATGACAGTTAGACACATTGCGCCAATAAGTATTGATAGTGCTAAATTGTAATTTTTTCTGAGTGTGTAGTCATAAACAAAATTAGATCTTTGACAAACAATTTTGGCAATTGAATTGTTAATTTCTTTAATTGATATTGAATACCAGTTTTTAAGTTTAGAATATGTTGGGTCTATTTCCTTGTGTTTTCTAGCATATCTTCCTATTTCTTCTAAATCAACTTTCTCAATTAAAGTATTAGGAGGTATTGAAAGTACTATAGTATCAAATTGCTCTTGAATTTTTGCAGCTTTGTCTTTATAATTTTTTATTAAATCTTTAATAAGTAACAAATCAAGAAATGCAATTAAAACACTATAAACTGAAAGGAGCTTACCGGTATCTGTAAATAAGTTTATTATAGATAATGCAACTACTATTACGGAGGTCAAGATAATTTGAAGTGCAAATACTCTTTTGGCAATTATGTATAATTGTTTTTGAGCTGCTAGTAATTCAATATTCTCTGAATAGTTTTCTTTATTTATTATTTCTTCACCCATATTACTCGTATTTAGGGAAATCGATTCCAAAGATTTCTCTCCATTTGTTTATTGATTCTTTATGATTTTCTTCTCTTTCAAATTTTCTAGCTTCTTTTGCTCTGTCGTAGTCAATACTCGCTCTATTAGAAATTTTGTTTTTTTCAACCGAACTTAGGTTGTTTATATTTCCTTGAATATTTTTAGGGTCATTGACATTATTATGAACTCTGCTTTTTAAATCTTTAAAAATATTTACAAGTTCAATATCTACATATTCACTTGCTTCAGAATTAGAGTTCTCGTAATAATCTAGTATCATGTTTTCTAACAAATACGAACCCATTGTGGGCATTGTAGGCCTTTTATTCCAGTATTTCACCGCTCGTATAACATTTAAAATTCTACCTTTATTATCTTGGTTTACTTTTGTGGTCCTATCTCTGTCTAATCTTGGATCAGTCTTTTTCCAATTACCTTTCCCGTCGGGTATTAAGTAAAAAGTTTTACCATTTATATCTTCATTTGTAATAAAAGCAGGTACAATATCAAAATTCCAATCTTTTGACTTTAATTGTAAGGTTGCTGATTCTTGATTTCTTTTTATTTCCGCATGTTTGTATTGGTCAATTCCTTCTAAAGCTTTAATGAATTTATTTATCACCTTTACGGAATTAATGTCTCTAGTATTATCATGACATAACTTCAATTGTCTATCAGCTGATTCCGTTGCTGTTATTTCTATGTTACTTAAATATTCATTGTAACTATTTCCTTTTGCGTGTAAAACAATTATTATATCAATATCGTCAAGAGGTCTTTTCTTTGTTCTTCTTGCAAATGAACCAAAATAAACATATAAATCAGGGTGAATGAATGGAAAGTCATTATCATCTGTAGGAAAACCTTTAATTTGTTTTACTAACCAATCTCTGCTACTTCTAGCTTCTTTAACTCTGTTTTTGTTTAAGTTTACTGTGTCAGACATAAACTCATTAAAAGCAGCTATTACCTTTTTTGCCATATTGTGAAATTATTTTTCATAGTTAGAAGTTCTTTTTTTTTATAAAAAATCTAAATTTATTTATATACGTAGAAAAAATACAATCACACACCTACTACAGCTGTGCAATCAATAATTTTTAGCATCGTTTTTACAGTGTTCAAAAATAAATCTATAAAACGTACTATCTTTACGAGAAGCCGTAACATAAGTAAGGGGAAACCGTAAATGTTATTATTACAAATGTGGAGTAATAACAATTTGATTTCTAAAAAAATAACACAAGAGTTGGTTATTTAAGTATAAGAGAGGTTAATATTGGTGTAAGCGAAAGAATTTAGCGCATAAGAGTAACTCCAGAGACTGCGGTGTTTAATTTAATTTCCTCTTTTTTATTATTAATAAATTCAAAAGAAGTGGCATTCAGTAAATTTTCCTCTTTGGTGGTAAGATGAAATTTATAATCAATTTCGTGTGTGCTGTTAGGAGTCAGTTTTTTTAAGTGGTTGGCAATATCGTGTATGTCGTATAGGTAATGCCAGGTAAGCGTTTTTCCTTTGTTATTTAGTATGGTAAAATATAAAACAACAATTGGTGCGTGTGTTTTGGGGAGTGTTTTCCCTTTAAAATAGTGTTTGTTTAAAAAATAACGTTCACCATTTGCGGTAATAGCAGCAACCGAAACAATTTTATTGGTTAAACCCGTAATGCTATGTTTAATGGTGATTTGCTGTTTTCTAAGAAATGCCAAATCAGCATCAAGAGCTTCACTTATTGCAGTTTCAGTACTGAGTTTTAGTTCTTTCTTATTGAATTTTTTTAGCGCTGAATTAGATAATTCTTCTTTGGTAATAGGAGTACAGGTTCCTTCAAAAAAAGTAACATCATTTTTACTATTTCCTACTTGTAAAGTAAATGCACCTTTGGTAAATAGTACCAGGTTTAAATGGTTGTATTGTTGATGTTTTGTAATAGGAAAGAAGATACCGGTTCCTAGTATTTTTCGTAACGAATGCTTTTTAAATTGAAACACTCCTTTATATAACTGTTTTTCTTTTTTTGAATAATAAGTTATTTCTAAACCCTGTGGCAGCCCAACATATTGTGGTTCTTGATTCTCCCAAAGCTTGTTTTTAGTAGCTACTCGTTTTTTATCAAATACATCTGGTTTGCTATAAAACCGATTGGTTAATAAATTAGGTTTCGGGTTTTTGCAGCCTATTAGATTAATGGAAAGAATGGTAGCGTCAAGATTTTTTTCTTCAATTACATAAGCTTTCCATAAATATTGGTTCCAGTATTTTATATAAAGCACTATCAATGCGATTGTAGAGAAAAAGAGAACACTATTAATTAGGGTTAGCAATCCGTTTTTTTGCAAAGGAATAATAACACCGTAGTTAATGGCATAGGCAACCAAAAACGGAGCGAAACAAAAAATAAGACAGCAAATAAGTGAGTTTGCAGGATTGTATTGTTTTCCCCAACTTAATAAAATGCCTCCTAAAACTGACAAGCCGATTCCTATAACAGCATAGATAACTAACAGTATGGTTAAGTAATTTGCACTTGCAAAAATTAGGGTTGTAAGTATTACAAGCATTATTACGGTACTGATACTTGTAAATATGCGACCTGTTTCTGAATCCATTAAATGTGGTAAAGTTGTTATCAAATATATCCTATTCCGTTTTAAAAGCCTTGTTTATATATTGTAAATATTTACTATTTTATAGCTGTAGGTAAAGTATAAGTGTGAATTTATATCGTTCAGAACAAAATTACGGCGTTCATGTCATTTTAATTTTTTTGTTTTTAGAAATGAATTAAATTTAAAACAGAATTAATGAACTAATTATATAAATATGTTATCAGAAGAATTAATAAAAAACCCATTAACCCCTGTTACGTCTGCTAAAAAAGAAATTTTAGAAGTTATAGATTTTTTAGAGCCTATAGCGGAAGATAACGGAATTGTTACACCGTTAGAAAAAGCACACTTTTTTGGGCAATTAGCACATGAAAGTGGTTGGTTTAGGCACTCTTCAGAAAATTTAAACTATTCTCATTATGCTTTGAGTAAGATTTTCAGAAAATATTTTCCTACAGAAGATATAGCAACTGCTTATGGAAGACAACCTGAAAAGATAGCTAATAAAGTTTATGCAAATAGAATGGGAAATGGAGAAGAATCGTCTGGAGATGGATGGAAATATCGAGGAAGGGGATTGATACAAATTACAGGAAAAGAAAATTACCATAGCTATGCTAAAGATAGGGGGGTAGATTTTGTAAATAATCCAGATTTGATTGCACAACCAAAATGGGCGGTAGATTCTGCTGTGTGGTATTGGAACAAACATAATTTGAATAAATATGCTAATATGGATGCTCTAAAAATCATTACACGAAAAATTAATGGAGGAATGAATGGTATAGAAGACCGTCAGAAATGTGTTGATATTTTTAAGAGTATTTTGTAAAGTTAGCATTACTAAAGTGGCGTTATAAAAAATGATATTTAATAGAATAAAATAATGATAATAGTAGGTATATTTAAAAAAAAATTATGATTAAACTGACTTAAGTGTTCGTTACTTTTTAGCAGCACATTATAGATGATTTATGTGTAAAACAAAAGACCATTTTATGAAAATAAAATGGTCTTCATAAATTAAATAAAGGAGATAATTTTTTATCGATTAGTGTTTATGCTAGGATCAATAAATTTATTTAACTCAATTTCAACCAATGGAATTTTTAAAAAGAATTTTTTATCATCAGGTTCTAATCCGCTCAGTATTCTGTGATTTCCTGTTCTTGTAATTCCTTTTCTATACCTTTTAGCATCAAACCACTCTACACCAAACTCTGCATACAGTTCTTTTCTTCTTTCAACTAAAATTTCATCAAGTAAAGATTGCCCTGTATTGTTAGATTTTACAGCGTTAACATCTCTGTTAGCTTGTAATGTAAATAATAAATTATGAGCGCCAGTGGTGTCTCCGTTATGATATTTAGCTTCCGCCTCAATAAGAATCATTTCTGGTGTTCTCATAAAAGGAATGTCTGCAGAGAAAGAAAAAGCAAACTTGTCGGTAACCCAATGGCGGTAGCTATCGTTTGCAGCATTGTAATGATTTCTAAATAGTTTTCTAACATCAGTATCAGAAAATAAGTTTACAAAATCGTTATTTACAAAAGTACCGTAGTAGCTTAATGCGTTGTGATCGGAAATTACGTGAGGTGCCGCTGCCCAACCTTGGTTTTGTTCTTTGGTTTGTATAGCGCCCCATATCCATTCATTACTCTCTGCAATGTCATCAAAACCATTATTATATTGGTTTGGGTGTAATACACTAGTGGGATTTCCGCCTCCGTATGCTTGTTTTGCAGCTTTTTCTGCACCAAGCCAGTTATTTGATGTTTGGTAAACACGTGCTAAAATACCGTTGGCAACATGCATGTTTATGTATGATTTGCTAATACGGTTTTCAGTTAAATTGTTTACTGCAAAAGTTAAATCTTCTATAATAAAATCATACATTTCTTGCAGGGTACTCATTCCTAAAGGTCCTGTATTAACAGAAGGTTCTTTGTATAAAGGAGGTGCAGGCAATGAGGTATCAAAAGAATAGGTGTGTTGGTATTCTAAAGTGAGTTCAAAATAAGCTAAAGCACGCATTGCTTTGGCTTGTGCAATTAACGTTTTTTTATCAGCATTAGGTACAGAAGAGTTTTCTGCACCTTCAATAAAAACATTGGCCTCATCAACCAGTATATAAAGATATTCCCAAGTAAACTTTGCTCTATTCCACGTTGGTTCTCTATAAGCATTGCCATAGTCGTATTGAAACCAGGTGGTTCTGTTAATTAAATCATTTCCTTTAACAGCACGAGCATAATATATTGAGTTTAATGCCGCAGAATCAACACTAAGTCTATAAGTTCTTAGCCATCTTACCATACCAGCTATATGGGCTTCCATACCTTCTAAAGAGGCAAAAATTACTGTTGGTGCAATTCCTGTAGGTTGAGGTTCGTCAATAAATTCTTTGTTACAACTTACCGTATTAAAAGTAAATAGCGCTATTAATGCTATTTTAATATATGTGTGTTTCATGTATTTTATGTTTTTAAAATTGTAGTTTAAGTCCAAAAGTGTATGTTTTTTGTCCTAAAGCCCGTTGGTTTGTACCTCCGCCAAAACCTTGTTCAGGATCAACACCTTTATGACTTTGATAGGTAAATAAGTTATCTCCTTGAAAGTAAATTCTTAAAGCGGATGCTCCGATTGATTTAATAGCGTCTTGTGGTAAAGAGTATCCAAAAGTCAACGCTTTTAATCGTACGTAATCATTTTTAAATAAAAAGCGATCGGAATATGAGTTAAATGAATTCGTGCTTGTTTGCAATCGTGGTACATTGGTAATATCTCCAGGTTTTTGCCATCGATCTTTAAGATCTACTGATGCAGCATACCCTTGCGATTTAAAACCATTCATTAAAGAAGCGTAGTCGTAATCATATAAATAGCTTCCGAAACTATAGTTAAGTAATATATTAAGGTCAAAATTACCCAAACGGAAATAGTTATTAAATCCTCCAGTAAATTTTGGAATAAATTCTTTACCTGTGTAATACCTTGTTGCAGCACTATAATCTGTCGTAATTTCTTTTACGCCTGTAGGTTTATTGTCGGTATCTAAAACATCTTTGTACCATTGCGCCTCACCAGTATCAAGATTTACACCAGCATATTTTCTCATGTAAAACTCAAAACGAGAACCACCTTCTTTTAAATTACTACTGTTGTCTTCATTTTCGAGTGCTAAAATTTCACTTTTAAGCGTAGAAATATTAAAGTTACTAGACCATTCGAAGTTTTTAGTAGAAATATTTTGAGTATTTAACGATAGTTCCCATCCGTAGTTTCTTAAACTTCCGTTATTCGTGGTAACCTCACTAAACCCTGTTGAAGGAGGTGAAGGAAGATCGTAAAATAATTTATTGGTTTGTTTATTAAAGTACTCAAAAGAAGTGTTTAGAAAATTGAATAATTTAAAATCAACACCAAAATTAGTAGCAACAGCCTCTTCCCATGTTATTTTAGGATCACTAGGCCAATCGTATAAAACACCAGGATTGCTACCTTCATCGTAACCTGTTAAGAAATTAGTAAGATATAAGAAATAACCGTTATCATTTGATTCATTACCTAATTGCCCATACGATGCTTTTAGTTTTAAATTATTTAATATTTTGTTTCCTTTAAGAAAAGCTTCTTCTGATACAATCCATGATCCACCGACAGAATAAAAGTTTCCTCTTCTAGCATCGGGTGCAAATCGAGAAGATTCATCGGTTCTGTAAGAACCTTCTACAAAATATTTTTCTTTGTAGTTGTAAGAAAGTCTTCCTAAATAACTCGATATTCTGTGCAATATATCACCACCACTAACTGAAGTAGGGGTAGTTGTTGCGCCTAAAGTATTGCTGTTTCCTAGTAAACCTTCACCTGTAGCACTTAGTGCACCGTATTTGTATTTGTAAGCTTCTTGTAATACTAAAACATTAATGCTATGGTCTCCTAATTTTTTGCGATATGATAAAGAGTTGTTTATTGTTGTGGTTAAATAAGTGTCTTTGGTTTGAGAAATGGCACCTCCGTTAGAAACTGACGAACCAAATTGATTGCTAGCATAGTTATAATAATCATACACGAAATATGTGTGATTAACCATTGTTTTAAACGATAAATCTGGTGTTAAATGTATTTTTACATTTGCATTAAGGTTTATATTATCTCTAATATGAGATTGGTTATTGAAATATAATTGACCAAATGCATGTTGGTTAGGCGCGTAGGGTCTTGTACCATTAACTGGTTGTAAAGGGCTAGCACCGAGATCGTATATTAAATTTCCACCAGCATCTTTTATTAATTGACCATTTTTATCACGTTGGTAAACAGGATAAATGGGAGACAAACTTAAAGCCCATGCGGTTGCACTTGTGGTAGAACCACCAGTTTGTATGGGAACATTTTGTTTCGATGTAGAGTAGGTTACACCTAAACCAGCACTAAGCCATTTGTTAGCTTGTGTATCAACATTTAAACGAGTTGTAATACGCTCAAAATTTGAAGTTTTTACTGATCCGTCTTGATTCAAATAATTACCAGATAAAAAATAAGTTGTATTCTCGTTACCGCCAGAAATAGAAAAACTATGTTCTGATCTTATTGCGGCATTATTAAAAATAACATCTCTCCAGTCGGTCTCCCAAATTTTTTTAGAACTAACTAAATTACCGTTTGCATTAACAGGTGTAGGTGTGTTTGGTCCATACGGATTGTAGCCTATAAAATCTATAAGTCCGTTTGTAGCTTTTGTTCCTGCTAGTATTGCATTGTCTCCTTCTATATATTGTTTGTCGTTTTTTATTGCTTCCCAAGTATATTTAAACTGGTCGTCTATGTTTAAAATTTCATGAGGTTTAACAGATTGGCTAGCAATACCTATTTGCGTTTTAATAGTTACTTTGGGTGCGCTGTTTCTGCGTCCTTTTTTGGTGGTAATAACTATAACACCAGCGGTAGCTCTAGAACCATAAAGAGCGGTAGAGGCGCCATCTTTTAAAACACTTATTGATGCTATTTGATCTGGACTAAAAACATTAATATTACCATTGTAAACAGCACCATCAACAACATATAATGGTGAGTTGCTACCGTTTATTGAGGCAAAACCTCTAATTCTTACTACAGGGTTTGATCCTGGTTGTCCTCCGACAGACATTATATTAACACCAGCTGTGGTTCCTTGCAAAGAACTTGTTATTGTAGTTACTTGTTGTTTTTCAAGAATTTTAGAATCTATAGAAGCAACAGAGCCAACAATTGCCTTTCTGGCTTGCTTACCGTAAGCAACAACCACAACTTCATTTAATAAACTGGCATCCTCTTGCATTGTAAGATTAATATTGTTGTTGTTGTTTACAATTATTTGTGCAGTTTTCATGCCTACATAAGAAAAGGTTAGAGTTTCTCCTATGTTGGTTTTAATCTTGTAATCTCCTTCAAAATTTGATTCGGTACCAGTTGTAGTGCCATTAATTAGAACCGATACCCCAGGTAGCGGCACATTTGTATTGTCTGTTACTTTACCTTTAACCGTTATTTTTTCTTGAGAATTTGCGTTTAAATAAAACAGCAAAAACAAAATATTAAAAGAGGTGAATAAAAGTTTTTTTAAAAAAGAATACTCAAGCTTATAATATGAGCTAAGTTTTTTTTTATCCATAATTTTTTAGTTTTTGTTAATTAATTTTTTAGTTCTTGTCCTAATATTTAAGTTATGTTTTAAACATATTTGCGTTAAATATTGTGTCTTTTTTTTAATAAAAAATAATTAACTAATGTGAAATTGATGGATATCGAAATTAATTCTAAAGAACAGAAAACACACCTGTTGTTATCGAACTATATTCGAGAAAGAGGTGTGTTTTTACTGTAAACAAATTTACAGTTAAGAAGTGGTAATGTGTAATTGCTTAATTTTTAATAGGATATAAGTATTTTACGAAATGATGTCTGTATACGATAAGTTGTGCACACACTCGCTATGATAAATCATTGATGATTCTATATGATCAATATTATGAAAACCTGCAAGCTCATCCATAATAAAAGAGCGTAAACTATCAGAATCTTTAACCGCTACGTGAATCATAAAATCGGTATCGCCAGCAAGATGATAAAAACGTATAATCCCTTTAATAGTTTTTACTTTCTTTATAAATGAATTAACTATTTCTCTTTCGTGCCTTTTTAAACGAACAGCAACTAACATTTCTATCGTAGCTCCTAGTTTTTTTAAATTTAGATCGGCATTAAAAGCTTTAAAATAACCCTCATTAGTTAGTTTTTTTAATCTTTCATGGCAGGTTGACGGCGCTATATCTAACTCAACAGCTAACTCTTTATTTGATAACCGAGCATTATTCTGTAATAATGTTAATATTCGAATATCCTTTTGATCTAACTTCATTTTTTAATGTTTTTTAGAATTATTTTCATTTATTTAAAAATAAACAAATCAATTATTCGTGGTTGGTGCAAAAATACGGAATATTGTTCAGTATTAAAATTTAAAATAAATAAATAATGAATATTGGTATTATAGGTCTTGGAACGGTAACTCAAGGGTTTATTGAAATTTTATCTGAAAAAAAGAATTGGTTACAAGAAAAATATGGAACACATATTAAACTGGTTGCAGTTAAAGATATACAGAAGGGGAATGTATATAATTCCAATGGTATAGATTTAATTGAACTTTTAAGTAAATTAAATAATAATGAAAATCTTAGTGATGGTAGTTTGTCAGAAGATACTACAGTCGCCTCTATAAATGCTATAGATTTAATTGTAGAGGCTACTTATAGTGATTACAAAACAGGTGATCCTGCTTATACTTTTATAAAAGACGCACTTTCTAACGGTAAACATGTTGTAACTACTAACAAGGGGCCGGTTGCTTTGCGTTTTACGGAGTTAAACAAAATAGCTGAAGAAAATAATGTGTCGCTTCGTTATGAAGGTACGGTGTTAAGTGGTACCCCAACATTTTCACTTATTGAAGAGTGTTTGGCAGGTGATGAAATTCTTGAAATTAGAGGAATACTTAACGGAACGAGTAATTACATTCTTTCAAAAATGTCTGAAGGAGGTTCTTTTGAAAACGCATTAAGTGTTGCGCAAGAAAAAGGATATGCAGAGGCTGACCCTACGAATGATGTAAAAGGATATGATGCTAGGGGTAAAGTAGCCATTCTTTCGCACAAAGTTTTTGGTGTTGAATTGGGCTTAGAGAATATACCTACTATTGGTATAGATGCTATTTCGAAAGAAGCATTAGATACTGCTAAAAATGACGGGAAAAATATTCGTTTAATAGGAAGTCTTAAAAAAGAGGGAAATATTATAACTGGAAAAGTACAACCGGAAGCATTGCCAACATCTGATGCGTTATCTAACATCGGTGGGGTAACAAATGCTATAGAAATTACCACAAAATATTTAGGAAAAGTAATGATTACAGGTCCTGGAGCAGGGAAGTTAGAAACGGGGTATGCTGTGTTTTCTGATGTATTAACAATATTAAAAAACAATAAGTAATGTTAATAAATTTAGTAGAAAAAGTAGTAACAAAAGGCATGCTTATAGGTGGTAATTGGGTAGAAACTACCGAAAAACTGCCTGTTTTAAATCCACATACAGGAGAAGAAGTATACGCTATTTCTTGTGCAACCGAAACACATGTTTATGATGCTTTAAAGTCAGCAGCAAAAGGAAAAATAATAGCTAGAAATTTATCTGCTTACGATAGAAGTGAAATTATCTTAAAAGTAGCTTCTCTTTTAAAAGAAAGAAAAGAAGAATTTACGCAAACGATCGTAAACGAAGGTGTTAAAACCAAAATGGAGGCAGGTAAAGAGGTTGATAGGTGTATTAATACATTAACACTTTGCGGGGAAGAGGCAAAAAGGTTAACGGGAGAAACGGTTCCTTTTAATGCTTTTGCAGGCGCTTCAGCAAAAAAAGGGCATTATGTATACGATCCTGTAGGTATTGTTACGGCAATTACGCCTTTTAACGATCCGTTAAATTTAGTTGCTCATAAACTAGGGCCCGCAGTAGCAGCAGGAAATGCTATTATTTTAAAGCCTTCTGATTTTACACCAATCTCTGGAATCAAGTTAGGGGAGCTTTTTTTAGAAGCAGGTTTGCCAAGTCACGTTCTTAATATTATAACGGGACCAATAAGTAATTTCGGAGATATTCTTGTTACAGATTCAAGAGTAAATATGGTAAGTTTTACTGGAGGTTCTAAATCTGGAGAAGCGATTGCTAAAGCTGCGGGAGTTAAGAAAATTGGAATGGAACTTGGGTCTAGTTCCCCCGTAATTATTATGAATGATGTTGATGTTAACGCTGTAGCAGAAAACTGTGTTGGTGGTATGATTTGGGCAGCAGGGCAAAACTGTGTTGGTGTAAAACGAATGTATGTACACGATGCCGTTTATGATGCTTTTAAAGAAAAAGTAGTCAGCCTTTCTAAAGCTGTAAAATTAGGAAACCCTGAAGATGAAGCTACAGACATGGGGCCGATTATTACCAATGAAGCAATCGATAAAATTGAAAGTTCAATTGCCGATTTAGAAAAAGGAGGCTATAAAGTTTTATGTGGTGGAAAACGTGTAAACAACAGTTTTGAGGCTACGATTATTGAAGGTGATTTTGATAATGTATTAAACGGAAAAGAAGAAATTTTTGGGCCAGTTGCTACAATATCTAAAATTAGTTCATTAGAAGAAGGTATTACTGCAAGTAACGATTCGCCTTACGGATTACATGCAGGAATTTTTACCAATAATATAGAAGTTGCATTTAAAGCTACAAATGAACTGCAATGTGGTGGCGTAATGGTTAATGATTCTTCTGATTATCGTATAGATATGATGCCTTTTGGAGGGGTTAAACAAAGCGGAATTGGACGTGAAGGTGTTAAATCTGCAATACGAGAAATGAGCACAACTAAAATAATTTGTTTCAATCTTAAAAATTAAAAAAATGAGTAACTTAATTAATACGAGAGTTTTATCTCCAAAAAGAAATTCTACCGTTTGTACAACGATAGAGCAGTTAGCTACTGAGCAGTTAGCGTATTTTGAAATAAATGCGAATAGTGCGTACGGAGAAACATTAAAAAAAGCAGCAATTGATATTTATACAGCACAAGCAGATATTTCTAGATTAAAAGAAATAACAAATGATACTGTTGGTAAATTAGATGCGAGTGAAAAAGTTGCCTATTTTAATGCAAAGCGTTTCATGTCTTTTCAAATTGCTAAAGTTTTAGAAACTTTACAAGGGCCATTAAAGCAAACTTACGAATCGTTAGAGCAGTCTGACGCTACTTTAACAGCAAAAGGACCAATGCCTTTGTTTAATAATATTGCAGCATTATTTTCTGCAACACCAGTAATTGCTCGTACTTCTACATACGATTATTCTTGTACAGAATGGATTGATGATGCTTTTAATGGTAAAGAATCTATTCATCATATTTATTCAAGATCATTGAATCCAACATCTATGGCTTTAGGTACACACATGGTGCATTTAGAGGCTGGTAAATATGCAGATGAATATACTGCTTGGAATTTTAATAGTGGTATGGCTGCAATTGATGCCTTATTGTGTAATGTACTTAGCTACCAAGATATCATAATTGTTTCTAGAAATATTTATGGAGGAGCTTATCAGTTGATTGAAGATTTCTTTGCTAAGAAAACAAAGATGGATATTCAGGTGGTTTGGTTTGATGGCTATGCATTAGAAGATTTTAAGCCAGTAATGGATCAAGCTAAGATAGCTTATAAAGAGCAAATAGCAAACGGCAAAAAAATACATGTATATATAGAATCTCCATGTAACCCACATGGGTATATGTTAGATGTTCCTGCAATTTGTAAGTATGCGAAACAAAACGGATCAATGGTGATGTTAGATGGTACTGTAGCAACGCCGTTTTTAATTAAACCTTTACAACAAGAAGATGAAGATTGTAGACCCGATTACTTATTTCATAGTTACACAAAAGATATTACGGGTTCTGGTAATGCAATTTCAGGTGGTATTATAGGTAAGAATAGCTTAATGTTTGTGCCAAAAGGAGAAAAAATTGATGGCGTTAATTGGGATGAATCATTGTTTTGGAATGTATACTATATTAAAGGTGCTTTCTTAAATGCAGATACTGCTTTTGAGGTTTTATCAGGAATGAAAACGATGAATTTAAGAATGACTCAAAAATGTGTAAATACATTAGTGTTGGCTAAATTCTTTAATTCAAATCCAGAAATGTCGGTAATATGCAACGCTTTAGAGAATAACCCGAACAATGCTATTATGAAAAAAGTTAGTAAATATCAGTTAGCGGCACCATTATTTACAATCGATTTTGAAAAAGCTCAAGTAAGTGATGCAGCATTTAAAAAGTTCTTTGATACGTTGGCTCCGGCTTTTGGTTTTCAGGTAAGTTTAGGACAGATAAATACCACATTATTATGTCCTGCATTTACATCGCATTCAGAATTAAATGAAGAAGCTTTATTAAAATCAGGAATTCATAAAACAACAATGAGAATATCTGTTGGTAATGAAAATCCTAAGGAATTAGCCAAGCATTTTGTGCAGTCTGTAAAATTAATGATCGACCCAGAAAAACCTGGATTCTCTGATGCATTCATGTCTATAAAAGAGATAGATACCTTATATACAGAAACGTATATGGAGGTACAAAAGCAATTGATTGATAACGGATATTTAAACTAAAAATAAATAATAGTATGATTAACGGATTAAATTTAGAAGCGCTAGGAGCTTACAAGGCAACTGTAGAACAAGATGCAAAAAACGGAATGTATAATGGTGGTATTAAAGCTACTTGGATGGGAGGCACTAAAGTAGGTGTTAAAACAAACAACCTTACTTTAGGTGATGAAACGATTCCTCATGACTTTTCATTTACTGTTGATGAACCAGCTCAATTGCTAGGGGCGCACTCAGCACCAACACCTCAAGATTACGTGTTAGGAGGATTATCAGGATGTATGATGGTAACTTTCGTAGCAATGTGTTCAATGAAGAGCATTGAATTAGAGTCTGTTACTTTAGATATTAAATCAGGATTAGACTTGCAAGGTTTTTTGGGTGTTAACGAAACATCTCCTGTAGGTTTTGATGCTATTGAGTATGCATTTACTGTAAAAGGAAATGGTACAAAAGCACAATATCAAGAAGCCGCAGATGAGGTAATTAAGTTTTCACCTAATTATGCAACGATGGCTAATAAAGTGAAGATGATAGCAACTTTAAATATTATGTAACGTATAATTATTCATAGTAGGTTACCGAGGGGCTCACATTGTGAGCCCCTTAATTACTTCAATAGCATTAATAATTATTAAATAATATAAATATGACAATTACAGTTTGGTCAGATATAAGATGTCCTTTTTGTTACATCGCAAAGAGAAAGTTAGAAAAAGCAATTTCACAGTTTAAACATAAAGAAGAGGTTGTGGTGGAATGGAAAAGTTTTGAGTTAGATCCTAGATTAGAAACGAATACCAAAATAAATACAATAGATTATTATGTGAGTAAAGGGGCTGGTAGGCAGCAAATGACAGATTTGTTTTCTAATGCAACAAGAATGGCTAAAGAAGTAGGGATCACTTTTAATTTAAACGAGATTATAGTAGCTAATTCTTTTAAAGCACACAAATTAGTGCATGTTGCTAAAACAATTAATAAGCAAAACGAAGCAAAAGAATTATTGTTGAAAGCTTATTTTACTGATGGTGAGAATATTGATGATGCTAATGTTTTATTAAAAATAGGAGAAGATTTAGGTTTTTCAAAAGAAGATTTGGAAGATAAATTGAAAGATAAGAGTTTAGAAGTTCGTATACGTGAAGATCAGGAATTAGCAAAAGAAGTTGGGGTTTCTGGTGTTCCTTTTTTTGTGTTTAACAACAAGCAAGCACTTTCTGGAGCTCAATCTGAAGAAACTTTTTTAGAAATGATTAAGAAAACATATTAAGGGTAAAGATTTGTTAATAACATAAAAATTAAAAAAGAATGGCAGATTTTATAGCTTTTGGAATATTAAGTTTCACTTCCTTTTTTACATTAATAAACCCTTTTGGAACGATGCCAATTTTTATGACAATGACAGCTGAATTGGACAGTTGTCATAGAACGAAAACAGCTAAAAAAGCTTCAATTGTTTCATTTATTACCATTGTTATTTTTGCTTATTCAGGTCAGTTATTATTTAACTTTTTTGGTATTTCAGTACATAGCTTTAGAATCGTTGGTGGTGTTATTTTTTTCTTAATGGGAATGGATATGTTGCAAGCACGATTAGGTAAAGTGAAAGTGAATAGTGCTGAGGTTAAAACGTATGTAGATGATATTTCAATAACACCACTTGCAATACCTATGATTTGTGGGCCAGGAGCATTAACAAACGCAATTGTTATGATGGAAGATGCAGATTCAATTGAAAAAAAAATCACATTAATTATAGCCGTTTTTTTAGTGATGCTTTTAACGTATTTGATTCTTTATAGTTCATCAAAAATAATTAAAGTACTAGGGCAAACAGGTATTAATGTTATGATGCGTTTAATGGGGTTAATTGTTATGGTTATTGCAGTTGAATTCTTTTTTGCAGGGCTAAAGCCAATAATACTCGATATTTTAAAATAAGATATAAGTACCTTTTCAAATAAAAAAAGCTACCAATTTAGGTAGCTTTTTCTTAATAGAATTCATTTATAGTTGCTATTGGTTAACAACCTTCTTTAAATTAAATTTAGCAAATTGTTTTTTTGAAACTTTACCGTTTTTAATATCTAAAATTTCATTAAAATTATGCATCATAAATTCAAGAAATTCAGCTTCTTTACTAGAAAGATCTTTATATAATTCTTTAGCCTTGCTACTTTTACTAGTTCTGTAATAACCAGAGCCATCATACCAATATTTACCTTGACCAATGTAGCTCCAATAACGAACTAATAATTTGTATACTTTATCCCAACCTAAAAAACCTTTAGTATTGGCATAAAAACCAGTGTAGTATCCTAATTTAGCCGCGGCTTGTCTTTCTGTAGAAGAACCATGGGAAATTCCATTACCAATAGCGCCAAAATTTCTGAAAGAGATTGAAGCTTCTTGCCAAGTAATATTTTGCCCGGTATTACTAGCTAGCCAGTAACCAGCGAAAAAATCAGCCCCAATTTCTTGGTTTTTACCACTAGACCAATACCAATTGTTATCATATTGTAATATGTGACCAAACTCGTGTGCAATAATTGATTTAGCGGCATAAGCATCGTAGTTTGATAACATACTATTCCACCAAGTTTCTCCAATAAAAACTCGATTAGGGTTAGAATATGCGAGCATGTTATTAGTATTTGCACCTCTCCAATTATAAACAGTAGGATTTACACCAAAAAACCATTTTAGATTAGGAATAGCCCATTCTATGTAGCTCTGTCCGTATTGCATTTTGTATGTTTTGTAGCCTCCATAATAACCTGTGTTAAATGGAGTAGCCGAAGCAGCACCTATTAGGTTTTCTTCTTTTAAATGTGTTGTTGATATTAAATTTTGTGTTTCTGATGGAATCGTTTCTTCATTTTTTTGACAAGAATACATTGTTAATACTAATGTAGTAAATGCAATTGAAGTTTTAATTATGTTAAGTTTCATTATAATTAATAGTTTTTGTTAGTAATATTATAATAAGAACTCCTATTCTTATTATTTCAATTTTTCGGTGATCAAACGAAAAACTATTTTCTTTATATTCATAGAAATAAAGTTAACTATAGGGTAAAACTATGTAAAAAGACATGTTAACATTTTGTTAAGTTTCATTTTTTTATAGTAAAACGAAAATAATTCGGATAAAAGTGTTTTTTTAATAGTTTAAACTATTATTATTCGGGGTGTTAGCGTTGTTTTTTGTAGTTAAGTAGGGAGTTGTTATTATTTACTTACTAAAATGTTTCTAGTTAAAAAACAAGCAGTTTAATTTGATGTATACTTAAAGGTAAAACAAAAAAAGGCAACCAAACTGGTTGCCTTTTTTTGTTTTTATAAAAAATTTGGTTAATTTTTTAACCAAGCATTTCTTAAGATTACTTTAGGGTTGGTTGCAGGTAATTTTTCTATTACTAAACCAGTACTTTCACTAGTTGGTTGTACATAGTTTCCTGATGCTTGTATTAACTTGCCGTCTCTAGTAACCTCTATTGTTATTTTGTCACCAGCTTTCCATTGCATTGTTTTTCCTATAATAGGGCGAATGTTAGCTAAAGATATTTTTTCACCATTTACAGACTCTAAAATATCACCTGCTATAATTCCTAAAGCTGTTAAAGCTGAATTAGTTTTTATAGTAAAGAATATCTTTTTATCACTATTTACAGATATAAAAGGTTGTCCTTTAGCATCAATAAAATAAGCTGATTTTTCAGTTTTTGTTTCGCTCTTTACCCCAACTTTGTTAAAAAAAGAAGTGTAGTTAATTGGTGTAGCTCCTTGTACATGAGTTTTAAAGAATTCACCAACCGAAGGGTAAGTCATTTTTACAATTTCAGCAATAATATTCTCATCTTTAAAAGCGCTGTTTTTTCCGTATTTTTTAGATAAATCTAACATCATATTTCTTACACCGTAAGTACCTTTACTTTCTTCTCTTAAAATAATATCTAAACACATACCTATTAATGCTCCTTTCTGATAAACATTACCATAGTTTTTAGCATATTCAGGATCTAATATGTTTTTACTCATTTTAGTAAAAGACATCGCATCGTTAAAACGTAATGAAGATCCAATTTTAGTATTCATTTCACTAACAAATTCATCTTCAGAGATTAATCCTTGATTTACCTGAAAGAGATTAGCAAAATATTCAGTCATTCCTTCATACATCCATAAATGTTCAGACATGTTTGCTTTGTTAAAATCAAACGAGTGAATTTCTTCTGAGTGTACAGATAATGGCGAAACTATATGAAAAAACTCATGAGATATCGTTCCGTTAATCATATTACTAGCAAACTGTTCTTTGCTCATTGTTTCAGGATACACAACAGTCGTAGACGATCTGTGCTCTAAAGCTCCATAACCTTGAAATTTATAGATTTCAGGATCAAATAAATAAACCAAAACGTTGTATTCGTTTGTAGTCTCAAAACCTTTTAAGAAATTCGTTTGAGCAGTCATCATTGTTTTTAAAGCCTCCTTTAAATCTGCTGCTTTATGCTTGTTGTTTGGAGAATAGATTGCTAAATTAACATCAATTCCGTTTACAGTGAAATTAACATTATTCAATGGCGCATACATAATTGGGTTGTCAGAAATTTCATCATACCTAGGCGCTAAGAATATATCTTTACTATTATCCGTTTTTGTAGTGTTCTTATTAATTAAAGAAGAAGTTTCATATAAGTTGGTAGGGTGCGTTATAGAAATTTCATAAGGCAATTCTTTTTTACCATTAAAGTAACCAATAAAACCAGGTAAGTTTAATAAGAAGTTTTTACCTTCTTCAATATTTGTACCTGCCATTACATAAATTTTATGCTCTTTCTTAGAATCGAAAGTATCATCAATCCAATAAGAAATTTTATCCATACTCTTTGCATTGTTAATTTGCCAAGAGTTTTCGTTTAACTTTTTAGTAGCTAATTCTTTACCTTTATAATCAAAAGCTTTAAAGTCAGAAACAAATTTTCCGTAATTACTCATTGCATACGTTCCTGGTACAATTGCAGGAATATTGTATACTAAGGTCTCTTCTTTAATTTTTTGTGGATTAACCTCAACCATTACTTTGTCGTTAACAACAGTATTTAGGTTGATTTCTACTGCTACAGTTTGTTTGGTGTTCTTAACTGTTTTGTAAGTAGCACAGCTTGCTAATAAAGCTAAAGAAGCAATTCCTAATAATATTTTTCTCATGATTAGTTTTGATTTGTTACATAGGTATTAATTATTGACGAAATGTTACACTTTTTGTTACTTATTTAACACCATTTTAAGAACCGTAATATCAACTAAAACGTTGTACCTTTGCAGCGGCATGAGAATAAGACGAGTTTCAGATTGGTTACCGACTACAAATAAGGAGGTTAAGTTAAGAGGATGGGAAGAATTAGATGTAATTCTTTTTAGTGGAGATGCATATGTAGATCACCCATCATTTGGTCCTGCAGTAATAGGGCGTATACTAGAAAGTTATGGGTTGCGTATCGCAATTGTACCACAACCTAGTGTAAATGATAATTTACAAGATTTCGAGAAGTTAGGGAAACCACGTTTGTTTTTTGGAGTTACTGGCGGGTGTATGGATCCTATGGTGAGTAATTACACGGCTAGTAAACGTCGTCGTGATAAAGACGCATACACACCAAATGGTGATAAAGGGTTTAGACCTGATTATGCGACATCAGTATATTCAAAAATATTAAAAGAAAAATTTCCTGATACACCAATTTTAATTGGAGGTATAGAAGCTTCGTTACGTCGTGTTACACATTACGATTATTGGTCTGACAAATTATTACCATCGATTTTAGAAACATCTAAAGCAGATATGTTGGTGTACGGAATGGGAGAGCAGCCTTTACGAGAAATTGTAGAGTTGTTACAAAAAGGAGTTCCGTTTTCGAGTTTAAAAACGATTAAACAAACAGCTGTTTTTGTTGAGGAAGGAGAGGATATTCCTAAAAATAAAAATTGGGAAGACATAGAAATCAATTCTCATGAAGCTTGTTTAAAGGATAAAAAAACATTTGCGTCTAACTTTAAAGTAATAGAGCAAGAATCAAACAAGTTAAATGCGCGACGTATTTTTCAGCAAGTAGGAGATAAGCGATTGATGATAAATCCTCCATATCCTACAATGACTGAAAAGGAAATAGACGGATCTTTCGATTTACCTTTTACACGTTTGCCGCATCCTAAATATCATAAGCGAGGACCAATTCCTGCTTTTGAAATGATAAAATTTTCTATTAACATTCACCGTGGATGTTTTGGAGGCTGTAGTTTTTGTACAATTTCTGCACACCAAGGAAAATTTATAGCAAGTCGTAGTAAAGAATCTGTTTTAAGAGAGGTAGATAAGGTTGCTGAGATGGATGATTTTAAAGGATATTTATCTGATATTGGTGGGCCATCTGCGAATATGTATAAGATGAAAGGTAAAATACAATCTATTTGTGATAAATGTGTTGCTCCGTCTTGTATTTCACCTGTAATTTGTAGTAATTTAGATACTTCACATAAGCCATTAACAGAATTATATCAAGCAGTTGATAAGCATCCGAAAATAAAGAAATCGTTTATTGGAAGTGGAATTCGACATGATATGTTGGTGCCAGAGTTTAATAAAAATGCAGATCCGAAAGAATTAGATGCCTATACCGAAGAGGTAATGACAAATCACATTTCTGGACGATTAAAAGTAGCGCCAGAACATACTTCTGATCCTGTTTTAAAGTTAATGCGTAAGCCGTCATTTAAATATTTTCACATGTTTAAAGAACGATTTGACCGTATTAATATAAAGAAAAAATTAAAGCTTCAACTAATACCTTATTTTATCTCTAATCACCCAGCGTGTGAAAAAGAGGATATGGCAAATTTAGCAGCCGAAACAAAAGAAATGGGTTTTCAGTTAGAGCAAGTACAGGGATTTACGCCAACACCAATGACAGTTGCTACGGTAATTTATTATAGTGGATATCATCCATATACTTTAAAGCCAACTAAAACACCTAAGACAGCTAAAGAAAAAGAAGATCAACACAAGTTTTTCTTTTGGTATAAAAAAGAGAACAAAGATTGGATTCGTAACACGCTTAATAAAGTAGGAAGACAAGATTTATTAAAAGTTTTGTTACCTGAAAACAATTCTTGGAAAAAGAATAATGCTGCAAAAGATGCTAAAAATACTTTTGATGATGCTGTTCCTTTTAATCAACGTAAAAGTAAAAATTATAGAGCTTCTAAAGCTGACATAAAAGAAGGGCAGAATAATAACGGTTCTAAAACTGAGGAAAGAGAAAGTAAAAAATATAGCGCTCCTAAAAATAAAAGAAGAAGAAGGTAATTTATAAAGATATTTTAATCGAAACTTACTAGTTTTGAGAACTGCTAAGTTTCGATTAAATACAATGCATTATTTTTATATTAGTTATAAGTAAATACTCTTTCCATTATAACATAATCAATTCCACCTTTTGTAAACTTTTTATCTGTAGTTTGTAAGTCGAATCTCTCATAGAATTTTGCTTTTTCTACCCGAGCATTACACCATAGTTTTGCAGTTTTTTCTTTTTTTATTAAGTCAATTACTTTGTTCAATAATATTGTTCCGTACCCAAAACCTTGGTATTCTATTAATGTTGCAAATTTTCTGAATTGAGCTTCATTATTTTCTGTAAATAAAGAAACTATTGATGTTATTTCTTCATTTACAAACAAACCAAAATGTTTTCCGTTTGCGTCATTTGGTAATTCAACATATTCCAGAGGTTTATTTGGCCACATAACTTTGTGTCGAATAGGTAAAGTTTCAGAAGCGTTAATTTCTTTAAATGTTTGAGTTGTATTTTTCACTTAGTGAAGTGTTTTTGGTTTTATGCTAATTTAAAATATTGAATAAGAAACTAGTCTTTAAATTAGATTTTTTAATGATTTTAAAACTGTTTTTTAGAGTTCACATTTCTTTCACACTTCTTTTACACTTTTTTTACATTTCATTTTTAGTGAGTTACAGCTTACCTAGTATCTTTATAGTATCTAACAAATATTAAATCATTTACTTATGAAAAGATTAGCGGTTATAGGAATTTTAGTAATTATAGGAAGTTTTACAGCTTTTAGTTTTATAGATAAAAGTGAAATAAAAAAAGAATGTTTAGCTATTACAAATTCTAGTAGCAAGAGTATAGACCTAAATATTAATGATACACCCAAAGTAACACTTAATTATTTTGTAAGAGGAGCAAGTAATAGAACGATAACAAAAAGTAAATTAAGTAAAGCTAAAACCTTAGAAGACATTGTAGCACATTTTCCTTCTAATTGGATAGGGGAGTATGTTTTAGTAGAAATATATAGAATAACAAAGAACAGCGAAATTAAAATTTTAGGTAAAGATATTACTTTAAATAAAAAACAAATAACGCTCTTTAAAAATGCAAATACTGGTGATGATATACTCGTTAGAGTTGTGTATAAAAGCAAAAATTCATTAACAAATAGTACGAATACGAATGAAACAAATATACTGTTAACAGTTGTTCCTGAAGTTGCAGCAAGCTTTATTGATGATAATAACACATTAAAAGAATATCTAGTTGAAAATAGTAGCCAAGAAATAATAAACTGGCAATTTAAACCAATGCAAAATGCTACGGCATACTTTATAGTAAATGAAGAAGGTAAGGTTACCGATGTAAATATTACAAAATCTACAGGTATTAAATCAGTAGATGCTTCAATAAAAGAATTACTATATAAGATGCCTAGATGGTCACCTGCAAAAAACACAGAAGGAGAAACAGTTAACCAACAATTTGAATTAGTTATTGGTGGCGATGGTTGTTAGTTTATCGTTTTGTGGAAGGTTAGTTGCTATTCTACTATGCCTGAATTTTTTAAGTGGAAGTCAGTTTTAATTATTTATACCCAACAGTAATTAAGTTAGTCAGTAAGAAATCAAAATCAAAAAAAAAATAATAGTAGTTGCATGCAAAATATTGAAATTACTAGTACAATTCTATATTGATAATTCTAATAAGTGTACAAATCAATGAGTTAAAAATAATTATTGAGGTAATTTTTTCATAAAACATGAAAGTTTTAAAAAATAATTACCCTTTACAAAATAATCAATTTGACATGTCGTTAAGTCTGAGTTGTAAGTAATATTTGTTTATATACTTTAATGAAAGCTAGCTGTAATAAGGGGGTAATGTTGTTAATGCTAATTATTAATATTTTTATTAAGAATAATTATATTTTTCTTTTTTTATGTAAATGCTATTTTTTTGGTTAAATAAATACATATGTATGTTAATAATTGTTAAAAAAAAATGAAATTAATACAATAAAGGTGTGTCGCTGGTGTTCTCTTCTTAATTATAAACTAAAATATATAATCAATTATGAAAAAATTAAATTTAACTAAACTAGTTTTAGCAACAGCAGTTTCGCTTTTACTCTACAACTGTGAAAGTAATTCTGAAGAAGTTGTAGAAGTTGAACCTGTTGCAGCTGCAGAAGTAGCTTCTATGTGTTTCTCTGATATCAAGAACGCTGAAGGAAATAAATCAAGAGCTGTAAGTCTTCCATCAACGCATTGGGTTAACGGTCAAACGATTCGAGTGAAATTTTTAAGTGGAACTACTAGGTTCCAAGCTAAGGTGAAAGAATACGCATCAGAATGGGAAAAATATGCAAATATTAAATTTAAATGGGTATCATCAAATAGTCCTGCAGATATTAAGATTCATATTAGAGGGGATAAACATTGGTCTAATTTTGGGACTGATTCTAAGCGTTCTCAACATTCTATGAATTTAGGGTATCAAGATAATGGCGGATCTATTCCTTATAGCTTTAAACGTACTGTAATTCATGAATTCGGACATGCGCTTGGTTTAGATCATGAACATAAAAACCCTCTTGCAGGAATTAAGTGGAATAAACCACAAGTGTATAAGGATTATGCAGCTTGGTATAAATGGACTAAAGCAATGGTAGATTTTAATGTATTTGAACAGCTTAACAAAAATTCATCTAAATATAGTGAATATGATCCAAAATCAATAATGCATTATACTGTAAACTCAAGACATACTCTTGATGGTTTTTCTGTAGGAAATAATACCAAGTTATCTGCAATTGATAAAAAATTTATTTCTGAAGTATACCCTAGAGGAGCTAGTAATACAAGTGGAGGTAATATTTGTAAGGGAGTTGCTAACTATAATGGTAGTACTTCTTATTCTGTAGGAGACAAAGTAATCCATAAAGGATATGTCTTCAAAAGAACACTTAATGATTGGACTAATCTTGGGGCTTGTGCTAATTAATAGCAGACCTAATTTTTAGATAAAAAAATATTTTTCAAAAAAATGCTTCGGTTTTATTTCCGGAGTATTTTTTATTTCCCACTTATGTATACTACGATAGTCTTTTATTTTTATGGCAGAGGAATTAAATATAAGCTGTTTAAAGAACTTCTAAAAGTTAGAATAGCCATTACCATATCTTGTCAGTGAAATACCAACGCTACCAATATTACTTTTCTTTATTTTGAAGATGTTTAAAATAATAAGTATCAATTTTTAAAGAGAATAATAGGGTTTTATGTGAGCAATTTAAGCTGTCGTTAAGTGTGTCTCATAAGTGAAAATTGGTTTATATTATTTAATAAAAGGCAGTCTAAATAGAGGGTGTTGCTTATTTTTAATGTTTTATAAAAATAATTAGAATTTTATTTTTTTTATTGAAATGTTAATTTTTTAGTTAATAAAATAAATACAAGTGTTAATAAATGTTAAAAAAAAACGATATCAATACAATAAAAATGTATAGTTGGTGTTCTCTTATCAATTATAAACTAAAATATATAATCAATTATGAAAAAATTAAATTTAACTAAACTAGTTTTAGCAACAGCAGTTTCGCTTTTACTCTATAACTGTGAAAGTAATTCTGAAGAAGTTGTAGAAGTTGAACCTGTTGCAGCAGCAGAAGTAGCTTCTATGTGTTTCTCTGATATTATGAATGCAGAAGGAGATAAAGCAAGAGGTGTAAGTACTCCATCAAAGCATTGGGTAAACGGTCAAACGATTCGAGTAAAATTTTTAGGCGGAAGTACTAGGTTTCAAGCTAAGGTGAAAGAATACGCATCAGAATGGGAAAAATATGCAAACATTAAATTTCAATGGGTGTCACCAAATAGTCCTGCGGATGTTAAGGTTTATATTGGCGGAGATAGACATTGGTCTGCTTTAGGAACTGATTCTAAGGCGCGTAACCATTCTATGAATTTAGGCTATCATGATAATGGAGGCCCTATTCCTTATGGGTTAAGAGGTACTACAATTCATGAATTTGGGCATGCACTTGGTTTAAGTCATGAGCATCAAAACCCTCTTGCAGGAATTAAATGGAATAAACCAGTAGTGTATGAAGAGTATGCAAGACCTCCAAATAACTGGAGTAAAGCAACGGTAGATTTTAATATATTTGGACAGCTTAGAAAAAATTCATCGAAATATAGTGAATATGATCCAAAATCAATAATGCACTATACTGTACTTCAAAGACATACTCTTGATAATTTTTCTGTGGGAAATAATAATGTGTTATCTGCAATTGATAAAAAATTTATTGCTGAAGTATACCCTAGAGGAGCTAATAATACAGGTGGAGGTAACATTTGTAAAGGAGTTGCTAACTATAATGGTAGTACTTCTTATTCTGTAGGAGACAAAGTAATCTTTAAAGGAAATGTCTTTGAAAGAACACGTAATGACTGGACTAATCTTGGGGCTTGTGCTAATTAATAGTAGACCTAATTTTTAGATTAAAAAATATTTTTCAAAAAATGCTCCGGTTTTATTTCCGGAGTATTTTTTATTTACCCATTTATGTATACTACGATAGCCCTTTATTTTTATGACTGAGGAATTAAATATAAGCTGTTTAAAAATATTTTACGAAATTTTAGATTAGCTTTATGTAAATATTAATGAATACCTGTTTTAATAACTCTCAATAGCTGCTATTTAAAGTATTATTATGTTCTTTAAAGAGCTTTTAAAAGTTAAAATAGCATTACTATACCTTGTCAGTCAAATACCAACGCTATCAATATTACTTTTTCCTTGTTTTGAAGATGTTTAAATAATAAACATCAATTTTTAAAGAGATTAATAGGTTTTTATGTGTGCTATTTCTCTTTAAAATATAAAAATAGTAGTAACCTACAAAATATTGAAATTATAATTAAAAATGTTAGTATAGAGTAACACAAATCAATAATAAGTATTGGAGCAATTTTTTCATAAAATACGAAAGTTCTGAAAAATAATTATCTTTTATAAAATAATCAATTTGAGCTGTCGTTAAGTCTGTATCATAAGTAAAATTTGTTTATATTTTTTTAATAAAAAGGCACTGAGAATAAGAGTTCGAAGCTGATTATTAATGTTCTTCTAAAGATAACTAGAGTTTTATTTTTTTTATTAAAATGTTGTTTTTTTAGTTAAAAAAATACATGAAATAGTTAATATGTGTTAAAAAAAAATGACATCAATACAATAAAGCTGTGTCGTTGGTGTTCTCTATCTCAATTATAAACTAAAACATATAATCAATTATGAAAAAATTAAATTTAACTAAACTAGTTTTAGCAACAGCCGTTTCGCTTTTACTTTATAACTGTGAAAGCAATTCTGAAGAAATTGTAGAAGTTGCGCCTGTTGCAGGTGTAGAAGTGGTTTCTATGTGTTTATCTGATGTAAAGAATGCAGAAGGAGATAAAGCAAGAGGTGTAAGTACTCCAACAAAGCATTGGGTAAACGGTCAAACGATTCGAGTGAAATTTTTAAACGGAACTACTAGGTTTCAATCTAAGGTGAAAGAATACGCATCAGAATGGGAAAAATATGCAAACATTAAATTTCAATGGGTATCATCAAATAGTCAGGCGGATATTAAGATTAAATTTGACGCGAATGGAGGACATTGGTCTAATTTAGGAACTGATTCTAAGGATTATAGTCATTCTATGAATTTAGGGTATGAAGATAATGGCTCTAGTACTTATGGGTTTAGAAGTACTACAATTCATGAATTCGGTCATGCACTTGGTTTAAATCATGAACACCGAAACCCTAATGCAGGAATTAAGTGGAATAAACCTGTAGTATATAATTATTATGCAGCGCCTCCTAATAACTGGAGTAAAGCAACGGTAGATTCTAATATATTTGCACAGCTTGACAGAAATTCATCGAATTATAGTCAATATGATCCAAAATCAATAATGCACTATCCTGTAAATGCAAGCCATACTCTTGATGGTTTTTCTGTAGGAAATAATAATAAGTTATCTGCAATTGATAAAGAGTATATTTCAGAAGTATACCCTGGTGGAGCTAATACTGGTGGAGGTAACATTTGTAAAGGAGTTGCTAACTATAATGGTAATATTTCTTATTCTGTAGGAGACAAAGTAATCTTTAAAGGATATGTCTTCAAAAGAACACGTAATGACTGGACTAATCTTGGGGCTTGTGCTAATTAATAGCATGCCTAATTTTTAGATTAAAAAATATTTTTCAAAAAATGCTCCGGTTTTATTTCCGGAGTATTTTTTATTTATACTACGATAGTTCTTTATTTTTATGACATAGGAATTAAATATAAGCTGTTTAAAAATATTTTACGAAATTTTAGATTAGCTTTATGTGAATGAATCTCAATTTTAAAGAAATTAATAGGTTTTTATGTGCGCTATTTCTCTTTAAAATACTGTCGTTAAGTGTTGTATTATAAGTAAGTTTTGTTTATATATTTTAATAAAAGGCATTAAAAGTAAGGTTTTGAAGTTGATTATTAATGTTTTTATAAGGATAATTATAATCTTGCTTTTTTTATTGAAATATTGTTTTTTTAGTTAAAAAAATATATTAAACATTAAATAAATGTTAATAAAAAAGGATAGTTATGCAATAAAGGGTTAAGATTTAAGTTGTTTTTATTAACTAAAATATATAATCAATTATGAAAAAATTAAATTTAATGAAAGTTGTTTTAATGACAGCCCTTTCGTTTTTACTTTACAACTGTGAAAGTAATTCTGAAGAAGTTATTGAAGTAGACCCTGTTACATCTGTAGAAGAAGCTCGTATGTGTCTATTTGAGATGAAGAATTCAAATGATGATAAATCAAGAGGTGTAAGTACTCCATCATTGCATTGGAAAAATGGACAGACTATTACAGTAAGTTTTTTAAATGGAAGCGCTAATTATCAAGCTAGGGCAAAAGAATACGCATCAGAATGGGAAAAATATGCAAATATTAAATTTAAATGGGTATCATCAAATAGTTCTGCAGACATTAGAATTCGTTTTAATAAAGCTGGAGGGCATTGGTCTAGGTTAGGAACTCAATCTAAAGGTGGAGGACAGTCTATGAATTTAGGATATGAAGATGATGGGTCTAGTGATAGAGGGTTTAGAAGTACTACAATTCATGAATTCGGACATGCACTTGGTTTAAGCCACGAACATCAAAACCCTGTTGCAGGAATTAAATGGAATAAACCAGCTGTGTATAAGTACTTTGCAGGGGCACCTAATTATTGGGATAAACAAAAAGTAGATCATAATTTATTTAGACGTCTTGATAAAAACACGACAAACTATAGTGAATATGATCCAAAATCAATAATGCACTATTCTGTAAGAAACGCGCATACTCTTGATAATTTTTCTGTAGGAAATAATAACAAATTATCAGTAATAGATAAAGAATATATTGCTGAAGTATATCCTAAAGCAGATACAACGCCTCCTACTGGTGATATTTGTGATGGTGTAGCTCCATATAAAGGTAGATCTTTTCCTTATTCTGTAGGAGATAAAGTAACCTCTCAAGGAACTTTATATCAAAGAACATCTAGCGGATGGATTAACCTTGGTGCATGTGGCGCTTCAACTCCAGCTGATATATGTGATGGTGTTGCTGCATATAATGGTAATTCTTCTTATTCTGTAGGAGATAAAGTAACCTCTCAAGGAACTTTATACCAAAGAGCATCTAACGGATGGAACAATCTTGGGGCTTGTGGTAATTAAGAACACCCCTAATTTATTTGAGGCATAAGTTTAAAAAAATGCTCTGATTTCATTTCCAGAGCATTTTGTATGTATAATTATTATATGAAATGCTTCTGAACTGTATTTCGTTATTCTAGGTAAAGAATGGGTGTTGTTTATCCATTTATAAATAATACAAGAGATATTGGTTTTCATTACTCAGTAATTAACTATAATCAAACAAAAAAGCAACCCAAAGAAAGGGTTGCTTTTTAATTTTATAAAAGAAAATATTTATACTAATTCAACAAATAAACCTTCTTCCGTTTTTTCAACTTTAGCTAATTTATTTTTAGTTAAACCTTTTATCGTTTTATCCCATTTTTTGTTAGATAAACCAGATTGTGTTTTTAAGTTATTTAAGTCAATTTTTTCTGCTTTCTCAACAATCGCTAAAACAGCTTTTTCATCATCATTTAACTCGATAGAAGGAGCCTTTTTCTCAGGTCTCATTTGAGGAAAAAATAATACCTCTTGAATAGACGGATTGTTAGTTAAATACATAACTAGACGATCCATACCAATACCTAAACCAGATGTTGGAGGCATACCGTACTCTAAAGCACGTAAAAAATCATGATCAATAAACTCAGTAGCTTCATCATCACCACGTTCAGCTAACTTAAGCTGCGCTTCAAAACGTTCACGTTGGTCAATAGGGTCGTTTAATTCAGAATATGCATTTGCAATTTCTTTACCACAAACCATTAACTCAAAACGTTCTGTTAATTCAGGGTTGTCTCTGTGTTCTTTACATAAAGGAGACATCTCTTTCGGATAATCAGTAATAAAAGTAGGTTGAATGTAATTTCCTTCACACTTTTCACCAAACATTTCATCAATTAATTTTCCTTTACCCATGGTCGCATCAACTTCAATTCCCATTGCTCTAGCAGCTTCAAAAAGCTCACTCTCAGATTTTCCATTAATGTCAAATCCTGTAAAATGCTTTATAGAATCGGCCATAGTAACTCTTGCATACGGCGCTTTAAAATCAACTTCATGTTCACCAAAAGTTGTTTTACTTGTTCCGTTTACTGCAATAGCACAATGCTCTAATAACTTTTCAGTAAAGTCCATCATCCAATTGTAGTCTTTATAAGCTACATAAATTTCCATAGCAGTAAACTCCGGATTATGAGTTCTGTCCATCCCTTCGTTTCTAAAGTTCTTAGAAAACTCATAAACACCATCAAAACCACCAACAATTAAACGTTTTAAATATAACTCGTTTGCAATACGCATGTATAACGGAATATCTAAGGCATTATGATGAGAAATAAACGGTCTCGCAGCAGCACCACCAGGAATTGGTTGTAAAATTGGTGTTTCAACCTCAAAATAACCAGCATCGTTAAAAAAGTTACGCATTGCTGTAAATAATTTTGTACGCTTTACGAAAACCTCTTTTACGTGTGGGTTTACTACTAAATCAGCATAACGCTGACGGTAACGCATCTCAGGATCTGTAAATCCATCAAAAGTGTTCCCTTCTGCATCAACCTTTGGTAAAGGTAGCGGCTTTAAAGATTTACTTAATAATTTAAAACCTTTAACCATTACTGTTTTTTCACCAACTTGAGTAGTGAATAACTCACCCTCAATACCAATGAAATCACCAATGTCTAATAATTTTTTATATACATCGTTGTATAAAGTTTTATCTTCACCAGTACAAATTTCGTCTCTGTTAAAATAAACTTGAATACGACCTTCACTATCTTGTAATTCAGCAAAAGAAGCTTTTCCTTGAATACGACGACTCATTAATCGACCGGCAATTATCACCTTTTTCCCTTCTTCAAACTCCTGTTTTATAATTTTTGAATTTGAATCTAATGGAAATAAATCAGCAGGGTACGGATTAATACCTAATTCACGTAATTTCCCTAATTTGTCTCTACGTACAACTTCTTGTTCTGATAATTGCATGGGTTGTTTTTTATAATTTTTAATGAAGCTGTAAAGATACAATCAATTGCAGAATTAAACAATGAATTAACAATAACAGGTTTTATGTTAAAAGGAAAATAAAACTTGAAGATATTAAAAAAGGTTGTATATTTGCAGGCTGCTTTTTTTTAAAGTAGCATTTAGTTGTGTTGTTAGGCACTTTAAATAGTGTCATGGTTTTGTTAACCAATGGAAAGCTTCCCTGAAATGGGACGCTTTTTTTTTATTCCTAATTTTTTTTGAAGCTATTTCCCGTTTTTCGCACTCGCTCTCTACGAGGAGTTCAAGTAAATACTACAATCGGGACTAAACTAACCTCGTAAGTTTTGTATATTATATAAGAGCATCTTTATACTCCCAAAGTTTTGTAAAAAATAACACGAAGTAAACAGCAGCAATCAAAAATTTAATGGTTGCAGAAGTAATAAAACCTAAAAGCGCACCAAAAGAAGCTTTAATTGCTCTGTTAGTATCTTTACTGTCATAAATTAACTCACCAATAAGTGCACCTAAAAAAGCACCAATAATTATTCCGAATGGTATTGGAGAAAACAAACCTATAATAAGCCCAATAGTTGTACCGTAAACACCATATTTAGTGCCTCCAAAACGTTTGGCACCCATAGCAGGAATCATATAATCTAGAAAAAAAATAATTATAGCAATAGCTAAGGTAATTCCTAAAAACAACCAATCTTGCGGTACTGCTTTCGTTAAAGAAAGTAACAATAAGCCTAGCCAACTGGTAATAGGGCCAGGTAATACAGGTAAAAAAGCACCAATAATACCTAGGCATACAAATAGAAAGCCAAGTATCGTTAAAAGAATATCCATAGGTTAATTTTTTTTTTTTGAAAAATACTAGGTTTTATAACTATATGACGAAGGTATGAAAGCTTTGTTACAAATATTTACAACTAAAAAATTAGTTTAAACTAATTTTTTAGTTACATTTGAGGAAGATAAAAGTAAAATAATAGCATGAGTAAACAATTAACAAAAGCAGAAGAGCAAATAATGCAAGTGTTATGGACTTTAAAAACAGCTTCAGTAAAAGAAGTAATAATAGAATTACCAGAGCCAAAACCAGCATATAATACCGTATCAACAATTATTAGAATTTTGGAAACTAAAAATTTCGTTGGGCATGAACCAAAAGGAAGAGGTTTTGTATACCATCCACTGGTTGAAAAATCTGACTATAGTAACGAGAGTTTACATAAATTAATGAATGGGTATTTTGAAGGTTCATTTAAAAGTATGGTATCGTTTTTTATGAAAGAAAACAAAATGGATATCCAAGAATTGGAAAGTATCTTAAAGGAAGTTGATAAAAATAAAAAGCAATGATAAATTATATAATTCAAGTAATTTTATTTCAAGTATTGTTTGTTGCGGTGTATGATTTCTTTTTGAGTAAAGAGACTTTTTTTACTAAAAACAGATGGTATTTGTTAAGTACAGCAATAGGTTCTTTCTTATTACCGCTGTTAAAAATACCAACACTTAAAAAAGCGGTTCCGATTGAATATTCAATATTATTACCAGAAGTAGTTTTATCTCCACAAAAGGTAATAGAAAAAGCTGTTTGGTATCAGTCTGTAAATTATTTAGATGTATTATTTGTTATAGGAAGTACACTTTTCTTTTTAATTTTTATAATAAAGCTACAGCGAATAATTCAGTTAATTTTTAAATACGGAAGTGAAAATAGACATACTTATAAACTCGTCTTATTACCAGAAAATTCAAAAGCATTTTCATTCTTCAATTATATATTTTTAGGAAAAGGAATTCCTACGGAAAAACAAAAAAAGATAATTCAACATGAGTTAGTACACAGTTCACAAAAGCACACATTTGATTTATTGTTTTTTGAACTCCTTAGAATACTTATGTGGTTTAACCCGATGGTATATATGTATCAAAAAAGGATAACCTTAGTTCATGAATATATTTCAGACGATGTAGTTAGCAAAACCACAAAAAAGGAAAACTATATAAATAATCTACTCTCTGATATTTTTCAAGTAGAGAACATTTCATTTATAAATCAATTTTATAAGCATTCATTAATCAAAAAAAGAGTTATTATGATGACAAAAGGAAGATCAAAAGAAATTAAACAATTAAAGTATTTATTGTTAATTCCGTTATTAGTGAGTATGGTATTATATACCTCTTGTAATGAGAATAAAGAACTAGGAGTTGAAAAAGAATTGACAACAATTTACAATAGTAAAGAAGGGAACTTAACTTCATTAAAAGGAGAGAAGACTAGTTTTCTAGATTTTTATTACGGAGATAATAAAGTTGATTTAGGAAAGGAATTATCAGTAAAAGATTTATCAGAAGATGAAAAACAAGAATTTTTAAGATTAAATGATAAGGTTAGTTCTAGTAAAGCAGCATCAATAATGAAGTTGAAGATTTTTTCAGGACTCAATGGTAGAAAAGTTGTAGCTCATTTATTTGATTTCTCTAAAATTAAAAAAGAAAGTTATAAAGAAGGAGAGGATGTTCCATTTTCAATTATTGAAAAAGCACCAACATACCCTGGCTGTGAAGAGGGGGATAAAAAGTGTTTAAATATAAGTATTCAGCGTTTTGTAGTAGATAATTTCAATGTTAAATTGGCAAACACATTGGGGTTAAAAGGTGGTAAAAAACGAATTTATGTACAATTTAAAATTGATAAAGACGGAAGTATCATTGATATTAAAGCACGTGCACCTCACCCAGCATTAAAAGAAGAAGCTATTAGAGTGGCTAAAAAATTACCAAAAATGAAACCAGGAGAACAAAGAGGTGAAAAAGTACGAGTAGGTTACACATTGCCAATAACATTTAATGTAGAGTAAATTTATATGAAAAAGAGAATTTTAATTATTGTTCTTGTAATTGGATTCTTAAAAGCCGAAGCACAAACTTCGGTTTTTACATCCATAGATAGTTTGGTGCATATTGGACGATACCAAAAAGCAATTATTTTATTAAAAAAACAAGAACCTACTTTTCAATCAAATAAAAGAATTGCAGCTATTTATACATCGATTGATAATTATAAGTTAGCTACAAAATATTTTGAGAAAGCACTGTTGTTAAAAGATGATTATAGCGCGAAAATTAGTTTAGGAAAAAGTTATCAGAAAGAAAAAAAATTGAACGAAGCAATTTCAATCTATCAAAAAATACTAAAAAAAGATTCAGCCAACTTATTGATAAGCTATCAACTTGGTAAATTGTACTTAAAAACTAAACAGGCTTTAAAAGCAAAAATTATTTTTAAAGAATTACTAGAAAAAGATAGAAGTAATGCAAATTATCATTATCAAATGGGAATTGTATATGCGATGCTTAAAAATAGAAATTTAAAAATTAATAGTTTTTTAAAAACATATGAGAAAGACGATGAGCATATAAACGCAATTCATCAATTAGCATTGGCTTACACTTTTTTAAGAGATAAAGATTCAGCTAATTTATTTATAAATAAAGGATTAAAAGTTAATACGAACCATATAGCATTAAATAAACTTAAAATTAATAACCTATATAGAAAAAAAGACTATCTATCAGCTATTAATTTATTATAAAAAATAGATTCTTTGCAACCAAATGAACATTATACATATAAAATGTTAGGACGTACTTTTTACAAGTTAAAAGATTATGAAAGGGCAAAAGAACATTTTAAGAGAGCATTAAAAGTTGATAAATCAGATTTTAAATCCTACACCTATATAGGAGATATAAATTTTGATCAAAAAGAATATAAAAAAGCAATGTATAATTACATGTATGCTACTTTTATAGGTAAAGAATACCGAGATATAGAGTATTATCAATTAGCAAGAGCTTATGAAAAATTAAATAAGCCAAAAGAGGAAATAAAAGCATATAAAGATGCTTACAAAGAAAATAGAAGTAATTACCGAGCTTTATTTCAGATTGCAAATACAACAGAAAGTTTTTATAAAGACAAGAAAATAGCTTATAAATTTTACAAAACTTATATGAATAAGTTTGAAGAAAAAGATTCTTTATTAACTAGTCAAGCAAAAATTAGACTTAAAGAAATTAAAAAGTATTATTTCTTGAAAGGAGAAGTGTTAGAATAAAACAATTTTTCGTACTTTCATCTCAAAATCAATGAGATGAGGTATTGTTATGTTGCTTTTCTTATAATTTCTTTATTATTTTTATCATGCGACTCATTTTTTAAAGAACCTAAAAAAAATGAAGTAAATACAGTTGTTGATTACTCGAAAGTAGACATTTCACCAAGTTTTAAAAAATGTAAAGATTTACCTGTAAAAGCAAAAAAAACTTGTTTTAGAAAAGAAATAAATAAAAGAATTCAAGAATCTTTAGTAGCACATAATTTTAGAACAGAAGAGTTTATTAATGAAACTATTTTAATTGATTTACTAATTGATGCAGAAGGTAGTTTTAAATTAAAAAAAATTACAGCATCAAATAAAATTAATAAACAATTACCTCAGTTGGATAGTGTTTTAAAAAATGTAATTCAAAAATTACCCATAATAATACCCGCGTTTAAAAGAGGTATACCTGTTATATCACAATATCAGTTACCTATTAAAATAGCAATAAAAGAGGTGTTAGACTAATAGGGAACAAAAAAACTATAATACTTATAAAAGCCCAAAAAATAAAACCTGTAAATTGAATAACACCCATTTTAGCCGTGTTTTTCTTTTGAATTTTTTCTTTTAATTCTTTAACTGATAAAGCTAATAATTGTTGTTTGTTAAGTTGTAAGTCAATAATTCCCGTTACTTTTCTTCCAGCTTTATAACCTTTATAAACCTCTTTAGGGTAGTTTAATAAAGAAAACCCCATTGCCCATAAACTCATAAAGCCGATAGGGAAATGTTTCCATAAATTTGTTGATATTTCCCAGCCCGCAATAAAGGCTTCTCCTTTCCATGTTGTGTCACAATTATATAAAATATGTTGAATATCATGAATGTGAACGACTTCTTTTCTGAATTGAGAATTAGGGAGTTTTAAAGTGAATAGTTTAAATTTTAAGTTAAAAGTGCCTTCACTTTCACCACCATCTTTTGCAAAATTATTTTCTTTATAAAACTGTTGTAAAGCGTCTGCTATTATCATAATTGTAGATTATAAGACAAAGGTATTTTATAGTCTGCTATATATTCTTGACAATTATCAAGAAAACTACTTTGCTCTAATTCTACTAAAAGTTTCTGGAGTCATACCTAAAAAAGAAGCAATGTGTTTTGCTGAAACTCTTTTAAAAAGATACGGTTTTTTATCTAATAAAATTTCATAACGTTCTTGTGCAGTATGTAGCTGCAAATCATCAATTCGCTCAACAAGCTCGATATAAATTTGCTGTAAAAAGAATCTACCAAAGCGTTCAAATTTTGGGTTTATTTCAAACAGGTTTTCTAAATCGGCATGTGCAATTCTTAAAACCTCTAAATCTTCTAAGGCTTCAATAGTATATTTGCTTTTTTTACGTTGAATAAAACTATCTATAGCTGTAACAGTTTCTTGTTCAGCTGAAATATGAACGGTAACATCTTTGTCTTCCTTAAAATAAAATATACGAGCAATACCAGATGTAATTACATACATATAACTGCAAACTTTACCAGCTTCATGTAGAATGTGATGTTTTGGGTATTTTTCAAATTTCATTATATTTTGAAAAGCTGCTGCTAATTCAGGATCTTCTAATAATAAAGAGGCATTTTGTTCTAAGAAAGAATTCATAACTTATAATTTAAGTAATTCATCAACAAAATCACGTTTGTTAGATAAACGGGGTACTTTATGTTGCCCACCTAACTTTCCTTTTTCCCTTAACCAATCATAAAATAAACCTTTACGAGCTTCATGTATAATAGGCATTGCTAAAGTCATGTTATTATACCGTTTTGCTTCATAATCTGAATTGATAGATTTTAAAGCATTATCAAGTAATTCTGTAAAATATTTAAGATTTTCAGGAGGTTTACTAAATTCTATTACCCATTCATGTGCGCCACTTTTGTTATCATCCATAAAAACAGGGCCAACAGTATAATCTTTAACACTTGCATTGGTTTTTTCGCTTGCAGATTTTAAGGCTTCTTCTGCATTTTCAATAATTAATTCTTCCCCAAAAACATTAATATGATGTTTGGTTCTACCAGTAATTTTTATACGATACGGATCTGTTGATGTGAACTTAATAGTGTCACCAATTAAATAACGCCATAAACCACCATTCGTAGTAATTATTATCGCGTAATTAATATCTTTTTTTACTTTAGAAAGCGGAATTGTAGTTGAGTTTTCACCATTATATTCATTCATAGGAATAAACTCATAGAAGATTCCATAATCTAACATTAGTAGTAATTCTTCTGAGTTATTTAGATCTTGAATACCAAAGAAACCTTCTGATGCATTATAGGTTTCATAATATTTAAAATCTTTTTTCGGGATTAATTTTTTATACTGTTCTCGATATGGGTTAAAGTTTACACCACCATGAAAATAGACTTCTAAATTAGGCCATACTTCTAAAATATTATCTTTACCGGTTTTTTCTAAAACACGGTTTAAAAGCACTAGCATCCAACTAGGAACACCAACTAAACTTGTAATGTTTTCATTAATGGTTTCTTCAATAATAGCTTCCATTTTAGTTTCCCATTCAGCCATTAATGAAACTTCTGAGCTAGGAGCAGAGCTAAAATCTGCCCAAAAAGGCAAATTTTCTGTTATAATTGCTGATAAATCACCGAAATACGAATTGTTATCTTCGTAAATAGCAGTACTTCCACCTAACTTTAAGCCTTTACCTGTAAACATTTGTGTATCTACATTGTTATTAATATATAAACACAACATGTCTTTCCCTGCTTTTAAATGGCAATCTTCAAGAGCTTCGTCACTAACAGGTATAAACTTACTTTTAGCATTTGTTGTTCCGCTACTTTTTGCAAACCAATGAATAGGAGTGGGCCAAAATAAATTTTGTTCCCCTTTTCTACATCGCTCAATTAAAGGTTCAATACTCTCATATTTTTGAATAGGTACAATGTTAGAAAAATCAGTATAATTTTTTATGGAAGAAAATTTATGCGATTTTCCGAATTCAGTATTCTTAGCAGTATTTAATAGTTTTTGAAGCAACTCATTTTGAACATCAATAGGATATTTTAAAAATAACTCTACTTGATGTTTTCGTTTTTTTAAAAACCAAGAGATGATTGAATTTATAAATGGAAACGACATAGATTAACTCTTAATTTAGTTTTTTTACAGTAAGTTTGTAAAGCTAAAAGTAATAAAATTTAAGACATGCAGTACCAAGGAGTTTTAAAAAAAATGACAACCGAAAAATTAGATACGGTTCAATATTATTTAGACATGAAGTCTGATTTTATAAATGTAAATCAGTTGTTAAACAGAGAAATAACATTAAGTTTTGTTACTTATGAATGTTTAAATTGTCATTTAGAGAAAGAAGTGTATCGTCAAGGGTTTTGTAAAAAATGTTTTTTTGAAACACCAAATGCGGGAGATTGGATTATGCGACCTGAATTAAGTAAAGCGCATTTAGGTGAAGAAGATCGTGATTTAGAATATGAAAAGAGCGTACAATTAAAACCCCATATAGTTTATTTAGCAAATTCTAGTAATGTAAAAGTTGGGGTTACAAGAAAGCAACAAGTACCAACACGATGGATAGATCAAGGAGCACACGAAGCAATTGAAATTGTTGAGGTGCCTAATCGTTATTTAGCAGGAATTACAGAGGTTGCTTTAAAAGAGCATGTCGCTGATAAAACCAATTGGCGAAAAATGTTGAAAAATGATATTGATGATGAAAACTTGGTTGCTTGGAAAGAAAAATTACAAAGTTTTATTCCCGAAGAAGCACAACAGTATATTATTGAAAATAATAAAGAAACATTAATTAATTTTCCTGTAAAAAAATACCCATTAAAACCTAAAAGTTTAAATATAGTGAAGGAACAAACTTATACAGGTAAGTTAGTAGGAATAAAAGGACAGTATTTAATATTTGAAGACGAAAGAGTTTTTAACGTTCGTTCTAATGAGGGACTAGTTGTAAATTTAAATGTTATTTAATTAAGTGTAAAATATAAATAAAAAAAGCAGCCATATGGCTGCTTTTTTTATTGCTTTACAATCGTATAGTTTTTACTCATTTTAAGTTCACTTAGCACATTTAACGCTTCGTTTAAATAAATATCTTTCTTTAAGTTTTTATGCCAGACAATACGTTTTTCTTTTAAAACCGTATCTTTTGAAAATAAATTTAATTCATATTTAGGTGAGTTAAAAGTCAGGTTTGAATCAAACTTAAATATGTCTTTAAATTGTTCAGCTTCTTTTACTTTTACTTTACTTTCTTTCTTGTAAGCATTATAGTTTAAAGAATAAACTCTCTCTTCTTGATTTTTCTTTAACCATTTAGCATACTCATTAATTTTATTAAATTTCTCATCACCTAACACTCGTTGCTGGCTACTATAAACAACATCTCTATAATTACTGTATGAGTTTAGTGCACTATATTTTGCTTGCTGAACTTTATCCCAAGGTAGAGCACCGTCTAAATCACGTTCGCCAAATTTCATATAACTATATCTAGTCGGTAATGAAATATCTGAGTATACACCTTCAATTTGAGTAGATCCACCGTTTATTCTATAGAATTTTTGAATGGTCATTTTTAAAGCTCCTAAATCACTAGGGTATTGTTCGTAAAAACGATTAATAGGTAAAACGTTTTGTACGGTTCCTTTACCATAGGTTTGTTTACCTCCAATAATTACCCCACGTTTATAATCTTGCATTGCAGCTGCAAAAATCTCAGAAGCCGAAGCAGAAAATTCATTAACCATAACAACTAAAGGACCATTCCACTGAATTTTAGAATCAGTATCATTTTTAATTACTGGTTCTTCATCTCTATATTTAACTTGTACTATAGGACCTTTTTTAATAAATAATCCTCCAATTTCAATAGCGGTTTTTAAAGAGCCACCTCCATTATCACGTAAATCAACAATTAAACCTTTTACGTTTTCACTTTTTAAACGTTCAATTTCTTTTTCCATGTCTTTAGCAGCATCTCTACGGCTTAAATCATTAAAGTCAATATAAAATCTTGGTAAATCGATAACGCCATATTTTTTACCATTTTTTTCAACAATACTCGATTTTACAAAAGTTTCATCAAGCTCAACAACATCTCTAGTAATTGGAATAATTTTAGTTGAACCATCAATTTTTTTCTTAACAGTTAAACGAACTACAGTTCCTTTTTTACCTTTTATAAACTTAATAGCATCATCTAAACGCATTCCAACAATATCTAAAGGTTCAGCATCACCTTGTGCTACTTTTAATATAATATCATCAGGCTCTAATTCACCTTGCTTCCATGCAGGGCCACCAGAAATAAGTTCAACAATATGTGTATAAATACCTTTTTTTTGTAAACGGGCTCCAATACCTTCTAATTTACCAGACATTTCTTGGTCGAAACGAGATTTTATTCGAGGAGACATATAGGTTGTATGTGGTCCAAATCCACTAACAATACTATTTAAAAAAGTAGAATACCAATCAGAATTTTCAAGTTCATCAATACGTTCATATAACTCGTTCATGTTTTTTAAAACTTCTTTTCGAGCTTCTTTTTCTAATTCTGAGAATGTTTTCTTTTTAAATGCCTTATCTTTTTTAAGTTTTTCTTTTTGTTGATTTTCGGCATCTTCAATTCTACTTAATATAGATAGTTTTAATTGTTTTCTCCAATAATCAATTAATTCACTTTCATTTTTAGCAAAAGGAATTTTTTCATAATCTACATCTATTACTTCATTTTTTTTGTAGTTAAAAGAATGCGTTAATAAAGAGCGGTAATTATTTTTAGCAGTACCTAGTTTCTTCAAAAAACGATTGTAGACCAATTTGTAGAAATCTATTTTAGTGTCTTTTAATTGATTATCTATTTGATATTTAAATTGAGAAAATTCTTTTAGATCCTCTTGAGTGAAATATCTTTTGCTAGGATCTAAACCATCAATAAACGTATTATAAACATGCTCAGAGAAATCATCATTTAATTCTTTTTGAACATAATGGTATCTACTTAGAATATTTTTTAAGACATATATAATTACGCGATCCTTTTCAGGGTCTTTTTCAGAGATTGTATTTGAGAATATTGTATTTGAGAATAATAATGTAATTGCTAAAAGTGGAATGATATATCTCGTCTTCATGTATCTTTTTTCTTTTTAAAGGTGTATTTGCATTACTAATCTACTAAAATAATGCCATTTTTTTAATTTTTAGGTGCTTTACTTATACTTATTTTTTAATCTGGGTAATTTAATAGTACTCATCTTTAAATAATTAACCGTTTTTTAAAAACAATAAAGTATACTAGCTTATTTAAGTATATGTTCACTAAATAAATGTAGAAATAATAATAGGAACTATATAAGTAATAAAATACGCTTTTTTGTTTCTCTTTGACTACTACAATTTTACACATAAAATAAAGGAATCTGTCTTTAGGAAATGTTAAAATAAGAATGCTTTTTTTATGTTACATTTGTTGTAAAACTTACATACTATGCAAGAAAGACCCTTAATCTTGGTAACTAATGATGATGGAATTACCGCTCCAGGTATTCGTATGCTTATTGAAATAATGAATAAAATAGGAGACGTAGTAGTTGTAGCTCCTGATAGTCCACAGAGCGGTATGGGACATGCAATTACTGTTAATAACGTATTGCATTGTAACCCTATTACAATTGATGAAGGACCACAAATAGAGTATAGTTGCTCTGGTACGCCAGCAGATTGTGTTAAAATGGCAAAGAATAAAATTTTAAACCGTACACCAGATTTATGTGTTTCAGGAATTAATCATGGGGCAAATTCATCAATAAACGTTATTTATTCAGGAACGATGAGTGCAGCTGTTGAAGCAGGTATTGAAGGAATTCCTGCAATTGGTTTCTCATTATTAGATTTTGATTGGCATGCTGATTTTAGAGCGGCAAAAAAATTCATTGAAAAAATAGTATTAAATGTTTTATTAAATGGATTACCTGAAGGGGTAGTTTTAAACGTAAACATTCCGAAGTTAAAAGAAAGTGAATTAAAAGGAGTTCGTGTTTGTCGTCAGGCAAATGGGTACTGGAAAGAAGATTTCGAGAAACGAAAGAGCCCTCACGGAAAAGAATATTATTGGTTGTCTGGAGAGTTTGTAAATAGAGACAAAGGTCAAGATACTGATATTTGGGCATTAGAAAATGGTTATATATCAATGGTTCCAGTTCAGTTTGATATGACTGCACATCACGCAATACAAAAAATAAATTCATGGGAAATATAAGAAAAGAAGTTCTTATCGGAATTTTAATGTCTATAATAGCTACTAGCTGCGGACTTTTTATTTATTTAGAATTTATATCAGATGATAATGTAACTGAAACTTTTAAAAAAGTGAGAAAGGGTGGTGTTTTAGGACCTGTGTTGGCTTTGGCGGCAATCCCTAATTTGTTTGTTTTTTGGGTGTTTTTAAAAAAGAATCAAGATTACAGAGCAAGAGGTGTTTTAATAACGACAGTAGGAATTGCTTTAGTTACACTTGTTTTAAAATTTATATAAAGTTACTTTATGAAATATTATATTCTTGTAGGAGAAGCTTCTGGAGACTTACATGGAGCTAACTTAATGAAATCTTTGTTGAAAGAAGACCCTAATGCTGATATTCGTTTTTGGGGTGGAGATTTAATGCAAGAAGTAGGAGGTGAGCTTGTTAAACATTATAAAGAGCGTGCCTTTATGGGGTTCATTGAAGTAATAATGAATTTGCGAAAGATATTAGGAATGATGTCTTTTTGTAAAAAGGACATTGCAGAATTTAAACCAGATGTAATTGTTTTTATTGATAATTCAGGCTTTAATCTTCGCATAGCTAAATGGGCTAAACAACAGCGATTTAAAACAAATTATTATATATCACCACAAGTTTGGGCAAGTAGAGCAGGTAGAGTAAAAGATATTAAAAGAGATGTTGATGAAATGTTTGTTATTCTTCCGTTTGAAAAAGAGTTTTACAAAAAATACAATTACAATGTAAACTTTGTTGGGCATCCATTAATTGATGGAATTGCAGGTAGAAATCAAGTTGATGAAAAGTTATTTAGAAAAGAATATGATTTAGGTAATAAAGAAATTATTGCCTTATTACCAGGAAGTAGAAAACAAGAAATAACAAAAATGTTAGCTGTTATGCTATCTTTAGTAGATGATTTTTCTAGCTATCAATTTGTTGTGGCAGGAGCTCCAAGTCAACCTTACGATTTCTATAAGAGCTTTATTGGTGATAAAAATGTAAAGTTTATCAACAATAAAACGTATGATTTATTAAGTGTTTCTCATGCTGCTCTAGTAGCTTCAGGTACGGCAACTTTAGAAACAGCATTATTTAAAGTACCACAGGTGGTATGTTATAAAGGAAGTAATATATCATATCAAATTGCTAAACGGATTATTACTTTAGAGTATATATCGTTGGTAAATTTAATTATGGATAAGGAGGTTGTAAAGGAATTAATTCAAAATGATTTTACAAAAGAGAATCTTAAAAAGGAATTATTACATATTCTTGAAGCTAATCATAGAGAGCAACTATTTTTATCGTATCATGAATTAGAAGATAAATTAGGAGGTAAAGGAGCTTCAGAAAAAACGGCAAGATTGATCGTAAAAGGTTTAAAATAATTTTCCGAGAAAACATTATTTTGTTGTTCATAGCGCCTATATGATAATAATATTGTTTTTCTAATTTGGGTAAGTAATGAGTTAATTTGTTAGGTTATAAATTAAATATATGTGTAAAAAAATAGTATTCCTTTTTATAATATCTTTTGTAATGATTTCTTGTGGGTCATCAAAAAATGTAGCAGGTTATAAAAAACCAAGGAAACAAATAGAGCAGTCTTCAAATTCAACAAATAAACCTACAATTGCTGATAAAATTGTTTGGACAGCAGTAACCTACAAAGGAGTTCCTTATAAATTTGGTGGAATGACAAAAAGAGGAATGGACTGTTCTGGTTTAATTCATACTTCTTTTAAACAGCGTAATGTTAAAATACCTAGAACATCTCGTGAAATGTATGCTAAAAGTTATGAAATATCTTTAAATAAAGTAAAACGTGGAGATTTATTATTTTTTAAAACCTCTAGAAAAAGAGGTGGAATTAATCACGTTGGTTTAGTTACTTCTATAAAAAACGGAGATATCCGTTTTATACATTCTACCAGTTCTAGAGGTGTTATAGTTACTTCTTTACATACTTATTATTGGAAAAAAGCCTTTGTGAGAGCGAAAAGAATATTATAATAAATGGATAAAAAACTACTCTTATTAATTATTATTAGTTTTATAAGTTTTCTTTTTTTCAATCAAAAGAATGAGAAACCATTACCCGATAATAATTTTAAAACAGTAGTAAATCCTAAAATTGAAGAATTAATTGAATTTGCAAATTCTTATAAAGGTGTTTTATATCTTGCAGGAGGATCTACTAGAAAAGGAATGGATTGTTCAGGTTTAGTAAGTACTTCATTTAATAAAATAGGAATTAAATTACCACGATCGTCAAGTGCAATTAGTAACAACGGGAAAGAAATTTTTTTAGAGAATGTTAAAGTTGGAGATCTATTATTCTTTAACATCGCTCGATTAAAAGGAGAAATAAATCATGTAGGCTTAGTAACCTTAATAAAAAATGGAGAAATATTTTTTATTCATTCTACAACTTCAAAGGGGGTTATTATTTCTTCAATGAAACAAACTTATTGGAAAAATGAGTTTGTAAAAGCAAAACGTATTTTATAGTTTATTTAATGTTTTTTCTTAACTATTTACTGTCATATTATGTTAACAACATGTTATTTATTGAATGATATAAAAAATAATTTAATACTTTTGAAGCTAATCACATTTTAAAAATAGTCTAAAATAATGAATGTAGTTATAATAGAAGATGAAGATTTGGCATCATTATCTTTAGAAAAATTATTATTAAAATGTCCTTTTTCAGTTTTTGTAAAGAAAAGATTAGAAAGCGTTGAGACAGCGATTGAATGGTTTAAAGAAAATAGTTGTGATTTAATTTTTAGTGATATTCACCTTGGAGATGGATATAGTTTTGAAATTTTTGAAAAATTAAAAATTTCAACACCTATAATTTTTACAACAGCTTTTGATGAATATGCGATTAAATCTTTTCAATTTTTTGCAATTGATTATTTATTAAAACCATATAACGAAGAGTTGCTTCATAAAGCAATAGAAAAATATATAAATCTTAAAAAAGATACTAACTATAGTGATAAATTAGAAAAGTTATTACTAAAAATGAATACTAAAATTCAGAATGAAAAAGAAAAAGAACGTTTTTTAGTATCAAAAGGAAATCTATCTATTTCAATAAAAAGAGAAGATGTTACTTATTTTATGGCCCAAGGAAAACACCTTTTTCTATATACGTTTAGTAATGAAAGCTACCTTTATGATGGTACAATTTCTAATTTAGAAGAAGAGTTGTCTAGTAAATATTTTTTTAAAATAAATCGAAAATATATTATTCAACATTCAGCTATTAAAAATATATTAAAGTATAGTAATAATCGCATAAAAATTGAACTTGCACCCGATTTAAAAGTAGAAGAAACACTATTAGTTAGTGCTCAAAGAATTAAAGATTTTAAAAAATGGTTAGATAATTGATTTTCATGAAATTTTTAATAAAAAAAAGAGAACACAAATATTATTTATTAATTAGTGTTTTATTAATAATATTATTTTTTTTAGGATATAGGTTAGTAACCAATAAAATTACTTCAGAAGCCGAGGATGTAGTTGAAGTCGTTATAAAACAATACGCAAAGGAGAAGAAAAACATCTTAGAGTTTGATTTTAATGATTTCAATAAATTTATTTCAGATACTCAAAAAATTATTGAGAATAGCTATAATTTAGATGAAAATCAGCTTAAAAATAAAATAATACTTAATAGTGAATTAGTTTTTTTTGAAGATAATATTGATGCAAGTTTTGTTTATTTTTTAAAAGAAAACAAAATTACATTTTCATCTTTTTTTGGTGATAAAGAGAACGAATTTGAAAAAAAAACATTAACAAAAGCCTATTCTTTAAATGGCGAAAAACTTGTATTTGATAGTGTCATAAACTCAAAAGGTAAAATATATTATAGAAAAACAATGATATGTAAGGTACCAAATGGTTCGGTAATTGTTTTTGGTTATGATATTAATTTATTAAAATATTGGAGTTATTTTTCTCAAAAACACAACGGTAAAGGAGGTTATGTTATTGTAACAAATAAAGAGGGAGTTTGTTTGTTACACCCAGAAACAAAGTATATAGGGAAATTAGTAAATTCTTTTTTTGATAAAACTTCCTTAAATCAGATCTATAAAGAATTAGAGAAGAAAGAGGGTAAAAAGAGTCAACAAATAAAAACAATTGCTATATCAGAGTATTTAAACTTAGAAGTATTACGATATTATGATGTTATACATGTAGGTGAATCTGAATTAGTTTCAATAACAAGTTTTCCTATTAATATTTTTATAAAAGAATCTGTCAATAATATAAAGCAATATTTATTATGGGTAGGTTTTTTAGTGTTACTTTCTTTTATCCTAATACTAGGATTTTCTAGAAACAAATTACGCTACCAATACTTTAAAATGCTTAAATATGAGCAAGAAAAACAAAAATTAGCAATAAGTAATGAGCAATATCAACAAAAAAACGCAAAGCTGCAGCTAAGTCAATTACGAAAAAAATTAAACCCACATTTTTTATTTAATAGTTTAAATTCTTTACATGTCTTAATAGATATAGATAAAGAAACATCTCAAGAATTTGTTTTAAAATTATCAGAAGTTTATAGATATTTATTAAAAGATAAAGATGCAAATTTTGCAACAGTTAAAGAAGAGCTTTATTTTTTAAAGCAATACTTTTTTTTAAATAAAATTAGATTTAATAATAAGATAAATTTAGAAATTAGTTATTGCAATACAGATAACGTGTTATTAAAAAAGATACCTTTTTTAGCTTTACAAACGCTTGCAGAGAATGCTATTAAGCATAATAAGATTACAAAAATAAAACCGCTTCTTATTGAAGTTTTAATTGAAGATGATAGAATTACAGTTAGTAATTATTATAATCCCAGAATAAATAAAAAAGAAATAAGCCATAGTATAGGATTAAGTTATTTGAATAATTTTTATAATTTTCATGGTATAAGTTCATTTAAAACGGTTATTTCTGAAGGAAAATTCAAGTGTTACTTGCCTTTGTTATCAAAATAACAAAGTTCACTCCGTCAAAAAATGATTTCACTCTAGTTTAATTTTTAAAGAGATACTTCTTTTATAGTTTTGACTCTTTGTTAACTAGAATAAACTTATGAAGAGTCACTCTCAAATAAATAATATTAATTTAAAAGCGATTAGCCTACTTTTTTTAATCATAACTACTTCTGTTTTTGCACAAAAGGAAGATGAAAAAAAGGATTCTATCACGAAGAATAATAAAATATCATATTCTAAATTAAATAAAGAAGGAAATAAAAAAACTGGAATATTTAACATTTTCAAATTAAAAGGAGATATTTATTTTGAAATACCTGATTCTTTATTTTCTAAAGATTTCTTAATAGTTAATAAAATTTCAAGAGTACCGTTTGAGTTAAACGGACATGGATTGAATAAAGGAATGACCTATGAAACTAAATTAATTAGGTTTTATAAGGATACTGTCTCAAATAAAATATGGGTTAAAACAATAAACCCAAGAGTGAAATCTCCCAAAAATAATGCTATAACTCTTTCTGTAGAAGAAAACTTTGGTGAGTCTATCATTGAAGAATTTAAAATAGAGTCTGAAAATAAAACTTCAACGTCTGCACTAATAAAAGTAAATAAGATTTTTAATGGTAAAGAAAAAAGTTTTAATGATTTGTTGGCTAATATAGGGCTAGGAGGAAGTATTAAAACAAAATTATCTAAAATAGAAGTAGTAAAAACATTTCATAAAAATATTGTAGTAAAATCTCTTTTAACAACATCTGTAACTGAAGGTAAAAGTGCTGCATTACCACTATCTATAGGAGTCACTACGAATATAGTTTTGCTTCCGTCAAAAATTATGAAACCTCGTTTTGCAGATAAAAGAATTGGGTATTTTAGTAAGCCTATGGATTATTACTCTGATAATCAGCACGAAGTAGAACATCGTGAGTTAATTACTAGATGGAGGTTAGTTCCTAAAAAAGAAGATATAGAGAAGTATAAAAAAGGAGAGTTAGTAATACCTGAAAAACAGATTGTGTATTACATTGATCCTGCTACACCTCAAAAATGGAGACCGTATATAAAAAATGGTGTTTCTGATTGGAACAAGGCTTTTGAACAAGCTGGCTTTAAAAACGCTATTGTTGTAAAAGAAGTAACAGAAAAGGATAAAGATTTTGACGCAGATGACGTTCGTTATTCAGTTGTAACTTACGTGGCTTCAGAAAAACAAAATGCTATGGGGCCATCTGTTATTGATCCAAGAAGTGGTGAGATTTTAGAAGCTGATATTATTTGGTGGCATAATTTAATGAAAGGTTTGCATCAATGGATTCGAGTTCAAACAGGGCCAATAAATCCTAAAGCAAGAGCCAATACGTTTTCAGATGAAATTATGGGAGAATCAATTAGATTTGTTTCATCTCATGAAGTCGGTCATACTTTTGGATTAAAGCACAATATGGGTGCATCATTTAGTTACCCTGTAGATTCACTTAGATCTTCAAAATTCACTAAAAAAATGGGAGGAACAGCACCATCTATAATGGATTATGCTCGTTACAATTATGTAGCACAACCTGAAGATAATGTTGCTGAAGTAAGTCCAAAAATAGGAGTATATGATAAATATGCTATTAATTGGGGGTACCGTTGGTTAGATTCAAAAACATCTCATGAAGAACTATCTATTTTAAATAAATGGATAAGAAAACACGAAAACAATTCGCTTTATTTTTATGGAGAGCAGCAAAGTAAAGTCATCGATCCGAGATCTCAGAGCGAAGATTTAGGGGACGATGCCGTAAAAGCTAGCGAGTACGGGGTGAAAAATTTAAAAAGAATAGTACCTAATATTTTAGAATGGACAAAGCAAGAAGGTGAAGATTATTATAAAGCATCTAAACTTTATAAGGCTGTAATAGATCAGTGGCAGTTATATAGTAACCATGTTATGGCTAACATAGGTGGTATATACATTAATAATACAGTTTATGGAGATAATAAAAACACTTATGTACCAGTGCCAACGTCTATTCAAAAAAAATCACTTGATTATATAATTAACAATTCAATTTTACCACAAAAATGGTTGTTTGTACCCGAACTAATTCATAAAGTATATCCTGTTAGAGACGCACCAGATGGAGAACGTTTTTATTCTCCAATTTCAATGTTTCGTGTTTATCAAACAAACATGATGTATCATTTATTGAAAACAGATAGATTAATGAGGGTAACTGAAAATATAGCTTTAACATTAGATAAAAGCACTTCATTTTCAGAAGAATATTTATTTGATAGACTATTTGAAACTATTTTTAAGAAAACAGTTAATAATGAATCTTTAAATATGTTGGATCGTATAACACAGAAAAATTACATAGATGTTTTAACTGTTGGTAGGAATCAATTATTGAAGAAAACAAGAAATAAAGGTCTAACAATAGAGAGTAATAAATTTAAAAATGTGCACTTTACATATATTCCTAGAGTTTCAGACATAGGTTCAAGTAAAAGAGCAGAGCTAAAACGAATTTTAAAATTGTTAAAAAAGAAAAGAAAAAAAGGAGATAAAATTACAAAGAATCATTACAACGATATTATAGCTAGAATACAATATAATTTGAATAATCAATAATTATGAGAAAAATAATAATTTACTTACTATTTCTTACATCATTTTCGGTTTTTGCACAAAAAACAAAAAAAGAAACAAAAATAATAAGTGGTACCATTATAGATGGACCTAGAAATGAACCTTTGCCAGGGGTAACCGTTTTTGCTTCAACAAGAATTATTGGAAATAAAACAGATATTGATAATGTAATTCAAGGATCAATGATTGGTTCTACTACTGATTTTGATGGTCATTTTACATTTAATGGACCAAAAGAAATCAAATACATTATAATTTCTTATTTGGGATTTGAAACACAAAAAATTAATGTAGAGAGTAAAAGTAGAAATCTTATTATAAAACTAGAAGAAAAAGAAGAAATCTTAGGCGAAATTATAGTTACAGGATATCAAAAAATAGAAAAAAGAAAAGTAACTTCTTCTTTTGCTAAGCTTAAAGCAGATGACGTTAAACGTTCAGGCGTTGCTAATATTGATCAAATGCTATCAGGTGAAATTTCAGGAGTATTTATTCAACCTACTAATGGAGGGCCAGGAGCTCCTGCTAAAATTCAAATTAGAGGTACATCTACTTTAAATGGTTCATCAGATCCATTATGGGTGTTAGACGGAATTCCTTTGCAAGGAAATGATATTCCAAAAGATTTTAACGATAAAGATAACATCGATAATTTACAATCATATGCTATAGCAGGTATTAACCCAGAAGATATTAAAGACATTACTATTTTAAAAGATGCTTCAGCGACATCTATTTATGGAGCAAGAGCAGCTAATGGGGTTATTGTTATTACAACAAAAAAAGGAAAAGAAGGTGCTATGAGAATTAATTTTAATTCTAACACATTTTTAACTTTAAAGCCAAATTTTAGTAAGTTAAATCTTATGAATTCTAGTGAGAAAGTAGATTTTGAATTAAAATTAGCCCGTAGATCAGATTTAAATTACCAAAAAGAAAGAGGTGGAGTTGCTCGTATATTACAATTACACAACGAGTATGATAATTTTCAAACAAATGGTTTTTCAAGCATAGCTCCTCAGGCACAAAAAGAAATTAATAATTTAAGAGATTTAAATGGTAATTGGGGAGATAAACTATATCAAGCAGCATTGAACCAACAATATGGATTAAATGTTTCTGGGGGGAGTGAAAAATCGAGATACTACTTCTCTTTAGGTTATTATGATGAAGAAGGAACCACTAAAGGAACAGGATTAAATAGATACAACATAACATTTAAAAATGATTATGATGTTAATGATAAATTAAATGTAGGTGTAAGTGTTTTTACAAGTAGAAATAAAAGTAAATCATACATTACCGGAGCTGATGCAAATACAAACCCAGCATATTATTCAAGAAGAGTAAACCCTTATTTTACACCATTAAATAGTGATGGTTCTTATAATTATGATTTAGATTTAGTTGAACGTAGTAGTCTAAATTTTAAATACAATCCATTAGAAGAAAGAATTAATACAAATCAAGAACTTACAACTTTTTCTGTAAAGCCTATTATAGATCTTACCTATAAATATAATAATCGTTTAACTCTCTATACTCAATTAGGGATGCAGTTTGATTTTGATAAAACAGAAAAATTTGCAGGTAAAGAAACTTATTATACTCGAAAATATAGATATAATTCAAGGTACTTAGATAAGGATGGGAATAGCGCTTATTTTTTACCAGAAGGAGGAATTATTCAAAATTGGAATAGTGATTCTTTTCAATATAATTGGAAAACTACTTTAAATTACAATAAAACTATAAACAGTATTCATGAAATTGATGCTATAATTGGTACCGAATTTAGGGAAGATAAAAGAACGGAAATTCATACTAAAGGTTTTGGGTTTAATCCTAATACTTTAAACACAATACAAATCACAAACGATAGAGTTTTGGGAAGTGCATTGTTTAATCCTTATAAAAAAAGTATAAATGAAAATGCTTATGCATCCTTTTTTGGTACAATGTCATACACGTACGACAGAAAATACACCATTTTTGGAAGCTTACGATATGATGGTTCTAATTTATTTGGTGTAAATCCTAAGTTTAGATATTTACCACTATGGTCGGTATCGGCTTCTTGGGACGTTACTAAAGAAAGCTTTTTTGATTTTGATGCTATTAATGAATTTAAAATTAGAGCATCTTATGGAGTACAAGGAAATATTGATAAATCTACCTCTCCATTTGTAACAGGTATATATAATGATGTTAACATATTACCCGACAATACAGAGGAAAGTATAGCTGTTATTTCAGCACCTAATAAAGACTTACGTTGGGAAAAAACGGTATCCTCGAATATTGGTTTTGATTTAGGATTATTTAATAACAAAATAAATATATCAGCAGATTATTATTATCGTAAAAGTACCGATTTAATAGGTTTACAATCAGTTCCTTTAGAAAGTGGATTTAACTTTATTAATACCAATTGGGCAACATTAAGTAATAGAGGAGTAGAACTGGCTATAAATACTAAAAATATTATAACTGATGATTTTAGTTGGACAAGTAGTTTTAATATCTCGCAGAATAAAAATAAAGTAGAAGAAATTCAAATTAAAGATAATGATTTTAAACCGTCATTAAAAGGGTATGGAGTTAATGCAATATTTGCTATTAAAACAGCTGGTTTAGATAGTAATGGCTTACCGTTATTTTGGAAAGATGGAAAAAAAATAACAGCGGTAGATTTTTACAATTTAACCGAAGGTGTTGATGGTAGTCAATTAACTAGAGAAGAGCATAGAAATTTATATAGTTATGTTGGAAATGGAGACCCAGAATTTACAGGGGGCTTTACTAATAGGTTTCAATACAAAGATTTTAATTTAACGATTGCTACAAATTTTAATTTAAATCAAACGATTAAGAGATCTCCAACATATCATCCAACCCAAATAAGTCCAACTTATAATTACAATAAAGAAGTTTTAAATGCAGGTACAGGTAATTACCCTTCTTTTATAGGGGCAACAACACCTGGTTTTGAAACAGATCTAGTATACAATTGGTATAACCAATACGATACAGGAAATACTTATAAAGATTTAGATATTTGGGTAGAGAAAATCTCATACATAAGAATAAATAATATTAAACTAGGATACAACGTACCTGCTAAATATTTAGAAAGAATAAACTTATCAAGGTTGAGCTTTAATCTATCAGGAAGAAACTTATTTGTATTCGGTACAGACTATGATGGTTATTTTGATCCAGAAACTTTAGGAAGCTCTTATGCACAGCCAATACCAAAAGTTATTTCTTTTGGTTTTAACCTTTCTTTTTAAAAATATAAAATATGAAAAAATATATACACATATTATTTATAACTGTAATGAGCATTGTTTCATGCGATGATTATTTAGATATAGAACCAGTAGGAAAAGTAATTCCTAAATCAGTAGAGGATTATAGAAGTTTTTTAACTACAGCTTATGCTACAGTAAAAGAAACTCATCATATTTTAACTACTTATAGAACAGATGAGTTAAAACTTAGTAAAAATTCTTTCGGTATAGAGCAGTATGAAGACATTTATCTTTGGAATGATACTAGCGCATCACCTTTGACCCTAAGTTTTTCATATGCAAATTTTTATAAAATAATTTTTCATGCGAATCATGTCATAGCGAATCAAAAAAATATTATTGGTGATGATTTGGCCGTAAATCAATTAGTTGGTGAAGCCTATGCGTTAAGGGCATTGCAATATTTTCAGCTCGTTAATTTATATGCAAAACCTTATAATAAATTGACTGCGGATACGGATAAAGGGGTTCCAATTGTTACTGAATATAATATAGAACAAACATATGATATCCAATCTTTGCAAGAAGTATATAACTTAATTGTAAAAGATATTGAAAAAGCAGAGAATCTTATCAATATAGATAAGCAACAGATAGGATTAAATTATAGATTTTCTATGATTGCTTTAAAAAGCTTAAAATCTAAAGTATACCTGTATTTAAAAGAATGGCAAGAAGTTATCGAAATTAGTAAACAAGCGTTAGCTATACAAGCTAATTTACAAGATTTAAATACTGTTAATACTCAAATGCCATCAGAATTTAATTCAATAGAATCAATTTTAGCCTTAGATATTGTTTCTTCTTTTGATATTTCAACACATGCTTCTATGTCTGATGAATTTCTAAATAAATATGATAGAATAAACGATTTAAGATTCAATTTATATTTTACTAAAGATGGTAGTGTTTATAAGGCTAATAAGAATGCAGATATTAAGTATAAATCAACTTTTAGAGTTGCAGAATTATTTTTAAACTTAACAGAGTCTTATATACAAACTGATCAAATAGATTTAGCAAAATTAGAATTAATATCATTTGTAAAAAAGAGATATACACCTGTAAAAATGGCATTATATATAACTCAAATAAATTCTTTAAATAAAGAAAATTTATACAAAGAGTTATTAGAAGAGAGAGCGAGAGAATTTGCTATTGAAGGTCAGCGTTGGAATGATTTAAAAAGAACTGAACAACCAGAAATAACAAGAGTTTATGAAGGTAAAACGTATACATTACAAAAAAATGATAGTAGATATGTAATATCATTTCCTAATGACGCAAAAATAAATAACCCAAATTTTTAAAAATATTAATCCGGTAAGTATCGAACGGAATAAAATAATCGATATCTAATTACTAATTTTTAAATATTTACATTATGAAAAAAGTTTTCCCTTTTTTATCTTTCATTCTAGCACTTGTAATAGTAAGTTGCTCAAGTGATAATAATGATATTATATCGATTTCATCACTAAATAGTATTACAAGCTTTAAAATTAATTTTGATGGAGTAAGTGATGAAGATGTTACATATGATTTAGGAAATGATATTACAGTAAGTGTCCCTTATAAAACTAATATTACAGGAATAGTACCAACTATTACAGTATCAGATAAAGCGGTTGTTACACCAACATCTGGTGAATCTGTTAATTTTATGGATGGTGTAATTATGCCTTTTACTGTTACAGCTGAAAACGGTGATAAAAAAGTGTATAACGTTACTATTAATATTCGTGGAGAAGTTGGTAGTGGATCTAAAATTAAAGTTTATCATTTTAAAGATGATTTTAGTGAAAACATAACAACATTTAGTTATGATGATACATCTAACTTTGTTAAAGCATATTCGATTGAAGAGGGAGGTAATACTACTGAGTATACTTATGTTTATAACGATAAGAACCAAGTATTAGAAAAGAAATCTGACACACGTAGTATTGTATATATATATAACGATGAAGGTTTAATTATTAGTGCTGGGCAAAAAGACGAAGGCAACGATACTTTTAGCTATACTTATACTTATGATGTTAATAACAGATTAGAAAAATTAGAAAGAGTAAATAAAGAAAACGATAAAGTAACCAACACTAGTTATATTTATGATGATTTGGGTAACGTAAAATCAGTAACCATTGGTGCTCAAACTTTAGAAAACACTTATGATGATAAAAACAATCCATTTAAAGGAATCTATCCTGCGTCTTATGCAAAAATTAATATAGGAGTTGGCTTAGGTGAAGTAAATATTAACAACCCATCTCAAGGTAGTTTTTCGAGTGATACCCCAATTACTTTTACATATAATACAGATAACTATCCTTTAACAGCTTCTTATGTCGTATTTGGTTTCATTAATACAAATGTAGCTTATACTTATTACGAATAATTCGAATCCCCATAATTGTAACACTCTTAAATATAGTTTTTAAGGGTGTTTTTTTTACCATATAGATATGAAAATACTACTATTAATATTGTTTTTAACAATATTAAGCTGCGAGTCAACTTCAATAAAACAAGAAGAAATTTCAGTTGTTTTAACAGAAGAACAAAAATTAAAAGAATTATTTATTACAACAATAAAACCCTTGTTTAAAACGTATAAAGATGTTGTCATTCCAAACGAATTTCGAATAGATGAGGATGATAATTCAATTAATGCAGGAGCAGCAGATAACTATTTAGAAGTTAGTAAAGGTTTAGTGAGTTCTAAAAAAGAATATGTAAAAATTTTTGTGCTAGCTCATGAGATAAGCCATATAGTAACTCTTAATCAAGCAGACACTTTTATGTTATCAGGATCAATCCCTTCAGGTATTGTAACGAATGATTATAAAAAAACAGAGTATTTAGCTGATTTAATAGCAATTCATCTAATAAACATTCATGAAAAAAAATTAAGTGAAATATTACAATCAAATTTTGAAACATTAAAAGATTTATTAGGTAATAAAACGTTTACGCATCCAGGAGGTAATGAAAGAGTTAATTTAATGAAAAAGTATTTAACTAAAGAAAAAAATGATAACCCCTCAAATGCATTTAAAGAAATGTTTAAAGAAATATGGAGTATGAATTAAAAGGATTCTTTAAATAATCTCCATAATTATTGTAAGAAGCTATTAATTTTAGATAAACAACAGAAGAAAAAGTTTTTTGTGTAATTAGCTATAACTTGTTTAATTTCTTCATGTAGTTAATCATTTAATATAAAGTTAATTGAGTTTTATAAGTGGAGATTATTGTTTTAAATAAGAATATAAAGCCATCAAAAAAAGCAACCTTATTTAAGGTTGCTTTTTATAAAGTTATTTTACAGAAAATATTAATTCAAAATATCCCATAACTTATCTTTTAATTCCTGTAGGCCTAGTTGAGCTACAGAAGAGATAAATAAGGCATCAATACCTTCAGGTAAATCTTGTTTAATTTCCTCTTTTAGTTCGTCGTCTAACATATCTGACTTAGAAATTGCTAACAAACGATCTTTATCTAATAATTCAGGATTGTGTTTACGTAATTCGTTTAATAGAATTTCGTATTCCTTTTTAATATCGTCACTATCCGCAGGAATTAAAAATAATAAGACTGAGTTACGTTCAATATGGCGTAAAAAATGATGTCCTAATCCTTTTCCTTCAGCAGCTCCTTCAATAATACCAGGAATATCTGCCATCACAAAACTCTTATGATTACGATGTTCTACAATACCTAAGTTAGGTTTTAAAGTTGTAAAAGCATAATCAGCAATTTTTGGTTTTGCAGCTGTTAATACAGAAAGTAAAGTAGATTTACCTGCATTAGGGAAACCAACTAAACCAACATCTGCTAACAATTTAAGTTCTATACGAAACCATCCATCTATTCCATCAATACCTGGCTGGGCATAACGTGGTGCTTGATTTGTTGATGATTTAAAATGCCAGTTACCAAGACCTCCTTTACCACCTTGTAGTAAAATAATATCTTGATCGTGGTGTGAAACTTCATATAAAATTTCATCAGTATCTGCATCACGAATAATAGTACCTAATGGTACTGGTACAATAATATCTTTTGCATCGTGTCCAGTACTACGACTTGCACTACCATCACCACCAGGCTCAGCTCTAAAATGACGTTTAAATTTTAAATGGAAAAGTGTCCACATGCTTTTATCACCACGTAAAACTATATTACCTCCACGACCACCGTCACCTCCATCAGGACCACCTTTTGTAATAAATTTTTCACGATGTAAGTGTACAGATCCTCTACCTCCTTTACCAGAAGATGCGTAGATTTTTATATAGTCAACAAAATTTCCTTCAGTCATTTTTTCTAAGTTGTTTTCTGTTTTTATTTAAACAGAACTAAGTTAATTGACGCCATTACGAGAAATACTAATTTCGAAGTAATCCGATTAAAGATTCCTTTATTTCATTCGGAATGACGTTCGTCTTATAATGTATCAAATACGTCAGATAAACGTTGTGTAATCTCTTCTATAGAACCAACACCATTTACTCCGTAATAATTATCCTGATCTTGATAAAAATCTTTTAAAATTGCCGTTTTAGTATTGTATTCGTTAAAACGGTTTCTAATTTTACTTTCGTCAGTGTCGTCAATTCTCCCACTTGTTTTACCTCTCTCTAATAAACGTTCAACTAATAGGTCTTCAGATACTTCTAAAGCTACCATTCCGTTAATACGTTCGTTCTTTTCACCTAAAAAAGCATCTAAAGCTTCTGCTTGTGATTGTGTTCTTGGAAAACCATCAAAAATAAATCCATTAGCTTCTGTATTTTTTTCTACTTCAGCTTTAAGCATGCTAATAGTAACTTCATCAGGAACTAAATTACCATGATCCATATATGTTTTAGCAAGTAAACCTAATTCTGTTTCATTTTTAATATTAAAACGGAAAACATCTCCAGTAGAAATGTGTACTAAGTTATATTTTTCTTTTAATAAATCTGCTTGCGTTCCTTTTCCGGCACCAGGAGGGCCGAATAATACAATGTTTGTCATTTTGGGTTGTGTTGTTAATTGGTAAATAGCAGGTAAATTTCTACCATAATTTTTATAATCTAAGCCATAACCAACAATAAATTTATCTTCAATACTCTTTCCGATGTAGTTTATTGGCAGCTCCTTACGATAAACGTCAGGCTTAAAAAATAATGATGCTATTTTTAGTTCTTTAATATTCTTAGCTTTAAAAAGCTCGTATATTTCATGTAAAGTTGTACCTGTATCAATAATATCTTCTAAAATGATAACGGTACGATTTGTTAAATCTTCATTAATCCCGATTAATTTTTTTACGTTTTCTGTAGATTTAGTACCTTCATAAGAAGCTAATTTTACAAAGCTAATTTCACAATCACCTTTATATTCACGTAAAAAATCTGCGGTAAAAACAAAACAACCATTTAAAATTCCGATAAATAAAGGGATTTCATCTTTAGGCAAATCAGCTTTTACTTGACGTGCTATTCTTTTAACAATAGTTGAGATTTCATCACTAGAAATGAATTCTTTAAAATATAAATCGTGGAGTTTTGTGATTTTCATAATAGTGCAAAGATAGTCGCTTGATAGTAAATGAAAAAACCGTTTTGAATATTATTCAAAACGGTTTTTCTTATATATAAAAGAATATTATTCTTTGTCTTCTTTTTTAGAAACATCAAACATAACTGGTGTTGCAACGAATAATGATGAATACGTACCAACAACTACACCTACGATTAATGCAAACATAAATCCTTTAATACTATCTCCTCCAAAGAAAAAGATGGCTAACATTACTAATAATGTTGTTAAAGAAGTATTTATTGTTCTACCTAAAGTACTACTTAAAGCTTTATCTACTAAACCAGCAGTTAAAGAATTACTATTATCGGCATACTCTCTAATTCTATCAAAAATTACTACGGTATCATTTAATGAATATCCAACTACTGTTAAAATTGCAGCGATAAATGATTGACCAATTTCCATATCAAAAGGCATAAACTTGTAAAAGATAGAGAATACTCCTAGTACGACTAATACATCATGAAATACTGCTGCTACCGCACCAATTGAATAAGACATTTTTCTAAAACGTAATAAGATATATAAAAACACTACGATTAATGAACCGATTACCGCCCATAAAGCAGATTTTTTAATGTCATCAGCAATAGTAGGCTCTACTTTCATGTAGCTCATAATTCCGCTACCCGCTTTTTCGAAACCTGGCTTAAAGTCTTCATAAGAAGTAGTTCCTAAGTATGACTTTAATCCTTTGTATAAAGAATTTTGAACTAATTCATCAACTTCTCTACCTTCTTCATCAATTTTAAAAGCAGTTGTTATTTTTAATTGATTGTCAGAACCATATGTTTTAACTTCAGGAGCAGATTGGAAAGCACCTTTTAAAGAAGAAGCAACTTCAGTAGCATTCATATCTTGATCAAAACGAACAACGTAAGAACGTCCTCCTTTAAAATCAACACCTTGCTTTAATCCTAAAGTAAATATTGATATTAAACCAGCTAAAATAAAGAATCCAGAAATGATGTAAGCTAACTTACGTTTCTTTAAAAATTCAATACTAATACTGTTAAACCAGTTTTTAGAAATATTGGTATTGAATGTTAAGTTTGTTCCTTTATTAACAGCTCCGTCTATAAATAAACGAGTAATAAAAATGGCTGTAAATAAAGATGTAGCAATACCTAACATTAAAGTATAAGCAAAACCTTTAATTGGTCCTGTACCAAAAACAAATAAGATAAGACCAGTTAAAAAAGTTGTAATGTTTGCATCAATAATGGCAGATAAAGCTCCTTTAAAACTAAAACCTTCATCAACAGCTGTTTCTAAACTCTTACCACCTCTTAAAGCTTCTTTAATTCTTTCGAAAATAATAACGTTTGCATCTACTGACATACCTATTGTTAAGATAATACCAGCAATACCAGGTAAAGTTAATACCGCATTAAAAGATACTAACCACCCGAAAATAAATAAGATATTTACTAATAAAGCAATGTTTGAAAATAAACCAGCTTTACCATAGTATAAAATCATCCAACCTAATATTAACAAGATAGCTAATCCAAAAGACCAAATACTTGCATCAATAGATTCCTGACCTAAAGATGGTCCAACAACCTCCATTTGAATAATTCTTGCAGGGGCAGGTAATTTACCAGCCTTTAATACTGTAGAAATATCTTGAGCTTCTTCAACAGTCATTGTTCCTCCAGAAATCTGAGTACTACCTCCTGCAATAACACCATTTACAACAGGCGCAGTATATACATAATTATCTAAAACAACAGCTACGAATTTACCAACGTTTTCACCAGTCATTTTTGCCCATTTCTTAGTACCTGTACCGTTCATTAACATAGAAACAACAGGTTTACTCATTTGGTCAAAATCTTGATTAGCATCTGCGATTACGTCACCGTCAATAGCAGGCTTGTTGTTTCTGTTTGATTTTATTGCATATAAACCAATAATTTCAGAAGTAACACCTTCAGCATTTGTATTTGCTTGTGCTTTATAATCCCATAAGAACTTAACATATTTTAAATTGCTTGGTAGTAAAGCCCTTACGCTTTTTTCAGCTAATAAACTATTTACTTTAGCTGTATCTTGTACTCTAGCTTGTGCAACTAAAGAACTCATTTGTTGTTGGTTTTGAGCTACATTAGGAAATAAGTAAGTAAATAAGTTCTTTTTATTTTCAACTTTAGTTGAATCTGCTGATTCCCCTAATAAATCATCAATATCGTCAGTTTTGGTAGAATCTTTAACTTGTTCAACAGAAGAATCATCTTTTAATAATTCAGCAACCTTAGAATTTGCTGCAAAGAAAAAGTTTTGAATTTCTGCGTTTGTATATACTTCCCAAAACTGTAATTCAGCAGTACTGGTAATTAATTTAGTAACACGCTCTATATCTTTTGCACCTGCTAATTCAATTTGAATCCTACCAGAAGTACCAATACGTTGAATACTTGGCTGTGTAACTCCAAATTTATCAATACGACTACGTAATACTTCAAAAGAAGTATTAATAGAAGTATTAATTTCTTGTTGAAGAACTTCTTTTACTTCTGTATTTGTTTTATTAAAGTCAATTTTTTCACGTAAAGACTTTGTTCCAAAAATAGCAGGGTCACTCAATTTAACACTTCCGTTACTTAAAGTTTCGAATTCATTAAAAAATAAATCAAGATAATTTTCTTGACTTTCTTTTTGAGCTTCACTGGCTTTTTCCAAAGCACTTCTAAAAACAGTGTTGTTTGACTTGTTTGCTAAAGCAATTAAAATATCTTTCACAGATACCTGTAAAATTGCGTTTATACCACCTTTTAAGTCTAAACCAAGGTTCATTTCACGTTCTCTAACTTCGTTGAAAGTATAGTTAGTAACTCCTAAATCTACAACTTGTTTATTTGAAACACTATCTAGATACTTTCTTTCGAACTTAGCTAACTCTCTACCGTTGTTACCTTTAACGTTTTCCTTTGCATATACTTTAGCGTTATCTTCTACTTTGTTAGCAAAAAATGTAAACGACAATTGGTACAAGCTTACTAATCCGAAAAGGACAGCAAATAATTTAATAAGACCTTTGTTTTGCATCTATAATAGTTTAATTCGAGTTCTTTTTTTTAAACGTGCAAATATAGTATTTCAAAAAAGATTTGCCAATTCTTTTGCCATATTTATGTAAATAGCATGTTTTTAATTAAATAAAGCTAATAAATGTCATTATGTTCAGAAATTATATTAGGTATATTTACCTGAAATTTTAATATAAATAAATAACTTAAATTATTCAATGACTTATGGCGCATTTAACTGATATTGAAATAGCTCAATCAAAAGATTTACAACATATTAAGTATATCGCTGAAAAACTTAATGTAAAGGAAGATGATTTAGAAATGTATGGGAAATATAAAGCTAAATTACCTTTAGATTTAATCGATGAAGAAAAAGTAAAAAAAAATAATTTAGTTTTAGTTACAGCCTTAACCCCAACTCCTGCTGGTGAAGGGAAAACAACAGTATCTATAGGATTAACAGAAGGGTTGAATAAAATAGACAAACAAGCTACAGTTGTGTTACGTGAACCTTCATTGGGGCCAGTTTTTGGAATTAAAGGTGGTGCTGCTGGAGGTGGTTACTCTCAAGTAGTTCCTATGGAAGATATTAATCTTCATTTTACAGGTGATTTTAACGCAATTGAAAAAGCTAATAATTTGTTATCAGCATTAATTGATAATAATTTACAAAGCAAAATTAATAATTTAAACATTGATCCTAGAACTATTTTATGGAAACGTGTAATTGATATGAATGATCGTGCTTTACGCCAAATTACTATTGGTTTAGGAGGAACAGGAAACGGAATTCCTCGTGAAGATGGTTTTAATATCACACCAGCATCAGAAGTAATGGCAATACTTTGTATGGCGGTAAGCTTTAATGATTTAAAAAAGAGATTAGGTAATATATTTATAGGTTTTACATTTGATAAAAAGCCAATTTTTGCAAGTGATTTAAAAGCACAAGACGCAATGTCAATTTTGTTAAAAGATGCAATTAAACCCAATTTAGTTCAAACCTTAGAAGAAAATCCAGCAATTATTCATGGTGGTCCTTTTGCAAACATTGCACAAGGAACAAATACTATTCTTGCAACTAAAATGGGATTGTCATTATCTAACTATGTAGTAACAGAAGCAGGATTTGGTGCAGATTTAGGTGCGGAGAAGTTTTTAAATATTAAATCGCAATTTGCAGGTTTAAATCCGAAATGTGTTGTGCTAGTTGCTACTGTAAGAGCATTACGTCATCATGGAGGAGCTAAGAAAGAAGAATATAATACACCAAGCTTAGAAAGAGTTCAAAATGGATTTAAAAACCTTGAAAAACATATTGAAAATATTCGGAAGTTTAATATAGAGCCAGTAGTTGCAATCAATTCATTTATTTCTGATTCAGAAAAAGAAGTAAATTTTGTAATTGAAGCATGCAGCAAATTAGGAGTTGAAGCTGTTGTTTCAGAAGGATGGGCAAAAGGAGGAGAGGGAACCAAAAAATTAGCGGAAGCCGTTGTTGATGTTGTTGAAAATAAAGCAACACAATTTAAGCCTTTATATGATTGGAAAAGCCCTATAAAAGATAAGATAGAAATAATTGCAAAAGAAATATATGGAGCAACAGCTGTGACATATGATAAAAAGGCAGAATTAAACTTACGTAGAATAGATAGGTTAGGTTTTAATGATTTTGCTGTATGTATGGCAAAAACACAAAAATCATTTTCAGATAATGATAAATTAATTGGAAGACCAGAAGGTTTTACCGTAAATGTTCGTGAAATTGAAATCGCTGCTGGAGCACAATTTGTAATTCCTGTTTTAGGAAAAATGATGCGTATGCCTGGGTTACCAGCTATACCTGCTTCAGAAAACATGAGTATTGATAATAATGGAGTAATTTCCGGATTGTCATAAAGAATAATAGAAGGTTGTAAATTGAAAATATCGAATGTGTAACATTCGGGATTTTTTGTAATCTTGTATTCAGTTTTTGTACTTGGAAACCGATTCATCAATATTTATTGATTCAAAGATTGAATTACTAATCGTGTAATTAATTTGAGTATTAGGGTTTACAGGATAATAAAAACTAATTTATCTACAGATACGTTTTCTTTTTTATCAATTAGATTTATTACTGGTTATTTGATTTTCAAAAATTATTGAAATGACATCGTTGTACTCATCTGGTAAAGAGATTTTAGAAAAACGATTCTTTATGTTTCTAATCCTATTATGTTGAATAGACAAATAAACGATCTAATCTTTTAAAGATAATTGTCTCTAACCTCTGAACATATATTGAAAACTTAAAGAAGACATAAATTAGTACCTAACCAATATTAATCTGATAAGTAATGCGTTATTTTTATTAAGTCATTTTTCTTTTTCAGTAAATTCAATGGAGGAGGAGTAATATATTAATTGAGCTATTTTTTTTAGCTCAATAGCTTAAGTATTCTTGTTAAATATAAAGGTGTTCCTTTTTATTTATACTCCCTTAACATTATACTTAATTTAAAATAATGAACTTAATGGATTAACTAATCTATTTCCAAAAAAAAAAGCAACCTCTTTTTAGGTTGCTTTTATATCGTTTATCTAGGTGAAGTTAATTAACCCCACGTTGTTTATTAACTACGTCTTGTAGTTGACGTCTTAATTTTTGTTCTTTATCAATAGAATTTCTTTTATACTGTTCAAGTTCAAGCTCAACGTCAGTTAATAAATTTTTAATTTCTTTAGTAACTGAATTACTGTTATTAAAACGGTAGATAAAAAAAGCTAAACCAATTAAAAGTATCCCGATAATACTCCATAAAATAGTGTTATACGTTCCTTTATTTAAAGGAATTCCTATAAAAGAAAAAGCATCCTCTTTATCAATAGATACAGATAAATTACTGTTTAATGTATCTATTTTGGTTTGTAAAGAAGTAATGGACTTTTGTTGTTGGTTTATTTTTAGTTGTTTTGAAACAGCATCCTCTTTAATGATTTTAATGCTGTCTAATATGTTTTTTTGAAGGCTCAAAAAAGCGTTCTTTTTTACAACTTTATAAATTTGATAATTATTTGAATTTTTATAAAGTTTTTTAAACTGGTTTTTAACAGTGTTTGGTTCGTTGGTTATTACCGTTTGAGCAATAACGCTCTGAGTAAGAATGAAAAATAAAAGTATTCTTAAGGTTTTCATAGATGATAATTTCATTTCAATAATTAATCTAATTGGTTTAAAAAAACCCAAACGTTTAAGTTTGGGTTTTTAGTATAAGCAAGTATATGAAACTTTATTTTACTTTTTCTACAACAGCCTTAAAAGCTTCTGGGTTGTTCATAGCTAAATCGGCTAAAACCTTACGGTTTAATTCGATACTGTTAGCTTTTACTTTACCCATAAACTGAGAGTAAGACATTCCATACTGACGGGCTCCAGCGTTAATACGTTGAATCCATAATGAACGGAAGTTTCTCTTATTGTTTTTACGGTCACGATAAGCATATGTCATCGCTTTTTCTACCGCATTTTTTGCTACTGTGTAAACGTTTTTACGTCTTCCAAAGTAACCTTTTGCTGCCTTCAAGATTTTTTTTCTTCTTTTTCTTGAGGCTACTGAATTTACTGATCTTGGCATAATTCAAATGGTTTTTTGTAGTAGGCGATCGAAATTCGATACTTAATTAAGCCTAACTCCATGGTTAATAATTAAATTCCCTGTGCTAACAATTAGTTTAAAACTAATTGTCGCTTAATGTTCGATACATCAGATTTGTGTACTAATGTAGCGTGTCTTAAAGCAAGCTTACGTTTTTTAGACTTCTTTGTTAAGATGTGACTCTTAAACGCGTGCTTTCTTTTGATCTTACCAGAACCAGTTACTTTGAAACGTTTCTTGGCACTAGATTTTGTTTTAATTTTAGGCATCTCTGTTTTTTAGTTTATCTTGCTTATATATTGTAAATGATTCTATTTCGCTTTTTTAGGAGCAATAAACATAATCATACGTTTTCCTTCTAGTTTAGGCATTTGTTCTACCTTACCGTGTTCTTCTAATTCCTGTGCTAATTTTAATAATAAAATTTGCCCTTGTTCTTTAAATACAATCGAACGCCCTTTAAAGAATACAAAAGCTTTTAATTTAGCTCCATCTTGTAAAAACTTAATAGCATGTTTTTTCTTAAATTCATAATCATGCTCGTCAGTCTGAGGTCCAAAACGAATCTCTTTTACGATAACTTTTGTTGCTTTCGATTTTAAAGCCTTATCACGTTTCTTTTGTTCGTATAAAAACTTTTTGTAATCAATAATTTTACAAACAGGAGGAACAGCTTTAGGTGAGATTTCAACTAAATCTAGCTCTTGTTCAATTGCCATTTCTTTGGCTTTTTCTAAAGGATAAACACCTACTTCGATGTTTTCGCCTACAAGACGAACTTCATCAACATATCTAATTTTATCATTAATTCTATGTTGATCTTCTTTAATTACCCTTAGCGGTCTACGTCCGCCCCTTCTTCTAATTGCTATGACTCATGATTTTAAATTATTATTCTTTTTTTTAGTTTCCAAAAGGAACCAATGTTTTGTTAACCTCGTTTTGTATTAAAGAAATAAATTCTTCTATAGTGAATGTTCCAATATCTCCTTCACCGTGTTTTCTTACAGATACCGTGCCGTCTTGTTCTTCCTTTTCGCCTATAATAACCATAAATGGTATTTTGCTCACTTCAGCATCGCGAATCTTTCTTCCTGTCTTCTCACTTCGACTATCTACGAGGGCGCGAATTTCGGAATTTTCTAACAAAGTTAAAACTTTTTTAGTATATATTTGATATTTATCACTGATAGGCAATAAGATAACTTGATCTGGAGTTAACCAAAGAGGGAAATTTCCGCCTGTATGCTCTAATAACACAGCGATAAAACGTTCCATAGAGCCAAATGGAGCTCTATGAATCATAACCGGTTGGTGTAACTGATTATCGGCTCCTTTATAGGTTAATTCGAATCTTTTAGGTAAATTATAGTCTACTTGTATCGTTCCCAACTGCCAACTTCTGCCTAAAGCGTCCTTTACCATAAAGTCTAATTTAGGTCCATAAAAAGCAGCTTCACCTTCTTCTACAACAAAATCTAAACCTTTATCAGTAGCAGCATTAATAATAGCTTGCTCTGCAAGTTCCCATGTATTAACATCACCGATGTATTTATCTGGATTTTCCATATCTCTAATAGAAACCTGAGCTGTAAAGTCTTCAAAACCTAAAGATCTAAACACGTATAATACTAAATCAATTACATCTTTAAATTCTTGATCCAGTTGTTCTGGCGTACAAAAAATATGAGCATCATCTTGTGTAAATCCTCTTACACGAGTTAATCCGTGTAGTTCTCCACTTTGCTCATATCGATATACAGTTCCAAATTCTGCAAAACGTTTTGGTAAATCTTTATACGAATGTGGTTTAAAGTTATAAACTTCACAGTGATGAGGGCAGTTCATAGGTTTCAATAAAAACTCTTCATCCATTTTAGGAGTTTTTATTGGTTGAAAACTATCAGCTCCATATTTTTCATAATGTCCAGAAGTAACGTATAGTTCCTTTTGCCCAATATGTGGAGTCATTACCATTTCATACCCAGCTTTCTTCTGAGCCTTCTTTAAGAAATCTTCTAAACGACCTCTAAGTGCAGCTCCTTTAGGTAGCCATAAAGGTAAACCAGCTCCAACTTTTTGAGAAAATGTAAATAACTCTAATTCTTTACCTAGTTTTCTGTGATCACGTTTCTTAGCTTCTTCTAATAACTCCAAATACTCAGTAAGCATCTTTTGTTTAGGGAAACTAACTCCGTATATACGTGTTAATTGCTTATTCTTTTCATCACCTCTCCAATAAGCACCAGCAACGCTCATCACTTTAATAGCTTTTAGAATTCCAGTATTAGGAACATGTCCACCTCTACATAAATCAGTAAAGTCACTATGGTCACAAAAAGTAATATCTCCATCAGTTAAATTTTCAATCAATTCAACTTTGTATTGATTTCCTTCTTCTTTATAATAAGCTAAAGCATCTGCTTTAGAAATTGAACGTAATTTAAACTCATGCTTCCCTCTAGCGAATTCCAAAAATTTCTTTTCAATCGCAGAGAAATCCTTATCAGAAATAGTTCCATCTCCTAAGTCAATGTCATAATAAAAACCATTATCAATAGCAGGTCCAATTGTCAATTTAGCATTTGGATGAAAAGTTAAAATAGCTTGTGCTAATACGTGAGCAGAAGAATGCCAAAATGCTTTCTTTCCGTCATTGTCATTAAATGTATATAGTATTAAAGAGCCATCTGTAGTAAGTGGGGTAGAGGTTTCAATGGTTATCCCATTAAAGTTAGCAGAAATAACATTTCTAGCAAATCCCTCGCTTATGCTTTTAGCAACATCCATAGGTGTGCTGTTTATTTCAAACTCTTTGACGCTACCGTCTGGTAATGTAATTTTGATCATTATATATATGTGTTATATTTAATTCTCTTACAAGTGAGAATTTTAAGAGGCAAAGATATTGTAAAACCTGTTTTTGTACAATATAATAGGTACAATGTTTTTATGGCGAGTCAATTTTTTCAAAATTGTCAGGCTTTCACTACTCGCTTTTTTACTTTTCAAGATAAAAAGAGCTCAAACAAACCGTTCAATCCTTCTCGCGAGGTGTTTTTCGTAATGTGAATTAAGTATACTTATATACAATTTTGTAGTTAAGAGATTGATAAATAGGCTAAGAGTAAGAAACAATAAAAAAAGGCAAAATAAAGTATTGTCATGTTAGAAAAGGAATCTATATTTGCACCCGCTAAGGGTAAAACGCAAGTTTGAGATTGGTAAAAGTTCATTAAAATAGTTGTTATTATATCTTCAATAAAAGGTTAAAAATAAGTTAAATATAATTTGTTTAAATCGAAAGAAAGAAAGTATATTTGCAGTCCGTTTTAAAGACGATAGTTCATTAAAATACAGCAAAAACAAATTAAAAAAAACTTCAAAAATAGTTTTGTCAGTTTTAAAATAGTTTGTAGATTTGCAACCGCTTTAAGAAAGCGAAAAAATCAAGAAAATTTGGAAATGATTTATTAATAAAAATCAGTTAGTTCGATTCTAACGTTTCTACAAAAGTCTGAGAGGGCAATCAAGTTGAAAACACTTGAAGTGTCAACTCGACACGTTCATTGAAAATATTGAAATTGACAGCGTAAACAAAGAGTAGAATAACCATAACTTTTAATTAAGTTAAATTCTTTTGAAACTTATTCATTAATATTATTTAAAATATACAATGAAGAGTTTGATCCTGGCTCAGGATGAACGCTAGCGGCAGGCTTAACACATGCAAGTCGAGGGGTAACATTGTGCTTGCACAGATGACGACCGGCGAACGGGTGCGTAACGCGTATAGAATCTGCCTTGTACAGGAGGATAGCCTTTAGAAATGAAGATTAACACTCCATAATGTTAATGAGTGGCATCACTTATTAATTAAACATTTATGGGTACAAGATGACTATGCGTCCTATTAGCTAGATGGTAAGGTAACGGCTTACCATGGCAACGATAGGTAGGGGGTCTGAGAGGATTATCCCCCACACTGGTACTGAGACACGGACCAGACTCCTACGGGAGGCAGCAGTGAGGAATATTGGTCAATGGAGGCAACTCTGAACCAGCTATGCCGCGTGCAGGAAGACTGCCCTATGGGTTGTAAACTGCTTTTATACAGGAAGAAACCGATCTACGTGTAGATCCTTGACGGTACTGTAAGAATAAGGACCGGCTAACTCCGTGCCAGCAGCCGCGGTAATACGGAGGGTCCAAGCGTTATCCGGAATCATTGGGTTTAAAGGGTCCGCAGGCGGTCAATTAAGTCAGAGGTGAAAGCCCATCGCTCAACGATGGAACTGCCTTTGATACTGGTTGACTTGAGTTATACGGAAGTAGATAGAATAAGTAGTGTAGCGGTGAAATGCATAGATATTACTTAGAATACCGATTGCGAAGGCAGTCTACTACGTATATACTGACGCTCATGGACGAAAGCGTGGGGAGCGAACAGGATTAGATACCCTGGTAGTCCACGCCGTAAACGATGGATACTAGTTGTTGGGTTTCGACTCAGTGACTAAGCGAAAGTGATAAGTATCCCACCTGGGGAGTACGGTCGCAAGACTGAAACTCAAAGGAATTGACGGGGGCCCGCACAAGCGGTGGAGCATGTGGTTTAATTCGATGATACGCGAGGAACCTTACCAGGGCTTAAATGTGGTCTGACAGCTTTAGAGATAGAGTTTTCTTCGGACAGATCACAAGGTGCTGCATGGTTGTCGTCAGCTCGTGCCGTGAGGTGTCAGGTTAAGTCCTATAACGAGCGCAACCCCTATTGTTAGTTGCTAACAGGTAATGCTGAGGACTCTAGCGAGACTGCCGGTGCAAACCGTGAGGAAGGTGGGGATGACGTCAAATCATCACGGCCCTTACGTCCTGGGCTACACACGTGCTACAATGGTATGGACAATGAGCAGCCACTGGGCGACCAGGAGCGAATCTATAAACCATATCACAGTTCGGATCGGAGTCTGCAACTCGACTCCGTGAAGCTGGAATCGCTAGTAATCGGATATCAGCCATGATCCGGTGAATACGTTCCCGGGCCTTGTACACACCGCCCGTCAAGCCATGGAAGCTGGGAGTGCCTGAAGTTCGTTACCGCAAGGAGCGACCTAGGGTAAAACTGGTAACTAGGGCTAAGTCGTAACAAGGTAGCCGTACCGGAAGGTGCGGCTGGAACACCTCCTTTCTAGAGAAAGATGGTGAGTTACAAAAGGAAATTTTACTCTTTGCTGTTAATTTTAAAAAACACTAATAACAAGCTATTATAGTCTCATAGCTCAGCTGGTTAGAGCGCTACACTGATAATGTAGAGGTCGGCAGTTCGAGTCTGCCTGAGACTACAAAAAGGCAAGTTATTAGAAAGGAAATTCTAGAAATTAGAGGATTCGACATTCAAATCTCTGAATAGTATTCTAGGATTTATAATGGGGGATTAGCTCAGTTGGCTAGAGCGCTTGCCTTGCACGCAAGAGGTCATCGGTTCGACTCCGATATTCTCCACTAGGTAATGCCTAGGGATAAGTAAAATTATTCCAAGAGTATTGCAGAATTAAAGTTGATAAAATACTTATCAATTGCGATTCGCCATGTTCATTGACATATTGGTAAAATGATATCGTAAAGAAATCAAGATAGAGAGTTAATTGAAAGATTAACAACAATATTTTTATAATAAATTATAAAGAGCTCGTTCTAAACATTTATGTTTAGAGCAAAAAGTACAATAAGCTAAATAAGGGCGTATGGCGGATGCCTAGGCTTTCAGAGGCGATGAAGGACGCGATAAGCTGCGATAAGTAACGGGGAGAAGCACATATTTTATGATCCGTTAATTTCCGAATGGGGCAACCCAGCATGTTGAAGACATGTTACCTAGCAATAGGGGCAAACCCGGTGAACTGAAACATCTAAGTAACCGGAGGAAGAGAAAACAATAGTGATTCCGTTAGTAGTGGCGAGCGAACGCGGATTAGCCCAAACCAATACTGTTACGGCAGTATTGGGGTTGTAGGGCTGCGACATTAGAATCTAAGTGAACTAGAATTGTCTGGAAAGACAAACCAAAGATAGTGATAGTCTAGTATAGGTAAGCGAAGATAATATAGCAGTACCCTGAGTAGTGCGGGACACGAGTAATCCTGTATGAATCCACCGGGACCATCCGGTAAGGCTAAATACTCCTGAAAGACCGATAGTGAACTAGTACCGTGAGGGAAAGGTGAAAAGAACCCTAAGTAAGGGAGTGAAATAGAACCTGAAACCGTACGCCTACAAGCGGTCGGAGCACATTTACTGTGTGACGGCGTGCCTTTTGCATAATGAGCCTACGAGTTACTGTTACTAGCAAGGTTAAGGATTTAAGGTCCGGAGCCGTAGCGAAAGCGAGTCTGAATAGGGCGACCATAGTTAGTAGTAGTAGACGCGAAACCGAGTGATCTACCCATGGGCAGGTTGAAGCTGTAGTAACATACAGTGGAGGACCGAACCAGTTGACGTTGAAAAGTCTTTGGATGACCTGTGGGTAGGGGTGAAAGGCCAATCAAACTCGGAAATAGCTCGTACTCCCCGAAATGCATTTAGGTGCAGCGTTGAGCGAAAGTTTTATAGAGGTAGAGCTACTGATTGGATGCGGGGGCTTCACCGCCTACCAATTCCTGACAAACTCCGAATGCTATAAAATGTTACTCAGCAGTGAGGGCATGGGTGCTAAGGTCCATGTCCGAGAGGGAAAGAACCCAGACCATCAGCTAAGGTCCCCAAATATATGTTAAGTTGAACTAACGAGGTGAAACTGCTTAGACAGCTAGGATGTTGGCTTGGAAGCAGCCATTCATTTAAAGAGTGCGTAACAGCTCACTAGTCGAGCGGTTTTGCATGGATAATAATCGGGCATAAACATATTACCGAAGCTATGGATTTAGTTATTAAATTAATTAAGTGGTAGGGGAGCATTCTATTTGCGCCGAAGGTGTACTGTAAGGTATGCTGGAGCGGATAGAAAAGAAAATGTAGGCATAAGTAACGATAAAGGGGGCGAGAAACCCCCTCACCGAAAGACTAAGGTTTCCTCAGCGATGCTAATCAGCTGAGGGTTAGTCGGGTCCTAAGGCGAATCCGAAGGGAGTAGTCGATGGATAACAGGTTAATATTCCTGTACTTCTTATAATTGCGATGGGGTGACGGAGTAATGAAAGCACCGCGAACTGACGGAATAGTTCGTTGAAACATGTAGCTATTGGAACAGTAGGTAAATCCGCTGATCTAGGTGAAATGTGATAGTACAACAAATCTTCGGATGCGTTGATAGTGTGCCTAAAGGCTTCCAAGAAAAACCTCTAAGCTTCAGATTATAAGAACCCGTACCGTAAACCGACACAGGTAGTTGGGATGAGAATTCTAAGGTGCTCGAGTGATTCATGGCTAAGGAACTAGGCAAAATCGACCCGTAACTTCGGGAGAAGGGTCGCCCATCTTCGGATGGGCCGCAGTGAAAAGGTCCAGGCGACTGTTTATCAAAAACACAGGGCTTTGCTAAATTGAAAGATGATGTATAAGGCCTGACACCTGCCCGGTGCTGGAAGGTTAAGTGGAGTTGTTAGCTTCGGCGAGGCAATGAAATGAAGCCCCAGTAAACGGCGGCCGTAACTATAACGGTCCTAAGGTAGCGAAATTCCTTGTCGGGTAAGTTCCGACCTGCACGAATGGTGCAACGATCTGGACACTGTCTCAGCCATGAGCTCGGTGAAATTGTAGTATCGGTGAAGATGCCGATTACCCGCAGCGGGACGAAAAGACCCCGTGAACCTTTACTATAGCTTCGTATTGGTTTTGGATAAGTAATGTGTAGGATAGGTGGGAGACTATGAAGCGGCGTCGCTAGGCGTTGTGGAGTTGTCCTTGAAATACCACCCTTTGCTTATCTAGAATCTAACTCAGCAATGAGAACAGTGCGTGGTGGGTAGTTTGACTGGGGTGGTCGCCTCCAAAAGAGTAACGGAGGCTTCTAAAGGTTCCCTCAGCACGTTTGGTAACCGTGCGTAGAGTGCAATGGCATAAGGGAGCTTGACTGAGAGACATACAGGTCGATCAGGTACGAAAGTAGAGCATAGTGATCCGGTGGTTCCGCATGGAAGGGCCATCGCTCAAAGGATAAAAGGTACTCCGGGGATAACAGGCTGATCTCCCCCAAGAGCTCACATCGACGGGGGGGTTTGGCACCTCGATGTCGGCTCGTCACATCCTGGGGCTGGAGAAGGTCCCAAGGGTTGGGCTGTTCGCCCATTAAAGTGGCACGCGAGCTGGGTTCAGAACGTCGTGAGACAGTTCGGTCTCTATCTGCTGTGGGCGTTAGAAATTTGAGTGGATTTGACTTTAGTACGAGAGGACCGAGTTGAACTAACCTCTGGTGTATCTGTTGTTCCGCCAGGAGCATTGCAGAGTAGCTACGTTGGGAAGGGATAAGCGCTGAAAGCATATAAGCGCGAAACCCACCACAAGATGAGATTTCTTTAAAGGGTCGTGGAAGATTACCACGTTGATAGGATACAGGTGTAAAGGCAGTAATGTCATAGCCGAGTATTACTAATAACCCATAGGCTTATGTATAGTTCCCGACCTTCGGGTCGGGACGCAAACTCTTTTGATAATTTACGATATGATTTTACTAATATGTTAACTTATACAGTTGTAATATACTGAAACAATTTAAGGTGATTATCGCAATGGGGCTCACCTCTTTCCATCCCGAACAGAGAAGTTAAGCCCATTTGCGCCGATGGTACTGCCAATGGTGGGAGAGTAGGTCGTTGCCTTTCTTTTAAACCTCAATCTAGTTATAGATTGAGGTTTTTTTTTGCCCTAAACTCAAATGAAAACAACGAATATCTAAGTATGAAGCTTTATATAGAATGATCTTTATTTAAATAGTGATAAATAATTTTATTAGAAAAAAGATAGTTATGCTGTAGAAGATTATAAGAATAGAATGCCTTAAAAAGATGACACACTTTAATATTCTATTTCTAATAATGTTTTATACTCAAAAAATAACATTATTATCTAGTTTTTAATTAGGATTGAAAGTATAAAAGAAGAATAACTCTAAATTAATTTGTTTATATATAGTTATAATTTTATTTATTTGGTAATTATACCAACAATTATCATAAAAAATTAATTTTATTTCGTGTAATTTTGCATAAAATAAGAAATATGAATAAAGCTGTTTATATCGCTGCAAGTGAAGCAAATTCAGGAAAGTCAATGCTGAGTCTGGGCTTAATGCAATTATTGCTTCGTAAAAAACCAAAAGTTGGATATTTTAGACCTATAATTGATAATCAAATAGGTGATAAAAGAGATAATCATATTAATACAGTTCTTAATTATTTTAATATAAAATGTTCTTACGACGATTGCTATGCTTTTACACGATCAGATTTAATTAATAAATTAAATAATGACGAAGAGGATGAAGTGATGACTAGTATTATTGAAAAATATAAAAATCTAGAAGATAAAAATGATTTTGTAATTGTTGAAGGAACAGATTTTTCTGACCATGGAGCTATTATTGAAATGGACTTAAATGTGTTAATAGCTAAGAATCTTGGAGTTCCTGTTATTATAGTTTCGGGAGGAGTAAATAAAACACTTGATGAGTTTATTCAAAGTTTAAAATTAACCTATGATTCTTTTGTAAATAAAGATGTAGAGGTTATATCGGTGATAGCTAATAAAGTTGAAGAAACAAACATTAGTATTATTATAGAAGAAGTTGGTAGAAATTTACCTGATTCAGTTTCAATTAACGCAATACCAATTAATAAAAAATTAAATAACCCAACGGTTAAAGAATTTTTAAAAGAAATTAATGCTGATGTATTATTTGGAAAAGAATTATTAAATAATACAACAGGTGACATTAAGGTAGGAGCAATGCAATTATCTCATTTTTTACATCACTTAACAGAAGGTAGTGTTGTAGTTACTCCTGCAGATAGATCTGATATATTATTAGGTACTTTACAAGCGAATATTTCTACGAATTATCCTTCAATATCTGGTATCGTACTTACTGGTGGTATTGAATTAAATCCATCAATACTTAAATTAATTGAAGGTTTAGAAAAAATTGTACCTGTTTTATGGGTTAAAGAAGGAACTTTTGCTGTTACGACTAAATTAGGAAATGTTCGATCTCATATATATGCAGAGAATGTTGACAAAATTAAAATGTCTTTAAATATATTTGAAACATACGTAGATGTTAAAACGCTGAATGATAAATTAATAAGTTATAAAGGAACAGATATTCTTACACCAAGAATGTTTCAATACAATCTGTTTAAAAAAGCAAAAGAAGTAAGAAAACATATTGTACTGCCTGAAGGAAATGATGACAGGATTTTAATAGCTGCCTCACAACTTCAAAAATCAGATATTGTTAAATTAACTATTTTAGGTAAAAGAGTAAACATTGAAGCTTCGATAAAACGATTAAACATTTCTTTTGATTTTGATAAAACCGAAATTATCAATCCGATTGAGTCTGATTATTTCAACGATTTCTCTAATACATTATATGAATTAAGAAAACATAAAGGATTAAGCCCTGCAATGGCAGAAGATTTAATGGGAGATGTTTCTTATTTCGGAACAATGATGGTACATAAAGGCCTTGCAGATGGAATGGTTTCTGGGGCAGCGCATACTACTCAACATACTATTAAACCAGCATTACAGTTTGTGAAAACGAAACCTGGATTTTCAGTAGTTTCATCTATTTTTTTTATGTGTTTAGAAGATAGGGTTTCTGTTTTTGGAGATTGTGCAATTAATCCAAATCCGTCAGCAGAAGAATTAGCTGAAATAGCAATTTCATCTGCGGATTCTAGTATTGCTTTTGGAATTGATCCTAAAATTGCAATGTTATCTTATTCATCTGGAGCTTCTGGAAAAGGAGAAGATGTCGATACAGTTAGAAGGGCAACAGAAATTATTAAAGAAAAACGACCAGATTTAAAAGTTGAAGGACCAATTCAATACGATGCAGCAGTTGACCCAGCTATTGGTAAAAAGAAATTACCAAATTCAGATGTAGCAGGCCAAGCAAATGTATTAATCTTTCCAGATTTAAATACAGGGAACAATACTTATAAAGCAGTACAAAGAGAAACTGGTGCATTAGCAATTGGTCCAATGTTACAAGGATTAAATAAACCTGTAAACGATTTAAGTAGAGGATGTACTGTTGATGATATTTTTAACACGATAATTTTAACTGCAATTCAAGCTCAAGATAAATAAATATGAAAATATTAGTAATAAATTCTGGTAGTTCATCTATAAAATATCAATTATTTGAAATGCCACAACAAGAAGTGATTTGTTCTGGATTGATAGAAAGAATTGGATTAGAAGTAGGTAATGTTCATTACAAATCAGTAAAGAATGATATTGAAGAAGCAATTGAAATTAAAGATCATAAAGCAGGTTTAGAAAAAGTAGTTGGTTTATTGCTTGATAAAAATGTAGGTGTAATAGCCTCTACAGATGATATTCAAATAGTAGCTCATAGAGTTGTGCATGGAGGAAATTCATTTACAAAAACTACGGTTGTAACAGATGAAGTTAAGGAAAAAATAGAGGAATTATTTTCATTAGCACCATTACATAACCCAGCTAATTTAGAAGGGATAAAAGTTGCAGAAACTATATTTACAAAGGCTCAACAAATTGCAGTATTTGATACAGCGTTTCACCAAACGATCCCTGTAAAAGCATATAAATATGCAATTCCGAATAAATTTTTAGAAGAAGATAAAATTCGATTATATGGCTTTCATGGAACGAGTCATAAATATGTATCGGAAAAAACAATTGAGTATTTAGGTAAAGAAAAATCTAAAATTATTACAATTCACTTAGGAAATGGTTGTAGTATTACTGCTATCGAAAACGGAAATAGTATTGATCATAGTTTAGGTTTCGGGCCAGTAACAGGACTAATTATGGGATCACGTTGTGGTGATATTGATCATTCTTTAATTTTCTATTTGATAAATAATCTTGGTTATGATGTGAATTATGTAAATAGTATGTTGCAAAAAGAAAGCGGAATGCTGGGGTTAACTGGATTTAGTGATTTGCGAGATATTGAAGCTGCGGCGGAAAAAGGAGATGAAAATTGTCAGTTAGCTTTAGACATGAATGCATACCGAATTAAAAAGTATATAGGTTCTTATATTGCAGCTATGAATGGGTTAGATGCTATTGTTTTTACAGCAGGTATAGGTGAGAACTCAGTTCTTATTAGAAAATTAGTTTGTAATTCTATGGAGTTTTTCGGGATAGAATTAGATGAAGTTAAAAACGATATGCGAGCAAAAGTATTAACAGAAATTCATAAAGAAACATCTAATGTAAAAATATTAGTAATTCCTACAAATGAAGAGTTAGAAATAGCGAAACAATCATACGGTTTATTATAATGATGAATTATAAGCACACGTATTTAGTTACGCTTCAATATTTAGGATTCAGGTTTCATGGATGGCAAAAGCAACCAAACTTAAAAACGGGACATCTTTTTTTAGACAAAACATTAAAGTTTATCTATAAAGGAATTCGTCTTAAAAGTTTGGGTGTTGGTAGAACTGACGCAAGAGTATCTGCAACTCATTTTGCTTTTCAATTGTTTATTGATGAGAAAGTAGATTTTGATCAATTTATGATAGACTTTAATGCAAATGCTCCTGGAGACATGAGAGCTTTAAAGATTGAAGATATTGATAGAAATTTCAATATTATTCAGCATCCGAAGTTAAAGGAATATCGATATTACTTTTCATACGGAGAAAAAAATCATCCATATGCTGCTCCATTTTTAACTAGGTTTAGAGAAAATTTAGATGTTGATTTGATGAAAGAAGGAGCCAAGTTCTTTGAAGGATTACATAATTTTAAAAGATATTGTACAAAACCATCTGAAGAAACTAAGGTTGAAAGAGAAATTGTGTCTTGTAGAATTGAAAAAAACACTGAATTAACGGCTTCTTTTTTTCCAAAAGAAAGCTTTGTATTAATAGTTAGAGGAGAAGGTTTTTTGAGAAATCAAATTCGTTTAATTATGGGTGGATTACATGATTTAGGTAAAGGAGAGGTTGATTTAAATTTTATTAAAGAAAGTTTAAATCCTGCATCAGATATTGAGTTTATAAAGAATATTGCCCCAGCTTCTGGTTTGCATTTACATAACATTGAATTTAAAGATTAGCGACATAAGTACACGTTGCGTTAGCGATTGAAGTTTTGACTGAGCTCTTTTATGAAGTATGAATAAAAAGCGAGTACGGAAAGCGCGACCCTTGTGGTAACGCCCATCTTTCGACTACGCTCAATACAAGAAAAGTCCATCAAATTAATGATGGACTTTAAAATTTATAGTTCTCGACTCCGCTCGTATAGAGAGGTTTTATCCTTTAATAATTCCTCTTGAAATTACAATTTTCTGAATTTCCGATGTTCCTTCGTAAATCTGAGTAATTTTAGCATCACGCATTAAACGTTCAACATGATAATCTTTTACGAAACCGTTACCACCGTGAATTTGCACAGCTTCAACAGATTGTTCCATCGCAACTTTAGAGGCATATAATTTAGCCATAGCCCCAGACATATCGTAATTATTACCTTGGTCTTTATCCCAGGCAGCTTTCATAACTAACATTCTAGCAGCTTCAACTTCTGTATGCATATCAGCTAATTTAAAAGCAATTGCTTGATGATTACAAATCTCAGTTCCGAATGCTTTACGCTCCTTAGAATATTTTAAAGCTAATTCGTAAGCTCCAGAAGCAATACCTAATGCTTGAGCAGCAATACCAATTCTACCACCTGATAAAGTTTTCATGGCAAATTTAAAACCAAATCCGTCTTCACCAATTCTATTTTCTTTAGGTACTTTTACATCGTTAAATTGTAAAGTATGTGTATCAGAACCACGAATTCCTAATTTATCTTCTTTAGGACCTACGTGAAAACCTTCCATTCCGGCTTCTACAATAAAAGCGTTGATACCTCTATGTTTTTTACTACGATCAGTTTGCGCAATTACTAAATAAACACCTGCACGACCACCATTGGTAATCCAGTTTTTAGTACCATTTAATAAGTAATAATCGCCTTTATCTTCAGCAGTTGTTGCTTGAGAGGTAGCATCAGAACCCGCTTCAGGTTCACTTAAACAAAAAGCACCTATTTGCTCACCTGTAGCTAATTTTGTTAAGTATTTTTGTTTTTGTTCTTCAGTTCCATAAGCTTCTAAGCCATAACATACTAAAGAGTTGTTTACAGAAACCATAACAGAGGCAGAAGCATCAATTTTAGAAAGTTCTTCCATTATTAATACATAAGAAATAGCATCCATTCCGCTTCCTCCGTATTTAGGATCTACCATAATACCTAAAAAACCAACTTCACCCATTTTACGAACTAATTCGTCTGGAAAGGTTTGCGCATTATCTCTTTCAATTACTCCTGGTAATAATTCGTTTTGAGCAAAATCACGAGCTGCATCACGAATCATTATATGTTCTTCTGTTAAACTAAAATCCATTATATATGATTATTATATTCGTAAAAAATGTCTACAAATATACTTTTTTAATGGCATATTTTCAACAGAGTTTTATTATTTTTACATATATGAATGGAGATTATTGCTTTACAATAGGTTTGATGTCTGGGACATCATTAGATGGAATTGATTTAGTTTATGTTAAGTTTAATAAAAAGAATTATAAGAGTTTTAAAATATTAGCAGCTAATACTATTTCTTATAGCGATAAATGGAAAAATGAACTGAAAACAGCCATTCATTTTTCTAAAGAAGATCTAATCATACTTGATATAGAATATGGTAAATTATTAGGAAAAGAAATTAATTTTTTTATTGAAAAAAATGATATTGTAGATCTTGATTTTATAGCTTCTCATGGCCATACAATTTTACATCAACCAGATAAAGGTATTACACTTCAGGTTGGTAGTGGAAAAATAATATCTGAAATAACGAATCAAAAAGTTGTTTGTGATTTTAGAACGCAAGATGTTAATTTTGGAGGACAAGGAGCTCCATTAGTTCCTATTGGTGATGAATTATTATTTTCTAATTATGAGTTTTGTGTTAACCTTGGTGGTTTTGCAAACGTTTCATTTAAAGAAAAAGGGCATAGAATTGCGTTTGATATCTGTCCTGTAAATATTGTGTTAAATCATTATGTTCAAAAATTAGGATTTGATTATGATGATAAAGGGAATATTGCGGCTAAAGGAAAGATAAATGAAGATTTATTAAAAGAATTAAATTCTTTAGAATTTTATAAAAAAACAGCACCTAAATCTCTAGGATTAGAGTGGGTGCTGTCAAATATTTTACCAATAATTGATGGGAAAGAAAAAAATATTTCAATTATTTTAAGAACATTTATAGAACATTCAGCTATTCAAATAGGAAAAATAATTCAGAATAATGGCGCTCTTTTAATAACAGGAGGAGGTGTTTTTAACTCTTTTTTAATGAAAAGAATAGAATTTTATTCAAAAAGGAAAGTAGAAATTCAGACGATAGAGCTTATTAATTATAAAGAAGCTTTAATTTTTGCTTTTTTAGGATTGTTACGTGTTGATAATCAAGTGAATTGTTTAAGTAGTGTAACAGGCGCAAGAAAAAATCATTCAGCAGGTGTTATTTTTAATCCGCAGTAATTTAGAATCAAAAAATTTGACCTATTATTTTTTTTATGGTAGTTTTGTGACAGTATGTTTTTAAACCTAAATTAAATAAATAAAATTTTTTAAATGAGACAGCTTTAGCTTCTCCTAGCGAGAACATTTTACACAGATTATTTTAAAGATTATAACAAATTAAAGTTGAAAATTTATTAAAGAATATTATGAAAGATTTACTTAAAATATACGAGCAAAAAGAACCAGAAATTGTTTTTCACTGGAGAGATCAAGAAACTGAAGCTGAAGGATGGACTGTAATAAACTCTTTAAGAGGAGGAGCTGCTGGAGGTGGAACTAGAATGCGTAAAGGATTAAATAAGAACGAAGTTTTATCTTTAGCAAAAACAATGGAAGTTAAGTTTACTGTTTCTGGACCAGCAATTGGAGGTGCAAAATCAGGAATTAACTTTGATCCTAATGATCCAAGAAAAAGAGGTGTTTTAGAGCGTTGGTATAAAGCAGTTACTCCGCTATTAAAACATTATTATGGTACAGGAGGAGATTTAAATGTTGATGCAGATAAAGATGTAATTCCAATTACAGAAAGCTGTGGAGTTTGGCATCCTCAAGAAGGAATTTTTAATGGACATTTTAAGCCAACAGAAGCAGATAAAATTAATAGAATAGGCCAATTACGTCAAGGTGTAATTAAGGTGATAGAAGATAAACAATTTTCACCAGATTTATCTAGAAAATATACGGTTGCAGATATGTTAACTGGTTATGGTGTTGCCGAAGCAGTTAAACATTATTATAATATTTATGGGGGAACTATTTCTGGGAAAAGAGCAATTGTTCAAGGTTTCGGTAATGTAGGTTCAGCAGCAGCATATTATTTAACTCAATTAGGAGCAAAAGTTGTTGGTATTATTGATAGAGAAGGAGGGGTTATAAATGAAAATGGATTTTCTATGGAGGAAATGAAGGATTTATTTTTAGCGAAAGACGGAAATAAGTTAGTTTCTAGTGAAATGATTCCTTTTGATGAAATTAATCAAAAAATATGGAGTTTACCAGCGGAAATATTTGTTCCAGCTGCAGCTTCAAGGTTAGTTTCTCAAGAGCAAGTACAAAAAATGATTGATACAGGTTTGGAAGTGATTTCTCCAGGAGCAAATGTACCTTTTGCTGATAAGGAAATATTCTTTGGACCAATTATGGAATATACAGATAGTCATTTAAGTTTATTGCCAGATTTTATTTCTAATTGTGGTATTGCCAGAGTTTTTGCTTATTTAATGGAAGCTAAAGTAGCTTTACCTATGGAAGATAAAGCAATATTTGATGATACATCAAATATTATAAAAAAGGCATTACAAAGATCATTTGCAAAGAGTGCATCAAAAACAAAAATTTGCTCAACAGCATTTGAAATAGCATTAAAAGAATTGATATAAATAATAAAAAAAGATATGTTTAAAAATTTTTTAGGTAATAGTCCGAAATGGTTTAAAATGACCATGATTGGTTTTTTAATTTTCAATATATTTTCGTTGTTCATATTAGGAAAAACAATTACGGCATGGCTTTTTATAGGGGAGTTTATTTTTACTCTGGCAATGGCTTTAAAATGTTACCCATTACAATCGGGGGGCTTATTAGCTATAGAAGCAATAGCATTAGGATTAACGACACCGAAAAATGCATATCATGAAGTTAGTCAGAACTTAGAAGTAATATTACTTTTAGTGTTTATGGTGGCTGGGATTTATTTTATGAAACCTTTATTAATGTTTATTTTTAGTAAAGTATTCACTAAAATAAAATCAAAAGTTCTTTTATCATTATTATTTGTTTTCTTATCAGCATTATTATCGGCTTTCTTAGATGCATTAACGGTAACAGCAGTATTAATTAGCGTTGCAGTTGGTTTTTATGGAGTGTATCATAAAATTCATTCGAGTGCAAAAGATTATAACGAAGATGGAATTTTAGATAGAGATGAATTAAGTGGAGAAACACTAGAGCAATTTCGTAGCTTTTTGCGTAGTTTAATAATGCATGGTGTTGTAGGTACGGCGCTAGGAGGTGTATGTACTTTAGTTGGTGAACCTCAAAATTTATTAATAGGAGAACGCTTAGGTTGGGATTTTATAGAATTCTTTAAGCAAATGGCTCCAATTACGATTCCTGTATTATTTGCAGGTATGGCAACTACAGTTGTTCTTGAACTTACGGGATGGTTTAGTTTTGGTGCTAAGTTGCCTAAAATAGCTGCAAGTATAATTGAAAAATATACAGAAGAAGAAGATAGTAAACGTACAGATAAAGAAAAGTATGGTTTAATAGTACAAGCTACTTCTGCTATATTGTTAATTGCAGGTTTAGCATTACATATTGCACCTGTTGGTTTTATTGGTTTAGCTTTAATTATTGTTCAAACGGCATTTATGGGGATGATTGATGAGCATCAATTAGGACCAGCGTTTGAAGAGGCATTACCCTTTACAGGTTTGTTAGTGGTATTTTTTGTAATTGTAGCAATGATTCATGATCAACATTTATTCACACCAATAATAGCTTGGGCACTAGATCAAGATCCAGCTTCACAACCAGGGTTATTTTACCTTGCAAACGGTGTATTATCAGCAATAAGTGACAATGTTTTTGTTGCAACGGTTTACATAGGTGAAGTACAAGAAGCTTTTAAAAATGGAGTTATTACTAGAGAGCATTTTGAAAAATTAGCAATTGCTATTAACACAGGTACAAATTTACCAAGTGTAGCTACGCCAAATGGTCAAGCTGCATTTTTATTCTTATTGACATCATCATTAGCACCATTAATAAATTTATCATATGGTAAAATGGTGAAAATGGCATTACCATATACTATAGTTTTAGGAACATTAGGGTATGTTATGGTGAAATTTGTGTTAGGATAAATAAAATGATAATGATTTAATTAAAGAATCCTGAGTTTTTAAAAAAATTCAGGATTTTTTTAAGCAATTAATAAACAAGATAACCGTTAATATATTTATAAAATTAATTTAATGATAGCTAATTTTCAAGAACAAACAGAGTTGCTAGAAGAAGTAACAAAAGAAAAAACATTATCAATTTATAATTTAATTATAGATGGTGGTGTTGGAGGACAAGTTATAATTGCGATTTTATTTGTGTTATTAGCGGTAGCACTTTATATTTATTTTGAACGTTTTTTCGCTATTAAAGCAGCCTCTAAAGTTGATGAAAACTTCATGAACCAAATAAGAGATCATGTAACTAATGGTAAGTTAGAAAGTGCAAAAGCATTATGTGAAAACACAGATTCACCAACGGCAAGATTAATTGGTAAAGGGGTTTCAAGAATAGGAAAGCCGTTAGAAGATATTAACAAGGCAATAGAAAATGCAGGAAAATTAGAGGTATATCAATTAGAAAGAAATGTTTCAGTAGTAGCAACAATTGCTGGTGCTGCACCGATGATTGGTTTTTTAGGTACTGTAATTGGAATGATAGTTGCTATACATGAAATAGCAAATTCAGGAGGACAAATAGATATAAAGCTACTGTCAGATGGGTTGTATACTGCAATGACAACAACTGTAGGAGGTTTAATTGTAGGTATTATTGCCTATATTGCTTATAATCACTTAGTCGTTCGTACAGATAAAGTTGTATATCAAATGGAAGCCAAATCTGTAGAGTTTTTAGATTTGTTAAATGAACCTGTATAATAATTAGTCTTTTAATTTTAGAATAAATAAAATGAATTTAAAAGGAAGAAATAAAGTTGATCCAAGTTTTAATATGTCGTCTATGACGGATATTGTTTTCTTATTATTAATCTTTTTTATGTTAACATCAACATTAGTTACAGTGAGCGCAATTGATGTGTTATTACCAAAAGCAGGAGGGAAAACAGAAAATAATACAGCAGTAGCTGTTAGTATAACTGACAAATCTTCTTTTTATATTGATAAAACAAAAGTAAGCGAAGTTAATTTAGAAAGAACGATACTTACAAAAGTAGGAGCAGATAAAAAGAAAACGGTAGTAATTAGAGGAGATCAAAATGCGCCATATAAAAATGTGATGAAAATTATAGATATCGCAAATAGAAATAAATTAAAAATGATTTTAGCTGTTAAAGGTAAATAATAATGTTAGTTTTAAATACAGAACATAAACGTAAATCAGCAATTATCACTGCTATTATTCTAATGCTTTTGGTAGTTGGGGTGTTTAACTATGGAATGACGTATCTAGATCCACCAATTGAATACGGACTAGCAATTAATTTTGGAATCTCCGAAGTAGGTAGTGGAGAACCTGTGCAGAATACCAAAAAACAAGCTGCACAAGAGCAACAAGAAGAAACTGTTAAAGAGCAAGTAAAAGAAACTTCACAAGAGACTATTCAAGAAGAAGTAATCACTGATGATAGTGCTAAAAATGTTCCTGCTATAGAGAAAGCAGAAGAAGAAAAGAAAGAAGTAAAAGAAACGCCTAAAAAAATAATAAAAGAACAAAAACCAAAGCCATCAAAACAAACAACGGATGCTCTAAATAGTCTTTTAAATGGTGCCTCTAAAGACGGTGCAACGAAAGGAGAAGGAGATGATAACAAAGAAGGTGTAAAAGGTAATGAGAATGGAAATTCGAATTCTAATAAATATTACGGTAATTCAGGAAGTGGATCTGGGGGTAATTATAATTTAGCAGGAAGAAAAGCATTATCTAAGCCTATAAAAAAACCAAATTGTGAAGAAGAGGGTACTGTTGTGGTAAATATTGAAGTTAACCAAAACGGAAAAGTTATTAAAGCTCAGGTTGGTGGTGTAAAAGGAAGTACTAGCTCTGCTGCATGTTTAGAGAAAGCTGCTAAAGAAGCTGCTTTAAAAACAAGATGGAATGCAGATGGTAAAGCCCCATCAAAACAAAGAGGAACAATTATCTACAAGTTCTCTTTGTCTCAATAGTTGTATTTTACAAAATTGAAACTAATAATAGTATTACTACTCCTGTTTTATTGTGAAAACAGTAAGAAAGGAATTGAAGAAGGTTTTATTATCCCAGTGAAATTTCCTTTCCTAAAAAAGAAAACTATGAAGTATTAAACTTTAAATCATTTAAAAACTTTGAGGATCTAATTGATAGTTTAGAGGGGGTAAATTACTATGATAAAAAAGCTTACTTCAAATTAGAAAAGAATAAACAAGAATATAATATTTTAGTATCAACAATTTTTGGTAAGGGAGGGCCGCCTTTTTTGAAATTTAAGAATATTTTGAGTATTTCAAAAGAAAGTATACTAAAAGAAAAGAAATACCCTATAGGTGATCTAAAAAGTATATTGAAGAAGGATTTATTAAATCATGGAAAAAATGACAAGTACTCAGATTCGCCTGAAAAGCTTGTTGTTTCCTTAACATGTAAAATAGATGAGCTTGATTTTTTATTAATGAAAGTAGTTGCTGCGTTTAACGAAATTCAAGAACATTCATCTGATTCTTTGAAACTAAATGTATTTCTAAATAGAAGAATTGAAATATCTCCACCACCACCACCATTAATATAGAAAACATTAAACATAAATATATGTGAGCATATAATACGTTTTTTCAGTCTTAAAAGACATTACATAATTATAGCATATATTGCTCCATACATAGTTTATAAATAATACATATGACATATCAAGAAACCTTAGATTGGATGTTTACACAATTGCCAATGTACCAGCGTCAAGGTAAAACAGCATTTAAAAAAGATTTAACTAATATTCAAGCTTTAAGTAATGAGTTAGGAAATCCAGAAAAGATGTTTAAATCGGTTCATGTAGGAGGTACTAACGGAAAAGGCTCGACAAGTCACATGATAGCATCTGTTTTACAGGAAGCAGGTTATAAAGTAGGCCTGTATACATCTCCACACCTTAAGAATTTCACAGAACGTATTCGAATTAATGGTATAGAAATTCCTGATGAAAATATTGTTGCTTTTATTTCAGAAAATAAAGAATTTTTAGAGAAACAAAAGGTGTCGTTTTTTGAAATGACAGTAGGTATGGCGTTTGATTATTTTGTAAATCAAAAAGTAGACATAGCAATTATTGAAGTAGGTTTGGGTGGAAGATTAGACTCTACTAATATTATAACCCCTGAAGTTTCGGTGATAACAAACATAGGATTGGATCATACACAGTTTTTGGGAGAAACGTTACCTGAAATTGCATATGAAAAGGCTGGTATTATAAAAAATGGAATTCCTGTTATTATAGGGGAGAAACAAGAGGAAGTTAAACAAGTTTTTTTAACTAAAGCAAAAGGTTGTAATTCTGAAATTTTATTTGCTTCTGATGAAGAGGACGATTATAAAACAGATTTGTTAGGGGATTATCAATCTAAAAATATATTAACAGCGATAAAAACAGTAAAACAACTTAAAGATTTTAATGTTTTAGAAAAACATATAGAAAAAGGTTTGTTAAATGTGGTGAAAAACACAAATTTAAAAGGTCGTTGGCAGATTTTGGAAGAAGAACCTAAAGTTATTTGTGATACAGCTCATAATAAAGAGGGATTAAATTATACCTTAAAACAGCTTCAAAATGAAAAGTATGAAAATTTGCATATTGTTTTAGGGGTAGTTTCTGATAAAAAATTGAATGAGGTATTACCTCTTTTTCCGAAAAATGCAACTTATTATTTTTGTAAACCAGATATTGTAAGAGGTTTGTCAGAAAAAAAATTAAAGAAGCAGGCTAATGAGTATAATTTAATAGGAGAATCGTTTGTTTCTGTTAGTCAGGCTTTTGAAGTGGCCAAATTGAATGCAGGGAGCCAAGATGTGATTTATATAGGGGGGAGCACGTTCGTTGTTGCTCAAGTTTTATAAAAAAAACGTAAAAAAAATTTGTGAGTCTCTAAAAGGATTGTATATTTGCACCCGCAATTAGCACATAAGGGCGCGTAGCTCAGTTGGTTCAGAGCACTTGGTTTACACCCAAGGGGTCAGGGGTTCGAATCCCTTCGCGCCCACCAATAAGTCTTAAAGTTAATTGCAAACGGGCGCGTAGCTCAGTTGGTTCAGAGCACTTGGTTTACACCCAAGGGGTCAGGGGTTCGAATCCCTTCGCGCCCACTGAAAGTCTCATCAAATTTTGATGAGACTTTTTTTTGTTTATAATATTTTGTTTGATAATGTTTTTTGTACTTTTGTAGGCTATTTACAAGGTATTTTTAGTAACGAAAAAGATGAATACACCCAAAATTGCAATTATAGGATTAGGTTATGTTGGTTTACCATTGGCTAGGTTATTTGCAGCTAAATATTCCGTTGTTGGTTTTGATATAAAAACTAAAAGGGTTCAAGAATTAAAGTCAGGTGTAGATGTAACACTGGAAGTTGATAATGAATTATTGAAATCTGTTTTAGTAGATGAGAATTCTAATAAAAAAGGATTATTTGTTACATCTAATTCAGAAGATATAAAGCAGTGTAATTATTATATTGTAACAGTTCCAACATCTGTAGATAAAAATAATCAACCGATCTTAACCCCATTATTAAGTGCGAGTAAAACAATAGGAACTGTTCTTAATATAGGTGATACTGTTATATATGAATCTACAGTGTACCCTGGAGCTACAGAAGAGGATTGTGTTCCTGTACTTGAAGCTGTATCAAATTTAAAATTAAACAAAGAATTTTATGTGGGATATTCTCCAGAAAGAATAAGTCCAGGTGATAAAATTCGTACAGTTGAAAATATTTTAAAAGTTACTTCTGGTTCTACCGAAGAAATAGCAAAAAAAATTGACGATTTATATAAATCGGTAATTAAGGCTGGAACTCATATGGCTCCCTCTATAAAGGTTGCTGAAGCTTCAAAAATTATAGAGAATTGTCAAAGAGATATTAATATTGCTTTTGTTAACGAGTTGGCTAAAATATTTAACTTAATGAATATTAATACCAACGAAGTTTTAGAAGCAGCTTCTACAAAATGGAATTTCTTACCTTTTAAGCCAGGATTAGTTGGTGGGCACTGTATTGGTGTTGATCCTTTTTACTTGGCTCAAAAAGCACAACAATTTGGGTACTACCCTGAAATAATTTTATCTGGTAGAAGATTGAATGATAGTATGGGGAATCATGTGGCGTCAGAAGTTGTGAAATTAATGATTTCAGAAGATGTAAAAGTGAAAAATGCTGAAATTTTAATTTTAGGAATCACTTTTAAAGAGAATTGTCCAGATATAAGAAACACAAAAGTAATTGATGTATATCATGCTTTAAAAAGCTATGGGGTTGCTGTAGATATTTATGATCCTTGGGCTAGAAAAGAAGAAGTTTTTACCGAGTATGATTTAGGGTTGAAGCCTAATTTGTATGATAAGAAATATGATGCTGTCGTTTTAGCAGTGTCGCACAATGAATTTAAACAAATTGATTTATCTAGGTTAAAGAAAAATAAAGGAGTTGTTTATGATGTGAAGAATTTTCTACCTAAAGAGTTAATAGATAAAACATTATAATGAAGAATTTTGCTTTAATTGGAGCAGCAGGATATATTGCTCCACGTCATTTAAGAGCTATAAAGGATACTAATAATAATTTAGTAGCAGCTCTCGACAAATTTGATAGTGTTGGTGTGATGGATAGTTATTTTCCGAAAGCTGATTTTTTTGTAGAGTTTGAACGATTTGATCGTTACATAGAAAAAATTAAACGGCAACAAGGTGTACAGCTTGATTATGTAAGCATATGTACACCAAACTACTTACATGATTCACATATTAGAATGGCATTAAGAAGAGGGGCTGATGCTATTTGTGAAAAACCTTTGGTATTGAATCCTTGGAATTTAGAGGCTCTTCAAGCTATAGAGAAAGAATCAGAAAATAAAGTAAATACAATATTGCAATTACGATTACACCCAAGTATTATTGCGTTAAAGAAAAAAGTTGATTCTGAAAGTAAAAAAGGTAAATACGATGTTGATTTAACATATATTGCTTCTCGAGGAAATTGGTATGATGTCTCTTGGAAAGGAGATGAAAGTAAATCAGGAGGAATAGCAACAAATATTGGAATTCATTTTTACGATATGCTCTCTTGGGTTTTTGGAGAAGTACAAGAAAATATAGTGCATTTAAGAGAGAAAGATAAATCTGCAGGATATTTAGAGTTTGAAAAGGCTAGAGTGCGTTGGTTTTTATCAATAGATGAAAATTCTTTACCTATAGAAGTTAAAGAGAAGCAGCAACGAACTTACCGTTCAATTACTGTTGATGGTGATGAAATTGAGTTTAGTGGAGGTTTTACAGAATTACATACAGAAAGTTATAAAGGGATTTTAAAAGGGCGCGGTTTTGGTTTAGTAGATGCTAAGTCATCAATTGAAATAGTACATGGTATAAGGAATGCTGAGTTGGTTAATTTTGGAGAGAAACATTATTTTGTAAGATAAAGATAACAGAATTAAGTAAGTCGTTTTTTATGACTTTTAATAATAATTGTGAATTTGTTTTTTTAAATAATAAATGATGGTACTTTATTTGTTGTGATAAGTGTAAATAAATTCAGAGCTTAGAAGTATTATTGTTTAATAATGAAAATAATTTCATTATTCTCATTTTAATAAAAAGTTAGAACTAATGAAAAATACCATTATCTTTGACGGCCGAAATCAGTATGTTTTAGGTGGTTTTTTAGAAAAAAAAGAGTGTTATTCAATCGGGAAATAAATAAAAAAATGATATTAAAAAAGCTAAATATTTTATTAATATTCTTATTGCTTAGTTTATGTATTAATACAATTAAAGCTCAAGATATTCAAGGTAACTTGAGCCAAATTGAAGTAGATAATCTTTCAGATAAAGAAGTTGCTAATTATTGGAGTAAAATAAAAAAAGAGGGCTATACTTTAGAACAGGCATTGTCGATTGCTAAAACTAGGGGGATGTCAGAACTACAAGCTCAAAAACTTCAGACTAGAATTAGGAACCTTGGAAATACTAGTTTGAGTAAAAATGAAGAAAAAGTTAATGAAAATGAAGAAAAAGAAGAAGAAGGTCTATATTTTGGACTAACTGGAGAAGAAAAGGATAAGGAAGAAAAAAAAGAAAAACTTTTTGGGTATGACTTTTTTAATAACCCAAATATTTCATTTACCCCCAATTTAAATGTAGCAACACCAGAAAATTATATTGTAGGAGCGGGAGATATTCTTTCTGTTGATTTATGGGGAGCAGCTGAAGCTAATTATGAGAAAAAAGTTAATAGGCAAGGAGCTATTAATATCCAAGGTGTTGGTAATATTCATTTAATAGGTTTGCCAATTAAAGCCGTAAGAGCTAAAATTAAAAACTATTTAAAAAGAATTTATTCAGGAATTGGAGCTTCATCTAATAGCTATAACAAAGTTAACATAGCGGTATCTATTAAAGAAGTTAGAAATGTTCAAGTGAGTATTGTTGGTGAGGTAAAAGTTCCAGGTTCGTATTCATTGAGTGCTTTTTCAACAGTTTTAAATTCATTGTATGCTGCTGGAGGACCTACTAAAAATGGAACTTTTAGAAATGTTAGGCTTTTTAGAGCTGGACAAAAGATAGCTGATTTTGATTTTTACGATTTTTTAGTAAACGGATCTGAAGCTGGAAATATAACGGTACAAGATCAAGATGTTATTATTATAAAGCCTTATGAGAAATTAGTTACGATTGAAGGAGCTGTTAAAAGGCCAGGTTTGTACGAAATGAAAGAATCTGAAACAGTTGCAGACCTGTTAAGGTATTGTAGTGGTTTCGTTTCGAACGCTTACAAACAGAATATAGTTATAGAAAGAGTAAGCGGCATACAAAAAGAAATAGTAGAAATTCCATTTAAAGAGTTGTCTATTGAAAAGTTAAAAGATGGTGATTTTATAAAAATAAATGAAATTGCTGATGAATTTTCTAACAGAATAATTATAGCAGGGGCAATATTTCAACCTGGAAACTACGAGTATGAAGAAAATTTATCAGTTGGTGCTTTATTAAAGAAGGCAGAAGGGGTAACCAGAGAAGCTTTCTTAGATAGAGGGATTATAGTCAGAACCTATGATGAAACAAATAAAGAAACTATTTCATTCTCTTTGAGAAATAAAAATAAAAACTTATTTTTAAGAGAAAATGATAGTATTTATATTTTTAATAAAGAAGAATTAAAAGAAAAAGAATTTATCACAATTAATGGAGCAGTAAATAAAGCAGATAAGTTTGATTTTATGAGAGGGATGCAAGTAGAAGATTTAATTGTACTTGGAGGTGGATTAAAAGACGGTGCAGATTCTAATACTATTGATGTCTCTAGAAGATTAAAAGATGGTAGTTTTGAAACAATTAGTGAGAATTTTGATCTTAAAGCAGGTCAAAACTTAGAAGGTACTGCTAGTAATAATTTTATTTTGCAGCCTTTTGACGTTGTTTCTGTTCGTTATTTAAAAGGATATACTGAGCAGAAAACTGTTTTTATTAAAGGGGAGGCTAATTTTGAAGGAGAATATTCTATAGGTGCAAAAAACGAAAAAATTTCTGATTTAATAAAACAAGCAGGCGGGTTAACTAAGTTTGCTTATATAGAAGGTGCTTTTTTAACAAGAAAGAATAATGCATTAGAAGACGAAAAGCAATTAGAAATGATTTCTGATTTTGCAAAAAAAGATACATTGAGTGTTACCTCTGATGAAGTAAAAAAGACATTTAAAATCGGTATAAATTTAAAGAAAATTTTAGAAAATAAAGGTATTGAGAATTCAAAATTTGATTTAATTTTAGAGGAAGGGGATGAACTTTTTATTCCATCAGAAAGGCAAACCGTAAAAGTCGAAGGAGAAGTATTGTCTCCTTCATTAGTAAGATATGAAAAAGGAAAAAACTTTAAACATTATATAGAAAACTCTGGAGGCTTTTCTGCAAATGCAAAAAAGAGTAGGGCTTATGTAATTCATGCGAATGGAGACATAAAGACAACTAAGCGTTTTTTGTTTTTTAAATCATATCCAGATGTTAAACCAGGATCTGTAATTTTGATACCTAACAAGCCTGAAAATGTTAAGAAGATATCAACACAGGAGATTATTGCAATCACAACAGGTTTAGCAACCCTAGGGGTTTTGGTAAAGAGTTTAACGGATAAGTAATTAAGTGATCATGGAAAAGGATAAAATTCACAATTCGGAAGAGGAGATTGATTTATCAGAGTTGTTTAGAACGATTTGGAGAGGTAAAAAAACGATAATTCGTTTTGTTACTATATTTGGTGTAATAGGTTTATTTATAGCTATCTTTTCTGAAAAACAGTATGTTGCTTCAACGACAGTTGTTCTCCAAACAGGTGGAAGTAAAGTAGGAAGTAATTTAGGGGGGTTAGCAGCTATTGCAGGAATTAACTTAGGAGGAGGATCTACAGGAGGTCTTTCTACTGCTTTGTATCCTCAAATTGTGCAAAGTGTACCTTTTCAAAGAGAATTATTAAATGTTTCTTTAAAATTTTCGAATGTAAAAGAAGAAATAACTTATAGAGAGTATTATGAAAAATATAAAAAAAATAACATTCTCTCTGTAATAAGAAATTACACCATAGGATTACCAGGTAAAGTGATTAATTTATTCAAGAAAGATCCTAATAATAATAATAGCATAACTGAGATGCCTGAAGATTCTATCTATAGAGTATCTGTAAAAGAGTATAGTCTTTTTAAACAATTAAAAGGGCAATTAGGGATAGATAACAATAAAAAAGGAAGATTCATTAAAATTTCTTTTTCAATGCCAGAAGCTTTGCCTTCGGCACAAATGGCACAAAAAGCACGTGAGTTATTACAAAAGTCAATAACTAATTTTAAAATACAGAAAACTAAAGAAGAATATACGTTTATTGAAGAGAGGTATAATGAATTAAAAAAAGATTTTAGTAAAAAACAAGCTGTTTTAGCTAGTTTTAGAGATCGAAATCAAGGATTGATTACGTCTAGGTCTCAATCACGTTTAGAAAGCCTTCAATCAGAGTCTAATTTAGCTTTCAGTATTTATTCTGAACTAGCAAAACAATTAGAAACACAAAAAATTAAATTAAAAGAGAATACACCTATATTTACAATAATAGAGCCTGTAAGTGTACCAGTGATAAAATCAAAACCTAAGAGGATTATGATTTTATTCATTTGGTTGTTTTTAGGAACTGTCTTTGGTATGGGTTTTCTTTTAGGTAAGAAATGGTTAAAGAGTCTAAATACTGATAACAAAGTAACCCATTAGTAATTTATTTTGTTAGCTTCAAAGATGTGTTTTTATAGAAAAAAAAGTTCTTTCTTATATTGGTGTCTAATATAAAAATATTGTATACGATTTAGATAAGGAAAGGTAAAAAATTATAGAATTGTTAAATAAGATAGTATGTTAGATTTAAATAATAAATCAATTTTGATTACAGGAGGGACAGGTTCATTTGGTAAAATGTTTACTAAATTAATTTTAAATAGGTTTCCTGATGTAAAAAAACTAGTTATTCTTTCTAGAGATGAGCAAAAACATTTTCAAATGGCTCAAGAGTTTTCTGAAGAACAATATTCACAAATACGATATTTTATTGGTGATGTAAGAGATAAAAATAGATTAGTTAGAGCATTTGAAGGGATTGATATTGTTATACATGCGGCAGCTATGAAACACGTGCATTTGGCAGAGTATAACCCGATGGAGTGTGTGAAAACAAATATTAATGGAGCAGAAAATGTAATAGATGCAGCGTTAGAGTGCGGGGTTAAAAGTGTAGTAGCGCTATCTACAGATAAAGCTGCTGCTCCAATCAATTTATATGGAGCAACAAAATTAGCATCAGATAAATTGTTTATAGCAGCTAACAATATTAAAGGAAAAAGAAACATAAAGTTTTCTGTCGTTCGTTATGGAAACGTGATGGGGTCTAATGGTTCTGTTATGCCATTTTTCTTAAATAAAAAGAAAAATGGAGCTGATTTTTTACCGATTACAGACGATAGGATGACACGCTTTAATATTTCTTTAGAAGATGGATGTGAGATGGTTTTCTATGCTATAGATAAAGCATGGGGAGGAGAGGTCTTTGTACCAAAGATTCCTTCATATAGAATTCCTGATGTTGCTACAGCTATCGCACCAGAATTAGAGCAAAAAGTAGTAGGGATAAGACCAGGAGAGAAATTACATGAAGAGATGATTACTTCTTCAGATTCTTACAACACGGTTGACTTAGGTAAGTATTATGCAATTTTACCTCAGAATTCACCTTATTCTGAATATACAAAAGAAGAGTATAAGAAAGCATTTAATGGAGTAGATGTTCCAGAAGGGTTCTCATACGATTCAGGTAATAATAGTGAATGGGAAACAGTTGAAAGTTTAAGAAGCTTGGTAATAAAACATGTAGATATTAATTTTAAAGTATAGTATATGCTAAAGCAGAATATTCCTTATGGAAAACAACATATTGAGCAAGATGACATTGATGCAGTTGTAGATACACTTACAGCTGATTTTTTAACACAAGGACCAAAAGTTAAAGAATTTGAAGAAAAGTTTGCAAGGTATGTTGGTTCAAGATATGCCGTTGCAGTTAATAATGCAACTTCAGGATTACACATTGCCGTTTCTGCTTTGGGTTTAAAAGAAGGTGATAGAGTTATCACAACACCTATTACATTTGCCGCTTCTGCAAATTGTATACGATATGTTGGTGGAGAAGTTTGGTTTGCAGATATTGAGCCTGATACGTACCTATTATCAGTTGAAAGCACTAAAAAACTTATAGAGAGTAAGCCAAAAGGTTTTTTTAAAGGGATTATTCCGGTAGATTTTGCTGGTCTTCCTGTAAATTTGGAAGAGTTTAGAAAGCTAGCAAATATACATGACTTATGGGTGTTAGAAGATGCTTGTCATGCTCCAGGTGGATATTTTACGGATTCAAAAGGAAATAAACAAAATTGTGGTAATGGTAATTATGCTGATGTAGGTGTTTTTTCTTTTCATCCAGTAAAGCATATTGCATGTGGAGAAGGAGGAATGGTAACAACAAACTCTAAAGAGTTGTATGATAGGTTATCTAAATTAAGAAGCCATGGAATTACTAAAGACAATATGTCAGAGAATCATGGGGGATGGTTCTATGAAATGCAAGAGTTAGGATATAATTATCGATTAACAGATATTCAATCAGCTTTAGGAATTACTCAATTATCGAAAAACGATAAAGGAGTTCTTAGACGCAATGAAATTTCTGAGGTTTACAAAAAATACTTTGAAGGAAAAATAAAATATCAAAAATTACCAATAGGAGCTTACAATGCCCACCACTTATTTGTGATTGAAGTTGACGATAGAAAGGGATTGTATGACTATTTGAAAGATCAACAAATTTTTGCTCAAGTCCATTATATACCTGTGCATACATTACCATATTATAAACAAATTGGATATGGAGCTGCTGATTTGAATAATTCTGAAGCTTATTATTCAAAATGCATTAGTTTACCTATGTATCCTAGTTTAAAAAATGAGGAACAGATATATGTAATCCAAAAAGTATTTGATTACATAAAACGTAAGTAAACCATGATACATAAAATCATCTTAGGAACAGTTCAGCTAGGGTTGGATTATGGAGTTAATAATACAAAAGGAAAACCATCATTAGAAGAAGCTTTTGATATTTTAACAGTTGCTTATGATAGTGGTATTCGCATTTTAGATACTGCTGAAGCGTATGGAGATTCTCAAAAAGTTATAGGTGAATTTCACCGTTTATTTCCTCAAAAAAAGTTTAATATAGTTACTAAATTATCAGCAAATAAAAAACTAAGAAAAGATCAGTTTTTAGCTCATATAAAAAATAATTGCAAGATACTTTGCTGTGATTCACTTTATGGGTATATGTTTCATAATTATGAAAGTTTTAAAGATAATATTAACTTGTATGAAACTATTCTAGAAGCAAAAAAAACAGGGATTATAAAAAAAGTAGGTGTTTCACTTTATGATAATCAAGAAGTAGAAGATATTATAACAAATTATCCAGAATTTGATTTGATTCAAATACCATTTAATTTGTTAGATAATGAATATATAAGAAAACCTATTTTAGATAAAGCAAAACAAAATAATATAGAAGTTCATACAAGATCTGTTTTTTTACAAGGTTTGTTTTTTAAAGAAATAGATAAGTTGTCGGTAAATATATTTCCACTGCAAGTATATATTAAAAAACTAAAAGAAATAAGTTTAACGAATAACATAAAGATTGAAAGTTTAGCTTTACAATATGCTTTACAAAAAAACTATATAGATTATGTTTTGATAGGGGTTGATACACCAGAACAATTGAAAACAAACATTCTAAATAGTAAAAATTGTTTAATGATACCGCATGAATTAATTGATTCAATACATGTTAAAGAAAAAAAAATGTTGAATCCTTCAAATTGGAATTAAATGAGAGTCATTGCTATAACACAAGCCAGATCAGGTTCTACTAGATTACCGAAAAAGGTACTTCTAGAAATTGAAAATAAAACATTATTACAAATTCATGTTGATAGAATTAAACAATCAAAGAAAATAGATGATATATATATTGCGACTACAACTAATAAATCTGATGATTGTATTGTAGATTTGGCAAAAGAATTTAAAGTTAATTATTCAAGAGGGAGTGAAGAAGATGTTTTAGACCGTTTTTATCAGACAGTAAAAGATGTAAAACCTGATTATATTGTTAGATTAACTTCAGATTGTCCTCTTATAGACCCTAAATTAATAGATGAAGTAGTAGAAATAGCAATTAATAAAAAATTAGATTACTATAGTAATGTGCTGTTAGAACGTTATCCAGATGGCCAAGATATAGAAGTATTTACTTTTAAAGCATTAGAAAAAGCATGGAAAGAGGCTGATTTAAAATCAGAAAGAGAACATGTGACGCCTTATATTAGAAATAATTCATCTTATAAAGATGGAAAATTATTTAGTTCTGATAACCATTTTTTAGAAGAAAATTATAATCATGTTAGACTTACTGTTGATGAACAGTCAGATTTAGAGGCTATTAGTGAGGTGATTGCCAAATTGGGAGTAGAAAAGGGCTGGAAAACATACGCAGATTTTTATTTAAATAATCAAGAAATAAGATCAATAAACCAGTCAATAATAAGAAATGAAGGATATAAAAAATCATTAAAAAAAGAATAATATGAACACTGGTCAAGATTTATATAAGAAAGCAAAAAAAATAATTCCAGGTGGTACTATGTTACTTTCAAAAAGACCAGAAATGTTCTTGCCTGATAAATGGCCTTCTTATTATTCAAAAGCTAAAGGATGTTATGTTTGGGATTTAGATGATAATAAATATACAGATGTTTCAATTATGGGAATTGGAACTAATATTTTAGGGTACGGAAATAAAGAAGTAGATGACGTGGTTTCTAATGTGGTTAAAACAGGAAATATGTCTACTTTTAGTTGTCCAGAAGAAGTTTATTTAGCTGAAAAATTGATAGAGATAAATCCGTGGGCAGATATGGTACGTTTTGCTAGAACTGGAGGTGAAGCGAATGCTATTGCAATAAGAATTGCCCGAGCTGCAAGCGGTAAAGATAAAGTTGCCATTTGTGGTTATCATGGCTGGCATGATTGGTATTTATCTACAAATTTAGGAAATGATGAAGGTTTAGATCAGCATTTATTACCTGGTCTGGATGTTGCAGGTGTTCCTAATTCTTTAAAGGGTAGTGTTTTACCTTTTTTGTATAATGATTATGAGGAGTTAGAGAACTTGGTTAAAAATCATAGTATTGGAGTGATTAAGATGGAAGTTCAACGTAATCAAGCTCCCAAGGAAGGTTATTTACAAAAAGTAAGAAAACTAGCTACAGATAATAATATTGTTTTAATTTTTGATGAATGTACTTCAGGTTTTAGAGAGACGTATGGTCCTATTTTTAAAAAGTATGGTGTTGAGCCTGATATGACTGTATTAGGAAAAACAATAGCTAATGGATATGCTTTAACAGCTGTAGTTGGTAAAAAAGAAGTTATGGAAGCTGCACAGAACACTTTTATTAGCTCTACTTTTTGGACTGAACGAATTGGGCCAGCGGCAGCTTTAAAAACTTTGGAAGTTTTTGAAAAAGAGCAACCATGGAATTACATTACAGAAATGGGAAGTTATGTAACTAAACAATGGAAATCTATAGCTGAAAAGCACCATATTAGTATAGATACTTTTGGAATACCAGCATTAACAGGTTTTTCTTTTGTATCAAAAGATGCGTTAAAATATAAAACCTATATAACTCAAGAGATGTTAAAAAAAGGTTATTTAGCATCAACAGTTTTGTACAGTTCTACAGCTCACAGTAAGGTTATTATAGATAATTATTTGTTTGAATTGGATTCAATTTTTAATATAATAGATAAATGTGAGAGAGCTGAAATGGAGATAGACAGATTAATAGAAGGACCTGTTTGCCATGGAGGATTTAAAAGACTGAATTAAATTTTATGAATGGATATAAAGTTTTAAATACACAATTTTTTGAAAAGAACAATTTTAAAATAATTCCTATTCGTTACGAAGACAGAATTAATATAATGAATTGGAGAAATGAACAAATGTATCATTTAAGACAGCAGACACTGTTAACATTAGAAGATCAAAATAATTATTTCTCAAATGTTATTTCTCAAATTTTTAATGATAATAAACCAAATCAAATTCTATTTTCTTACCTAGAAAATGATGTATGCATTGGATATGGAGGCTTAGTGCATATTAATTGGATTGATAAAAATGCAGAAATTTCCTTTATAATGAATACTAGTCTAGAGAAAGAGTATTTTAAATATCATTGGTCAACTTTTTTAAATTTATTGCAAAAGGTAGCTTTTGAAGAATTAAATTTATATAAAATTTTTACTTATGCATTTGATTTAAGACCAAATTTATACAAAGCTTTAGAAGATTCACTATTCTGTAAAGAAGCTATACTTAAAGATCATTGTCTATTTAATGAAGAATACATAGATGTTGTTATTCATTCGAAAATAAATAAAGAATATCTGTATTTTAGAGAAGCGAAATTTGATGATGCAGATGATTATTTTAAATGGTTAAATGACTCTGAAGTAAGAAACCAATCATATAATTCAAATAAAGTGAATTTTGAAGATCATGTTAAATGGTTCAAATCTAAAATTAAAGATAGTAAAACTTTATTGTTAATTTTTCAAAATTCAGAGAAACAGAATATAGGTCAAATCAGAATTCAAAAAACAGAAGAGAGAGAAGCATTAATAGGGCTTTCAATAGATAAAAAACATAGGGGTAATAATTATGCAAGTAAAGCCTTAAAAATTGCATCAGAGTATTTTCTAGGTTTAAACCCAAATTTTATAATTAATGCATTTATAAAAATTGAAAATACAAAATCGGAAAAAGCTTTTAAAAATTCAGGCTTTGAATTAGAAAATATTGTAGAATATGAAAAACATAAAAGTTTTCATTATATAAATAAAACAAAATGAAGATAGATTCTTTTGAGATAAATGAAAAAAGTAAGGTATTTATTATAGCAGAACTTTCTGCAAATCATAATGGAGACCTAAATACAGCAATAGAAACTATACGTGCAGCAAAACGTTCTGGTGCAGATTGTATTAAGTTACAGACATATACAGCAGATACAATTACTCTTGATTGTAATAAAGAAGATTTTTTAATAAAAGGAACAATTTGGGAAGGTAAAAACTTATATAAATTATACAAAGAAGCATATACCCCATGGGAATGGCATGAACAATTATATAAGGTAGCTAAAGAAGAAGGATTAGTTTGTTTCTCTTCTCCTTTTGATAAAACGGCTGTTGATTTTTTGGAAACGCTAAATACGCCAGCATATAAAATAGCTTCATTTGAAATAACAGATATACCATTAATAGAATACGTAGCATCAAAAGGAAAACCTATAATTATTTCAACAGGAATAGCTAAAGAAGAAGATATTGAGTTAGCATTAGATGCATGTAGAAGAATGGGAAATAATACAATAGCTCTTTTAAAATGTACATCAAGTTACCCAGCACCGTTAGAAGAAGCAAATCTTTCTATGGTCAAGGATTTAAGAACTAAATATGGAGTGATAAGTGGTTTATCTGATCATACATTGGGGGCAACTGGCCCAATTGTAGCAACATGTTTTGGTGCTAAAATAATAGAGAAACATTTTATTTTAGATAGGTCTATAGGTGGTGCTGATGCTTCTTTTTCTATGGATGAAAAAGAATTTACAAGTATGGTAAAGTCAGTTAGAGATGCTGAAAAATCTATCGGAATTATTGATTATAATTTAACCCAGAAACAAGAAAAGGGTAGAGATTTTAGTAGGTCACTATATGTTGTAGAAGATACTAAAGCAGGTGATATAATTACAGAAAAAAACATTAGGTCTATTCGTCCAGGTTTTGGATTACACCCTAAATATTATAATGAAATCTTAGGGAAAAAAATAAAAGTAAATTTAGATAAAGGATCTAGATTAAAATTAACAGATATTATTAAATAAACATTTATTTAAATGAATAAAAATCTTTTAATTAACAATAATCTAATGGTAGCTATTAAAGCTTCTATATATGCTGGACATGAGATTCTTAAAGTTTATAATGAAAAATTTAATTATGAACTTAAAGACGATTTATCTCCTCTAACAGCTGCTGATAAAAATGCAAACGATGTAATTAATAAGTATTTAGAAACCACAAATATTCCTATAATTAGTGAAGAAAATACACAAATAGATTACGAAGTAAGAAAAAAATGGAAACAATGCTGGATTGTAGATCCATTAGATGGGACTAAAGAATTTATAAAAAGGAATGGAGAATTTACAGTAAACATAGCGTTAATAGATAATGGTAAACCTATTATAGGAGTTATATATATACCTGTAGAAGAGAAATTATATTATGCTGATGTAGAAAAAGGAAAAGCTTATGTAATTGATATTAATAAAGAGAGTATTTCTGATGATTTCTTATTCAATGAGTCTGTTTTAATAAAGAAAAGGGATAAAATAGAAAAGGAAAAAATAAAAGTTGTTGGCAGCAGATCTCATATGAATGATGAAACTTTAACCTTTATAGATAATTTAAGAGCAAAAAGATTTAAAGTTGAAGTTGTTTCTAAAGGAAGTTCTTTGAAATTTTGTTTGGTTGTTGAGGATAAAGCAGATATTTATCCTAGATTTGCACCTACAATGGAATGGGATACAGCAGCAGCGCATGCTATTTGTAACGCAAGTGGTGTTAGTATAATCGGAGAAGATACTAAAGAAGAACTGACATACAATAAAAAAAATCTATTAAACCCTTGGTTTATTTGTAAATAATGAAAGATATATCTAGAAAAAGGCATGTTGCTAAAACAATTACTTGGAGGCTAATAGCCACTGGAACAACTGTTATATTAGCTTGGTTAATTTCAGGTGATCCAATGATTGGGTTAAAAGTAGGTGGATGGGAATTTCTGATAAAAATGGGGTTATACTATTTGCATGAGAGAGCTTGGTATAAAGTTGATTTTGGGCTGATTAAAAGAAAGTTTAAAAAATGGAAGAATGATTAAAAATATTATTCCTCATAGTTTTACTATAACAAAAAAAGATAGACATAGTAAAAATGGACACAACTCTTTTTTAATATGGTTTACAGGACTTTCTGGTTCTGGGAAATCTACTATTGCTAATGCTTTAGAATTGGAACTTTATAAAAAAGACGTAAGCACTTATCTGCTAGATGGAGATAATATACGTAGGAGAATAAATAAGGATTTAACCTTTTCTCCAGAAGATAGAAAAGAAAATATTAGAAGAATTTCTGAAATATCAAATTTATTTGTGGATGCAGGAACCGTTGTTTTATCTGCTTTTGTATCACCTTATCGTCAAGATAGAGAATATATAAAAGAAATTGTTGGAAAAGATAATATTATTGATGTATTTGTAAATACACCTCTAGAAGAATGTGAAAGAAGAGATGTAAAAGGGTTGTATAAAAAAGCACGTAATGGAGAGATAACTAACTTTACAGGGATAAATGCTCCTTATGAAGAACCAATCAACCCAGATGTTGAGATAAACACAGAAAAAATGTCAATTGAAGAGTCTGTTATAAAGATAATGACTGTAGTAAATAAAAAGCTAAAAAATGAATAAGTACTTTTTAAATTATTTAGATGAACTAGAATCTGAAGCTATTTTTGTTTTAAGGGAGGTATATGCACAATTTAAAAATCCAGTAATACTATTTTCTGGAGGAAAAGATTCAATAGTTTTAGCACATTTAGCTAAAAAAGCATTTTACCCAAGTAAGATACCTTTTTCATTAATGCATATAGATACAGGACATAATTTCTCTGAAACAATAGATTTTAGAGACAAACTTGTAACTAGTCTCAATGTAGAGTTAATAGTTGGTTCTGTAGAGGATGCTATAGATGAAGGAAGGGTTATAGAAGAAAAAGGGAAAAACGCTACAAGAAATAGCTTGCAAATTAGAACATTATTAGATGCTATTGAAGATAATCAGATAGATTGTGCTATTGGAGGAGGAAGAAGAGATGAAGAAAAATCAAGAGCAAAAGAAAGGTTTTTTTCTCATAGAGATGAGTTTGGTCAATGGACACCTAAAAACCAAAGACCAGAATTATGGAATGTCTTTAATGGCAGAATGCATATGGGAGAAAACTTTAGAGTGTTTCCAATTAGTAATTGGACCGAAATGGATGTATGGAACTATATTAAAAGAGAACAAATTGAAATTCCTTCTTTATATTTTGCTCATGAAAGAAAAGTTGTTTGGAGATCAAACAGTTGGATTCCGTTGTCCGAGCACCTTCCAAAAATAGAAGGAGAAGAAATTTTTAAAAAAAGAATAAGGTTTAGAACACTTGGAGACATAACAATAACAGGAGGTATAGAAAGTGATGCTGATACCTTAGAGAAAATTGTTAATGAAGTTGCCGCAATGAAAGAAACTGAAAGAGGAAACAGGTCCGATGATAAAAGATCAGAAACGGCTATGGAAGATAGAAAAAAACAAGGTTATTTTTAATTATTGAAAGTATTTAAAAAATGGAAATAGAAAAAAACCAATTATTACGTTTCACAACGGCAGGTAGTGTTGATGATGGTAAAAGTACTTTAATAGGGCGATTATTATATGACTCTAAATCAATTTTTGAAGACCAACTTTCTGCCATAGAAAAAACAAGCAAGAGAAGAGGACATGAAACAGTAGATTTAGCATTGTTTACAGATGGTTTAAAAGATGAAAGAGAACAAGGTATTACTATAGATGTAGCTTATAGATACTTTACGACACCAAAACGTAAATTTATTATAGCTGATACACCTGGTCATATTCAATATACCCGAAATATGGTAACTGGAGCTTCAACTGCAAATGTAGCACTTATATTGATAGATGCAAGAAAAGGTGTTATAGAGCAGACTAAAAGACATTCTTATATAGCATCTTTGTTAAATATATCACATATTATTGTATGTGTCAATAAAATGGATTTAGTAGCATACAAAGAAGAGGTATTTAATGATGTTGTAAGTCAATACGAAGAGTTATCATCAAAAATGACAATAAAAGATGTTAGGTACATTCCAATTAGTGCTTTAGAAGGAGATAATGTAGTTCACAGATCAGAGAACATGAATTGGTATCAAAATGCACCATTGTTACATACATTAGAAACTATTCATATCAGTAGCGATCATAACATGATAGATGCTAGGTTTCCAGTTCAAACGGTACTAAGACCACAAAGAGATGAATATAGAGACTATAGAGGTTATGCAGGTAGAGTATCTAGTGGGATTTTTAGAATAGGGGACGATGTTAGAGTTCTACCATCTGGATTTCAGTCAAAAATCAAAGAAATAAATTTCTTTGATAAACAAATAGAAACAGCTTTCTCTCAAATGTCAGTCGCAATAACTTTAGAAGACGATATAGATGTTAGTAGAGGGAATATGCTCGTGAAAATTAACAATTTACCAGAAGTAACTCAAGATATAACAGCAATGCTTTGTTGGTTTAATGAAAAAAGTGCTAGGCCAAGAGCTAAATATATTATAAAACATACTACAAACGACCAAAAAGCGATAATAAAAGAAGTTATTTATAAAGTTGATATCGATACAATTAAAAGGATTGAAGATAGCAAAGATTTAAATATGAATGATATTTGTAAAGTGAAAATTAGAACTACTGCTCCAATGATGGTTGATGAATATTTGCAAAACAGATCTACAGGAGGGTTTATTTTAGTTGATGAAGCTACAAATGAAACTGTTGCAGCTGGAATGATTGTAAATTAATTTTATAACAAAATACTTTATTAATGAAAGATCCAATTTTTATTTGTGGTCATAGAAAAAGTGGAACAACTATGTTTCATAATTTGTTTGACGGGCATAATGAACTTTTAGTTTACCCTTCAGATTTAAATTTACTTTATGCATATTTTCCAGTATATCTATCTGATAATTATTCAGATAATGAAAGGTTAGAACGATTAGATATAGTCCTGTTTAAAGATTTAGAATTTCAATTAAAAAATGAAAACTTATCTAATGCTATAAATATTCAGTCATTTAGAGAGTTGTTTTTTGAATCTTTAGAAAACAGTGATTTATGTGACATGAAAATTATTATAACAAAACTAATGGAAGCCTTTTCAAAGGTTATGGATAAGCCTAATAGAATACCCGTAATAAAAGAAACGAGTATAGAAATTTATAGTAATGAGATTTTTAATTGGTTTCCCAATGCTAAATTTCTTCATTTAGTTAGAGATCCAAGAGATAATTATGCCGCTTTAAAATCGGGTGTAAAAAAATATTACTCTAAAATGGGGGAGGATGAAAAACAAACATTAGCTAGTTTAATTTATAGAACTAGGTTTGGATTAGAAATGGGATTAGCGAATATTAATAAATACGGAAAAGAAAAGTATATTTTTGTTAATTTTACTCAGTTGGTAAATAACATAGATGCAGAAATAAAAGAAATAATAAAATTTCTAGGAATTAGTTTTAAAGATTCTTTATTAGTTCCGACACGTCTTGGAAATGAAATAAAAGGGAATAATTTTGACGGAAATAAGTTTAATACAGTAACCAATAAAAATATTGGTAGATGGAGTGAAAGAATTTCAGAAGAAGAAGCAAAGGTTATTGAATTTCATTTAGGAGAACTAATGAAGCAGTTTGAATTTGATTTAAAATTTGACTATAATGATAGCGCAATTATAGCGGCAGAATTCTATAAATGGCAAAATTATAAATATTTCTTTAGTGATAGATTCCTAAGTTTATGAATACAAAACAAATAGAAATTGGAGATTTAATGTACAAATGGGCTACAGATTTATTTCCAATAAATAGAAGTTTAACAGGTGAAGGAGTTAGAGAAACATTACGCTATATAAAGAATGTTCTACCAGAATTAACTGTAAAAAGTATTGCAAGTGGAGAACAAGTTTTTGATTGGGAAATACCAAATGAATGGAATGTTAAAGATGCCTATATAGAAACACCACAAGGAAAAAAAATAGCTAATTTTAAAGAAAATAACCTTCACTTAATGGGGTATTCTATACCTATAAATGAAACTGTTTCTTTAGATGATTTACAATTGCATTTACATACAATAAAAGAAATGCCCAATGCAATACCTTACGTAACTAGCTATTATAATGAAAACTGGGGCTTCTGTATTTCAGAAAATGAAAGATTACAATTAAAAGAGGGGGATTATAAAATCGTAATTGACTCTAAGTTAGAAAAAGGAGAGTTAAATTATGCTGAAATAATACTTCCAGGAACAGAAAGTAAAGAAATTTTGATTTCGACCTATATATGTCATCCTTCAATGGCGAATAATGAATTATCAGGACCAGTTGTAACAATGCAATTGGTAAAATGGTTGAAGGAACAGGATCAATTGAGATATACTTATCGTATAGTTTTTGTGCCAGAAACAATTGGATCTGTAGCATATATCAGTGAAAATTTTAAATCTTTAAAAGAAAATGTATTAGGTGGTTTTGTTGTTACCTGTGTAGGAGATGATAATAATTTTTCTATATTAACTTCTAAATGGGGCAATAGTTTGTTTGATAAAATAGGGTTAAATGTTCTAAAAAATCATACAAATGATAATTTTAAGATGTATAGTTTTTTAGAAAGAGGTAGTGATGAAAGACAGTATTCTAGTGTTGGGGTAGATCTTCCGATAATAAATTTAATGAGATCAAAATATGGGGAATACAAAGAATACCATACTTCTTTAGATAATCTTAATTATATTTCTCCAAAAGGATTATTAGGAGGTTATGAAATCCATAGAAAATCTATTTATTTATTAGAAAATAACTATAAATATAAAGTAGCTTTACCTTGTGAGCCTCAATTAGGAAAACGTGGATTATACCCTAATATTAGTACGATTGATACTCAAAAGAAAATAGAAGTTATGATGAATATTATAGCCTATTCTGATGGTGAAAAAGATCTTATTGATGTGGCAAATATAATAGAGGCAGACGGAGGTAAATGTATTTCAATAATTAAACAATTAATGGTCGCAAAAGTAATTGTAAAGGTTGATTGAAATGTCTAAAGAAGAAAGTTTTATAAAGTTTAAAAGCGATCATTGTATTAGGTCTCAATCAAATAAAGATATGTTTTATTTCCTTGGAGGTTCTAAAAGTTTCTTAAAAGAAGATACAGGAAGTTTAAGGAATCTGTTTGATAATACATTAGATTACTTTCATGATAAGCTAAAAATAAAAGAAGGTAATAAATATATAGAACCAGTAAAAGTTTCATACCATGAAATTTTTGGATGGACTATTGACGGAAAAACATCAAAATCTTATTTAGGTAAATGCTCAGTAAATGGTAATGTGGAAGTTCAAATAGGAAATTCATCCTATGTAAGTGGAGCTTGTGAAATAAATGGTAGTGAAAACCTTGAAATCGGTAGTTTTACATCTATTGCTAACGGAGTTGAATTTTTCACTTCTAATATAAACCATCCTTTAAGTTTTGCAACAACTTTTAATCTTCATAGTAATTCTAGATTAGTAGAAAATAAAACTAATATTTTCTTACCTAATTTCTGTAAAGAGATAGAACACTTAAAAGAAAATAAATCCATATATATAGGAAATGATGTTTGGGTAGGTAGAGATGTAATGATTATGCCTGGTGTTAGTATTCCTAATGGTTGTGTAATAGGCTCAAAATCCATAGTAACAAAGAGTTTACAACCTTATGGTATTTATGTTGGATCTCCGGCAAAACTTATAAAATTTAGGTTTGATAAAAAAATAATAAATCAATTGTTAGAAATAGATTGGTGGGATTGGTCTTTTGAAAAAATAAAACAAAATAAAGCCTTCTTTGATACAAATTTTAATGATTTTAAAGGCAATTTGAAAGATTTAATAAAATTAAAATAGAGTATGAAAGAAGATCTTATAGATTATCTTATAGAAAATCTTGATAAAGAAAATGCTGAGAAAGTTGATTTAATCAGGTATAATATTGGTAGTAAAATATATTACTATGGCGATCAATTTAAAAAACACAAAAAGAATCCTATTAAAAGAAAACTTAGAGATTTTTTAGAGTTTGTGGCTATCATTTTTTTTAAAAAATCAAAATCAAAAGGACAAAAAAAAATACTGTCTTCAGCTTATTCTTCATGGAATAAGCAATTAGAAATTATTGGATACGATGTATATAATCCTTGTTGGAATTTTACGAGGGCTATGAAAATAGAAAGTTCTTCTAAATTATATTTTTTAACTAAAAAAATTAATAGATACTTTGAACTAAAAGATTTTAATTATTTAATAAGTAAAGATTTTTTTTCTTTGATTAATGAATTTTCTGTATTATTTAAAGAAGAGTGTATAGCTAATAAATACGAAGCTTTAATTTTACCACAAGACGTAGGTTTTTTTGAGAAAATGGCTATACATATTTTTAAAGAATTAAAATTACCAACTATATTTTGGGCTCATGGAGGTATGCCTAATAGATATGATGGTATTATGAGTAATAGGACAGATTATTCCATTCAATGGGGACAAGCGCAAGTAGATGCTTTTGTTAAGAATGGATATGATCCTTCTAAATTTTTTATCTCAGGTCACCCTATTTACAATACGTGTCCTAAAGAATTAAAATTTAGTTTAGAAAATATAACAGTACTTACTAAAAGTTTAACAGGAGTTAGTCCCCAAAGTCACCACCAAATGGAAGATAGAGGTAATGCTATAATGTATTTATATTCAATACAGAAAGTTCTTGAAAAAATAGGCGTAAAGAAAGTTTTATTAAGACCACATCCTTCAGAAAATTTTTCTTGGTATGAAAAATATATTGATAATGATTTTTTTGTGGAGGATAAACTTGTGTTTTCAGAGTCTTTAAAAAGAGCAACGTTAGTAATAGGACCAGTTTCAACTTCTTTAATAGATTCTTTACATTATTCTGTTAATTATCTTGTTTACGAACCTTTAACTAATGGTAAAAACGTCTATGGAGTATTTCCTACACCACCTTTAGATGGACTAAACCCGAAAATACCAATTGCAAACTCTGAAGAAGAATTGGAAATAATTATAAAAGAAAAAAGAAAAATGGACGTTTCTGTTTATAATGATTTTGCAAAAACCCCAAAAGATTTAAGCTTTTTTAAAAAAATTATTTAATGAAAAAGATTACTACTAAAATATGTTCGATTTAAGGAGTCGCTAACTAATAAAATTTTTTATTAAAAGAATCCAATCAGAAAACTAATTATAAGTTTTTAACATTTAATAAATCGAATGTTTACTTATGAAAAAAATAATCAATACAATTATAAAACTATAGTGCAAAAATCATATTCTAAAAACTATTTAAAAATATATTTTTGGCAAGGAGTTTCTTTATTGCTGAATTTTTTGACATTATTTATTGTTATACCATATTTAACTTCAGATAAAACTACATATGGGGTATATACTATATGCATCTCTTTTTCAATATTTTTAACCTATGCTGACTTTGGTTTTGTAGGTGCTGGTAAAAAATATGCAACTGAATACTTTGCTAAAGGAGATAGAGAGAATGAAATAAAAACAATTGGTTTTACTAGTTTTGTCTTGCTTATATTTTTATTGTTATTTTCTTCTTTTTTCATAATAGTTAGTTTTTATCCTACATTTTTTATAAAAGATATTAAAGGAAATGGTCAAGAATATATAGCGTCAACATTGTTGTTAATTTTAGGGCTTTTTACAATTGTTACATTACTTCAAAGGCTTTCTCAAATGATTTTTGGAATAAGATTAGATGATTTTATTTGCCAGAGGATTAATATTGTTGGAAGCTTATTAAAAATTATTTCTGTTTTGTGGTTTTTTAATAATGGGAAGTATAATATTATAGGTTATTTTCTTTTTACACAAATAGTAAATTTAGCGACATCATCTTTTGCTCTAATAATAGCAAGAAAAAGGTATCAATATGATTTCAAGTTATTAATCAATTCATTGAAATTTAATAAAAAGGTGTTTAATAAAACTAAGAAGTTAGCTTTTGCGAGTCTTTTCATAACTTTTTCTTGGATTTTATATTATGAGTTAGATTCTGTAATAATTGGAAAGTTTTTAGGTGTAAATCAAGTAGCAGTTTATGCAATAGGATTAACTGTATTAACTTTTTTTAGAAGTATTTTTGGTATTTTATTTTCGCCATTTAACACACGTTTTAATCATTTTATAGGTCTTGATGATGAAGAAGGACTTAAGTCATTTTTAAAACATATAGTAGTTATGTTAGCTCCAGTAGTCGTGTTTCCTATACTAACAATGGCAATGCTTTTAAAACCTCTTATTTTGTGCTGGGTTGGTGAGAACTATAGTAATTCCGTGTATATCTCTCAATTACTTATAATGTGCTATCTTTTTGCTTTTATCACCTATCCAATAAGTAATTTGTTGGTAGCAAAAGAAAGATTAAAGGAATTATATTATTTAGCAGCTCTTCTTCCATTTATATTTTGGATAGGAATTATTTTGTCTGTATCACATATCGGAGTATTAGCGTTTGCTATATTTAAATTTACAGCTTTTACTATTTCTATGGTTTTTTATTATAGAATAATGATGAGATATATGGGGATGAGTTTTTGGAAATCTATATTGATTATATTTAAACCAATGTTTTTGTCTTTACTTTTTTTAATAATATCAGCAATCTTAATAAAGAATTATTTACCTTTTGAAAAGAATAAAATTAATTTATTAATAGTTATGTTATCCATTGGAGTAATTGTTGTAGGAGCATTTATAATACATTATTTATCTTCTAATAATTGGCGATCTCAAGTTCTGAAAACTTTAAAAAGATAAGGGAATATGACACGAAATAAAAGAATATTAATCTTTAGTGATTGCTATATCTATGGTGGAAGTGAAAAACTAATGACTTTTTTATTGAAAAATAAGGTTTTAAATGAACATTATAAATTCCTTTTTTCTTATAGAAAATATAATAAATATGAGTTAGGGCTTCAAAATGATAATGTATTTGATAGAAATGATAATTACCCTTTATTTTTACTGTCAAACGAATCCTTATTCCATAGAATAAATTGTCTAAGAGTACATTTTTTAATTAAAACTATATTTAAATTACCGTTCTATATTTTAGAAAAATTAAAATTATATTTCATTTGGAACTTAATAACATTAATATTTTTCTTAATAAGGTCTAAACCAGATCTTATTCATATTAATAATGGAGGATATCCAGGAGCTAAAACATGTAATGTTTTGGTTTTTGCAAATTACTTAACGATTAAAAGAAAAATTATTTATCAAGTAAATAATCAAGCAAGAATAAGAAAAGGTTTTTTCGTTAAGTTAATAGACCAATTTATAAATAAACAGGTTTTCTATTTTATTAATGCTTCTATAAAGGCGAAAAATACATTAATAAAAAATAGAGGCTTTTCTGAAGGTAAAATTCGAATAGTTAATAATTGTGCACCAATGGTAAAAGTGCAAAAAACAAAAAACGAAATTTGTGATGAATTAAGTATTTCGGCAAATAGTTTTATTTTAACTCAAGTAGGTTTTCTTACAGAAAGAAAAGGTCAGAAATATCTTATTGATGCAATTGCTTTATTAATAAAAAAGCAACCAAAAATTAAAGAAAAAATAGTGTGTCTGTTAGTTGGAAATGGAGAAGATGAGGACCTCATAAAAGATAAGATTACTGAATTAGATTTACAAAAGAATGTCTTTCTTTTAGGATACAAGGATAATAGTGAAGATTATATAGATTTAGCAGACGTTTTTATGCTGCCTTCTATTAGAGATGAAGACATGCCTCTTGTGTTGCTTTCTGCATTAGGTTTAGGTAAACCTATCATTGCTACAGATTTTGCAGGAATTACTCAAGTAATAGAATCTGAAGCAAATGGTATTTTAATTGAAAATAATCTAAAGAACTTTATAGAAAATCTATCACGTGAAATTTTAAACCTTTATAACAACAAAGATTTAAGACATAGTTTATCAATAAATGCGAAGAATAGATATAAAAAATTTTCTCCTGAAAATTATGGATTATCTTTAAAAAATGTTTACGAAGATGCTATTAGATAACGAAACAATATTAATTATTGGAGGTACAGGCTTTATAGGCCAAAATTTACTTGATTATTATGTTAATAATGATCAAGTAAGGTGTAATAATATTTTAGTTATTTCAAGAAGTTTACCTGAGAAAATGTATGAGAACATACATTATTTTGAAGGAAATTACAGCGACGATATATTTCTTAAAAGAATATTCTCTAAATGGAAAATAACAAAAGTTTTTCATTTAGCATCTTCTTCAATACCAGTATCATCAAATCAGAATATAAAAAAAGATATTGATGATAACTTGTTAGCGACGATAAATTTATTAGATGTAATGAAAGAGTTTAGTTGTCGTTTCATTTTATATATTTCTTCGGGAGGTGCAGTGTATGGTGAGAAAAAACAAGGTATAACGAGTGAAAACGAATTATGTATGCCAATAAGCTCATATGGTATTATTAAATTAACTATAGAAAAATACTTATATTTATATCAAAGAGAACATAATATTAGCTACTTAATTTTAAGGATATCTAATCCTTTCGGCCAGTTTCATAAGTCAAAAAATCAAGGGGCAATTAACATAGCTGCTAGAAAAGCAGTAAATAAAAATGTATTCTCAGTTTGGGGAGATGGTAAGCAGTCAAAAGATTATATATATATAAAAGATTTAATAAATATTGTAGTTAAATTAATAGAAAAAAAGATAAGCAATAAAACAATTAATATTGGTTCAGGGGTGTCTATACAATTAAATACAATTTTAAACATTATTAAAAGTAATACACTTAATTTTAACGTTACATACGTTGAGTCTAAAACATCTGATGTAAGAGAATTTTGTTTGGATATTTCATTATTAAAATCTATTTTAAATTTTGAGTTTACTGAATTAGATAAAGCAATAAGAGATACAATTTTATGGGAGAAATCTCAGTTAAAGTAATAAGGATAGTAATATATATATAGTTTTAAGTATTTTACAATGAAATTTAATTTTTTAGAATTAATTTTTTCTTTTTTTTTAATAGTATTGATATTTGCTTCGGCGCCTTTTATCATTTCTTTAGATGTTAGTTTTTACATAAGAGTTCCTACGCTTTGTATATTGGCAACTATTTCTTTTTTTCTTGTATATAAGAGAGTCCGTTTTTTTTATTATTACCTTCCTTTTTTTATTTTTTATATATTTTGCTTAGTTTATTGGTTGTATGTAGGGAATTCACTCTCTTTAGCGATGTATTATTTTTTTTATATGCTTTTAGGTGTTTGTACATTTATAGGAGTTAATCGAATAAAAAGGGTCCGTTTTTTAATTATTAAATTTTATTTAATACTTCTTTTTTCATTAGCGATCATAGCAATCATGTCTTTCCTTTTTTTTAATTTGGATATACTTAATTATCAATTAGAAAAGATTGGAGATGAAGAGTATTACACTTATTATTACTACCCAATATTAGGATATGTGAATTTGAAATATTTTGAATGGGGATCAATAGGTAGGGTTGCTGGTTATTTTTTTGAACCAAGTTACACAGCTTTCTTTTTTACATCGAATTTTTTTTTAATATCAAGTTATTTTAAAGATAAAAAGAAAAGGCTGATTGCTAGAATTATAATTTTTTTAGCAATTATCTCTACTTTTTCAACAATGTCTTGGGTGGTGTTAATTGTTGTTTATGGAATACAAGGAGCAAATTTAATTTTAGCTAAATTAAGATTAAAACAAAAGACAGTTAATATATTCTTAATAATTGGTTTTATAAGTGCTATTTTGATTTTACCAAAAGATAAAATTATTGAAAGTTTAGGAACATCATCAGCTGACGATAGGGAAGAAAGAGCATTCGTGTCATTATTATTAATAGCAAATTCTTCTGTCCCAGATTTGTTTTTTGGAAGGTCGCCAGGATACATTGAAAGAGTATTTGATAAAGGAGAGTCAAATCAAATTATTAAGAATGTGATAGAATTAGGAATTGTTTCAACTCTACTAATATTGATATTTATAGTATATTGCACAAGAAAAACTAAATGGTATATGCTTACTGTTCTTATTTTTTTAAATGGAGCAGTGATTTTATTTACTCCGTTAATAATTGTAAATTTATTAGTAGCTAGATGGTTAGAGGAACGGAATAATTTAAGATTAAAATAAAAAAAATAAGGAATATGAAGATAACAATTGTAGGGACTGGATATGTAGGTTTGGTTACTGGAACTTGTTTTGCTGCAATGGGTACAAATGTTACCTGTGTAGATATTGATGAGGATAAAATCAATAATTTAAAAAATGGGATTATGCCTATTTTTGAGCCTGGGCTTGAAGAATTAGTACATAAAAATGTAAAAGATAAAAGGTTATCTTTTTCAACATCATTAAAAGAATCTCTAAAAGACACTCCCGTTATATTTAGTGCAGTTGGTACACCCCCTGATGATGATGGCTCTGCAGATTTAAAATATGTTTTAGATGTTGCAAAAACTGTAGGTAAATATGTTACAGAATATTTTGTTTTAGTAACTAAAAGTACGGTCCCAGTTGGAACAGCAATAAAAGTAAAGGAGGTAATTAAAGAGGAGTTAGATAAAAGAGGCCTAAACTCGATGAATTTTGATGTAGTTTCTAATCCAGAATTTTTAAAAGAAGGTGCAGCTATTAAAGATTTCTTAAACCCAGATAGAGTTGTTATTGGTGTAGATTCGAATGAAGCTCGTAAAATGATGGAGAAATTATATAAGCCATTTACACTAAATGATTTTCCGATTATTTTTATGGATGTTGCTTCAGCAGAAATGACTAAATATGCAGCTAATGGTATGTTAGCAACTAGAATTTCTTTCATGAATGAAATAGCAAATTTGTGCGAGATAGTAGGAGCTGATGTCGATATGGTTAGAAAAGGAATAGGGTCAGATACTAGAATAGGTAGTAAGTTTTTGTATGCAGGTACAGGTTATGGAGGTTCTTGTTTTCCGAAAGATGTGAAGGCATTAGCACAAACAGGTAAAGAGAATGGATATAAAATGACTCTTATTGAAGCTGTTGAAGAAGTAAATGAAAATCAAAAACAAATTGTCTTTGAGAAATTAAAAAAAGAATTTAAAGGAGACGTAAAAGGGAAAATTATAGGACTTTGGGGGTTGGCTTTTAAACCAGGAACTGATGATATGAGAGAAGCCCCTTCATTAATAGTTATCCAACAGTTATTAGATGCTGGAGCAACGATTAAGGTATTCGATCCTATTGCTATAGAAGAAACAAAACGTAGAATTGGAGAAGAAGTTGTTTATTGTGAAAATATTTACGAAGCTGCTCTTAATGCTGATGCTGTTGTGTTAATGACAGAATGGAAAGAATTTAGGTTGCCTTCTTGGGACGTTATAAAGAAAACAATGAAAGGAAATATTATAGTTGATGGACGAAATATATATAATTCAGAAGAGATTCAATCTCATGGATTTAAATATTTATGCATAGGGAAAAAATAAAATATAATGAAGAGAGTACTTATTACAGGAGGAGCAGGTTTTTTAGGGTCACATTTATGCGAAAGACTTTTAAACGATGGACACGAAGTCTTGTGTTTAGATAATTATTTTACAGGGGCAAAATCTAACATATATCATTTGTTAGAAAATAAAAATTTTGAATTGATTAGACATGATATTGTAGAGCCTTTTTATGCAGAAGTGGATGAGATTTATAACTTAGCTTGTCCAGCATCTCCAATACACTATCAATCAAATCCCATAAAAACAATGAAAACTTCTTTTTATGGAGCAATGAATATGTTAGGTTTGGCAAAAAGAACAAATGCAAAGATTTTACAAGCGTCTACTAGTGAGGTTTATGGAGACCCTAATGTACACCCTCAAAAAGAAAATTATTGGGGAAATGTAAATCCGATAGGAATTCGTTCTTGTTATGATGAAGGAAAAAGAGCCGCAGAAACGCTCTTTTTTGATTTTCACCGTCAAAACCAGGTGAGGATTAAAATCATCAGAATATTTAACACATATGGCCCAAGAATGAATCCAGAAGACGGTAGAGTTGTTTCGAATTTTATAGTGCAAGCTTTAAGAGGAGAAGATATTACTATTTATGGAGATGGAACTCAAACTCGTAGTTTTCAATATGTTGATAATTTAGTTGAGGCTATGGTTAGGATGATGAATACCTCTGAGGATGTTACAGGGCCTATAAATACAGGGAATCCAGATGAATTTACGATGCTTGAATTAGCACAAAAAGTAATTGAACTTACGGAGTCAAAATCGAAATTAATTTTTATGCCATTACCATCTGATGATCCACAGCAAAGAAAACCAGATATTTCACTAGCAAAAGAAAAATTAGAAGGATGGTATCCAGATGTTAATCTTGAAAGTGGTTTGATAAAAACTATCGATTATTTTAAATCTATTATATAAAGAAATATGTCAGTATTTTCATATAAATTTTCAATTATTATACCGACTTATAATAGAGCTGAAGAATTAAAAGAATGCTTGATCTCATTAGAAAATCAGACTTACAAAAATTTTGAAGTACTGATTTGTGATGATGGGAGTAATGATGACTCTCGAGAAATAGCTAAAGAGTTTGAAGATACATTAAATGTTCAGTATTTTTGGAATGAAAATTGGGGAGGTCCAGCCCGTCCTAGAAATATAGGGCTAGATTCTGCTAAAGGTGAATGGATTTGCTTTTTAGATTCTGATGATTGGTATACTAAGGATAGATTAGAAACAATATTAAAGTTAGATTTAGATAAAATAGATTTTATATATCATGATTTGAATATTTTTAAAAAAGGAGCGGTTAATAGTAAAATGACTTCTCGAGATTTAAAAAGAAATGATCCTTATCATGATATGTTATTTAATTTAAATGCTATCCCAACTTCTTCAACCTGTATAAGAAGTAAATGTTTTAAAGGTAATGTAAGATTTAAAGAACAAAAAGAAATTATTGGAGTTGAAGATTTTCAATTATGGCTAATATTAGCTGAAAAAAGAGTAAGGTTCCATTATTTACAAGTTGCTTTAGGGTTTTATAGATTAGGTGATGATAATATAACTTGCCATGATGAAAGACAAATAAATAGATTTAAAAGTTTATATCAATATTTTATAGACAAAGAGAAGCGTAAAGTTGATAAAGATAAAATAGAAGCTGCTTTGAATTATCAGATAGGAAATATCTTGATTAGAAAGGGAGATTTGTCTCAAGGATATTCTTTTTTAATTAAATCTTTATTTAAAGGAACTATACCAATAAAATTGAGGTCGATTAATATCATCCTGTTAGGATTTAGAAAATATTTAAAATTATAAATAATGGACAAACCATTAATAAGCATTGTTATTCCATTTTATAATAATGAAACAACACTCTTAGATGCTATAAAATCCGTATTTAATCAATCATATCAAAATTGGGAATTAATACTTCTTGATGATGGATCAGTAGATAAAAGCTTGAAAATAGCTAAAAGTATAATAGACCCGAGAGTAAGAGTTGTAAGTGACGGAGTTAATAAAGGCTTAGTGTTTAGATTGAATCAAGCACCTACTATTGCTAAAGGAAGTTATATCGCAAGAATGGATGCGGATGATTTAATGCATCCAGAACGAATTTCAAAGCAGATGAATGTTTTCTTATCTGATAATCTAGTAGATCTAGTAGATACAGGTACTTATTCAATAAGTGAAAAAGGAGAACCAGAAGGTAAAAGAGGAATTGTTCCTATAAAATATAATCCAAAAGAGATATTAGGAAAGGCGATGCTTTTACACGCAAGTGTAGTTGGGAAAAAGGAGTGGTATCTTAAAAATAAATATGATGCTAGTTATGTTAGAGGAGAAGATTGTGAACTTTGGATTAGGACTTATAAATTTTCGAAATTTAAACGTGTTAAAGAACCTTTATACATTGTTAGAGAGGGAAAGATAAATATAGCTAATTATATTAGAGCAATAAAAACTATACGAAAAATAATATACACTTATGGAGGTGGTATTTTATCAAAGAATGAATTAAAAAAAGAAATTATTAAAACGTACTTTAAAGCTTTTATTTATAGACTCTTTGGGATGTTTAATTTACAAGGGAGTTTGACCAAAAGGAGAAACGAAGAATTAGATTTAAAAGAGAAAAATAAGTTAAAAGGAATTATTGAAAACATAAAAAGTATAAATCTACCAATGTGATTTTTTATTAATTTGTAGAAATGTTTATTGAAAATGAGTAGTAATGAAAATAAAGTTAGATTACTTAGGGTTGTTACACAGGCAGAAGTTGTTCCATGGCATTTAAAAAATTTCATAGAAAGAAGCGAAAACGATTATGAATTATTTGTAACAGGGAATAACGTTAGCCGATTTAAGAAAGAATATCCTTACGTTACGTTTATTGATAATAAAATCCTAAGAAAAACATCAATTTTTTATGATTTTAAAGCATTAATTGTTTTAATTTTTATTTGTATAAAGGTCCGTCCTACAATTGTACATTCGATAATGCCTAAATCAGGGTTTTTAACCTCAATTGCTGGGTACATTACATTTTGTCCTATAAGAATTCATACTTTTACAGGGCAAGTTTGGGCAACAAAAAAAGGAGGTATTAGAAAATTTTATAAAAGTATTGATAAATTAATTTTTAGGTTATCAACTGTTTGTCTTACAGATAGTCCGTCACAATCTAATTTCTTGTATGAAAATGGGTTTCATATTGATGGAAAACCAATACAGAACCTTGGTAAGGGATCTCTTTCTGGGGTGGATTTAAAAAAATTTGATATCAATATAATAAAAGACAGGAATCTTTTAAGAAGTGATTTAGGGATAAAAAACAATGATTTTGTATACTTATTTTTAGCTAGAAAATCAATAGTTAAAGGAATAGTAGAATTAATTGAAAGTTTTGCTAAAATCACACATTTTCCTAATGTTAAACTACTTTTTATTGGGCCAGATGAATCAGAAGGCTATCTAGATGAATTGTTCGAGAAACATAAAAAAATTGAATCCAAAATTATTAGTTTAGATATAGTTGAAAATCATGAAAAATATATTGCTGCAAGCGATGTATTATGTTTGCCCAGTAGTAGTGAAGGGTTTGGGACAATCGTTATTGAAGCAGCTGCATTAGGTATTCCATGTGTTGGATTTGATATTGTAGGCCTTTCTGACTCTATTGAACATGATTATTCAGGTATTTTAGTTCCATTTAAGGATATAAATAAGTTTTCTGTAGAAATGACTAATTTATATCAAAATTCAAAAAAATTAAATGAAATGAAGTTAAATGCAAGAAGTAGAGTACTCAAATATTTTTCTGCGGATGTAATTTACTCTTTACATGACAAGTTTTATAAATCATTGTTGTAATCTATATAATAATATGAAAGTAACAATAACAGGAACTTCAGGTTTTGTAGGTACTAATCTATTGGAATATTTTGATAATTCTAAATTTAGTGTGTCATCTTTAAGTGCTAGGTATAAGCCTGTTCAAGAGTTTTTTCTTCAGGGATATGCTCTGATTCATTTGGCAGGTAAAGCACATGATTTAAGAAATGTATCTACTCCAAATGATTATTATGAGTCTAATTTTGAGTTAACGAAGCAATTGTTTGATTCTTTCATAAAATCAGATCTAAGTGTTTTTATTTTTATGAGTACTGTTAAGGCTTGTGCAGACGAGGTTAAAGAAAGTTTAAAAGAAGAAGATATTCCAAACCCAAAAACACATTATGGATTGTCAAAGCAAAAAGCAGAAGAATATATTTTAAATAAAAAATTACCTGTTAATAAAAGAGCCTATATTTTAAGACCCTGTATGATTCATGGCCCTAATAATAAAGGGAATTTAAATTTATTATATAAACTTGTTAAAAAAAGAATTCCATGGCCCTTAGGGAATTATCCAAATCAAAGATCATTTCTAAGTATAGATAATTTAATGTTTTGTGTTAATGAATTTCTAAGTAATGATAAAATTTCTAGTGGAATATATAATTTAGCAGATGATAAAACGCTTTCTACAAATGAAATAATTACTTTAATTTCTAATGAATTAGGTGTCGAAACAAGAATATTTAAAGTTCCTAAATTTATTATTAGCTTTGTCGCTAAATTAGGAGATATAATACGGCTACCAATTAATAATGAAAAATTACAAAAACTAACGAGTAATTATGTAGTTAGTAATCTTAAAGTAAAGAACTCAATAAAAAAAATATTACCAGTTTCTTCAGAAGAAGGGATGATAAAAACAATAAATTCTTTTAAAAAGAAATAAAATGAAGGGAATCATATTAGCAGGAGGAAGTGGAACACGGTTGTATCCAATAACAAAAGGAGTATCAAAACAGTTGTTACCAGTATATGACAAGCCAATGATTTATTATCCACTATCAGTCTTAATGTTGGCCGGCATACGAGAAATTTTAATTATCTCAACACCAGAAGACCTACCTAATTTTGAAAAACTATTAGGAAACGGTGAAGATTTAGGAATCAAACTAAGTTATAAAGTACAACCAAGCCCTGATGGATTAGCTCAAGCATTTATCATTGGTGATAAATTTATAGGAGAAGATGATGTTTGTTTAGTTCTTGGTGATAATATTTTTTATGGGGATGGGCTAACTAAAATGCTTCAAAATGCACGCTTTAACGTTGAAAAAGAAAAGAAAGCAACTGTTTTTGGGTATTATGTAAAAGACCCTGAAAGATATGGAGTTGCTGAATTTGACAATGAAGGAAATGTGACTTCTATAGAAGAAAAGCCAAATAATCCTAAATCAAATTATGCAGTAGTAGGGCTTTATTTTTACCCCAATGATGTAGTGCAAATAGCAAAAGAAGTTAAACCTTCTCATAGAGGAGAATTAGAAATAACATCAGTAAACCAAGCTTATTTAAATCAGGATAACTTAAAAGTAGAGCTAATGGGAAGAGGTTACGCTTGGTTAGATACAGGTACGCATGATTCTCTTATGGAAGCTGGGCAATTCATAGAAACAATAGAGAAGCGTCAAGGGTTAAAAGTTGCTTGTTTGGAAGAGATTTCTTACTATATGAAATATATAGATGCAGATCAAGTAAAAAAATTAGCAAAACCATTGAATAAAAATGCGTACGGTAAATATTTATTGAACCTTATTAAAGAATGAAATTCGTAGAAACAGGGATTGCTGAAGTTGTAATTATCGAGCCTTCAGTTTTTGAAGATGACAGGGGCTATTTTTTAGAATCATTCAATAAAGATGAATTTGAGAAAAATATAGGAAAGGTAGATTTTGTTCAAGACAATGAATCTAAGTCAATTAGAGGAGTTTTAAGGGGGTTGCATTTTCAAAAACCGCCATTTGCGCAAGCAAAATTAGTAAGATGTATTAAAGGTGCTGTTATTGATGTTGTCGTTGATATTCGAACTGGTTCGGAAACATATGGAAAACATATAACAGTTGAATTATCTGAAGATAATAAAAAGCAATTATTTATACCTAGAGGGTTTGCTCATGGTTTTATGGTTTTATCTGAAGAAGCAATTTTTTCTTATAAAGTAGATAATAGTTATGCTCCAGCTTATGATTGTGGTATAAAGTGGGATGATAAAGATTTAGGTATTGACTGGAGGTTTAATGAAGCTGACATTAAGTTGTCTGAGAAAGACACAAAACTTCAATATTTTAATGAATTTACAAGCCCTTTTAAGTCTTAATTATGAATGTTTTAGTAACGGGTGCTACTGGCCAATTAGGGTCGGAAATAAGGAGTGTTTCTAAAAAGAAAAGGCTACACAATTTTTTTTTTGAAACTTCAATAGATCTTGATATTACTAATGTATTATTAGTAGAAAAATATATAGTTAAAAATAAAATAGAATTAGTAATAAACTGCGCAGCCTATACATTTGTGGATAAGGCTGAAAAAGAGTATGTTAAGTCATTTGATGTAAATGCTTTAGGTGTTCATAACTTAGTGTTAGCCTTAGAGAAAGTCAACGGAAAAATTATTCATATTTCTACAGATTATGTTTTTAATGGAGAAAGTTTTATACCATATAATGAAAGTCAAGAAGTAAGGCCTGTTGGAGTTTATGGAGAAACTAAAAGAGTTGGTGAGGAATATGTTTTAAGTTCGAGTATTGAGGGTGTTGTTATTAGAACGTCTTGGTTGTATTCGAGTTTTGGAAGTAATTTTGTTAAAACAATGTTGCATCTAGGTAAAGAAAGAGATAAACTTGGTGTTGTTTTTGACCAAATAGGTTCTCCAACTTACGCAAGAGATTTAGCTGAATTATGTGTAAGTTTATTGGATATAGAAAAAATTGATTTAAATTCGAAGTTGTATCATTATTCAAATGAAGGAGTTGCCTCTTGGTATGATTTTGCTATAGCCATAATGGAAATGGCAGATATTAAATGTAATGTTTATCCGATAGAAACAAAAGAGTATCCAACACCTGCAAAAAGGCCTAATTATTCTCTTATGAATAAGGCAAAGATTAAAAAAGATTTCAATATTGACATACCGTATTGGAGGAATTCATTAAAAGAATGTATTAAGGAATTACAAAAAGAAAAAAAATGAAAAATATATTAATTACTGGAGGAGCTGGTTTTATAGGCTCTCATGTCGTAAGATTATTTGTGAATAAATATCCTAATTATAATATTATTAACTTAGATAAGTTAACCTATGCTGGTAATTTAGAGAATTTAAATGATATAAAAGATAAATCTAATTACAGATTTGTTAAAGAAGATATCTGTAATTATGAGAAAATGGAAAGATTATTTGTTGATTTTAATATTGATGGGGTCATTCATTTAGCTGCAGAATCTCATGTTGATAGATCTATTAAAGACCCTTTTTCATTTGCAAAAACAAATATAATGGGAACTTTAAGTTTATTACAAGCAGCAAAAAACAAATGGAAAGAAGATTTTAAAGACAAACTTTTTTATCACGTTTCAACAGATGAAGTATATGGAAGTTTAGGAGAAGAAGGTTTCTTTACAGAAAATACTTCTTACGATCCTCATTCTCCATATTCAGCATCTAAAGCTTCCTCAGATCATTTTGTAAGATCTTTTCAGGATACATATGGTTTTCCTACTGTAATTTCTAATTGTTCTAATAATTACGGATCCTTTCAGTTTCCTGAAAAACTAATCCCTTTATTTATAAATAATATATGTAAAAATAAAGCTTTACCAGTATATGGAAAGGGGGATAATGTAAGAGATTGGTTATTTGTAAACGATCATGCAAGAGCCATTGATGAAATATTTCATAATGGTAAATTAGGAGATACTTACAATATAGGAGGGTTCAATGAATGGAGAAATATTGATTTAATCAAGGTTTTAATAAGTACAGTTGATAGGTTACTTGGAAGACCAGAAGGTACTTCAGAAAAATTAATTACATATGTAACTGATAGGGCTGGTCATGATCAAAGATATGCTATAGATTCATCTAAGTTAAAGAATGAGCTAGGCTGGGAACCTTCATTACAGTTTGAAGAAGGAATAGAAAAAACAGTAAAATGGTATTTAGAAAATCAAGAATGGATTGATAACATAACTAGTGGTGATTATCAAACATATTATGATGAAATGTACAACTAAAATATAATAATGATTGAGTATTTCATAGTATTAATTAGTTTAATCTTTCTGTCTATAATTTATTTTAGATTAGCTAATAAATTTAATATAATAGATAAACCAAATCATAGGAGTTCGCATACGATGCAAACAGTAAGAGGTGGAGGTGTTTTATTTTTTTTAGCAGTATTAATCTATTTTTTTTTATCAGACTTTCAGTACCCTTTTTTCGTAATTGGAATCTCTTTAATTGCTATTGTTAGTTTTATTGATGATATCGTAACTTTAAGCTCTACTATAAGACTACCTTTTCAATTTATATCGATAGGATTTTGTTTGATTCAAATTGGGTTTACTGCAAGTGATTTTCTATTATTTATACCTTTCTTAATTATAGGAGTGGGCTTCATAAATATCTATAATTTTATGGATGGAATTAACGGTATAACAGGTTTATATAGTATTGTTATTTTATTGGGGTTATTTTTTATTAACTTAAATGAACATATAATTGATCATAATTTAATAATCTATGTGATATTGTCATTACTAGTTTTTGGTTTTTATAATTTTAGGAAAAAGGCAAGGATGTTTGCTGGAGATATAGGAAGTATTTCTATATCTGTATTAATTTTTTTTATAGGTGTTTGTTTTATGAAAGAATTAAAATCACCAATATTGTTATTATTTGTTTTAATTTATGGTGTAGATGCGATTTTAACATTAGGTTATAGGAAGTCTATAGGAGAAAATGTGATGGAACCACACAGAAAACATATTTATCAAAAGTTGATACATATAATGAAATTATCGCACCTAAAAGTAGCTGTTCTTTACGCATCTACTCAAGTTCTCATCTGTATAATTATATATTTTGGGTATACATTAAGTGTTGTTAATCAATTAATAATTATGCTTTTTTGTATTTCAGTTTTTATATTAGTTTACCTTATCTTGTTTAAGATGATTGAAAGAAGAAAGCTTTTATCAGTATAAAAAAGAAAAAAAGAAAAAATGAAAAAAATATTAGTCACCGGAGGCTTGGGATTTATCGGATCTCATGTTGTAGTAGAACTTCAAAATTCGGGATACGAAGTAATCATTATTGATAATTTATCTAATAGCAAAATAAATGTATTAGATAGTATAACTGAAATAACAGGAATAAAACCAAGTTTTAGTCAATTAGATTTAAGAGAGAAAAAGGTAGTAAAAGAGTTTTTTGAAGAGAATGTAATTGATGGAATCATTCACTTTGCTGCATTTAAAGCTGTTGGTGAAAGTGTTGAGAAACCATTAGATTATTATGAGAATAATATAAATAGTCTGGTGTATTTGCTCCAAGAAATGCGTGATAGAAATATAGATAATTTTATATTTAGCTCATCATGTACAGTATACGGTCAAGCAGATGAATTACCTATTACAGAAAAAGCACCTATAAAACCTGCTGAATCTCCTTATGGAAATACAAAACAAATTGGTGAAGAAATAATCAAAGAAAGTTGTAATGCTTATAGTAAAAATGCAATAGCACTACGTTATTTTAACCCAATAGGAGCACATGAAAGCGTTAAAATAGGAGAATTACCTATCGGCGTACCACAAAATTTAATTCCTTACATAACACAAACAGCAATAGGTGATCGAGAAAAATTACTAGTTTTTGGTGATGATTATCCTACTATAGATGGAACAGCTGTACGTGATTATATTCATGTAGTTGATTTAGCTAAGGCTCATGTAAAAGCCGTAGAGCGATTAATAAATAAAAAAAATGATCAAAATTTTGAAACATTTAATATCGGTACAGGTAAAGGAAGTTCTGTAATGGAAGTTATTAAAACTTTTGAAAAAATATCTCAAAAATCACTAAATTATGAAATAGTTGAAAGGCGTTTAGGAGATATTATAGCTGCTTATGCAGATACAACTAAAGCGAATGAAGTATTGGGGTGGAGAAGTGAAAAAAAATTAGAAGAAGCATTATTGTCTTCATGGAAATGGCAAGAGAAACAAAAATAAGGTTCTTTAAAAATAAAAAAGCGGTAAGATTTTAAATTTTACCGCTTTTTTATGAGTATTATTTAAGTCTTGTTAAACTTAAATCCGCATTGTATTTTACAACGAATAAACCTTTGTTGGTAATACTGCCTGAGCTTTTTTTGTAATAATCAAATTTGTTTTCTACACGGAGAGATACTCCTTCTTTAAAAGTTGTTATTAGTTTTTTTCCTGAAGCCAATCGCATTAGCACATCATAGGTAACATCAAAACCTTTAATAGCATAATCAGAAGGAATTGTGTTGTTTTTTTTGTTATAATTTTTGTTAAACACTTTTACGTTTTCAGAAGAATCATCTGTAAAAACATCGGATACATATGTGAAATTTACACTAGCTAATTTATTATTATCTATTTTATTATAAGCTTTGTTCTTTTCTATCGCAAAGACATGAATATTAATATCATCAGGTAAGCCAATCATACTATTTAAAACATCTGCTACGGCAGCATTTTTATCTGATGTTACGATAACCCAATTCTGCTTTTTTATAGCCATTTTTCTAGTGAAAAGATTTCTTTTTATATAGCCATCTTTTGGTTTTAAAACATGAATTTTTTTAATTGAATCATGAGTTTTTAATCTACTAAGAATTTTTTCTACTTTCTGATTAGAGTTAGTTGTACCATCACCAACAACAAAAATTTCTTCACCATTGTAGGTTTCTTTTAAATAAGAAATTAAATAATCAGTATAATTATTTTTATCAGGAGCCGACTTAATAAGTTTAGGAGAAGAAAATTTTTGTTGTTTATTCGAAAAATGGGGGAAAACAACAGGGATATTAACTTTATTCGCTATAGTTTCCGTTTTTTCTGAATAAAAAGGACCAATAACAACATCAGTATTATCTAACTTACCTTCATCTAAAATTACTGAAATATTATCGCCTCTATTACCTGTGTCAAAAAGATTTACATTTACATAAATACCTTGTTTTTTAATTGAATCTATGGCGATTTCAGCACCCAAATAAAAATCGGTAACCATATTGGCTAAAGAAGCATATTTATTTTTTTTCTTATTAAATATGTTTGTTGCGGAAGCTAAGCTGTATTCTTTAGCTTTAAAAGGAAGTAGTATTGATAAGTTAATAGATGTATTTTCTTGAATACTATCTTTGTAAAAAGCATAGTTTTCATTAGGGTTAACATCTTCAATAGGTTTGATCTTTAATAATTGGTCAATAGACAACTCATTGTTTGCTATATTCGGATATTCGGGATTTAAACGAATTAAATCTTCCTTTGAAATATTATAAAATCGAGTTAAACTGTAAACCGTTTCTTTACTCTTAACAGTATGAGTTAAAAATTTTATTAAAACTTCTTTCCTGTCAATTGTAATTATTTTTTCAATTGATTTTACCTTTAAAACCTGACCAATACTTAAGTCATTATTTTTAATTCCAGGGAATTCAGGATTCCATTTAATTAAATCATCTTTAGAAATATTATATTCTTTAGTTATTCTATAAACAGTTTCTCCAGTGGCAACAGTATGGGTGTCATATTCATATACTGTTTGTTGAAAAATATCATTTTTTGAATTTTCATTAGAGTTATTATCTGAGTTCTCTAGTTTTTCAGAGTCAGTAATAACGACTTCACCTTTATCATCAGAAGAAGGTGAAGAAATTCCCTTTTTTATCTTTGGATTAGGAATAACAATTAGTGTATTCGCTTCAGGTCTTCGGCCAACATCAGGGTTTAAACGAAGTAAATCTTTCGTTTTCATATCCAGTCGTTTAGCAATGTCACGTATTGTTTCTCCTTCTTGGATTTTATAGGTTATATACCGTTTTTGTTGACCACAGGAAACGGTAAAGGTTAAAATACAAATTAAAAGTAAAAATTGAAATTTCTTCATCTACATTATTTTTTATTATAAGAACTTTATTCCCATTCAATGGTCGCAGGTGGTTTAGAACTAATGTCGTAAACAACACGGTTAACACCCTTTACATTATTTATTATTTTATTTGATATTCTTTGTAAAAACTCATAGGGTAAATTTACCCAGTCTGCGGTCATACCATCTGTACTTTCAACAGCTCGTAAAGCAACTACTTTTTCGTATGTTCTTTCATCACCCATTACTCCAACAGAGTTTACAGGTAATAACATCGCTCCAGCTTGCCAAACTTTATCATACAAACCATCTTCTTTTAATCCATTAACAAAAATAGCATCTACTTCTTGTAAAATACGAACTTTTTCAGAAGTAACATCTCCTAAAATTCTAATACCTAAACCTGGTCCAGGAAAAGGGTGCCTACCTAATAAGTCTTTATCTATACCCATAGAAGCACCTACGCGACGTACTTCATCTTTAAAAATCATTCGTAAAGGCTCTACTATCTTTAGTTTCATAAAATCAGGTAAACCTCCTACATTATGATGACTTTTTATTGTTGCAGATGGACCTCCATTAACAGAAACTGATTCAATAACATCAGGGTATATAGTACCTTGCGCTAACCATTTTGCGTTTTCAATTTGGTTAGCTTCATCATCAAAAACTTCAATAAAAACTTTACCAATACTTTTACGTTTTGCTTCCGGATCAGATAATCCTGCTAAATCTTTCAGGAAACGATCAGAAGCATCTACTCCTTTAACGTTTAACCCCATTCCTTCGTATTGTTTTAATACATTTTTATACTCATCTTTACGAAGTAAACCATTGTTAACAAAAATACAATGTAAATTTTCACCAATAGCTTTGTGCAATAAAACAGCAGCAACAGTAGAATCTACACCGCCTGAAAGTCCTAAAACAACTTTGTCATCTCCTACTTTTTCTTGTATTCCTTTAACCGTTTCGTCAACAAATGAATCTGGAGTCCATGTTTGAGCTACACCAGCTATAGTAACTAAAAAGTTTTCTAACAATTGCTTACCATCAGTAGAATGATATACTTCTGGATGAAATTGAATAGCATACGTTGTTTCTCCTTCAATTTTATAAGCGGCATTATCTACATCATGAGTACTTGCTAATAAAGCTCCACCAGTAGGTAGTTCTTTAATTGTATCTGAATGACTCATCCAAACCTGACTTCCTGTAGAAATACCACTAAAGAAGACTTCGTTTTCTTTTACATATGATAAATTTGCTCTACCATATTCACGCGTATTAGATGGAGCTACTAATCCACCAGAAAAATGTGCTAGGTACTGAGCACCATAACAAACAGCAAGTAAAGGTTTTTTGCCTCTAATTTCTGATAAGTCTGGATGTAATACACCTTCAGCCCTAACAGAGTTTGGACTACCTGATAAAATTACAGCTTTAAAGTCGTTTAAATTTTTTGGTATCTTGTTATATGGATAAATTTCACAATAAATGTTCAATTCTCTAACGCGGCGCGCAATAAGTTGTGTGTATTGCGATCCGAAATCTAAAATAAGTACGTTGTGTTGTTGCATGCGCAAAAATAGTACTTAGATTTTAGATTTTAAGTATTTGATTTTAGATTTTTTGAAGTTTTTTAATAGCGGTAAACAATTGCATTTATATTCATTCCTGCACCAACAGAGGCAAGTATAATAATATCTCCTTCTTTTACTTCTTGATTTTCTATATTTCCTTTTAAAACCAAATCTAATAAAGTTGGAACTGTAGCAACTGAACTATTCCCTAATTTATGAATACTCATAGGCATTATGTCATTAGGTAGAGGTTTTTTGTATAATCTATAAAACCGTTTAATAATAGCATCATCCATTTTTTCATTTGCTTGATGGATAAATATTTTCTTAACCTCACTAATATCAATTTTGCTTTTGTCTAAAGCAAATTTCATTGCCTTTGGTACATTATTTAAAGCAAATTCATAAATTTTACGTCCTTGCATTTTAATATAACGCACATTCTGATCTAGACCTTTATTAAAAGAGTTTCCAAAGAATAAAAAATAAACTTCGTCTTTAGTAAAGGTTTGAGTAGCGTGGCTTAAAATACCACTATTGCTATTTTCTTTTAGTTCAAGAACACAAGCACCGGCTCCATCACTGTAAATCATCGAATCACGGTCAAATTTATCAACAACTCTAGAAAGAGTTTCGCTACCAATAACCAAACATTTTTTAGCAATACCAGCTTTTATAAATGCTTGTGCTTGAATAACTCCTTCGATCCATCCAGGGCACCCAAATAAAATGTCATAAGCAACACAATTAGGATTTTCTATCTGGAGTAAGTGCTTTACACGACTAGCTAAACTAGGAAGGATATCACTTTGAATAGCACCTTCTTTTACGTCTCCAAAATTATGAGCAAATATAATATAGTCTAGATCTTCAGGATTTATATTTGCATCGTTTATAGCATTTTTAGCTGCAAAAAATGCTAAATCAGATGAATTGTATGCTGTTTTAGCATAACGACGCTCTTCAATACCAGTTATTGATTTGAACTTTTCAATAATTATAGTATTGGTACTTTCAAAAGAGGTTCCATCGGTATTCAAAAAAGAATTTTCTAAAAATTGACTATTATCTTTTTTTATCGAAGGTATATATGAACCTGTTCCAGTAATTACTGCTGACGCCATTGTGATTTTTTAGGATATTATAATACAATTAAAGCATTTTTAATCAGATTAAGATATTAATTAGTAGTCATTTTTTAAGAATTATATAATTCTTAAAAAACCAAGCTATAATTAGATGTTCTAAAAAAAAATGGTGTTTTTTTTGAATTTGTTACTGTTTATAAATACGAGCTATCGAATGAAAAAGGCAGTAAAGAGAGTAAAGACGTTGTTTTAATAATTTCTCCAACCTCTCCCATAAAAATAATTTCTATAGATTCTTTCTGGTTAATTTCATATTCAGATAAAGTTTGTCTACACGCCCCACAAGGTCCAACAGGTTTATTAACGATAGTGTTTTCAGAGGCAGCTGTAATTGCTATTTTTTTTATTTTTATCCCTGGAAATTCAGAACCTACTTTCCAAACACCAACTCTCTCTGCGCACATACCAGAAGGATATGCCGCATTTTCCTGATTATTTCCTAAAACAATGGTGCCGTTTTCTAATAAAAAAGCTGCACCTACTTTAAATTTAGAATATGGAGCATATGCTTTTGCTCTTGCTTCAATAGCTTTATTCATTAATAATTGATCTTCTTGATCTAATTCTGATAATGTATTAAAAACGGTAGCTGAAGTTTTTACTTCTATTTTTTTCATGAGAAATAGTATTGGACAAAAAAAGCAGTCTAGATAGACTGCTTTTTTTATTACACGAATTTATTAAAAATAAATTAATTTATTAATAATCTTCATATATTTCTCCTAAATCAAATGATAAAGAGAATCGTAAAGTGTTTTCTAATGGATTATTTACGGAAGATGTGTTTACCAAATAAGATAAATCTAACGTAAATGCTTTAGCTGTAAAACCAGTTCCTAAAGTTAAAAATTGTCTTTGACCTTTTTCTTCACTTTCATGAAAATAACCAGCTCTAAGTGCAAACGCATTGTTGTATAAATACTCAGCTCCTAATGCCCAAGTTGTTTCTTTAAGTTCTTCACTAAAACCTCTATCACCTAAAGAAGTAAACATTCCGTCAAACCAACCTCTTGTTGAATTAGGACTTGATGGTACTAATAATTTGGTGAATTCTAAATTAAGACCAACAATGTTTTTGCTATCTAATATAAAGTCGAAACCACCACCTAATTTAGCATTGGTTGGAATGAAATTTTCTTGACCAGGTGTGTATTCTACTTTTGGTCCAATATTAGCAATATTGAAACCTAAACGATAACGCCCATTGAAGTTTCCGTAATTTTTTTCGTCAGATTGGTAGTAACCAGACACATCAACAGCAAATGAATTAACAGCATTAACATTACTATCATTAATGTCTAAGTTAGAATTGATGTATTTTAAACCAATTCCCATAGAGAATTTCTCACTCAATTTCATTGAGTAAATAGCAGAGATAGCAAATTCATTTGGGTTTTCAGTTCCAGTACCTACACCACTTTGATCTGTTAATTCAACTTCTCCTAGAGAAAAATATTTAATATCTACTCCCCAAGCAGCGTTTTCTTTAAATCTATTTACATATGAAGCGTTTCCAACAAAAATATCATCAGTTAAATTACGTAACCATGGTGTGTAATTTAAACCAACACTTATTTTGTTTTTATTGAAAACTGTTTTAGCAGGGTTGTGGAAAATAGAAAAGGCATCAGCAGATGTTGCTACACCTACATCTCCCATACCTCCAGCACGAGCATCAGATGATATTAATAAAAATGGAGTTGCGGTTGTGATTTGTTGTGCTTTGGTTTGAAGGGCAAAACATGCAAAAAACAATAAAAATGATAATTTTTTCATGTACAAATTCGATTAGTTTAGTTCAGCAAATATATGATTTTCTTAAAAATCTGCTACAGTTTCTTTAATTTTAATAATTACTTTAACGATACAGAGTAAGAATTATTATGTTCTATAGTTCTTAAATCTTAAAATAAAACAAATATGATTATAAAATTATAAGATTTAGGCTAGATATTTTAATCTTTTTCTTAAATTCGTAATACTAAACGTCAAACAATCTCGTTTTAATCTTACATAAGTAAGTTCTTTACGCTGTAATTTGTTTGCAATTTAGTTGTAAGGAATTAGAAATATTGTAAATTGCGGCACCCTTAAAATAGTTGAAAATAGATGAAAAGTACATTTAAATTATTTAGTTTATTGGTAATCATTAGCTTGTTTGTTACTTCTTGTAAAAGTGGTAAAAGTGGTGGTTCAGGTAAATCTTCCCTAACAGGATGGAACTTTAATGACCCTAGTTATGGTGGTTATATTAAAGGTGAGGAGAGAAACAGTAAGAAAGCTCCTCCTGGAATGGTACATATTGAAGGTGGTAGTTTTACAATGGGACTGGTACAAGATGATGTAATGTTTGATTGGAATACTACTCCGAAAAAAATGCACGTACGTTCTTTCTATATGGATGAAACTGAAGTTACAAATGCAGAATATGGATTATTTATGCAGTACACTAAAGATATATTCCCTCCAGAAGAACCACAATTTAAAAACATTTACCAATCTGTTTTACCAGATACTTTAGTTTGGCGAAAAGGATTAGGAAATACTAATTTGTTATCTGAAAGTTATTTGCGACACCCTTCGTATGCTGAGTATCCAGTTGTAGGTGTTAGTTGGTTACAAGCAAATAAATATTGTAAATGGCGTACAAACGCAGTTAATTTAAAAATATTAATGGATAAAGGTGTTATAAAAAATATCTTTAAAGAAGATTCGTTAAGTTTTAAAGGAAAGAATAATTTTGATACAGATACATATTTAACGAATCCTTATGCATTATTTGATGGGGATTCAACTATTTACAAAAAAGGAATTCCATTACCTAGAAAAAAAGGAGAACCAAAACCATCTAAAGATGCTTTTTCTGGAAGACAAGTAACATCATCAGACGGTATATTAGCTCAGAAATTTAGGCTTCCTACTGAAGTTGAATGGGAATATGCAGCAAAAGCTATTTTTGAAAACCGTGAATATAATAATATTAGAGGTAGAAAGAAATATGCTTGGACTGGTAAATATACAAGAGATAGAGATAAGAGAAGAAGAGGAGATCAATTAGCTAACTTTAAGCAAGGTAAAGGTGATTATAGTGGTATTGCTGGTTGGAGTAGTGATGGTTCTGATATTCCTAATGCAGCTAAAAGTTATCCGCCAAATGCTTTTGGTTTATATGATATGTCAGGGAACGTTGCTGAATGGGTAGAAGATGTTTATCGACCTATAATTGATTCTGAAGCAAATGATTTTAATTATTTTAGAGGAAATGTTTTTACTAAGAAATTAATAGATCAAAACGGAAAAGTAGTTATCGTTGGAGATGAATTAGGTGAGGTCGAATATGATACTTTAGAAAATGGTAGAATTGTACCAAAAGATTTACCTGGAAGTGTTAAGTATATCCCAATTACAAAAGAGGATACTTACATGAGAAGAAATTATAATTTAGCAAATAATTCAAGTTTAGGAGATGGAGATCAAGCATCATCAAAAGATTATGAGTTAGATAAAGATCAATTAGATCTTGCATCAAGAATGTATAATTCACCGCAAAAGCCTGAAAAAGAATTAGATTCTCTAGGGAATGCTATTAATAACTATAAATACGATTCAAAAAGAAGAACTACTTTAGTTAGTGATAAATCTAGAGTATATAAAGGTGGTTCTTGGGCAGATAGAGAATACTGGTTAGATCCTGCTCAGAGAAGATATTTCCCTGAATATATGGCTACAAACTTTATAGGCTTTAGATGTGCAACAGATAAAATGGGGCCAATGATGTTAAATAAGCGTAAAACAGCTACACCAAAGTATAAAAATTAATAAAAACGAATAAAATTTATATTTATAAACCTCATTGAATTTCAATGAGGTTTTTTATTTTTACAATATGAAGATAGCGGATTTACATAAATTATATACTCAACATTGTTTAGTTGATACTGATACAAGGAGGATAAGAAAAAATACTATTTTTTTTGCATTAAAAGGAAATAACTTTAATGGTAATAAATTTGCAAAAGAAGCTTTAATTAAAGGGGCAAAATTTGCGATTGTTGATGAATTAGAATTTAAAACGTCAGAGAATATAATTTTGGTTGATGATGTGTTAAGAACACTTCAGGAATTAGCAAGTTTTCATCGTGATTTTCTAGATATACCTATTATTTCTTTAACTGGTAGTAATGGTAAAACAACAACAAAAGAACTTATAAATAGTGTATTATCGTCAAAGTATAATACTAGAGCAACAGTAGGTAACTTAAATAACCATATTGGAGTACCATTAACCTTGTTATCTATGAATTCAGAGACTGAAATAGGTATTATAGAAATGGGGGCAAACCATGCTAAAGAAATCGCTTTTTTATCAAATATGGTAAAACCTAATTTTGGATATATCACTAACTTTGGTAGTGCACATTTAGAAGGTTTTGGTTCTTTAGATGGGGTAATAAAAGCAAAATCTGAATTATATACTTTTTTAATCAGAAATAAAAAACTAATTTTTGTAAACCCTAGCGACACAATTCAATTAGAGAAAACAGAAAAAGCTGATATAGTTTTATTTGAAGAATCTATTCTTTTTATTGAAGTAAACCCGTTTGTTAAATTATCTTTTAAATCCGTTGAAATTCAAAGTAACTTAATTGGCTCATACAATTTTTCAAATATATCAGCAGCTATTACCATTGGTAATCATTTTAATATTTCTGAAGAGAATATAAAAGAAGCTATAGAAAATTACATTCCTTCAAATAACCGTTCAGAAATTATAAAGACAAAGAGGAATACAATTATACTAGATGCATATAATGCAAATCCAACAAGTATGAAAGCAGCACTAGATAGCTTTAAAATGTATAAAGGAGCTCATAAAACAGTTATTCTTGGTGATATGTTTGAGTTAGGTGATTTTAGTGCTGATGAGCATCAAAAAACTGTAGATTTAGTTGCAAAACTTGAGTTTGATAATTTAATTCTTGTAGGAGAAAACTTCAATAAAACAATAACGAAATATAAAAAATTTAAAACTTTTTTAGAACTAGAAAAATACCTTTTAGATGAACCTTTACAAGAAAGCACTATTTTTATTAAAGGGTCAAGAAGTATGGCTTTAGAAAGAGTTGTTGAGTTGTGTTAAAAATTATTATTTTGATGAAATCTTACCAGGTTATCAATTGGACGTTGGATTACGTCAGTAATAACCAAATTATTTTTTAAAGCTACCTTTTTTAGTATATCTCTAAAATAGTATGCAATTGAACCGATAAAATAGATAGAAGTTTCCTTTCCTTTATTGTAGGGTAGTACTTGATATTTAAAATACTTTCGAAAACCTTTTTTTATTAATTTATTAATATATTTTTCATTTTTATAATCAAACATAAACTTAGCAAATGAAGCTAAATACATATTAGGATTTGCTTTTAAGTATAAATTTGTTTTAACGAAATCAACATTAAGATTAAACTCTTCCTCAAATGATTTAGCGATACTTTCAGGCATTTTTTTATAATAGAAGTCTCTAAGTAGTAGTTTTCCAAAATAATTACCACTAGCTTCATCCATAATTGTATATCCTAATGATTGAGCGAGTTTATTAGCTTTATAACCGTCATAATAGCAACTATTAGAGCCTGTACCTAAAATACAAACAATTCCAGGTTCTTTTGGAGTACATGCATAGACAGCGGCAAGCATATCTTCAGAAATAATTATTTGTGCATTTGTGAAATTTAATTGTAACACTTTATATAAAACAGCAACTGCTTTTTTAGTACCACAACCAGCTCCATAAAAGTAAATTTTTTTTACATTTTCTTTTACTTTTGAGAGTTTAGAAATACTATCAACTCTCTTTTGTAATTCACTTTCATTAAGAACAGCAGGGTTTAAACCTAATGAGTTAATCCTGAAAATTTCTTCTTTATTGGCGTTAAGAAGAATCCAATCTACTTTCGTAGAGCCCCCATCTGCTATTAAAATCATTAAATATTATATTTTATTGAATATTATCTAATTGCTCATAGATTGAGTTTTTCGACTTGTATTCAGGGACAATTATCTTAAGTAATTGTACTATTTTTTCATTATTATGATCTTTGTTAGAGTCACATAAGTCTTTAATTTTATTGCTTATAGCAAGAGCGTTTATTTGTAGATTTTTAGCGATCATTATTTTTTCATGATATGTTGGAGCTGTGTCTTCTCCGTTAGCTAAAAGCTCTTCATATAATTTTTCACCAGGACGTAAACCAGTTATTTTAATATCAATATCGTCTGGGAAATTTAAACCAGATAAATAAATCATTCTCTTAGCAATTTCATATATTTTTACAGATTTACCCATGTCAAAAATATATATTTCTCCACCATTACCCATGGTTCCAGCTTCTAGTACCAGACTACATGCTTCAGGAATTGTCATAAAGTAACGAGTAATTTCTTTATGGGTAACAGTTAAAGGACCACCGTTTTCAATTTGACGTTTAAAAAGAGGGATAACAGAGCCATTAGATCCTAAAACATTACCAAAACGAGTTATCGTAAACTTAGTATTATGATCGTTAGAATTACTCAAGCAACTAATGTACATTTCAGCTACTCGTTTAGTTGCTCCCATAACATTGGTAGGGTTTACAGCTTTGTCTGTTGAAACCATAACAAAACGTTCAACATTATTTTTTATGGATAAGTCTGCTATGTTTTTTGTGCCAGCTATGTTTATTTTTACAGCTTCGTAAGGGCTGGTCTCCATTAATGGTACATGTTTATAGGCAGCTGCATGAAAAACCTTTTGAGGTTTATAATCTTTAAATATTAGAGACATTCTTACAGTATCTCTAACATCAGCTACTATAAAAGTGATGTTTTTTCTTCCTTTTTGAAGAAGTTCTTGTTGTAAATCATATAAAGGAGATTCAGCTTGGTCGATTAATACCAGTTGTTTATGTTGATATAAACTAAGTTGTCTTGATATTTCAGACCCAATTGATCCAGCAGCTCCAGTTACTAAAATAACTTTATTGTTTACATCTCTTTTAACTATAGGGTTATCAATTAAAATTGGTTTTCTATCAAGTAAATCCTCAATTTTAATACTTTTAATTTGATTAGCTTCTAAATCACCATCAATCCATTTGGAGAGAGGAGGTACAATTTTAACTTTTACACCTAATTGTAATAACTTGTCTGTTAAGTAAAGAAGTTTATCTGGTTTTATTTTTTGAATAGAAATTATAATTTCATTAATGTGCTTACTCGTGATAAAATCTTTATCTATTTTTTGACCGTTATAAATTTTAATTCGATCAATTTTTTTACCAATTTTTTTTTCGTCATCATCAACAAAACCAATTACTTCGTATTTGTTTTTCGTATCTCTATTTAGTGCTCCGTAGGTAATTAGTCCAGAATTACCTGCACCGTAAATGAGTACATTAGTTATGGTACTTAATTCTGTAGACATGATCTCAAAAAAAGCTTTAAAAACATATCTGCTGATAATTAAAACCAGAATAGATATTAAATAATGTATTATTACAATAGCTTTAGGAATAGTAAAACTTGGAATTATTTTAAAAGTAGTGTTAATTAAAACAATACTAATTGTAATCATTGAAAGTAAAGTCACACCAACAAATACATTAAAAGCATCACGAGTTCCTGTGTGTCTAATGATACCTCGGTATGAACCAACAGAAAGAAAGCTGATGAGGGCAATAAAAGCAATAAAAGGAATTTGATAATATAAGTTTTCAATATCAAAATTCAAACTAGCATTAAAACGAACAGTATATGCTAAAATAAATGAGATACATATCAAAATGATATCTATAGTTAAAACGACCCATCGTGAAGCATATTTTTCAAAAGCTTTTAAAACCAGTTTCTTTCGCATTCTTTTCAGTTAAAGTTTAAAAACAATAAATAAGGAAAATTAAATTTTCTTCATCTGCTGCTTCATCATTTGCATTTGTTCTTTTAGCATACCGTGTTTGTCTAACTTTTTTGCTTCAGCCATTAAGTTTGTAGCTTCACGTTTTCTGCGTTTAGTCATAGCTATTCCTGCCAGTTGTAATTTAGCCATTGCCAAGTCATGATCCATTGCTAAACCTAGTTTAACAGATTTACGTAAGAATTTTTCTGCTTGGGTTATATTAGTTTGACTTAGCATAATTCCGTGTAAGTAATTATAATAGCCTTCTTGTTTTTGAATTAAAGCAGTCGATGGGTTTTTTATATAATCTAACCATTTTTTAGCACCTTCAAAATTTTGTTTACGTAATTGCATGAATGCAAGTAAAATGAATTCATTTTTAAAGTAAAAAAATACGAAAAGACCAGCAAGTAAAAGAATAGAAATTCCATTCATAATATGAATTTGAGTAAATTCATAAACTCCCCACAAGGCTATGATTGCGGCTATAACTAACTTTATGTTTTTATTGAACATGTTTTTCTTTTTAATCAATGCACAAAAGTACATCTTTCTGTTAAAATATTAATATGTTTATTTTTTATAAAACTTTTTATATTTAAACCAAGCAAATAAACCTAAAATAAAAACAAAAGCAATTGAGTAATAAACTGAAGTAGGAGTGATTACCTTATCTCCACTAGCGTATGAATGTAACCCAGATAAATAAAAGTTTACTCCCATAAAAGTCATCATTATAGATGCATAAGCAATAATAGACCAAAGATTAAAAGTATAACGACCTCTTAATCCTGGGATTAAACGCATGTGTAAAACAAATGCATACACCATGATTGATATTAATGCCCAAGTTTCTTTAGGGTCCCATCCCCAGTAACGCCCCCAACTTTCGTTAGCCCACATACCTCCTAAAAAGGTACCTATGGTTAACATTACCAATCCAACAGTTATAGACATTTCGTTAATAATTGTTAGTTCTTTTATATGAAGATCCATTTTCTTCTTGTTCTTTGAATTTGTGAAAATCATTAAGAATAAAGTGAAAACACCTAAAATCATTCCTAGAGAAAACGGTCCATAACTTCCCACAATAATAGAAACATGGACTTTTAACCACCAAGAATTTAATACAGGTTGAAGATTTGCTATCTCTGGATCTAACCAATTCAGACTTGCAAAAAACAAGGTAATAGCTGTAATGAAAGTAGCAGCTGCTATTGTTAGTGTTGATTTTCGACCAAGTAACAAGCCAAATAACATAGTTGCCCAAGCAACAAATACAATTGCTTCATAAGCATTACTCCAAGGAGCACTTCCGCTAATGTACCATCTAGAAAGTAGTCCTAAAGTATGTAGAATAAAGAAAGCTATAATAAAAATAATTAAACCTTTTACTATATAATTAATCCATTTTTTAGATGAAAGAATTTGAGTTATTAAAAAGATAATTAAAAGGATGCTTGATAATCCATAATACTTAATTAATCGATTAAAAACATTGAATTCATTGTATGCAATCTCTAATTCAATTTTATCTTCAGAAGGATATACTTCTTTCCCAAATTTCTTTTGAAATTTTTTAATTCCGTCTAAAACCTTATTGGTTTCAGTATAATTTCCTGATTTTTTTGAACTTTGTAAAAGTTGCATATAAACAGGTAGTGATTGGCGAACAAATACAGAGTCTGTTCCTTTAAAACCCGCATTTAATGTTTCTGGCTGTGACACCCATTTGTTGTTTTTATCATTAGGTATTGGGTATATTCTTAGCAAGCCACCACCTAAAGTTTGAGATAATAACCAAACCCTTTGTTCAATTTTAATGATGTCTGTATCAAACTTACTTTTAATCTTTTTCTTTTGAGCTTCTACCACTCGTTTGCCTATTATAGAAGTCCCTTTATCATCATAGAAATCAATGAATTTAGCATACTTAGTATCCTTCGATACACCAAGAAGTTCTCTTATTTGTGTGTTTCCTTTTTCTAAATAAATAAAAGGAACATTTAACCAAAGCATTGGCATCTCTGTTATAGAAAGCAAAACTTGTGTAGGATTCAACCCTTTAAAATTATTGGTGTGTGCTACTTTTCTAAGTAATTCAGAAGCTAAAGTATGTGTGGGTTTCATTCTTCCTCCAACATCTTGTATTACTAAAGAACTAAATTTAGTCGTATGCTCTAAGCTTGCTTTGTTGGTTGTTAAAATAGAATCTATTTGTGACTCTGAAAATTGTTTTGGTTTATGAGCCTCATGCTCTTGACCAATTGTATTCAAAGAGAAAAATAATATGATTACTGATAAACTTGCTTTCTTTGCTTTTACCTTATTTAAGGCTTTTTTTAAATCATCGAAACGAGTATTTTTAATAAATAAAATACAGATTAAGCCAAAGAATAACAAGAAGTACCCAATGTAAGTAATCCAAGTACCTATAAAATCGTGATTTACAGAGAGGTGAGTCTGTTCATGTTCACCATCAATTTTATAACTAGATTGAAATAATTTGTAGCCTTTATAATCTAAAATATTGTTCATGAAAATTCTAAAATCAAAAGTTTCTTTTTCTTCTATAACAGTAATTTCACTAGCATAAGCTGCTGCACTTTCTGAGCCTGGGTACTTTTCTAATTGAAAATCGTTTAATTTTACATTAAAAGGTATTTGTAATTTTTTAGCACCATACCAAGCCCTAAAATTTAAGTCACCTAAATTAAACTCTTCTATATTATCAACATTAAATTTACCTCCATAAAAATCAACCCTTTTTGTTTCTCCATTAGCAGTAACATCAAAAATAACGGTGTCGTACTTTTTATCGTCTTTTTTTCCTGAAAGTGTTTTCATAATTCCTTTTTCAGGAGATTTAGGGATAACAAATTGTAATCCTTTTATAGTATGAAGTGTTAAAAATTGAAAATGTTGCGCACTATCTTTAACAATTTGCCCTCTTTTTTGATCAGACATTCGAAGCCAATCACCATTATCTTTAGAGACCATTTTTAAATTATCATCTTCATAGAAAAAATTGACAGAAGCATTATTTTCTTTTACATCAAAACTAACAAGTATGTTATGAATATTTTGGGTTGTACCTCTTTTTATATAGTGTTCATGTCTGCTTCCGCTTGAACTCTCAACTAGAAACAAATGTTCAACTCCATTTTCATCGAGCACTAATTTCTCTTCAGACCATGGAATATATTCAACTAGTTTAAACGTAATGTTATGTTGTGTTTCATTCTTATTGGGTTGAAATGTCTCCGTAAACTTAGCTGAATTGCTACCCCATGCAGAAAGTAATAATTCGTTATTTGTTTCTTTTTGAAACTTATTATTGTCTACAATAACATTCAAATAATTAGTATCCGAAAAAAAAGTATTGGTAGTTTCTCCTTCGTCAATAATCATAATTCCTTCATGACTGATGTAACGAGTAACACCTGCACCAATTAAAATTAGTAGAAAAGAAGTATGAAAGAGTAAAACTCCCCATTTTTCTTTTCTGAATAAACGGTATCTGAAAATATTTCCAAAAAAATTGACAACAAAAAATAGCATTATCAATTCAAACCACCAAGTATTATAAATTAAAGCTTTTGAGGTTTGTGTTCCGAAATCATTTTCTATAAAAGTTGCGACTCCCATAGCTACGGCGAATAATAAAAATAAAACAGCCGTTAAGCGGGTAGAGTAAAGAATATCTAAGATTTTTTTCATCTGTAAATCTGCTAAGTGTAAAACTTGGCAAATTTACGTATTAATGCGCTAATAATTTTATGATTTCTGTCATTTTTAAAAGAAAGGAATCGTTAAAATTAAATGTGTTATAAACCTATTTTTTCTCCCATTTTAACAAAAGTTTCAATACGATTTTTGGTGTTTTTAATAATGTCTGAATCAATTTTTAGCTTGTTTTTGTCAGCAAGTAATACAATTGTTGAGCCTCCGAAAGCAAAATACCCCATTTCATCACCTTTTTTTACTGATTGGTGTGGTTTAAAAGTTTCGATAATTGTTCCTACCATTGTGGCACCAACAGGCGCTACTATAATATCCCCTTTTTCTTTAGTTGATAAAATGCAGTATTCACGTTTGTTTTCACAAAAAACTTTAGTAAAGTTTGATGCTAATGCATATGGCGAAACAGAAAAATAATCCCCTTTTATTTTTATCATCTGAGAAGGCGTTCCAGCGAACGGGAAATGATAGCGATGGTAATCATTTGGAGCTAGTCTTAAAATAATCAAAGAAGAGTTTTTGTGTTTTTTAGCTAACTCGTGACTGCCTAAAAACTCTTTTAGTGTAAATTGTCGTCCTTTTACAAAAAAGTTATGAATGTCTGATATATCTTCAAAAGCTAACATTTTTCCATCACCAGGGGAAGTAAACCCATTTTCAATAGGTCTTGCTGTTGGTTTTAATTTTCGATAGAAAAAATCATTAAATGAAGTGAAATCTGAAATAGACTTTTCAGCCTCAGTCATATTAATATTTAATTGCTTTACAAAAGAAGGTATTTTTTTTACAGAACCTAGTTTGTTCATCTTTTTGCCGTACCAAGCTGATAGGAATTTACGCTTGGCAATTGGTAAGATAGCCATTTTTCCAAACGGATTATTGTATAATAATTTTAAAAAACCTTCACCAGGTGGTTTTTCTGTAATTAAATTACCAGATTTTCTATCGATGAATTGTATTTGCATTTGAAAAAATTATTAAAACGGTATTAGGTTTTGGAAAAGGTAATAGCCGAGATTATTAAAAAAACACAAAGTTAGAAAACAAGAATATAATATACTACTTATTTTATTTTCCTTTTGATATTGATTTTATTTTTAATTTATGCTAGTTTTTTGCAAGTGTTGTTAGGGGATGGTTTCCAGTCGGGAGGCATAATTAAGTATTTTATTTTATTACTTAGGCTGTTGGTAGATTTTAAATCTTTTATTAAGTCTTTGAATAATCCAAATTGGCTACTAAAAACATTTTCGGTATTAATTGTTTTACTTTCGTCAGCTGTAATTCCGTAAACAGGTTTCACATGATCTAATTCTTCTTGGTAAGTTTTAAATAATCGATCCCAAATAGAGAAAACATTAGAAAAGTTGGTGTCTAAATAAGTACTGTTACTAGAATGATGTACACGATGTAGCATTGGTGTAATAAGTAGTTTGTTTAGTATTGGTGTTTTTCTGAATCTGGTTTCGTTTAAATGCGTGAAAACGCCATATAGACGAGATAATAAATCTATTGTTAGAATCATGTATGGGTTAAGTCCAATTATTGGTAACCAGGCTAGTATATGAAAATACTGTACGAAGTCAAATAGAGAGCCTCTAATAGCAACGCTCATATTCATTTCTTTTGGTGTGTGGTGTACGCCATGGATACACCAAAGAATTCTTACTTTATGTCCTGCGTAATGCACAACCCACCACATAAAGTCATAACACAAAAAGCCAAGTAGCCAGACATACCAAGTGTTTTTAAGTGTGAATATTCTTAGGTTTTCGTAAACCCAATTCATTACATTTAATTCTAAAGAAGCATAGAAAAGTAAGTAAGGAATGGTGCCAAAAGCAAGGCATAGTAAGCTAACTAGGCTTTCTTTTTTTAATTTTATTTTTTTCCCTACAAAAAGAAATATTAATTCAATTATTATTACAATAAATAATAAAGGAGTGGTGATAGTAGATATCTTTTCTAGCAAGTTTACAAAATTGGAGTACATTATAAAAACAAGTTTAATTGATTTTTAATGTAATATTAGTAAGACTTTAATGAAGAAAAAGACGTTTGTAGAAAAAAAAAAGACGCTTAGCTATTTTGTTTTTAGATTATAAAATAAATAAGCGTCATTGATAACGTTTTACTCCTCTGTACTATCAATTAAAATAGTTAACATGTCGATGGCAGCTTGTGCTATTTTTGTTCCAGGACCAAAAACTCCTACAGCGCCAGCATCGAATAAGAATTGATAATCTTGTGCAGGAATTACACCTCCAACAATTACCATTATGTCTTCTCTTCCATATTTCTTTAATTCACCAATTACTTGTGGTACTAATGTTTTATGGCCAGCAGCTAAAGAAGATATTCCTAAAATATGAACATCATTTTCAATAGCTTGTTTTGTAGCTTCTTGTGGGGTTTGAAATAAAGGACCTATATCTACGTCGAACCCTAAATCGGCATAGCCAGTAGCAACAACTTTTGCGCCACGATCATGACCGTCTTGACCTAATTTAGCAATCATAATTCTAGGTCGTCTACCCTCAAGCTCAGCAAATTTATCGGCAAGTTTGATCGCTTTTTTGAATAATTTATCGTCTTTTATTTCTTTACTATACACACCTGAAATAGTTTTATGAACAGCTTTGTGGCGACCGAATATACTTTCTAAAGCATCAGAAATTTCACCTAAGGTAGCTCTGTTTCTAGCTGCTTTAATAGCTAGATCTAATAAGTTTCCATCATTTGATTTTGCGCATTCAGTTAAATCGAATAAAGATTTTTTAACTTTAGATTGATCTCTTTTAGATTTTATATCATTTAGTCTGTTGATTTGGGATAAACGTACGGCTTCATTGTCAACTTCTAAAATATGTAAGGGATCTTCTTGTTCTAATTGATATTTATTAACCCCAACAATTATATCTTGATTGCTATCAATTTTAGCTTGTTTTTTAGCGGCAGCTTCTTCAATACGCATTTTAGGAATTCCTTTTTCAATGGCTTTCGTCATTCCTCCTAATTCTTCAACTTCTTTGATTAATTCCCAAGCTTTGCTGGTTATGTCTTCAGTTAGTTGTTCAAGATGATAACTTCCGGCCCAAGGGTCAACAGTTTTAGTAATATGAGTTTCTTTTTGTAAATATATTTGTGTGTTACGAGCAATACGTGCAGAAAAATCTGTAGGTAATGCAATTGCCTCATCTAAAGCATTTGTATGTAAGCTTTGTGTACCGCCAAAAGCAGCAGCCATAGCTTCAATTGTTGTTCTGGCAACATTGTTAAAGGGGTCTTGCTCTGTTAAAGACCATCCACTTGTTTGGCAATGTGTTCGTAAAGCTAATGATTTTGGGTTTTTAGGATTGAATTGTTTTACAATTTTAGCCCATAACATTCTCGCTGCACGCATTTTTGCAATTTCCATAAAATGATTCATTCCAACTGCCCAGAAAAAAGATAGCCTAGGGGCGAAAGAGTCAATGTCCATACCCGACTCGAGCCCTTTTTTGATATAATCCAATCCATCCGCTAAGGTGTAGGCTAATTCTATTTCGGCAGTAGCACCAGCTTCTTGCATGTGGTAACCTGAAATAGAGATTGAATTGTATTTAGGCATATTGGCAGACGTATATTTAAAAATATCTGCAATAATTTTCATTGATGGGGTAGGTGGGTAAATGTATGTGTTACGTACCATAAACTCCTTTAAAATGTCATTTTGAATAGTTCCAGACAAGAGTTCTGGAGCGACACCTTGTTCTTCTGCTGCAACAATATAAAAAGCAAGAATAGGTAAAACGGCTCCATTCATTGTCATTGAAACAGACATTTTATCTAAAGGAATTTGATCGAATAGAATTTTCATGTCTTCTACTGAGTCAATAGCTACACCAGCTTTACCAACATCACCCTGTACGCGTTCATGATCTGAATCATAGCCACGGTGTGTAGCTAAATCAAAAGCAACAGAAAGCCCTTTTTGACCAGCGGCTAAATTTCTTCTATAAAAAGCATTACTTTCTTCAGCTGTTGAAAATCCTGCATATTGACGAATAGTCCAAGGTCTACGAACATACATTGTAGAGTAAGGGCCGCGTAAGTTTGGTGCAATACCTGCAATAAAGCCTTCGTGTTGTTTGTTTTCAGTATTTGAATTTTGACTTTTGTCTAGTTGTATTTTTGATACGTCTTTTCTACTCATCGTGTAAACGTTTTTGTTCTAACTTTTCGGCTAACCTTTTTTGAATAATTGGTTGAATAAGCGTTTGGTCATTTCTAATTTTAGCAAACGGAAAAAGCTCTAAATCATCCTTCATGCTGTCTTTATCGTTTTGTAATTTATTAGATCCTAATAAAACGATTTCTCCAGAGTCAAATTTTAGTTGTTCTTTGTTCGCTGATTCTTTAATTTTTCTTTGAATAATACCTTCTTTTAGTTGTTTTAAGAAGCCACCTCCTTTTTCAATTGTTTTAAAGACTTCTAGTGCGTTTTGAGAAATTTGATGAGTGATTGATTCTATGTAGTAAGCTCCATTGGCAAAATTTTGAGCTTCAGATAACTCACTTTCTAGTTGTAGTATTAGTAATTGATTTCTTGAAATACGTTCGCCAAACTCATTAGAGTGATGAAAAAAGTCGTCATAAGAAATATTGCTAACAGTATCTGCTCCGCCTAAAATAGCACTCATGCATTCTGATGTTGTGCGTAGCATGTTTACGTTATAGTCGTATAGCGTTTTATTTCGTAAGCTTGGCAATACAAATAAGTGAGTTTTATTGTTTTTAACATCGTATTCTTTCAATAGAGATGTCCATAAAACTCTAAAAGCTCTTAGTTTTGATATTTCAAAAAAGTAATTACTCCCAACAGAAAAGTTAAAGTGTATCTTATTAACTATTTTACTTCCGAAATGGTTTAAATATTCATTTGCATGCGCAAGAGCATATGCTAATTGTTGTGTAATACTTGCTCCAGCATTTTGATATACAGAGGTGTTTATGCAAACAGAGTTGTTTGTTTTATCAACGATTCTCTCAAGTTCTTTGTGGTCGTCTGTTAAATTTGTAAACCAATTACCACTACTCGCTAAATTGCCAATTATATCTATATTAAAATAGCAGTTTTTTGATTTTATGTAGTCAGATAATTTAATAGTGAAATCAGCGTCTATAAATTTTAAATTAAAATAGAGTATTGTGTTTTTTAAATCTAAATCTCTTAAAAGAGTTTTGTAATCAAATTTTTTTTTAGCTTTAAATTCGATTGATTTAGCTCCTCTTTTTAAGGAGTCTATAGCTGATGAATTACTTTTTTCTTCGTTTTCAATGTAAATTGACTGACAAATAGCGAACCCTTTTTCGGAGGTGTCTATTTTTGCGTTGGTTCTGTCTTCTTTTGTGTAAAAAGGTTTAACGGTAATTCTATCATCTGTTTTCCACAGCAGCGTATCATTATAATCAGCTCCTTTTAGGTCTACTTGAATTTTTTGCTTCCATTCAGGAGCGCTAATTTCTCTAAATTCGTTAAATAGATAATTGTCCATTATTTTTGTATGGTATCAAATTCGATAATATAAATATCTTCATTTTCCTTTTTCATTAAATACCTTTCACGAGCATAACGCTCTAGTTGAAGGTCGTTTTGAAGCTTTTTTATGGTTTCTTTGTCTTTCTCAATTTTGTTTTTATGGTAATCTATCCAAACTTCTAGTTCTTTAATTTCTTTATTAAATTCTCTATGTGTAAGGTAAGAATTTTCATCAAAAAAAAGCATCCATATAACAAATACAGTTAAAATAACAACATAAATGTTTGTTGCTATTTTAAAAGAGGGTTTGTTTTTTATTGATTTTAAGTTCATAATTATAGGCGATCGTTAATTACTGTTCTAACGATATCTATAGCTACAGTATTGTATCTGTCATTAGGTATGATAATGTCAGCATAGTTTTTTGTGGGTTCAATGAATTGTTGGTGCATTGGTTTTAATGTGCTTTGATACCTACTTAAAACCTCATCAATATCTCTACCTCGTTCTTTAATATCTCTGCGTAGACGCCTTATCAATCGTTCATCAGCATCAGCATGAACAAAAACTTTTATATCGCAAAGATTTCTTAATTCTTTGCTGTTAAAAATTAAAATACCTTCAATAATTATAACTTTTCGAGGGTGTGTTTTTATAGTGTCTTTTGTTCTGTTGTGTGCTACAAAAGAATAAATAGGTTGTTCAATGATTTTATTACTCTTTAAATCGCTTAAATGTTTAACAAGCAATTCGAAGTCGATGGCTCTAGGATGATCAAAATTTATTTTTGTGCGCTCTTCGTAGCTTAAATTATCTGTTTGTTTGTAGTATGAGTCTTGAGATATAATACATACTTCATCTTGAGGGAGCTCGTTTATTATTTGATTAACGACGGTTGTTTTACCACTTCCAGTTCCTCCCGCAATTCCTATTACAAATATATTTTTCATTGAACTTTATTAAGATAAAATTATGGAAACAAATTTAATAAAATATGTGCATAAAAAAAGTGCTAACTTAAGTTAGCACTTTTTTGTTTATGAGCCAATGGAGGGACTCGAACCCACGACCTGCTGATTACAAATCAGCTGCTCTAGCCAGCTGAGCTACATCGGCTTGTTTGCCTTTAAAAGCGATGCAAATATATAATGTTTTTGGATACTGGCAAACTTTTTTTTATTTTTTTTTAAGTGATGTTTTTACCCTTTTTTAGAAGAGGTTATTAATTGATTGATTCTTATTAGTATATGTTTTTTTTGAGTTGAAAAAAAATATTTTTTTTTGCTAAAAAAAATAATAAAAAGGAAGAGGTTATTGGTTTTTTACTTCACTTTATTGTTTTGAAAAAGTGCTTTTTAATAATTTTGCTACATGCCTATAGTTATGAAAAAAGAAAAAGTTCTAGTTATACACTAGAACTTTTATCAAGAATAAATATTATTGAGAACAATAATTGATGAAGATTATTCTTCTCATCATACTAAACGCAACAAAGCGTTATTTATTGTTGTGCTAAATTTATGCAGTTAAGGGTTTACCTTTTAATCGTTTTTCAATTCTTTGTTTTACAACTGTCAATCGTTTCATAGCGTCCATAAGAGCCGTGTCTTTCGTTTCTTTATATACGTCGTTTATTTCTAGTATTAAGGCTTTGACTTCTCTTGAAGCTAATATTCTATCGCTAGTAGTAATAAATTTGAATTTTCTGTGCTCAAATTCATCTGCTTTGCTAATTAATTCTGAATTCATAAAATACTTACTTATATTAATTAAATTATCTTTTAGATTTTAGTCTGGTAATTGATTTTGTTTTAAACAAAATGGCCAAATCATAAAGTAAAATGGGCGACAAATATATATTAATCTTTATTATAATTTGTAATAAAACGATCAAATTGTTTTATTTATTTATAAATTTTATTTATATAGTTCTTTAGAGCCTGATTTTCTCTTTTTTTATCAATTATAGATGTAATCTACTTAGCTAAATATAGTATTTTTTTATTAATATATCAAATTTATTAACGCAATTTTAATAAAAAACAGAGGTTTTCTTGGTTAAACAGCATCAGATTATGAATAAATAGATGAAAATATAGTATTTTTGATGTGTTTAGTTTTGATTAAAACGAGTTTTTTTATTGGTGTCTTTTGTTTAAAAAATAATTAACTGAAGCAGATAAACGAAAGTGGATTATTAGAACTATATTAATAGAGGTGCCAAAAGTTTAAAAAGATAAATTTAATGAAGAATATTTTACTGTTAATTCTTATAATTACTATTCAGTCATGCAGTAGTCAGAAGAAAAGAAAAAATAGTGGGAACTCTAGTTTTCAAAAAGAAATGAATGCTAAGTTTAAGGACGCTACTATATCGCCTTTAACTAAAAAGGGTTTGAAAAAATTTAAAGGATTAAGTTTTTTTAGGCAAGATGATAAGTATAGGATAATTGCGAAAATTGTTAAAACACCAGATGCGCCTACATTTAGTTTTCCTACTACAACCGATAGGGTTGCTGTATATAAAAAGTACGGAATCGTTTCTTTCTCTATTGATGAAAAAGATTTTGATTTAGCTATTTACCAAGAGTTGAAGCCGCAGCTGGAATATATAGATCACTTGTTTTTGCCTTTTTTAGATAATACCAATGGGAAAACCTCTTATGAAGGAGGTCGATTTATTGATGTTTTAACTACTGATGAAAGTGAAACAGGAACTATAGTTATTGATTTTAATACGGCATATAATCCTTATTGTGCTTATAGTAATAGGTATTCATGCCCTATAACTCCCAGAGATAATTATCTAGATATTGATATAAAGGCAGGAGTAAAGGCGTATGTGAAATAAAACTATTTTTATTTTATAGCAGGAGGTGTTAATCCGTTTTTTATGTCTAAATCTATTGCTTTCTTTAAATCGCTTAAATAGTTTTTTCTAACCTTTAATTTAGTAGCTGCATGCGCTTTTTTGTTTAATTTAGAAAACATTAAAGCGGTTTTAATAGCTGTAGGTAATAGTTGATTTTCAGTAACAATTTTATCTAAAAAACCAGCAGTAATAGCATCTTTAGGGTTGTAGATTTCTGAATTGTTTACACTTCGTTCAAAATAAACAGGGGCTAAGCGTCCCTTAGCTATTTCGATACCAGCATTGTGCATTGTCATTCCTATCATTACTTCGTTTAAGCCTATTTTAAAATCACCTTCAGTACCAATTCTATAATCTCCAGAAAGTAATAAAAAAGCACCTTTGGCTATTGCATGACCTGAACAGGCAATAATTATTGGATAAGGAAAAGATAGCATTCTGTGTGATAATCTAGATCCTTTTGTTACTAGATCTAAAGCAGATTCTGGGGATGCTGTCATGCTTTTTAAATCATATCCAGCAGAAAACATTCCTGATTGCCCTGTGAAAATAACAACTTTTTCTTCTTGTTCGGCTTTGTCTAATAATAAATTTAAAGAGTCTATTACTTCATGTGATATCGCATTGACTTTACCGTTATTTAAAGTTATAATAACGTATTTGTCTTCTGAATTATATTGAGTTGTGTGATTCATGTTTTAAATAAATTTAATTAGATAGATTCCTGCAAAAACTGCTAAAAAGCCTAAAACAAAACTAATAATTGTGTAAAAGGCAAAAGAAGCAAAGTCTCCTGATTTCAAAAAGATATGATTTTCGTAAGCAAAGGTTGAGAATGTTGTAAAACCTCCACAAAAACCTGTAGCTAATAACAACGTGTGGTTTTGTGTTAGGGTTTCGTTTTTAGCAGCTAGTCCTAAAATTATACCAATAAGCAAACTACCTAAAATGTTTGCTGTAAAAGTACCATAAGGAATACCTGTTTGAGTATTATTTAAAAGTTTTCCAATAAGGAATCTTAAAGCGCTCCCAAATCCACCACCAATAAAAACGAGTATTAATTGTTTCATATTTGTGCTAAAATAATAAAACCTCGCAAATTTGCGAGGTTTTATTATTTAAAAATACTGTTTGGTTACTTTAAAGTAACATCATCAGTATCTGTCCAGTTCCATTTACCAGCTATAACTCCTTTTTCAACAGTTATAATCCCTGGGTTTGCTCTTATTGCAGTTTTAATAGCCTTTTCATCACAGCTACCGAAAGTGTAAGGCAAATTGTATTTGCTTTTAAAAGCATCTAGCTTTTTTGTGTTGTTGTCATAAATTACATCAGCCATCATAATATCTGATGTTAGTATGTATATGCTGTAACCTTTTAATTTGGCTTTAGTAGCGGTTTTAGAAATTTCTATAAGTCCTTCTTTATTAGCTTTTTCAAGAGTAGTTATTAGAATTAGCATAGCTTTATCTTTGCTTATCATTTCTTCTAACTGATCACCATTTTCTGTTCCTATTTCAAAATCATGAATAGGTCCAATTTCTCCATCTTCAGTATATTCCATCGCTTTTACAATGTCTGTTCCTACTGAATAGGCTCTAAAATCGATAATAGGTAAATGATGTAAAACATAATAGGTTATAAATAAAGATATAAATACTGTTGCGTAAGTTTTTATAGCTCCAATTTTATTTGATATTAACGGCTTTATGTGTTTTAATCCTAAAATAAGGATTATTATAAATACCATAAATATTACATTCTTGTAAAAAGTTTCTTTTGGTGTTAATTTTACTGCATCTCCAAAGCATCCGCAATCAGTAACTTTGTTGTAAACGTATGAGTACCATGTTAAGAATAAGAATATTAAGTTTAAGCTACATAAACTCCATACAGTTAATTTAGGTTTGTAACCAACTAAAAGCATAACTCCTAAAACAAGTTCGATTATAATTAAAAGTATAGCAAATGGTAAGGTATAAGGAATTAGGAATTCCATATTTAAAACATCTTCACTAAAATACTCTTGAAATTTGTACTGAGAACCAATAGGGTCAATTAATTTTACAAATCCTGAATAAATGAATAACAAACCTACTAATACTCTTGATATGTGTGTTAATATTTTTAAAATCATATGTTGGGGTTTAAAGTTAACTATCTAATTCTGAATGATGAATTAATGCAAAAATAGCATAATTAATCATATCTTGGTAATTTGCATCAATTCCTTCAGAAACTAATGTTTTTCCTTGGTTATCTTCAATCTGTTTGACTCTAAGTAGTTTTTGAAGAATTAAATCTGTTAAAGAAGAAATTCTCATGTCTCTCCAAGCTTCTCCATAGTCATGGTTTTTGTTCTCCATTAATTCTTTGGTAATCTTTATGTGTGTGTTGTATAAAGAAGTAGCATCATTTACATTTAAATCTGGCTGCTCAGCAACACCAAGTTCTAATTGAATAAGTGCCATTATAGAGTAGTTGATGATTCCTATAAATTCTGATTTTTCTCCTTCATCAATTTTACGTTCTGTATTTTCTTGTAGCTGACGTATGCGCTGCGCTTTTATAAATATTTGATCAGTTAGTGATGGGAGTCTTAATATTCTCCATGCACTACCATAATCGCTCATTTTTTTAATAAACAAACTCCTACATTCTTCTATTACGACATCATATTGTTTGGATGTGTTCTGCATCTTTTTTATTTAAAAGTATTTGTCCAAAAATAGTAAATATTACAAGCTTTTCGTTTATTTTTACTTGGAAATTTATTATGATGACGATTAATTGTAAAGGAAGTTTAATAGATCTTTCTACACCTAAAGTGATGGGTATTTTAAATATTACTCCAGATTCTTTTTTTGACGGAGGCAAGTATAAAAATGAAGACGAAATTTTTGTTCAAGCTAAAAAAATGTTAGATGAAGGTGCTACTTTTATTGATGTAGGAGCTTACTCATCACGGCCAGGAGCTAAACATATTTCAGAAGAGGATGAATTAAAGAGGATTATACCTGTAGTTGAATTACTAGTAAATAATTTTCCGGATATTATTATTTCAGTTGATACTTTTAGAAGTAGCGTTGCTGAAGAATCGATTAGGGTAGGTGCGGCATTGATTAATGATATTTCAGGAGGGAAAATGGATGAAGAAATGTTTAATCTAATTGCAAAATTACAAGTGCCTTATATTATGATGCATATGCAAGGAGAACCTCAGAATATGCAGCTAAATCCAATTTATAAAGATGTGGTTACTGAAGTAATCTCGTTTTTTGCAGAGCAATTATTCAAACTCCGCCAATTAAAAGTAAACGATGTTGTAATTGATGTTGGTTTTGGTTTTGGAAAAACAATAGCGCATAATTACGAATTGTTACAAAAATTGTCACTTTTTAAAAATTTAGAAGCACCTATTTTAACGGGGATTTCCAGGAAATCTATGCTACATAAATTACTAGATATTTCGCCAAAAGAGGCTTTAAATGCAACGACAGTAGCAAATACAATTGCGTTGTTAAATGGTACCAGTATTTTAAGAGTTCATGATGTAAAAGAAGCTGTTGAAGCAATTAAGATTGTTTCAAAAGTTACTGCAAAATGATTACTTTTACTAAAACTTCAAATAATTAATGAATTTAGATTTTATCGATTTTTCGTTTTTGGATGTACTTGATATTATTTTAGTAGCTGTATTGTTGTATTATATATATAAGTTGTTAAAAGGAACTGTGGCAATTAATATTGTTATAGGGATTGCTTTTATTTTTATTATTTGGAAAATTACCCAGACACTTAATATGGAGATGTTAAGTGGTATTTTGGGGTACTTATTATCAGGAGGAGTTATTGCTTTAATTATTGTGTTTCAGCAAGAGATAAGAAAGTTTTTATTAATGATAGGAACAACTAATTTCTCTACACAACGGGGTTTTTTAAATCAATTAAAATTTTTAAAAACTGAAATCAATTCAGAGATTGACATTGAAACAGTTTTAAAAGCCTGTATAAGCATGTCTAAAACGAAAACAGGAGCTTTGTTGGTGATAGAGAAGACAAATAACCTCGATTTTTTAATTAATAATGGTGATAAGATGGATGCTTTAGTAAATGAAGCGATTTTAGAAAGTATATTTTATAAAAATAGTCCGCTTCATGATGGTGCAACTGTAATTCGGGATAATTATATAGTAGCAACACGTGTGGTTTTGCCAATTTCTGATAGCACAAAAATACCATCACGTTATGGTTTAAGACACAGGGCAGCTATTGGTGTAACAGAAAAAACAGATGCAATCTGTTTATTGGTTTCTGAAGAAACCGGAGAAATATCATATATAAAAGATGGTGAGTTTGTTTTGTATAAAACACCAGAAGATTTATTTACAAAACTAGAAAAAGATTTAACGGCATAAAAAAAGCTCGCAATTGCGAGCTTTTTAATTTTATAAAAATCTAAAATTATTTAGCAGCAGGTGCCATTTTAGATTGAATAGCAGTCATTACATTGCTAAATTTAACAGCGCTTTCAGCATCTAAAGAACCAGCGATTGCACTCATTTTAGTAGCTAATTCAGCACCTTTAGGAGCTAATTTAGTGATTTCAGAAACACTTCCGTTAGCGTCGATATAAGATTTCGCGTACTCAGTATAAGACTGTAAGTATGCTCCAACTTTAGGATCTTTAAATTCAGGAATAGTTATTCCTTCGATTGCAGATTTTACAGCTTCAGCACCTTCAGCAACAGCTTCAGTAGCTTTTTCTGCACCTTCTACAACTTTAGTTGCAGCTTCAGTAGTTGCTTCAGTAGCTTTTTCAACAGCTTCAACAGTCGTATCTTTTACATCTTTAGCTCCTTCTTTTTCGTTTTTACAAGAAGTTGCTAATAAAGCACCAGCAACACACATAGTTAAAATTACTTTTTTCATCGTTTTATGATTTTTTAATTTATAGATTGATTAGTACAAATGTATTATAATGAACCTTCTAAAAAAATTATTTACGAAGTAATTTTAGCGTTAAATTGTTTCTCATAGAGGTTTTTATAATAACCAAATTCTTTATTTAATAGCTCATTATGATTTCCTTGTTCAACAATTTTACCTTTATCCATAACAATAATAGTATTTGCTTTTTTAATTGTTGTTAATCGATGTGCAATTACAATTGAAGTTCTGTTTCTAGTAATTTCATCAGTGGCATGTTGAATCATCTGCTCAGAATGTGTATCTATAGATGATGTAGCTTCGTCTAAAATTAAAATACTAGGCTTACTAAGGTAAGCGCGTAAAAAGGCTATTAGCTGACGTTGACCTGATGAGAGCATTGCGCCGCGCTCTTTAACGTTGTAGTAATAATTGTTGGGTAATGTCATAATAAAATCATGAACACCAATTTTTTTTGCTGCTTCTTTAACTTCGTCGAGAGATATATTTTTGTTTTTTAGAGATATGTTGTTGAAAATAGTATCAGAAAAAAGAAATACATCTTGTAAAACAATCGCAATTTTTTTTCTTAAAGAGTTTATTTCGTAGTTTTCTACAGGGATGTCATCAACGTAAATAGTACCACTATTTATTTCATAAAAACGGTTTATTAAATTAATGATAGTTGATTTTCCTGCACCTGTAGCTCCAACAATGGCAATCGTATTTCCTTCTTTAACATTAAAGCTAATTCCTTTTAAAACTTCTTCACCTTCAATATAACTAAAATGAACATCTTTAAAACAAATGTTTCCTTGTAGAGATTGGGTAGTTATTGTTCCGTTCTTGCTAATTGAACTTTCTGTATCAATTACATTAAAAACCCGCTCACCAGCTACAATACCCATTTGTAATTGATTAAATTTATCAGCAATTTGACGTAGTGGTCTAAATAACATCTGAGCCATTTTTATAAAACCAATAATAACAGCAATGTTTGTTGCTTCACCTTCTATAACTTGAATTCCGCCGAACCATACAATTAAACCAATTGCTATTGATGATAGTATTTCAGCAATAGGAAAAAAAATAGAGTAATACCAAACAGTTTTTACGTGTGCTTTCTTGTGTTTATCATTAATATTAACAAAGTTTTTATACTCTATCTTTTCACGATTAAAAAGTTGTACAATATTCATTCCTGTAACTCTTTCTTGTACGAACCCGTTAAGATTTGATACTTGATTTCTAACTTCTTGAAAAGTAGATTTTATAGCTATCTGAAATATCTTTGTGGCATAAATTAAAATAGGTAAAGTTACCAACGCAATGAAAGCTAGTTTCCAATTAGTATAAAGCATTACAATAATAACAAGAATCATTTTTAAGATATCACTAATAATCATAAAAACACCTTGTGTAAAAAAATTAGCAATTGTCTCGATGTCAGAAACAACTCTAGTAACGAGTTTACCAACAGATGAATTATCTAAATAACTCATTTTAAAACTCAAAATTTTTCTAAAAGTTTTAGCTCTAATATCTCTAATAATGTGCTGGCCTACCCAGTTAGCATAGTAAATAAAACTAAATTGAAATACGACTTGTATTAGTAAAACAATTAGCATTGCTATTGTGTAATACAATAGTCTTGTTAAATCTTTATGAGTAACAAAATCTTCTATTGCTTCCATTAGTAAAATAGGACTCAATACTGCAAAGAGCGCTAATAGTATAGTTGACGTTGTTGCTATAATAAACCGAGTACGGTATTGTTTTGCAAAACTCATAAGTCTCACAAAAATTTTAATATCAAATGCTTTTCCTGTTGTTTTACTCACTATATATAATCGTATTCTACTTTTGTTAAAAATAATCCTTTTGCCGGAACAGAAGTTCCTGCATTACTTCTGTTTTTGCTTTTTATAATGTTTTTAAAGTCATCGATTGTGGTTTTACCAGTTCCAATATCGATAAGGGTACCAACAATAGCTCTAACCATGTTTCTTAAAAATCGATTCGCACTAATATGAAATATTAATTCATTACCATTCAAAACCCATAATGCACTCGTTATTTTGCAATTAAAAGTATGAACACCTGTTTTTACTTTCGAAAAACATTCAAAATCTTCATATTCATATAAAATCATCGCGGCTTGATTCATTAGTTGAATATTAAGCTGTTGATTATACAATTGCCAAGAGCTATCTAATAAAAATGGATTTCGACCAAGCCATATCTTATACTCATAAGACCTACTATTAGCATCAAACCTAGCATGTGCATCATTGTGTACTAATTTAACAGTAAATATTACAATATCGTCTGATAAAATTGAATTTAATCTAAAAGCAAAGTTTTCAGATAAAGTTATAGTTGTATCAAAATGAGCAAACATTTGTGATGCGTGTACACCAGCATCTGTTCTGCCAGCACCTGTAATAACGATTTGTTGTCTTAAAATAGTACTGAGTGCATTGTTTATTTTTTCTTGTACCGAAATTGCGTCAGGTTGTATTTGCCAACCATGATAATTTGTTCCTCTATAAGCTAATTCAATAAAATACCTCAAAGAATGATGGGATTTAAATGGCTAAATTATGAAATTATAGGTTGGGTTGTTAGTGCTATTTGAATAAATATCTTTAGATTAATAATGTTTTAATAAAAAGAATGATAATAGTAAATTTATAAACATAGGCTAATATATAATTAGTAACCGTATTGTCTTTTTAGATTTATCTTCTAATTAGGTAATAGAAGTTCTCAATCTTATTTCAATTCTCCTTTTTTAGATCAATAATGTTGCATTGTCTATCTGATTTTTAATAACTATTTTATTAGTTTTGCATTGATGAAAAAAATATTACTTCTTTCAGATACACATAGTTTTATTGATGATCAAATATTAAAATTTGTAAAACAAGCAGATGAGGTTTGGCACGCTGGAGATATTGGTGATTTAAAAGTTACTGATACTCTTAAAGAATATAAAACCTTAAGAGCAGTTTATGGTAATATTGACGATAAGGATGCTAGGTCTGAATTTCCTTTGGATAATAAATTTACACTTGAAGGTGTTTCTGTTTGGATTACTCATATTGGGGGGTACCCGAATGCTTATAAACCAAGAGTGCGAGAAGAGTTGAAAAATAATTCACCAAAAATTTTTATTAGTGGTCATTCTCATATATTAAAAGTGCAATATGACGAGAAATTTAAATTACTTCATTTAAATCCCGGGGCTGCAGGGAAACACGGATTTCATAAAATAAGGACAATGCTTCGTTTTGAATTAAATAAAGGTGAAATTACCAATATGGAGGTGATAGAGTTAGCTCACCGATGATAGTTTAGACTGTTTTTGTTCTTGAATAGGAATAATAATAGAAATTTTAGAGCCTTTGTTCTTTTTTGAGTTTATAGAAAGTTTTCCTTCCATCATTTTAAGCCTAGCTTCTATTTGATTTAACCCAATACCATCATTTATAGAAAATGATGAGGTGGAAAATCCTACCCCATCATCATTAACAAGAATGGTTAGTTGATTCTTTTCTTGTTTAATGGTTATTTGTGCGTAATTAGCTTTGCTGTGTTTTAATATGTTATTAGCAAGTTCTTGAATGATATTGAATATTTTTATCTCAAATTCTTGATTGTATCTATTTATATTATGTGCGGAAACTTCAAATTTTAATTGACTATTTGAGTATTTTTTAGCGGCATCTTTTAAGGCGTATTCTAAACCAAATTTTAATAAGATAGAAGAAATAAGGTTGTGAGATAAGTCTCTAACTTTTTGTGATGCTTCTAATATTATGGCTTGAGTTTTCTCAATTTCTAAAGGTGCACTATCTTTAAGTTGCTTTTTAGTGGCACTTAAATGCATGTTTGCAGATGATAATAGTGCACTAACATTATCGTGTAATGTTTCTGCTATTTGCTTTCTTTCAGTTTCTTTACCATCTATAGTGGCATTTAATATTTTTGTATGTGCGTCTGATTTTATTTTTTCTATACTTTGTTGTTGTAGTAAGTTGTTTTCTGATAGTTTTAATTGTAGGTTTTTTTGACGTAATTTATAATTATAAACAATAACACCAGAAATAATAATTACGAGTAAGCTTAATGCAGCAAAGAGTAATGTAGTTTTACTTTGTTGAGCTTCTTTAAGTTTTCGTTGTTCAGTTACCAAGTTTACTTTCTGTTGTTCGAGATTTTCCTGATGATTGGCTTCAATTTTTTTTATAATTTGACTAATATTCTTTTCTTTTAAAACATCTTCAAATTCAAAAGAGATCTCTTGATAATCATAAGCCTTATAATCTTTTAAATTTCTCATTGCCCAAGCAAGATTGTAATATAAATTTGCTTTTAGTTTGGTTGCTGTTTGAGAATTGTCTTTTTTTAATACATCTATTCCGCTTATATAAGTTTCTTTTGCTTTTTTAAATTCTCCTATTAATAGGTATACATTTCCAAGATTGCTCTGTGCTTTTGCTAATTTGATTATGTTATTTTTTTCTTTATATAGATCAATGGCTTTTAATGCAAAATATTTTGATTCAGAATACATTGAGTCTATTTGATATAATGCTGATAAATTAACATGAGAGCTAGCTTTATAGTTGATGATTTCATTATTGATAGAAGGAGTCTTATCTAGTTCTGAAAAAAAATATAAAGCACTGTCTTTGAATATTTTAATCCCCTTTGGAACATTGTTTTTATCAACGTATTTTTTAGTAACACCCTCTTCAAGTAATTTAAGATATGTTAAGTTTCTTTCTTGCTTGTGTTTTAAATTTTTGTAAATTTTTAGATAAATAGAGCCTACTTTTAAGTAGTTTTTTGCTAGTAAATTTAAGTATTGTGTTTTATCTAAATTAATATCATTATGTCTGTTTTTATTGTTTAAATAAGATAAGGATGTCTTAAAGTATTTTAAGGATAATTTTAGGTTTAATGTTTTATTGTAAATATCACCTAAAAGCTCAGTGTATTTATAGTTAAATTCCTGTTTTTTTGAATTTTCGTTATGTAGAGTGAGAGCCAGTTTTAAAGCTTCTGGGTATTTACCTTTACTATAATTTTTATAAGCTATCTGATAAATTGAATCCTGTAAGACTGAATCTTTTTTAGTTAAGTTATTTCTGCGTTTTGTCTTGTAGTCTTTATTATTAGTGAATAATGTAACTGAAAACCCGATTCTAACAAAAAAAATAAGAAATACTATAGATACTAATTTTGAATACATATAACAAAGATAATTAATCTACTATTATTTCTACTCTTGGCTTTCTTATAGATGCTAATTGAGTTGATCTTCCAGAGTACTTATGGTTTACAAAATCTAATCTTATTAGATTAGCAGAAGGTGTGTTAATTGTTCTTGAAAAATTTTTTTGTTTTGATTTACCATTAGATAAATGAACTTCGTACGCTTGTTTATCTTCATTGTAAACAAATGTTGTAGTAACATTATCATTCACTTTAAAGTTAAGTAAAAATGTGCCGTCTTCTTTTTTTGTTATATTATATGAGTTTAAAAATTCAGTAACGCCTCCTTTAGCTAATGTAATGTTATCATCTTCAACAGAGATGCGTGTTCTTTTACCTCTATTTTCATCTAGAAAACCAATTTTTAGCTGATCGTTTTCTATGGAGAATTTGTTACTATGATTACTTGCTGTTTTACGATTTACTTCAGATAAAATAATATCATTTGATTTGTTTTTAACAGTAACTACATCCGTATTATTTGTAGTGTTAAAATCAATTGAATATGCTCCGTTAACATCTCTTTTAAGCGTGTATGATTGTAATAGTTTTTCTTGCGGATTACTAAGTGTTTCTACTTGATTAGAAGAACATGATGTAAAAACAATAGTCAATAATAGAAAAAATGGGGCTATTTTATACATTATTTAAGTTTTTAAGTTTTTAATAAATTGTAAAAAGCGATGCACTTAATAGAATAGTGTCGGGGGACTATTATAATTATACGGACTATGAGAACAAAATTAAAGAATCTATTAATGTTATTGCTAACACGTACATCGCTGTTTTTATGTTTTAATATTTTTATTTAGTAGTTATTAGCGATGCACTTTTAATAATGTATAGATTACGGGGGACGTTTTCTTTAATTAGGGGGGTAAGGAAAACTGTTTTTGAAGGGTTTCTATACTTTATATTATATTGTTTTTTACAGCGTACATCGCCAAACCTACTACGTTTTTTACTTTTAATTTTTTATATAAACTCTTACGATATGTTTCAACCGTTTTTATACTTACTAATAGATGTTTTGCTATTTCACTAGAGCTTTTTTCCAAAGCTATTTGTTTCAAAACTTCTACTTCTCTTTCTGTTAAATCACCATGAGCAAGTTCTGAATCTTCAGTTTTAGCATTGTTAACATATAATTCTAATAACTTACTTTTTATATCGTCACTAAAATACTGTGTTCCGACGTGAACATTTTTTATAGCATCTATAATATGATCACTAGCACATGCTTTGTCTACAAAACCATTTGCTCCTAGTAATATCATCTCCTGTACTAATTTAGGATCGCTTAAACTAGAAAGTATAATTGTTTTAATTTTTAAATTACGTTGTTTAAATGTTTTTAAAACTTCTATACCGTCCATTTCTGGCATGTTTATATCAAGAACTAATACATCTGCTTTGTTTTTAGTAGACCAATCTACTACTTGCTTTCCTGTTAAAGAATAGCCTTCAATTTCAAAGCAATCTTCAGTGTTTAATAAGGCGATAACTCCATCTATTAAGATTTTATGGTCATCGGCTATGTGAACTTTTATCTTGTTATTCATGTGTCTTAGCGTTTACAAATTTATAGTATAAAAGGAATGTGTACAATACCCAATACCCCTAGTTATGTCTTAGGGGTAACCCTAAAGAAGATAGGGATAACCCTATTTTCTTTAACATTCCTTTAACATTTGGTGTTTTGAAGTGTAGCAAACAAGTGAGTTACAAAAATAGAAAACCGAGATAAAAATCTCGGTTTTTTTCGCACTAAATATACTAAGATGTTAGGTTTATCGTAATCTATCTACAGATTTTACAAGATCTTCATCCTTTTTAATTGCTTTATTTGCTAAAACTAATAACAAAATAACAATGATAGGAAAAATCATCCCAATACCTTTCTCAGAAGCTAAAGATTCTCCAGGTAATGTTTGTGATAGATATATCAATATTCCTAATAAAAAAAGGTTTATCAATATGTTTAATCGCCCTAAGACAAATTGTAACTGACGATTTTTAAATAAAAATATAGTTACAAAAGATAATAAAGCTGAAATATAAAATAATACAGGAGTTATTTTTTCTAAAATAGAAACTCCTGAAAACAAATCTACAATAAATATTGGTGTATTATTCTGTGAGCTTGTCCAAATACTAAAAATAAAAGTTAGACCAGCAGAAATAATTACTGCAATAAATAAATATATAGATTGTTTTCTTTGTATCATGTTTTTTATTAGATTGCAAATGTAATATTTCTTTTTTTAAAAAGAAATATTACAAGTTAAATTATTTGTATATATTTGTAGCAGTAAGTAACTGCACAAGTCGTAATTGTATAGCTCATATGTAATTACAATCAAAAAAAACTTAATACAATCAAATTCTTTTATTCATAAAGAATTATATAACTTAATTATTTTTACGAATGTTCGAGATTTCGGAATTAAAAACTAAAAAATTAACGGATTTATTAGCAATAGCCAAAACTATAGGTTTAGCGAAGGTAAGTCAGTTAAAAAAATTAGATTTAGTTTATAAAATTTTAGATGCACAAGCAGAGTCTAGTGCAAATGAAGCTAAACCTATTGAAGAAAAAGCTAAGAGGAAGAGAATAGCAAAAACAGAAGAAACCGAAAAACAGCCAGAGGTAAAGATTGCTGATAAGGTGAAGGTTGAAGCTAAGGAAGAAAAGACAGAAGTCGCTGAAAAGGTTGTAGAGAAAGAGGTTGAGACTGTTGAGACTGTTGAGAAATCTGAAGACAATAAAACAGAAGTTGTTACTGAAGTAGAACAACAGGTAGAGGTTAAAAGACCAAGGCCAAGGCCAAGAAAAGAGGTTGAGGCTAAAAAACAAGTTGCAACTCCAAAAAAGAAAGTTGAGGCTAAGAAACAAGTTCCAACCCCTAGACAAGAAGTTGAAGCTAAGAAACAAGTTCCAACTCCTAGACAAGAAGTTGAAGCGAAGAAACAAGTTCCAACCCCTAGACAAGAAGTTGAAGCTAAAAAGCAAGTTCCAAGACCAAGAAAAGAGGTAGAGGGTAAAAAACCTCAACATAAAAATCAGAATACAAATAAGTCACATAATAAAAGTGGAAATAAGTATAGAGATCCTGATTTTGAATTTGATGGAATTATAGAAAGTGAAGGTGTATTAGAAATGATGCCTGATGGATATGGGTTTTTACGTTCATCAGATTATAATTATTTATCATCACCAGATGATATCTACGTATCTCAATCACAAATAAAACTTTTTGGATTAAAAACAGGAGATACTGTTTTAGGTAATGTACGTCCGCCAAAAGAAGGAGAAAAGTACTTTCCTTTAATTAGAGTTTCGAAAATAAATGGATTAAATCCAAATATTGTTCGTGATCGCGTGTCGTTTGAGCACTTAACGCCATTGTTTTCTGAAGAGAAATTTAATTTAGCAGAAAAGGGAAGCTCTTTATCGACAAGAATTATTGATATATTCTCTCCTATTGGTAAAGGACAGCGTGGTATGATCGTTTCACAACCGAAAACAGGTAAAACAATGTTATTAAAGGATGTTGCAAATGCTATAGCAGCAAATCATCCTGAGGTATATCAGATCGTTTTATTAATTGATGAAAGACCAGAGGAGGTTACCGATATGAAACGTAATGTTCGTGGAGAGGTAGTTGCATCTACTTTTGATGAACCAGCAGATAAGCATGTACGTGTTGCAAATATTGTTTTAGAAAAAGCAAAACGTTTAGTAGAATGTGGTCATGATGTCGTAATTTTATTAGATTCAATTACTCGTTTAGCAAGAGCTTATAATACTGTTGCGCCAGCATCAGGTAAAATATTATCAGGTGGTATTGATGCGAATGCATTACATAAGCCAAAACGTTTCTTTGGAGCAGCTCGTAATATTGAAAATGGAGGTTCGTTAACCATTATTGCAACTGCGCTTACTGAAACAGGTTCTAAAATGGATGAAGTAATCTTTGAAGAGTTTAAAGGTACTGGTAACATGGAGTTACAGTTAGATCGTAATATTTCTAACCGTAGAATTTACCCAGCGATTGATTTAATTAAATCGAGTACACGTCGTGATGATTTATTATTAGACGAGAAAACAGTACAGCGTATGTGGGTGTTACGTAAATATTTAGCAGATATGAACCCTGTTGAGGCAATGACATTTATTAATGACAGAATAAGAGTTTCTAAAAATAACGATGAATTTTTAATTTCTATGAACGGGTAGTTTATTGAAATAATAGATATAAAAATCCCGCTTAATAGCGGGGTTTTTTATTTAGGATAAAGAACATCATCAAGCGGAATGTCAAATTCGTGTGTGTCTTTTATATTTGTTATAGGAGGGAAAAAATTAAGGCCAATGGTTTTTACATCTTTTCTGCAAGCAGCCAAAAAACGATCATAAAATCCTTTTCCGTAACCAACACGGTATTTTTTTTTATCAGAAATGAGCATGGGTACGAAAACTAAGTCAATTTTTGTAACAGCAACCTCTTCAGCTTCTATAGGTTCAGGAACACCAAATTTGTTTAAATGTAGCTTTGTGTTTTCTTCTAGGTAAAAATGAGACAGTGAGTTGTCTTTGAAATTACATTGGCTTACAATTATTTTTTTTCCATTTTTTCTAAAAAAATCGATAATTGGTTGTGTGTCAATTTCATTAAATTTTTTCATCGATAGAAACAAGTGAACATTGTTTATCTTACTAAAATCAAATTTTAAAATTTGCTGGTAAATATTTTCTTCGAGTTTTTCTTTTTCAGATTCAGTAAGTGCAATCCTTTTGTTTGTATATAGTTTTCTAAGGTCAGATTTTAACATTTTACATTGATTTTAATTCTTCTCGTAATTTTTTTGTTAATCCTTTTACAATTAATTCATAAGAATGATCAATTAATTCAAAAGCTATTTTGTCAGAAACATCATTATTTAAAATAAGGGTGTTCCAGTGTTTTTTATTCATGTGCCAACCAGGGTTAATACTATCGTATTCGCTTCTTAATTCTAAAGCTTTTTCAGGGTCACATTTTAGGTTGACTTTTGCTTCATTCTGTTCCCAACTATTAAGCCCGCTTAAAGCAAACATTTTATTCATTACCTTAAAAACTAAAGTAACATCATCAAATGGAAAATGTTCGGTAACTCCTTTTTTAGTGATACAATAATTTCTGAATTGCTCTATATGCATTTGTTTTTGATATTAAAGGTTTTTGAAATTAAAAATATAATAGCAACTACGCCAAGTAATAAGAAAAAGTATTTAGTAATACTTGTAAATATAAAAAAATCAAACCCTCTATGTATTCCAGATTTATCGAATTTTATTTGAAGTGATTTTAGATAATTATTACTGTCTATAAAATGAAATAAAAATAAAGAAATAGAAGAAACTAATAGTAATTTAAATGATGTATAGTAGTCACTCATTAATTCTTGTTATTCTATAGGTTTTTGGCTTGAAGCTGATAATTCTAAAGCAGAAAAATCTAATTTCCAACCAATAGTTTCAACTAAATTTTCCATAAGAGAAATAGCTTCTAGTGCTTCTTTATTGGCAGTTTGCATTAAATTACTCTCGGGAATTTTTTGAAGAATATGTTCTTTAGCTTCTTTATTAACTTCTGTTAAGTCTTCTGAGCTAAATTTATTTAGCAATCCGTTTTGAATATCGTAAAAACGTATGTTTGGTTCTACTGAAAAAACTTCTGGTTGAGGGAAGTCAGATAAAATCAATGATTTATTCTTAGTATCGGTATGCATTTTAATTTTTCTAAAATCGAAACCAATATGCACTTTAGCATTGATTAAAATAATTGCCTTTTTTTTACTAGAAAATAAGCCTAAGAATTTTTCTTTAGAATTTTCGTGATGATATATTTCGGCAAACTCACCTTCTATGGTAATCAATTTAGATACTCTTTTAATCTTATCTAATAAGATGACGGATTGTTTTTCTGTCAAGTGTTTTTTACTTGTTGAAGAAAATTTTTGAAAAATAAAATAAGAGATAACAGTTCCGCTTATTAAGCCTAAAAAAAGTAATTCCATAAACACTATTTTAGATAAAATCCTTTATTATTTATTAATGATAATAGATTAAAAGTTAGAGTACAGTTATTTAAATATTTTTTTGATTACCCAAGCAGGACCAATTAAAAGAAACTGTAAATCTTTTATGAAAGAAGGTTTTGCTCCTTCTACTTTATGACCATAAAATTGCCCAATCCATGCGATTATAAAAATAGCTATTGAAGTGTATAACAGAGGCAAGTATATGCTTAAGTAATAATTTCCAATAATGCAAAGAATTGAGAAAACTAACATTTTAATGAACATAGAAAATGATAAACGTAAGTAGAATAGTAAAAAGAAAACAAGCACAACAGTTGCCCAGTTTATTATTAACGGATTATAGATTTTAATTAAGTTGTTTAAAAGTTGAGAAGGAATACTCATAAATATACCTACGATGCTAAAAAATATAGCAGGAACGCATATAAAGTGTATCGAAATATTTGTTTCATTTTGATGACTAACAGCATATTCATCAAACCATTGTTGTAGTGTTTTCATAGTTACGAATTTACATAAAACTTAAGTAAATAAGAAAAGGAAACTACCGAAAACAAAAAAGACTTAAGAAAAATCTTAAGTCTTTTAGTCGGGGTGGCAGGATTCGAACCTGCGACCTCCTCGTCCCAAACGAGGCGCGATGACCGGGCTACGCTACACCCCGAATAGTTATCGGGGTGCAAATATAGATAAAATATATGTATATGAAGCAATAAAAAAAACTTTTTTTTAAGTAGGTAAGATAATTTTTGTTTATCGTCTAATAATCAAAATATATATCAAAAAAAGACAATAGATGTAAAAAAAAATTACATTTGTAACTCCAAAAAATTTTAGACGATGGCAGAAAAAATTAAATGTTTGATTATTGGTTCAGGACCAGCAGGATATACCGCTGCAATTTACGCTGCAAGAGCAGATATGAAACCTATTATGTATACAGGAATGCAAATGGGTGGACAATTAACTACAACTACAGAGGTAGATAATTATCCAGGATATCCAAACGGAACTGACGGAACAGCAATGATGAACGATTTACAAAAACAAGCTGAGCGTTTTGGTACGGAAGTTCGTTTTGGAATGGTAACTAAAGTTGATTTAAGTACAGAAGTAGGAGGGATTCATAAAGTAATAGTTGATGAATCTATAGAGATTGAAGCTGAGACTATAATTATTTCTACAGGTGCAACAGCAAAATATTTAGGATTAGAAAGTGAACAGCGTTTAATAGGTGGTGGAGTTTCGGCTTGTGCTACTTGTGACGGTTTCTTTTATAAAGGACAAGATGTAATTGTTGTTGGTGCTGGTGATACAGCTGCAGAGGAAGCAACGTATTTAGCTAATATTTGTAGCAAGGTTACAATATTAGTTAGAAAAGATCATATGAGAGCTTCAAAAGCAATGCAACACAGGGTTGAAAAAACAGCTAACATAGAGGTTTTATTTAATACGGAATTAGATGAGGTTTTAGGTAAAGATGTGGTTGAAGGTGTTCGTGTTGTAAATAATCAATCAGGTGATAAGAAAGAAATTGCCGTAACAGGTGCTTTCATTGCTATTGGACATAAACCGAATTCTGATTTATTTAAAGGTGTTTTAGATATGGATGACGTTGGTTATTTAATTACAAAAGGAAAATCTACAAAAACAAACTTACCTGGAGTTTTTGCAGCTGGTGATATACAAGATAAAGAATATCGTCAAGCAGTAACAGCAGCTGGTACGGGTTGTATGGCAGCTTTAGATGCAGAACGTTATTTAGGTGCTTTAGAATAGTAGCAGATATTTATAAAAATAAAAAAGAGTTTACCATTTGGTAAGCTCTTTTTTTGTGATTAATATTTTTGATCGTCTATTGATTTTGTAATAGATGACTCAGTAGTTCCGGTATGTTTGGTTGTTTTACTTTCAATAAGCATAATTAGACATTCATTTTCTGAAGATACTCTGTGGTTAACACCTTTTTTAACAACAAATAAATCTCCTTTATCCATTATGAAACTTGGTTGGTTTTCAATTTCCATTAATAAAGAACCTTCTGATATATAAAATAACTCATCTTCATTTTCGTGATTATGCCAAGGAATATCTTCTCCTTTTATTTTTGCTAATTTCACGTATTGATCATTAACCGTTGTAATAATCTTAGGTGAAAAATAATTCTCTATAGATTTAGATTCCTCTTTTAGGTTCATTATTTATTTTTTTATTGTACACAATATACTAAGTAAATTTATATGATAGTTTAGTTTTATTTTAGAAAGATATTATTCTGAGAATCATTACCTTTTTTATTTTGTCTCACTCTCATTGTAAATCTGAATAATTTTAGCATTAAAGTGTCAGGTGTTTCTTACTTGCTTAATAAAAAGTCCAGCTTTTCGATACTCATTAAAGGAGTAAACTTTGTTAAGCTATATTCTGCGACTTTTTGAATAATTAAAGGATCTTTTTCTAAAATATCACAAAGCTCTTTCTCTGAATTAGAATTTGCAATAACAACTCCACCATTACGAGGATCTTTAGATCCTCCAAATATAAAAAGGCCTGTTTTATATAAATTAGAAACATATTCTCTATGCAGTTCTGTAAAAGAATTTACTTCATCTATAGGTTTTATAAAATTAAAATTAATTAAAAACATATTTTTAGTATTTAGTTAAAAATTTTTGGCCCATTTTTCTGACCATTTTCTTATTGGATTAAAAAGATTGAATAACTCTTCACCCATATCTGTTAGTTTGTATCCATCAACAACCTTTTCGATAATAAAAGTTTTTTGAAGTTCTTTTAACCTAGTATTTAATGTTGTAGGAGATATTCCGTCACATAATTTCTCTAACTCACTAAATGATTTTTGATTTTCCTTTAGGTGCCAAAGAATATTCATTGCCCAATTTCTTCCTAATAAATCAAAAAGAGCCATTATTGGTTTTCCAGATTTAGAACCCCTTACAGGTTCTCCAGGTTTAGGTGTGTTCATTCTTTTTTTTACAAAGCTACATATTTTGTAGTTAACTACAAAATATGTAGTAAGTATATTGTGGGAATATCCTTAATAAACAAAGTTGTTTTCTCAATTAAATACTATTCTTTAGCTCCGTTATTTTTTGCAATTTCTATCCAATGCTCAGAAATTCCCTTTACATCAGCACCTAAACCTCTTGCTAAATGTAATGCCACACCAACCATTAAAACAGAAGCATCATGAAGTTCGTTAAAAGTTTGTAAGTTTCCGAACTCTTCTTGCGCTTTTAGTTGCAGTAAATTATTGTGTTTTTGAGCAAAAGTAATAGGATTATTAGTCGTGTCAATAGTAGGAGTCATTAAATAATTCATCCAATCTTCACCTATTCTTTCAGATACTAGCTCAGGGGACTCATCTCCTATAACCCTCCAAGTAGCAAGTGTTTTTGTGTCTCCAGATTCAGCTAAACCAGAATCTAAAAGTAATTCAAAAGCAATATCGGCAATGTTTTGCATTACGATTAAGTATTCATCTTGTGCTTTTTCAAATAAATCAGCTTCCTGCCCTTTAAGGTATTCACCAACACTAAGTTTAGGTAATTCTAAAACTTCAGAACAGTCATTTAAACAAGGAAATTTATTACCTTCATATATATAGTGTGCTTTATTAAATTGTATTTGACGACCTAAAGGATACAAACGACAAGCTAATGGACGACCTTGGTGTACACTACAGCCAACATTATCTACATATTGATTACATGCTTTTTGTCCATTTTTATCTTCTTTTCCGTCAAAACGCAATCGAATACCACCAAACTCGCAATAAAGATCGCGAAACTCTCTCGAAGTAATTTTTTTCTCTTTACTAAAATTTAATAATTCCCATGGGTTAAGCATTACAGATTTTCCAAAACAGCATGTTCCTGATCTAGAGCAAGTAAGAGGTAATATACTTTGAGTATTAAGTTTAGTTGTCTGCATTTTTTATACGTTAAAAGAGCTTTTTTATTTTATCTTTTTTAATAAAAGATTATTTTAATTGGCTAAATTAAGAAGCTAATCAATGTTTTTATACTTTTTTTTAGAATAAATGTATAGAATAAATAAAAAAATCAAGAATAATATATTTTTTAAAAAAAGTAATTGTAATGTGAAAGTTGCGTAACTGTTAGTATATCAGTAGATTTGTTGTTGTTTAAAAGTTAAAAGAGCTAAACTTTTTGTAATGAAACACGATTTAACAAAGAAAGATGCTATTTTTGCCAAAAAAAGAACAACCTTATTAATTAATTACATAATAATGAAGAAATTAATAACAATTTTACTACTTGTGGCGAGCTTTGTTGCCTATGGACAAATACATAATCCTATAAAATGGACTACCTCAGTAAAAAAGATATCAGAGAAAGAAAGTGAGTTAATAGCAACAGCAACTTTAGATAGCGATTGGCATCTGTATTCTCAAGAGATTCCTACAGGAGGACCAATACCTACATCGTTTTCTTTTTCAGGAGATAAACGGTATTTAAAAAAAGGAAATACAAAAGAGGAGGAAGGGCATGTCGTTGATGATGAGATATTTCAAATGCGTATTAAATACTTTGATAATAAAGCGGTTTTTACACAACGAGTAAGGTTAAAAACGAATGAGAAATTTACGATAAACGGAACTGTTGAGTATATGGTTTGTTCAGGTGAAAATTGCTTGCCACCAAAAGAAATAGATTTATCTTTTAAAATTAATTAAATTCTCCCTTATAAATTAGATGAAAAAAATATTCATATTACTGTTAAGTTTAGTTATAAACTTAACAGCAAACAGCCAGATATTTAACCCTATTACGTGGAAAACATCTGTCGAAAAAATATCAGAATCAAAATTTAAACTAATAACCAAAGCTACTATTGAGCAAGGGTGGAGTTTATATTCACAAGAAGTACCAAAAGGAGGGCCAATAGCAACAACCTTTACTTATGACGATAACGGAGGAGCTGTTAAAATATTAGGCAATACTAAAGAACCAAAAGGGAAAGTTAAGTTTACAAAACTTTTTAATGAGGAAGGAATGAATATAAAGTCATTCGCTCATAAAGCTGTTTTTGAACAAGAAATAGAATTGGTTAGCGGAGATGTTAAAGAACTTGAAGCTTTTGTTGAGTTTATTGCTTGTACCGATGAACAATGTTTACCTCCAAAAGAAATTGATTTAGTTTTTGATTTAACTAAAAGTGTATTAAAAAAGAAAACTACTTCTGATGTCGCTAAGACGGATGATGATACTGACAATAAAACAGAAGGTAAAGGGCTTTGGGCTATATTTTTATTAGGATTAGGAGCTGGTTTTATAGCTTTATTTACGCCATGTGTATTTCCCCTAATTCCAATGACGGTAAGCTTTTTTACAAAACAGAGTAAAAACAAATCACAAGGAATAAAAAATGCAATTATTTACGGGATATCTATTATTGCGATATATGTTCTGCTAGGTACTGCTGTTGTTGGTGTTTTTGGAGCAAGCGCAATTAATGAATTTTCAACAAGTGTTACTTTCAATATTATTTTCTTTATTGTACTAATCATATTTGGGTTGTCATTTTTAGGAGCTTTTGAAATTATGCTTCCAAGTTCATGGGCAAATAAAATAGATAGTAAAGCTGATAAAGGAGGTTTAATTGGAATCTTTTTTATGGCATTAGCTTTAGCAATTGTATCTTTTTCATGTACTGGCCCATTTGTTGGTAATATAATAGTTCTTTCAGCTTCAGTTGGAGGTTTAGCACCTATTATTGGTATGCTAGGTTTTTCATCTGCAATAGCTTTACCTTTTGCATTGTTTGCAGCTTTCCCTGGTTGGTTAAATTCATTACCAAAATCAGGAGGTTGGTTAAATACTGTGAAAGTAGTATTAGGGTTCTTAGAATTAGCTTTTGCTTTTAAATTCTTATCGAATGCCGATTTAGTTTTACAATTACATTTATTAGAAAGAGAAGTATTTATAGCTATTTGGATTGCAATATTCGGAGCATTAACGCTGTATTTATTAGGTAAAGTTCAATTACCTCACGATAGTCCACAAAAACACATTTCTGTAGGAAGGTTAAGTTTAGGTTTAATAGTAGGAGCATTCACAATTTATATGTTGCCAGGTTTATGGGGAGCACCTTTAAATTTAATTAGCGCCTTTCCACCACCACAGAGTTATAGTGAATCACCATACGGTGTAGGATATACAAAACAAAGTACTATTACTGTTTCAGATAAAGAAGCTGGTAGTCATAGTGGTTTGCCAGAAGGAGCACATTTAATGCCTCCTCATGATATTATTTCTTTTCATGATTATGACAAAGGATTGGCGTATGCTAAAAAAGTAGGAAAACCAGTAATGATAGATTTTACAGGGCATGCTTGTGTGAATTGTCGTAAAATGGAACAAAATGTTTGGGTAAAACCTAAAGTGTTAAACGTCTTAAAAAATAAGGTTGTATTAATATCATTATATGTTGATGATAAAAGAGCTTTAGATGATGATGAGATTGTTGATTCTAAATTAAACCCAGGAAAGAAGTTAAAGTATATTGGGCAAAAATGGAGTGAATTACAAACCATAAAATACAAAGCAAACTCCCAGCCATTTTATGTATTAATGGCGCATGATGAATCTAATTTAATAGATCCAGCATCTTACACACCAAATGTAGATGAATATTATAATTGGTTAGAAAAAGGGATCGCTAATTTTTAAAAATAGTTTGACATCAAAAAAACACTTTAGTAAACTTACTAAAGTGTTTTTTTTTGTTAATAATTTGCTGATAAACTATTTGTTGTAGTTTTATATTAACTTGTTATTCGTGTATTTGTATTTTAAGTGATACTATTTTAACTAATTTAGTACATATATTGCTATATATTTAGTTAGTCTACGATATCTTTTTTTCTAAATCCTTATTTTTGAGAATGAAAAAAATTATTCAAATAGACAGTGATTTTATAGAAAATAATACCAATTTTATAGAATTGATTTCTGAATTAAAAATTTCTTTTTCTTCGGAAGACACGATTGTTCCTATGCGTCATCATCATGATTTTGCAAACCCAGAAGTAAATGTCGATTCTACGTTATTGTTGATGCCTGCATGGACACCTAGTAAAAATGCAGGAGTAAAAATAGTTACTGTAAGTCCAGAAAATAGTAAATTCGATTTACCGGCTATTAACGGAACTTATATTTATTTAGATGCCGTTAGAGGTACCGTTAAAGCAATATTAGAAGCCAAGAACTTAACGGTAAAACGTACTGCAGCAGCTTCAGCTTTAGCTTCCTCATTTTTGTCAAGAAAAGATGCTTCTTCTCTATTAATGATAGGTACAGGAGCTTTATCTACTAATTTAATTAAAGCACATGCCTCAGTACGACCAATTAAAAATGTTTTTATTTGGGGACGTGATTTTAGTAAAGCGCAAGCTATTTGTGATACACTTAAAAATGAAAATTTTACAATTACCGCTGTAAAAACTATTGAAGAGAAAATAGCAGAAGTATCTATTATTTCTTGTGCAACATTGTCTAAAGCACCTTTAGTATTAGGTAAATATTTAAAACCAGGGCAGCACATTGATTTGGTAGGAGCTTATAAAAAAGATATGAGAGAGGCTGATGATGAAACAATAGTAAAAGCAGCTGTTTATATTGATACTTTTCAAGGAGGATTAAAAGAAAGTGGCGATATTTTCATTCCATTACAAAACGGAACATTAAAAGAAGAAAATATTAGAGCAGATTTATTTGAACTATGTTCATGTAAAAAAACTGGAAGAAAAAATGAGGAAGAAATTACTGTTTTTAAATCTGTAGGTCATGCTTTAGAAGATTTAGCGGCAGCAAATTACTATTATAACAAATATTCAAATGAGTAGCACATATAAAAACATACTGTCAAATACTGATTTTACAGCAAAGGAAGATTGGCTGCAAATCAAGACTATTGATATGCATACAGGAGGAGAACCTTTACGTGTTATAGTAGACGGATTTCCTAAATTGAAAGGAAACAATGTTTTAGATTACAGACGTTATTGTAAAGATAATTTTGATCATTTAAGAACGGCATTAATGTTTGAACCACGAGGTCATCCAGATATGTATGGATGTATTTTATTACCACCAAATGACGATGAGGGAGACTTTGGAATTATATTTTTACATAACGAAGGGTATTCAACCATGTGTGGTCATGCTATTATTGCTATATCTACATTGGCAGTAGAAATGAATTGGATTAGTGTTAAAGAAGGTGAAAATATTTTAAAGATAGATGCTCCTTGTGGAAGGATAACATCTTTTGCTAACGTAGAAGGCGGCAAAGTAACAGGTGTACGTTTTCATTGTGTGCCAAGTTTTGTTGTAGGTTTAGATAGAGCTGTTGAGGTTGATGGGGTAGGAACTGTAACATACGATTTAGCTTATGGTGGTGCTTTTTATGCTTATATAGATATGGCTAAGAATAATTTTGACTTTGATTTAAGTACCGATTCCTATCGAGCGTTAATTGCTAATGGTATGAAAATTAAACATGCTGTTATGAATACAGATAAAGAAATTACGCATCCATTAGAAGAAGATTTAAGTTTTTTATATGGAACTATTTTTATAGATAATAAAAAACAAGCCTCAGGAAATGATAGTAAAAATGTATGCATTTTTGCTGAAGGAGAAGTAGATCGTTGCCCTACAGGATCTGGTGTTTCAGGTAGAATGGCTATTCATAAAAAAAGAGATGAAATTAAATATGGAGAAACTATGACAATTGAAAGTATAACAGGAGCTGTTTTTAAAGGCTCAGTTGTTTCGGAAGAACGTTATGGGGCATACAATGCTGTTATTCCAGAAGTAGAAGGAACAGCACACATTACAGGAATACAAACTTTTTTGATTGATCCAAACGACCCAATGAAAGACGGTTTTATACTTAGGTAATTAAAAGGTGAGCTTTGGTTTTTTTAATATTTAAAGTTAAGCCCAAAAAATAAGGATTATAAAAAAGCCTTTATCTAAAATGACAGTTTAATTGCCGTTTTAGATAAAGGTTTTTAATTATTTAATATTTAAACGGTGGTTGTTATTTTTTTTCTAACCAACGATCAATAATATCATAAATCTTTTTCTTGTTTTCAGTATTAAAACTTTCAACACGAGTTGTATGACTCCCTTTAGGTTTTACAAATTTATATAACTCTCTCTTTTTTGCATCAGTACTTAATTCAACGGCGGTAGAACTCCAAGTGTCGTATTCTCCGTAAATAAAAAGCATTTTTTCGGCTGAATTATCAAGGAAATTTTTAACCTCTTGCATTGGCTTTAAATTATACTCTTTTGAAATGCCTTCAGGAAAAGCCCAATCAAATTTGTAAATTTTTGATTCATTATTGAAGTATTTTTTAAAAGGAGCAGTTTCGTAACCATAAATTCCTTGTTCTGTTAAAGCAGCCCAAAAATAAGGTTGTAAACCATCAACTGACTTTTCTTCAAAAAAACCATAACCAGATACACTAATAAGATGTTTATAGATGTCATCTATAGAAATGTTTTTAGTAGGTATACTATCAACACTGTTTCCCCATTGCCAAAAAGAAAAAGAATACTCTAAAATAGTATAATTAATTGCTTTTTCAGCTCCAAATTCCCAAGTTAATCCTTTTTCCTTGGCTGCGATTTTCATTTTATCTAAAAGAGCTTCCCTATTTTCAAAACAAAGTTCTTGAAAAGCTTTAATATTTTCTCTATCTTCTTTTGTTCCTACCGTTTTTAAAAATTCATAAACTCTAGGGTCTTCACGTTTATAGTTTAAAGGGCCAACATAACAAACACAAGCATCTACGTTTTTAGGAAAGTATCTACGATGTGCCATGGTTGTTTGGCAACCTTTAGATATTCCAGTAGATATAAACTTTGTATTTGGATATAAAGCATTTCTAATAGCGTCAATAATAATAGCTTGATCTTTAGCTGCATTTTCAACAGTAAGTGTGTTCCAATCTATTTTTTTAGGTCGCGAATTATTAAAGTAACGATGCTCAATACTTAATTGATTCGCATTATAATGTTTTGCTAACTCCCCAGCAGTTTCTCGGCCTATTCCATAACCACGAAGTTCTACAATTACTGGTTGTGTAGGATTTTCAAAACCTAAAAAAACACGTTGTTTAAAAGTACCTTTTGATAAATCATTATGATCAACTGGTTGCTCAAACCATATTTCATAGTTTTCATCGAAATGGCTTACTATATCCCTTTTTTCAATGCTCACTACATTCTTTATAGCTGCTATTTTTTGAAAAGTTGTTGTTTTTGAGGATGATTTTTCAGTTGTTTCTGTGGTTTTACAGCCTATAAATAATAATGTAAAAAATAAAAAATAGAAAAAGCGAATTAGTTTCATAATATGTTTAGTTTATCTAGCGTTTTATTATTGTTTAAAAAGCTGCATTTATTCTAGCTTTACTAGCTATTTTATAATATTCAATTATTTTGATTTATGCCAAATGGATCTTCGATAGAATACATAGGCTTTGTAAACCATTCAGGGCCTTCTTCGGTCATCATAATATGATCTTCATGACGAATTCCAAATTCGTTAGGTACACAAATCATAGGTTCATTACTAAAAGTCATTCCTGAAGCTAAAATAGTTTTATCGTTTCTAACAATGTATGGCCATTCATGAATTCCTAACCCAATTCCATGACCAACTCTATGTGGTAACCCTGGTAATTTATAATCAGGACCTAAATTATGAGATTCTAATACAACTCTTGCTGCATTATCAATATCTTCACATGTATTACCTAATTTAGCTGCATTAAAAGCTGCTTGTTGTGTTTCCTTTTCAATATTCCAAATAGATTTTTGCAAATCATTTGCTTTACCAAAAACATAAGTTCTAGTAATATCTGAAATATAGTCGTTTAATTGACAGCCAGTGTCTATAAGAACAATTTCGTTCTCTTCTAAATTTTTTGGAGATTTTACACCGTGTGGAAATGAAGAGTCAACACCAAATAAAACGATACAAAAATACGACCCAGAAGGAATTCCATACTTAATATGTGCATTATGAATAAAATCAGTAACCTCTTTAGCAGATATACCAACACGTAAAATTCTTGCTGCTGCTTTTTGAACCTCTAATGTAATGTTCATAGCATGTTGCATAATGGCAATTTCAGCGTCAGATTTTATCATTCTGCAACCAGCTGTAATTGATTTTGCATCTTCTAATGTGTATGCTGCTACTTTATTTATTCCATCAATAATAAAAAAAGGTGTTGCCTCATCCATAAAAATAGCTCCTTCGGTTACATTATTATCAACTAAAATTTTAGCAAATAGTTCGTATGGGCTTTCATGTTCTTCCCAGCAATTAACTCTACCGCTTATCAACATGAAGTCTAAAATAGTTCCTTTCTCAAACTCAGGAGCGATAAAATGAAGGCTTCCATTTTGAAATAAAATGGCACCAACCATTCGTTCACTAGAACTCCATTTCATTCCTGTGAAATAAAATAAATTAGTTCCAGCATGTAAATACATTGCTTGTTTGTTTTGACTTTTCATCAATTTACAAGCTTTGTTTATTCTATATTGAAATTCTTCTTTTTGAATAGGGACAACTAAGTGTGTATTTGGAGTTATAGCATTTAATTCTGCTTCTATGGTAGAACCTCCAATTCCGAATGTATTCATTTAATATTTTTTTAATTATTCATTAATGCTTCAATATCTTTAATTTCTATAGGCATTGCAGCTGTTAAATTTATATTTCCGTTTTCAGTAATCAGGTAATCATCTTCAAGTCGGCAACCAATTCCTTCTTCAGGAATGTAAATTCCAGGTTCACAAGTTAAAACCATGCCTGCTTCAAATGGGCGGGAATATAACCCAACATCATGTACATCTAAGCCCAAATAATGGGCTGTTCCGTGCATAAAATATTTTTTATATAAAGGTTTCTTAGGGTTTTGGTTGGCAACGTCATTAGTATCTAATAAGTTTAGTTTTATTAACTCATTTTCTACTAAATTAGCCATGTTTTTTTCATAATCAATCGGTAAAATACCAGGCTTTAATAATTTACTACCTTCTTTTAAACAGTGTAAAACGGCGGTGTAAACTGCAGCTTGTCTTTTAGAAAATTTTCCATTAACAGGAAAGCATCGCGTAGTGTCACTATTATAATTAGCATAACAAATTCCGAAATCAAGTAAAATCATTTCGCCATCATTACAAGTTGAATCATTTGTGTTGTAATGCAGTGCACAAGCATTTTTACCAGAAGCAACGATCGGTTGAAAGGCATGATGGGAGGCGCCAGATTTAACTAAATTATAAGCTAGTTCAGCCTCTAGTTCATACTCTTTCATAGTAGCTTTACAAGCTTTTAAAACCGATACAAAAGAATTTATACTTATGTCGGCGGCTTTTTGCACTAATTGAATTTCTTTATCTGACTTGACAGGTCTTAAACTGCGAGTAATTTTTGCAGCTCTATAATATTCGTGTAAAGGATATTTTTCTTTACACCATTTTATCATTCTGTTTTGTTGTGTTTCTTGATCTTTAGTAGCACGTTTTAGATGTTCATTATGACCTAAATAAAATCCATCAGCTTCAAAAGCCATGTATTGTAAAGTCATTTCAAAATTACTAGACCATTCTATTCTATCAATTCCAGAAACCTCAATAGCTTGCTCTTTTGTTAGTTTTTCACCATCCCAAATTTTAATTTGTTCATTTGTTTCTTTTACAAATAAAACGGCACGATTCTCTTCTTTATAAGCATCAGGATATAATACTAAAATTGTTTCTTCTTGATCAATTCCAGATAAATAAAACAGGTCATTATTCTGAGCAAACCCCATTACATCATCAGCATTGTTATGCTTTACATCATTAGATACTAAGATAGCAATAGTGTTTGGTTTCATTTGAGAGATGAAACGTTTTCTGTTTTCTATAAATAAAGAGTTGTTTATTTGGTCGTAACGCATATTTTCTTAAAGATATGTTTAATTATTTTTTTAGATGCTTGTAGGTAATGTAAGATTATGAATACCTTTCTACGTGAAAGGGTTGTAAATCTAAACTTGTTTTTTTATCAGAAATAATTTCTGAAATTAATTTACCTGTAGCAGGGCCCAAGCTCCACCCCATCATAGCGTGTCCAGTAGCAATAGTCACGTTTTTAACTTTAGATAAACGTCCAATATAAGGTAAGCCATCAGGAGAACATGGCCTTAAACCGCAAGCTACATCATCAATTTCTTTTTGTTCAATTTTTAAACCATCATAAAAAACTTCACTAGCTTTGGCTATTGCATTTACTCTAACACGGTTTATTTTGTTATTTATTTTATCAACTTCCATAGTACCAGCAAAACGCGTAAAACCATTCATAGGAGTTACAGCAACTTTAGCTTCCATTAAAATTGCAGGTATTGTAATTCCGGTTTCTTTTTTTACATTAATTCTATAGCCTTTACCAGCTTGAACAGGTACCGTTGTGTTTAATTTTTTTAATAAATTTTGTGACCAAGAACCTGTTGCTACAACGATTTCATCAGCAATTAATTCTTGTTTATTGGTTCTTATTGATGTTACTTTATCGCTTTTTACATTTATATCTATTACTTCTTCATTAGATAAAATGGTAGCGCCCTTTTTTTCTAAATAAGATTTTAATTGTGGCATAAATTCATTTGGAGTCATATGTGCATCTGTATGGTAATACACAGCTCCTTTTATATTTAAACCAGCATTCGGTTCTAGTTTTAGTACTTGCTCTTTCGTTAAATTTTCAACTTTTAAACCTTCTTGTATAGCTCTTTTTCCAGTAGTCCATTCTTCTTCACCAGCTTTATCTGTTTGATAGCACATTAATAAGCCTTTGTGTTTATAAAAGAAATCGAAATCATTAGAGTTTTTTATATCTTGATATAATTCCCTACTTAAAACATTAATATCTTTTATGGTTTTAATAGAATTTTCAACTTTCTCTTTGGTAGATGCTTTTTTAAATAGCCAAGTCCATTTTAAAAAATCATAATCTAAACGAGGCTTTACAGAAAAAGGACTTTTTGAATCAAACATCCATTTAATTCCTTTGTTAATCATTCCTGGAGCTGCTAAAGAAACAATATGACTCGGTGTTATATAACCTGCGTTTACATAAGAGGCACCACTTGAAAAATCTGATTTATCAATTACTGTAACTTTATGACCTTCTTTCTGAAGGTAATAAGCTGAACATAAACCTATAATTCCTCCACCAATAATTACTACTTCTTTCGACATTTAATATATTGTTTTATACTTACTCTTTAATGATTCTATCTACAGTTATAACTCTAAATGTGTTAGAGTTAATTGTAATTTTTATGTTGTGTTTTATATTGGAGATATAAAAATTCTTTCCTAACTTCTTATAATTATCTATAGCAGTATCTTCTAATACTTTCTTTATAAGAACTTGACTTTTATATCTAGAAAAAGCTACACCTAGTTTCTTGTTTATTCTTTGATAAACAAGATCGGTATAGCAATGATTCTTTATAATTTCGTATTTGTCTATTTTCAATTTTTTTGATTGAAAGGTAGTTGTTTTAAGTTTAGATTACCTGAAATCCATAAGCATATGGATCGTCTTCATCATCGATAAGAATATTATTGTAACCAAATACTTTAGCCCAGCCTTGAATACTAGGAATAATTGCCATTTTACCATCTAAAGTAGTTTCTTTTTCTACTCTACCGATAAACTTACTACCAATAAAACTTTCGTGAATAAATTCTTCATTTACTTTTAGTTTTCCTTTGGCGTATAATTGTGCTAGTCGTGCAGAAGTACCTGTTCCACAAGGGCTCCTGTCGATGGCTTTGTCTCCATAATAAACAGCATTTCTACCTGAAGAAGTTGGGTCAATCGGATTACCTGTCCATAACATATGAGTTACATCTTTAATGGTATCATTTTCTGGATGAATAAACATATCTGGATATTTCTCATTAATACGATTTCTAACAACTTGAGAATATTGAATTATTTTACTTGCAGTAAAATCATGTACTCCAGAAAAATTCTTCTGAGGATCTACAATAGCATAATAATTACCACCATAGGCAACATCAAAAGTAATTTTACCTAATTCAGGACAATCAATGGTTAAATTTTCTGCTGCTAAATAACTTTTTACATTAGTTAATCTTACCCAATCTACTTTTTTACCTGTTTGTCCATATTCAATATTTACTAAACCAGCAGGTGCTTCCATTTTAATTTTCCCTGGAATTTTAGGCGTAATTAACCCTTCTTCAATTGCAATAGTAATGGTTCCAATTGTTCCGTGTCCACACATTGGTAAACAACCAGAAGTTTCAATAAATAAAATAGCAAAATCGTTTTCTGGATTGTGAGGAGGAAATAAAATACTACCGCTCATCATATCGTGACCACGAGGTTCAAACATTAATCCTTTACGAATCCAGTCATATTCTTTTAAAAAATGCTGACGTTTTTCACTCATGTTTGATCCAATTAAATTAGGTCCACCACCGGCAACAACTCTTACAGGATTTCCGCAAGTGTGTGCATCTACACAAAAAAAAGTTTTTCTCATATTAAATTAAATAGCTGACTTGTATTCTTTCTTATAAAAAACCCTTCAAAAAATTCTCTAATCAAGAAAACGAAGTCAGCATTTTTTTTCAATTTCTTTAGTGTAGGTAAAAAAGTTTTCAATTATTCCCTTTTTTAAAGAAATTGTTAATTCCTATTATTGTATTTATTGCTTTCTGAATTTATTATTAATAACAGATGAAATTCTAATTTCTTAGTTCAGTTGGTAACAATTCAGTTGGCCAATCTTGAAAACTAAAAGGTCTTATCCATCTTTTTATAGCACCTAAACCAACGGCTGTAAACCTAGCGTCTGATGAAGCCGGGTATGGTCCACCGTGTGTCATTGATTCACAGACTTCTACACCTGTTGGCACTCCGTTAAAAATAATTCTACCTACTTTTGCTTGTAAAGCATCTGCTATTACAGGTAACTCAGTGAAGTCTTCTTTTTCAGCTAATACTGTTCCTGTTAATTGTCCTTCTAAGCTATCAATAACTTCTACCAACTCGGCTTGGTCTTTTGCTTTAACAACTAAAGAAAAAGGTCCAAAAACTTCGGTATGCATTTTTGGGTTTGTTAAAAAGTCTGATCCTGATACCGTACATATAGTTGAGGCAGCAAAGTTAGCTTCAATATTATTTGTTATTTGACCTACTATTTCTACACCTGGTTGCGAGGTTACTATTTTACCGTTTGATACAAAACCATCTTTAATGTTTGGGTGTAACATACACTGTGGTGCAATTGCCACCGTTTTTTCGGCTAAATCTTTAATAAAAGCATCTGTTTTATCACCAGCAAGTGTTAATAATAAACCTGGGTTAGTACAAAATTGTCCTGTTCCCACAGTTATTGAACCAGCATAAGTAGTTGCTGTTTCAGCAGATTTTTTTTCAATTACATTTGGCATTACTATTACAGGGTTGATACTTCCCATTTCTGCAAATACTGGAATTGGTTCATTTCTTTCTGCAGCTAAGTTATAAAGAGCTCTACCACCAGCAATACTCCCTGTAAAACCAACAGCTTTTACTTTAGGGTGCTTAACTAATGCTGTACCAACAACTCTTCCGCTTCCGGTAATGTTTGAAAATACACCATTTGGCATTCCTGTTTTTTCAGCAGCTTTAATAATAGCTGATGCTACCAATTCACCTGTTCCAGAGTGCATTGCATGTGATTTTACAATTACTGGACAACCTGATGCTAAGGCACTTGCTGTATCACCACCAGCTGTTGAAAAAGCTAATGGAAAATTACTTGCAGCAAATACAACAACAGGTCCTATTGGAATTGATGTTTTTCTAATATCTGATTTAGGTAATGGTTGCCTTGTTGGAATTGCTTCATCAATGGTAACGTTTCTCCATTCATCTTTTAAAATTAAGTCAGCAAAAGCTCTTAATTGACCAATGGTTCTACCTCTTTCTCCTTGCGCTCTTCCTTCTGGTAGACCAGATTCAGACATATACATGTCAGTTAATTCTGTATCTAAAGCTAGTATTTCATCTGCTATTGCATTTAAAAAAGCAGCTCTTTGCTCCCCAGGTATATTTCTATATACTTTAAAGGCACTATCAGCTAACGCTACAGCTTCGTTAACTTCATTTAAAGTTGCTTGGTAAAAAGGTGTTGAGTTTTGTGTGTTTAACTTTGGGTTTACAGTTTTATGAGTGGTAGTTCCCTCAGCCTTTAATTGATTTCCTATATAATTTTTTCCTGTAATCATTAGATTTATTTTTTTAAATGTGTTTTACATTTAATGAGATTTATACATTTTGTTGAAACTTGTAAAATCATTGCCTAAAAATTAAAGCAATAATCTATTAAGTTGTACCTTATAAAAACATAATTAACCTTAAATTTAAGATTAATCCATTAGAGCTAATTCTTTATATTCAGGTAAAGTAGGCCTCGTTTTTAATCCATTTTCAATAATAGCTAAAACTCTTTCTCTTTCTTCTCCAATTAAAGGTAAACGTGGCTCACGTACATTCTCTGTACCAATACCTGTAGCGACCTCTGCCAATTTAATATTTTGAACTAATTTAGAGTTAATGTCTAGCTCTAATAAAGGTAAGAACCAACGGTAAATTTCTATAGCTTCTTTAGTTCTTCCTGCTTTTGCTAAGTTAAAAATAGCTACTGTTTCTGCCGGAAATGCACAAACTAAACCAGCAACCCATCCATCAGCACCCATAAAAATACTTTCTAAAGCTAAAGTGTCAACTCCTGATAAGATAGCTAAACGATCTCCAAAGCGATTTTTAATACGAGTAATGTTAGATAAGTCTCTTGTAGATTCTTTTACTGCTTGAATGTTTGGACAATCACGTAATAATTCTTCAAACATGTCTAAAGTAACCTCAATACCGTAATCAACTGGGTTGTTGTATACCATAATTGGTAATGTAGTACTGTTCGCTACTTTTTTAAAGTAGGTAGTAGTTTCTCTATTGTCAGCTTTATATCGCATCGGAGGTAACATCATTAAACCTAACGCTCCGTCTTCCTTTGCTTTTCTAGCTGTGTCGATAGCTGCAACTGTCGTTTGCTCTGCAATATTCATTATTACTGGCACTTGATCATTAACAACTTCTACAGCTTTTCTTACGATTACTCTTTTTTCATCATCAGTAAGTGTACTAGCTTCACCAAGTGTTCCTCCCAAAATAATACCGCTAACACCTGCGTTTAACTGTGCTTTAATGTTTAGTTCAAAATTTACTAAATCTAATGTGTCGTTATCTGTAAATTTAGTTGTAACTGCTGGCATAACACCATTCCATTGTATAGTACTCATTGTTTGTTTTTTTAAGGCAAAGTTATAGTTGATTTATTGAGTTTCTTGTTTGTTTTTTAACCATAGCATGTACTATATTATCCTTAATGTTTATTTATAGTATAAATAGTGTTAATATATCATAGATTTGTTTAAAATATTACCTATTTCTATGAAGGTTTTACCATTTAAAATACCAAAAACTAAAAATTTAGGACTGATTTATCAAGAAGATATTGGTGCTTTTTTTTATGATAAGTATCATGAGCACGAAGAAGTACAGTTGTGTTATATTATTAAAGGTGAAGGTACTTTAATTGTTGGTGATACTGTTAATGAATACCATTCTAATGATATTCTAGTAATAGGAAGTAGACAGCCCCATGTTTTTAAAAGTGATAATTCAGTAATAAAAAAATCATCAATGATCTCGCTTTTTTTTACTAAAAAATCATTTGGCGAAACTTTTTTTGAATTGGATGAATTTAAAGAAATAGCACCTTTTTTTAGTAAATCCAAGAATAGTTTTAGAATAGTAAATAATAAAGTAAAAATAACAAAGCTTTTTTTAAAATTACAAAAAAGTAGGGATTTAGTGAAGTTTACTGTTTTTATTAAAATGTTAACAGTTATTTCAAGTTCTAAGGTAGAATCTCTTTCATCGTTTGTTTACGAAAAAAAGTATACTGATAATGAAGGTAAGCGAATGCGAAACATAATGGATTATACATTGCAAAATTTTAATAAAAAAATAGAACTAGACGATATAGCAGAGATAGCAAATATGACATCTAATGCTTTTTGCAGATATTTTAAACAAAGAACGAATAAAACTTTTTTTACTTTTTTAAATGAGCTTAGAGTAGAAAATGCATGTAGATTACTACAAAATAAAGACTATTCAGTTATTGATGTGTCAGAAAGATCTGGATTTAAAAATATATCTAACTTTAATAGAAAGTTTAAGGAATTAAAGAAGATAACACCTTCAAATTATAGATTGAATAATTAAGATGTTAATATATATCTACTTTTTTTAAAAGGTATAGGCTTTCTTGCTTCACTTGTCTATATTTGACAGCTATTTTATCAAACAAAATTATGAGAAATATTACAACACTATTTTCTTTTTTATTAATACTAAATATATCTGCGCAAGAAACATTACCTATCTACGCAGATTATTTGTCTGATAATGTTTATTTATTGCATCCAGCTGCTGCTGGAATAGGTGATTGTGGGAAGATACGTTTTACCGCGCGTCAACAATGGATTGGTGTAAAAGATGCTCCGTCATTGCAGACAGTAAGTTTTCATGCAAAAGTTCATGAAAATTCTAATGCAGGGTATGGATTTATATTATTTAATGACCGTAATGGTTATCACTCTCAAAAAGGGTTACAAGGTAGTTATACATATCATTTAGATATGGGGAACGAGAATTTGTTTAACCAATTATCATTCGGACTTTCAATGGCAATGGTACAGAATGAAGTAGATCAGAGAACTTTTGGAGGGGGAGATGTTAGTCAGGTAATTGAAAGTGATTTTTATTTTAATGCCGATTTTGGAATGGCATACCATTTTAAAGGTTTTTCATCGTATTTAACGATAAAGAATATATTACTTTCTGCAAAAAATAATGTAAACTCTAATTATGAATCACTCAATTTAAGAAATTATATTTTTGGAGCGGGTTACTTTTTTGGAGAAGAAGATAAGTTTCAATTCGAACCGTCATTAATGCTACAATATAAAGCAGAAACAGGAGAGAAAATAGGTGACCTTAATTTTAAAGTTTATAAAAAGTTTAGAACAACACAACTTTGGGCTGCTTTATCTTATAGAAGAAGTTTAGATAGTAGTGTTTTTGGTGATGCTAATTATATTACACCAATTATTGGTTTAAATTATAAGAAACTAATGTTTGCATATACTTATACGCAGCAAAGCGGAGATGTTGTTTTTTCTAACGGTGGTTTTCATCAAGTATCTTTTGGTATGGATATTTTATGTAGAAAACGTAGAGCTTCTGCTTGCCCGAATATTAATGGGAGTTTCTAAAAGTCTATATTTTTAATAATAGCTGTTTTGTATTCTTTTAGAATAAGGTTCAAAATATTTTTTTCCTTATTGATGTAAAAAGTGTTCGTTGTATTTTTTTCTGAATTAGAAATTAATTTGTTTTCAGTTAGAATTTTTTTTGTCTGTTTTGCTACGGCTTCTCCTGAATCAATGATTTTGACATTTTCCCCAACAATATTTTTTATTTGTGGAATCAAATATGGGTAATGGGTACATCCTAATACAATACAATCACATTTAGAAGAAACCATTAAACTTAAATATTCTTCTAATAGTTTAGTCATTTCTATTGAATACATTTTTCCTGTTTCAATAAGTTCAACTAGGCCATTACCAATTTGTTCTATAATAAGAATATTGCTATTAATGGTAGCTGATGTCTTTTCAAACAAAGTACTATTAAGAGTTCCTTTAGTAGCGAGTATGCCTATGTTTTTTGTTTTAGTCTTTAGAGACGCAGCTTTAATTGCGGGCTCAATACCTATAAAAGAAATATCGTAGTTTTTTCTTAAGTATTCAATCGCATTTGTAGTTGCTGTATTACAAGCAACTACTATTATCTTACAGCCTTCGTTTATTAAAAATTCTGTGTTTTTTATGGATAAATTTAGAATTTCATTTTTCGATTTTTGACCATATGGTGCATTTTTACTATCAGATAAGTAAATAGTACTTTCGTTTGGTAGTAAGGCATGAATTTCTTTCCAAATAGATGTACCTCCAATACCAGAGTCAAAAATACCTATAGGTTGTTGCTGTTTTTTAATCATATATAGCAAAAATAAAAATCCTGCTGAATTCAGCAGGATTTTTATAAAATATTTTTCAGGTTTTATTAGAATCCTAATTTTGCTTTTACAGCACTTAAGATATTTTCTCCTTTGTCATAAACGATTAATCCTTTTCCTGGAGAAGCATCAAATACATAGATAATTCCTTTTTCAGCAGCAACTGCTTTAATAGCATCTTCAGCTTTCTTTAAAAGAGGAATTGTTTTTTCTTGGTATTTCTTTTGCATTTGCTGACTAGCAGTTTGTTCAGCTTTTTGAATTCTTACTTTATCTTGTTGAACTTCAGCAGCTCTTTTTTGATTTACTTCTTGTGTTTGACTTTTACCTTCAGCATCATACTTTTTAAATTTAGCATCTAATTTTTTGTACATAGCTTCAATATCATCACGATAAGTCTTGCTTAGTTTTTCTAATTCAGATTTCATAGCCTTTGTAGCAGGCATTTCAGATAATAATAAATCTGTGTTTATATGTGCTGTTTTTTGTGCGTTTGCAATACCACCTAATCCAATTGTGAAAATAGCAACTAATAATAAGGTTTTAAAATGTTTCATCTTTGTTTTAATTTAATTTATACTCTCTATTCTTGATTTATTTACTCTCTTTTATTGCAGCTTTCTTTTTCGCTTCTTCTTGAGATTTTCTTAGTGCGTCTTTTTTTTCTTTCAACAGCTTTCTAATATTAGCTCTCTCTTCTAGCTTCGCTTTTCTTTTTTCTTCAATTCTTTTAACTCTGGATAACCTATCATTTTTCTTTTTTTCTCTTACAGCTTTCTTCTTAGCTATTTGTTCTTTTTGAGCATCAGTTAAACCTTCATTTTTAAGCAATTCTTTTTTAGCAGCGATCTTATCTTTCTTCTGTTGCTTTTTTTGATCAATATTTATCATTTTTACAACAAGGTCGCTAATATCGTGTTTTTTGTTTGAATATAGCATTACTAAATCTCCAGATTTATCAAATACAAAATCATACTTTTTTCTAGAAGCAATAGTTTGAATAGCGTTGTAAACTTGATCTTGAATTGGTTTTACCAATTGTCGTCTTAAGTTATACATATCTCCTTTAGGGCCAAAGTATAAAGATTCTAACCTTCTTAAAGATTCTTGCTTTATAGTAATGTCTTCTTCACGTTCTTCAACTAAATCTTTTGTTAAAATTGCTTTTTCATTACTTAAATCTGTTTTTATAACTTCTATAGCTCGAGCTTCTTTATCTAATTTAGTTTTCCATTTTTCAACTTTAGCACCTAAAGAGTTTTGAGCTTCTAAATATTCAGGAATATTTTGAAGAATGTACTCCATGTCAATATATGCTATTCGTTGACTTTTTTGGGCAACAGTGATACTAGTAATAAGTAAAAGAACGATTGATAAAATGCTTTTTTTCATCTTGCTATAATGTGTTTAGAAAAAACCGTGCCAAAAAACTAGACACATCACAAATGTAATGTTTTTTAGAACTGTCTTCCAATAATAAAATGTGTTTGCCAACCAGATTTTTGAGATTGCCCAGGTAAAGGATCAAAGCCATGAGCGAAATCGATACCTAATAAACCAAATGCAGGCATAAATATACGAACACCCAATCCAGCAGAACGTTTTAATTTAAACGGATTAAAGTCGCTAAAATTGTCATAAGAATTACCCGCTTCTAAAAAACCTAAAGTATAAATTGAAGCAGAGGGTTTATCTGTTATAGAATAACGTAATTCCATTTGGAATTTATTGTAAATAGAACCACCATCAGTTGATGATATTCTATTATTTTCATAACCTCTTAAACCAACAGTTTCTCTACCGTCTAATTGTCCTTGCGCAATTCCATCACCTCCAACAAAGTACCTTTCAACAGGAGTTAGGCCTAATTTACTGTTATATGATCCTAAATAACCCATTTCAAAATTAGACATTAAGACTAATTTATTATTTGTTGATAATGATGTATACCATTTTCCTTTTGCAGATATTTTATAATACTCTAGCCATTTGTATTTATCAGACAAATATATTTGTCTTTCTTCGTTAGTAGGGAAATCAGGCTCTGTATAGTCTTTTCCGTTTACTAAAGAATAAGGAAATGTAGCTTTTGCTTTAACAGTGAATTCCGAACCATAAGAAGGGAATATTAAACTAGGTCCTGTAGAGTTACGGCTTAAAGCAATACTATAGGCTAAATTATTTAAATTACCATCACTAATTACATCAGTAGATGAACCAACACGGTACCCATAATTTTGTAAATCAATTTTTTGGTAACTTATATTTTGAGATAAAGAAAAGTAATCATCAGGCGACTTTAAACGTTTACCTAAACCGATAGAAGCTCCTAGAATACTTAAACTCTGGTTTTTATCAACAGAATTTGTTGTAAAATCATACCTGTATTGATTAGAAAGGTAAACTGAAAACGATAACGATTGTGGTGTTTTTCCACCCAACCAAGGTTCTGTAAAAGAAAAGCTATAAGTGTTATAAGTTCTACTTGCTTGCAATCTAAGAGATAGTTTTTGGCCATCACCCATTGGTAATGGTTTGTATGCTTCTTTGTTAAAGATATTTCTAATAGAAAAATTATTAAAAGATAAACCTAAGGTACCAATGAAAGATCCTCCACCATAACCACCTTGTAGTTCAATTTGACTTCCTCCTTTTTCTACTACAGAGAAATCAATGTCAGCAGTTTTATTTTGATAATCGGGTTTAACATCCGGGGTTACGTTTGCATCGAAAAAACCTAATTGCCCAATTTCACGTATAGACCTTATAATATTTTTACGACTAAATAAATCACCTGGTTTTACACGCAATTCTCTGAAAATTACATGGTCATTCGTTTTCTCATTACCAGTTACTGTTACTTTTTTAATTGTAGCAGGATCATCTTCACGAATACGTACTTCTACTGTAATAGAATCATTATTAACTTTAGTTTCAACAGCGTTTATTTGAGAGAATAAATAGCCATTGTTGTGGTATAATGTTTGAATATCTTGAGAAGAAGGGGTTCCGTCACCAGAAACACGTTCTTTCAAAACTTTTCCATTGTATATATCTCCTTTATCAATTCGTAGTAATCTGTGTAAGAATTGGTCTGAGTATTTTTTGTTTCCTACGAATTTAATATCATCAAAACGGTATTGACGACCTTCTTCTAAAGCTATTTCAAGATTAATTGTATTATCATCATTCCAAGTTAGTTTATCAGATAAAACACGTGCATCTCGATAGCCATTCTCACTATATTTCTCTAAAATACTTTCTAAATCAGCTTTGTAATCATCTAAAATATATTTTGATGATTTCCAAAAACGACCAAAAATTTTACGCTTAGTGTTTTTCATTACACCACGTAAAACACTATTCGACATAGCTTTATTACCAATAAAATTAATTTCTTTAATTTTTATACGAGCTCCTTTGTCAACAAAGATGTCCATACTAACGGTGTTAACGTCAGAAGTGTCTTGCTTTGTGGTTAGTGAGACTTTAGTTTTGAGAAAACCTTTATCGGTATATTTTTTTTTAATGTAATTTCTAGTGGTTACGATTAAATTGTCGGTAACCATAGCACCTTTTTTTAATTCTGTTTCTTTTTTTAAATCTTTTGCTTTTGATTTACTTAACCCCGAAACAGAAATATCTGTTAATTGTGGTAACTCAGTAACATCAAATAAAAGATATACTGTTTGATCATCCTTTTTGGAAAGATAAACATCTACTTCACTAAATTGTTTACTTTCATAAAGTTTTTTAATAGCACTGGTAAGTTTATCTCCAGGTAATTTTATGGGTTGCCCATCAACCAATCCTGTATAAACTCTTATAGTTTGTTCACTAAATTTTTGTAAGCCAGTTACTGTAATTCCACCAAGTATATATTGCTCTCCTTTTTTATAGGAAATAATATTATTACTAGTACTGTCTTTAATTGTTGTATTTTGTGCTTGTATGTTCGCCGATAAAAAGGCGATTAAAAATACTGCTAAATAAGAATATTTATTCATTGGTCTCAATCTGTTCACTTGTTTTTCCAAATCTTCTCTCTCTGTTTTGATAATCTATTACGGCATCAAAAAGGTTTTCCCTTCTAAAGTCTGGCCATAATATTTCTGTAAAATATAATTCAGCATATGCTAGTTGCCAAAGTAAAAAATTACTGATTCTTTGTTCCCCACTTGTACGTATCATTAAATCAACGTCGGGCAAATTAAATGTATATAAATGGTTATTTATAATTTTTTCGTCTATTTTTTCAATATCTAGCTCTTTATTAACAACTTTTTTAGATATGTTTTTGAAGGCGTTAACAATTTCTTCTCTTGAACCGTAACTTAAAGCAAATGTTAAAGTGATTTTTGTATTGTTTTTTGTTTGTTCAATAACGCTAGCTAATACTTTTTGAGCGTTTTTAGGTAAACTACTTATGTTGCCAATAGCGTTTATCTTAACATTTTTGCGTTGAAAGTCTGGAAGTTCTTTTTTCAAAGTACTAACCAATAAGCTCATTAAAGCATCTACTTCTAGCTTTGGTCTGTTCCAGTTTTCAGTAGAGAAAGCATAAAGAGTAATAAATTTCACTCCTATTTCAGAAGCTGTATCAGCAGTTTCTCTAATAGCAGTTAATGCATTTCTGTGCCCAAAAATACGTTGCATTCCTTTTCCTTTTGCCCATCGACCATTACCATCCATAATGATAGCAATATGATTAGGAACTTTTTGTAAGTCAATGCTCTGTAGCTTATCTTCCATATTTATTCTGCTAATCCTTTGTAACAAGGAGGTCTTCCGAAGGAGTAAACGATAGAAAAACCAGTAAACATATACCAGTCATTTCCTGTTCCTCCAAAGTTTAAACTATTTATTTTATCTGTAGTGAAATCTAGATCATCTATTAGCGTTAAACGAACGCCTGCTTCAAATGCAATTGCTAAGTGGTCATCTAATCGGCCTTTAATACCAACTCCTATAGGTAAAGAATAAGAAAATTTATTTTTTAAACGAATCGTATTTGGAGATGTCCTTTCCGTTGGACTACTGTAATTAAAAGCAGCAATTTCTGCTAATATATATGGAGTGAATGTTGTTTTGTAATTACTAATGTTATAATCAAAGAAGTTAAATTCTAGGCCTGCAGCAAACTCATGTATGTTATTTGTAAATTGATAACCTCTATCTTGACGAAATAAGTTTTCTGAATTTTCATCATTTCCAGAAACGGGAATGTAAGTATAAGTACCTCTTAAGGCTATTCTAGGATTTAAGTTGTATTTATAAACAATACCACCTCCTAATTTATTAGGGTAAATGTAGTTTGTTCTACCAACATCACCTATATAATTAGTACCCCCAGCGAAGATACCAATTTCGTGAGTTTGTGATTGTAAAGTAATTGCTATAATAGCAAATAATATGAATAGGATTTTGTTTTTCATTGTAAAAATGGCGTGCAAATATAGGAAAATCAATTTGCTTTAAAAAGTTAATAATCTATCTTTTTGATTAACTTTTTTTTTAGTGATTTATTGTGATGAGTTTGATTATAAAGATTCATTACGGGTGTCTTCTCCCCATAAAAGTTTACTTCTCAAAGTCTTTAAATGTGATTGATTTTGTAATAAGATACTTTTTATTGAGAAATTTGCTTTTTTTATCTTGATTTTGGTTCCTTCAGGAACAGTTGTAATTCGAGAGTCTAACGAAATTAGGAAGTCTTTTTCACGAGCGCTAACCTCTAGTTGAATTAGGGTTTTGTCAGGTATAACCATTGGCCTCGCATTTAGGTTGTGTGGTGCGATTGGTGTAATAACAAAACTTTTAGAATCTGGTAATATTACAGGGCCGTTGCAGCTTAAAGAATACCCTGTTGAACCTGTTGGAGTTGATATAATTAATCCATCTGCCCAGTAGTTTGTTAGGTATTCTTTGTTTAGGTATGTTCTTACGCCTATCATTGATGTAGTATTTCTACGAGCAATAGTTATTTCATTTAAAGCAAAGTCTAGTTCATCAAAGGCGTCAGTTTGTGGAGTTGTTTCTATTTGTAATAAAGATCTGTCTTGAATAGTATATTTATTTTTTAATAATAAATGAATAGCTTCTTCTATTTGATCTTTTTGAACTGTTGCTAAAAAACCTAATCTACCTGTGTTTATCCCTATAATAGGAATGTTTAAATTGCGAATGTAGGTTACGGCTCTTAAAACCGTTCCGTCTCCTCCAATTGAAAACATCATGTCAAAAGAGTTTGATAAATCTTTGAAATGAGTAAAAGTAGGATGCTTTTTTTTAAGGGAGTTGTTTTCGGTTAATAAATCATAAAACTCTTTTTCAAAAAAAACAACGATATTGTTTTTCTCTAAGACCGATAATAATATTTTAATTTCCTTTTCGGCTGAAATGTTATAAGCTTGACCGTATATCGCTACTTTTTTCACTATTAATAATATTTGGTTATGGAGGTGTAAATTACATGTCTAAGTACTTTCTCAAATAAGCGGCTCTGTCTTTTAACTCTTCTAAGTAAAAATCATCTTCATGTTGTGTAACAACATGATAGTCGTATCTACGAAAAGTTTGAATTACTTCGTTTATTTCTTGAGTTATTATTTTTAGAGTAACTTGAATATTGTCTTGGTTTTCAGAAGAAATATAAAGTCCTAACAATTTGGCTCCATTGGTTTCAACTATCTGTGCAATTTGCCCTATAGAATAATCACTTTTATTTTTGCCTATAATTAGAGTTTCACTCTCATTATGCAAAAAAGGACTGTCGGCAAAAGCATCTAAAACGTCACTTAGTTCGTAGTAACCAGCATAATTCATTTCCTCGTTTAAAACAGGTATTAAATTACAATCATTGTCAGCAAACAGAACTATTAAATCTAATAAAGTGGTTTTATTATTAGAGTAGAAAATATCTAATAAATAGGAGTACTCACTCAGTTTTTTATCTTTGTCTTCAATTGTTTGGATATCACTTTCTGGTAAGCATCCAATTAATTTTCCGCCTTCAACAATCGGGATATGTGTAATTGGTAAATTTTCACATACTTGCTGAGCACATCTTACAGTGTCGTTTAGTGTAAGTGCTTTTATTTCTTCTAATATAAAGTCGTTGATATTCATTACTACGAATATAGTTTAAAATGTTTTAATGGATTATCTTTGTATCTTAATTTTATGAGATGACTAAGTTAAGTGTAAATATTAATAAAATTGCGACGTTGCGCAATTCTAGAGGAGGAAACACGCCTAATTTATTAAGTGTAGCTACCGATATTGAGGGGTTTGGAGCTGAGGGGATTACAATTCATCCAAGACCAGATGAACGTCATATTCGTTATCAGGATGCGTATGATTTAAAATCAATCGTTACTACGGAATATAATATTGAAGGAAATCCTATTGATAAGTTTATGAAAATGGTTTTAGAAATAAAACCTACTCAAGTAACATTGGTTCCTGATAGTGTTGATACGTTAACTTCTAATGCAGGTTGGGATACAGTTGCAAATCAATCTTACTTAAAAGAAGTGATTTCAGAGTTTAAAAATAACGGAATTAGAACATCAATTTTTATAGATGCCGATTTAAAACTGATTGAAGCTGCTGCAAAAACGGGAGCAGATAGAATTGAATTATATACAGAAGAGTTTGCTATACAGTATAGTTTAGGTAATGAAATGGGTGTAAAACCTTATGTTGAAGCAGCTATTTTAGCGCATGATTTAGGTTTGGGTATTAATGCAGGTCATGATTTAAGTTTAGAGAATATTAAGTTTTTTAAAGAGAGTATACCGAATTTAGCGGAAGTTTCTATTGGGCATGCACTTATTTCAGAATCATTGTATTTAGGATTGGAGAATGTGGTGAATATGTATTTGCACAGATTAGGATAATATGCAAATTTTACATTCAAGAATTGTAGGTGAAGGAAAACCGTTGTTAATTTTACACGGGTATTTTGGTATGGGTGATAATTGGAAAACTCATGCAAATTCTTTAGCGAAAGATGGTTTTGAAGTACATTTAATAGATCAACGTAATCATGGTCGTAGTTTTCATTCTGATGAGTTTGATTATGAGTTAATGGTTGCTGATCTATATGATTACATAATACATTATCAATTAGAAAAAGTTCATTTACTTGGGCATTCTATGGGGGGGAAAACAGTAATGTTGTTTGCTACCGAATATGCAGAATTAGTAGATAAATTAATTGTAGCAGATATTTCTCCAAGAATGTATCCACCACATCATCATGATATTTTAAAGGCATTGAATTCAGTGGATTTTACTATACAAAATTCACGTAAATTGATTGATGGGAAATTGTCTGAATTGATTTCAGAAGTTGGTATACGACAGTTCTTGTTAAAAAGTGTATATAGAAAAACGAAAGACGAGTTAGCGTTTCGTTTTAATTTAAAGTCATTAACTGAAAATAATGATGAAGTAGGAGAGGCATTGCCTTCTTTTACCGTTTTTGAAGGTAATACCTTATTTCTAAAAGGTGAGAACTCAGGTTATATTTCTGTGAATGAAGAGCCGATTATTGAGGCACATTTTCCGAATTCTACTATTAAATTAATAACAAATGCAGGGCATTGGTTGCATGCTGAAAATCCAGTGAGTTTTTACACTGAAGTTATTGCTTTTATTAAATAAAATAATTAAAACCGAAGCAAATTTACTTCGGTTTTAATTATTTAGAGCTTTAGAAAAAGTAACCAACTGAAAGTTGAAATACACCGCTCTTAATTTTATCATTAGTGTTGTCTATGTTGTTAATGTTGGATAAGCCTAGGTTATAGCGTGCTCCAAAATTAAGACCGTTATCTAATTTGTATCCAATTCCCATATTAACGCCAAAATCTACATCTTTAAAGTTGCTTTTAATATCGTTGCTTTCTCTTTTAGCAGAAAGTAAATAACCAACTTGTGGTCCAACTTCTAAACTAAATCTTTTTGTAGCATAATATTTAGCCATTAAAGGTAAGCTTAGGTAATTTAAAGCAACTACATCATCTCCAATGCTAAATCCTCGGCCAGAAAAAAATAATTCTGGTTGAAAGGAAAATTTATCTGTAATTGAAATTTCAGCCATAGCTCCAAAATTAAAAGCAGTTACAGTTTTTGCATTGTTGGCATTGTTACTTCTAATATCTGCAAAATTAAGCCCCCCTTTTACTCCAAATTGGATGTTTTGAGCATTCATGTTTACAAATCCTAAAAAAGTAATTAATGCTGCTAATAGTATTTTTTTCATAATTTAAAAGTGTTTATTTGAAGTAAATTAAAAACATTTTTAGATGTGTAAATGCCCTTTTGTTAGAACTTTAACTTTTTTAACTCATTTTAACTAAAGAGTTTGTTAATTATTTTTTACATTATATTTAAAAATAAAAAGTATAGCAAATATGTATTGTGTAGGTGTGTTTGTTTTATTTGTGTATGCTTTTTTAAAAGAATAATTATGTTGGTTTTTACGTAGTATTTAAGGGGGTATAGTTTTTAAAAAAAAAGAAAGTCATTACCATAGCAAGTAAAATAATAAGTGAATAGTATGCTTGTAGATAAACAAATTATAGCAGTTATTGATTGAAAGGAAGGTAGTACTCTTATAGATAAAAATAAGAGTGTTTTTTTAGAGATTTTATATCCAAATTATTTTTTTTAAGTGGTGTAAATACACTGACAATATTACAAGCATTTTTTTTTTAGTAAATAGTTAATTTTTATGGATGATATATGCAAAATAATGGAGTAAGTAGTTTTTGTAAGTGATTTATTTTCAGGTGTTTTAAGGAGGGGGTAGTGTTTCTAAAAACTCTATAGGTATTGCAATCAGAAGAAAAGTGTCGTTTAATAATAGTGTGTTAAACAAAAATCTAAATTATTTTCCTGAAATAAACCCAACTTGGTTATTAACGGGTAAAGAAAAAATGTTGTTACAAGCTAAAATAAATAAAAAAGCGGTAAAAGAAGTAGGTTTAGCTTACATAAATCAGACACTTAATAAACAAGTAAAGACAAGTATTTTATTTTTTTTTTCAGAAGATGAAGAAGTAAGAAATACATTACCTGCTTATATAAAGAAAGTAATAATCAAAGTTAAAATAGAGTCGTTATATAATGGAAGTTTGAAACGAAAGCAGTCTCATTTAAATAAAAATTACAGTTATTAATTTTTAGTTTTCGCTAAATTTTGATGTAAGAGTACTAGTCTTAGTTTACAAGATACTTAATTAAAATGAAATAGCGGTAAGGATTTAACTCCGAACCGCTATTGCTTTTATACGTTTTAAGTAAGTAACTATTTACTCTAGATGAGTGAAAAGCTTATTTACAATTTTCCAATCACTATTAATTTTAGTAAAAGACAAGAAGTCGAAATAATTATAGCCTAACATCGGTAATTGTGCCTTTACAATGGCATTGTTACCCAATATCTCTATGGAAAGTATTTTCATTTTGAAAACTTGGCCTAGATCTTTAGGGCTTTTTCTGTTTTTGACCCCATCAATATATGCTGTTGCAGTTTTAAAATAAGGAGCACCGTTGATATCCCCAAACAGTAATGCTTTTGGATAAAAAACATCTATTAGTTTACTTACGTCACCAGTATAAATTCCCTCAAAATAATCTGAAACATTTTTTTTTATTTCGTTTGAATGATTATCGTACATAATTATTTATTTTGGATTTGTTCTACTAATTTTTGAGCTACCAAATGTGATGATTGAGGGTTTTGCCCTGAAATCAATAAGCCATCTGTTGTTGCAAAAGAAGGCCAATCAGCTCCTTTTTTATAAATGGCGCCATTCTGTTTCAACATGTCTTCAATTAAAAATGGAACTACATTGGTGAGTCCAACAGCGGCCTCTTCACTATTCGTAAATCCCGTCACTTTTTTTCCTTTTATCAAGGGTTCTCCATTTTTGCTCTTTACATTTTTAAGCGCAGCAGGTGCATGACATACAAAAGCAATTGGCTTGTTATTATTGTAAAAAGATTCTATTAATTGAATTGAGTTTTTGTCTGTAGACAAATCCCAAAGTGGACCATGTCCTCCAGGATAGAATACTGCGTCATAATCGTTATGGTTCATTTTAGACAACTTTTGTGTTTTGCTAAACTTCTTTTGCGTTTTCTTATCATTATAGTATCGCTTCGTTGCTTCAGTTTGAAAATCGGCTGAGGTACTCTTCGGGTCAATTGGAGGCAGCCCACCTTTTGGAGATGCAATGTCAACGTTCACACCTAGATCAGTTAAATAATAGTATGGCGTTGCAAATTCTTCTATCCAAAGTCCAGTTTTTTTACCAGTGTCACCTAATTTATCGTGTGAGGTTACCACAAATAGAATTTTAGTGTTTTTTAGATTTTGGGAATAACCAATACTAGAAAGTAAGGTCAATATACCTATCAATACGTTTTTATGTAAATTTTTCATTTTGTTTACTATTTTATTTTAATAATTAGATCGTGTGTCCGATAGTATGTCCACCAGCCACATTAATTGTTTCTCCTGTAACAAATTCTGCAGTTGCTAAATAGTAAGCTGCTTCAGCAATTTCATTTGCTTCACCTATTCTGTTTAATAAATGTAGTTTCGCTAAACTATCGGCATCTTCAATACCCATTTTTCCTTGTAACGGACTCCTAATGATTCCTGGAGCAATGGTATTGACCTTGATGTTGTCTTTCCCAAATTCTGCTGCTAATTGCCTAGTCAGGGCATGAACAGCTCCTTTACTTGTAAGTGGTGCTGTTGCTGGGAATCCATCAATGGCATGATCCACTAGAACCGTTCCTATATTAATGATAGAACCTTTTCCTTGCTTTATCATCTGAGGAATTGCAGCTTGAGTTGTAAAATAGGTTCCTTTTAAATTTACATTCCAATAAAGGTCTAAATCGTTTTCTTCAACATCTAAAAATGGTTTTGGAGCAAATATCCCCGCGTTGTTGATCAAAACATCTATTGAGTTGAATTTTTTTAAGGCCAAAGTCATAAGTTGCTGTCCTGTGGATTGTTTGCTAATGTCTCCTGCGAAATACGCAGCATTTAAAGGAGCGCCAAGCTCTTCATAGGTATTCCTTAAATTTTCTTCATTGGAAGAGTTCATAACAACGTTACTATCTCTTTCGATAAAATATTTTGCAATTGCTTTTCCTATTCCAGATGATGCTCCTGTAATAATTACTGTTTTGTTTTTCATGTCTTTTATTATTTTTTAGTTCCTAAATATTGCTTCCCATTTACACCCCAATTTTCGATAGGTATTTCATCAATAATTACATAGGTTGTTTTTGGGTTTTTGTTAAGTATGTCAACGACTAGTTGTGTAGTACCTTCTATTAATTGACGTTTTTGTTCTTGTGTTACTTGTTCGTCAGTAACTCTAATATTAATGTATGGCATAACTGTTTTGTTAAATTAATTACCGTACAAAGGTGCTGTGAACCTGTATAAATAGGAAGGAGGTATATCACTCTTTAAGTGTGACATAGATCACAAAAGTGGGAATAAAAAAATATGGAAGGGAGTAATTTTATGAACTTAGCCTGCTTTGTGTTTCTCTGTAAATACCTAGTTAAGATGCTATTAGTTCTTTAGAAACGCGTTAAAAAAGTTGTGGATACTGTTCCAATAGTAGATCATATCGTTCCTTGGTGGAATTTTTTAATAAAGATAGTATCCTATTTTGAAGTGCTATTCTGCCTGTTTTATTTTTTTAGCCCAAAATCGTTCAATTTTATGCATCTCAGAAGTCAATTTTTCTCGATTTTCGAAAGTGATATATAACAATTCAGTATCTTAAAGATAATCTATAGAGGTTTTGGCTTTTGTTTGGTTTGTGAAAGCCTCATAATCGGAAGTCCATCAATTTTCCATGGCAAACTGTAGAATATGTTCTTTGCCATTATCATCAAAAAAGTAGGTTTTAGACAGCCTTTTACCCAAATCTTCCTCTTGTACTAAAAATTGATGCTTACGTTTTTTTATTTGATCAAAATGACTCAAAACAAAATCAAACTCCTCATCAGTAAGGCTAATTATTTCTTCAATATGTTGTCTAGAGCGGATGAATCATTTAATTGCTGCTATCGTTTAGCTAAATACCATGAGTGCAAAGGTAAAAGAACCTTTGGTTTATGTATTTAGCTGTTAATTGTAAATATAACGAACTTCTTATATATCACCAAGAAAGCATGAGGTTTAGGCGTTGTCAGTAGTACTCTTTATGTAGGCATTACAATTTCAATGTTTTTAGTAAGTTATTTAAATTAAATGTTATGAGATATTACTCTAGTATTGCCTCTGTAAAGATTCTTAAAAAAGGTATCTTTGCCGCAGTGTTATTTATATGTTAATTACTTCTTCGCGTAACTATAGCGAATAGCTGAATTTTTTAAGTTATTGTTTTAATTAATGAAATTTTAGTAGTCAATTAATGCCTGATTACTCGTAAATGACTATCAAATAGTGATTTTAATCTTTCGCTTTGCTAATGTGATTACTCTGCAATCCGTTTCAATTTTTATAAAAAATAATCGATGACTACAGATATAAATGTATATAAACCAGAACCTATTTTACCTGAAGGTGAATTGGAGTTATTTAATCGTAATACAGATGTTAAACGCACAATTAAAATATTAGAATCTGGAAAATCAGTATTGATAACGGAGTTTTATAGTAATGGAATGTCTCTTATTAAGGAGTTGCATCTATATCTTAAAAGAAGACAACCTAACAAGTCTTTTCAAGAGCAACGTGAATTTCGATCAGAGTTCCGTAAACTATCTAATCTTATTTTAATAGAAATTGTTGATCATAAATTGATAGTAAAAAAATCACCTTCTATTGGTTGGTTAGAAAAATTATATCCAGAAACTAGTAGTTTATTATTACCCTTTCCTAAAGTTCAAGGGTTAAATAGCGCTTGGCAGTGGTATAAAAATGGAATAACGATACCAGTACTTCGAAATAAAATACATCCATATTATGGTGTTTATTTCCCTACTCGTTTTGATCATTTGGTACTTTTTGATAATTGGTTGAAACGTTATGAAGGGGCTAAGAAATCTGCAATTGATGTTGGTGTTGGAAGTGGTGTACTTTCTTTTCAAATGATAAAACATGGTTTTCAAAAGGTTTTTGGTACAGATACAAACCCTAATGCAATTGTAGGATTAACTGAATCTATGGGAGATACTAAGTTATCTCGAAAAATAGAATTAGATTTTGGGAATCTTTTTGGTAAATGGGATAAGCAGACTGAGTTAATTGTATTTAATCCACCTTGGTTGCCAGCATCTCATGATTTAGACAGAAATGATAGAGCTATTTATTACGATAAAAATTTATTTCCAGACTTCTTTGTTGAAGCAAAAAAAAGATTGTTACCAGAAGGAAAACTTGTAATTATATTTTCAAATTTAGCTCAAATAACTAACGTAGCAAAAGTTCATCCGATAGAACAAGAACTAATAAAAGGAGGAAGGTTTCAATTAGAAAGATGTTTAAAAAGAACTGTAAAAACAGCTTCTGAGAAAACAAAAAGAGACCAACATTGGCGAGGTGCTGAAGAGGTAGAACTTTGGGTCTTAACAAATAAATAATTTTTTTGTAGTAATAAAGAAATAATGTGTTTAGAGAATAATTATTTCGGTTTGTAATGATTTCTGACATTAGATATATGGCAAGTAGGGTAGAAAATAAGTGGTTATTTTTAGTTTAACCACAAACCAAAAGATTTAGTGATCTTATAAATAGATAATAATTTTTTGATTAAAGACTAATCGCCCTATTTGCTCTGTATGGTATAGTGCTGTAGCATATTTATCTTATCATTTACTATTTTACTTATTTCATTTGCTCTGTCAACAACCATGAAATGTTCTCCTTTGTCAATTAATTCCATTTTAGTATTTCCTCTTGGAGGAATCAATTTATCTTTTGTTCCATTGATTTTAAAGACATTTTTCTGTTGAGTTATATTTTTCCAGTTAATTAATTTAGTAACCGCCCATTTCACAAAATTTAAATCAGTATCATCTAAAATATCATTTAGTAATTTATTATTCTTTGCTCCGAATAAATATTTAGCGATTAACCTTGGAGGGTAAAATAGAGAAGTTGGTATTAGTTTAATTAATTTTGTTTTACCAAACAATCTAAATATTGGTCTCAATTCATTTTTGGTATGAGCAGACGAAATCAGAATAGTTATTTTAGGGTTTAATATTTTACCTATTTCTGTAGCTATTAATCCACCGAAACTTACTCCAATTAAACAAAAATCATTTTTAGTATCAATTACATTGCTCAATCTTTTAGAGTAGTTTTTGATAGACTCATTTTTATCAGGTGTTATCCAATTTATAGGGATAAACTCAAAATCTAGAGTTAGAAAATCAAATACTCTTTTGTCAGCACCAAGTCCGCCTATACCGTATATTTTCAATTTTATATTTTTGGAGTAATGTGTTACAATATTATTGATATATCTAGTTTTAATCCTTTATATCAGTAGTTAGCTAAGTTATTTAAAAACGAGTTAATAATCAAGATGAATTTTTAAACAATCTGCCAAAATTTCAGTATTTTTTATTTGGTATGGTTATCGCTTTAATTAGAGTATTATTGCAAGAGAAGCAAAGTAGTTTTTGTATTAAATAAAAGATTTATTTGTAGCTTTATTTCTTGTAATGGTTAATTAAAAGTAAATAAATGAAAACATTTTTAAAAATCTTATTAACCGCATTAGCGGTTATTATACTAGCAAATGTATTACCAGGTATTACAATTAACAGTTATGTAACAGCAGTTATAGTAGCAGTAACAATATCGTTATTAAACATGTTTGTTCGTCCGTTATTAGTGTTTTTTACGTTGCCAGCAACTATTGTAACCTTAGGGTTATTTTTATTTGTTATCAATGCAATAATTATATTGTTAGCAGGTAACCTAATTACAGGTTTTGCAGTTAGCGGATTTTTTACTGCACTTTTATTTAGTGTGCTATTGTCAGTATTTAGGTCGTTTTTGTTTTCGCTATTAAAAGAAGACAAAAAATAACTGAAAACGAAAGAGTTAAACCCTTTGCAAAAAAGGTAAAAATATCCTAATTTTGCACCCGATTTTAAAGAAACAGATTTTAAGATGAATATTACAAAAGAAAACGTAGATGCGTTAAACGCAGTGGTAAAAATTGATATAGTTGCTGAAGATTATCAAGCTAAAGTAACAAAACAATTAAACGATTACCGTAAAACGGCGAACATTCCAGGATTTAGAAAAGGTCAAGTACCAATGGGAATGGTAAAAAAGCAATACGGAAAATCGATAATGATTGATGAAGTAAACAAACTTTTACAAGAGTCTTTAAATAAATTTTTAGCAGAAGAGAAGTTAGATATTTTAGGTAACCCGTTACCAAGAATAGAAAACGAATTTAACTGGGATGCTGAAAAGTTTTCTTTTGAATTCGAATTAGGATTAGCTCCTGAGTTTGATATCAACTTAAAGCCTAAAAATAAAGTTACTCAATATAACATAGTTGCAACAGACGAGTTAATTGATAAAGAAGTAGAAAACATTCAAACTCGTTATGGTAAAGTATCACCTATCGATGAAGCGAATGATGATGCTAATGTAACTGGTACTTTTGTAAACGAAGAAAAAGAAATAAGCAAGAAAGCTACAGTTTCTGTAAAAGATATTAAAGGTAAAACAAACTTAAAAAAGTTTGTTGGTGCTAAAGTAGGAGAGGTTTTAGAGTTAAAAACAAAAAACTTATTTGAAGATGAGCACAAATTACAACAGGTTTTAGGTGTTTCTCATGATGAGATTCATGATTTAGATATTGTTGTTTCTTTTACTATTGAAGAAGTTACTAAAACCGAAGCAGCTGAGTTAGATAAAGAATTATTTGACAAGTTATTTGCAGACGGAAGTGTAAATACTGTATCTGAATTAAAAGATAAAATTAAAGAAGATGCTGAAAAGCAATTTCAACAACAAGGAGATCAACAATTGTTAAACGCAATTACTGAGAACTTAGTAGAAAATACAAAATTCGATTTACCAACAACGTTTTTACAAAAATGGTTACAAACTGCTGGTGAAAAACAATTAACAGCAGAGGAAGCTATTGAAGAGTATAATAAATCTGAAAAAGGATTACGTTATCAGTTAATCGAAGGAAAGATTATGAAAGATAACGATGTTAAAATCGATTATCCTGAATTAGTAGACTACGCAAAAGGATTCATCCGTTCGCAAATGGCTCAGTTTGGTAATATGAATCCAGAAGAGAAAGAGTTAGATGATATCGCTGGTAGAGTTTTACAAAATCAAGAAGAAGCTCAAAAATTACAATCTCAATTAATTAGCCAAAAATTATTAGCTTTTTATAAAGAGAACATGAGTTTTGATTCAAAAGAGCTTTCTTACGAAGATTTTATTAAAGAAGTATATAAATAACAGTTTATTAACTGATTATGATTTAAAAACCTGAATGTAGATTCAGGTTTTTTTTGCTGCAAATGGTAGCTGTATAATAACTAAATAGTTCTTATATTTACACAATTATAACCCAAAAAACATTTTTAAAATGGATTACGGAAAAGAATTCGAAAAATACGCAACAAAGCAACACGGTATAAACAGTACATATTTAGGTAAAATTACAAGTAGTTTAACGCCATATATTATGGAAGAACGTCAGATGAACATTACTCAAATGGATGTTTTTTCTCGTTTAATGATGGATAGAATTATCTTTTTAGGTACTGGTGTTAATGATCAAGTAGCTAATGTAATTCAAGCACAATTATTGTTTTTAGAAAGTGTAGATGCGAATAAAGATATTTCAATTTATATTAATTCTCCAGGAGGTGGGGTTTATGCAGGTTTAGGTATTTACGATACAATGCAGTTTATTAAGCCAGATGTAGCAACAATTTGTACTGGTATGGCAGCATCTATGGGAGCTGTTTTAATGTGTGCAGGAGCAAAAGGAAAACGTTCTGCTTTACCGCATTCACGTATCATGATTCACCAACCAATGGGTGGTGCGCAAGGGCAAGCATCAGATATGGAGATTACAGTAAAAGAAATAGGAAAGTTAAAAACTGAATTATACGATATCATTGCAGATCATTCAGGGCAAACCTTCGAGAAAGTACAAGAAGATTCTGATAGAGATTATTGGATGAAGGCAGACGAAGCGAAAGCTTACGGAATGGTAGATGAAATTTTAAAAAGAAAATAATACAATACTATCATTGCGAACAAAATGAAGCAATCTTTCTATTAATTAGAAAGGTAACTTTATCATTTTAATTTTCGTGATAGTTAAGAATAACAAGTTAGTATAATGTCGAAAGAAGAAAACTTAGAATGTTCCTTTTGTGGGCGTAAAAAACCAGAAACCGATTTATTAATCGCTGGTATGGATGCGCATATTTGTGATAAATGTATTGAACAAGCTCACGGAATTGTAGAAGAGGAAGTTGCAGAAGCTAAAACAGATGGTTTGTCTAAAGATTTAACCTTAAATAAACCAAAAGAAATTAAAGCTTTTTTAGATGAATACATCATAGGGCAAACAGAAACTAAAAGAGGTATGTCTGTCGCTGTATACAATCACTATAAGCGATTGTTACAGACGAAAGACGATGAAGATGAGGTAGAGATTGAAAAATCAAATATCATTTTAGTAGGAGAAACAGGTACAGGTAAAACATTAATAGCTCGTACAATTGCGAAGATGCTAAATGTGCCATTTTCTATTGTTGATGCAACTGTTTTAACACAAGCAGGATATGTAGGTGAAGATGTAGAGAGTATTTTAAGTCGTTTACTACAAGCAGCAGATTATGAGGTTGACAAAGCTGAGCGAGGAATTGTTTTTATCGATGAGATTGATAAAATAGCTCGTAAAGGTGATAACCCATCAATTACTCGTGATGTGTCAGGAGAAGGTGTTCAACAGGCTTTATTAAAACTTTTAGAAGGGTCGGTTGTAAATGTAGCTCCTAAAGGAGGAAGAAAACATCCAGATCAAAAATTCATTGAAGTAAATACTAAAGATATTTTATTTATCGCTGGTGGTGCTTTTTCAGGAATTGATAGAATCATAAGTAAGCGTTTAAATATGCAAGCAGTTGGTTATAGCGCATCAATTGATGAAGATAGTGTTGATGAAAGTAATTTATTACAATACATTATTCCATCTGATTTAAAATCTTTTGGGTTAATTCCTGAAATTATTGGTCGTTTACCAGTATTGAGTTTTATGAATCCGTTAGATGCAAAAACATTACGAGCAATATTAACAGAACCTAAAAATTCTATTATTAAGCAGTACACGAAGTTATTTGCTATGGATGATGTTGAATTTACTTTAACAGAAGGAGCTTTACAGTTTATTGTTGATAAAGCAGTAGAGTATAAGTTAGGAGCTCGTGGATTACGTTCGTTATGTGAAGCAATTTTAACCGATGCAATGTTTGAGATGCCTAGTTCTGATGAAAAAGAATTAAAAGTAACAAGAGAATATGCAGAAGCTAAAATTACAAAGTCAGCTTTAAAGAAGTTAAGAGCAGCTTCATAATATTCAATAAGAAGTAAAATAAAAAGCATCATATTTTATTAAAATGTGATGCTTTTTTATGTAGTAATAAGAAGGTTTTAATGCTTCTTAACTTTACTATGCTTATTAATCCATTCGATAAGCTGAGCAGCTGTTATACTATATTTTTGTTGTACATCTCTCTTTTTCTTTTGTATATGTGTCGTGTTTAAAACTAAAGCTTCATACTCGCGAACAACAGATTTTTTAAATTTATCGTAATAGTTCTCAGTACTTTCTGATGATTGGATAGTTTTAATTTTAAAAGCAGTGTTACCAAGTAGGTTAATCCATTCAGTAAATTGTTGAGAATTTAAATTGTATTTTTTCTGAACTTCTACTTTTTTACTTTGTAAATAAGTAGGATTGAGTATTGCTTTCTCATATTCATCTACTGCAGATTTTTTAAATTTTGAATAATAAGTAGCAGTATATTTTTGAGGAGCTCCTACATCGACTCCTTTAACAATGATCTTGTTTGTAGTTAGTAAGTTTGAATACTTAGTTATCCACTGTGAAAGTTGTTTAGGGTTTAAGCTGTATTTCTGTTGTAATTCATTCTTTTTACTTTGTGTATGATTAGCAGCTAGTACTAATTTGTCATACTCAGAAACAACAGAAAGTTGAAATTTTTCATAATAATTAGCAGCACTTTCTTTAGGTTGGTTGTTTATTACAGGTTGTGGTGCTTTAGTTTCTGATTGAACAGTTGTAACAGGTTTGCTTTCTTCTTTAACATTTTCTTCATGAATACTTTTTATACTATTCGCATTTTTTGTGTAAACAACATTTTCATCTTTATACCATCCTTCTGGTATTTTATTCAATTGTGTGTCATTTACGATAATACTATTCATTTGATTTCCTGTTGTATCTAAGCTTTCTAGCTTAGTACAAGACTTAACATTTAAAGTTGTTAGTTCATTAAAACTAGTGTATAAACTTTTAAGGTTAGGATTATCTCCAATAATTAAAGAATTTAACTTATTACCGTCACAGCTTACATATACTAATTCAGTATTATTACTAAGATCTAAACGTTCTATTTTATTTTCACTACAATTTAAAAAAGTGATAGATGTACTTTTAGATAAGTCTATTTGTGTAATCTCGTTTCCAAAACAATCCAAACGTTTTAAGTTAGGAAAGTGTTCAAGACCTCCCAAATTTTTAATTTTAGAATGTACGTTAGGCAATAACTTATTTGTTATTGGATCATTAATATTTAAATTAATGACATATTTGGCATCACTCACCAAAATATTTCCATTTAAACCATTAGAATCGATGTCCAAATCAATCAAACATTCTTCAAGACCAATGTCTTTAATATCAATGGTTTCCTGAGAAAATATGTTAAAGGTTAATAAAAATAAAAGAAAGTGGGATACAGTTTTTTTCATGATAAAAAATTTTAACAAAACTAGATATTTATATGTTTTTAACAAATAAAAGGTTAAGATATTTATTTTTGATAAAAGAGCATCTAAACGAGTATATTTGTAGGCTGTATTTTACATTATATGATAACGCAACAAACAATAGAAAAAGTATTTGAAGCATCCCAAGTAGAGGAAGTAATAGGGGAGTTTGTACAACTTAAAAAATCAGGAAGTAGTTTTAAGGGCTTAAGCCCATTTACAGACGAACGAACTCCATCTTTTATGGTGTCACCTGTAAAACAAATTTGGAAAGACTTTAGTACTGGTAAAGGAGGAAATGCTGTTTCTTTTTTAATGGAACATGAGCATTATACATATCCTGAGGCTATAAAGTGGTTAGCTAAAAAATATAATATTGAAATAGAAGAAACTGAGCAGTCTGACGAGCAAAAAGAGCAGATGAACGAGAGAGAGAGTATGTTTTTAGCATCTAAATTTGCTAAAGATTACTTTCATGATGTGCTAATGAACACTCAAAAAGGAAGAGCAATAGGATTGTCTTATTTCAAAGAAAGAGGTTTTAGGGAGGATATTATAGAAAAATTCGATTTAGGATATTGTAAAGATGAGTGGAGTAATTTTACAGATGCTGCATTAGCCAAAGGTTATGATTTAAAGTATTTAAAATCTACAGGGTTAACAATTGTAAAAGAAGGAGGGCCACAACTTAAAAAATTCGATCGATTTAAGGGACGTGTATTATTTCCAATACACAGTATGTCCGGACGTATTTTGGGTTTTGGAGGTAGAATACTTACCAATGATAAAAAAGCAGCAAAATATTTAAACTCACCAGAAAGTGATATTTACCATAAAAGTAAAATTTTATACGGAATTTATCATGCAAAGAAAGAAATAGCAAAACAAGATAACTGTTATTTAGTTGAAGGATATACAGATGTAATTTCTTTTTATCAATCAGGAATAGAAAATGTAGTTGCATCTTCAGGTACTGCACTAACTTCTGATCAGATTAGATTAGTAAATCGTTTAACCAAAAATATTACTGTGCTGTTTGATGGTGATGCAGCTGGAATTAGAGCTTCTATAAGAGGTATTGATTTAATTCTAGAACAAGGAATGAATGTAAAAGTTGTTTCTTTTCCAGAAGGAGAAGACCCTGATAGTTTTGCCAAATCGCATTCAACAAAAGAGTTAAAAGAATTTTTAGAAGAAAAATCACAAGATTTTATTGAGTTTAAAGTGTCTTTATTAATGAAAGAGGCAGCGAATGATCCTGTTAAGAAAGCAGGCTTAATTCGCGATATTGTTACTAGTATCTCTAAAATACCTGATGGTATTCAAAGAGAAGTATACGTGCAAGAATGTGCTCGTATTATGGATATCTCTGAACGTGTTTTGTTTAGTGAATTGGCGCAATTACTAAATAAAGGATTAGTCAAATCTAATAAAGATAGTCAAAATCGTAATTTAAATCAACCATCAAGAGAGTATTCTCATAAGGAAGAAAAATCTTCAATGGGACTTGTGAAAGGTGGTAAAAAAGGACGTCAAAAAATTGATCAACTAAATATTCTTGAAAAAGAAATTATCAGAATATTATTGCTGTATGGCAATGAAATGGTTGAGTTTGTAAATTGGGTAGATGGTGTAGATGATAAAGGTCGTACTGTTATAGAAAAGGAGGAGTACCAGAATACAGTGTCAAACGAGTTGTATTTAAATTTACAAGAAGATGAAATTGAGTTTGCTAATGAAATCTTTAAATTAACGTATTATCAATTAGTTCATCAATTAAATCAAAATGAAAAAATTTCGATAGATCAATTGATTATGCATGAAAATCAAGATATATCTAGTTTAGTTACTAATATTTTAATGGATGAAGAAAAGTACTCTTTAAGTGATTGGGAGCGAAAAGAAATATTTGTTACAGAAACAAAAAAAATACTTCCTAAATTGGTATCTGATGCCATACTAAATATTAGAAGGGTTTTAATAGAAGAAAAAATAAAAGAGATAATACACGAAGTTCAAACACAAAACGTAGCGTTAGACTTAGAAGAAATATCAAATTACACTGATTTAAAAAAGCGTCTTTTTGAAAAATTAAACCGTGTAGTTTAATATATATAAATTTAACAAAATTTTATAATTGTATTTTTTTTTGTAATTTTGTTCCGAAAAAAGAAAGAAAAACAATTATGAAAAAAGTGCTACAATTTTTCGAGTTATTAAGACTATTTATAATTTTGCCTTTTAGAATATCTAACGGATACAAAAAGCAAGCATACCAAAAAATTAAACGTCAAATGATGTTAGTAAATTTACTTTAAGTTACTAGGTACTTCACAAACAGGAATAGGGATCATCTTATGTTGATTAATTCGGTTGAGGCGTGTGTATATTTTAAATACTTCTAATTTTCTATCAGAAAAATCAATATTTGTTTTCCCTGCGATTTGCATTTTCATAGCCCATTCTAATTCATCATAAGAAGCTCCAATTTGTTCTTCATCAGTTCTGCTATCACCAAACAAACCATCTGTTGGCTGCGCTTTTTGAATAGATTTAGGTACTTCTAAGTATTCGCCTAAAGAAAAAACCTCAGATTTAACCAAATCGGCTATTGGACTTAAATCAACTCCTCCATCACCATATTTAGTGTAAAAACCTACACCGAAATCTTCTACTTTATTACCTGTTCCGGCAACTAATAAACTATGTAACCCTGCAAAATAATATAGCGTTGTCATACGTAAACGAGCTCGAGTATTAGCTAAAGCTAAAGCTGTTTTTGCAGATGATTCAATTTTAGGAACTACCATTTTAAAATCTTCAAAGGTGGTTGTTAAATTTACTTCAGCTTCAGAAACATTACTAAAACGCTGTTTTAATTGTTTAATATGTTCATTTGCTCTATTTACTTGGCTTTCTGCTTGATGAATAGGTAGTTCAATACATAAAGTAGGTAAACCGGTTTTTGCACATAAAGTTGAGGTTACAGCACTATCAATACCACCAGAAATACCGACTACAAACCCCTTAACTCCTGAGTTGGTTGCATAGTCTTTTAACCATTGTACAATGTGTTCTGAAACTTTGGGTGTATTCATAATCAAATATATTTTATAAGAGTTTATATAATATTCATATAAACTATTTTAGTAATTTCGGCGTTGTAAAAATTGAATGTAAATATACTAAAGTTCATGAGAAAATTTTTAACACTTTGTGTTTTAGTTTTAGGGTTAAATTCTTGTAAAAAAGAGGTTGCTTTTAATTTAGAAGTTGATGTGTCTAATATTAAGGTTAACACGGTTATAGATCGTTTTGATATCGATTTTTATAATACGAAACCAGAAAACTTAGAAAAAACGAAAAAGAAATATCTATTTTTATTTCCATCTCAACCCGACAGTGTTTGGGTAAATAAACTTAAAAATAAAGATGAAATAGAATTGTATGAAGAAACACAAAAAGTATATAATACGCTAGATGATTTAAGGGGGGAATTAACTTCTTTTTTTAAGCATTTAAAGTATTATAACCCTAAATTTAAAAGCCCGAGAGTAATAACCATGCTAACAAATATTGATTATGATAATCGAATTGTATATGCAGATAGCTTGTTGTTGATTTCTTTAGATGCTTACCTAGGTAAAGAGCACAGATTTTATAATGATTATCCTGCTTATATAAAACAGAATAATGAGAAAGAACATATTATTGTAGATGTGGCAGAATCAATAATAAATGCGCATTTTTTCCCTGTGAAACAACGAAGTTTTATAGATAAAATGATTTATAAAGGTAAGAAAATGTATTTACTTGATGCATATTTACCTAAGGTATCTGACAAAATAAAAATTGGTTATACAAAGATTAAGTTTGATTGGGTAGAAAAAAATGAAGAATCAATTTGGAAATATTTTATTGAAAAAAACATGTTATATAGTACAAGTAAAGAGCTTGATAAACGTTTTTTAGATGTTGCTCCTTTTTCTAAGTTTTATATGGAGCAAGATAATCAATCACCAGGTGGTTTGGGTGAATGGGTTGGTTGGCAAATAGTACGTTCGTACATGCAAAAGAATGATGTATCTTTGCAGCAGTTATTACAAACAAGTGAAGAGGAAATCTTCAAAAACTCAAAATATAAACCAAAGAGATAATGGCGATAGAACATACTTCGAAAATAATATTTAAAGTAGGCTTAGACGAAAATAAAATACCTGAAAAAATTACATGGAATGCAGAAGATGGTGGAATTAACGGTGAGGCTTCTAAGGCTATAATGTTATCTGTTTGGGATCATAAGAAAAAAGACACTTTACGTATGGATTTGTGGACGAAAGATATGCCTGTAGATGAAATGAAACAGTTTTATCATCAAACATTAGTGTCTATGGCAGGGTCATTTGAGAAAGCTACTAATGATGAGAAAATGAGTGCTACCATGCGAGATTTTTGTGATTACTTTGCAGAGAAATTAGAATTGAAAAAATAAAAAAAGCAGCTTTTAAGCTGCTTTTTTTATGCGTTGTAATTTTTAATCTCATTAATTATAAATTGATAATCTTCATTGTTTTTTACAAAGTCTAAATCAGATACATCAATAATTAAGATGTTTAGATTAGGTTGTGTTTTAATGAAATTAATGTATCCATCATGTATTTTTTGCAAATAATCAGCTTCTATGTTTTGCTCGTAATCTCTTCCTCTTTTTTTTATGTTTTTTAATAAACGTTCAGTATTTTGGTATAAATAAATATATAAATCGGGTTTAGTGATTTCTTTATACATCAAATCGAACATTTTTCTGTATAATTTATACTCATCTTTTTGCAAGGTAATTTGTGCAAAAATTAATGATTTAAAAATATAATAATCAGAAACTATAAAATTTTTAAATAAATCAAATTGTGCTAAGTCATCTGTTAATTGTTGATATCTGTCAGCTAAAAAGCTCATTTCTAAAGGGAAAGCATAGCGTTCGTTATCTTCATAGAATTTTGGTAAAAAAGGATTGTCAGCAAAACGCTCTAACACCGTTTTTGTGTTAAACTCGTCAGACATCATTTTAGCTAATGACGTTTTTCCTGCCCCAATATTTCCTTCAATAGCAATATAATTATATTTTTCAGTAATAGGAATAGGTCTTATAAGTTGCTCTTCAAGTACAGAAATAATTGAATTATCTGAACAGTTTTCTAAACAAGACGAGATAGATTTTTTTTCTATTGGATGATTTAATTTTTTGGCAATTTCAGTTAAGGGAACTAAAACAAATTTACGCTCTAACATTCGTGGATGAGGTACGATAAGGTTTTCTGAAAAAATAATTTCATCATCAAAAAGTAAAATGTCAATATCAATAACTCTATTAGAATATTCATTACTGTTGGTTCGAATTCTACCTATCTTTTTTTCAATAGATAATAATTTTGAAATTAATTGCTCAGGAGGAAGATGTGTAGATACTTTAATACAAGTATTGTAAAAATTATTACCAGTAAAACCATAAGAAGGGGTTTTATAAACTGATGCAATTTTTAAAATAACTCCAATTTCTTGGTAAATTAAATTTATCGCTTCCTGTAAATTACTTAGCTTATCACCTTCATTGGTGCCTAAAGAAAAATATGTTGTTCTCTGTATTTTCAATTACATAATATATAGACAGCAAAGAAACAAAAAGCATCTAGGAATTCATTTGTTTCTAATAAAGTTTTTTGATCTTTATTACAGTTATATTTTTACAGAGTGATTTTATATATTTATATAAATGACTATTTTTGATTATGGTTAAATTTATCTTTAGGTGTTTTGTAGTATGTTCATTTTTATTTACGAAAGTATGTGTTTGTCAAACAGATCGATTAAATGAAAACGGAATAAAGAGTGAAAAAGAAATTATTTATGAGGCTATTTATCTGTTAAATAATAATGAAAAAGAAAAAGCATATATAATCGCTAAAGATTTAAAAAAAACTACTAAATCTAAATATGCTTTAATGAATAGTAGTATGATATTAGCATACTACTTTAATAGAAAAGTAGCTATAGATTCTTCAATAATTTACGCAAAACAATCTCTCAGTTATAATACAGAAGGAGGGGATTCTTTAAAGTCTAAACGAAAATCAACTATTTATAATCTTTTAGGAAAAAATTATAGTAAAAAAGGCTTACTCAGTGAAAGTAAGAAGTGGTATATAAAAGGTATCGAAGAAGCTCAGAAATTTAATGAAAAATATTCTTATTATGCTAATACACATGGGTTAGCTTTGGTGTATTATAATGATAAGAATTCTTTAAAAGCGTTAAGTGCTTTTAAAGAATGTTTAACCTATACTGAAGATAAGGAAATTATATACGGTAGTTATATAAATATAGGAATGATTTATGGAGAACTTAAAGATTATAAGGCTTCTAATAATTTTCTTAAAAAGGCATATAACATGAGTTTAGCAGATGATAATATACAAGCTAGGTCGTCAATTCTTTTAAGCTTAGCTAATAATGCACAAAAGCAAAAAAAAATAAAGAAAGCAAAAAAACTTTATAGAGAAGTAATAGCAATTAGTGACAAAGAAGGGTTTCATCAAATAAAAATTGAAGCAAGTATTGGTATTGGTAATATAATGATATACTTAAAAGATTATAAAAATGCCCGTTTAGTTTACAGTATTGCACTTAATGATGCTTTAGAATTAAAATTATTAGGACAGCAACAAGAGCTTTATAAAAAACTAAAAATAATAGCGTTAGAACAATTAAATTACAAAGAAGCTTTTTATCATAATTCAAAGTACTTTAAAATAAAAGATTCTATTAGTAAATTAGAAAAAGAAGAAAAAATTAATGAGTTAGAAGTTAAATACGAAACTATAAAAAAAGAAAAAGAGATTGTTTTACTAAAAAAAGATCAAGAGATACAAGAAGTTAATTTAAAAACTGAAAAAAGCAACAAAAAATATATTTTAATATCTTTTTTAATTATCCTTGTAGCTGTAGTTGGGTTATTAATTAATTATTATTTAAGGCTTCAAGCTCAAAGTGAGTTAAATAAAAAAGAGAAAGAGATAAACCAACAAAAAGTAACAACATTATATAAAGAAAAAGAATTAGAACTAATTAAAGCAAATATTGAAGGAAGAGATATAGAAAGAGAAAGAATAGCGCAAGAATTACACGATAGTATTGGAGGTAATTTAGCGGCTATTAAACTTCAGTTAGGTAGTCCTAAAGTTTCTAATATAGATCATATAAAAAAGGTTCGTATTCAAATAGACGATACTTATAAAGAGGTAAGAAATATCTCTCACTCACTGATTCCTAAAAAGAAAGATGATAGTAAGTTTTGTGATACAATTGAAACATATTTAAATAATATTGGAAATTCAAGTGATATAACTACATCTTTAACTATATACCCAAAACAAAAAATAGATGAGTTACCTGAAGAGGTAAAATCAGAAGTGTTTAAAATTATTCAAGAATTAATTACAAATACTCTTAAACATGCAAATGCATCATTTATGGAGCTAAGTATAAGTTTGTCTGACTTACAAATACTAAATATTCTTTTTGAAGATAACGGAATAGGGTTTAATCCTTCAGAACAAAAAGAAGGTTTGGGGTATACTAACATAAAGAGTAGGTTAGATAAAATACATGGACAATTACTAATTGATTCTAGAAAAGGAAGAGGAACTATTATTAACATAGAAATAGATAATAAATATGAAGTATAATTTAATTATAGTAGACGATCATAAAATGTTCTTAGATGGTCTACAAAGTATTTTTGAATCTATAAAAGAATATCATATTTTATTCACGGGTAAAGATGGAGAAGAAGTTTTAAAGTACATGGAAAATAATAAGGATAAAAAAATAGACCTTGTTATTACAGACATTACGATGCCTAAGATTGATGGTATAGCCTTAAATAAGGCAATTAAAGAAAGAAAAGAGGCTGTTAAAACATTAGTAGTTAGTATGCATTTGAATGCTAAAATGATAGATACTTTAATAAACGATGATGTAGATGGTTATGTACCTAAAAATGCAGAAAAAGAAGAGCTATCTAAGGCTATTCGAACAATTTTAAATGGAGAAAAATATTTTTCAAGAGAGATAAAAGAAATTTATTTAGAGAATAGATTATCAAAGAAAAAAGAAGAAGGTGTAAAATTAACTGAAAGAGAAAAACAGGTAATTACTTTTATTGCTCAAGAGTTTACAACACAAGAAATAGCAAATAAATTATTTTTGAGTAAGCATACAATAGAGAGTTATAGAAAAAATCTAATGATTAAATTAAATGTTAGAAATATTGCAGGTTTAACCAAGTATGCTTTAAAAAAGAATTATTTAGAAAATTGATTAGGTTAGTGATTTTAAAAATTTTAAATAAAGTAGGGTATAATAGTGTGTTCTTGTTTATATAGTGTATCCTCTTTTAAAGTAAAGTTTATGATAGGTTATTGGGGATGATCTAATAACAAATTCTTTAGTAAGAAGGATAACTTTTTTTTCAGTAATAACTTTTGAATAAAAAAAAGGCAACCATTTGGTTGCCTTTTTTGAATTTATAAGAAAAATATTATTTAATCTTCTTTTTTCTCTTCTCTAGGTTTTCTGTCTTCTCTAGGCTTTCTATCGTCACGACGATTATCTCTGCTTCTGTTATCACGTCCACCAGAACGTTTGTCATCTCTAGGTGGTCTTGCTACATAACCTTCTGGTTTTGGCAACAATGCTTTACGAGAAACTTTTTCTTTACGAGTTCTAGGGTCTTGACCAAAGTACTTCACATCAAAAACATCTCCCATGTTAACTACATCAGATACATTTTCTGTACGTTCCCAAGCTAATTCACTAACGTGTAATAAAACTTCGTTTCCTGGAGCTTCTGCATATTCTACAACAGCACCAAAATCTAGCATTTTAATTACTTTTACTTCGTAAGCGCTACCAACTTGCGGCTTAAACAACATTGACTCGATACGAGTAATAACTTGCTCAATTCCTGCTGGATCTGTTCCTAAAATTTCGATAATTCCTTCTTCAGTTACAGCGTCTTCAGTAATTACAATAGTAGTTCCTGTTTCTTTCTGTAATTCTTGAATATGTTTACCTCCTGGCCCAATAAATGCACCAATCATATCATTAGGAATACGTCTGTTAATCATTTTAGGAGCATGCTCTTTAACCTCTTCGTTTGCAGAAGAAATAGTATCAGTTAATTTCCCTAAAATATGTAAACGACCATCACGAGCTTGTTTTAGTGCATTCACTAAAATTTCGTAACCTAACCCTTTTACTTTAATATCCATTTGACAAGCAGTAATTCCTTCAGAAGTACCAGTTACTTTAAAGTCCATATCTCCTAAGTGATCTTCATCACCTAAAATATCAGATAAAACTGCGTAACGATCTCCGTCAGAAATTAATCCCATTGCAATACCAGAAACAGGTCTTGTCATTTTAACACCTGCATCCATTAAAGCCATTGTACCAGCACAAACAGTAGCCATTGAAGAAGAACCGTTAGATTCTAAAACTTCAGATACAACTCTTACTGTATAAGGACAATCATCTGGAATCATTCCTTTTAATCCACGTTGGGCTAAGTTACCATGACCAACTTCTCTTCTTGAAGTTCCTCTTAATGGTCTTGCTTCACCTGTACAAAAAGGAGGGAAGTTATAGTGTAAATAGAAGTTCTCTTCACCTTCGTAAGATGGCATATCTATTTTATTAGCATCTCTTGATGTACCTAAAGTAACAGTAGCTAATGCTTGAGTTTCTCCACGAGTAAAAATTGAAGAACCATGTGTTGATGGTAAATAATCTACCTCACACCAAATTGGTCTGATTTCATCAGTCTTACGACCATCTAAACGTAAACCTTCCGATAAAGTTAATTCACGGATTGCTACTTTTTGAGATTTGTTGAAATATTTCCCAACTAAATCACCATATTCTGCTAATTCTTCTTCTGTGAATGAAGCTTTTAATTCTTCTTTTACTTCAGAAAAAGCAGCTGAACGTTCTGCTTTAGAAGTTCCTTTTTTAGCAATTGCATAACATTTGTCGTAACAAAAGTCATTTATTTTTACAGCTAATTCTTCGTCTTCTCTTTCTCCTTCGTATTCTCTAGTTTCTTTCTTACCGAAAGCTTCAGCTAAACGAACTTGAGCAGCACATTGAATCTTAATAGATTCGTGAGCAAATTTAATTGCGTCTGCCATTTCTTCTTCAGAAATTTCATCCATTTCACCTTCAACCATCATTACAGAATCTGCAGAAGCTCCAATCATCATATCGATGTCAGATTCAGCTAATTGTGCTCTATTTGGATTGATAACGAATTCACCATTTACTCTTGCAACACGTGCTTCAGAAATAGGGCATTCGAAAGGGAAATCAGATAATTGAATAGCTGCTGATGCTGCTAAACCTGCTAATGCATCTGGCATAACATCTTCATCATGAGACATTAATTGGATCATTACTTGTACTTCTGAATGGTAATCTTTTGGAAATAATGGACGTAAAACACGGTCTACTAAACGCATTGTTAATACTTCTCCATCACTTGGTCTTGCTTCTCTTTTAAAGAATCCTCCAGGATATCTTCCTGCGGCAGCAAATTTTTCTCTATAGTCTACCGTTAAAGGTAAAAAATCTACAGGACTTTGTTTATAGTTAGATACTACTGTACATAACAACATTGCTTTTCCCATTTGAACAACAACCGAACCGTGTGCTTGTTTTGCTAATTTACCGGTTTCTAATGAGATGGTTCTTCCATCTCCAAGGTCAATGACCTCTCTAAATACTTTTGGAATCATAAATTTTAATTCTAAATTTTTAAATTGTTTGTTGTTGTGTTGTTATTGTTTGTTGTTGCAATGGAAATTCAAAATTGTTGTTAAAAATTTTGAGTTTTTTATATAAATTTCTATTAGTTAGATAGAAATGAATTTTTTTTAAAAAAAAAAGAGGCACGTTTATAGAGCCTCTTTTTTGTAAGAATTATTTTCTAATTCCTAATTCTATGATAATCGCACGATATCTGTTGATTTCAGTTTTCTTTAAGTAATCTAGTAAACTTCTACGTTTACCTACCATCTTTACTAATGAACGCTCTGTGTTAAAATCTTTACGATTCTTTTTTAAGTGCTCTGTTAAGTGGTTGATTCTAAAAGTGAACAATGCGATTTGTCCTTCCGAAGTACCAGTATCAGCTTTACCTTTACCGTGTTTTTCGAATAATCCTTCTTTTACTTCTTTTGTTAAATACATTCCAATATTATTTAAATGATTTTTATGTACATCAATGAGCTATTCATCGAAGCTGCAAATGTACAAATAATTTTTAATTTGAAATGTATAGGAATACGTGTTTTTTGTTACGTAAATGAAACAAAAAAGCCAGCAAATGCTGGCTCTTAAATTTATGCTCTTATAGGTTGATTTTGTATCAAATCTATATATAAATTTATTTGTTTTTTTAAGTTTTTACGCTCGTAGATTCCATCTAAGAATCCATGTTCTAAAACAAATTCAGAACGTTGGAAACCTTCAGGTAGTTCTTTACCAGTAGTATCTTTAACAACACGTGGTCCAGCAAAAGCAATTAAAGCATTTGGTTCAGCGATATTAATATCACCTAGCATTGCAAACGAAGCTGTCGTTCCTCCTGTTGTTGGATCAGTACATAATGATATATATGGAATTTTAGCATCTGCTAATTGCGCTAATTTTGCAGAAGTTTTTACCAATTGCATTAATGATAAAGAAGCCTCCATCATACGTGCACCTCCAGATTTTGAAACCATTAAGAAAGGAAGTTTGTTTTTAATAGAATAGTCAATAGCTCTGGCTATTTTTTCACCTACAACACTTCCCATTGATCCACCGATAAAAGCAAAATCCATAGAAGCAACAACAATGTCTTTACCATTAGATTTTCCTACAGCTGTACGAACAGCGTCTTTTAAACCTGTTTTTTTCTGAGCAGCTTTTAAACGATCTGGGTATTTTTTAGTGTCTTCGAACTTTAAAGGATCCTTTGATGTTAGTTTAGAGTTTAATTCTTTAAATTTATTATCATCAAAAAAAAGTTCAAAATACTCATGACTTCCAATACGAACATGATATCCATCTTCTGGACTTACATATAAGTTCTTTTTTAGTTCTTCAGTATCAATTACCTTACCGCTTGGTGTTTTATACCATAAGCCTTTAGGTGTGTCTTTTTTTTCTTCTGTTGGGGTTTGAATACCCTTGTCTTTACGTTTAAACCAAGCCATAGTTTAGTTTATATTTTGTTGTTTATTATTGATTAACTCATTCATATTAATGAGAAGGGGTGACGACAAATGTAAATTATTTTTATGAACTTTACTTTTTATAAATAAAAAAAAGCACTTAGAAGGTTCTAAGTGCTTCGTTACTCTAAAATTAGAGTTCTTATAGTGTGTTTACATTATTTAAATCTTCAAAAGCCTTTTTTAAACGCGCTTTAAAAGTTAATTCACCTTCTCGTAACCATTTACGAGGGTCATAGTATTTTTTATTTGGTTGATCTGCTCCGTCAGGGTTTCCAATTTGACTAGCTAAATATTCTTTTTTCTCTAATATATAATCACGTGCCCCTTCTGTAAAAGCATACTGTAAGTCAGTATCTATATTCATTTTAATAACACCATACCCAATAGCCTCTCTAATTTCTTCTAAAGTAGAACCTGATCCTCCGTGAAAAACAAAATCAATTGAATTGTTAGGAACATTGTACTTCTCTGAGATGTATTCTTGAGAGTTCTTTAAAATTTTTGGAGTTAATTTTACGTTACCTGGCTTGTAAACACCATGAACATTACCAAAAGCAGCAGCAATTGTAAATTGATCGCTTACTTTCATTAATTCTTCATAAGCAAAAGCTACTTCTTCGGGTTGAGTATATAACTTAGAAACGTCTACATCAGAGTTGTCAACACCATCTTCTTCACCTCCAGTAATACCTAATTCAATTTCTAAAGTCATTCCTATTTTACTCATACGAGCTAAATATGCTTTACAAATCTCAATATTTTCTTCAATAGGCTCTTCTGATAAGTCAATCATATGAGAGCTATAAAGAGATTTTCCTGTTTCTTTGTAAAATTGCTCACTAGCATCTAGTAAACCATCAATCCAAGGTAATAATTTTTTAGCTGCATGATCTGTGTGTAGAATTACAGGTATACCATAGGCCTCTGCTAATAAATGAACGTGTTTTGCTCCAGCAACAGCTCCAACTATAGCAGCTTTATGGTTTTCATTTGATAATCCTTTTCCAGCATTGAATTGTGCTCCTCCATTAGAAAATTGAATAATTACAGGAGCGTTTAATTCTTTTGCGGTTTCTAAAACAGTGTTTACCGTACTAGAACCTACAACATTCACAGCGGGTAAAGCGAAGTTTTTATCTTTAGCTAATTGAAATATTTCTTGAACTTCTTTTCCAGTTGCGACTCCAGCTTTTATCATTATTTAATTTTTAGTTAATGGTTGTTTTGAACGACAAATTTACACTTTTTTAGCAAAAATGCGATAATTTTTAGCGATAACGTTGTAGTTAGAAAGGGTAGTTAATACCAATATTTAAAACAGAACTAGAGAAATTAAAGTTTTTAAACCATTTATTATTATTTAGGTAAGGTTCATGTACTTTTAAGCCTAGGTCTAATCGGGCAATTAAAAACTTAAAGTCATATCTAAAACCAAAACCAGCACCAACTGCCATATTGGTTAATGATTTAATGTTTTTAAATTTAGAAGATTCTTCTATGTATTGAGAATTGGTAATGTCCCAAATATTACCAGCATCAACAAATAAAGCCCCTTTTAAAGAACCTAATAAATCAAATCGGTATTCGAAACTTGATAAAAATTTTAAACTACCAATATTATACTCTAATCCAGGTTGTCGAGCTCCTGGCCCTAAGTCGTAAGTTCTCCAAGCCCTAATGTCATTTGATCCTCCAGCAAAATAACTACGAGAAAAAGGAATACTTGATTTATCGTAAGTAATAATGGCACCTAAAAAAGTTCTATGAGCTAATACAGTATTGTTACCTAAGTTCCAATACTTTTTATATTCAATGTCGGTTTTGAAATATTGGGCAATAGGTATTTTAAAAACAGTTTTTTGACCTCTACTATTTATTTTTTTTGATAATAGACCCATAACATTTCCAGAGTTGGCAATTCTCAGTTTTAAAAAAGAAAAATTAGCATCTTTAATGTTTTCTTGATTGTTGTATGTGAAGCTATATGCGATTTCTGGAATTAAAAAATCAGAAGTAATAATGTTATATCTATTAAAAATGTTAAGATTACTTCGGTACTCTAAAGGATTCGTAGTAGCAAAAGAACTATCATTAATAACATTCCTCATAAATTGCAAAACATTTGGAGAATCACTAGAGGGGAGTGTATATGTAGTAGTTGCGTTATCTACTTCTTTTAGCTTTGAATATTCTGAAGAGTAAACATTAAAATAATTTTCAACATTTAAGTTTCGAATATATTGAGTATTAAATAATTCTAATTGGATAGATTTTTTTTTGTTGAAATTCCATTTGTAATCTAAACCAACAGAGATGTTTTGCTTATCTAAACCTATATTTTTCTGAATCCCCCCACCAACGAAAAATTTTGTTCTAGGAGACATTCTTTTAGGAACAAACTTATGTAAACCGAAAGGAGCCATAAAACGAGGAACCTCTAAAGAAACGTCAGCACCAATTTCCCACCCAGGACCGTTGTTTGAATTAAAATAAGAACCGAAAGTTGAGAGTTTAAAAATTTCAGAACCTTTAAATGTATTTCTATTTATTAAAGAAAACTTTAAAGAAACATCAAAATTACGAATATTTGAGCGAGATAATTCTGTATCAAAACCTAAAGTGTATTTTTCAATAGGTGTTAAAAATATATTAGCTTCTAGTTCATCGTCACTTAATTCATTATAACGAATAGAGGTTGATTTAAAGTTTTTTAAACCTCTTAGGTGTGTTCTTGTTAAATTCTTTAAGGAATCACTATAAACTGTGTTAGGTTTAATAAATAATGATTGAGATAAGTATTTTGGATTGTATTTTAATTTTTTGTGAGCATAAAAATTAAAGCCTTTATATTGCATTGTATCATTATGAACTGAATCTCTTTTATTATAAGTGTAATCAGTATAAATATTAATCTTTTTTATTTTTTGAATTTTAAAAGGAATAACTCTGTCTGAAATGTTAATTTCAACAGCTGTTTTTTCATAGTTTATAAGTGTATCAATTTCAAATGAAATATAATTTTCATTAAAATGATATATTCCTTTGTTTCTAAATAATTTTACTAAACGGTTTGCTTCTTTAATGAAGTTACCATCTTTATATTGGTTACCAGATTTAAGAAAACTTTTTTGTTTTGATTGGCTGTATAAAGAATTTAATACAGGAGAAGATATTTTAGAATTAATAGTGCCTAAAAAAGAAGGTTTTCCTTTAGTAATAAAATAAGATATTTCTCCTTTTCTTTTACCAATAGTGTCCTTTTTTGAAGTGATTTTTGATTTGAAATAACCTTCTGTTAGGAAATAGGAAGTTAGACTAGCTACTGTTTTTTTTGTCTTTTTATCATTAATAATAATCGGTGCCTGACCGCTATTTAAAAACCATTGATTTAAGCCAATAAAAGTTTTAGCAACAGAAATACTTTGTTTTTCTGAAAATGTTTTTTTAAAAAAAGAATAGGCTTTTAAATGTTTTTTACCCCATTCACTTGGGGTTTCTGGAGCATCAGGATTTCCTAGGTTATAAAAATATAAAGATAGTGGTATACCTAAAGCTTTAGCATTAGGCTGTTGTAGTAAGAATTCAGTAATACTTTCATTTGAATTTTTTATACTATCAACATAAATAGTGTTTTTTGATAGCAATAATTCATTTTCTTTTACATATTTTATCGTACTACACGAACTGAATAATATTACTAATAAAAAGAAGGAAGAAAGTTTTTTCATTAACTTTACGGCTCGTGTTTTAAATATCAAAAATACTGTTTTTTAGTGGTTATAATGTGTTAAAAAAATAATAATGAGTTTATCTAAAAACAACCTGAAGTTAATAACAAGTTTACAGCAAAAAAAGTATAGACAGAAGCATAATTTATTTGTAGCTGAAGGGATAAAGGTAATAATGGAGTTGTTAAGTTCTACTATTAAAGTATCACATATTTTTACTACAGATGAATCTTTTTTAGCACTTAGCGAGGTAGATTTTACAGTTATTACAGATTTGGAATTAAAAAAAATTAGCACATTAAAGAATCCTAATAAAGTTTTAGGGTTGTTTAAAATACCTGAAAAGATTAATGTAAATAAAGATAACTTTACTGTAGCTTTAGATGAAGTGAATGATCCCGGTAATTTAGGAACCATTATTCGTTTGTGTGATTGGTTTGGTATTTCAGAATTGGTTTGCTCGAAGAATACAGTTGATTGTTATAATCAAAAAGTTGTGCAATCTACTATGGGGTCTTTAACAAGAGTTAATATTTCTTATGTTGATTTACCAGAGTTTTTATCAAATACTAAGTTACCTGTTTATACCGCAGATATGGAGGGTAGTAATGTATATAAAGTATCGCTGCCTGAAAAAGCAATCCTTGTTATGGGTAACGAAGCAAACGGTATTTCAAACGAAGTATCAGAAATAGTAAAGCATAAGTTAACAATACCACGATTTGGAGAAAATCAACAAACAGAAAGTTTAAATGTTGCTACAGCAACGGCTATTTTATTAAGTGAATTTAAAAGAGGGTTAGAATAAGTTTTTTAGCAAGTCTTTTTTTCTAAATGACTTATGAAAAACTTATTATGATTACTTATAACTCCTGTTTTTTCAAGAGATTTATATCCTTTTTCTTTTTTCCATTTTGCAATAAATGGATTATAATTACATTCCGTTTTGTGGTACCATTCATTTAATTTTCGTTGCTGTGGAATTCTATTATCTACACACATGTATCTGAATTCACAATTTTTACAAACATCACATATATCTTTATGTACTTTCCAGTATTTTTGAAATTTTTTACTAATAATTGCTTTTGAAATTTTTTCTGTAAAATCTTTTTCTTTAAGGTTTGCAAATGATTCAGGTGATTCAGGAGTGTTTTTAATCTCACCATTAAAAGTGATATGGATTTTTTTATTAAAATAGTTATGATAAGAATGAGATTCTATAAATAGAGGGTAATTTAAATCAATAGTATCTCTGTTTGTAAACGAACCAAGGTTTTCTTCAGTAATTAATATTCTAAAAAGGTTTTTTCTAGCTAAAATGGATTTATTATTAGTTATTATTGTTACTGATTCTGGATAGGTTTTTTTTTCTATTAATTTTTCTAACAGATCAATTATATTATCGTTTACTTGAATGAGTAGGCTAGGTATTTTAAGGGTATTACATATTTGAATAGTTTTGTTTAAATAGGTAATATTTGAATAAGTTAGCGTTAGGTACTCAATTTTATGTTTAGATTCATATATCTGTTTTTGTTTAGGAAAGTGTTGTTCAATGCCTTGTTGAATTTTATAAATCATTCTATTTTCTGATAAAAAAATAAATAATTCGATAGATATGTCTTTTTTTTTAAAAAAACGTTGTGTTATTAATTTGTCAATTTCGGTTATCTCATTATTATCTAAATGAAACATGTCTCCATTTTTGAAATTAGCAAGTATACTTTGTTTGTGTCCTTTGGTTATTGTTATACCTGTTGAAATTCCGTACATGGTTAAATTATTTTTTTTGTAGGAGCTATAAAAGAACTCCAATTTGCTCTGCTTATTTCTGAGTAGAAATATTTTCTTTCTTTTTTTTTCTTACTTTTCTTTAAAAAAGCACCAACATTTAAAACATCAGCAGGAAATTTATATTTCCTCATAATTTTTATATATTCCTTTTTGTTTTTCATAAGTCTATAATTTCTTCAGCAATTACTTTATTTAAATCTACACCGCAAACCTTTCCTAAATATCCGAATTGACCAACGGGGTTTACTTCTAAAAAATAGTATTCACCAGATTCTGTGTACATAAAATCAAATGATCCAGTATTTAATTTTAAAACATCCATTAAATTAAATAACTTTTCTTTTAGGGAGTTTGGAATAATATATGGCTCGTCTAAGTATGGTTTATCATTGTTATAAACACGGTAATCAACAACAGATTCTTTGTTCATTTGAGAGAAAATAGCCATAGCATACACCTTCTTTAAAAAAACGAAAACTCTTATTTCAAATAATTTTTTAATTTCTTTTTGAATAAGCGAAGTCATAATTTTTTCAGGAAATAATAATTTATCTAATCTTGCAGTGTAGGTTAAGAATTTTTGTGTTTCAGATTCTGTTATCAGCGGTGCTGCAAGTGTCTTAGAAATATAAGAGGTTTCATCATTTAAGGTATTCATTTCTGTTTTTAAGTATGTATCAGGAATCTTAAAACCTATCTTTTTTGCTTGTTCTAATACAATAAGTTTGTTTATAAAGGCATCACCCCATAACCCTATTACATTATATTTTGTGCAAAAATGATATTCAAGAAATTCATTAAGTGAACGTTCGTAATAATGAATATAATCTAATATTGAATCTTTTATTGAATTATTAGAAACAGGGTTGATTTTAAAATTGAGTATTCCATTTCGTATAAATACGGTTTGTAATTTTTTAAAATTTAAAATATATTCCTTTTCATTTTCTTCTATTAGTAAAGATAGGGCTTGTGTTTGCATATCATAATCATGAATACTTACTGTATCTTTATAGGTGTTAATACAAAAGAAATCAGCTTTGTAATGCATTAGCCATTCGGTTATAGCTTTAAAATTAGTATCTTCTTCAGAAGATATAATCAGTATTTTTGGATTTTTTACTTTTTTTTTAAGCATTTAAGTATTTATTATACTAATAAAACCACCGTATTATACGGTGGTTAATAATTGAAAAGGAATTACCTTCTTCTGTAACTAGCATCAACATAAGTACCATTATTGGGGTTTGATCCAAAACATCTTCCAACTAAGTCAGAAGTATCTTCACCTGTTTCATTGTCAACACCAGAAGTTACTTCATAGTTAGGAAGCCCTCCAGTAATTTTACTTAGGTCTGTTTTTTTGTTTTCAAATTTTTTAAAAGAAATCATAATATAATTATTTAATTTTATTGCCTACTCTTAATTATTGTATCAATAAAAACTATATTTTCGGCTACCTATAGTTTTTGTAATAACATTTAATTACTGATTATGGGTGTCTGTTTTTTTTTGAAAAATAAATTGTTTATGATATACTTATATCAATTATAAATATCTTGTACAGTAATTATAATTGCTATGAGGTTATTATTTATTTTGAGTTATCTAGCAAATAAATATTCCCCCACAACCATCTGAAATACCTGTTACAGGTATAGTTGGAGACGAAAAAGTATTATAAAAAACAAATACATATTCTGTACATGGCTCTAAAACCCAATTGGTGTTTTCTCCTCCAGAGATTGCTCCTGAATCTACTATTGGTCCTCCAGGGTAAGTATCAGCTAAAAATATTTGATAATAAAATAATTGATCTAAGGGAGCATTTCCACCAGTTCCCGTTTGTATTGTAACCTTGAATCCTTCTCCACAACCAGATATGGTAGGGGAGTACCAAGGAGATTTTTTGTTTTTCTCTAGAGAAGATGTTTTTTTAAAAATTTGCATTTCTTTTTCACTAATTTCTTCTAAACTGTCTTCTGTTGTACATGCTAAAAATCCAATAAAAGCAAAAAGGTAGATGATTCTAAATTTCATGTTAATATTTTTAAATTAATATATTTTTGATCCTATAATTAGTTGTAAAATTCTAGTATACAACTGATTATTTCGAAACCTTATGTTGTTGAATATTATTTTAATTATAATAATGTATAAAACTCAGGTTTTTTTACTTTAAGGTTTTGTTTTTCGAATGGTAATACTACCAATAGGAGCAGTGATCTCATCATCATCCGCATCCTCTTCATCCTCATCATCTATATCAACAATAGAAGTGTGTTTTGAAGTAGCAATTGTACCACCTTTAATAGTTTGTAACTTTTCTCTAGTTAGAGATTCAAATAGATTTACAGTTTTCATTTTTTTGTTTTAAGTTATAAAATAGGGTTAGTATTTAGTCAATACCAGTCTTTAATATTTAAGGCATAATACTGGTGTTTGTTTTTCCAGTAGCAAGCCCTGTTATAGTAACACCACCTTCATCATCGTCTTCATCGTCTTCATTCTCTAGATCAACAACAGTAGTGTGTTTTGAAGTAGCAATTGTACCACCTTTAATAGTTTGTAACTTTTCTCTAGTTAGAGATTCAAATAGATTTACAGTTTTCATTTTCTTGTTTTAAGTTATAAAATAGGGTTAGTATTTAGTTAATACCAGTCTTTAATAATTAAGGTTTAATAATAGGACTTGTTTTTCCTGTAGCAAGCCCTGTTATAGTAATACCACCATCTTCATCATCCTCATCATCCTCATTATCTATGTCGACAATAGAAGTGTATTTTGAAGTAGCAATTGTACCACCTTTAATAGTTTGTAGTTTTTCTCTAGTTAGAGATTCAAATAGATTTACAGTTTTCATTTTCTTTTTTTTAAGTTATAAAATAGGGTTAGTATTTAGTTAATACCAGTCTTTAATAATTAAGTTTTAATAATAGGACTTGTTTTTCCTGTAGCAAGCCCTGTCATAGTAACACCACCTTCATCATCATCTTCATCGTCTTCCTCTTCTATATCAACAACGGTAGTGTGTTTTGAAGTAGCAATTGTACCACCTTTAATAGTTTGTAATTTTTCTCTAGTTAGAGATTCAAATAGATTTACAGTTTTCATTTTCTTTAAGTTATAAAATAGGGTTATTATTTAGTTAATACCAGTCTTTAATAATTAAGGCATAATACTAGTGTTTGTTTTTCCAGTAGCAAGCCCTGTTATAGTAACAACCACCTTCATCATCATCTTCATCGTCTTCATTTCCTAGATCAACAACGGTGGTGTGTTTTGAAGTAGTAATTATACCACCTTTAATAGTTTGTAATTTTTCTCTAGTTAGAGATTTAAATAGATTTACAGTTTTCATGTTTTTATTTTTAAGATTGGTTTAAATTTTTAAGAAATATTATATTAATAAGTTTTTTGTAGCATTTATTTAGCTTTTAATTGATACCTACTCTTCAGTTTTTTTAACATAATAGTGTTTTCGGCTGCCTATTATTATGTGTTCAATAATCTATTACACTTAACTTAATACAATTTTATAATAAGAAGTGTATTCAATAATTTTTTTGGTTATTTACTGTCAAACCTATAAAAAAACTTCCATTTTATCTTATTTTGGAGGGGAGACAAATGAGGAGACAAATGATTAAAGCTCCTGTTTTTAAGGGGTTTATTTTAATTAAAAAGTAGCTAAGTAATTAGTGAGGGTAATTTTTGAACAAAGAATAATTTTTTTTCTAACTCGCTGTTTGGCTTTTTTAACACTACTTTCTGCAATAAATAAAATATTAGAGATTTCTTTTTGGGTGAAACCTATTTTTACGAGTGTAAGTAGTCTAATTTCAGTTTTAGTTAAATTGGGGTGTTTTTCATAAAGGTTTGTGAAAAAATCAGGATTAAACTCTTGAAATTTATTTTTAAAAGAGACCCACTCTTCTTCTCGAGTTATATTTGATTCAAGTAATTTAAAAATACTTAGAAAATCTGATTTTTGAATGCGGTTGTTATTTGCTTTAATCAGTTTTGATTGTAATTCGTTATTTGACTTTTGTAATAACTCTTTTTGATGTGCATATAATGAAGTTTTACCATTATTCTTACCTAATATTTTTGCGGTAGTGTAGGTAAAGATTATAAATTCGATGGTAGTACCAATTTTGAAGTAAAATTTACCAGTTGTTTCAGTTGCAAAATAAATATTTAAAATACCTATAAAAACAAAAAAAAGAACAAATAACATTGCAATAAGATAATAACGAGTTTGCATTTTCTGTTTTTTAGAAGCTGTAATTATCATTACAATTAGTAAGGATAACCATAGAAGCCCAAAAACAAACTCTATAAAGTGTATTTTACCTATTTCTTTAGTACAAAATAATATTTGATAGCTTAATATTACTAGCATTAATAGAGCAGAGTTGTTTTTTAAAAATTTGTAGGATTTAGGGTGTGAGTGATTAATATTTAAAAAATTAGCACTAAATAAAAGAAGAAATAAAATCATACATTTTAATAAAACAAAAATTAGTTGTTCTACTATAAATAAAGGAAGACCAATATTAAAAAGATAACCATCAAAACCAAGGTAAAATAGAGAGGTGAAAAAGATATAACATGTATAAAATAAGTAAACTTTCTTTTTGAAAAGAGTCCAATAAAAAATATTTATGAGAAGAATGATAAAAATAACCCCGAAGAAGAAAATATTTTTAATGGTTTCGTTACGAACTGTTTTAATAAATTCAGGGAGAGATTTTATTAAGGGAGTTGCTCGTATAGCTCTTCCGTCACTTTGAGCGTGAATAAAAAAAACAGATTCCTCATTGGGAGCTAAAGTAACTTTGAAGTTAGGTTTAGAAAAGTTAAATGAACGATTATCATTACTAGTATTCGTTTCTGTAAAATAAATTTTATTATTATTCGTGTCGAGTTGATAAAATTTGTAGCTCCTGTTAATAATATCGTTATTAAAAATAACAAGCTCTTTTTTTTGATAAGATAGATTACTTAGTTTTATTTTAATCCATATACTGCCATTAAAAAAAGGGAAGTTAATATCACAGAGATATTTAAATGGAATTTTTTCTAATTTTTGTATACTGTAGGCGTTATGGTAATCAATAAAACATTCATAAGAGAGTTTAATTTCTTGGTTATTTGTTAGTTTAGATTGATTGGTACAACCAATATTAAATACAAATAGAGTTACAAATAGTAATCGTATCAGCGTATACTTAGACATTTTATAATAACGGGGGATATATATGTTAATCTTCCCTAAAATTACAGAAATATTTTGTACTGTTGATTGATTCTGTAAAGAATATAATAAGATTGTTGGTAAATTCCTTTTAAGAAACCTTTCAAAAAGAACATCAATAATGATTGGAATTGAAGTAATTACATTTTATTATCTGTCTCAATTGAATAGGTTTTAGAATTTTTAATTATTTATATTCAAAAACAGATAAAAGGCAATTTTCTACAAACTATTTTTAGATAAAACCTATATTAAAAACAATGTAAAGAGTTTCTTAATAATAGTGTCAGATAATTTTTGACTAGGGAGGTGTTAAGTTCTTGAAATATAGTCAGATGGGTTGTGTATATTCACAAAAAGCCTTCAATTAAATATCGAGTAATAAAGCTTAATTAGCTGGCTTTTTATTAATGAAATACGGGTTAAGATATTAATTTTGTATCTTAATATTATAACGCTAGCTAAGGTTTCTGAAAATAACTTAATAAGTGAAATTGAATAGCTATAGAGAACAGATGGATATAAGAAAGAGTACTGTTAGGTTAATGTAATAAGAATATGAAAAAAATTACAAAATATTTTAAAATAAACCATTAATTTGAGCATCTATTCGATCAATAATAGAGCCTAAATCTTCTTGATTTTTAACGAAATCTAAATTGTCAACATCAATAATTAACAACTTTCCTTTAGTATATTTACTAACCCAAGCTTCGTAGCGCTCGTTTAATCGGCTTAAATAATCAATACTAATTGAGTTTTCGTATTCACGACCACGTTTGTGTATTTGACCTACAAGTGTAGAAATATCAGCACGTAAATATATTAATAAATCTGGTGGAGTTACCAAATTTTCCATTAACTCGAATAATGATGAATAGTTACTATAATCACGATTTGTCATTAAGCCCATTGCGTGTAAGTTAGGAGCAAAAATATGAGCATCTTCGTAAATTGTTCTGTCTTGAATTATTTTTTTACCAGATTTTCTTAATTCTAAAACTTGACGAAAGCGGCTATTTAAAAAGAAAACTTGTAGGTTAAAAGACCATCTTTCCATTTCTCCATAAAAATCATCTAAATAAGGATTTTCATCAACAGATTCAAAATGAGGGTCCCAGTTATAATGTTTTGCTAATAATTGGGTTAAAGTGGTTTTACCTGCGCCAATATTTCCGGCAATTGCTACATGCATAGTTTTTAAATTTCAAGACTGTAAAATTACATAAAAAAAGGGATTTCAAAAGGTTTTAACAAATCAATTTATAACCATAGCCACGAATGTTAACTATTTGAATTGATTCATCTTTTTTTAACTTTTTTCTTAGTTTAGAAATAAACACGTCCATACTTCTTGCATTAAAGAAATCATCATTACCCCATAGCTTTTTAAGGATAAAAGATCTGTCTAGTATCTCATTTTTATTTTTAAAAAGATGGAAGAGTAATTCAGACTCTCTATGAGTTAGTAATTCAGATTTTGAATTAAAAAATAACGCTTGTTTGTTGTGATTAAATATAAAATTACCAATAACTATTTTTTCGGAACTTATTTTTAACTGATTCCTATTTAATAAAGAATGAATACGAACAATTAACTCTTCCATAGAAAAAGGTTTCTTTAAATAGTCATTTCCTCCATGTTCAAATCCTTCTAAAACATCTTTAGTTTGTGATTTTGCTGTTAAAAAAATAATAGGAATATGTTTGTTTTCTTGCCGAATTTCTTTGGCTAATGTAAAACCATCTTTTTTTGGCATCATCACATCTAAAACTAAAATTTCGGGCTGTTCTTTTTGATATAAATGATAAGCTTCTTCTCCATTTAACGCATGAGAAACTTCAAAATTTCTAGTTTCTAAACTTTCTTTTATAATTTGTCCTAAACTAGGTTCATCTTCAGCTAATAAAACTTTTATTTTTTTAGTCATCAAGTAATGTTATTTTAAAAGCTGTTTGCTTAGAATTAGAAAATAAAGAAATAGATCCATTATGTTTTTCAATAATTTTTTTTGTGTAGTATAAACCAATTCCAAAACCTTTTACGTCATGTGTATTTCCTTTTGGAACCCGATAAAATTTTTCAAATATTTTTTCTTGTTGATTTTTTTCAATTCCTTTTCCATTATCAGCTATAGAAATTTCTAAATTATTTAAAACAGAATTAATATTGATTTCTATATTATTACCCCCATATTTTATGGCATTATCAATCAAATTTGAAATAGCATTTTCAAAATGAAAAGGATCAATGTTTTTTTCTAACCCTGTAATATTGCTTGAAAATTCAATAGTTTTGTTTGGCGTAATTAATTGATGTTTTTTAGTAAGCTTATCGGTCAAGTCAATTAAATTAATGGGTTCTTTTTTTAATAGTAGGTTTTCACTATCTAAAGTTGCAGTTTCTAATAATTTCTCCACCATTAGCTGTAGTTTCTTTAACTGACCAGAAGAAATTGAAAGGTATTTTTTAGTTTTCTCTTTATCATTAATCATGTTAAAACTTTCGATAGCTTCAATTGCAGTTGAAATAGTTGTAATTGGTGTTTTAAATTCATGAGTGATATTACTGATTAGATCGTTTTTAATTTCTGCTAATTCTTTTTGTTGATTGATGATTTTTAATAAATAAAATAAACTAGAAATAACTGCAAGAGACAGTAAAAGTGATAACAGAATGCCTGTAGAACTTCTTTTTAAAGTTTCAATATTTGGATTGTTATAGATTAATTTGAAAGCTTCATTTTTTTTAACAAAAGTTGATTTGGAGCTTACAGAAAATATATCAGAATTCAATAAAGAATTTTTTGTTTCATGAAAAAGTGTATCATTTTTTAAATGATGAAAACTTGTTTTTAAATCAATTTTTTTTTGCTTTAATTGGTTTTTAATTAAAGAATCTATTTTTTTATATTCAACAGATTGATCCAGAAATGAAATAAATATAGGTTTTAAATATGTGAAAAATTTTAAACTGTCTGCTGCTCTTTTTCCTCTAAAATATTTTATTTCAGTTTTAATATTATATCCTTTTTGAGTAACTATTATAGTTGAATCTTCTTTTTTGTTACTTAACGAATCGATCTCTAAATTAAACTCTTTAGCTGAATTCATCATAGAATCTATTTGCCTTTTAGACATGTCTCCCGAGCTAAATTTAAAATTGTTAATGGTAACTCTAGGCTTTTCTTTTTTAGATTTTTTTTTTGTTTTTTTGTTTAAAATTTCACCAACATAGCTATTTTTAAATGATTTTTCATGACTATAATTGTTTTTTGGGTTTATTATTGTTAAGAAATCATTTTTAGCTAAAGATGAATAATATTCTTCTACAGCATTATCTAAACTCAATTGAATCTCATTGGTTACTTGTCTTTTATTTTCTGCGTAATTTTTATAATTCCAATACAATTGTATGATAATTGTGGCAAGTATAGTTATTGTAATAAAATATAAAATCAAACGATATTTTCGGTTCTTCATAATTCAAAGATAGTCAGTTAAGTGTAATTAAAATAGCAGCTTAACACTAGTTAACACTAGTTAACTTTAAAGGATAATTTCTATATTCATCTTTGTATTGTAAAATATAAATAGAGAAACCATGAAAAAAAATATTACCATTTTATTAGTATGCATATCGGGTGTTATTTCCTCTCAGGAAAATATTACAACAGCAGAAATAAAAGAAAGCAACATAAATTCTTTAAGATTTTCTGTTGAAGAACTGAAAAGTATTAATTGGAATGATATTAAAGATGTTTTCAATGAAAACATAAATAAAGATAAAAAAATAATTCTAGGGTTTAATGTAAAGAACAATAACATACATAGTTTTGAGATAAAAGGAAGTTTATCAGATCTAGAAGGAACAATTGAAATTGCTAAAAAGGTAATCAAAGTAATAGAAAAATTATAAAAATGAAAAAAGGTATATTTTTAATAATGTTGTTTTTAGTAACAACAATTTACGCTCAAAATTTTCAAGGAAAAGCTACTTATAAAACTTTTAGAAAAGTAGACTTTAAAATGGATGTAAGAAAAGGTGCTCCAAAGTCAGATATGCAAAAGAAAATACAAGAGCAATTAAGAAAACAGTTCCAACAAACTTATACGTTGAATTTTAGTAAATCAGAATCTACGTATACGCAAAATAAAAAACTATCAGCACCACAAACTAGCTCTGGAGGGTTTAAGATGGTAATAGCAGGAAGTGGAGGAGGAACAGATGTTTTATATAAAAACATTGCAACGAAACAATATATAAATAAAACTGAAATTAGCGGAAAACGTTTTTTAATAAAAGATAAACTAGAAGATTTTGGTTGGGAAATGTCAGGAGAAACTAAAAATATAGGAAATTATACTTGTTATAAGGCTACAAAAAGTAGAGAAGAAGAAAGAATAAGTTTTTCTATGACAGATGGAAAAAAGGAAGAAAAAAAAGAAAAAACATCGATAATTACAACAGCTTGGTATACCACTCAGATTCTGGTTAGCAATGGTCCTGAAGGTTTTTGGGGATTACCAGGGTTAATTTTAGAAATTCAAGATGGGAAATTAACAATTGTTTGTTCTGAAATAATACTTAATCCATCAGATAAAATTCAAATTAAAGAACCTTCAAAAGGGAAAAAAGTAACACAAAAAAAGTTTGATGAAATTATGGGTAAACATTCAAAAGAGATGATAGAACGTTTTAAGAGTAAGCGTAAAAACAAAGATGGAAATTCATTTAGTATTCAAATACAAGGGTAGTATTAAACCTTTTTATTTTCCAAAACTTAACACACAATTGTAATTAAGTGTTATAAAATAAAAAAGTTTACAACCTTTTTTTCTATGTGCAGCTACTACATTTTTTTCATAAGCTAATTTTCAAAGTAAGGTAATATACAAGTCAAAACAACTATAGATAATGATTTTGGAGGTTGAGACACGTCTTAGTAGTGAAAAAAATAAAGTAGCGTATGAAAAGTATGTTGGGAAAACTTTTGTTTTAAGTTTTATAAGAGAAGAATCTGTTTACAAAGAACAAGAAATATTAGTCGATGTTAGCACAAGTATAACGCACATATTCAGTGAGTTTTCAGATGGTGAAAGCAACAGAATATTTTGGACAAAAGTCTTTAATTTCTGAAGATGTCGAAAATATAATTTAGAATAAGGAAATGAAACATACGTGTTATAAAGCAACTCTAGTAAAGAAAAACAATGCTTTTGATTGGAGAAGCACGTGAAGACCTAAACGTAATGAAGCGAGAAAAGATTCAACAAAAGTTAAAAAATAAATAGTCGTTACTGCTTGATATATTCCGCAAGTACCTGTTAGTAATGGTCCTGGGAATTACGGGGGGTACCAGGGTTGATTTTAGAAGTTAATGAAGGAAGAACAACTGTTTTGTGTTCGAAAATTACAATGAATCCGTCAGAGAAGATTGAAATAAGAAAACCAGAAAGAGGAAAAAAAGTTACTAGAAAAGAATATACCGATATCATGAAAGTGAAAATGGAAGAAATGAAAGAGCGTTTTTAAAGGAGGTAAAAGAAATGGAGGAAGAGGTCTTTTTTAAATAATAAGAAAATAAAATCACACACATTTATACATGAAAAACACATTATTGATAGTCTTTTTATTGACTACATGGATAACCAATGCCCAAATAACACTAAAAGGAGTTGTTAAAGATAGTATTGGAGTTCCTTTAGAAATGGCAAATGCAATTGCTATTAATACCGTTACAAAAAAACTAGACTCTTATGGTTTTACAGATTCAAAAGGTAACTTTAAACTTAATCTTAAAAAAAATGCTACCTATAGTATTAAGATGAGTTACATCGGATTTAGAACTTCTGATGTTATTGTAAAAACAGGTGAAATCGATATCATAAAAAACATTAGTCTAAAAAAAGATGATAGCTTAGATGAGGTAAATATTACTTACAAGATGCCCGTAACTATAAAGGGAGATACGATTGTTTACAATGCTGATAGCTTTAAAAATGGTACTGAAAAAAAATTAGGAGATATATTAGAAAATCTTCCAGGAGTTGAAGTAAATGATGATGGTGAAATTGAAGTAGAAGGGAAAGCGGTAAAGAAGATTATGGTTGAAGGAAAAGATTTTTTTGATGGTGATACTAAAATAGCAACCAAAAATATTCCTGCTGATGCAATTGATAAGATTCAGGTTTTAAAAAATCATAGTGAAGTTGGTCAAATGAGTAGTGTAACCGATAATGAAGACAACATTGTAATTAATATCAAACTAAAAGAAGGAAAGAAAAATTTTTGGTTTGGTGAGGTAACTGCTGGTTTAGGAGTAGGAATGACAAACAATAGATATATTGTAACACCAAAATTATTTTATTACAATCCAAAATACAGTGTAAACATTATAACAGATATAAATGATATCGGTGAGGTATCTTTTACAAGGAGAGATTATTTTAAGTTTACGGGGGGGGTTAGAGGATTAAGTGAAAGTAATGGAACAAATTTTAATGTAGGTTCTAGTGATATTTCTTTTTTAACGATGAAGAATAATAGGGCAAAAGAAATTGAATCTAAATTTGGAGCGGCTAACTTTAGTTATTCACCTAAGAAAACATGGGATTTAAGTGGGTTTGCAATTTATTCAGGAAATGAAACTGATATGGAAGAGGCTACAAATCGTGTATACTCGAATGCAGGGATAGATAAAAATAACTTACCTGCATATGATGTAAATAACCCTTCATCAGTAAAATATATTGATACAGAAAAAACTCAAAACACAACCAATCAGATTAGTGATTTGGGATTGTTTAAAATAAGTTTAAGTTACAAGCCAAACAGTAATAATCAGTTTGATTATGATGTTTTTGCTAAAATTTCGAAACAAAAACAATTCCAAAATACATTATCGTCAAGAACGTACTTGAATGCGACAGATGAAATAGTGCCAATTAATCAAATTTCAGAGCAGAGTCCGTTTTCTATCAATCAGAACTTGAAGTATTATTATACTTTAAATGAAAAAAATATTTTTGCTTTTGAAGCGCTGCACTTATGGCAAGATGAAGATCCTTTTTACAATGCAGAATTAGAAAAATTGTCTTTTGCAAATTTAATAGGAGCAGATGTAAATGCAAGTCCGTATAACCTAGGGCAAAATAAAAGAATAAAAACCAATAAATTTGATGCTAAACTAGATTATTTTTATGTGATAAACCCTAAAAGTAATTTAAACATTACTCTAGGTACGACGCAAAGTAATCAACAATTTAATTCAGATATTTTTGAGATTTTAGGAGGTAATAAAAGTATAATAGCCCAACCTAGTACGATCAATAATGTAGATTTTACATTTAGAGATGTTTATGCGGGTTTACATTACAAGTTTATAACAGGAGTTTTTACTTTTAATCAAGGGTTTACTGTTCATAATTATGTATCTAAAAATACACAGTTAGGTTCTGAATTGAAAAATAGTTTCACAAAAATATTGCCTGATGCTTCAATTAAAATAAGTTTAAAAAAATCTGAAACCTTACGATTAACATATAGTATGCAAACTAGTTTTACCGATGTAAATCAGTTAGCAGAAGGATATGTGTTTAACAATTATAATAGCTTGTATTCAGGAAATAGAGAGCTAGAAAATTCCTTATATCACAATGTGAACTTAAACTATTTTAGTTTTAATATGTTTAATTACACCAATGTTTATGGAATAATAAATTATAGTAAACGTACTGATGTAATAAAAAGCAATACGCAATTTATCGATGTAAATAGTGTGAGAACATCTGTTAACTCAGCTTTTCCAGATGAAACGATTTCAGTAAGGGCAAATTTTCAAAAGAGTTTTAGAAAATTTAAAGTTCGTGTAGGTGCTAATGTTTCACTCTCTAAAGCGAATAGTTTGATTTCGAACCGCCAAACAAATGTAGTTTCTAATCGATTAACAAAAACATTTTCACAGTCATATACTTCAAAATTTAGCACGAACTTTAAAAAATCACCAAATTTTGATGTAGGTTATAATGTCTCAATTAATAATTCTGATATTGGGGGAATTAAAAATACGTTTACAACTCACAGTCCTTATGCTAATTTAGATATTTTTCTTTTAAAGGAGTTTATATTTACTTCTAAATACACTTTTAATAAAGTTGTTAATCAAGGGGAAACAATAGATGAATACGGATTTTTAAGAGCTGATTTAACGTATCAGAAAAAAGATAGTAAATGGGAATATAAATTAAGCGCAACCAATTTGTTAAATTCAAATGGATTGAATCAAAATAGTAGTAACGATATTTATGTAAGTAATTCAACTTATGCAATTCAGCCAAGAATAGCAATGTTTACAGTAAAGTATAACTTGTAGTTTTTGAATTATATTCACAAAAAAAAAGCGAGCTTAATAGCTCGCTTTTTTATGTGAATCATTTTTTTATTTAATGATTATTTTTTTTGTTTTTATCTGCCCTCCATTTTCAATTTGAATAAAGTACATTCCTGAACTTACTTTTGTAAATTGAATTTCTTTATTAAATCTACTTGAAACTGTCGAGAAGGTTTGAGTATCTATTAGTCGACCGGTTAAATTAAATAATCGAATTGTAATTAAATCTTTAACTTTTACTTTAAACTGAACTGTTAGTTTTTCATTTAAAGGTAATGGTACTTTACCTATTTTTAAATCAGTAAATAAAGTAGTGTTTGTTGCAAAACTTTCTTCAACGTTTATTGTATAATCTTCAACTTCTCCATTGAAATTAGATTTACATGATTGTGAAAATTCATTCAATTTTACAGAAATACGTAATATTGTTGAACCAAGTATAGCATCTTCCGGAATAGTTATAGCGCTAGTGTTTGATGTTAAATCATAAGTCTCGTTTGCATCAAATAAACAATTTTGATTCCAGTCAATCCAAGCATATGTTTTTACAGTATTGTCTCCGTCTGTATTAATAATTGTATTTAAATCATAGTTTTCTCCTCTTACTACACCTGTAGATATTGATCTAAAATCAGAATATCCAGTTGATTTTGTTGAAGTATTATCTATTTCTCCAAATTTTACATTAGTAAGACTTATTTGTGATTCTAAATTACCTGAAGATTTACAAATATTATCATTAACGTTAAAAAGAATATCAACTGATTTAGTAATAGAAGCTGAGGTTGCGGTAACTGACATTGTATAGTCACCTACAGTTGCATTATTTAAGTTTGAAAGAGTTAAATTAATAGAACCACTTCCATTTGACGAAGTTGGGTCAAATACACTGGTGGTATTTGCAGGGGTTCCTGTAACTGAGAAACTAACATCTTCATTAAAATCATTAAAAGTTTTATAATCTAAAGTGTAACTTAGTTCATTAACAGCTTTATTACAAATAGATAAATGACCTGTTGTATTTGTAAAAGTATAAGTAGGAGTAATAGTTATTGTATAATCTTCAACTTCTCCATTGAAATTTAATTCACATGACTTTGGATCACCTATGCTAGTTAATTTAGATGATACTCTTAAGGTAGTTGTTCCTATAAATGCAGTTGTAGGTATTGTAATCTCTAAACCACTTTTACTTGTCGCTCCGTTTTTATTAATTGTTTCTCCTAAATCATATTGTTCCTCTGCGTCAAATAGACAGTTTTGATTCCAATCTATCCATGCAAAAGTTTTTACAGTTTTATTACCATCAGTATTAGCTGAAGTTTTTAAAGTATATTTATTTCCTTTTATAACTTCAGTCGTAATTGATTTGTAATCTGAGTAACCAGTAGTTTTAGTAGATGTATTATTTATTTCCCCAAAGTTAACAAGAGTAGTGCTAATTTGAGAATCAGTATTTCCTATAGATTTACAAAGATTGTCGTTTATATTAAAAAGGATATCTATGTTTTTAGTAATTGAAGCAGACGTTGCTGTTACTTTCATTGTGTAATCACCAATAACACTATTATTTAGGTTACTAACAGTTAAATTGATAATTCCGCTTGTTGTTGTTGTAGAAGGGGTAAGTGTAAAAGTTGAATTAGTAGGTGTACCAGTAACCGTAAAAATCACATTCTCATTAAACCCTATTAAAGTTTTATAATCAATTGCGAAAATTTGTTTGTTAACAGCTTTATTACAAATCGATAAATCACCTGTTGTATTTGTAATAGTAAAATCAGGATTAGGTAATATCGAAAAGTTAGATGTATTTACATTGTAAAAAATATTATCAGCAGCTTCTACCATTATTCTTGCAGAAGAAGTAGCATTATTTGGTATTGTAATTTCTTCTGTTCCATCGTTAGGAGTATCCCCTTTAATTAAAATAGGAAAAGTTAAACCACCATCAGTTGAAAGTTTAATATTTACTTTAGTACAGTTAATAGGAGCGATATCAGTAGTTCCTTTATTCCATGTAATTGTCTGGGTAGATCCTGTTCCCCATGAAACATTTGAGTTAGGAACATTTACAATGAATGGCTCAGCATCAGTTACTGTAACTTCTATGTCGTCTCTTGCAGAACTACCTCCTCCAGAGTTATTATCTCTTACAGTAAGTGAAAAGTTAAGTTCTCTGGCAACTGAAGGAAGAACTTCCCATTCATTTGAACTATCATTTATAACATTAGGTAAAGTTGGGAAATATCTATTAGGAGACGAAGTTGAGGGTAATGATCTAAAGGCAGGGCCTTTAGTAGTTGTTGAAACAAGTGGCACAGGGGCACTCTCTGTGTCAATTTGTTCCCAATTATACGTTAAGCTAGAAACATTTTGATCATCAGTAGCAGTTCCTTTTAAAACAAAAGGAGTAGACTTAGGAATGCTAAAATCTGTACCCGCATTTGCAGTTGGAGCAGCATTACCTGTGTCGGTTATTGTAGCACAGCCAGGATTTGACTGAATATGATTCCACATTTGAGCAATACTTATAGCATGAAAATAATCATCACTATTATTTTGTACATTTTGAGGGGAACAAATACCCGCATATGCCATTATTGTTGTACCACTTCCTGGTTCTACAGATGTAGCACCTATGTTACCTCCACAATTACCTGCTGTTCCATTAAAAGTATGACCAGCACCAAGTTGATGACCTATTTCATGCGCAACATAATCAATGTCAAAAGGGTCAGAAATAGGTTGTCCATTACCAGTAATACCTTTTCCTTTTACTCCTGAAACACATAATCCTTGAGATGCTAGTCCACCTCCACCAGTACTAAAAGTATGACCAATATCGTAATTTGCATCGCCAATTATATTATCACATTTTTGTTGACTTTCTTCAATTAAAGCATAAGAATCATCATTAGTTAATCCATCAGTCGTAGCATCTAAAAATATTAACTTTTCATTATCACTTACAATAATCATTCTCATAGCTAAGTCTCTTTCGTAAATTCCGTTCACACGAGCCATAGTTGTGTTCATAGCAGATAAAATAGCTGCTTTTTTTTCAGCATCAGTTGCTGATTGATCAATATTTTGTCTATTTAAATGAAATTGAGAATATTCACCTGTACAAGCAATTGCAATTTTATAAGTTCTTAATTTACCATCATTAGCATTTCTATTTAAAGAAGGAGTTGATATAATTTCTTTAACAGAATTTTCTATTTCACATCTAAAATCATTTTCATTTGATTTTAAATGCTTTCTTTTATAAATAATATATTCTTTTCTATTCTTGGTAAAAGGGTCAATATATGTGGTGCCCTCATTTCCTGACAAGATAATTGCATGCAACCCATCAATACCTATACTGATTTTTGCTACCGCAGTTGGATCATCAACTCCTTGAGCAGAATAGGTCTTAATCATTGGGAATTTAGCAGCTAAATCTGCAGCTAAATATGAAGTTTCTTTTATCGTAAACCTTTTTAGTTTTCCATCTGAATTTGGTAAAGCAATTATGCTTTTACTATTTTTTGACTTTAAATTTAAGTGATTTTTAAAACTATTTAAGTTTAAGGAAGCCAAAACGTATTCTTGTGGTGTGTTTCCTCTGCTTAAAATTTTATTTTTTTGAGAATTAATATTTTTTCTACTTGTACTGTTCCAGTAGTTCTGAGAAAATGAATTACTTGAGAAAAGTGTAAGCATTAATAGTAATAAAAGAAAGGTTTTTTTAATCATAAGTGTCTAGTTAATAGGTGTAAAATATAACAGTCTAAGGCTATTTTTCCCTACCTTTGGGGGATATTGTTAGAATGCAAATTTATGAATAAAAAAATAACAGTCAGCGATTTAGGACAAAAAGATTATAAAGAAACGTGGGATTATCAAACTCAGTTATTAGATGAGGTAGTTTCTTTAAAGAGAGAAAAAAGAAATAGTAGTAAAGAAATTATAACCCCTAATCATTTTTTATTTGTTGAACACCCGCATGTATATACATTAGGTAAATCAGGTGATATCAGTAATTTATTGTTGAATGAAGAGAAATTAAAAGAAAAGAATGCAACTTTTTATAAAATAAACAGAGGAGGAGATATTACATATCATGGACCTGGACAAATAGTTGGTTACCCTATTATAGATTTAGAAAATTTTTTTACTGATATACATAAGTATTTACGATTATTAGAAGAGTCAATTATATTAACAATTGCTGAGTATGGATTAAAAGGAGAGCGAAGCGATGGTGAAACAGGTGTTTGGTTAAGTGTAGGAACTCCATTTGCTAGAAAAATATGTGCCATGGGAATTCGTGCTAGTAGATGGGTTACTATGCATGGTTTTGCTTTAAATGTAAATGTAAACCTAGGTTATTTTGATAATATTATTCCTTGCGGAATTAGAGGTAAAGCTGTAACGTCAATGGAAGCAGAGCTGGGAAGAAAAATAAATGAAGAAGAAGTAAAAGAAAGAATATTAAAACACTTTAAAGAGCTATTTGAGGTAGACGAATTTATAAAAGCATAAAAAAAGGGTTGACATTGTCAACCCTTCTTTTATTTAAAGATTTAAGATTATTTCTTAGCTTTAATATTAAATGAGATTTCCATTAAATCGTTAATGAATTTATCTTTTAAAGCAGCATCAATTTTCTTAGATTTATAAGTAACACCAAAATCAGTTCTGTCAATACTAAAAACATCACTTTTAAATGTAGCAACCCCTTCGTTTTCAGTTACTGTAGCAGGTATCGTAATACTTTTAGTTGTTCCTCTAAGAGTTAAATTTCCAGTTACGTGTAGTTTTCCTTCTTTTGTTTCAGAGCTAGCTATTTCAAATTTAGCAGTAGGGAATTTTTCAACATCAAAAAAGTCTCCTGCTTTTAAATGGCCTTCTAAATCTTCCTTTCCTTTACCAGCTTCCATATCTGTGTTGGTAATCGATTTCATATCAATTACAAATTCACCTGATTTAAGAACACCATTTTCAATGTCAAATAATCCATTTGCTATACTAACAACGCCGTTATGAGAACCTGTTGGTTTATTACCTTTCCAAGTAACTGTAGATTCAGTAATATTTGCTTTGTAAGAATTAATTACATTTTCTACTTTCTTAATATCTTTTACTTCTTCGTTAGCAGTTACTTTATTTTTTTCTGTTTTACAAGAAACAGCGGTAATTGCAATAAGAGCAATAGCTAAAATTGATTTTTTCATTATGATTTGTTTTAAAGGTTGATTTTTATTTAGAACAAATATATATAAAATATATTTTCCTTGGAAATTATTCTCTTGTTAAAATTTTATTAATAACAAAAGAACTTGCTTGTAAGCCAAAAGCAGCAGGCATATAGCTAATGGTCCCATAAAAAGACTTTTTAAAGTTGCTCCCGTCTGTGAGTTGTAAACTTTCTGGAATTTGAACTTCTTCTGAGTAAACAGCAGCAACTCCTTTATTAACGTTTAATTCTTTTAATCTTTTTTTAACAGCGCGAGCCATTCTACAGTTCTTAGTTTTACTAATGTCTTTTACAACAACTTTACTTGCATCTAATTTTCCGCCTGCACCCATCGCACTAATTAATTTTACTTTTTTTCTTCTAGCAGCAACAATTAAATTAATTTTAGGAGTAATACTATCAATACAATCTAACACATAATCATATTCTTTGCTAACTAATTCAAATGCCCTGTCAGGTGATAAAAACTCTTCTAGTACTTTCAAATCAATATTTGGATTTATATCTTTAATTCTATCAGCAATTACGGACACTTTTGATTTACCTATTGTGCTATTCAGTGCAGGTAACTGACGATTTTTATTTGTTTCATCAAAAACATCACCATCAACAATAGTCATTTTTCCAACACCAGCTCTTGCTATAAACTCTGCAGCAAAAGAACCAACACCACCTAAACCAACAATTAAAATGTTAGCTTTATGAAGTTTTTCAATACCTTCTTTTTTAACTAGTAATTCTGTTCTTTCTAACCAGCTCATGTTATAAATATATTATTAAAATTTTGATGTATGTTTATTTTTAATTCGTTGATTGTAATATTTTTTAGGATACTCGCTTTTTGATAAATAGTAGCAATATCAATTAGAGAGTCATCAGTTTCCAAAAATATTTTATTTAAAGGAGTCTTAAAAAACACTTCTTGTAACTTAGTTGAGGTTATTAACGATTTTCCAAAGGATAAAAAGCATCCGTTTTTTATTAAATCTGAAGCAATTTGTTCATTTTTATGGAAACCATGAATTATCCATTTTCGGATAGGTCTTAATTCTTTTTTTAAACGTAATATATCTTGAAATGATTTTACACAATGTACAATTAAAGGTTTCTTATGTGCTTCAGATAGTTTAATGTGCTTTCTAAAAACTGCTAATTGAATAGCGTAATCTACATCTGACAATTTATCTAAACCACATTCTCCAATAGCATAACATTCTTTTAATAATAGCTTTTCTTTTATAAAAAGAACTTCCTCATTAATTGTTTCTTCTTTTATGTACCACGGATGAATTCCTATAGAGAAAGGAAGGCTGAAATTAATTGAGGTAGGGTAGGAGTTTATAATAGATAAAACTGAATCACTATTCGTGTTATTATGAGTATGTATATCAATAAATTTCATAAATAAAGTTTTAAACCTTATTTTTAGTATCAATAATAATAGTTACAGGCCCATCGTTTATAAGCTCAACTTTCATATCTGCTCCAAACTCACCTGTTTGTACTTTTTTACCTAAGTTTATTTCAAATTGATTAACAAATTGTTCATATAAAGGAATTGAAATATCAGGCTTTGCAGCCTTAATATAACTTGGTCTATTACCTTTTTTTGTTGAGGCTTGTAATGTAAATTGACTTACAATAATTACTTCTCCATCAGATTGAAGCAAAGAAGTACTCATTACTCCGTTTTCATCATTAAATATACGAAGATTTGTTATTTTTTTTGATAACCAATTAATATCTTCTAGCGTATCTTCATTTACAATTCCAAGAAGAATTAATAGTCCGCTTTTAATGTTAGCAACTTTTTCGTTATTAATAGTTACACTTGCCTTAGATACTCTTTGAATAACAGCTTTCATTTATTCTTGATCTTTTTCCCAAATATCAGTTCGGTAATGTTCTTCTTCACCTTCTAAAATTTGTAAATAACTTTTATAACGAGACCACGAGACAGTATCTTCTTCTAAAGCGTCTTTTACCGCACACTTTGGTTCGTTAACATGAATACAATTATTAAACTTACAATCTTGTTTTAAAGCGAAGAACTCTGGAAAATAATCTCCTAGTTCTTCTTTGTCAATATCAACAACACCAAAACCTTTAATACCCGGAGTGTCAATAATTCTTGCATCATTTGAACTTTCGAGGTTTAAATCGAACATTTCTGCAAATGTAGTAGTATGTTTTCCTTGATTATGTTGGTCAGAAATTTCTTTTGTTTTTAGGTTTAAATTAGCATCAATCGCATTAACTAAAGTAGTTTTTCCAACTCCAGAATGACCTACAAACATTGATGTTTTATCTAACATCATTTTTTTAATATGATCAACATTTGTATTTTCTTTTGCTGAAACTTCTATACATCTATAACCTATAGTTTCATAGATGTCTTTTAAGTATAAAATTTCACCACGCTCTTCTATTTCGTAAGAATCTATTTTGTTAAATACTAAAATAGTGTCTATTCTATACGCTCTTGTAGATACCAAGAAACGATCTATAAAAGTGGTGAAAGTAGGAGGGTTGTTAATCGTAATTAATAAAAAAACCTGATCAATATTAGAAGCAATAATATGAGTTTGCTTTGATAAATTAACAGATTTACGAACGATGAAATTTTCGCGTTCATGAATATTATTGATAACCCCAGTTTCTTCATTATTGTTGGTTTCTAAATCAAAATCAACTTTATCTCCAACAGCGATAGGATTGGTGCTTTTAATACCTTTTAATCGGAATTTTCCTTTAATACGGCATTTGTATAAAACTTGTTCATGCTTTACTAAATACCAACTTCCTGTAGATTTATATACCGTTCCTGTCATGGCAACAAAGATGAGAATAAAAAATGAATGTAAATAAAATTATTTTTGTGCTAAGTCAGTTATTTTATCAGGAATAGAGCCTCTTTCACCAACTCTAACTATCATAAATAGAATTTCAGGAATTAAACCAAGATTATTTATAGTAGTTGCTTTCTGTGCTACTTTTTGATCTCTTTCTTTGATTAATTGTAATTTATCGTTTTCTGTTTTAGAAGCCAATTTTACAGCAAAACTCCAAGCGCCATCTCTTGCTAGTTTCATGCTGAAATCAATTAAAAAAGTATCTATTTTATGAGTGAATTTTAATATTTTTTTTAAAAAAGGCCAGATGGTGCTTAAATCTTGTTCAATTTCATCTACTAATGAAGATAGAATCACGTTTATTTTATTGAAGTCACCTTTAAGATTTTCTATAGGTTTTCCTTCAGAAACTTGAGCAGCAGCAACACCTAAATCTAAGTTGATGTGTGCATTCATACCAACAAGTAAATGTTGCAAAACGGTTGGCCAGTATTGAGTAGAAATGCTAAACGCTTTGTTCCATGATTCGCTTATAGGTTGGTTATTCTGATAATCATAGTATGCTTTAATGTATCTTTTAGCAAAAATTACATCTAACTTTTCCATTCTCACATTATCCTCAAAGAAGTTATTTAAGATTCCGTCTTTAACTTTTTGAGTAACTTTAAGATAAAGAGTAGCAAAATAGCCTAAAGTACTTTTGTTTTTAAGAGTATCGTTAATGATTTTTTGTAAAGTTTCAATTACGTCATCAATAGTGTTTATTGGGGGCATTTTAGTATAAGTTTGGTTGTATGAAAATACAAAAAAATAATAAATAAAAAAGGTTGCGTAAAAGCAACCTTCTTCATTATTGTATAATAAAAAATGTTATTTTATTATCCTTTGATTATTTTTTCTTGATGATTGATAGATTCTTGGTGAATGGCTTTAAACATTTTTAAAACAAATTCTTCACTTAACCCTTTGCTTTCACCTTCTAAAATCATGTTGCCAAGAATTTCATTCCAACGTCTAGATTGTAAAACAGCAACGTTTTTCTCTTTTTTAAGTAGTCCAATTTTATCTGCAACAGTCATTCTTTTTCCTAACATTTCTATTAGTTGACCATCAACAACATTTATTTGAGCTCTTAAATTATCTAAAGACTCTCTGTAAGTAGAATCAGTTTCTGTTTCTTTTCTTATTTTTAAGTCTTCCATGATTTGTTTTAATGAATCAGGAGTTACTTGTTGGGCAGCATCAGACCAAGCGTTGTCTGGATCGAAATGAGTTTCTATCATTAAACCATCAAAATTTAAGTCTAAAGCAGTCTGAGAAACATCAAAAATCATTTCTCTGTTACCAGTAATATGAGAAGGATCACAAATTAATGGTAAATCTGGAAATCTATTTTGAAATTCAATAGCTAATTGCCATTCTGGAATATTTCTGTATTTAGATTTCTCATACGTAGAAAAACCTCTATGAATTGCTCCTAAATTTTTAATTCCGGCAGTGTACAATCTTTCAATACCACCTAGCCACAATGCTAAATCTGGGTTTACAGGATTTTTTACCAGTACAATTTTATCTGTTCCTTGTAAAGCATCTGCAATTTCTTGCATGATAAAAGGTGATACTGTAGAGCGTGCTCCGATCCATAATAAATCAACATCATGCTCTAAGGCTAATTTTACGTGTGCAGCATTTGCGACTTCAGTACAAGTTTTCATTCCTGTTTCTGCTTTTACTTTTTGCAACCACTTTAAACCTAAGGCACCTACACCTTCGAAATTTCCTGGACGCGTTCTTGGTTTCCAAATTCCCGCACGGAAATAATTTACATCAGAATCTTTTAACTCGTGTGCAATTTTTAAAACCTGCTCTTCGGTTTCTGCACTACAAGGCCCTGCTATTACTAGTGGATGCGCAAGCTTCATATCATCCAACCATGTTTTTAATTCTTTTGTATTTTCCATTTTTCTACTTGTTGTGGCTTTTATTTTATGCCGTTTAATATTTGTTTAATGTGATTTGTACTTTCCATTTCATTATGAATTTTAGTAAAATCATTTTGTATCATCAGTTCTTTAAATTGCTGAAGATTATGTATATATTCGTTTAATGTTTCAATTACATTGGTTTTGTTTTGTTCAAAAATAGGAGCCCACATTGCTGGCGAACTTTTTGCTAAACGTACTGTAGAGGCAAACCCACTACCAGCCATGTCAAAAATATCTCGTTCGTTTTTTTCTTTTTCAATAACTGTTTTACCAAGCATAAAAGCACTAATATGTGATAAATGTGATACGTAGGCTATATGTTTATCATGTGATTTTGCATCCATATAACGAATACGCATTCCTAATTTCGCAAAAATATCTAACGCTTTTTCTTGTAATTTAAAAGCTGTTTTCTCTACTTCACAAATAATATTTGTTTTTTTATGAAATAGATTATTGTGTGCAGCAGTTGGTCCAGAAAACTCAGTTCCTGCAATTGGGTGTGCTGCTAAATAATTTCTTCTTTTCGGATGATTTTCTAAAATTTTACAAATATCTTCTTTAGTAGATCCTACGTCGAAAACCAATGCTTCATCAGAAACTAAATCAAGTACTTTTGGTATAACCTTTAATTGAACATCAACCGGAATTGAAACAATAACAATTTCTGCTTTATCTAAATCTTCAAGTGTAGCTCTTATGTCAATAACACCTAATTCAATTGCTTTCTCTAAATGATCTTTATTGTTGTCAATTCCATAAATAACAGCTTTAGGATATTTTTGTTTAATATCTAAGACCATACTACCTCCAATCAATCCAATTCCTATTACAAATACGTTCATCTAAAATCTGTTGATAGCATTATTAATTACTTCTTTTGAGACACATAATGAAAATCGAATATATCCCTCCCCTTGACTACCAAAAACAGTTCCTGGTGTAATAAAAATATCTTTGTCGTATAAAATAGCATCCGTAACTTCTTCAGATGTTTTTCCTATTGGAATTTTCGCCCAAACGAACAGTCCTGTAGAATCTTGATTATATGTGCAATTTAATTTATCAGCTAGCTTAAATATTAAAGATCTTCTTTCTTCGTATATTTTATTTTGTTGATTAAACCAGTCATCTGATAACTGTAGCGCTTCAATTGCTCCTTTCTGAATTCCGTAAAACATTCCAGAATCCATATTACTTTTTACTTTTAAAATTTCATTAATGTAAGTACTGTTACCTAAAACCATTCCAACACGCCATCCTGCCATGTTAAAGGTTTTACTCATTGAATTTAATTCTAAAGCAACATCTTTAGCCCCATCAACTTGTAAAATACTCAACGGATTGTTGTTTAAAATAAAGCTATATGGATTGTCGTTTATAATTAGTATTTGATGTTTTTTACCAAAAGCGATTAGTTTTTCGAATGTTTCTTTTAAAGCATTGGTACCTGTTGGCATATGGGGGTAATTTACCCACATTATTTTTACTTTAGTTAAATCTAATGTTTCTAAAGCTTTAATATTTGGTTGCCAATTATTAGTTTCTTCTAATTCATAAAATAAAGGTTCTGCACCAACTAATTCTGTAACAGAAGTATAGGTTGGGTACCCTGGATTAGGAATTAAAACTTGATCGCCTTCGTTTAAAAAGGCCATAGAAATATGCATAATGCCTTCTTTACTCCCCATTAAAGGGAGTATTTCGTTAGTAGGATTTGCTATAACATTAAATTTTTGCTCATAAAATTCAGCAATAGCGTTTCTTAATTCTGGTAACCCTTGGTAACTTTGGTATTTATGAGCTACAGCATCATTAAAACTTTGCTGAATTGCTGTAATTACTTTTGTTGGAGGCTGTAAATCAGGGCTTCCAATACCCATATTTATAATTGGTTTTCCTGAGGCTGCTAGCTCTCTAACTTCTCTTAATTTTTTAGAGAAGTAGTATTCTTGTACGGTATCTAATCTTTTTGCTGATTGAATCATTTTCTTCCGTTTTTGTATGTTCCTAATACTTTTAATTCAGAGGCCATTATTTCTATAATAGCTATTGCTTTTTCGTAATCTTTATATTCTTCAAAAGTTACATCAACAAAAAATGAATATTTCCAAGGTGATTCTATAACAGGTAATGATTGTATTTTGGTTAAATTCATTTTACAATCACTAAGTACATTTAAAATAGTAGCTAAACTTCCTCTTTTATGATCTAATTGAAATTTTAGCGAAGCTTTATTTATTTGATCAATACCGTTATAAGGGATTTCGGTTTGTACAATTACGAATCGAGTAGCATTGTCTTTTATCGTTTGAATCTCGTCTTCGATTATTTCTAAGTTAAAAATATCTGCGGCAATTTTTGGCGCAATAGCGGCAACCCCTTTTAATTGATTCTGTGAAATTCTTTTAGCTACTTCAGCTGTATCAACATCTTCTATTAATTTTATGTGCTTATAGTTTTTAAAAAATTCTTTGCATTGTAATAATGCCATTGGATGTGAACAAACTTCTTTAATATCTGCAATTTTTTGATTAGGGAGTGCCATTAGGTGATGGTGAATATTTAAATACTCTTCACCAATAATATGCAAATTATGATTGTCAATTAATGCGTAATTAGGAATTATAGAGCCTGCAATTGTGTTTTCTATAGCCATGATGCCTTTATTGGCTGTTTTGTCTAATAGGCTATCAACCAGTGAGTCAAAAGACAAGCATTCTTTTAGCGGAACATCTTTTCCGTAAAAATCTCGTGCTACCTTATGGTGGTTTGAGCCTTCTGCTCCTTGTATTGCAATTGTTGTTTGTTTCATTTTAGTCCAAAAAAAAAGCCTCGATATGTCGAGGCTTTATAATTTATATTTGTTAGTTAAAAATATGGTATAAAGTCTCAGCTCTTATTAAAAAAATAAAAGTAAAAATAGAAACCTTGCCAAATATTCTGTAACATCATTTTTGTTTTTGTTGTACATGACAAATCTAAAGATTAAAATGAGAAAAACAAGTTTTTATACAAAAAACAATTATTTTAAAAATAGTAAACAGTATTTTTTTAGATTTTTCGAATATAAATGAAGGTTCAATTAAGATTCTTAATTTATTTCAAACTACATAAATACGATGATATAAAAAACACCTCAGTTTAGAGGTGTTCTTAGTTTTTATTTTTTAGATTTAAAAACAATCTCGTAAGATTTTTTATTTTTCAATAATTTTTTTGTTATATTTTTTAAATCCTCAATCGTTATTGATTTTACAATATCTTCATAGTTCTTAGGATCGTTGATATTGTAGCCTTCTAGTACTAAGTTTTTTAATAGGTTCATTTGAAAGCTGTTGTAGTTTTTGCTTTCTTCTCTAGATTTTAAAAAGTTTGCAAGTGTTTTATCTAAATCTGCTTGTCGAATATCCCCTTTTTCAAGTGCTTTAATTTCTTTATGAACAATAGCGATTAGTTTTTCAGCAAGGTCGGGATTACAGTTAAAATCTACAGATATTACAGCTTCTTGAATAGGTCTTTTAGAAATAGAGCCTATCGCGGTAGCTCCATAAGTGCCTCCTTCTTCTTCTCTTAAGGATTCTGTATAACGTAATTGTAGTATATCTCCAATTACTGACATTAGTATTGAGTTTTTTATAGAATACTTCATGTCGTTTTTAATAGCTATAAAAACAGAAGTCTTAGGATCTTTCATTTCTAAATACACATCCTTGTCTATTGTATTGTTTATCCAGTTTACTGAGTTGTTTTTCCAATTTTCTTTTTTATCTGTTGTTGGTATACTAGCAATATATTTTTCTAATAAAGGTTTTATTATTTCTTTTTTTACATCACCTACTATAAAGAAAATAAAATCTCCAGCATTACCAAATCTACTTGTGTAGATGTTTTTCATTTTATCAAAAGAGATTTCAGATATTAATTTCTCATCAAATAAGCGCTTTGTAGGGTGATTTTTACCATATAAAATAGTAGTTATGCTATCTTGCATTTTAGATTCAATTCGCTCACTTTTCCTTATTAAAAAGGCATCTATTTGTTGCATTAAAACATCATAAGAAGTTTTATCGAAACGAGGTTTTGTAAAACGTAAATTAACTAGTTGCATCATTGTTTCTACATCTTTTGTCGAAGAAGAACCTGATACATTTTCATTTAGATTACCTATACTTGCTTCTGAAATTGCACTTTTACCTGCTAAAATTTTTGGTAAGTCTATTGCAGAGAATTCACCTAAACCAGACATTTGAATAATATTAGCTAGTAATGCTGTTGAAGGTAAGTCTTTATCATCTAATAAAGATTGTCCTCCGTAACTAACAGCACTTAATTGTACATCGTTTTTGTTTTTGTCAGTGAATTTATAATGCACTTTAATTCCATTACTTAATGTGAATATTGTAGAGCCAATTTCTTTGTTTTCTTTTTCTGAAGTAATAGATCCAGAAACTAAATTGACACCAGACATTAAGGGTTTTGTATTCGTTTCTTCTGTGTACCCTTCTAATGTTTTATCATTCTCAACAGTATTTATAATTTTAATAGCATCTTCTTTTGTTAAATTTTTATTGCCTTTAACTCCTGTAACAATTATAGACCTGTTATTGTTAGTATATAGTTTTTGTATTTGAGATAATAGTTCTTTTTGAGTTAATTTACTGAAAAGCAACTTAGCAATTTCAAATTCCTTTTTTATATCAGTAATTTGAGAGTTTTCTAAGTAATTAGCCTTAATTCCTCCTACAATTTGTTGGTGACTTCTATTATCAAGCCCTGCAATCTGATTTTCGTAAGAACTTGTGTATTGAGTAATAATTCTAGTTATTTCAGCCTTAGTAAACCCAAATTTTACAGCTCTGTTAATTTCTGAAATTACTAATTTGAACCCCTTATGTTGCATATTTGGTTTAGGTACGATATGAGCGCTAAATTGATTGTTCATTCTAGAGAAACTACCATAACGAACAGATGCAAATAAAAGAGGTGATTCAGCTTTTTGATTAATCTCATTTAATCTTGTAGAGATAATTGATGTTACCATGTTATTTAAAAGACTCTCTTTTAAATCTGAAATAGTTTCGTCTTTCAAAGATTTATTATGACGAATAGCGAAGGAAATATTAGAAGAAGTAACTTCTTTATCCATTGCAATATCATAAATAAGTTCTTTGTTGTCAGGAATGCGAGTATTTGTACGTTTGATAGGTTTTTTTACAGCAGGAATAGTAGAGAAAAGTGTTTTTATTTTGGCTTCAATTTCATCGACATTTACATCGCCAATAATGGCTATAGCTTGTAAATCTGTTCTATACCAGTCATGATAGAAATCACGTAAAGCTTTATATTTAAAATTTTCTATAATATCCATTTTACCAATAGGTAAACGTTTTGAATATATAGCATTGTTAAACATTGTGCCAATCGTTTGTTTGGTTACACGCATATCACCATTTTGGCGAGTTCGCCATTCTTCTTTAACAACGCCTCTTTCTGAATCAATTTCTTTTTCAGTTAAAGATAAGTAATTAGACCAATTATGTAAAATAGATAGCCCTGTGTTTATCAATTCAGGAGATGTAGGTATATTGTTTATCCTATAAACAGTTTCATCAAAAGAGGTGTAAGCATTAATATCTTCGCTAAAAACAAGGCCATGTTCTTGCATTTTATTTAAAATTCCTTTTCCTGGAAAATCTTTAGTTCCGTTAAAGGCCATATGTTCTAAAAAGTGTGCTAATCCTTGTTGATTATCTTTTTCTAAAACAGAGCCTACATTTTGTATTATATAATAACTAGCAACGTTTTTTGTAATACTTGTTTTATGAATATAATAGGTTAAACCATTTTTTAAGACTCCTTTTCTTATACTTTGTTCTCTTGGCAAGGGAGTTTCTAAATTAATAGTTTGCGCTATGGTATTGTAGTTAAAAGCCAGGAGTAAGGCGAGTAATAAAATTTTCTTCATTTATGTGTGTTTTATCTTATTGTATATCAAAATACTAACAATATGCGAATGTAGAAAAAAAAGGAGGGAAGCTTTTAAACGAGTTGTTAATGTTAATTTAAAAAGAAGTTAATTATTTTAACTAAAAAAGCTTCTCAAATAAATGAGAAGCTTTTTGCGGTCTGGACGGGACTCGAACCCGCGACCCCCTGCGTGACAGGCAGGTATTCTAACCAGCTGAACTACCAGACCGTTGCTTGTAGCAATGTGTTTTACTTATATATATTTTGCGGTCTGGACGGGACTCGAACCCGCGACCCCCTGCGTGACAGGCAGGTATTCTAACCAGCTGAACTACCAGACCGTTGCTATATATAGCACTATTTTTCGCTTAGATAATTTGCGGTCTGGACGGGACTCGAACCCGCGACCCCCTGCGTGACAGGCAGGTATTCTAACCAGCTGAACTACCAGACCGTTACTCTAAGCGAGTGCAAATATAGATACTTTTTTAAAATAAAAAAGAAATTAATTGTAATTTTTTTGTCTGCGAACAAGGTAAGCTGTTAGTATTTTATCATAACCTTCATTTATATCTACAGGAATATAATCTATTTTGTATTGTAAGCATTTGTTTTTTAAGTTATTGAAGAAGTTTTTACTTAGTTTAGTGTAGTCTTGTTGAACATTATGGGCATGTAAATTTATTTCTTCTTTTGTTTCAATATCTACGAATTTTTTTGGTTTGTTGTCAAAATCGAATAAAAATTCTGTCTTTTTATCATAGGTATGAAACAATATGACCTCGTGTTTGTTAAATTTTAAATGCCTTAAAGCATCAAAAAGCTCATCTTCATTCTTAGTGGTTTGAAACATATCGGTAAATAAAAAGATTAAGGAACGTCGATGAATGTTCTCAGCTATTTCATGTAGGTATTGATGTGTTTCTGTTGTTGCTTTAGAATTAGAGCGAATTAAACCGTCTAATTGATTTAATAACATTTTTCGATGACGGTCACTTCCTTTTTCAGGAGCATAATATTCATAAGTATCAGAATAAATACTTAATCCTACTGCATCTCGTTGTTTTTTTAAAATTTCCATTAAAGAAGCAGCAGCAACTGCCGAAAAACCAATTTTATTTAAATTATTGAATGCTTGGTTTTTAATAATAGGGTAGTGCATAGAAGCAGAATTGTCGATAATTAAATGACATCTTAAATTAGTTTCTTCTTCATATTTTTTTATATATAGTTTTTCTGTTTTAGCGAATAACTTCCAATCTATGTGACGAGTGCTTTCTCCTTTATTATATAACTTGTGTTCAGAAAATTCTACAGAAAAACCATGAAAAGGACTTTTATGCATACCTGTTATAAAACCTTCTACAACTTGTTTTGCTAGTAATTCAATGTTACCAATAGCATGTTTTTCTATATCCATTATTTTTTTATTTCTTGAGCCCTAGTTAAATTATCAACTGTTTGTAGCAGCTTCATTTTAAGAATTGGGTTGTAGTTTGGGTTTTCTTTAAAAAAGCGTTGTAAAATAATAAAAGCTTCTTTAGAGTTGTATTTACCAACAGAGCTACTTAGCCATCCTTTTGGGAAGAAAATGTCTCCAGTTAATTGCACTTCTTCTAAAATATCTAAACAAGATTTAAAATGTTTTATTGCTGATGTTTGTCTTAGAGGGTGGTGTATATTGTTTAGAGCTCCTTGTACCCAAGATTCTTTCTCTCTATTTTCTTTTTGTAATAGACTAATCATAAATGCATCTCTTGTTACTTCATTGTTAGATAAGGTAGGTAGTAGCCATTTAAAACGTTTTAATTTATCTGGATTGTTAATTCTAGTTAATTGCTCTGTAAGTATTTCAGAAGTTTTTGGGTGTTTGTATATGGCTAATAGAGAGGCTAAGCTGGTAAAATCATTTTCACTTATATACAGGTTTTTTATTTCCTTTTCTTTCTTCCATAATAAATAGAGTGTTTGTTTTCCTTCTTTAGAAATAGCGATTGAACGGTATAGTCCAAAAATCGTTCTTTTTAAATTTTTAGAAATATCTGAATTTAACAAGCTCAGTACTTTTTTTTCTAATTCTTCTTGAGTATTTATTTTTTCTTCTTTGTCTAAAAAAGACCAATAAATAGTCTTAATTCTGCCAGAGAGGTAATTAGCTATTAACTCATTCTTTTCAGCTAGTATTCCATTTAAAAAGGTATTAAAAGCTTCTTTAGAAGCTACCTTTTTATTTAAAAAGTTTTCATATAAATTAATATATGTATAACCTCTTGCTAGGTCATCTTTAATATTTCTATAAAATTCAATATTGGTTTTGTCAATAGGGAAAATACCGTACCCAAAACCATCATAATTGTAAATAATAGTTTTTGGTTTTTCTAAACCAATTACATTATTAAAAGCAAACTCTTTATCAGATAAGTTAACTTTAAATGTTTTTATTTCCTTTTCATACACAAAACCGACGTTAAAGGTTTGTGACCATAATTTATTGGTGTTATCTTCAGCTTTTTGATAAATTTTAAAAGAAGTAATTTTATTGTCTTTATATTTAATAGCGTCAGAAATAATTGGCCTTCCAGATTTGTTAACCCAAACCTCACTCCACTTTTTTATGTCTTTTGGTGATTTTTCATCAAGAATAGCAACTAATTCACTCCAATCGGCATTTCCATTAGCATATTTTTTAATGTATGATTGCATACCTTCTTTAAAAGCTTCTTTACCGATGATGGCTTCTAGCTGACGCATCATAATTGGAGCTTTATTGTAGATGATTCGACCATATAAAGAACCTGCATTTTTGAGATTATCTAAATCTTGTCGTATTGCATTTGTTCCTTGTGTTCTATCTTCTGAATAAGCGCTAGGGTAGTGCGCCATTGTAAATTGTAAGTTGTGATTTATTTCTGGGAATACAGGATTCATTATTTTATCTGCTATAAAATTCGCAAATACTTCTTTCATCCAAACGTCATTAAACCACTTCATGGTAACTAAATTACCAAACCACATGTGAGATGTTTCATGGGCAATTAATTTAGCTCTTCTTAATTTTTTGTTTTGTGTTGCGTTTTTATCTAAAAACAAAGAAGATTCTCTGTATTGTATTGCGCCAACATGCTCCATTCCTCCATACTGAAAAGGAGGAATGGTGGCGAAATCCATTTTTTGAAAAGGAAATTTGTAAGCAGTGTATTCTTCTAGATAATCAATAGATTTTTGATGGATGTTAAATATTTCACCAATATTTTCTTCTATTTTATTTTTATTGTTTTCTCTATACAAAAAGCGCATATCAAAAGCACCAGGGTTTTTAACTGCTTCGTTAAATTTTCCTGCTACAAAAGAAAATAAATAGGTACTCATTTTATCAGACTCCTTAAAATTATGTTCAATAAAATTGTCTTTATCAACTTGTGTGGTTTCAAATGCCCCGCAAAGAACTTTCCAGTCTTTTGGTGCGGTAATAGTTAATGTATAATTAGCTTTAATATCTGGTTGGTCAAAGCAAGGAAATAGTGTGCTGGCTCTATCAGGAACTAGTAAAGTATATAAAAAATCATCGCTTCTGTTTAATGACATTTCACCAGCATTAAAATCAATCTCGATGAAGTTATCTCCTTTTATTATATGCTTTTTGTTAATAATAAGGTGTTCTTTAGTATGAAGAACTTCAATGCTTTTATTATTAACGATAACTGATTTAATATTTGATTTTTGTTCATTAAAATCAAGAATCAAGTTATTTGTAAGGTCATTAATTGTAACAGATAGTTTTAATTTACTTGAAATTATCTCTGATTTTGCTTCAGGAATATTAAAAGTTAACTTGTATTTTACATCAGTGACTTGTAGTTTTCTATAAGTTGCTAACTCATATGAAATTCCTTTTTTAATTAGAATTTCTGAATGTTTTTTTTCCTGACAAGAAGTTAGTAAGATCGTAAAAAGAAAAATAACAAGTATTTGTTTCATATAAATAGGTTTAAGTTCTAAAAATAAAAAAAGGTTTAACCGTAGCCAAACCTTTTTTAAAAATATATTAGAATTGTGCTATTTATAAAGCAGCATCAATTTTATCTGTATATGCTTTTTTAGGAGCTGCACCAACTTGTTTGTCTACAACTTCACCATTTTTAAATATTAATACAGTAGGTATGTTTCTTACACCATACTTAGCTGCAAATTCTTGGTTATTGTCAACATCAACCTTACCAACAACGGCTTTACCATCGTATTCAGTATGAATTTCATCTACAATTGGTCCAACCATTCTACAAGGTCCACACCATGCTGCCCAAAAGTCAACTAATACTGGTTTATCTGATTTTAATACTAATTCATCGAAATTTGCATCTGTAATTTCTAAAGCCATATTATTATATTTTAATTAAGTTAATGTCTCGCTTTCTGTTATACAAAAGTAATCAAAAATTTCACGAATACAATTTCACTAAAATTACTTTTTACTATCATAGTATCAATAGTTTCTATTTCCTTACAAGTTTGTTTTTATGTGTGTAAAATTATATATAACTTCGCATCATAATATTTGAGGAAAAATTTGACTGATTGCAACCTCATTGAACATAAGTTCATAATAAAATGCTAAAGCAGTAATTATCTACTCCTTTACACGACAAAGCAATCCAAGTTTTTCTTTTATTTAATTTAAAAAAGAAGTTTTATGTCATATTTATTTACCTCAGAAAGTGTTTCTGAAGGACACCCAGATAAAGTAGCTGATCAAATTTCAGATGCTTTGATAGATAATTTTTTAGCTTTCGATTCAGAATCAAAAGTTGCTTGTGAAACATTAGTTACTACAGGTCAAGTAGTGTTAGCAGGAGAAGTAAAGTCTAAAACATATTTAGACGTTCAAAAAATTGCAAGAGATGTAATTAATAAAATCGGATATACCAAAAGTGAGTATATGTTTGATGGTAGTTCATGTGGAGTTTTTTCTGCAATTCATGAGCAGTCACCAGATATTAATCAGGGTGTTGTAAGAGCAAATCCAGAAGATCAAGGAGCAGGAGATCAAGGAATGATGTTTGGTTACGCAACTGATGAGACTGAAAACTATATGCCTTTAGCATTGGAGTTGTCACATCGTTTGTTAATTGAATTAGCTGAATTACGTAGAGAAAATAAGGATATTACTTATTTACGACCAGATGCTAAATCTCAAGTAACTATTGAATATTCTGATGATAATGTACCGCAAAGAATTGATGCGATTGTTATTTCTACACAACATGATGATTTTGATAAGAATGATGATGTAATGTTAGCCAAGATAAAAAAGGATATTGTAGAAATACTAATTCCTAGAGTAGTGGCTAAATTACCAGTTCATATTCAACAATTATTTACAGATAGTATTACGTACCATATTAACCCAACAGGTGTTTTCGTAATTGGAGGGCCTCATGGAGATACAGGTTTAACAGGGCGTAAAATTATTGTAGATACTTATGGAGGAAAAGGAGCACACGGAGGTGGAGCTTTTTCTGGAAAGGATCCTTCTAAGGTAGATCGTTCTGGCGCTTATGCTACTCGTCATATTGCTAAGAATTTAGTAGCTGCAGGTTTATGTAAAGAAATTTTAGTGCAAGTTTCTTATGCTATTGGTGTTGCAAAACCAACAAGTATTAACGTAGACACATATGGTACAGCAACAATTGATAAAACAGATGGAGAAATAAGTAAAATAGTAGAAACTATTTTTGATATGCGTCCATACTTTATAGAGCAGCGTTTAAAATTAAGAACACCTATTTATTCTGAAACTGCTGCATATGGTCATATGGGAAGAAAATCAGAAAAGAAAACAGTTACTTTTTCTAATCCAATGGGTGAAACAGTTTCTCAAGAAGTAGAAACGTTTACTTGGGAGAAATTAGATTATGTAGATAAAATAAAAGAAAGTTTCGGATTGTAAAATAATCAGAAAATTTTATAATAAAAAAGCCTTGACATTGTCAAGGCTTTTTTATTGAACTTATTTTATTTGAAGAATAAAAGGCATTCTAGCTTGAATTCCTTTTAGATTTTTTATTTGATTGATGTTATTATATAATTGATAATTTTCATCACCTAAAGCCTCTTTTAAAATTTCTTCTTTAGATGCTTTTACAAAAGGTGAGAATTTTAAAACATCCTTTAGTTCTTTTTTATAAGTTGGGTAATTACGTGTTTTATAAGACTCAATATTAGCCAGTTCAGCAGCTATAACAATCGCATCATTTAAGTTACCTAGTTTATCTACTAATCCATTTTTAAGAGCCTCTTTACCTGTCCAAACTCTACCTTGAGCAATTTCATTTACCTGCTCAAAAGTCATATTACGACCTGTTGCAACACGGTTTACAAAAGTAGTGTATATGTGTTCAACACCTTCTTTGGTTACATTATAAAATTTATCATTCATAGGTTCAAAAACACTATAATTAGGGTTGTTGTTTGTTGATACTTGTTCTGCGTTAATACCAATATCACTAGCAAACTTATTAAAGTTAGGAATTGCCCCAAAAACACCTATAGAACCTGTAATAGTTGTAGGTTCAGCTACAATTTTATTAGCATTACAAGCAATATAATAACCACCAGAAGCAGCTAAGTTACCCATAGAAACAACCAAAGGTTTGTCTTTTTTAGCCAATTCTAACTCACGCCAAATTAATTCAGAAGCTAAGGCACTACCGCCTGGAGAGTTTACTCGTAATACAATAGCTTTTACATTTTTATCTTTTCTAGCTTTACGTATCGCTTTGTTTATAATACCTTGTCCAATTATGTTTTCATTTCCTTCAGCATACATTATTTGACCTTGTGCATAAATAACTGCAATTTTATTCTTGGCAGTAGAAGAAATTCTTCCTTTTCCAGAATTAATATAGTCTTCTAAAGAAATAGTATTTATTTTTTTATCAGTATGTAACGCTAGTTTTTCTTTGTATTCATCTTCATAAATAATACCATCAATTAAGTTGTTTTCTTTCGAAAGTGCAGCGTTTCTACCATTAGCATTATCCGCAATTAAATTTAATTGTTCAATAGAAATGTTTCTACTTTTACTAATAGCTCCAGTAATTTCAGACCAAATAGATTTTAAAAGAGACGTTGTTTGTTCTCGATTGGCATCACTCATTTTATTAGTTAAATATGGTTCAACCGCACTTTTGTATTTACCATGACGAATTACCTCCATTTTAACACCATATTTATCTTCAAAGTCTTTATAATATAATACCTCAGTAGATAAGCCTTTAAAATCTATTGCTCCAACAGGATTTAAAAATAAACTATCGGCAACAGAACTTAAGTAGTAGTTTTTTTGTGAATACACATCGTTATATGCATAAACGAATTTCCCACTTTCTTTAAAATCTTCAATTTTTGCTCTAATAGCTTGCGTTTGTGCAACACCTGCATTTATATAAGTAGTTTTAATGCTAATACCTTTAATTTTTGTGTCTGTTTTTGCATTTTCAATAGCGTTAATTATCTTATTTAAAGCTAACTTATTGTCAGTTAATCCTAATTTTTCTGCAAAAGGGTTATCTTCTTTTGGAGCGTAATCTTTTATAGGAGTAGATAAATCTAATTCTAAAATCGAATTTGATTTCACAATAATTTCATCTTCAGATCCTATTATTGAAGCAATAGCTATAAAAAATAAAAATATTAAAAAGAGGGCTATAAAAAAGCCAAGAGTAGAGGCTAGTAAATTTCGTAAAAACTTCATATTATACTGTTAATTTTTTAAGCAAATATACAGTTTTACTAGAAGTTTAAAATATTATTGTAATACCATTCTATATTTACGTTGTGCAAATTCAAAATAATTAAAAAGCTTGTAATTTACCTCGTAGCCGTAATTAATATGTGAGTTATAGTCAATAACGTTCTCGTAAATGTTATTGTCGTAGTTAAAAGAATTATTAACTCTTGAATTCCAAATAGGAACATAGCGTCTATTTCTATTTTCTAAATAACTTTCAGAATGATATCCAACAGGTTTTGCAATTGTGTTTAAATAAGTGGTAAAGCCAATATCAAAAATAATAATTTCATAAGCTAAGCTATCATTTTTAATAACAACAGGTTGTTCTTTAGTATTCGTACTGCTTTTTAAAGGAGCTGTACCGCAAGCATAAAATAAAGTTATAAAAAGAATAGAAATCAAAATATATTTTAAAGCTTTCATAATTGGTAAAGTTTGTAAACATACAAGTTCTAAAAAATATTCCATTTTTCATAGATTTTTAACTTGTTTAATAGTAATTTTCATTTTTAAATAGGCAAAAATGAAGAAAAGATGTTTTTGGGTAAGTAATGACCCTTTGTATATTGAGTATCATGATAATGAATGGGGAGTTCCAACTTTTGATGATACAGAATTATTTGAGTTTTTGATTTTAGAAACTTTTCAAGCAGGATTAAGTTGGATAACTATTTTAAAAAAAAGAGAAAACTTTAAAAAAGCATTTAATAATTTCGATTATAAGAAAATAGCAAACTATGGAGAGGGCAAGTATGAAGAGTTGCTTATGGATGCAGGGATTATAAGGAATAAATTAAAAATAAGAAGTGCTATTACAAATGCAAAACTTTTTATGGATGTTCAAAAAGAGTTTGGCTCTTTTTCAAAATTCTTTTGGAGTTATACAGACGGAAAACCGATTGTAAATCATTTTAATAAACGAGAAGAAGTTCCTGCTACAACAGCTTTGTCTGATAAAATATCAAAAGACTTAAAAAAACGAGGATTTAAGTTTGTTGGGTCTACAGTAATTTATGCTTATATGCAATCTATGGGGATGGTAAATGACCATACAACTGATTGTTTTAGGTATAACGAAGTTTAAAATTCGTACATTTATCAGCAGAAAAATCAATTTAAAATAATAAAAATGAAATTTAAACAAATGCTTTTTACTGCGGCAGCGGTTAGTGTATTAGTTTCTTGTGGGGTTGAGAGTAAAAAAGACCAAAAACAAGAGGTAAAGCAAGAGGTTAAAGAGGAATCTAAATTTAACCACGAGGTTGAGCAATTTGCTGACATCAAGGTGTTAAGGTATCAGATACCTGGTTTTGAAGAATTAACATTAAAAGAAAAAGAATTAGTTTATTATTTAACGCAAGCAGGGTTAGCAGGTCGTGATATTATGTGGGATCAAAACTACCGTCACAACCTTGAAATTAGAGCTGCTTTAGAAAAAATAAATAACGAATATAAAGGAGACAGCGCTAGTAATGATTTTAAGAATTTCACAACTTATTTAAAACGTGTTTGGTTTTCAAACGGAATTCACCACCATTACTCTAATGATAAAATTAAGCCTACTTTTTCTAAAGAGTATTTAATAGGATTATTAAAGGATACAAATACTACCTTATCAACAGAAGCTTTAGATGTTATTTTTAATGATAAAGATGCTAAAAAAGTAAATAAGAAGGCAGGGGTAGATAATGTATTGGCATCAGCAATAAACTTTTATGGGCCAGATATTACGAGTAAAGATGTTGAAGCTTTTTATAAGACAGCATACAAAGGTCCTGAAAAACAACCAATCGAAGCAGGATTAAACTCTAAGTTAGTACGTGAAAACGGAAAGTTAGTAGAAAAGGTTTGGAAATCTTGTGGTATGTATGGTAAAGCAATTGACACTATAATTTTTTGGCTAGAGAAAGCTCAGGATGTTGCAGAGAATGAAAAGCAAGGAATAGCTTTAGGTTTATTAATAGAATATTATAAAACAGGTAGTTTAGATGTATGGGATAAATATTGCATTGCATGGGCTACTTCTACTGAAGGAAATATTGATTGGATAAATGGTTTTATTGAAGTTTACAATGACCCAAAAGGATATAGAGGTTCTTATGAGACTGTAGTGCAGATTAAAGACTTTGATATGTCTAAAAAGATGAAAGTTTTATCGGAGAACGTACAATGGTTTGAGGATAACGCTCCATTATTGCCAGCTCATAAAAAGAAGAATGTGGTAGGTGTTTCTTATAAAACAGTTAATGTGGCAGGTGAAGCAGGAGATGCATCGCCAAGTACACCAATTGGAGTAAATTTACCAAATAATAATTGGATTCGTCAAGAACATGGATCAAAATCAGTTTCATTAGGAAATATTATTGGAGCTTACAATAGTGCAGGTGGATCAGGACGTTTAAAAGAGTTTGCTCATGATGATGAAGAAATAGCTTTAGAACTTGAGTACGGTAAATTAGCAGATAAATTACATACCGCTTTACATGAGGTAATCGGTCATGCTTCAGGTAAGATAAACGAAGGAGTAGGGCAGCCAAAAGAAACATTAAAAAACTATGCATCTACGATGGAAGAGGGTAGAGCAGATTTAGTTGGTTTGTATTATTTAATGGATCCTAAATTACAAGAATTAGGTTTAGTGAGCGATTGGGAAAAAGTAGGAAAAGCTGCTTATGATGGTTATATTAGAAACGGTTTAATGACGCAGTTAATTCGAATTAATTTAGGTGATGATATTGAAGAAGATCATATGGTAAACCGCCAATGGGTATCTGCTTGGTCTTTTGAGCAAGGAAAGAAAGATAATGTAATAGAACAGGTTACTAAAGAAGGTAAAACATACTTTGTTGTAAATGATTACATGAAGCTTCGTGAAATTTTTGGACGTTTGTTAAAAGAAGCACAAAGAATTAAATCTGAAGGAGATTTTGAAGCTGCAAAAGCCTTAGTTGAAGGTTATGGTGTTAAAGTAAATCAAGATATTCATAAAGAAGTAAAACAGCGAAATGAGAAATTTCCTGATGCGGCTTATAGCGGATTTGTAAATCCTGTTTTAGTGCCGGTTACTGATGCAAACGGAACTATAACTGATATAAAAGTTACACAGCCTAAAACTTTTGAAGAACAAATGAAGTTTTATGCTAGAAACCATAGTTTTTTACCAGTTAAAAACTAAATAAGAAGTTTAATTGAATTATAAAACCGATGCTATTTAGCATCGGTTTTTGTATTTTTATAAAGTAAATTAATACGATGGCAAGAAAAACTAAAGACCCAGGTTTTGGGTTTAATTCTCATGAAAATGTTAGAGGGATTATTAATAAAGACGGAAGTTCGAATGTAATACATGTAAATAAAAAGTTTAATGTAGATGATTTATATACTTATTTCGTTGAAATGTCGTGGAGTCGATTTTTTCTTTATGTTTTTATAGGATATACTTTTTTAAATATACTTTTCGGTTTTGTGTATACTTTAATCGGTATAGAACAAATAACACCATCAACTGGGAATTTTTTTGGTGATTTTTTAAATGGTTTTTTCTTTAGTGCGCAAACATTAACAACCGTTGGTTATGGTGGTATCGCTCCAAAAGGAATTACAGCTAATTTAATAGCTGCTTTTCAAGCAATGTTAGGCTTGTTATCTTTTTCATTTATTACAGGGTTATTGTACGGTAGATTTGCAAAACCAAAAGCAGCAATTCGTTTTAGTGATAATTTAATACTAAGAGATTTTAAAGAGCATAGGGCATTGATGTTTCGATTAATGAATAATCGAAAAACAATTATGATAGAACCCGAAATTAAAGTTACGTTATCAATAAATGAAAAAAACAAAGAAGGTCGCTATCAAAGAGCATTTCATGAATTAAAGTTAGAACGAGATAAAATAATGTACTTACCAACAGTTTGGACGGTTGTACATGAAGTAGGTGAAGAAAGTCCGTTACATAAATATTCAAATGAAGAAATAGAAAAGTTGGATGCGAAAGTATATATATTACTTAAGTATCATGAAGAATCTTTTGGGCAGAGTGTGTATCAGGCAACATCATATGATTTCTCGAAGCTAGAAATAAATATGAAGTATAGCCCTTCATCTCATTTTAATGAAGACGGCTTTACTGTTTTAGATCACGGAAAATTAAGTGAAGTTGAATTGATAAATTAACCTTTAATTAAAAATTTAGAAATAAATAACAAAGCTATAAGTGTTATAATTCCGACAGCTACATAAATAGCGCCATTTTTATAATGTTTGCTGTTGTTTTTTGCATCTTTTTTATAACTGTATATCATTAAAACTATAAAAGCAATAACAAATAAGCTAGCAAAAACAATTCTTCCAGGAGTAAACATTTTTGCAGCGATAGGAATAAGCATAAAATTGTATTTTTAGCAAAGTTAAAGAATGATTTATAATGAATAAAACTAAAACGGCAATTGTTTTTGGAGCTACATCAGGTATCGGAAAAAAATTAACTGAATTATTAGTAAAAGATAATTTTATAGTAGCAATTACAGGAAGAAGGTTAGCTAAACTCAAAGAATTAAAAGCGCAATATCCTAATCAAATTATTATAAAGAAAAATGACATTCAACAAGTTGGTGAGGTTGAAATTGTTTTTAATGAAATAGTAAGAGAATTAGGCGAAGTTCACTTAGTTATACATTCATCAGGAGTAGGCGAGGTAAATACTGAACTAGAGTGGGATATTGAGAATAAAACAATACAGACAAATGTAGTAGGGGCAACTAAAGTATATGATTTAGCTTATAATTTGTTTGAGAAACAACAATTTGGACACCTAGTAGGTATTTCATCAATAGCTTCGCTTCGAGGTAACAGAGAAGCACCTTCATATTTTGCATCTAAGGCATACCAAAAATCGTATTTAGAAAGTTTATATATCAAAACAAAAACAATTAAATCAAAGAAAGTCTATGTAACAGACATTCGTCCTGGTTTTATAGATACAGCAATGGCTTTAGGTGATGGGGTTTTCTGGATGGTTACCTTAGAAAAAGCGACAAAACAAATATACTCGGCAATTAATAAAAAGAAAAGAGCTGCTTATATATCTAAAAGATGGAGATTTATAGCTTGGGTTTTAAAGATTGTTCCTGCTCAATTATTAAAAATAGCGACTTAGATGAAAAAGAAAAATTTAATAGTTTTTGATATTGATGATACCTTAACGAAGAGCGAAAATCAACATCAAACAGCTTTTGTAAATACAATGATTAATTTTGGAATTACAGAAATTAATAAGAATTGGAAAAGCTATAAAAATGTAACAGATAGTTATATTTTAAAACAAAATTTTGAAACGAATTTCGAGAAGGATTTTGAGATCTCTTTTATTGCTGATTTTGAAGATAAAATGACATCGTTATTTTTAAAAGAACCTGAAACTGTTGAAATTGAAGGAGCAAAAAAAGTAGTAGATTTTTTTATGAGAGAAACAGATTATGCTATTTGTTTTGCAACAGGCTCTTTGTTAAAACCAGCACTAATAAAGTTAGAACAAGCTACTATTAATTTTGTTCCAGTTTTGGTCGAATCCGCAAATAGTATTTATACTAGAGAGGATATCGTAAAATCAGCAATTAATAAAGCAAGAGAATATTTTCAAGTAAATGAATTTGAAAACATTATTTCGGTGGGTGATGGAATTTGGGATTTAAAAACAGCTAGAAACTTAGGAATCCATTTTTTAGGAATTAGAAATAAGAATTTAATAGATTTTAAACAAGAAAATATTAAAAGCCATATAGTTGATTGGACTAATTTTGACTTTCAAAAAATTAAAACAGCATTACAAATTATATAAAAATGAAAAATAAAATAAAAGCAGTACATGAATTTCATTCAGCATTTAAATTAAATATTCAAGACAAACCAACGGTTGCTATAACAGAAGATAGAAAATTGCTGCGTTATGAGCTGATGAAAGAAGAAAATGAAGAGTATTTAGAAGCTGCTAAAAACAATGATTTAGTTGAGGTTGCTGATGCTTTAGGAGACATGTTGTATATTTTGTGCGGAACAATTATCGAGCATGGTATGCAAGATAAAATAGAAGAAGTGTTTAATGAAATTCAACGAAGTAATATGAGTAAGTTAGGCGAAGACGGCAAGCCAATTTATCGTGAAGATGGCAAGGTTTTAAAAGGGCCTAATTATTTTAAGCCTAATTTAAATGAGATTTTACACCAATAAAAAAAGTTCCTCTTTAAAAGAGGAACTTTTTTTATGGTATTTATAAAATTTATTAGTTACCTAAAATACGATTTAGTTCATAAGTTAAGGTTTTTACATTACTAACCATTTTAATAATAACACCTCTAGAATCTACAATAAGATGTGTAGGGTATTGCTTTACTTTTAATTTTTTAGACATGTATTTTTTCTGATTAGGTATCGTAACATATTTAAAAGTTTTGGTTTCTAAAAACTTAATAAGTTTATCTTTTTCATCAAAGGCTAAACTTACGAAATCAACATTATTGTCTTTGTATTTGTCAACTAATTCATTCAGTTCTGGAAATTCTTCTACACAAACCTTACAGGTAATAAACCAGCATTTTAGAACAACTATTTTTCCTTTAGTATCTTCTTTGTTATGAGAATTTCCATCTAAATCTACAAAATCATAGCTAGGAAGTTTTTTTCCTTCCATTTTAAAGTAGTGGTGTGCAATGGTAGCTTTACTTACAATTGCCTTTTTAATTTTTTCGTCAGCACTTTCTTTAACAGCAACTAGTTGATATTGAGTTTTTCCTTTTTTTTCTGATTTAACAGAAATATATGCACCAGTTCGTAATAAGGTTAAGAAAATCCCCTTATCCATTACAATCCCTTTATCATCAAGAGCAATAAAGGTTGACATTAAATCGATATTCTCTTTATGATAAGTGTTCCAATTACTAAAATTCTCTTGTATATTAGTAAGATTTACATTAGTATCAACACTTTTAGTATTGTTCTCTGTCTTTGTGACTTCAGTAGGTGTTTCTGATTTTTCTTTTATTGGCGTTTCTTTTTTTGTAGCTATAACTTCTTTCGGAGTTGTTTTTGTAGTATCACTAAAAAAGGTGCTTAACCCAAAAAAAGATAAGGCAAAACCTATAATTATTGATAACAGTGCGGGTATAATATTTTTCATTTACCTTAAGTAGGAGTTTAAAATATTGATTATTAAGTTACTAAGATAGTTTTTTTTTAGAACTTAAATTATAACTCTCCAGTTATGCTTGTCTTCTGCCTTATTTGTTTGTATATCAGTAATATGATTTTTTAAATTAGTGGCATATCCATTTTCTATTTCAGGAATATTATAATCTTCTCCTTTAAAACCAAAACCAGAGATAGGAGAAATAACAGCAGCAGTTCCTGCTCCAAACATTTCTTTTAAAGAACCATTTTTAGCTGCTTCTACAACCTCAGTAACTGTAATTTTTCGAACTTCAACAGGTATATTTTCATCTTCTGCAATCTGAAGAATACTCTTACGAGTAATACCATCTAAAATACGATCACTTGTTGGGCTTGTTATTAAAGTATCATTAATTCTAATGAAGATATTCATTGCACCAGCTTCTTCAATATATTGGTGGGTATTGTCATCAGTCCAAATAACTTGCTGATATCCTTTCTCTGTAGCTAGTTTAGTTGGGTAAAACTGAGCTGCGTAATTACCACCAGCTTTAGCAAAACCAACACCACCATTTGCTGCACGTGCATATTTTTCTTCAATTAAAACTTTTATTTTTCCAGAGAAATAAGCACCAGAAGGAGCAGTACAAATAATTAATTTATAAGAATCTGCCGGTGAGGCGTGAAAACCTTCTCCTGTAGCAAATATAAAAGGGCGGATATATAAAGAACTCCCTTCATTTGTAGGAATCCATTTGTTATCAATTTCTAATAATTTTTTTAAACCATTCATGAATATATCTTCAGGAATTTGAGGAATTACTAAACGTTCAGCAGATTTATTTAAACGCTTGCAATTATCTAAAGGACGAAACAACATCGTGTTTTCTTCAGAATCTTTGTAGGCTTTCATTCCTTCAAAGATCGATTGTCCGTAATGAAAAATTTTAGAAGAAGGGTTTAATGAAATCGGTTGATAAGGTGTAATAGAAGGGTTTTTCCATTCTCCATCGATATAATCACAAACAAACATGTGATCAGAAAAAACACTACCAAAAGATAAGTTGTTAAAATCTACAGAATCTATTTTAGATTGCTCTGCTAATTGAATTTCTATGTTCATAAAACGCTGTTTTTGTAGCGATGCTAAGATACTAAAACTAGCTATATAATTTTTTGTTTTAAGTATCGACTTCGTTAATTATAATTATATTTGTGTATACGTTGATTTTAATATTTTGAAAATGAAAAGAATACTAGTATTATGTTTGGTTGTAGGAGCGTTTTTTATGGCTTGTAAAACAGCGAAAAAGGAAAAAGAGAAAATGTTAAAAACTGAATTTGTTTCTTTTGGAGAAAAAATTTCAGACGAAAATACGATTACCAAACAAAAAATGGCTAAGATATTTGGTAACATGAACACTAACGATACCGTTAATGTGAAGTTTGTAGGTGAAGTAGATGAGGTTTGTCAAAAGAAAGGATGTTGGATTAAAGTATCTTTAGGGAATGATCAAAAAGCATTTGTGAAATTTAAAGATTATGCTTTTTTTATGCCTTTTAATGCAGCGGGTAGCGAAGTTATTTTAAATGGTAAAGCTTTTAAAAATGAAGTTTCTGTTAAAGAATTACAGCATTATGCAAAAGATGCAGGTAAATCAGACGAAGAAATAGCTGAAATTAAATTACCTAAGATTACATACTCATTTTTAGCTGATGGTGTTTTGTTAGCTTCGAAAGTAAATGAAAAATAATATAAGTATAGTATTACTTTTTTGTTTTTTAGTGATGGGCTGCGAAGCTAAAAAAACAAAAAGGCAAATAAAAATAATAGACAAAATTCCTGCTTCTTTTAAGATGTATAAGACATCTGAAATGGCAAATTTAATGCGATTAATGTATGTAGGAAACATGCAAGTGCGTAAGCAAATTATTGAAGGCAAAGAAATAACAGACTTTAACAAAGCGTATTTAAAAATACATACAGCAAAATTAACTGATGTTTCAGATTTAGACGATACGTTTGCTACTTTTGCAACCTTTTTTATTGATGCACAGAAAAATCTTAATCAGGTTTCTAAAGATACTCGAAAAAGAGAGTTTAATAAAATAGTAGCAGCATGTATTGCTTGCCATAAAGATAGATGTACCGGGCCAATACCAAGAATTAAAAAACTGATAATACCTTAATTTGAAAAGAGAAATAATTATTACATCCGATGGCTCTACAACAATTCATTTACCAGATTGGAATGAGCAGTATCACTCTAAACACGGCGCTATACAAGAAGCATATCATGTTTTTATAAAAAACGGATTAGAACTACAAAAAAAAGAAGAAATTTCTATTTTAGAAATTGGTTTCGGTACAGGTTTAAATTGTTTTATAACTTTTTTAGAAAGTAATAAAATAATAAATTATGTTGGGGTAGAAGCGTATCCTGTAGTCGCAGAAGAAGTACTAAAATTAAATTATGTTACTGAGTTAAAGGCTGAAAATGAGCAAGCCGTTTTTAATAAAATGCATGCCCTTTCTTGGGAGGAAAAACATGAAATTACACAAAATTTTAGCTTAACAAAACGACAACAATTTTTTAAGGATATTAATGATAAAGAACAATTTGATTTAATATATTTTGATGCGTTTGGAGCAGAACATCAGCCAGATTTGTGGACAGAAGAAGTATTTAAACGTATGTTTGAAGCCTTAAAAGAAAACGGAATATTAGTAACGTATTCAGCAAAAGGCAGTGTGCGACGTGCAATGCAAGCTGTTGGGTTTACGGTAGAGCGTTTACCTGGTCCTCCAGGAAAAAGAGAGATGTTACGTGCAACGAAACTAGCATAGTTTTTAATAACAACAGTAATTTAATAGTAGCATAAGAAATGGAATTTAAAAGACGTTTTGGTAATAAGAAAAAAACACAACCAAAAAAAGGATTATATTTAATAGTAGTGCTAATAGTTATTTTGTATTTATTTTTTAATGCAGATAAAATAATCGGAAGATTTTTCTAAATGAAACCATTTAAGTTTAAAGAGTTTACAGTACATCAAGATAAAACGGCTATGAAAATTGGCACAGATGCAGTTTTGTTAGGTGCTTGGTGTTCTTTAGGAGCATACCCAGATACGATTTTAGATATTGGTTCGGGCACTGGTGTTATTTCGTTAATGTTAGCACAGCGAAGTGATGCGATGACTATTGATGCTGTAGAGATTGATGCGAATGCTTATGAGCAAACAGTTGATAATTTCGAAAAATCAGATTGGGGAGATCGTTTGTTTTGTTATAATACTTCTTTTGTTGAATTTGCTAAAGAAATAGCTGAAGAAGAAGAGCAATATGATATTATTGTTTCAAATCCGCCATTTTATACCGATAATTTTGAAACAGCAAACGAAGCTCGTAATAAAGCACGTTTTACCTCTTCGCTACCTTTTGAGGAATTATTAAAGGGAGTTTCTGAAATTTTATCAGAAAACGGATTGTTCTCTGTTATTATACCTTTTAAAGAGGAAGAGAATTTTGTGATATTAGCAAAGGAGTCTAATTTATTTTTAAATAAGGCTTGCCATGTAAAAGGCAATGAAAATACTGAGATAAAAAGAAGTTTACTAGCGTTTTCTTTTAAGGCAAAAGAGGTTGAAAACGAAGTGTTAATTATAGAGAAAGAACGGCACCAATATACCGATGACTATATAAAACTTACAAAAGATTTTTATTTAAAAATGTAAAAAAAGAGGAACAGTTTTATAAAACTGTTCCTCTTTTTTTTAAGTTATTTCTTGTTGTAATTAGTTGTTTTTTGGATAACTAAATTTTTTGGTAAGAAACCTATTGGCAATTTCGTTAAATATTTTTGAATTATTACGAGGAGTTCCGTGGTTAGAACCAGGAATTATACATAGTTGTCCTTTTTGTAAATTATCAAATATTTCGAGTGCGTGTTCGTTTTTAATAATATCTCTATCACCAACAATAACTAAAACTTCTGATTTAATTTTTTTTAGATCAGCATGACTTAAACTTTTTTGGTTTAAAATTAAATTATCTAGCTGTAATTCAGTTTTCCAGTCTCTAGACGTATCACCTTTTTTTATCATCTTTAAGGTTTCACTACGCATTTCTTTAACTTGTTTTATAGCCCAATTGTTAACAGCAGTACTGTCAATTCTTAAATTAACGCCCATTGTAACTATTTTCTTAATCTTAGTTTTGTTACGGATCGCTATTTTTAAAGCAGTTATTCCGCCATCACTCCAACCAAGAATATTTACTGAGTCTAACTTTAAATGCTTAATAAGACCTTCCCAGTCTTTAGCCATTTTAGTGTAGGTTAATTTTCTTGTTTTTAATTCAGATTTTCCTTGACCTCTACTGTCGGCAGTAATTACTCTGTATTTATCTTTAAAATAATTAATTTGATATTCCATTGCTTTAATATCGGTACCACAGCTATGTATTATTAGTAAAGGCTCACCTTTACCATATTCTTCATAATAAATTTTAGCTTTATTTATGGTAACATATTTACCAACGGCTTTATTACTACCATAAGGAGTTTTAAATACTTTTTGGGCATTTACAATATTAGCTTGAAGGATTAGAAGTAAAAAAATAATTTTATAAATGATTAAATTTTTCATCATTGGATATAATCTTAGTTGGTTTTATTTTTTTCACAAAAGTAAAAGTAAAAGAGGAAGCAGTCAAGCTAAATCAGTTAATTTACAGAAAGTTAATAAAATAAATATTAACAACAAGAAGTGTAATTATACAAGTTATTTGATGAAGGAATTAACGAAAAACGATGTTAATTGCTATCGTACCAATTAACACCGTTTAATTTTATTTACAACAGTTTTTTAAGGTGGTTATAGGAAATGTGAGTTGTTTAATATATTCGGTTTTTTTAGGATAATCTATAGAGTGACTTTCTACGATTCCAACTTTTTCAACGGTTCCTTTTCTGTTATAATAGGTGCCAAATAGTAAATCCCAAAAAGGAAATATATTACTAAAATTTTTAGCTTCTTCTAGTTTTTTACTGTGATGAAAATGATGTATTTGTGGGGTTACAATGATATAATCTATAAAACTTTTTTGTGTTTTAATATTAGCATGAGAAATGTAAGCAATTACTACATGAGTAATGCCTACCAGAAAAATAATTTCTTTACTAAATCCTAAAAGTAAAATAGGTGTCATTTTAAATAACGTATTTAAGAGCATATTCACTGGGTGAATCCAATTTGTTTTAAACCAATTTAAACTGGAAGGTAAATGATGAATAGCATGTGTTTTCCATAAAAAAGTACTTAAATACGAATTCGTATTACCTATGTGGCTAACTCGATGGTATACATACGGAAGAAATTCACCAATTAAATTTGCAATAACATAGGTTGCAAGAAAAGGTACAGAATCCCAAAAATCATTTAGAAAAAATAATTTCTTTTGCAAAAAAACAACAAATGATACTGCAATCATTTTTCCTAAAGCGTCAAATATAGCTGCCGAAAATATAAAATGTTTAATATCGGGCCAAATAGATTGTTTAGTGGTGTTCCAATTTTGTTTCAACGGAATAATTCGCTCTAAAATTAAAATATATATTAAAGTGAATAAGAAAATAGAAAAGGAGGCTATTTCAAAATTCCATTGATTTGTAATGGTTAAATAACAAAAAAAACTTGTTAAAATTAATAAGAAAGGTACTACAGCTAAAGATACTATTTTATGTTTCATTTGTTTACTTTCTCTTGTAGACGTATGGCATATGTAAAAAGACGCAGGTTTAAGGCATTAAATTTATTCTTTTTATTTCATCTTTTAATTCTTGTGGTAGTTCACAGTTGTTTTTTAGTTGAAAGTCAGAAATTTGCCCTTTTTTATTGTAGGATATATCAATACAATTGGTAATTAATTCTTTTAATTTTTTTCGTCCCCTTTGTATTCTCGATTTTGTTGCTGTTAAAGATAAATTTAGTATTTCGGCTATTTCTTGTTGCTTTTTTTGTTCAATATCACTTAAGTAAAGCGGTGTGCTATATTTTTCAGGTAAATAATTTTTAATTACAAATTCTGATAAATCACATACACAAGCGCTTGAATTGATACTAGTTTCTGAGGTGTTTACAGTTATTTCGGTATGCTTTTTATTTTTTCTGTAATAATCAACAATGCTATTTCTAGTAACTTGAAAGAGCCAGTTTTTATAGTTTTTTATGACCGTTTTTTTAGTTAAGTTATCGTAAAGTTTAAGGCTAACTTCCTGTAAAATATCTTCTGCAACGTGTTTCGTATCAATCTTAGTTTTAATAAAGTTTAGTAAATGACTTTTATTCTTATTCCAAATTTCGTTAAATGTCATTGTCTTTATTTTTTATAGCGAAGGTGTTGTAAAAGTTATGATAATTAGTACTACTTTTGGGTAAGTACGAAAATACAAAGAAAGCACAAATCATTAAAGTTTGTGATTTCTTCGTTATTAGTCAGAGATTTTATTTTTTCTTTATTCTGTCAAAAAGAATTGAAGACTCAACAAATTTTCTATGCGCTTTACTTGTTAGCTTTTCTAAGAGATCAAACGAAGCAACATAGCTTACTAAGCTTCCATTAGATGAAATAAATTTTCCATCTATAACAACTAAAGTAGTAGCGTCATCAGCAACTTTTAATTTAGGATAATCAGCTTTTAATTGCGCTCCGCCTGTTACGTAAGTTACTATTTTTTTATCGTCTGCTATTCCTGTTTCACCTATTAAAAAAGCGCCTGCACAATGGCTTGCAATATATTCGGTTGTTTTATTTTGTTCTTTTATAAAGTTAACTAATTTTTTGTCAGATGTTTGATCGGCTGGGTTATAAGAGCTAGGTACTACTAAAACTTTTAAATTTGGTATGTTGTCAATAACATAATCAGGAGTTATTTTTAAACCATGAGCACTGGTGTAGGTTTTGTTTTCGGTAGCGATTGTTATTACGTTAAAAAGGTGTTTGTTTTCTGAATTCGGATTTGAAAAGACATCTAAAGGGGCTACTACTTCATTAATTATTACACCTTCAAATACAAGTATACCTATTGTTGGTAGATTTTTATCTATTACTTTTTCCATAATGTGATTTTGCGTTAAATTTTCTGTTGTATTAATCTTTTTAGAATTACTTTTTTTTTGCTTTGAGCAGCTAGTAATGCTAAGACTAATAATGCAGATTAAAATAATTTTTTTCATTTTAAATTGGTTTAATGCAAAATTAACCGATTGTTAGAAGGTAAATATTAATCAAGATTAAGAAGCGCAATTATTTTCTTTTTATCTTACTAACAAATTCAGGAGACATGCCTAAATAGGAGGCAATCATGTATTGAGGTACTCTTTTTGTAAAATCAGGGTTGGCAGCAATAAAATCATTAAATAATTCTTCTCCCGTTAGGCTAAACATGTATTCAATTCTTTTTTGGGAAGCGATATAGCTTTTCTCCATTATTTTTCGAAATAACTGTTCAGTTTGTGGTAATTTTAAACATAGCTCATCAAATTTATCTTGGGTTAGTTCAAGAAGAGTTGTGTTTTCTGTTGCTTGAATGTATAAATTAGAAGGTGTTTTGTTTATTAAACTCTCATAATCTGTAATCCACCAATTATCAATTCCGAAATGTATAATTTGCTCGTTTCCTTTGTTACTAATGTAATATAGTCTTACACAACCTTTGGTTATAAAATATCTCGATTTACAAATTTGACCTTCATTAAGTAAAAACTCTTTTTTCTTTAAAACTCTTGGTTTTAAATAGGATTTAAATAGGTTAATTTCACCTTCAGAAATAGCTACATAACGTTTAATATATTCAATTAAGTTGGTTGTCATTTGTTATGATTTTATTATGAAATTCGAATAATTTTTATTGTATTTAACTTTCTTTATTAAGTAGAGTTTTAGTTCGTCATATCAATAATTGACGAAGCTATTCGAAAATAAGTTTCGAGTAAGGTTAAATATGTTTTCTTAAATAAATGAATAGAGGTTAGTAGTTAAACATATGTTGTTAAGTGTTTGTTTTTTAGGTGGGTTAATGTAATTATTGTTGTCAGTTCGAGCGCAGTCTAGAACTATTAGCCTGTCAAAATAGGTTTCGACTGCGCTCAACCAGACATTCCTTAAAGTGTTCCAATTAAAATATAGGTAATTATTTACTGATCGCTATAAATGAATTTCACTTTATGTTCGTTTAGATGTTTAGGCAGTAAATTACGGCTAGGTTTTATTCATCTTATTTTTTATCATGTAAATTAAGAAAATAGCAAGTATGCCACCTAAAAAAGACACGATTATATTGATAATAAATAGGGTAGTGTTAATACTATTAAGCTCAATTATATACTTAGGACTAAAACCTAATCGCCCGAATGATTTATTTAAGAATACACTCCCGAAAACCCCTGCAATGGTGTTTCCTGTAAGACCAAAAGAATATTTTTTAAAATAGAGTCCAGTAATATTAGCTCCAAGTATACCAATAAGAATACTAATTAGAGACATTAAGGTTGCTGTCATACTTCTTTACATTTAATGACCATAATCCATTTTGTCTATTTTACCGCCCATTATTTTCTTTTGTATAATCATGTATACAAAAAGAAGGATAAAGCCAATAATACCCCAATACATTGCTACAGATAAACCATATGCAGTTGTAACGGTATTATATATGGTTAATGATTCGTTTACAGTATTTGTAGAGGGTAAAATTACAGGAAACATAGAGGCTAATGAAGAGGTTATTCCGCCAAGGATTAATAACGTAGAGAATACAAAAGGATATATTTCTTTATTCATTTTTTTTATAAAAAACAATCCAATTAATCCTGTTAAATAAATGATAGGGAATATTAATAAATATGGATTATTAGTGAAATTGTTTAACGAATTAGGGTTTACAATTTGCCAAATGGCTAATGAAAATATTGTTAATATTGCTAACACAATGTTTAGCTTGAGAACTGTTTTTTTTAACTTTTGATTAATCGAAGAATTTGTTTTTAAAACAATCCAATTAGCACCATGAATAGCTAAGGTAACCACTGCAATTAATCCTATAACAATAGTAAACCAATCAATAACACCAGGGGTTTCGCTAAGAGGACTAAAACTACTATCCCAAAGCGGTAAGAAAAAATAATGCCCTTCATAATGTGAAATACCATTTTCTACACCGCCTAAATTTACACCTCTAACAACGTTTCCTAAGGCAATACCAAAAAACAAGGCTAGCAATAAGCTTGAAACCCCAAATGATTTGTCCCAAATATCTTTCCACATTTGATAGTTAAACTGACTTCTAAATTCTAAACCAATGGCTCTGAAAACAATTAGCCAGAGTACAATTATTAAAGGAAGGTAAAAACCGCTAAATACTGAGGCATAAAATGTTGGAAAGGCCATAAAAAGCATTCCGCCAGCAACTACAAGCCAAACTTCATTAGAATCCCAAAATAACCCAGCTGATTTAGTAATTACTTCTTTATCTTTTTCTGTTTTAGCCATAAACAAGTGGATAATACCTGCTCCGAAATCATATCCATCTAGTATAAAAAAGACAGCTAAAACAATTGCAATTATTATAAACCAAAATATTTCCATAATTAATGTGTTTGATGTTTAGGTCCTTGGTGAATTGTTTTACCTACTAATACTAAAAATAGTGCTCCAAGTAGCATGTATAAAGCAACAAAACCTAAAAGAGTAAATAAAGTATTACCAGATGAAACAGTAGGTGAAATTCCGTCACTTGTTTTAAGTAAGCCATAAACTAAATATGGTTGTCTTCCTAGCTCGGCAGTATACCAGCCTGTGATATTTGCAATATATGGAAATGGAACTAAGAACATTATAACCCACAATAAAGGTTTTAGAGTATAGAGTTTCCTTCTCCATAAAAAGAAAACAGCTAAGCTCATTATTGCTATAAAAATTGTACCCAAACCAACCATAATATGATACGAGTAATAAAGCGCAGGAACATTGTCGGGAAGTTCCTCTTCTTTAAATTGATCCATTCCAGGTATTTGTTTATCCCACTCTTGATAGGTTAAAAAACTTAGTATGTTAGGAACAGCAATTTTATTATCTAATTTTTTTTCAACCATATTAGGTTGTCCAATCAAAACAATTTCGGCACCAGCCTCTTCAGTTTCAAAGATCCCCTCCATTGCAGCAAAAGATGCAGGTTGATATTTCGCTACGTTTTTAGCATTCCAATCTCCTGTAGGAAATGCTAGTAGTAAGCTTGATACTAAGCCAAATATTACGCCTGTTTTTAAAAATAATTTACCATATTTTAAATTTTTATTCCTTAGAATATAAAAGGCACCAATACTAGCAACAACAAAAGATGAGGTGGTAACGGAGGCTACTTGATTATGTAAAAAAGCAGGTAATAGCCAAGGGTTGGTAAAAAGAGCTGAGAAATTTTCTAATACAAATTTTCCGTTTTCTAAAATTTCATAACCAACAGGGTGTTGCATCCATGCGTTAGTAGCTAAGATAAACCAACCACTAGCCCATGAACCTAAAAAGACTAAAAAACCCGTTAAGAAATGTAGTTTTTGTCCCATTAATTTTTCACCAAAAATAAATAGCGCTAAAAAAGAAGATTCTAAAAAGAATGAAAACATTCCTTCCATGGCTAATGTTTGGCCAATTACGGAGCCTGTAAGTTCAGAAAATTTTGCCCAGTTAGTACCAAATTGAAACTCCATTGGTATTCCTGTAACTACGCCCATTGTAAAATTAATGGCAAAAATGCTCATTAAAAATTTTGCAGCATTATTATACGATTCTACTTTGTTTTTTAAGTATTTCCATTTAAAATAAACAATGATTAAAGACAATCCCATTGTTAATTGCGGGAATATGTAGTGAAATGTGATAGTGAATGCAAACTGCAATCTATCATAAAATATCATGTCTTCCATATAGAAATAAATTTAGAAACAAAAATAATTTATAATTATAGATAATTAAGTAACATTAGCTACATATTTTATAAACAAAACAAGAAATTATTTGTAGATAATAAGATTACTTTAAAGTGATGAGTTATCTATTTCAGATAGTAGAATAGAATAATTATTTTATTAACTAACAATTTTGTAAGTCCTTTTTTTCTAGAGATTAACGTCCTAATTTTGTTAAAAATAAAATATGAAGCTATCAGATAATATAAGTGCTTTTCATCACTATGCTATAAAAGCACAAGATTTTCAAGTTACTCTTAATTTTTATAGAGAATTAGGTTTTGCTTTAATTCACGATTGGTCACTTCCTGAATATAATTTAGAAAGAGGGGGTATGCTTTATAATTCTAAAATAAATAGTTATATAGAAATTTTTGATAAAAACGCTGAAATACCCACTCAAGGAAGAAAAAGAAATAAAGAGGAAGAATTTATAGAAAACTCAATTTTGCATATTTGTTTTGTTGTTAAAGATGCTGAAAAAGCAAGAATTTCAGCTATAAACGCTGGAGCAAAAGATTTAAGTGAGGGGGTTTTGACAATCGATTTAAGTAATAAAAGTAAGAATTTGAATGTTCGGAATAGTATTGTTTATAGTCCAAACGGAGAGGTGATAGAGTTTTTAGAGCGTGTTGTTTTTTAATTAAATAGAATTCGAGTTGAAATTTTTGAAAGAGATTAAAATACGCATCATTTCATTTCCTTTTTTTGTTAGAAAATAGACAGATTTTAACTTAGTTTTTTCATTTCCAATTATTTCATCTTTCTTCAGTTCATTTAACTGTTTTGCTAGAATTCGGTCTGTTATGTTTGGTAATCTTTTTTTAAAATCAGAATAGTTTAATTGACTTTCAGATAAAGCAAAAATGATAGAGAGTTTCCATCTTCCACTAATTTGTGAAAGTATTTTATGAGCATTGCAATAATTTTCTAATGTATGGTTGTTTATAAAATTTGTTGAACTCTCTTTTCTCATTGCTAATTTTTTTAATTTTATTATGAGTGGTTTTGTATCTGTTATCTAAGCGAATTTCGAGCAAAGTGAATTTTAAACCAAGTTATTTCTTAAATAGGAAGAAAATAATAGGAGGCATCAGTTTACTGATGCCTCCTAAATTAATTTAACGAAATGTTTTTTTCAAAAAGTTACATTTACCCTTTTATAGTTTCGGGGTTGTATCCTAAATAGGGAGCTTTTTTTTCTGCAAATGTAATTCCGTACTCTTCTAATTCTTTCAAAATAGGTTCATACACTTCTTTTTTTATAGGTAATTGAACACCAGGAGTTGTAATTTCTTTATTTAATATTTTTAAGGCAGCCATTGCAACAGGTAAACCAACTGTTTTTGCCATTGCAGTATATGTTTGATCATCACCTTTAATAACCATACTACTTTCTATTTGGTATTTTTCTTGATTTAGTTCGTATCCAAACTTATGCTGCATAACAATCATATCTTTATCATCAGCTTCAAGCGTCCATTTTTCAGAAAGTATTTTTTGCAACATTTGAGCAGGAGTAGCGTTTTTTAATCCAATTATTTTAGTAGGATTAAAGATGTCTAATTCTAAAAATTTATCCCACATAATATCATCTTGATCTATTTTTAAATACGATCTAAATTTCAATTCTACAGAATCACTTGGTGAGTATGCTAAGAATAAGTTTGTAAAGTCACGATAGCTCATGTTTTCTGATTCTTCAATAGTGTAAGTATCGTCAGTCATTCCTAATTGAACAAAAACATTCCAAGCTCTAGAAAAACCTACTTTTCTAATAGTACCTCTGAACATAGTAGGTATGTTTTCTAGGTTATAAAGACTTCGGTATTTTAAAGAATCACGATTGGCATAGCCTTCAAATTTTCCGTAACCATCAATATCTAAAAATTCTGTTCTTCTAAATAATTTATGATATGGTATGTACTTATAAGTATTTTCTTGAATAAACATTGCTGCACCACCTTGTCCTGCTAAAACTACGTTTCTTGGATTCCAAGTAAATTTATAGTTCCATAAATTAGTATCGCTTTCAGGAGCTACTAATCCACCAGTAAAAGATTCAAATAATAGCATTTTAGCACCATTATCATGAATTCTATCAATAATTTGCATGGCACTCATATGATCTATTCCTGGATCTAAGCCAATCTCATTCATAAAAACAAGTCCTTTTGCTTTAGCTTCTTTATCTAAAGCTTTCATTTCATCAGAAACATAAGAAGCTGTAACCATGTGTTTGTTGTGGGTAACACAATCTTTAGCAACCTCAATATGAAAACGTGCAGGAAGCATAGAAATAACAATGTCGGCTTTTTTTATAGCATTAACACGTTGCGCTTCATTAAAAACATCTAACTCTACAGCTGTTGCATTTTTATGATTATTAATTATAGCTTTAGCATTTTTAACTGAAACATCACCAATCGTTATTTGTAAGTTTTCTTGTGTCGATTTATCTAGTAAATATTTTATAAGAGATGAACTCGATCTACCAGCGCCAATAATTAATATGTTTCTCATTTATAATGTATTTTTGTTAACTTAAAATTTGAGCTCACAATATCGTTAAAAAAGTTTAAAATTAAACAAAAACAAGATAAATGTATAAAAATTTAACAATAGCATCTCTCTTAGGAATTATCGCTGTAGTTCTTGGAGCCTTTGGTGCACATGCTCTGAAGTCGAAATTAACCCCAGAAGCGATGCAAAGTTTTGAAACAGCAGTAAGATATCAATTCATTCATGTTTTATTACTACTCTTTGCTAATACCTTTAAAGAATTTAGTTTGAAGCAAAAAAATACGATTAGTTTCTTTTTAATTGGGGGAATTATATTGTTTTCGGGATCTATTTATGTAATTCATTTATTAAAAGTACCAGCAAAATCAATTTGGTTTGTAACTCCATTAGGAGGGTTTTTGTTAATAATAGGTTGGTCTGTGCTGTTTTTTCAGTTTTTTAAAAAAGTTATTAAAAAGAATAGTTGATAATTTTTTTCAATGATTAATAAATTTAATCAAAAAGAACTATTTTTGTGTCAAATTAAACACAACTAAATTAATTTAAGATGAAAAATCTTGATACGAAAACGATATCGTTAGACAACTTAGGAATTAAAGGAGCTACGATTCGTTATCAATTAACATCAGACGAATTACACGATACAACGATTGAAAAAAAACAAGGAGTAAATTCTAGTTCAGGGGCACTAGCTGTTGAAACTGGTGAATTTACTGGACGTTCACCAATGGATCGTTTTATCGTTAAAGACGATATAACAAAGGATGAAATCTGGTGGGGAGATATAAACATACCTTTCGATTCAGATAAATTTGACAAACTATATAATAAGGTAACAGCTTACCTTTCTAATAAAGAAGTTTTCGTACGTGATAGTTATGCATGTGCAGATGAAGACTATAAATTAAATATTAGAGTCGTAAATGAATATCCTTGGAGTAACATGTTTGCTTACAATATGTTTTTACGCCCAACGGCAGAAGAATTAAAAGGTTTTTCTCCTGAGTGGACAGTAGTTAATGCTCCTGGGTTTATGGCAAATCCTGAAGTTGACGGAACACGTCAACACAATTTTGCTATTTTAAACTTCGGAAAAAAGATTGCTTTAATTGGTGGAACTGGTTATACTGGAGAAATCAAAAAAGGAATTTTTTCTGCATTAAACTTTATTTTACCTGTATTTAAAAATACATTACCAATGCACTGTTCTGCAAACATTGGGAAAGAAGGTGATACTGCTATTTTCTTCGGATTATCAGGTACAGGAAAAACAACGTTATCTACAGATCCTAACCGTAGTTTAATTGGAGACGATGAACATGGTTGGACATCTGAAAATACTGTATTTAATTTTGAAGGAGGTTGTTATGCAAAAGTAATCGATCTTTCTAAAGATAAAGAGCCAGAGATATACGCAGCTATTAAAAAAGGAGCAATCCTTGAAAATGTTGTTATGGATGCTGAAGGAAATGTAGATTTTCATAATACATCAATTACACAAAATACTCGTGTAAGTTACCCAATAGACCATATTGAAAATATTCAAACACCATCTATAGGTAAAAATCCTAAGAATATATTTTTCTTAACAGCTGATGCTTTTGGTGTATTGCCTCCAATTTCTAGGTTAACACCTGGTCAAGCGGCATATCACTTTATTTCAGGCTATACTGCTAAAGTTGCAGGAACTGAAGCTGGAGTTACTGAACCATTACCAAGTTTTTCAGCTTGTTTCGGAGCACCATTCATGCCATTACACCCAACTCGTTATGCAGAAATGTTAAGCGAAAAAATGAAAGAAACTGGTGTAAATGTTTGGTTAATAAATACTGGATGGACTGCAGGACCTTATGGAATTGGTCATAGAATGAAACTTAAATATACACGTGCTATGATTAACGCAGCATTAAGTGGTGATTTAGGTGAAGTAAATAAAGAAAACTATCATATACACTCTGTATTCGGATTGGCACAGCCAAGAAAATGTTCAGGTGTTCCAACAGAAATGTTAAGTCAAAGACAAGCATGGAATAATGATGAAGAGTATTATAAAACAGCACACAAATTAGCAGACTCTTTTAGAAAAAACTTTAAACAGTTTGAAGAAAATGCAAATGCTGAAATTTTAGCTGGAGGGCCTATTTCATAATCCTTTTACAGATAAAAAATAATTTAAAAAAGCATCCGAAAGGATGCTTTTTTTTTGCACAAATACTGCCTATTTTTGTAACTTTAAAATGAATAAGATGATTGTACAAGGAAATATAGTTGATATACAGAATAAACGAATATATAAAGGAGAAGTTGAAGTTGTAGACGGGAAAATAAAAGAAATTCGAGCAATAAATCATACTACCGAAAATTATATTCTTCCTGGTTTTGTAGATGCTCATATTCATATAGAAAGCTCTATGCTAGTACCTTCAGAATTTGCGAAAATTGCAGTTGTTCATGGTACGGTTGCAACTGTTTCTGATCCGCATGAAATAGCAAATGTATTAGGAGTAAAGGGCGTAGATTTTATGATTGAAAACGGAAAGAAAGTTCCGTTAAAATTTAATTTCGGAGCACCATCGTGTGTGCCAGCAACTTCTTTTGAAAGTGCAGGAGCAATAATTGATTCTGATGACATAAAATTGATGATGGAAAACCCGGATATTAAATATCTGGCTGAAATGATGAATTATCCAGGTGTTTTGTTTGATGATGATGAAGTATTAAAAAAGATTGAACATGCAAAAAACAATAACAAACCTATTGATGGGCACGCACCAGGTTTACGAGGTGATGATGTAACTAAATATATATCGGCAGGTATAACAACCGATCATGAATGCTTTACCTATGAAGAAGCTTTAGAAAAGCTTCAAAAAGGTATGAAAGTGATTATTCGTGAGGGTAGTGCTGCTAAAAACTTCGAAGCATTAATAGATTTATTGCCTGATTATTTCGAAAACATGATGTTTTGTTCAGATGACAAGCATCCAGATGATTTATTAGTAGGGCATATTAATCAGTTATGTGAACGCGCAGTAGCGAAAGGAATTGATATCTTTAAAGTGTTAAGAGCTGCTTGTTTAAACCCTGTAAAACATTACAATTTAGATGTTGGTTTATTAGAAAAAGGAGATGATGCCGATTTTATTGTTGTTGATAGTTTAGAAAAATTTAATGTCTTACAAACGTATATAAACGGTGAATTAGTTGCTGAAAATGGAAGATCTTTTGTGAAATCAGTAGATTTTGAAGTATTGAATAATTTTAATACAGATAAAAAGAACGTTACTGATTTTGAATTTAAATCTACAGCAGAAAAAATTAGAGTTATTGAAGCTTTAGACGGAGAATTAGTAACGAATGAAATTGAAATAGATTCATTAATAAAAGATGGGAATTTAGTTTCAAACACTCAAAACGATGTGTTAAAAATGACGGTTGTAAATCGTTATAAAAATACAGCACCTTCAATTGCATTTATTAAAAATTTCGGATTAAAAGAAGGCGCTATAGCAAGTTCTGTAGGGCATGATTCGCATAATATTATAGCTGTAGGGGTTTCTGATCAAGCAATTTGTAGAGCCGTAAATTTATTAATTGAGAATAGAGGAGGGGTTTGTGCTGTTACTGAACATGAAGAAAAAATAGTTTCATTGCCTGTGGCAGGAATTATGAGTGATAAATCTGCTGAAGAGATAGGTAAGTCGTATGCCGAACTAGATGAAATGGCTAAACAAATGGGAAGTATGTTACGTGCACCTTACATGAGTTTATCATTTATGGCGTTATTGGTAATTCCTTCTTTAAAATTATCTGATAAAGGGTTATTTGATGGTAATACATTTAAATTTACATCTTTAGAAATATAATAGAAAAGCAGATTTTTAAAATCTGCTTTTCTATTTACTTTTATAGTAATGTTTCTACATTAAAAAAAGATATTTGTAATTCATCAACTGTAGCAGGGTTTAAAGAGATTTGAACTGCTGAAAAACGATCAGAATATGCAAAGTTATAAGCATCAGATAATGGCTGTAAAGCTGCCGCATATTGATTGTAATTTGTAGCTTTATTCTGTAAGTTCGAAAATAATTTTGTGTTAGGTACCTTACTAAACCAATCACTACTATTCATCGCACCAACTTTTTCTTTATTTATTTCAGTGGTTGAACCTATGGCACCTATATTAAACCCAGCAAGTAAATCACCAGTAATCCATCCATATACATCATTAGCAGGGTTCTCTTCACTTCCTTTATTTAAAGAAAACGCGGCATTCGCTCCATAAATACCTATAGGGCTAATAAGACTAGCTTTTGTAAATTTCATTGTAGTTTCTGTGCTACCTATTTTACCTTTTAAAGTTACATTCAAATCAGTATCAATAGAAGCTTTTAAATTATAATCTTGAGCACTTTTAGGTCCAGACGAAGGTACATTAGGACCAACTCCGTTAAAATGCCCAGAAATAGTAGCAATTATTCCATTACCTAACCCTTCAATTACTATTGGGTTTGCAATTGGATTTTTTCCGAAGTTTTCATTTAAAAAAGTTAAATAATCATTAAAAAGATTATATGGAATCACTGGAACTCCTCCAATTGGTGGATAAGAAGAAGGGCCAATAATACGAGCAAATCCAGACCCAGGTTGATCAGTGTTTTGTTTAAATGTACCAGGAACTAAAGCAGGTTTTGCGTTTGGTTGCCCAGATTTTGGTGGAGTAGTTAATATATTTAAGGCATTATATATTTGACTTGATATAACTCCTTTTTTATTACCTAAATCAGTTTGAACTGAAGTATTTTTATAAGAAGTTTCTAATTTCATAGGAATACTCCAATAGTCAATACTTGTAAGATCTGCTACATCAGTAGCTTTACCGTTAAAGGTTAATTCCATTTTATCGTACCTAAGAAAAAAATTAAGGTCAGTAATGTTTTGAGCAGGTTCGTAACCATCTTTTAAAACCGTCCATGTTTCTCCGTAAGAGACGTAAATACGACCACTGAAGTTTTCAATTTGAACACCATCTTGTAGTTCTTCTAATTTATACCAATTACCGTTTTCTTTAGTTTTATTTAGAGGTAAAATATCTTTTCCAGCTGAGTAACTTAAATTAAAGGCATTAGTTCCTCCGGGAACAAACCCAATAGATACATCAGAATCAGGTAGTTTACTTTCATTTTTGAATTTTACTGTTAATACATTCATATTCGTAAGTTTTGAGGTTATAAAAAGTATTATTTGCTTTCTTTTTTAAAAGTAGTTTAGCTTGTTGAAGATTTCTATAAAAAAGGAATGAGGCTCTAAAATTTATACATAAGAAGGGGAAAACAGGGAACGAATTTTATATAATATTTATAAGTGTATTTTAAAGCCAGCTATAATGTTTATGGGGAACGATGTAGCTTGTTTTATTGAAGGTTGATTTTAAAATGGATTGAAAATATTAATTCAATAAAAGTATTCTTATAAAATATAACAATACTTTCGTGTCACAAAACCACATCATGAAAAATATAAATTTATTAAGTTTCTTAGTCTTAATATGTATAACAAGTTGTTTAGATTTAAAGAAAGAGGAAAAAAAAGTAAAAAAATATGTAGAAGAACCACACTCGTTTTCTAAACCTAACGAAGCGGTTGTTACACACCTAAATCTTGATATTGATGTTGATTTCGATTCAAAACAGATTAAAGGAAGCGCAACATATAATATTACAAATAATGAAGCTTCAGAGATTATATTAGATACCAAATTTTTGGAAATTCATAGTGTATTAGCTGATGGAAAAAAAGTTGAATTTTCTTTTGGAGATTTTAATAAACAACTAGGTAAGGCTTTAAAAATTCCTATTACTACAAATACAAAAACGGTAACAGTAAATTATAATACCACCAGTAAAACGGAAGCTTTACAATGGTTAAGTCCGCAGCAAACGGCAGACAAAACAGATCCGTTTTTATTTACACAAGGACAAGCTATTTTAACACGTACTTGGATACCAATACAAGATAGCCCACAAGTTAGAGTTACCTATAATGCAACAGTAAAAGTACCATCATCATTAATGGCTGTAATGAGTGCCGAAAACCCAAAAACTAAAACAGCGGATGGCGTTTATAACTTTAAAATGAAACAAGCTATTTCTCCATATTTAATAGCATTATCAGTTGGAAATATAGAATACAAAGCTGTTAGTAAAAGAACAGGTATTTATGCAGAAAAATCTGTATTAGACAAAGCTCATGAGGAGTTCTCTGACATGGAAAAAATGGTTTCTGCTGCCGAAAACTTATATGGTGATTATGATTGGGAACAGTTTGATGTTATTGTTTTGCCTCCTAGTTTTCCTTTTGGAGGAATGGAAAACCCGCGTTTAACATTTGCGACACCTACTGTTATTGCAGGAGATAAGAGTTTAACTTCTTTAATAGCACATGAATTAGCACATTCGTGGTCAGGTAATTTAGTAACAAACGCTACTTGGGACGATTTCTGGTTAAACGAAGGATTTACTGTTTATTTTGAACTACGTATTATGGAAGCTTTATATGGTAAAGATAGAGCCAATATGTTAGCACTTATAGGGAGGCAAGATTTAGAAGATGAATTAGAAGGTTTTAAAGATGCTCCTAATGATACTAAGTTAAAGCTTGATTTAAAAGGTCGTAATCCTGATGACGGAATGAATAGTATCGCTTATGATAAAGGATACTTATTTCTTAGAACTTTAGAAGAAACTGTAGGTAGAGAAAAATTTGATGTGTTTTTGAAAAATTATTTTAAAACGCATGCTTTTTCTACAATGACTACAGAAAAATTTATAGCGTATTTAAATACGAATCTTTTAGAAAAAAATAAGATTGAATTTAATACAAAAGAGTGGATTTATAAACCAGGTGTACCAAAAAATCAAGCTATAATTACTTCTGATAAATTTAGTAGTGTAGAGAAAATACTATCTGAATTTATAGCTAAAAATAAGATTGAGGCTGTCTTAACAAAAGACTGGACAACGCAAGAATGGGTACATTTTGTTCGTAATTTCCCTAAAGAAATTACAGTTGAGCAATTAACAATAATCGATAATACTTTTAATTTAACAAATTCAACCAATTCATACATAGCAATGGTTTGGTTTGAAAAAGCAATAACACATAATTATAGAGGTAATAATGTAGATACTACTATTGAGGCTTTCTTAACAAGTGTTGGTAGACGTTGGTATGTATCAACTATTTTTAAAGCTTATAAAGACAGTAACAAAGTTACTGAAGGATTGGCTATTTATAAGAAATCACGAGCAAACTACCATTCGGTAACAGCAAATACAATTGATGGTATGTTAGGGTACGAAGAGTAATATATTACGACATTTTATAATAAATTAAAAAAACCTCAGATTTTAAAATCTGAGGTTTTTTACTGTAATAGTAGTATTTGATTTTTTATCATTCCTTAATTGAAATGACGTTTAAAATTATATAAACGAACTATCACATGTTATTAATTACCGTTTTTTCTAGGATTTAAAACTCCTGCAGTAATTGTATAAATTGGTCCTTCTTGAGCAAAGCCAAAAATACCATATTCTCCGTCTTGATAAATCTGATTTTCTCTGTTATTAAAAGGCACTTTAGCCCAGTTTTTAACATCTGTTTCTGAAATAGCTATTGTTTTACTAGGGTATGTTGGATCTGTTGGAGAAAAAACCTCTATTGTAAAACTTCCTTCTAAACCATTTTCTGGTATTAAAAACCAAGTTGGTGTTGCTGGAGCTGACTTATTTTCTCCTGGAGGTATTGGTAATTGAACATTTTCATTTACAGGAAAAGAGCCTTCACGTAATGTTCCGTTACATACTCCTATAATTTTACAACTTAATACACTCCCGTCTGATGCTCCTGGATCATTTTGACTTAAAGCTGATAATTGAAATACTTTTGTAGACATAACTTTTGTTTTAGGTTTATAAATTAAAGGTATCTGCTGTTACAGGTACTTTTTCCTCGTGTTGTCCTTGAAAAGAAAAACCTCCAGTACCACTCCAATCAGCTTTTAAGGCCATGTTTGCTTCAAAAGGAAATTGAAGTGGAGTTAATTTGTTATCAGAAGGAATACTTCCATTTAAGCTTAGTACTCGAACGATATCATTATAACCAGTTGAGTAAACAGTTCCAGTTACTTTACCTGTGTATGTTTTTTTATCAGTACCTACATTAATTGTAACAGTTCCACTTACGGTGTGATCTTCTGGGTGCACTAATAAAGAAAAATTAACGATCGTTGCTAAAAGGTTCGGAACAAAGCCCATTGTACCTTTAAAATATACTGTTTCTACTGCGGTGTTTATTGTTGTTGACATAATATTTTGTTTTTTTAGTTTAAATTTAAGAGGTGATTTTATGCTAATACAGCTTCTTTCTTTTTTAAGAATGCAGTTTTTGCTTCTTTATATGCATCTTCACTCATTACGTTTACAAAAGGATCCCATTTAAAGAAACCTAGGTTTTCACCAGTGGTATTTATTATTTGAAATTCAACAAAATATTGAGTAATTCCGTTATTTAAAACATCTGAAACAAAATCGTTTTGACGAACTAATTGATAACCGCCATTATTAGCTTGTTCATAAATTTTTCTAAGGGTTAATCTTTCTTCTGGACGTGTTAAAGAAGGAGGAGAAGGTTGATCTCCGACAATAACATTTGCTATAATAGCATTATGTTGTAATCCTGAACCAGGACATGTTAATTCCCATTGAATGGTATCTCCAATACGTGCATCTACTCTTAATTCCGATCCCGCTCTAGTGGTTGAGTCGGTATCAATAAAACCTAAGGCTGTAATCATATATATATAATTATCAGAAGCACTCCATGCACCTAAATAAGTTGGGTTACTCATAGTTCCTGGTTTTAAGCGTCCGTTTTGTATTTGTTGTAAAATAGTTTCTACATCTATTACGCTAAGTATGTTTATTGTTTTTGACATGATTAATAATTTTAGTTTTCCTACTCATAAGGCTTTTCGGAATCCGCCACGTTTTTAAAATGGTTACTGCTCCATTTAAAGATAAGTTTGGTTAGTTGTTAAATAGTAAAGTGTAGTTATAATATTTACCGAAAACACGGTTGGGTTTCTACAATTGTAATTATTTAAAAACAATGAAATAATATGTGCTAGCGTCTTATTTCTGATATAAAATTACTTCAGGAATAGGTGAGAATTAAAAAAAATGGAACGAAGAGAAGCTTCTTTTCCATAAGAAAGGAAAAAAAGAGTATGAGATTTTATAACTGTTCTTGTAAGGAAAGAAATTCTTGCAGTAATCTGTTTATTAAGGCTCTTGTTTTATTCTGGAAAGATTACTTCGTACCTTGTAATGACGTTTTTTATTGTTCTTTCGTTAGTACGAAAGAAATGCAATATATTGAAATAATCTATTTATTAAGGCTCTTGTTTTGTTGTGTAGAAATTACTTCGTTTCTCGTGATAACGTTTTTATTTTAAGGTACGTACATTTTTTAAAAAACTCTTATATTTTTCGCTAAGGGTAGCTTTATAATTTCCTTGTAAGAGTATTAGATTATCTGCTGGAATAATTTCAATAATCTTTTCGATATTAACAATAAAATTTCGGTGTGTTCTATAAAATATAGTGTTATCTAAAAGTTTTAGAATTTTTGTTAATGAAATAAGGATTACAAATTTTTCTTTTTCAGTAATAATATTGCAATATTTTTCTTCTACTTCAATATAAATAATATCAGAGATGCTTACTTTTTTTAAAGATTTTCCTTTCTTTATAAATAAATATTCATCACTTATAATAGTATCTTCTTCGTCATCTAAAAAAACATCAGTCTGCGCATAGAATTTTTCTACTGCCATTTCTATGGCATATAGTACTTCTAGTTCATTAAAAGGTTTCATTAAATAACTAAAAGGTTGCGTTAGTTTTGCTCTTTTAAAAATTTCACGATCTGTTGAGCTCGTTAAAAAAACAAAAGGTTTACTCGCTTCAGGAATGATACTAATTGTTTCTGCAAAAGAAATACCATCAGCGACACCATTTAAAAAAATATCTATAATAACAATGTCAACCTTTACTTGATAAAATTTAGTTAATGCTTCTTTAAAATTTCGGGCAACCCCTGTAATGTTATAATTGTTGGCTTCTAGCACTTTAATTAAACGATCACTTTCTGCAGGTGTGTCTTCTATAATAAATACATTAACATTATCCATTATCTTGTTTTTTAGGTAAAGATACAATCATTTTTGTACCTATGCCTAATTCACTTTCTATAGAGAATTTACCATTATTTTTTTTAACCATTGTTTTACATAATTGCAATCCTAATCCGGTTCCAATAACTGTTTCGTGTTCTTTTTTAGATAAAAGTAATGTATCTTCTAAAAGTTTTAAACGAGTATTATTACTCATTCCCATACCTGTATCTTCAACAATTAAATCGCAATAATCTGCTTGCTCATTTCTTGAATATACTTTGATGATTCCATCTTTATTAGAAAATTTTATGGCATTATCTAGTAAGTTTCTTATAATCAATTTTAATGATTCTTGATCGGCAAAAGCAATGGCTTTCTTTAGTACTTTGTTTTCAAACTGGATGTTTTTCTCAAGCATTAATGGTTTGTAGTTATATGCCATTTGCTCAACCATAAAAAATAAACGAGTAGCCATTATTTCAAAATACCCTTGTTTGGTTTGCGACAATGCCCAATGCAACAAATTATCTAACAAACCATAAGCTCCGTTAACAATAGCGCTATTTTTTTTCAATAAATTACCGAGGGCGACAATATTTTTAGAAGCTAAATTATCTAATAAAACACTATTACTGGTTTTTAAAGCATTTACTGATGAACGTAAATCGTGACTAACAATAGAGAAAAGTTTGTCTTTTGTAGCGTTTAAAATATCTAAATCTTCTTTTTGAAGGGCGATTATTTTATTTCGTTTTACTTTTTCTCTGTAAAAATAAAAACTAATACCCAAAAGTACTAATAAACCAATAGCAGCATATAAAAAGATGTTACGTTGCGTTGCTTGTAGTTCATTTTTAACTTGTAATATGTTTACCTCTTTTTGTTTTTCCTTAACAGCAAATTCTTTTTCTTTTTGAGCTACTTCGTAAATTCTATTTTGATCGTTTAAAGAATCTTTCCATTGCTCCATTTCTTTCCTGTAAATCAATGCTTTTTGAAAATTTTTACGATTTTCTTCTACAACGGACATATTTTTAGAAGTAGATCTTTTTAAATCTAAATTAGTTGTTTGCTTTGCTAGTTGATAAGCTTTTTCAAAATAAGGGATAGCTAAATTATCTTTATACTGTTCGTAGTGTAAAGTAGCCATATCCCCATAGCATCCGATTAGCTTAATGGTGTCTTTTTGTATTTCTTGAAAGTTTGTACTTTTTTTTAAGAATTTTTCTGCCTTTCCAAATTCCTTAAGATGTAAATAGCATAGTCCTAAGTTATGAATTATAAAACTTTTATTATTAATATTATATTCGTTTTCAGTAGAATCTAATAGAACTTCAAAATGAGATATTGCTTTCTTAAATTTGCGTTGTTCTAAAGCTAATGATCCAAGATATGTGTCAACCAAATCATATAGTTTAAATTCTTTAGAAATTTGATTGTACTCGTTTTCGGCTTCTTTAAATATTCTTTTTTTATCAAAACTATAACCTCTTAAAAAATGAGAGAAGTTTTTTAGAGTTTGATTTTTACTTACAAGAAGTTGTTTTTGTGTGTAAATTAACGTGGAATCCCATTTTTTTTTGGCAAAAAAGATATTTGCCTTTTTAAAGTGAAGATCAGATTCAAATTGATTTGAAACCTTAGTGATCTCTTCTTTTAATTTTTTAAAATTTTGAGAATTGTTCTTTTGAGATTTAATAGATAGGGAATAAAAAAAGAGTAGAAGAGCTAGTTGAATGTATTTAACAGTCATTTATTTAAGATTAGTCGGATACAAAACTACTTAAAAAAATGGTCTACTCTTTTTAATATTGTTTGTTTTCTAATAGCTAGGTCTTTGTACTGTTGTCTCCGTTCCTCGAGAACCATCAGGATCTTCATCCCAATTAATAATTTCAACTGTAGTAAAATTATCGCCTAATCTAGGTATGTCAGAAGGAGAGAAACCAATAGGTACAACATAGGCATAAAAAGTAGATGAAGAAATAAAAGAATTATCTCTAGATACATAGATTGTTACTTTATCGTTATTGTCAACGGAATAAGAAATTTGAAAATCAATTTCTTTAGCATAATCGTTTTCATTACCATTTTTTTTAGGCATGTTTGATTCAGATACATAAATAGTGCACTCAAGAGTTATTTTTGTTGAGTTTCCAGTCCCATTTGCAACAGCAGATAGATTGGTAGGAGCCAAAGGTCTCTCTGACTTTTCTTTTAATGTTTTTTTTGTGTTAGCTTTAGTAGAGCTAGAAACATTTCCAAAGTGAGTTCCTTTGTAAATTTTAGTGGTTGCCATAATAGTGAGTTTTATTGATTAGACTCTCGAAAAATAGGAAATAAAAAAGAGCTAACTATTAATTAAGTAACAAGAAAGTAATTTATTGGAATAAGAGTTAGGTTTTGCGGAATGAAACTAAAACCGTATCGCTAATTTTTTCATTAATCGTAACACTTCAACATACAACCAAACAAGGGTAATTAATAATCCCCAAGTAGCTAACCATTCACGTTCCTTTGGGTAGCGACCAACTTGCTTGTCGATATAATAAAAATCGAGGAGTAAACTAAAAGAAGCAATAATTGCTGCAATAACATTAAACCCGATTGCAAACCAAGAAGTTCCCCATAAATACGGAACATTAATACCTATAAAACGTAAAATCCATCCAATAAAATAAAACATGAAAATACTTGCTGTGGCAGTAATAATGATAGCTCTAAATTTTCTGGTTACACGAATTAATTTCCATTTATAAAGTAGTAACATAACAAAAAAGGTAACCAAGGTAACTCCGATAGCTTGAAAAGGTAAATTCGGAAAACGTTGATGTGCAATAGCGCTAATTCCGCCTAAAAAAAAGCCTTTTGCTAAAGCATAGATAGGAAGTAAGTATTTAGCAGCACTATGTTTAAAAGAAATAAATAAACTATAAAAAATAGCGACAAACATTCCGATAGCCGTATACCATTTAGTAGTTACTGCGTTAAAAAACAAATGCCAAGTATAAGAAGCTGTAGCTACAACTAAACATAACATTAAAAGCGATTTTAAGATAATGCCACCAACTGACATTTTTGCTTTAGAGTTACTACTGTATTGTTTTTTCCAAAAGAAACGGTTAAAAGCAGGATTTGAAGTACGTAAACCAAATACGCTCATAAAAGATTTAATTGATTAGTTTTGTGTTTGTACAAAGTACAATAAAATTTGAAGACAGAAAAAATCATATTAGGTGTTGACCCAGGTACAAGTATCATGGGGTTTGGAATTATAAAAGTTGTAGGAAAAAAAATGGAATTCGTTCAAATGAATGAATTGATTTTAAAAAAATACGACGACCATTATATAAAACTAAAATTAATTTTTGAGCGTACAATTGAATTAATAGATACGTATCACCCAGATGAAGTTGCTTTAGAAGCGCCTTTTTTTGGTAAAAACGTACAGTCGATGCTAAAGTTAGGGCGTGCACAAGGTGTGGCAATGGCAGCAGCATTATCACGTGATATTCCTGTTACAGAATATGCACCACTTAAAATAAAAATGGCAATTACTGGTAACGGAAAATCTAGTAAAGAACAAGTCGCGTTAATGCTAAAATCGTTATTAAACTTAAAAACCTTACCTAAAAACTTAGATGCAACTGATGGTTTAGCTGCAGCGGTTTGTCATCATTACAACTCAGGTAGAGTTGTTGGCGGTAAAAATTATACAGGTTGGGCAGCGTTTGTAAAGCAGAATGAAAAAAGAGTTAAGAAATAGATAAAAGATGAGTTTTATTAATAGTTCCCCGATAGATAAAAATGAAGATGACTTTTTCAACTTTAGGCATTATGCTAAAAAAGTTCAAAAGATAATTCAAAATAATTCAGATAATACAGAACCTTTAACTATTGGTATTTATGGTAAATGGGGTGAGGGTAAAACGTCATTTTTAAATTTAGTTGAAAAGCAAATTGATTTAGGTGAAAAAGTAGAAGGGCAAAAAGGAATTTTAAAATATCATTTTAATCCTTGGAGGTATAGTACCGAAGATGGAATGCTTTTTGATTTTTTTAATGGGCTTTCAAAAATGATGTTTGTAGAACAAGATACTGAAGTTCAAAAAATAGCTAAAAGAATAACAGAGTATTATAATTACATAGAGAAAATAAAGCTAAAAGGAAAAGTAGGATTAGCTACAAGAATAATCTATTCTTTAGCAAATGTTTTTAAGAAAAAGGATATAACTTTAGATAAGTTAATTGAAGCAATAAATACTAAACTAAAGAATTCTAAATATAAAATTGTCGTATTTATAGATGATATTGATCGTCTTGATAAAGAAGAAATATATACTATTTTAAAGCTGATAAAATTAAATGCCAACTTTAGTAATTTTGTGTATATCATAGCCTTAGATAAAGATCATGTTGCTAAAGCAATTGGGCAACGTTATGGAGAAGGTAGTGAAGATGGTGAGTTGTTTTTGGAAAAGATAATTAATATTCCAATTCATTTACCAAAAATTGAAACTACAGATTTTAAAGAGTTTTTCAAAACAAAACTTGAAATAATAATTAAAAATTTAGGTTTCTTAGATAGTAAAAAAGAAGAATTTAAAGAAATTGGAAGAGATTTTAGAGTATCGTATTTTAATAACGGTAGAGAAATAATAAGGGTTCTTAATAGTTTTTTTGTGAGTGCTTTTGCAATAGGCGAAGAAGTTAATCTAAGAGATTTACTTTGGATTGAGTATCTAAAAGTAAAATATAGCAATGTTTTTAATTATATAAAAAAATATAATTTTCTTAATTCAGAGAAAAAAACAATAACAATTGTTGATTTTTTTGGAGAAGCTGGGGGTCTGGGAGACAGCTATGAAATACTCACAGGAGAATCTAATAATATTATAAGGTTATTATTTCCAGATGAATATGATGATTTATTAGAGCAAAGGCTGGAGAAAAACGTAGATTATGTTAAATTAAGACAAAAAGGTTTAAGGGTAAATTCTATAGAACATTTTGAGAAATATTTTTCATATCATATGGAGGGAAAAGTTTCTGTTGTAAAAAACAGGAAAATACTTCAATATCTAATTGATAAAAATGAAAAAGAGTTAGAAAGTGCTCTTATTGATTTGAGAGATAAATATAATTTAGAAGCTCATCGTTTTTACAGTGTTATAGAAGACTTAATAATTGAAGATAGTATAAATCATATGTTTTTCTATGATTTCATATTTTCAAATTTAAATTTATTTCCAAAGACAGAAAAAGATATTTTTGGGTCGACCTACTTATTAAAAATGATAGAGTTAATTGCTTCTATTTTAGATAAAAATAATAATAGTGAAGGTATTATTGAATTAGCAAAAAAGTTAAGTCTTTACCACTTGTGTTATTTTACAAGGACAATTGAATTAAAAACAGCAATTAAAAAGGAATTAGAGAAGTTGATTGTACGTAAAACAAAAGAAGAATATTTAGGCAAACCTATTCCTTTTTTTTACGATTTAACAAAAGAGCATTCCCATTATAAAATGATGATGTCTTTATGGGAAGAGAATGATAAAGATTCATTTAATAAATACATCGATAATAATACTAAAAGCTTTCAAAATATATTAAAATTAATAAGAAACTTTCCCGCTTTTTCCACTACAGGTTTTTTTATTGATTTAGAAAAACAAAATTACGAGTATATGACAACTTTAATTGATGTAGACCTTGTTTATAAAAGAATTGAAGAACATAAACCTGAATTAATAAAAAAAATAGATATTAATTATAGGGCGTCTTTTTCAATGAGAAATAGACCGTCAGAACAAGAAAACGTAGAGCAATTTATTTATCATTATAAAAAAGATAAAAACTTACTAAACTAATTTGGCAGGAATCTATTTACACATACCGTTTTGCAAGCAAGCATGTTTTTATTGCGATTTCCACTTCTCAACATCTTTAAAGAAGAAAGATGAGTTGGTGTTGTGCATGGTAAAAGAGCTGGAGCTACGTAAAGAAGAATTAGTAAACGAAACCATAGAAACTATTTATTTCGGGGGAGGAACACCTTCTTTACTGTCAAAAGAAGAAATAGAAACGTTATTAAAAGCAATTCATCAGAATTATACCGTAATTGAAAACCCTGAGATTACTTTAGAAGCGAATCCAGATGATTTATCTGAAGCTAAAATTTTAGAATTAGCAAAATCACCAATTAATAGATTAAGTATTGGTGTACAATCTTTTTTTGAAGAAGATTTAAAAAGTATGAATCGTGCGCATAATTCAAGAGAAGCAAAAGAATGTTTGTCTATGGCGACTCGCTATTTTGATAATATTACGGTGGATTTAATTTATGGTGTTCCGAATATGAGTAACAAACGTTGGAAAGAGAACTTACAAATAGCGTTTGATTTTGGCGTGAATCATATTTCAAGTTATGCCTTAACAGTTGAACCTAAAACGGTACTAGATAGTTTTGTGAAAAACGGAAAATATCCCGCACCAGATGAAACCGAAGCAAAAGAGCATTTTGATATTTTGGTAGCAGAAACCGCTAAAAACGGATTTGTACATTACGAGATATCAAATTTTGGAAAGCCTGATTATTTTTCAAAACATAATACAAGTTATTGGTTGGGTAAAAAGTACATCGGTATTGGTCCGTCGGCACATTCGTTTAGTAAAACACATCGTAGTTGGAATATAGCGAATAACGCAAAATATATAAAAGAGCTTCAAGAAGGTAATTTACCGAATGAAAGTGAAGAACTAACAAAAGAAGATCAGTTTAATGAATATTTAATGACTGGTTTGCGAACTATTTGGGGCGTTTCATTAAATAAAGTAGCTGAAGAATTTAGAGAACAATTAGTAATTTCGTCAAAGAAGTTTATAGATGAAGGTTTACTCGTTATTGCGAGAGAAACGAAGCAATCTGTATCTTCTTTATCGAAATATAATGAAGATAGAGTATTAAAAACCACTCCAAAAGGAAAGTTTTTAGCAGATGGTTTAGCTTCAGAATTATTTATAGTTAAATAATAAAATATGATTGCAGAGATACAACACAAATCAAAAAAATATCAAATAGATTTATCTAAACCCTTAGATATTTCTATAGCAATAGATGTTTCAAAAGAAAATGTAAATGCATGGTATTTAGAGGATCCAAAGATTTCACCTGTTACGTCAGGAGATTGGGTAGGTAGTGTAGCAGAAGGAGCAGATGTTAATTTTAATAATATATCATTCAATCCGCATGCGCATATAACACATACCGAGTGTGTTGGTCATATTACCAAAGAAGTGTATTCTGTTAATAAAAATTTAAATAGATTTTTCTTTTTAGCTGAGGTGGTAACAATTACGCCTAAAGAGTTAAAAAATGGAGATTTTGTTATTACCAAAGAACAACTAGAAAAAGCTTTAAATGGTAAGAGTGTAGAAGCAATAGTAATTAGAACTTTACCAAATTCAGATAATAAAATATCGGCGAAATATTCAAATACAAATCCGCCATATTTATTAGAAGCCGCAGCTATATTTTTAAAAGAAAGTAATGTTGAGCATTTATTAATAGATTTACCTTCGGTAGATCAAGAAAAAGATGAGGGTGGATTATTAGCCCACAATGCTTTTTGGAATACTAAGGGTAGGTTACGAATGCAAGCTACAATTACTGAGTTTACATTCGTACCTAATGAAATAAAAGACGGGGATTATTTTTTAAACTTAATGATAGCTCCATTTGAAAACGATGCTACGCCAAGTAAACCAATTTTGTATAAAATCGAAAAGTAGTAGGTTTAGCGATTTAATAAAATATAATTGTACAAAAGGTTTTTATAATAAATGTTTCTTTTTAGTGATCTTTATCTGTTTGGCAAGATTTACTTTATGTTTCATTTATACTTCAAAGATATTACAACAACCTAAATAAAAACTTATATTAAAGATGAGAGGCTTTTTTGTATAGATAAATGGATTAAATGTAGCCATTAAACCAGTTTTTAAATTTAAAAGGAATGGTGTTTAAAGTGTTGTTTATTAGTTTTTTATGTTTTGTAGGAGAGGTGTGAGTTCTTATCTTTATAAAGAAAAGTTTGTATGTAAATCAGTATGATTATTAGAAAAGGAACTGCTTTTCTTTAAAAGAGTAATATTTAAAATCTATTTATAGATTTGTGATTAGTAGGTAAAGAAAAGATGAATTATTAGCACATAATGCTTTTTGGAATACTAAGGAAAGGTTACGAATGTAAGCTACAATTACTGAGTTTACATTGGTACCTAATGATATAAAAGGCGGGGTTATTTTTTAAACTTAATGATAGCTCCATTTGAAAATGATGCTACGCCAAGTAAACCAATTTTGTATAAAATCGAAAAGTAGTATGTTTAGCGATTCAATAAAATATAATTGCACAAAAGGTTTTTATAATAAATGTTTCTTTTTAGTGATCTTTATCTGTTTGGCAAGATTTACTTTATGTTTCATTTATACTTCAAAGATATTACAACAACCTAAATAAAAACTTATATTAAAGATGAGAGGCTTTTTTGTATAGATAAACGGATTAAATGTAGCTTTTAAAGCAATTTTTAAAAATTTTAAAAATAGTTTTATAGGTAATTATTTAGATGCTATCAAATATTATTTGTTACTAGAACCTAGAATTTTTTATTGGGTTAACGTAAAGAACCAAAAATGAATATAAACGACCAGCGTTATTAAAAAGCATAACAGCTTTTTTAAAATAAAGTAATGTTTAACCTTTTAATAGATTTGAGATTGATAGATAAAGTTGAGTTAATTAGTAGAGAGTGTATTTTATAACATAAAGGAGAGGTAACGAATGCAAGCTAAAATTACTCAGTTTACATTCGCACCTAATAAGATAAAGAATGGGGATTCTTTTTAATATAATGCTAGTTTCATTTAAAAACGATACTAGCTAATTAAAATAATTTGTATAAAATCGTAAAATAGTAGGTTTAGCGATTTAATAATTTTTTACACAAAGGTTTTTAAATATTGATACTCCTTTTTAAAAAATGTTTCTTTTTAGTGACCTCTGTTTTTGCTAGAAGAGATTTACTTTATGTTTCATTTATACTCCAAAGATACCTGAGTAATAAAGAAAATATTTTTTTAAAAGTTGAATAACCTTTTTGTATCGATGAATGGATTAAATGTTTCTTTAAAAAAGTTTTCTTATCGATTATGCCAAATAAGTTGCACCTAAATTGAGATTACGCTTGTTTAGAATGAGTATAAAAATGAATTTATATATTCCTTAATGTTAGGCGTATATGTTTTTTTTATAAGTTTACAACTTCAATTAAGATAAAATGACAATTTTTAATACATATAAGCAATGTAAATGGACCGTGAGATACGGTACATGTCGGGCTATTTATGTATTATGATTATTTAAATATAAAATATATCAATTATAAAAAGCCCGACTTCACAGTCGGGCTTTTTATTTTTAGATCAAACTCAAAACCACTAAACCACACATATTATGAAAAAACTATATTTTAATTATTTAGATACTTTTAAAGGTCTCTCGAAAGAAGTATGGTGGTTGGCTCTAATCACATTAATAAATAGAGCAGGTACAATGGTAATTCCGTTTTTGTCGTTGTATTTAACCAAAGATTTAGATTTTAGTTTAAAAGATGTAGGTTGGATTATGAGCTGTTTCGGAGCAGGGTCGGTATTAGGATCTTGGTTAGGAGGAAGGTTAACCGATAAAATAGGGTCGTATAAAGTAATGAAAACAAGTTTGTTCTTAACAGGATTGTTATTTATTGCGTTACAATTTGTAACTACGTTTTACGGGTTTTGTATTGGTATATTTTTAGTAATGTTGGTGGCGGATACTTTTAGACCAGCAATGTTTGTGGCTTTAAGTGCTTATAGTAAACCAGAAAATAAAACACGTTCGGTAACACTTATACGTTTAGCAATTAATTTAGGTTTTTCTGCAGGGCCAGCAGTAGGAGGGATTATCATAACCTCGTTAAGTTATGGTGGGTTGTTTTGGGTAGATGGTATTACCTGTATTTTAGCTACATTATTACTCGTAAAAGTATTGAATCCTAAAAAAGCGAAAGTATTAGATGAGGTAAAAGTAGAGAATCCAGTTTCTGTATTTTCAGATAAGGCATTTTGGGTGTTTTTTGTTGCGATGTTTATTTTTGGATTTGTGTTCTTGCAATATTTTTCAACAATACCATTGTATTATAAAGATGCACACCATTTATCGGAACTAGAAATTGGTTTACTAATGGGATTAAACGGATTTTTAATTTTCTTATTAGAAATGCCATTAATAAAATGGTTAGAAGAAAGTAAGTACTCAAAAGAACGCTTAATGTTCGTTGGTTTGTTTTTAACAGGAATAAGTTTTTTAGTATTAAACTTAACTGGTTGGGTAGGTATTTTAATTGTAGGAATGTTATTTATGACGATAGGAGAAATGATTGCTTTTCCGTTTTCGAATGCCTTTGTAATGGAGAGAGCTAAAAAAGGAAATCAAGGAGAGTATATGGCATATTATAGTATTGCATTTTCTTTAGCCCATATTTTTGGGCACAACTCAGGAATGCAAATGGTAGCTGCTTTAGGCTTTGATAAAACATGGTGGATTGTAACCTTAATATCAGTAATAGGCTTATTCTTTTTATTTATCTTAACAAGAGTTGTTAAGCAAGAAAAGGTAAAAAAATGAATTTAAATCAAATTACAATCCCGTCTTTAAATGTAGAAGAATCAACAATATTTTATATAAAACTAGGTTTGCATCTTATTGTAGATGCAAGCCCTAGATATGTTCGCTTTGAAGTACCAGATGGTGATGCTACTTTTTCTGTTCATAAAGTAGATGAATTACCAAAAGGCGATTGTATTAAAGTATATTTTGAAGATGAAAATTTAGATAAATTAGTTGAAGAACTTCAAGATAAAGGAATTGTGTTTTCTCAATTACCAAAAGATGAAACATGGTTATGGAGAGAAGCACATTTGTTAGATCCTGATGGCAATAAAATTATTTTGTTTAAAGCAGGCAAGAATAGAAAAAATCCGCCTTGGCGAATAAATTAGCCCAAAAGAAATATTTATATTTGAATTTTAAACATAGGAATAAAAATGGATATACAAAACGCTCAAAAAGAAGTTGATAATTGGATAAAAAACCATGGAGTTCGTTATTTTAACGAATTAACAAACATGGCACAATTAACAGAAGAAGTAGGAGAAGTTGCGCGAATTATTGCTCGACGTTATGGAGAGCAGAGCGAAAAAGAGAGTGACAAAAACAAAGATTTAGGAGAAGAACTTGCCGATGTTATGTTTGTAGTACTGTGTTTAGCAAATCAAACAGGCATAAATCTTCAAGAAGCTTTTGATAAAAAATTAGATATAAAAACAAAACGTGATCACGATCGTCATCACAACAACGAAAAACTAAAATAAATGAGTTTACTTAAAAAGATAAAGAAAGGAAGTTTTTGGGTCAATGTACTTAAAGTTGGTGTTCCTTTTTTAGTTTTTGTCGCATTATTTTCAATAGTAGTAAATAGTGGAGGAGCCTTGTTTTCAGGAGACTTTGAAATAGTAAATACGATTAATTTTTCAGAAGGTAAATGGAAACGTTTTTGGTTAACTAAAGCAACTGTTAGTATTTTATATGCAGTATATGTAGTTAATAAAAAAACAAAGTAAAGATTAGTTTTAAAAAACTAAATAACAATGAACTTACAACTTACAACCAATAAAAACCATAAAATTACTTCAGAAGTAATTATTTCTGGTTCAAAAAGTGAATCGAATAGATTGTTAATAATACAACAACTATTTACTAATGTAACGATTAATAATCTATCAGATTCAGACGATACACATCATTTACAAGAAGCACTATCTTCAAGTAACCAAATAGCTGATATTGGCCATGCAGGAACAGCAATGCGTTTTTTAACAGCTTTTTTTGCAACGCAAGAAGGTAAAACCAAAATATTACAAGGGTCAGAACGAATGCATAATCGCCCTATTGAAATTTTGGTAAATGCACTTCGTGATTTAGGAGCAACTATTGAGTATGTAGAGAAAGAAGGGTATCCACCAATAAAAATTACAGGAAGCAAAATAGTAAAAGATAAAGTTGCTATTGATGGAAATGTAAGTAGTCAATATATTTCAGCATTAATGTTAATTGCTCCGAGTTTAAAAAACGGACTAGAAATTGAATTAAAAGGAAAAATTACTTCAGTTCCTTATATTAATATGACATTAAAACTACTACATCAAATAGGTGTTGTTGCAAAATTTAATGAGAATATTATAAGTATTCAAGCACAAGAAGTTAGTTCAGAACAAAACATTGTTGTAGAGTCAGATTGGAGTTCAGCATCTTATTTTTATTCATTAATAGCTTTGAGTCAAATAGGAGCTACTGTTAAATTATCAGCCTATAAAAAAGATAGTTTACAAGGAGATAGTTGTTTAGCTAAAATTTATGAACATTTTGGAGTAACAACTACTTTTAAAGAAAATTCAATTGTTTTAACAAAAAAAGAAAAACATAATTCAACCGTTTTAATTGAAGATTTAAAGAACGCTCCTGATATTGCTCAAACGATTGCAGTAACTTGTTTTGGATTAGGAATAGCTTGTGATTTATCAGGGCTTCATACTTTAAAAATAAAAGAAACTGATCGATTAGAGGCGCTAAAAGAAGAGTTAACTAAATTAGGAGCAACAATTAATGTTACCAATGAAAGTTTACACTTAAAGGAGTCAGAGAAACTAAATGAGAATATAAAAATTGCTACCTATAATGACCATAGAATGGCAATGGCATTTGCGCCTTTGGCATTAAAAATACCAATCATTATTTTACATGCAGAAGTCGTAACTAAATCGTATCGAAACTTTTGGAAAGATATGCAACAAGTAGGTTTAGAAACTATTGAGGTAAAATAAAAGGCGAATCACTTGACAAGGCCTATCTCCAAATCGTATATTTGCCCACGTAAGAAAAAAAAATAAATGAAATTATCAAATTTTAGTTTTGAATTACCAGAAGAATTATTAGCAGAATATCCTTCAGAGCATAGAGATGAAGCACGTTTAATGGTGTTACATAGAGATACTCAAAAAATTGAACATAAATTATTTAAAGATGTAATCAATTATTTTGATGAAGGTGATGTAATGATGTTAAACAATACAAAGGTTTTTCCTGCTCGTATGTACGGGAATAAAGAAAAAACTGGAGCTCGTATTGAAGTATTTTTATTACGTGAATTAAATGCTGAAAATCGTTTATGGGATGTATTAGTAGATCCAGCAAGAAAGATTAGAATAGGAAATAAATTATTCTTTGGAGACGACGAAAGTTTAGTAGCTGAAGTTATTGATAATACAACATCACGTGGTAGAACATTACGTTTCTTATATGATGGGCCTTACGAAGAGTTTAGAGATAAATTGGTGAAATTAGGAGAAACACCATTACCTAAGTATATAAAGCGTGACGTTGAGGCAACAGACGAAGATCGTTACCAAACAATTTACGCAAAACATGAAGGTGCTGTAGCAGCTCCAGCAGCAGGTTTACATTTTTCTAAACATTTAATGAAACGTTTAGAGATTAAAGGAATAGATTTTGCTGAAACTACATTACATGTAGGGTTAGGTACATTTAATCCAGTTGAGGTAGAAGATTTATCGAAGCATAAAATGGATTCTGAAAAAATTAAGGTAACTCAAGCTACTGCAGATATGGTAAATAATGCCATCGCAAAAAAGAAAAGAGTATGTGCTGTTGGTACAACTGTTATGAGAGCAACAGAATCATCAATTACCTCTAAGCGTAAATTAAAAGAATTTGAAGGGTGGACAAATAAATTTATTTTCCCTCCATTTGATTTTAGTATTGCAAACGCTATGATAACTAACTTTCATACACCTAAATCAACTTTAATGATGACCGTTTCTGCTTTTGCAGGTCATGATTTTATGATGGAAGCTTACAAAGAAGCAATTAAAGAAAAATATAAATTTCATTCGTATGGAGATGCGATGTTGATTTTATAATATATATAATAAAACGATTTATAAAACCTCACAAGATTACTTGTGAGGTTTTATGTATTTTTGCACCTGATGGAAGTTAAGAAAAAAGACATACGCGCATTAACAAAAGAACAATTACGTGATTTTTTTGTAGAGAATGGAGATAAGGCATTTCGTGGTAATCAAATATATGAATGGTTGTGGAGTAAATCGGCACATTCGTTCGATGATATGACGAATTTATCGAAAGATACACGAAAAATGTTGGATGAAAACTTTGTAATTAACCATATTGAGGTTGATACAATGCAGCGTAGTAAAGATGGAACCGTAAAAAATGCTGTTCGTTTACATGATGGTTTAGTTGTTGAATCGGTTTTAATACCTACAAAAACAAGAACTACAGCTTGTGTTTCTAGTCAAGTTGGTTGTAGTTTAGATTGTAGGTTTTGCGCAACTTCACGTTTAAAAAGAATGCGAAACCTGAATCCTGATGAAATTTTCGATCAGGTAGCAGCGATCAACAAAGAAAGTCTATTGTATTACAATAAGAAGCTTTCTAATGTTGTTTTCATGGGGATGGGAGAGCCTTTAATGAATTATAACAACGTAATTAAATCAATTGATAAAATTACGTCTCCAGAAGGTTTAGGTATGTCTCCTAAACGTATAACTGTTTCTACTTCAGGTGTGCCTAAAATAATAAAGAAAATGGCAGATGATGAGGTGAAGTTTAACTTGGCTGTTTCGTTGCATTCTGCAATTGATGAGGTTCGTACATCTATTATGCCTTTTAATGCTACTTTTCCTTTAAAAGACTTAAGAGAGGCTTTAGAATATTGGTATGAGAAAACTGAAAGAATGATTACATATGAATATGTAGTTTGGGGAGGAATAAACGATAGGAAAGAAGATATTAGTGCTTTAATTCAATTTTGTAAATACGTTCCTTGTAAAGTAAACTTAATAGAATACAACCCTATTGGCGATGTTGAGTTTCAACAAGCAAGCCCTGAGGCAATAAATAATTATATTTCTAACTTAGAAATGCATGATATTACCGTAAATGTTAGGCGTTCTCGTGGAAAAGATATTGATGCCGCTTGTGGTCAATTAGCAAATAAAGCATAGTGATTTACTTTTAAATTAAAAGAGCATTCTGAATTGTTGTTATTGGGTAACCAATTACTTCGGGTATTTTTTTAGATGTATTGCGACCTGTAATAATTTTGTTTTTTGTGGCGCTAAATAATATTTCAAAATTTAATAAATCCTTTTGGAAAGTTAATCGAGAACTTAAAAAGTTTCCTTGAACCTTAAAAAAAGCTATAAAGTATATTGTTGTGAAGTTTAGCAGGTAAAAGGATTCCATTATTTTCATCAATATTATAGATGCCTTTTTTTTATCAATAACAATTAATGTATAATTTCTAGGTTGTTTATTATATACAATAATGTAGTCGTATTTGTTAGTAATAGAAGTTTTCTTTAAGTGAAATTCTATAGGGATTTCTGTGTGACCTTTACTATTATTAATAACAATTTCACCTTCATAAGAATCAACAAAATCATCAGGAAAATTCATGGGTTTATCCTGTGTAATAATTGTGGTTATTAAAAGAATATAAAATAGCAGAAAAATAAGTTGGTTTTCATGAGTAGAAATCTTTAGGTAAAGAGATTGATCTATTTTGACGTTTACAGAGATTAGGGAACTTATGGTGTAAATAGCTAGCTTTAAAAAAAAGATAGGATAAAAAAAGAGATAAATTAATTCATCTCTTTTTTTATCCTATAAGAAGTCTTTATCCTCTTCTTCTTTCTAGTAAAACAAACATCATTAAGGCTAGCATTACTCTGTCATCATCGTCAGTATCTAATTCACCAACTTTAGAAACTTCGAAGCTTTTACCTAAGAAAGATTTTAGTTTTTTAAGTTTAACAATGGTTTTACCTTGCATATCTTTAACGAGGTAGGTAGGGTTGAAAAAGTATCCTGTAAAAAAGTTTAGAATAGGGATTTCACCTAATAAAGAGTCTAAAACTTTTACCCAAGGGTTTTCTTCGTTAATAACATATTGTTGTTTCTGATGTTGATCAATAATTTGATAGTGGACATTCCATATAGATTTCCAACCTTTTCTTACAACTTTTCCAAACTCTAAACCTTTGTCATTTGAAAAAGAATAAGCAGTAGAAAAATCTAGCCATTTATCAGCTTTAATTTTGTAGTTTATTTTCGATTTTGTTTCGTTATCATATACGCTAATATCTTCTTTAAGTTTAAACATTTTTTGACGAACATAAGCAATAGCTTTACCACTACTGTCAGTAGCTGTAAAATCATTAGCTAATGAAGAAGTTTTAAACTCAAAATTAACAGGAAAATGAATGTTTTGCATAGTAATTTATTTAGTAAGATGTTTTTAATATTAAATTAAAATAGATTCTCTAATTTAAAGCAGTTCAAATGTATTTAATATTTATGAGTAAAGTAAGCACTAGTTTAAATTAATTACCAAGGCAAGATTAAGGTTAATAAAAAGGAGAATAATAAAATTAAAAAATTAATGATTAATTTTTTTAAAGTTATTTTTTTTAAGATAGTTAGTGTTAAAACGTCAACAATACCTAAAAAAATGATTAAAGGAAATCCAATAAATGCATAAGGTAGTAATACAGGGTTACCTAAACAAGATCTGTTAACTTGGTAATTTGGTTGAGATTTACTAAATGAAGCCAGATTAAAATCGACCATAAGTAAGTAGCCAAGAGATATAAATACAATAAAGATAATTACAAAAGTAATAGTTCTTGTTTTTAAATGTTTTTCTGTTGTATTCATATTTATATGTTTTATGGTGCTATGTAAATATAAACCAATCATAGATTAAAGTAGTTTTCCAATAAAAACAACATAAAATGGTGTTTTTGTTGTTTCATATTTAAGAAAACAATTACTTTTACTTTTAACTTGAATTTACTTCAGTATTAATGAAACCAGTAGAGCAAATAAAACTTCCTATTAAGAATGAGATGGAACTCTTTGAAACAAAATTCAAAGATGCTATGTTATCTAAAGTTCCGTTATTAAATAGAATTACTTATTACATAGTTCGCCGAAAAGGAAAACAAATGCGACCAATGTTTGTTTTTTTGGTGGCTAAAATGGTTTCAGACGGAGGATTTGATGAACGTACTTACCGTGGAGCTTCTGTGGTAGAGTTAATTCATACGGCAACTTTGGTTCATGATGACGTGGTTGATGATAGTAATCGTCGACGTGGTTTCTTTTCGGTAAATGCTCTTTGGAAAAATAAAATAGCTGTTTTAGTAGGTGATTTTTTATTGTCAAAAGGATTGTTACTCTCTATTGATAATGAAGATTTTGATATTTTAAAGCTAATTTCTATTGCTGTACGAGAAATGAGTGAAGGAGAATTACTTCAAATAGAAAAAGCACGTAAGCTAGATATTACAGAAGAAATTTACTTTGATATTATTCGCCAAAAAACAGCAACTTTAATCGCAGCTTGTTGTGGTATTGGAGCAGCATCAGTAGGAGCAAGTAATGAGGTTGTTCAAAAAATGAGAAAATTTGGAGAATATATAGGTATTGCTTTTCAAATTAAAGATGATTTATTTGATTATACTGAAGATGAAATAGGTAAGCCTACAGGAATAGATATTAAAGAGCAAAAAATGACACTTCCGTTAATTTATACGTTGAATAATTGTTCTAAAAAGGAAAAGTCTTGGTTAATAAATTCTGTAAAAAAGCACAACACTAATAAAAAACGAGTAAAAGAAGTTATTGCTTTTGTAAATACTAATGGCGGATTGGAATATGCTACAACTAAAATGCATGGGTATAAAGACAAGGCATTGGCAATACTCGAAAACTTCCCCGAATCAGTATATAAAAGCTCATTGCAACAAATGATAGACTATGTTGTAGAAAGGAAAATATAGTTTAGAGTTATTATAGATTAAGCCTGTTTAATATTAATTTGACATAAAACGGTATTTTAGCAACTAAAATAAAGTGGTGTGAATTATGGAATTAAACGAAAAATTGCAGTATTGTAAAGTATGCACAAAAAGAAAATTCAGCGATATTGGTATCGTATGTTCTTTAACAGGTGGAAAACCTACTTTTGAAAATCAATGTAATGAGTTTTTAATTGATCCAAAAGAAGAACAAAAAGCGATAGCTAAAGCAAGATATAAAGATTATGATAACGATGATGGGGGAGAGGGAGGTGAAACCTCAGTATGGACTTATGTTTTTATAGCCTTTGTTGTAATTAAAATAATTGTTCGATTAGTAAGAGATTAATACTAAAACAAAACCCCAAGATTATTCTTGGGGTTTATAAATTTTATACTTACTTGTAATAACTCGTTACTACATCATTCCTGGCATTCCACCACCCATTGGAGGCATTGCAGGAGCATCTTCTTTAATATCTATTAAAGCACATTCAGTTGTTAAGATCATACCTGCTACAGAAGCTGCATTCTCTAAAGCAACACGAGTTACTTTTTTAGGGTCTATAATACCAGCATCTAACATATTTACATATGCTTCAGATTTAGCATCATAACCAAAATCCTTTTTACCTTCTAAAACTTTATTGATTACTACAGAACCTTCTCCTCCTGCATTTTCAACAATAGTGCGTAATGGAGATTCAATTGCTTTGTTTACAATTTGAACACCAGTAGTTTCGTCTAAGTTTTCAGTTTCAATAGCTTCTAGTACTTTTTTAGCGCGAACTAAAGCAACACCACCACCAGCAACGATACCTTCTTCTACAGCTGCACGAGTTGCATGTAAAGCATCATCAACACGATCTTTCTTTTCTTTCATTTCTACTTCAGAAGCAGCACCAACATATAAAACAGCAACACCGCCAGCTAACTTAGCTAAACGTTCTTGTAATTTTTCACGATCGTAATCAGAAGTAGTAGTTTCAATTTGAGATTTAATTTGATTAACACGTGCTTTAATTTGTGTTTCATCACCAGAACCATTAACAATAGTAGTATTGTCTTTATCAATAGTAACTGTTTCAGCTGTTCCTAATAAATCTAAAGTTGCGTTCTCTAAAGAAAAACCTCTTTCTTCAGAAATTACAGTTCCACCAGTTAAGATAGAAATATCTTCTAACATTGCTTTTCTGCGGTCTCCAAATCCTGGAGCCTTTACTGCAGCAATTTTTAAACCACCACGTAATTTATTTACCACTAAAGTAGCTAATGCTTGTCCGTCAACATCTTCAGCAATAATTAATAAAGGTCTTCCTGATTGAGAAACAGGTTCTAATATTGGAAGAATTTCTTGTAAGTTAGAAATCTTTTTGTCGAATAATAAAATATATGGATTGTCTAATTCAGCAACCATTTTATCAGCATCAGTAACAAAGTAAGGAGATAAATAACCTCTGTCAAATTGCATACCTTCTACAACGTCTACATAGGTATCCATTCCTTTAGCTTCTTCAACAGTAATAACACCTTCTTTACCAACTTTACCAAAAGCAGTAGCAATTAAATCTCCAATAATTTTATCATTGTTTGCAGAGATAGATGCAATTTGTTGTATTTTTTCTGAAGAATCACCAACTTTTTTAGCTTGCTTAGCTAAATCAGCAGTAATTGCTTTAACAGCTTTGTCAATACCGCGCTTTAAATCCATTGGATTTGCACCTGCAGCAACGTTTTTTAAACCTTCTTTAACGATAGCCTGAGCTAATACTGTAGCTGTTGTAGTACCATCACCAGCTAAATCGTTCGTTTTAGAAGCAACTTCTTTTACCATTTGAGCTCCCATGTTCTCTAAAGGATCTTCAAGTTCAATTTCTTTTGCTACAGTAACACCATCTTTAGTTACGTGTGGTGCTCCGAAAGATTTAGAAATAATTACATTACGCCCTTTAGGTCCTAATGTTACTTTTACTGCATTTGCTAATGCATCAACTCCACGTTTTAAACCGTCACGAGCATCAACATCAAATTTTATATCCTTTGCCATTTTATGTATGTTTTGTCTTTTAGTTTTTGAAACTTTCGTTTAAACTAAATGAATAATTTACTAATTACTTTAATTGTGTTTTTAAGCTAAAAACAGAAGAAGGAGTTTAGATAATTGCGAAAATATCGCTTTCTCTCATGATTAAATAATCACTTCCTTCATGTTTTAATTCTGTACCGGCGTATTTACCGTATAAAACAGTATCACCAACTTTAACGGTTAAAGGCTCGTCTTTTGTTCCGTTTCCTGCGGCAACAACGGTTCCTTTTTGAGGTTTTTCTTTTGCATTATCAGGAATGATAAGTCCTGATGCTGTAGTAGTTTCTGCTGCAGCTGGTTCTATAAGAACTCTATCAGCTAAAGGTTTTATGTTTAATCCCATTTTATATAAATTATGATTAAGTGTTTGTTTTGAGTTATAAAAATAGTCAGAAATTATGCCATTAGAAGTTTTATGCCAATTTTTCTAAATAACTTTAAATTATGTATATAAAAAATGCCAACGTGTCATTTACGTTGGCATTTTTTATATTTATATTAACTAAGATTACTTAACGCTATCTTTTGTTGTATCGTTTGCTGATGGTGTAGATGCAGGACTAGTAGTTTCTACATTTTCTAAGGCACTATTTAATTGAGGTGCATCAGCAGTATTACCTCTAGGTATTGCAAAATTTGCTATTAAAATTAAGGCAAACATTGCAATAGATAAAGTCCAAGTAGCTTTGTCTAAAAAACTATTAGTATTTTGTACACCACCAATGTTTTGAGCTCCACCACCTCCAAAAGAAGAAGATAATCCGCCACCTTTAGGGTTTTGTACCATTACGATTAAGATTAATGCTATTGCAACAATCAATATTAACACCAAAAGTAGAGTATAAGTTGTCATTATTTATTTTTTTGTAAAATTTGTATTCTTTTAATTTGGTCTGCAAAGAAACCACTTTTTTCTGGATATTTCAAACTTAATATTTTATAAGCTTGTATAGCACTTTCATATTTCTTTTGCTCAAGGTAAACTTTAGCTAATGTTTCGGTTGCTAATTGCGAGTTTTGTTTCTTTTCAACAACTTTAACTTCTGTAGGACTTGTTTTACTTCGTTTAGGTATTTTCGGTGATGTTTCTATAAAACGATCAATAATTGCATTTTTACCAGTGCTTTTAGTCGGTGATAACTTTTCTTTAATTATAGGCTTATCTCTGGTGATTGTGGTTTCAGAAGAGAGCTGTAGCCATTGATTAAAAGAGAAGGATTCATCTTGGGTAAATGCTAGTGGTTTTCCAATAGCTAAATCCTTTTTTATAGTAGCAACTAACGTTGGTTTTTTGTTAGGAAGAAGAATTTCTTTTAAACTTATCTTCTCTTCTTTTTTAACAGGAACTTCCTTAAAAGTCTTAGAGGTAATAAAATCGAATAAAACAGTGCGATCTGTAGTTTGGGCTGCTGTAAGTTTTAATTCGTTATTATATTTATAGCTTTCTTGAGCTTTTAATATTTTTAAATGTAGTGCTTTTGCTGATTGAAAATAAGGGTGTAACTTAATAATATTTTTTAACTCAGCGCTATTTTCTTGCGAAATAAATGCTGGTTTTTTTAATATTTGTATGTATTTTTCTTTATTCAACGTTTTACCATTTTGCAACTGAAGCATTAAAAATATCTTGCGTAATTCTTTCTAGAATTTCTTTTAAAGCTGTATCTAATACAACACTTGTTAGTTGTTCGGTAGCAGCATAATCATGGTAAAAAGAAAAACTTTTTTCAAAATTATCTTTTTCTTCTAACCTATTTTCATAAATAACATTTACGGTAATCGTTAATCGGTTTTGTGCAGCTGTTTGGTTTGCAGTTGCGCTCATTGGTGTAATTCTATAATCAGTAATTTCACCTGAAAAATGCAAATCACCTGAAGAATTTACTAATGTTAAATTGGTTTGACGTGTAAATAAATCGCGTAAATCTTGTGTAAATCTTTGGCTTAGAGTAGGCTCTATTAAGGGGGCTTGATTTTGGAAAAAATCAATTTGTATCGTTTTTGCTTTTCCAGTATTTCCACCAGTAAACGAATAAGCTCCACAACTTATCATTATAATTGTTGTGGTAATGAAAATAAGGCTATAAAAAAGTTTTTTCATAAAATCAAAAATAAACAATTCATGTGTTATAATGTAATATACGATTTTATAAATCGTACTGTTTTATCTTTCTATATAATGTTCGTTCAGAGATTCCTAGTTCTTTAGCAGCTAACTTACGTTTATTGCTGTTTTTTTCTAAAGATTTTCGTATCATTTCAATTTCCTTTTCTTGTAATGATAAATTTTCATCTTCTTCAATAGTTTCAGCATATTCGTAATTGTTTTGAGCTGAAGAAGATTGCGGAATTTGAACAACCTCAATGTTTTGAGATTCTGGTTGTTCTTGTTTTTGATAAATTCGCTCTATTAGCCCATGGTTTTCTTCTTTTACTTGTTCGGAGTCCCCATTTTGCATTAAATCGAGCGTTAGTTTTTTTAGATCGTTAATGTCATTTCGCATGTCAAACAAGATTTTATACATAATATCTCGTTCGTTGGCAAAATCTGAATTACTAGATTTTTCTCCAACAACAGCAGGCAAATTCCCTTTGTTTTTAGGAAGGTATTGAATTAGTTTTTCTACTGTAATTAAACGACTTTCTTCTACAACCGAAATCTGTTCTGCTAAATTTCTTAACTGACGAATATTACCTGGAAAACGGTAGTTTAATAATACTTTTACAGCATTTTCATCTAGTCGAATAGTAGGCATTCTATATTTTTGAGCAAAATCTGAAGCGAATTTCCTAAACAATAAATGAATATCTTCATTTCTATCACGTAAAGCGGGTAAATCAATTTCAATAGTACTTAAACGATAATATAAGTCTTCTCTAAATTTTTCTTTAGAAATCGCTTGCTGCATATTTACATTTGTAGCAGCTACAATACGAACATCAGTTTTTTGCACTTGAGATGATCCTACTTTTATAAACTCACCATTTTCTAGAACACGCAATAAACGTACTTGTGTAGTTAATGGTAATTCACCTACTTCATCTAAAAAAATAGTACCTCCATCAGTAACTTCAAAATATCCTTTACGAGAAGCTGTTGCTCCTGTAAAAGCACCTTTTTCATGACCAAATAATTCACTATCAATAGTTCCTTCAGGAATAGCACCACAATTTACTGCAATGTATTTTGCATGCTTTCTGTGTGATAATTGATGAATTATCTTAGGTATGTTTTCTTTTCCTACACCGCTTTCTCCTGTAACTAAGACTGAAATGTCAGTTGGAGCGACACGAATTGCTTTTTCGATAGCACGGTTTAAATGCATATCGTTTCCGATAATACCAAAACGTTGTTTTATAGCTTGTAGGTTTTCCATTTTTTTATAGTTACAAAGTTTCAAAGTAAAAATATGAGCAAATTCAAGATCTAATTTGAGTTTTATATTTTGAAGTTTTGCTGCTTTGAAGCTTGTTTTTTAATTATTATCTGAATATCCAATAACAGTTCCTTTTAAAGTTGCAGAAGTACAGTCTTCTATTTTTATCATAACAAATTCACCTAACTTGTAATTTTCTTTAGGGAAAACAGCCACTGTATTCTGTGTGTTTCTAGCTTTCCATTCATTCGGGTTCTTTTTAGAAGTTCCTTCAATTAAAAATTCTTCAACTTTTCCTAAATGTTGTTGTGTTCTGTATAGAGCGTGTTCTTGTTGTAAATCTATAATTTCTTGTAAGCGTCTTTTCTTTGTGTCAAATGGCACATCGTCTGGCATTTTTTTAGCAGCCAAAGTTCCAGGCCTTTCAGAGTATGCAAACATAAAACCAAAATCATATTTTACATATCTCATTAGATCTAATGTGTCTTGATGATCTTGTTCAGTTTCTCCACAAAAACCAACAATCATATCTTGTGATAAAGACATTTCTGGAATAATTCTAAAGATATTGTCAACCAATTCTTTGTATTCTTCACGGGTGTGTTGACGGTTCATGGCTTTTAACATATTATTACTTCCACTTTGCACGGGTAAATGAAGGTATTTACAAATGTTTTTGTGTTTTGCCATTGTATGAATAACGTCTAAGCTCATGTCTTGTGGGTTAGACGTTGCAAAACGGAATCTCATTTTAGGGAATTCAATTGCAGCCATATCTAATAACTGAGAAAAATCTACTGCGGTAGCTTGCGCCATTTCAGAAGCTTTGTTGAAATCTTTTTTCAATCCACCACCATACCATAAATAGCTATCTACATTTTGACCTAATAAAGTGATTTCTTTAAAATTTTGGTCGCTCATCGACTTAATTTCTTCTAAAACACTTTTTGGATCTCTACTTCTTTCACGTCCTCGCGTAAACGGAACAACGCAAAAAGTACACATATTGTCACATCCACGGGTAATAGATACAAATGCTGAGACTCCGTTAGAATTCAAACGAACCGGAGCTACATCACCATAGGTTTCTTCTTTTGATAAAATTACATTTATAGCATCTCTACCAGCATCAATTTCTTCTAATAAATTAGGTAAATCTCTATAAGCATCTGGTCCAACAACCAAATCAACAATTTTTTCTTCTTCTAAAAATTTTTCTTTTAAACGCTCTGCCATACAACCTAAAACTCCAACTTTCATAGTTGGGTTTACTTTTTTAACGGCATTGTATTTTTGTAAACGTTTACGAATGGTTGTTTCAGCTTTTTCTCTGATAGAGCAAGTATTTACTAAAACTAAATCAGCTTCTTCTAAAACTTGCGTGGTATTAAAGCCTTGTTCTGCTAAAATAGAAGCTACTATTTCGCTGTCGTTCATGTTCATTTGACAACCGTAACTTTCTATAAATAATTTTTTAGTGTTCTCTTTTTTCTTATTAGTAACAAGAGCTTGCCCTTGTATTTGTTCATCTATAACCTTTTCAGTGTGCTCCATATTCATATTAAAAACGATTGCAAAGATACAACCAAAACAGATAGTAGGTGACAAATTGGCATAAAATTATTATCAAATAATTATAGTTTTTATGCGTAAAGTGTAACAAATAATTTTTTTTTAAAAAAAAGATTCTACTTTTGCAAATTGAAAAGCATCATTATTTATATGATGTGAAAAAGATAATTGAAGAGAGATATGGCAAAAAATTTAGTTATAGTTGAGTCACCTGCAAAGGCAAAAACGATTGAAAAGTTTTTAGGCAAAGATTTTCAAGTAGAGTCTAGTTATGGTCATATTGCAGATTTACCATCTAAAGAGTTAGGAATTGATGTTGATGGAGATTTTAGTCCGAAGTATATTGTTTCTGATGATAAAAAGCCAGTTGTTAAAAAGTTAAGAGCTTTAGCTAAAAAAGCAGAAACTGTTTGGTTAGCGAGTGATGAGGATCGAGAAGGAGAAGCAATTGCATGGCACTTAAAAGAGCAACTAAAATTAAAGGATGAGAATACAAAACGTATTGTTTTTCATGAAATTACAAAAAATGCCATTTTAAAAGCAGTCGAAAATCCAAGAGATATAGACTACAATATGGTAAATGCACAACAAGCACGTAGAGTTTTAGATAGGCTTGTTGGGTATGAATTATCTCCAGTTTTATGGCGTAAAGTAAAAGGAGGTTTATCAGCAGGTAGAGTTCAATCTGTTGCTGTAAGATTAATTGTTGAAAAAGAAAGAAGTGTTCAGGGATTTACATCTGAAACACATTATAAAGTAATTGCTGAGTTTTCTAATAATGAAGGAAAAACTTTTAAAGCTACGATTCCAAAAAACTTCGACTCTAAAAAATCTGCAGAAGATTTCTTAAAGTCGTGTGCAGAAGCTAATTTTTCAATAGCAGAATTAACAAAAAAGCCAGCGAAAAAATCACCAGCAGCACCATTTACAACGTCAACATTACAACAAGAAGCATCTAGGAAATTAGGTTTTCCTGTTGCCAAAACAATGCAAGTTGCACAGCGTTTATATGAAGCAGGTTTAATTACTTATATGAGAACAGATAGTGTAAACTTATCTGTAGATGCTAGAAATGCTGCTGAAGAAGAAATTACTAATTATTACGGAGCAGAATATAGTAAGCAACGTGTTTTTAAAACGAAGGCAAAAGGTGCTCAAGAGGCCCATGAAGCAATTCGTCCTACAAGCATGAAAATGCATTCTATTAATAGCGAGTATGATCAAAATAGATTGTATGATTTAATTTGGAAAAGAACGTTAGCTTCTCAAATGAGTGATGCTCAATTAGAGAGAACTAATTTTAAGATAGAAAACTCTGAAAACTCAAAAATATTCACGGCAAATGGTGAGATGATTAAGTTTGAAGGTTTCTTAAAAGTGTATTTAGAAGGAAATGATAATGAAGATGAAGAACAAGCAGGAATGCTTCCAAATTTAAAAGTTGGAGAGAATTTAGAGTATACTTTTATAAATGCAACTCAAAGATTTACAAGTCCACCTTACCGTTTTACAGAAGCATCTTTGGTAAAGCAATTAGAAGAATTAGGTATTGGTAGACCATCTACCTATGCACCAACAATTTCTACAGTTCAAAGAAGAGGTTATGTAGAAAAAGGGGAAGATGAAGGTGTAGAGAGAAGTTATGAGCAAATGATTTTGTCAGCAGGAGCTGTAAAAAATCAGATTTTAACTGAAAAAACAGGATCAAATAAAAATAAATTAATTCCTACAGATATAGGAAATATAGTAAACGATTTTTTAGTTGCAAATTTTTCAAACATTTTGGATTTTGGATTTACTGCAAAAGTAGAATCATCTTTTGATGATATTTCAGAAGGAGATGAAGATTGGATAGAAATGATAAAAGGCTTCTATGGTGATTTTCATAAAACAGTAGCAGATGTTCAGGAGAATGCTGAAAGAGAAAGTGGTGAGCGTATTTTAGGGAAGCATCCAGAATCTGGTAAAACAGTTTTAGTTCGTTTAGGTAAATTCGGACCAATAGCGCAAATTGGAGCCCCCGAAGATGAAGAAAAAGTATTCGCAAGTTTAAATAAAGATCAGCATTTAGGTACAATTACGATGGAAGAAGCTTTAGAGTTATTCTTGCTTCCAAAAACTTTAGGCTCTTTTCAAGATGAAGAAGTAATTGTTTCTAATGGGCGTTTCGGACCTTATATTCGTTTTGGAGCTATGTTTGTTTCTTTAGATAAAGGTGAGAACCCAATGGAGGTTGATTTAGCGAGAGCTGAAGAGTTAATTGTAGTAAAGCAAAAAGCAGATGCACCAATTTATCATTACGAAGATTTACCTGTACAAAAAGGAGTTGGTCGTTTTGGCCCTTTCTTAAAATGGAATTCAATTTTTATTAATGTAAATAAGAAATACGATTTTGATAATCTTTCTGATGATGATATTATTGAATTAATAGAAGCGAAAAAACAAAAGGAAATAGATAAAGTACTTCATAATTGGGAAGATGTTGAAATTAGGGTAGAAAAAGCACGTTGGGGTCGTTTTAATGTGATTAAAGGTAAGATTAAGGTTGAATTACCTAAGACTACAGAAATTGAAAAAATGACAAAAGAAGAGGCTGTTAAGTTAATTGAAGCTAAAACACCTAAAAAGAAAGTAGCTAAGAAGAAAGTTGTAAAAAAGAAAACAGTTAAAAAGAAAGTTACAAAAAAGAAATAAAGTTGCTTTCAGAAGAAAAATAGTTTACTATATTGCAAACACTTTAATATCCCCTTTTAAAGATGAATTTCAGTTTTTTTACCCCTATAAAAAATACTACGGTTGTGCATTTAATGTCGCAACCAGTTTCTTCGTTAGGTCAAAATATTGATATACATACAGAAGAAAATGGCTTTCCTGATTTATCAGAAGTGGATATTGCTATTTTAGGAGTGAAAGATGGTAGAGGTGCTCAAAACAACGAAGGTTGTGGAGAAGAGCTGCATTACATTCGTGAAAAACTATATGAACTATTTCCTGGGAATTGGAATACTAAAATAGCCGATTTAGGAAATATAGAGCAAGGAAGTACACTTAAAGATACTTACTTTGCGGTACAAAACACAATTGAATACTTACTGAAAAGAAAAATAATTCCGGTTATAATTGGAGGTAGTCAAGATATTACTTATGCTAATTATCGTGGATATGATTCTTTGGAACAAACTGTAAATTTAGTGTCAGTGGATAGTCGTTTTGATTTAGGCGCTATAGATGATGAGTTATCTTCTAATTCATTTTTAAGTAAAGTTATTATGGAGCAGCCTAATAATTTGTTTAATTATAGTAATATAGGCTACCAAACTTATTTTAATTCACAAGAAGAAATAGATTTGTTAGACAAATTATATTTTGATACCTTTAGGTTAGGTGAAGTAAAAGATGTAACTTTAGTCGAACCAATAATGAGAGATGCTGATCTAGTTAGTATAGATATTGGTTGTGTGAGGCAAAGTGAAGCCCCAGCAAATAACAATGCTTCTCCTAATGGTTTTTATGGAGAAGATATTTGTGCGATAGCAAGATATGCAGGAATAAGTGACAAAGTTACTTCTTTTGGTGTCTATGAATATAGTAGCAGGTTCGATTCAAATTATCAAACAGCAAGTTTAATAGCTCAAGTTATATGGTATTTTATTGAAGGTGTTAATGCTAGGGCTAAAGATTATCCATTTGTAACAAAAGAAAGTTACCAGAAATTTACGGTACTTTTAAGTGATGATGATCCTATAAATTTTTATAAAAGTGATAAAAGTGGTCGTTGGTGGATGGAAATAAATTTAATCTCGAATAATAAACACAAAAGACATGCGTTAATACCTTGTAACTATAGAGATTATGAGCAAGCATTAAAGCATAAGATGCCAGATAGATGGTTTAAAGCATTACAAAAGCTTGTATAATAGTGTATTAATTTTTAGTTTTAAAAAAAATATATCAGGTAATTGTTTTTTAATGAAAAAAATAATAGGTTTACGCCCTCTTTTTATAAGAAAGAATAATATGAAAAAAATAACAGTGTTTGCATTATTAATATCTCTAATTTACGCTTGTGGTTCAAGTGGTGATAGAGGTGAGTTGATAGGAGAAAAGTCAAAAAGAAAATGGTTTGCAGAAAAACCGTATGGAATGGCTAAGATACCTGGAGGTTCGTTTACCATGGGAAAACAAGATGAAGATCCTTTAGGGGCAATGAACGCGCCAACAAAAACAGTTACAGTACAACCATTTTATATGGATGAATCTGAAATTACTAATAGTGAGTATAAGCAATTTGTTTTTTGGGTAAGAGACTCTATAACAAGAACAAAATTAGCATATCAAGCTGAGTTTTCTGGAGGAGGAGAAGATGATGTAGCAAATGCAGGTAAGAATGCATCAGGTATTCAATTATATGCATTCGCTTCAAAAGATACTGTAAACGAATCACCATATGCAAAGTATATGCGTGAAAACTATTATGAATTAGGTGAAGGACTAGATTCTTTAAAGCCATTAAACTGGCAAGAAGAGCTTGTTTGGGTTCAACAAGAATATCCTGATACTGATTATGTTGAAGTAATGGATTCTTTATATCTTAAAAAAGAAGAGTCTTTAAATGGAATAAGAACCTTTAATACAAAATTATTAAACTACAGATATTATTGGTTTGATAATGAGCAAGCAGCTAAGACAGGGAAAAATAGAAAAGACTTTATGAAAGATGAAGTAATTAATGTATACCCTGATACCACAGTGTGGATTAAGGATTTTAATTACTCATATAATGACCCAATGCATCAAGAGTATTTTGCACATAAGGCTTATGAAAACTACCCTGTAGTTGGAGTTACTTGGAACCAAGCAAAGGCTTTTTGTCATTGGAGAACACAAACTAAAAACAATTTCCAACGATCTAAGAAAAAATTAGGATTAGTTCCTTCATTTAGATTACCAACTGAAGCAGAATGGGAATATGCAGCTCGTGGAGGTTTAAATTTCGGTAAATACCCTTGGGGTGGACCAAGTACAACAAGTGATAGAGGTTGCTTTTTAGCAAACTTTAAACCAGTACGTGGAGATTATGCCGCTGATGGAGCATTATATACTGTTGAGGCAGAATCTTATAATCCAAACGAATATGGTTTGTTTAATATGGCTGGTAATGTATCAGAATGGACAAATACAGCATACAATCAAATGTCTTACTATATGGGGTCAACAATGAATCCTAACGTTGAGATAAAAGAAAATCGTAGAAAAATTATCCGTGGAGGTTCATGGAAAGATGTAGCTTATTTTCTAGAAGTAAGTTCTCGTGATTGGGAATATGCAGATACAGCAAGAAGTTACATTGGATTTAGAACAGTACAAGATTTCCTAGGTACAAGTAAAAATAAATAAGTAAATTAAGAATAAATATTAATCCCCTAAAAATAAAAGAAAATGGCACAATCAAAATCAACTAAGAAAATTTTTAACATGGCTTATGGTTTAGGAGCATCAGTAGTAATACTTGGAGCTTTATTTAAAATCATGCACTTTAAAATCGGACCTTTAACAGGGGGTGTGATGTTAACATTAGGTTTAGTTGTAGAAGCAATTATTTTTGCTATATCAGCATTTGAACCTATTGAAGAAGAATTAGATTGGTCAAAAGTATATCCAGAATTAGCAGGAAGCGAATCTACAGGGAAAAAAGGTGGAATTGAAGCGCCACAGGATGCACAAAGTATGTTATCTCAAAAATTAGATGATATTTTAAAAGAAGCGAAGTTAGATTCTACTTTAATCTCTAGTTTAGGAGATAGTATTAAAAATTTCCAAGGTGCAGCAGAAGGATTAACTGCAACATCGGCAACTGTATCTTCAACAAACCAATATAACGAGCAAATGTCAATGGCAGCTGCTAAATTAGAATCTTTAAACGGATTGTATGCTACGCAAGTTGAAAGCGCAGGGAAACAAGCTGATATAAACTCTGCTTTAGTTGAAAATACAACACGTTTACAAGAGCAAATGGAATCATTAGCAACAAACTTATCTTCTTTAAATGGAGTATATGGTGGAATGTTAACAGCTATGTCAACTAAATAATCAATTAGTTTATCTAATTTTTATTAACTAAACAAACTAATTTAAGATGGCAGGAGGAAAACAGTCACCAAGGCAAAGGATGGTAAACTTAATGTACCTTGTATTCATTTCGATGTTAGCGATGAACATGAGTAAAGAAGTTCTATCAGCATTTGGATTAATGAATGAGAAATTATCGGAATCTAATACTAGAGCTACCGAGAAAAATAATGCATCATATGAAATTTTAGCATTAAAAGCATCTGAGCAAGCAAAGCAATATGGTGAAGCTAAAGTGAAAACTGATAAGCTTAGAGGTATGGCAGATGAATTTTTTGCATATATCGGAGATTTAAAAACTCAAATGACTACTGAAATAGAAGATAAGAAAGCTTATGAGTCTATGGATAAGTCTGGTTTTTTAGATCAATATTTTTTCGCTAGCGGAAAAATTACACCAAAAGGTAAAGAATTTGTAGACAAAGTAAATCAATTTAGAGAAGAGTCTTTAGGTGTTTTAGGTGAGTCAGAATTATCTAGTGTAGTTTCAGCTCGTTTTAGTACTAATGATGTTACGAATAAAGACGGAAAAAAAATAGACTGGTTAAAATACAACTATGAAGGTTTTCCTTTAATAGCATCACTAACTAAGTTAACACAAATTCAGGCAGATATTAAAACTACTGAGGCTGATGCATTAACCGCTTTATTACAGGGTGAATTAGAAAGTGCAGTATCTTTAAAGAATTACGAAGCAATGGTAGTTTTTGAGAAAAACGCATATTACCCAGGTGAGAAATTATCAGGTAAAATCGTTTTAGGAAAAAATGACCCTAATTTAACAGCTGAGAAAGTTATTCTTAACGGAGAAGAAATGCCAGCTGACAAAATTCAAGCAGGACAAGTTATTTTAGATGGACCAGCTGGTACAGTAGGAGATAAAGAATTAAAAGGAGAATTCCAATTTATGGAAAATGATTCTTTAGTTACAATTCCTATATTAGGAGGTTATTCAGTAATTCCTAAGCCAAATCAAGCAGTTGTATCTGCTGATAAAATGAATGTAGTATATCGTGGTTTATCTAACCCGTTAACAATATCTGTACCAGGAGTTTCAGGAAATAAAGTTTCTGCATCTGCACCAGGTTTAAAAAGAGTTAAAGGTGATAGATATGCAATGTATCCAGGTAAAGGAAGTGAGGTAACTATTAGAGTATCTGCAACGTTACCAGGAGGAGGTAAAATTAGTACACCAAAAAAATACAGAATTAAAGACATACCACCAGCTGTAGGTATGGTGAGAGGTCAGTATGGTACAGTAAAAATGCCTAAAGCAAGTTTAGCTAGAATTAGCGTTGCTGCTGGTTTACCAGATTTTTTATTCGATTTAAAATTAAATGTACATAGTTTTAAGATTAAAGTGCCAGGTCAGGTAACAATACCTGTTAATGGTAGAACTTTATCAGCTAGAGCAAAACAAGCACTAGGTAAAGCTAGAAGAAATGATGTAATTACTATTTATGATATTAAAGCATCGGTTTCTGGTTCTAATTATAAGATTAGAAAAGTATTACCAGTTAGTATCGAAATTACAAATTAATAAGTAAAAAATTTAAAGTATGAATTGGATGCGTTTTTATATGGTTTTATTTGCTCTTGCTACTATAAGTACTGCAAGTGCACAAGCTAACCTTTTAAATTCTAAGAAGGTAGAAGAGATAGGGTTTAAATCTGAAGCTCAAATTGCTTCAGAAGATGACAAACCACTTCCTTATGGCTATATTAGTGATAGAGATGTGTTATGGTCTAAAGTAGTATGGGAATACGTTGATTTAAATCAAAAAATTAATTTACCTTATTATTATCCAATTGATACCACAAATGCAGGTTTAACACGTCGTTCGTTATTTGATACATTGTTAAAAGGTATTCAAAAAGGTGAAATAAAAGAAGTATATAGTGATTCTTATTTTACTACTAAGATCGGAATGGAACAAATTAAACAATTAACATATAACGAGCGTGATGACGGTTATGGTAACATGGATCCTTATTCTGTTCAATCTACTGATATTAAAGGGTATTTAATTAAAGGTCTTTGGTATTTCGATAAACGAGGTGGAGAATTAAAGTACCGTATGTTGGCTTTAGCGCCAATGGGACCTGATGTTCAAACATTGGGAGTTGAAGAAATTGATGATAAAGAGGCTGTTTACGAACTGTTCTGGGTATTTTTTCCAGATGCAAGAAAAACGTTACATTCATCTAAAGTATTTAATCCAATAAATTCTGCACAACCATTATCGTACGATAACTTGTTAAATGCTAGAAGATTTACTTCGACAATAATGAAAGAAGAAAATATTTATGGAGATAGATCTATTAAAGATTATGTTCGAGGTAATTCATTATTTCAATTATTAGAAGCTGATAGAGTTAAAGAAGGAATACGTGACAGAGAAATGGATATGTGGAATTATTAATTATCATATTCATAAAAAGATTTAAAAGAGCTTGCTTTGCAAGCTCTTTTTTATTGTAATAAATATTACTTTTGGGCCATGAAAACTAACGTAGATTATATTATAGTAGGTTTAGGTTTAGCAGGAATTGCTTTTGCAGAAGAGTTATTAAATGCAAAAAAATCATTTGTTATTTTTGAAAATAATTCTCAAACTTCATCTATAGTTGCAGGAGGTGTCTATAACCCTGTAATTTTAAAGCGTTTTAATGCTGTTTGGAATGCGCATCAGCAAATAGTAACGTCAGAACCTTTCTATAAAAGCTTAGAAAAAAAGCTAAACGTAAAACTAGATTATAAATTTTCAATTAAAAAGGCGTTTAGTAGCGTTGGAGATGAGAATAATTGGTTTTTAGCTTTAGATAAGCCAACTTTATCTCATTACATGAATCCAGTTGTAAGTAAAGAAAAAATTGATGGTGTTATTGGTGAATTGGGTTTTGGAGAGCTTACAGGTACTGGAAGAATAGATACTGCTTTATTAGTTAGATCATATAGAGAATATATTGATAAATCAGGTATATTAATCTCAGAGACATTTAATTATACAGAATTAAATATCACAGATGATGGTGTTAATTATAAAAATATAAATGCAAGTAAAATTGTTTTTAGTGAAGGATTTGGTATCACTGAAAATCCATTCTTTAATCATTTACCATTAAATGAAGCAAAAGGAGAAACAATAACAATACATGCTCCTGATTTAAATATAGATTTTTTATTAAAATCTAGTGCTTTTGTAATGCCTTTAGGAAATGATTTATATAAAGTCGGTGCTACCTTTAATTGGACGGATAAAACATGTAATCCAACAGAAGAAGCAAGAAAAGAATTAGAAGATAAACTTAAAAAAGTAATTACTGTTCCTTATACGGTAACAGATCATACAGCAGGAATTAGACCAACAGTAAATGATAGGAGACCTATGGTAGGTATACACCCTGATCACAAAGCATTAATTGTCTTAAATGGATTAGGAACTCGTGGGGTTATGATTGGACCAACGATAGCTAAAAATCTTTTCAACCATTTAGAAAATGGAGAAGAATTAGATAAGGAAATAGATATTAAACGATTTGATGCTTAATTATTCTTTTAAGGTAGAATCTTTACGAAAACTAATAAACATATTTATCCAGATTATTCTAGATAGGCGTAAGCTAAAAGGAGTTAATAAGAAAGAAACAACTACGATTGCTATAAAACTTTGTAATATGGTTAAACCAAAAAGCATTTTAGCAATAATAAAAACTCCTACAAATAAGGCTACAGCTATGGCGTAGTTTACATACATAGCACCAAAGAAAAAAGAAGGCTCCATCATGTATTTTAAATTACATTTTGGACAATTATCATATAGTTTCGTGATTTTTTTTGGATTAATTGTAACGCTATGTTTAAAGAATTCACCTTCGTGACAACGAGGACATTTACCTTTTAAAACACTATATAACTTTGTTCCTTTATTAATCATAATTTAAGTAGCTTTGCGTCGTTCAAAATTACGCAAAAAAATATGTTAAACGTACACAATTTATCGGTTTCTTTTATGGGATCTGATTTGTTTTCAGGAATCACATTTAAGTTAAACAAGGGGGATAGAATCGGTTTGATAGGTAAGAACGGTGCAGGTAAATCTACACTATTAAAAGTGCTTTCTAAAGATATTGAAACCAGTGGTGGTACCATGGCTTTCGATAAAGATATTCGTATGGGATTCTTACGTCAGGATATAGATTTTGTAGAGGGAAGAACTATTTTAGAAGAAGCGTATCAAGCTTTTGTTGAAATAAAAGAAATTGAGTTAAAGTTAGATCATATTAACAATCAATTAGCTACAAGAACTGATTATGAAAGTGAAGAATATAGCCAGTTAATTGTAGATCTAACAGACCTTACTGAACGTTATGAACTTTTAGGAGGATACAATTACCAAGGAGATACTGAGAAAATTTTACAAGGTTTAGGTTTTCAACGTGAAGATTTTGATAAATTAACGAATACTTTTTCTGGAGGTTGGAGAATGCGTATTGAATTAGCAAAGTTATTATTACAGGATAATGATATTTTACTATTAGATGAGCCAACGAATCACTTAGATATTGAATCGATTATTTGGTTAGAAAATTTTTTAAAATCGTATTCAGGAGCAATTGTGTTAGTTTCGCACGATAAAATGTTTTTAGATAATGTAACTAATAGGACTATAGAAATTTCTTTGGGTCAGATATATGATTATAAAAAACCATATTCTCAGTTTTTGGTATTAAGAGCTGAAATTAAAGAAAAGCAGCTACAAGCACAAAAGAATCAAGAAAAAGAGATTAAGCAAAAGCAACACTTAATAAATAAATTTAAGGCAAAAGCAAGTAAGGCTTCGATGGCGCAATCGTTAATGAAGCAACTTGATAAAGTTCAGATTATTGAAGTTGATGGAGATGATAATGCGGCAATGAATGTTCGTTTTAACATTTCTAAAGAGCCAGGTAAAATTATTGTTGAAGCTGATGGTTTATGTAAAAGCTACGGAGATAAGCACGTTTTAGAAGATGTCGACTTAATGATTGAGCGTAATAGCAAAATCGCATTTGTAGGTCAAAATGGTCAAGGAAAATCTACGTTAGCAAAAATGATGGTAGGAGAAATTCCGTTTATAGGAAACCTAAAATTAGGGCACAATGTAGAGATTGGATATTTTGCACAAAACCAATCAGAAGAATTACCGCCAGAAAAGACTGTTTTAGAAATTATGGAAGATGCAGCTTCAGATGGTAACAGAATGCGTGTTAGAGATATGTTAGGGTCATTTTTATTTGGTGGAGATGCTGTAGATAAAAAGGCGAAAATATTATCAGGTGGAGAGCGTAATCGTTTAGCATTGTGTAAATTATTACTATCACCATTTAATGTGTTGGTAATGGATGAGCCAACAAATCACTTAGATATTGCCTCTAAAACTGTATTAAAAACGGCATTAAAAAACTTTGATGGAACGCTAATTGTTGTTTCTCATGATAGAGATTTTTTACAAGGCTTAACATCAACAGTTTATGGGTTTAAAGACAAAGTAATTAAAGAGTATTTAGGAGATATTGATTATTTCTTAGAACAACATAAAATGGAAAATCTTAGAGAGGCTGAGAAAAGAACGGTTGTTAAAGTTGAAAAACCTACGGATAAAAAAGAAGCACATCAATTATCTAGAGAACAAGAAAAAGAGTTAAAAAAACTTAAGAATAAACTTTCTAAAACTGAACGTGATATTGCTGATTTAGAAGCTGAAATTGCTAAAATAGATTTAGAGTTGGCAAATAACTATGATGAAGTTTCTTCTCGACCAAATTTCTTTGAAAAATACAAAGCTAAAAAAGCTTCTCTTGAAAATTTAATGAGCGATTGGGAAAAAATAGAAGAACAGGTTTCTAGTTTTTAAAGTTTTAATACTTATATATTATACATAAATGCCTACTGATGATTTTTTCGGTAGGCATTTGGTGTTATACTTGTTATTTTTTTGAAAGAATTGTAATAGGTTGTTTTTGAAGAAAAACCAGACTCTAAGCCAATTGCTAATAAACTGTAGTTTTCAAATTCCTTGTCTAAAATAAACTGTTTAACATCTTCTACACGATAGTGATTAATGTAAGTAGTAAAATTATTACCTGTGCTTGAATTTACGATTTGTGAGATGTAACTCGGGCTAATTCCAAGCATTTCTGCTATTTTATTTCTATCTAAAGTGTTGTCTCTATAAATTTTTTGATTAGCGCAAAGAAGCTCAAGTTTTTTAAAATAGCTATTGTATTCTGGTGATTTTGAATGTTCTTTTTGTTTTAATTGTGTTGTTTTAGAGATTGGTACAGAAGTTTTTTTTTGGTTTCTAAGATTAAGTATGAGTCTAATTTTTTGCTGATCGTTGGCTAATTTAAATTTATAGACTCCAAAGTAAGCTACCCAATGAATTAGTAATGTAGTAAATAAAGCTATTATATGCATTGCGTTGGATATTTCAGATTCAATAAACAAACTCAAAATAATAGTAATTAACCACGATGTTAAAAAAAACACTTCAAAAAGCCACAAGTATGTTAGCCATTTTTTTTCTTGATTATTAGTTGAAAACTTAATGGATTTAAGTGTCTTAAATAAAATAAAGGGAATAAAGAACAATGTAATTAGAAAGATAATAAAACCAAACAGATTGTTAATAAATGTTAACGTATTGAAGTTGTTAACAGGTATATTTTCTGAGATACATTCGTCTGCTATACTATAGATAATTGAGAGTATAAAAGGAAGAAATAAGCAATATGATTTTTTAGAATATTTTAGTTGATGATTAACTTGATAACTGACATATAAAAAAATAAAAACAGGAAATAAAAGTGCTGAATCTATAATGTCAAAAAAGCGTAAAAGCGGATAAGAAATATACGCTGCTGTTTCGTCAAGAACAAAATTTAATAAAGAAATAGAAAGCGTAAAAATAGCATAGGCCAAATATTTATTAGTCTCATTTTTGAAAAAAGGTGATCGTAAAAGAATAGCACCTAAAACTATACCTTGTAATATTGCTATGTTAAGTAAGGAAACTAAGATCAATTGTACAATTTATTTTTTAAATCTAAGGTTGTTTTTAATATTTTACAACATTAAGGATATAGTTTCGTTTTTTTAGAATTAAAATCTGTATTTTTTTGTTAAAAAGTTAACCTTGAAAAGGTTAATTACATTAAATGTGTTTTTATTTCATTCGTAATAAAGGATGATTTAATCCACGAACTTCGTTTTTTATAACTTCAAATTTATCGATGTTTTCAAAAAGTTTAGTGAGGTTTTTAAAACCATAACTTCTTGGGTCAAAACTGGGATCTATTTTTCTAATATTTACACCTAAAGTTGAAATGTAGGCGTTTTCTTCTTCGTTAGTTGAAATATCAAAAGCTTTATCTATTGTTTTTAAATCTTCTTTAGATAATTTAACTTTCTCTATTATCTCTTTAACTTTCTTGTTAGCTGTTTCTTTTGTTGATTTAAGTTTTGTTATTTCATTTTGTTCGTCTTTTATATTTTCGGTATAAGTGAAAACTTCACACGACTTTACAAATGCTTCAGGTGTTTTTTTCTCGCCAATACCCATTACAAATAATCCTTGCTCTCTAATTCTTTTTGCAAGTCCTGTATAATCACTGTCACTAGAAACAATGCAAAAACCTTCAATGTTTTTTCCGTGTAAAATGTCCATAGCATCTATTATTAAAGAACCATCTGTTGAGTTTTTTCCAGTAGTGTAAGAAAATTTTTGAATCGGACTTATAGAATGTTGGTTAATAATTGCCTTCCAACTATTCATTTGCTGGCTAGTCCAATCACCATATATTCTTCGTATGGTTGCTTTACCATATTTAGAAACTTCTTCAATTATCTCTTTTAGTAACTTTGGTTGGGCATTATCACCATCAATAAGTACTGCAATGTTAAATTTATTATCCATGTTTTAAGAATATGAATTTATTTTAATTATTGTTATTTGTTAGTCTTGTAATAAACTAAGGATACGTAGCCAAGTTCGTGTTTTTTTGTTAGAAAATCAAGTTTAGAATAATCGCTAATTCATTTAAAATTCTAGTATTTTTACCGAAACAAAATTTCTACCTTGAATACTATTGATAATTCTTTTTTTAATCAAGTTTTTGTTACAAAAAATGAACAAATATTTCTTCCCATTTTAGAAGAAAAAAAAGTGGCACTGTTTGTAAAAAGAGAAGATGAAATTCACCCGTTTGTTTCGGGTAATAAATTTAGAAAACTTAAATATAATATTGCAAAGGCTAAAAGTTTACAAAAAAAAACATTGTTAACCTTTGGAGGTGCGTTTTCTAATCATATTGTTGCAACGGCTGTAGCAGGTAGTTTATCTGGTTTTAAAACCATTGGAATTATTCGAGGAGATGAGTTGGGTAAAGACGTAGCCAAAACATTAGCAAGTAATGCAACACTAAGAGAAGCTAATAAAAGTGGAATGCAGTTTAAGTTTGTATCGAGAGAAAAATATAGAAACAAAACTTCTGAATATTTTATTAATGAATTAAAAGAAGAGTTTGGTGATTTTTATTTAGTACCAGAAGGAGGAACTAATGATTTAGCGATAAAAGGTTGTGAAGAAATCTTAATTGAGGAAGATAATAAATTCGATTATATTTGTTGCGCAATAGGAACTGGAGGAACAATTTCAGGTTTAATAAATTCAGCAAAAACACATCAAAATATTATTGGATTCCCAGCTTTAAAAGGTGATTTTCTAACAAAAGAGATTCAGCAATTAGCAACAAAAAAGGATAATTGGTGTTTAGATACTACGTACCATTTTGGAGGTTATGGAAAATATAATACGGATTTAATTCGTTTTATAAATGAATTAAAAGAGCAAACAGGGCTTTCGGTAGATCCAATATATACCGGAAAAATGATGTTTGGTATTTTAGATAAAATAGCAAGAAATGAGTTTCCTGAAAATTCTAAAGTTTTAGTAATTCATACAGGAGGTTTACAAGGGATTGCAGGAGTAAATGAAAAGTTAAAGAATAAAAATAAAGATTTAATAAACGTTTAATGAGAATAAGATTAGTTTTTTATATAGTAACATGCGCTGTTTTTATAGTGAGCTGTGGTTCAAATAAAAATGTAGTAAATAGAAGTCATAAAAAAGTGGTACTTCAAGAAAAGGAAGAAGTATATCCTGAGTTACCACAATTAGAACAAATAGAAAAACCGTTAAAAACAAATTCAAATCATACGGTAGCATACATTCAGAAATTTGCACGTATTGCTGTTAAAAAAATGCATGAGCATAACATTCCTGCAAGTATAACTTTAGCGCAAGGAGTATTAGAATCGGGTAGTGGAAGAAGTAAGTTGGCAATAAGATCAAACAATCACTTTGGTATAAAATGTCATAAAGGATGGAAAGGTAAAAGTGTTACGCATGATGATGATGAAAAAGGGGAGTGCTTTAGAAAGTATAAATACCCTGAAACATCATATGAAGATCATTCGCAGTTTTTAATTTCAAGAAAACGCTATGCTAGTTTATTTAAATTAGGAAACCAGAATTATAAAGATTGGGCTTATGGTTTAAGGCGTGCTGGTTATGCAACTGATAAGAGGTATCCGCAAAAACTGATAACGATTATTAAAAAATATAATTTGACTGTTTATGACAGGATGGGCGCTAGAAAACTAAATAAGGGTAACCAGATTAAGGTTAAATCTTATAAAGTACAAAAGGGAGATACGTTGTATTCAATAGCAAGAAGGCATAATATATCTGTTGCGAATTTAAAAAGAGCAAATGGATTGAATACGAATGAAATTAGTGTTGGACAAGATTTGTTATTAAAATAAAAAAAAAGCTCGGGATTAAATTAATCCCGAGCTTTTTTTATACTATTTATAAGTTGTAATTTTTAAGTATTAAAAAAGTCATTACGAGAAGTTTTAACTTAAAAGTGCCCCCGATTAAGAATGTTAATTTACTTAGCTCGTAATGACGAAGTTTTAATAGCTTAATTTTACCAAGAATATTTTTTCTTTCTAGCTTGTTTTTTTATCGCTTTAATCATTACACTTTCTAATTCATTTTTGTTAGAACTTTCTTTTTGTTTCTTAGTAACGTATTGTTTTCTTTTTTTATTTAATTCTTGAATTTTACCTTGAATCTCTATTCGTTCTTTACGTTTAGCATCGACATATTTTTTTATTTCTTTAGATGATTTAGTTTGTAAGTTTTTAGGTAACTGTTTTTTCTTTAAAGTGTTATAATCAATTTCTTTTTCTTCTGAAGCATCTACCAAATCCCATTCAGTATTTTTATATAGTTTAGAGCTTTTACTAATAGCACGTTTTACAATTACAACTTCATCTAAAGTTGCTGCATTAGCATCTTGTTTTGCTTGATTACTGTATTTTGAATGCCCCGAATTTCCGTAATGAATGTATGTTTTGTTTAGTTTTTTATTTAAAATAAGAATGTTGCTGTCATAAGGAGTTACAATATGAACAATGTTTTTATTATGATTAATAGTCATATAATCTCCACCACCATAAACAGCTCCATCTTGCCACATCCCAGAAACACCTTGATTGTAATCTCCACAAAAAATAGTGTTAACAGTTATATCTTTTTCTTTAGCGTTGGTAATAGCATCTTTGTAGTTTAATTTACCTTGTGTAAAAGGTTCGTTTCCTGCAATAAAAATCATTTTTAAATCACTGTTATTGCCTCCCCATTCTAATTCATTTATAGACGTTTGAATTACTTGTCCGCAGAATTCACTTCCCCCATTAGTAGTTAAAGAGAATAAATGCTCTGAAACATCATCTAAATTACTGGTAAACTGTAATGCTTGGCGAATATAACCTTCACTAGAAGAAAGTTTGTCGTTACCATATTCATATAACGCAATTTCTAATTTTGGTGTTTCTCCATTACATTTTGCGTGCGATAATTCGTTAATGATTTCCCATAATTGCGCTTTTGCTTGGTTAATAAGCCCACTCATACTACTGCTGGTATCTAGTAATAAAGCTACTTTAGTTGTTTGTTTTTTTGTTTTGTTTTCAGAATTAGTTGAATATCCAATTTTAGTAATTAGAATAGTAAAAATGAATAGTGCTTTTAATATATAAGTTTTCATAATTTATTGTTTTATGTTATTAATGTATTTAATGTTTTATTTTATTTCAAAAATTACATAGATAGAAGACGTTAGTTTAATATTTTCAAACTGAACTATACCTTTCTTATATGATTTTGAAATACTGCTTTCGTATCTGTTAGGTGAATTATTTACATAGTTTAATTGTGCGAAATTTTGTAAATCGTGGTTTGTTTCATTTATTTTTAAAGGCTTTCCTGTGTTGGCATTTATTGCGTTTAATAAATAGTCAGCTTTTTCTTTTGCGGCTTTAATTGCTGCAATTCTATTTTTCTTTTTATAAAAATCTAATTTAGAATGTGTTGCTTTTGTAATACGAACATCTGTAATTTTAAGTTTTTTAAAAATTTTAAAAGCTTCTTTAAGTTTTTTTGGACTGGTTATTTTTAATGAATATTTACCAGTAGATAATATTTCTTTTGTCCACCATCCTGTTTTAGCAATTACCGAGTTAATATCAGAAATAAATAAACACTCTTTAGGTATTCCAATAATCTCTAACTCTTCTTTTAAGCAATCTTCTAACTTATCTAATGTTGTTTTTTTTCCATTTTTAATGCTTTCTTTTAAAGAAATATCTAAATAGATTTCATCTGGACTTATCTCTAGTTCAACTTTTCCTGTAACTTCAATAAATGGAGTATTGTCTTTTATAGTTTGACCAAAAATTGTAGATGATAAAAATAGAATGATTATAATTTGTATTGCTTTCATATCTTGTTATTTATGGTATCAAAACTACTACCAACTTTCTTTTTAAAAAATCAATAATGAGGAAACGGGTAGGTTGAATGAGTAAAGTTGTTCGTAAAATGAGTGAGAGCTGTTTTTAAGTGTTTAATAGTCGTGATTTTTAAGAAGAGCTATTTTCTGAACTCATTTATTGTATGTATGTTTACAGTAATAAATAAAATATGAACAATTTTTTAAAAATAGTATTAACGGTATTTTTACTAGCCTTTTCTTCAGTTTTCTCCCAAGACTTTAAAGAAATGGGGCAAGAGTTTTTTGTGAAAGTAGAAGTTATTGATAATAATACGAGTCAACCAATTAAAGATGCACTTGTAGAGGTAAATGGTCGTGTTTTTAAGTTTTCTAATATAGATAGAAAGTATATCGTAAAAGCAAAAGCAGGAAATCAGTTAGTCGTATCTCATGATGGTTTTGAAACTATTTTTTATACAATTAAAGATAATGAAGATGTTAAGGTTTTAGTACAAGACTTTACACAGAAGCGAGTATCTAAATTTAGCTCTTACCGTCAAAAGAAAAAAGATTCATATCCTAAATATTTAGATTCAGTAAAATTTTACAAGAAAAAAGACATTAATAAAAGCTTAGCAGCTATTGAAAAAATGCTATTAAACGCTTCATCTAAAAATAGAAGAGCTATTACTTACAAGGAGTTAGGAGATGTTTATTTTTATTGGAAACAATATGATTTGGCTGTTGAGAATTATAAAATTTCTTTAAAAGAAAATTCAACTTCAAGTGTTAGGTTACTACTGGCTAAATCACAATTTTTATTAAAAAAGTATACTGAAAGTGAAGGTAGTTATCAAGAAAGTTTAAAAAGTAGGTTAAGTGATTACGAAAAGTTAAAAGCACATGAAGGTTTGGGAGACGTTTTTATGGCTTTAAAAAGTTATAAAAAGGCAAAAGATAGTTACAGCAAAGCCTTAAAAATATCAAAAAGTAATCAGGTAACCCCTAAGGTAACAGATTTAAATTCGAAGTTAGCACAGGTTTTTGCAGCACAAGGAAATGTTCAAAAAGCTGATGGGTATTTTAAAAACTCATTAAAATTAGCATCAAAAGAAAATCAAAAAAGGTCTTTAAAAGAACAACAAAAAGTGGCTGATTTTTATAATAAATCAGCAAGATATGATGAAGAAATAAAATTACGTAAAGAGAGTTTAGAAGAGGCTGATGATATTATTATGGAAGTTGATGAGAAAGAATCACTAGTAGATTCAATAACCTCTCAAAAGATTAATTATAAAATAGGAACAGCATATATTCAAAAAGAATCATATAGTGAAGCAATTCCTTTTTTAAAGAAGAGTATAAAGGATGCTAATAAAAATGAAGATTTAATTATTGAGAAAGATGCAACACGTAAACTTTCAGAAGTTTATGCTACTGTTGGAGATTATACAAAGGCGTTAGAAACATATCAAGATTTTGTGAAATTAGTAGATACATTGTATTCTAAAAAGGAACAAGAAATACAGCAAGTAAAACGTTTTGGGAAAAAAATATCAGAAAGTCAAAGTAGAATTACAAGTTTAGAAAAGGATAAACAATTAACAGATAGTAAAATAAGTTTAGCTTATAAAGATCAACAATTAATTAAGGAAAGCAACAAACAGCAAAAAATCATTATTTATTCACTTATTGCAGGTTGTGTATTAATGAGTTTATTGGCTTATTTTATGTTTAGAACGAATAAACAACAAAAATTGGCAAATAATTTATTGGCATTAAAATCGATGCGTTCGCAAATGAATCCACATTTTATTTTCAATGCTTTAAATTCAGTTAATAATTTTATAGCAGTTAATGATGAGCGTAGTGCTAATAGGTATTTGTCAGAATTTTCAGTTTTAATGAGATCAGTATTAGAGAACTCAGATGAAGATTTTATTCCGCTAGTAAAAGAAATTGAATTATTAGAATTGTATGTTAAATTAGAACATAATCGATTTAAAGATAAGTTTGATTATAGTATATCTGTAGATGAGCAAATTAAATTAAATAGTTATTCCATACCACCTATGTTATTGCAACCATATATAGAAAATGCTATTTGGCATGGGCTTCGATATAAAAAGGAAAAAGGAAATTTAACTATTGCTATATTCCAAAAAACAGCTGATTCAATTCTAATTAGCGTACAAGATGATGGAGTTGGGCGTAAGAAATCTGTAGAAATAAAAACAAAACATCAATTAAAACAAAAGTCGAAAGGAATGAGTACTATTCAAAATCGAATAGCTATTTTAAATAATATGTATAAAGAAAAAATAAAGGTTTCAGTTTCTGATGTTTTTGAAGATGGAAGCGGAACTAAAGTTGAACTTATTTTAAAGAAAAATTAATTATGAAGTTAAAAGCAATCATAATTGAAGATGAAGCTATTGGTAGAGATATTTTACGAAATTATATATCAAAATACTGTCCTACTGTTCAATTGTTAGGAGAAGCAAGTAATATTGAAGAGGGACAAAAATTAATAGAAGAAAACGAATTAGATTTGGTGTTTTTAGATGTTGAAATGCCTTATGGAAGTGGGTTTGATTTGCTGGAAAAAATTGAGATTCAAACATTTGAAACCATTTTTGTAACCGCTTATGATCATTATGCGATTGAAGCTTTAAATAATCAAGCAACTTACTATTTGTTAAAGCCAATTTCAATAGATGAATTAATTAAGGGGGTAAGTTTGGTTACAGAAATAAAAGAAAAAGAAAAAGAATTAGAAAATATTGTTTTAACGCCTAAAAGTAGTGTGGGCTTAAGTAAAATAACAATTCCGCAACAAGACGGTTTTGAGGTTATTACTATAAGTGATATCCTTTTTTGTAAGGCTGATGATAACTATACTGAAATTTACTTTAAGAATACTAAAAAGTTGGTAAGTAAAACATTAAAGCATTTTGAAGACCTTTTAAAAGAAAGTTCCTTTGCTAGGGTTCATAAATCGTATTTAGTAAATGTAAACGAAGTAGTAAAATATAAAAAAGGAAAAGGAGGAAGCGTAATCTTATCAAACGGAAAAGAGGTGCTGGTTTCTTCTTCAAAGAAAGCAAACTTATTATCTTATTTTAAATAGTAATAAACAGATGAAAATTATAAAAGCAGTAAACGGAAAGTCACCACAAATTCCAGATGATTGTTATGTGGCAGAAAATGCAACAATTGTTGGTGATGTACAAATGGGTAAAGAATGTAGTGTATGGTTTAATACAGTCATAAGAGGTGATGTGCATTACATTAAAATAGGTAATAAGGTGAATATTCAAGACGGTGCAGTGATTCATGCAACCTATCAAAAATCACCTACTACGATTGGGAATAACGTATCTATAGGGCATAATGCATTAGTTCATGGCTGTACAATACATGACAATGTTTTAATAGGTATGGGGAGTATAATTATGGATGATTGTGTAGTAGAGTCAAATTCAATTGTAGCTGCTGGTGCAGTAGTAACAAAAAATACCAGGATAGAAAGCGGAAGTATATATGCAGGTGTTCCTGCTAAAAAAGTGAAAGATATTTCAAAAAAATTAATTTCAGGAGAAATAGATAGAATAGCTAATAATTATGTGAAATACTCAAGCTGGTTTAAAGAAGAGGAATAAAATAAGAAACCTCAGTTTTGTTTTCAAAACTGAGGTTTCAATCAAAATCAATCCATTACTATTATTGTTTAGAATCTTTTCTATGTTTTTTTTTTTTCATTCTTTTTTTAGCTTTATGTGTTTTTCGAGCACTCATTTTTTCAAAGCGTTCATATTGTTGCTTATTTAATACGCGCTTCATTTCAGCTTTAAAAGCAATTTTGTTATCAAGTATTTTGCTTTCTCTTTTAAAACGTTCGTCAGCAGATAATCTCACTCGCTTTTCACCGTTCTCTTTCATGGCTTTCCTTTTTTCGTGCATAATTTTACGTTGTGTAATTTTCTCAGCTAATAAAGGTTTTATTTCACGTTGTTGAGTAGTCGTTAAATCTAACTGTAAAGTCATTTTTTTAACTGCTAATTCTGTTTGTTGTTTTACCGTTAATTTTTCTAATTTATTTCTTTTTCCTTTTTGTGCCTGAGTTGTTACTGTAAAACCAACTGCTAAAATTAATACTGCTATTATTTTTTTCATTTTTATAATATTTAAGTTTTTATTTATACATCTATGACTATGCTTATTTAAAAAAGTTTAAATTTGAAAGTAGTTTTAACATTTTTTTAATTTTTTTATGAAAAATATAATTGGCTTTTTATTGAAGTTTCTAGTTTTTATTTTAGTAGCAGTTTTAATCTTTTTTTTCTGGGCATCATCTCCAACAATGAATGAAGCGGAGTATTCTAAATTAGTAGAAAATGAGAATTATGTAAAAGTAAATAATGATTCAGTATATAGTATTGTTACTTATAATGTTGGTTATTTAAGTGGAATGACAAATAATTTACCCGTAGCAAAATCAAAAAAATTATTTGAAGGTAATTTAAAGAAAGTAGAAGAAGAACTTAAGAAGGTGAATCCAGATATTATTGCATTTCAAGAGATTGATTACAATGCATCGAGATCTTATGAAGTAGATCAAGAAAAAGAATTTATGAAATTAGGATATAATTATGCTGCAAGAGGTGTAAATTGGGATGAACGATATGTGCCATTTCCTTATTGGCCACCAAGTATGCATTTCGGAAAAATTATTTCAGGCCAATCAATATTAAGTAAATATAAATTAAAAGATTACGAACGTATTGTTTTAGAACGAGTACCAGATAATCCTTTTTATAGAGATGCATTATACTTAGAGCGCTTATTGCAGGTTGTTAAGGTTGTGTTAGAGGGGAAAGAAGTAATTGTAATAAATATTCATTTAGAAGCTTTTGATAAAGCTACACGTGCTCGTCAGTTTGAGTATGTTCTAAAAGTTTTTAATGAGTACAAAAACAAGTATCCAACAATATTACTAGGCGATTTTAATTCAAAAGCAAGAGATAAAGATGCTGTTGTGCAAAAATTACTTAAGGAAGATGGAATAGGAAACGCAGCTTTTAATATTGATGATCCAGAAAATACTTTTGATACAAAAGACTTATATGAGCGAATAGATTATATTTTTTACACAGAGAAGTCAATCGAATATGTAAATGGTAGGGTGTTAAACGATTTTGGTCAAGCTTCTGATCATTTACCTATAGAAATGAAGTTTAAATTGAAATAATATTTTAAGTTAAATACAGAAAAGGAGCTATTATTTAAAATAATAGCTCCTTTTCTGTATTTAATAAACTGATATAAAAAACAAAACTCGAACATAAGTTCGAGTTTTGATGGTGGTGCCTCCAGGAATCGAACCAGGGACACAAGGATTTTCAGTCCTTTGCTCTACCAACTGAGCTAAGGCACCAATTAATGCTTTTTAAAAGTAACAAATAGAACTAGTATTAATAGTTTTATTGTGGTGCCTCCAGGAATCGAACCAGGGACACAAGGATTTTCAGTCCTTTGCTCTACCAACTGAGCTAAGGCACCAGTTTGCTACTTTCGTTAAGCGGATGCAAATATACAATGGATTTTTAATTATACAAAACATTTTTATTAAAAAAATGTAACGTAAATTTGATTTTTTAAGAAATATAGATATGAATTTAATTATCGATGTAGGTAATACTAGAGTTAAAGTAGCTGTTTTTGAATTAAATAGAATTAAAGAAGTTTTCACTTTTAAGAGGTTAAAAATTATACCAGAATTAAAAAAAATAATGAATAATTTTTCTGTTTCGGCTTCCATTATCTCTTCTGTGGTAACTTTTTCAGATAAAACGCAGCAAGAATTAGTTCGTTTATTGAATCCAATATTCCTGAATAGTGAAACTAAAGTTCCTTTTAATAATTTATACGAATCACCAAAAACATTAGGAGTTGATCGAATAGCATTGATTTCAGCAGCAATAATAAAATACCCAAATAAAAATGTTTTAGTTATTGATGCAGGTACTTGTATGACTTTTGATTTTGTTAATAAAGAAAAAGAGTATCTAGGAGGAGCAATATCACCAGGGATAGTAATGAGATATAAAGCATTAAATAGCTTTACATCAAAATTACCATTGTTAGAAACAAAAGAAATTTCTAGTTTTATCGGAGTTAATACAAATACGTCAATACACTCTGGAGTTATAAACGGTGTATGTAATGAAATAGCGGGGGTTATTAATCAATATAAGTCTAAGTATAAGGATTTAACAATAGTTTTAACAGGAGGAGACACATATTTCTTGGCTAAACAATTAAAAAGTGGCATATTTGCCCATCCAAATTTTGTTTTGGAAGGATTACATACAGTTTTGACATACAATTTAGCGAATGATTAAGAAGTTTATATTAGGAGTATTTGTATTTAGTACAATAGCAATAACAGCGCAAAAAAATAGTGCATCACCTTATTCTTACTTTGGAATTGGAGAAAATTTTGAATCTTTAACCGTAGAACAAGCTTCTATGGGAGGTATTGGTGTCGCTTTAAAAGATACATATCATTTAAATTTTACAAACCCTGCTGCAAATGCAAACTTAAGAGCAGCAACTTATGCTATTGGAGGAAGTTTAAATTTTTTAACTCTTAAAGAAGGGAATACTTCTCAATCAGGTAAGTCAACAAATTTGCGTTATATATCCTTAGGATTTCCTATAGGTAGTAAGGCTGGTTTATCAATAGGATTACAACCATTTTCATCAGTAGGTTATTCTTTGTTGGATAACGAAAATACAAGTAATATTACTTTGTTTAGTGGAGAAGGAGGAACTAATAAGATATATGCTAGTTTTGGTATGTATGCTGCTAAAGGGCTTTCTTTAGGTGTAGAAGCTGGTTTTGTTTTTGGTAATTTAGAAAATAGTGTTTTAAATCAAAGAACAGATGTTGTTTTGGCTACTAAGCACGAGGAGACGATTAACATTAAAGGAGGTCAATTTAAATTAGGAGCGCAATATAACAGAGAGTTAAAAAATAAGTTGCAATTACATACAGGGGCTTCAATTACTTTACAAAGTGATTTTTCTGCAAAAGGAAACGAAAAAATGTATTCATTATCATTATCAACAGGAAATGAAGTTCCAAGAGATGAATTATTTAATAGAACAGTTAATGGAGATATAAATATGCCTGTGAAAAGTATTTTCGGTTTTGGTTTAGGAAAAGAAAATAAATGGTATGTAGGAGTTAATCAGCAATTTCAAAGTGCATTAAGTACAAATAATTCACTAATATCTAATGGAGGAACTTACAAATATGATGATTCAAGTAAATTTTCAATAGGAGGTTATTATCTTCCGAAGATGAATTCTATATCAAGTTACTGGGATAGAGTTACTTATAGGGCTGGTTTACGTTTTGAAGATACAGGACTACTAGTAAAAGCTGGTAATGATTTTACTAAAGTTAAAGACTTTGGCATAAATGTTGGATTAGGATTGCCATTGCCAAGACAATTATCGAATGTAAATATTGGATTTGAATACGGGCAAAAAGGAACAACCAATAATAGTTTAGTAAAAGAAAACTATTTTAATATTAGAATGAGTTTATCTTTAAATGATATTAAATGGTTTGTAAAAACAAGAATAGATTAATAAAAACTGAGACAAAATGAAGAAAATTACTTACATATTAACAGGACTATTTTTGTTTGTAGCTGTCGTGGGGGCAAATGCACAAGCAAGTCAAGAATGTAATATAAAATATAATCTTTTTAAAGGAGATGCCAACACAGGTAAATCTGAAGAAGCTAAAGTAAATTTAGAGTACTTACTTCAGAATTGTCCTAAGTTGTCAGTTAATATCTATAAAATTGGAGCAAAAGTAGCTGGTAAGTTAAAAGATCCTGTTTTAGCAAAAAAAATATATGAAACTAGACTAATAAATTTTCCAGCAAAAGGGGCTGCAAAAGCACATAGTGATTACGCAACTTATTTAGTTAAAAATAAATTAGCTACTGATGCTGAAATTTTTGTTATTTTAAAGAAGGCTTATGATATTTCTCCTAAAGATATGGGAGTAAAAAATATTTTTAGATACTTTAAATCAGTTACAGAAGAAAATAAAGATACCAATCCACAAAAAGTATTTGATACTTATGATGATGTAATGGAGTCTGTACAAGTAAAATTAGATGGTTACAGTAAAAAAATAACTTTATTACAGGAGAAAGATTCTTTAGGTACAATAGGATTAAAAGAAGCCAAAAGATTAAAAGGATATACGATTAATTCTTCTGCATTAGGTCAGGTTGAAGGAGGTTTGGATGCGATGATTTCTAAATTAGCAACATGTGAAAGGTTAATACCAATTTACACTAGAGATTTTGAAGCGAATAAAACGGATGGTGTTTGGTTAAAAAGAGCAGTATCTAGAATGTATAATAAAGGTTGTCAAACAGATCCTTTATTTGAAAAATTAGCAAATTCTTATGCTGAAGCAACTCAATCAGCCGATGCTTATAACTTCTTAGCTGGAGTATTAGTTAAAAATGGAGATAAAAGAGGTGCTGCAGAAATGAAGAAAAAAGCATTTAATTTAGAAACAGATCCATTTAAAAAGGCAAAGTATAAATTAAGAGAAGCTCAAAATGCTAGAGGAAGTAGAGCAAGAGCTTTAGCTTATGAAGCATTAAGATATAACCCTAACATGGGTAAAGCATATTTATTTATAGCTAGTTTATATCAAAAGAGTGCAAACTCTTGTGGTAGTGATGAATTTGAAAAAAGAATGGTATACGTAGCAGCTTTAAATAAAGCTTTAAAAGCTAAAAAAGTAGATCCAGGTTGTGGAGCAGGAAGATATATTTCTAGTTATAGAAAGAATATGCCATCGAAAAAATTAATTTTTCAAAAAGGTGTTTCTTCAGGAGCATCTCATAAAATTGGATGTTGGATAGGAGAAACTGTTCGTATTCCTTAAAAATATCGAATGAAACAATTTTCAATAAATATATATAATAGCATTGCTACCATCTTTATGGTGGCAATGCTTTTTTCTTGTACTAATTCTAAAAAAGAAGTGCGAGATTTCCTAGCAGATAAAAATTTACCTTTAGGAACAGCTAAAAATATTTATCACATTAAAAAAGACTCAGGTAGGATAGTGTCAAAAACAAAAGCGCCTATTTTTTACGATTTTTCTAATCGTAATGAACATCCATATAATGAATTTCCAAAAGGAATTAAGATTGTCTCAATAGATAAAACAGGAAAAGATTCTACTACAGTTAGTGGTAATTATGCATTAGCATATCCTAAAACTAAAGTTTCTGAGATTAGAGGGAATGTGGTTATCTTTAATCACAGCGAAAAAACAAAATTAGAAACCAACCAATTATTTTGGGATCAGAAAGAACATTATTTTTTTACTGAAGATGGTTTTCGATTAACAACACCTAATGGTGTTATTAATGGTTTTGGTTTTGAATCAAAAGAGAATTTAAAAAAATGGATTGCTAAAGATATAACAGGAGATATAGAAACTAAAGCAGACGGATTATAATGAATACATTTTGGAAATATTTACAATACGGATACCTTGTGATTGGGATTATTTTTTTTATTGAAGGAATTCTTAGATGGAATTCTGATAGGCAAGAAGCATTTATTATGTTTGGATTTGCTATCTTTATTAGTTTAATATTCTTTTTTAAACGACACTTTAGAAGAAAAATAGAAAAAAGAAATCAGCAACGTTAATGCAATCTGAAATTATCATAATTTTTGTTTCTATATTATTTTCAGCCTTCTTCTCAGGTATGGAAATTGCTTTTGTTTCAGCAAATAAACTTCATATTGAGTTAGAGAAAAAAAGAGAAGGATTTTTACCTAAAATTTTAGCGATACTTACCGAAAAGTCATCTAAATTTATTACCACAATGTTAGTTGGTAATAATGTTGCTTTGGTAGTATACAGTTATTTTATGGGGCAATTATTAATGAATTCATTTCAAACAATATTGCCAACAAATATTACAGTAGTAAATTACCTATTAGATGATTTAAGTTTGTTAACACAAACAATACTATCAACACTTATAATATTAGTAACTGCTGAGTTTTTACCAAAAACAATATTTAGAATTTATGCAAATGAAACACTTAAAATTTTTGTTGTTCCTGCATATATTTTTTATCTGTTATTTTATGGAATAACATGGGTTATCACTAAAATTTCAAACTTTTTTCTATTTCTGTTTTTTAGAATACAAGAAGACGAAGCTAAAACAGAATTCAGTAAAGAAGAATTAGGGAATTATATTTTGCAACAATTAGATGGTGGTAATGAGGAAGATACAATAGATTCTGAAATTCAAATTTTTCAAAATGCTTTAGAGTTTCACAAAGTAAAAGCGAGAGAAATTATGGTGCCTCGTACAGAAGTTGTAGCGATCGATTTACATGAGTCTGTAAGTAGCCTTAAAGAGAAGTTTATAGGAACAGGGTTGTCTAAAATATTAGTATATAAAAATTCTTTAGACGATATTTTAGGATATGTAAATTCTTTTGAATTATTTAAAAAACCAAGAACAATTAAATCAATATTACTACCTGTAGAGTTCGTTCCTGAATCGATGATTATAAACGATGTTTTAAACAGTTTAATAAAAAAAAGAAAAAGTATTGCTTTAGTTGTTGATGAGTATGGTGGTACTTCTGGTATTGTTACTGTTGAGGATATTGTTGAAGAATTGTTTGGTGAAATTGAAGATGAACATGATAACCAAGAATTGTTAGAAGAAAAAATAAATGATCAAGAGTTTAACTTCTCTGCACGATTAGAAGTAGATTACTTAAACGAGGAGTATGATTTGAATATACCAAAAGAAGACGCTTACGAAACTTTAGGAGGTTTTATTATTAATCATACCGAGACAATTCCTGCACAAGATGAAGTTTTAATGATTGATAAATTTCAAATTAAAATTTTAAAAGTAAGTGCAACAAAAATAGATGATCTTCACTTTAAAGTCGTTTCTAAAGAAGAATAAAACGTGTTTTATTCTAAAATAAAGTGAATTACCTTAAAATCAGCCTTGAAAAATATTGCATTATTTAATGTGAAATTGTATTTTCGCACACTGTTAATAAAATAAAATAACGTATGGCAATTTTATCGAAGATTAGAGAACGCTCAATGTTCTTAATTCTTGTAATTGGTTTAGCACTTTTTGCTTTTGTATTAGACCCTTCTACAATATCAGATTTTTTTAGTGCAAGTAAAGTAAATGAAATTGGTGAAGTAAACGGAGAAACAATCTCTCGTCAAGAATTTGCTGAAGCTTTAGATGCCTATAAAGCACAAACAGGTAGTAGTGTTTCTGAAATGCAAGCAGCAAAAACTGTTTGGAACAATTTAATTAGGCAGAGAATTTATAAAACACAATTAGAAGAATCTGGTATCACTGTAGGTGATGCAGATATTATGAATGCGTTATATGAATCTCCATCTTTACAAGGTGATGCAAGATTTCAATCTTCTGGTCTTTTCGATAAAAATAAGCTTAAAGCACATTTAGCTACTATTAAAGAGGTAAATGGAGAAGAATGGAAGGCTTGGCAAAACTATATGAATTCATTAAAGAATAATATAGAAAAAACTACCTATGATAATTTAGTAGCGTCTGGTTTAGGAGCTTCTTTAAAAGAAGGTGAAGCACAGTATTTAAATGAGAACACAAAAGTGAATGCTAAATTTGTATATGTACCATACACATCAATAGCAGATAGCGCTGTTGTAATAAAAAATAGTGATGTTAAAAATTACATTAACAGTCACAAACAAGATTTTCAAGTAGAAGCATCAAGAGACATTAATTTTGTCAAGTTTGATATTAAGGCAACTACTGAAGATGAAATGGCAATTAAAGCTGAAGTTGCAAAATTAATTGAAGATGCTGTTACTTCTGGTAATGTATCGGTAAAAGGATTAAAGAATGCAACGGATTACGCTGAGTTTTTAGCAGAAAATGATTCTGATGTCGCTTTAGATGAAAACATTAAATTTAAATCGCAAGTACCACAGGTAATTGCTGAAGAAATATTTAGTGGTAAAGAAGGTGATGTTTTTGGACCTTATAAGGATGCTGATCAATTTAAATTATCTAAAATTACCGAGGTTAGTCAGTTACCTGATTCAGCCCAAGCACGTCATATTTTAATATCTTTTATAGGAGCAAGTCCTAGTGGAGATGAACCAACTAAAACAGAAGCTGAAGCAAAAGTTACAGCAGATAGTTTGTTAACTGTTATAAAAGCTGATAATTCTAAATTTGTAGCTTTAGTAAAAGAATTTTCTTCAGACAAAGGATCTGTAGAGAAAGAAGGTTTTTACGACTGGTTTGGTTATAACAGAATGGTGCCTTCATTTAGAGATTTTGTATTTCAAGGTAAAAAAGGGGATTTAGGAGTTGTTAAAACTCAATTCGGATTTCATGTTATTAAAATTGAGGACCAAAATAATTTTCAACCAGTTGTGAAATTAGTAACATTTGGTCGTAAGGTTGAAGCTTCAGAAGCAACAGAGAATACTGTTTTTCAAAATGCTGAAACATTTGCTTTAGCATTAGCAAAAGGTAAAAGTTTTGATGCAATAGTAAAAGATGAAAAATTAACCTCTCAACCTGCAATAGGTTTAAAGTCGTTAGATGAAACAGTACCAGGTATTGGTAAAGAAAGAGAGATTATTACTTGGTCTTTTGGTAAAGAGATAAACAAAGGAGCTTCTAAGCGTTTTGATGTTGAAGGAGGATATGTTGTAGCTGTTTTAACAGGTAAAACTGAAAAAGGTTTAATGCCAGTTGAAAAAGCAGTTGCAGGAGTTCGACCTATTTTAGTGAACGAAAAGAAAGCTAAAATGATTGAAGCTAAAATTAGCGGAGCTACTTTAGCTGAAATAGCAAAATCAGTAAGTCAAACAGTAAGAAATGCGACAGCAGTTAATTTAAACTCACCTTTATTATCTGGTGTTGGTAATGAGCCGAAAGTAATCGGAGCAATGTTAAATTCGAAAGAGAAAGCTGTAGTAAAAAATGTTGTAGGAGATAAAGGAGTATTTGCTTTTGAAGTATCATCAAAAGAATTACCAACTGCTTTACCTAATTATGATAGCTTTAGAAAACGTTTAGTAAACGAAAGAAAAAATAAAACATATCAAATGTATGAGGCTGTTAAAAAAGCTTCAAATATTGAAGATAATATGAAATCTTTCTACGGAATTTAATAATTATCTAAATTATAAAATAAAGAAACCGAACGACATCCGTTCGGTTTTTTTGTGCTCTAACTTTAGATTAATTAATATGTATAGGTTTCTCAGTAGTGATTTAATGGATTTATTCTTTTTATGAATGTTGTATTATAGCTAATAATAGAGGCCTTTTGTATGTTATAATATTTCTTTTGGAATTATCTTTCTTGTCCAGGTTTTTAAACGTTTATAATTATCCACTTCAGCGTCTGGATTAAAATTTAAAGTTGTTTCCCATGAGTTTTCAGGTTTAAACTCTATTTCCATGCCTTTTAGTACACCTTTAGAGACTTTACTAGAATTAACAATAGCAATACATTCAGTATTTAAATTAGCGCTCCTAGGATCAAGATTAAATGTACCAATAACAGTTATTTGTTTATCGATAATCATAGACTTTGCATGAAGACCAAATGTAGGTTTGTGATCTAGTTTTTCTTGTAACTCACCTGTCATTATTTTTGTTCTTTCTGCTGCATCTGGGCGAAATTCAAATATTCTAATACCTGTTTTTAGTAGTTTTTTTCTATCTGTTTGATAACTACTAAAAGCTTCTAAATTATCTGTTGAAGCCAAACTATTGGTAAGTATTCTAATTTTAACACCTCTGTCTACAGCTTCTTTAAATAGATTTTGGGCTAATTTAGTGGTAATTAAATAGGGTGTTTGTATATCTATAGATGATTTAGCTTTTTTAACTAAATCAATTAAAGCTGTGGTTGAAACACCACCACCTTCTAAACCATGCTTTCCATCATTTTTACCAGGATTGTCAGAAATAAATTTTACATCATCTAACCATGTTAATTTCCCTGAGTTCTTAATGGTTGCAAACGTAGCAGGTAGATTTTTTATTCTTGATCTTATTTGTGGCCAAAAATTAGCGGGATTACATGCATACTCATGTAAGTTATCAAACCTATTTTCTAATAAAACATTTTCAGGTTTGTCACTTATTATACTAGTAATCTTCTTACTTAACGGACTGTTCCAGAACTGTTCAAATGATTTGTTAACTTTTTCTGACTCTTTACCTATTAATAAAATATCACGATCTCTAAAATTGTATTCATGATCATAATCAAAATATTCATCAGCAATATTACGACCACCTGTAATTACAACCTTACCGTCAACTACAAATGTTTTATTATGCATACGTTGATTTGCAGATCTAAAATCTGTTGCAAATTTATGAACCTTGTCAAAAATATTCTTTCCTAAATTAACACCTGGATTATATACTTTTACAGTAATATTCTTATGAGAATTAAAGGTTAAAATGTCTTGAATGTCAGAATCAACCATAATGTCATCAACAATAATTCTTACTTTAACTCCACGATCAGCAGCTTTTATTAAGTAATCACAAGCAATAAGTCCTACATTATCTGTTGAGAAAATAAAGTATTGAATATCTATAGTTTTTTCAGCATATTCAGTTAACCAAGCTCTAGCTACCATTGAACCACTACCATCTTCTAGAACGTACACACCAGTTTTTGTTTGCATAAGCTTTTCAAATTCCTTTAGTTCTTTAGAAAGAGTAATGCTTTCATCTCGATGAATATTCGAGCAAAAATTAGTTTTAGGTGTTGTTTTTTTTGCTTGACTACAAGCTGTAAATAAAAGTATAGTAATGATGTAGTAATATCTTAATCTAAAAATTTCTTTAATTTGAATCATCTTTTAGGCGCTATTTTTTTATAAAAGTATTAAAAAATAGCAACATATATTACACAGAAATAATTTAGATTATTTAATAGGTTTATTACTTGATAACAGAATCTAAAGAATATTCATTGTCATTAGGTATAATGTATTCATTACCCAGTTTTTTTACAGCTTCGTAATTATTTAACGAAATATCTACCCAATAATCATCACCTAAAAGGTTGAAAAAATAACGATTATCTATATGTTTTTGAAAAAAAACGTGTATCTCTGACTTATGTTTATACTTAACAGTACCATCTAATGAGTCAATATACTTTATATTTATGCGCTTTTTTTTAAGGTAACGTATGTAGGTTGTATCATTCTTAAAAACAAGCTGTTTAGGTTCTGCTGTTCCTCCGTTCCAATTAATATCTCCTGGTTTTATTGATACTTTATAAATAAAATGATGTGAGGTTCCGTAATTATGTTTACTAAAAATACCTATAGATTTGGTTTCTTTATTTGTCTTCTCTACAATTAAACGTTTTCCGTTTGGTAATGCATTACTGGTTTTATCAATTGTTTTTTCAGTAGTATTATTACAAGAAATTAATAAATAACTAATTGTTAGTACTAAGAGAAGTTTATTTTTCATTTGAAATTTTGTAGTCATTTTACGGAATATCTTGTTATCAAATCTTGTTACAGGTAAAAATTAAATTAAGGCAACCTGTTTGATATTTTAAAATTTAAAGATAAGAGTTAATCTTTCTTTATTTAAGAATTCGTCTACCTTCTATTTTAGACCTTTTATTGAGAAATACTTACTGTTGTAGTAATTCCTTTTCGATACGTTGGTTAGAATATTTTGGTGCTACCCATTTTTTATAAATAAAGAATTCGATTAATGGCAGACAGATAATAATGAGTAATAAAATTAACTGAAACAAAACCAAAGATTTATATTGATCGTATAGTAAATAATCAAACCATTTTATTAATTTATCTTTTATTCCTTGTTCAATGTCTTTATATCCTACATTTAATAAGAAATCCATTCCTGTGCTAAATTCCTCATATGATAATGACTTGTTAATAGTAACATGCGTTTTTGATCCAGCAACATTAAGCATTCCGTAGACAGCTATTTTATAAATATCATTTCCATATTTATCAATTAGAAAGGCAGCTATTTTGTTTTTATTATCATCGATAACAGAATATCCTGTGTTATATGCTGTTGTTGTTATTTTTAAAGATTCTACCAGAGCATTGGAATCATCTTTAGCCTCTATTGCTGATTGCTGTAATTTAACAATAAAATCATTTTTACTTTTTTCAGATTCAAAAGATAGTTTAAGAATATTATTATAAATGCTAGATGTGATAGTTTTATTTTCTTCATTCAGAATCTTGTATATACCAGTAATAAAACCAATATGCCCAAAAAGAAATAGAAACGCAATAATAAGCATTGGAATATACAGCTTTACTCCCCAATTATAATATTTTGGTTTTCTTTTTAAAATCTTCTTTTTATGTAGAACGACAATGTAAAAAAGTGATATAAAAAAGCCGAGAAATAAAAAGATAAAGGTGTTAAAAATTAAGGTACCTGTGTGAGGTAGCACAATTTCTTTAATAATATTCCAAATGACACTCCACTTTATTTTATCAAAATATTCCATTTTTGTATGTTTTTGATTAATTTCTGATTTTTTATAGATACTAAATATTCAACATTAGTAAAACAAAACATTAATAGAAAAATAAATTTACAAGAACTTAATGATGCGTAAGTTTCGTAATAATACCTATATGTTGAGGGAAAAGTGTTGTTAATTCTTCTCTTTTTGGTAAAATAAAATCCTTGAAATCAAAACCAGGAGCTACAGTGCAACCTGTAAAAGCATAAGAATTATCCTGTAAAATTTCAGCAGCAAACCAATAGCCCGCTGGTACTGTAAATTGTGGTTCCTCGTTGTTTTTTAAATTGTTTCCGATAAATATAAACGAATAATCTCCTTTAGGGGAAATCATGTGTAACTTTAAGGTTGTTCCTTTATAGAAATGCCAAATTTCATCTTGATTTATTTTATGAAAAGCCGAGAATTTTTCAGATGTCAATAAAAAGTATATACAGGTGCTATAATTTCTGTCTCCTATAAAATTAGATACTAAATTTTTGTTTTCTATAATTCCTTCACTTCTATAAGTTTCTTTATAAAAACCACCTTCAGGATGTTCTATTAAATCGAATTTATTAATTATACTTTGTGCTGTCATTTTCTTTTTGTTCATTTATTTTTTTAACAAGTGCTTTTAAACGCTCTTTATTTTGCTGTTTTTCAAGTTTTACCTTGTTTTCTTTTTGCTTCATTAAACGAGTATGCTTCGCTTTATTGGCAGTGTTTTTTGCTTTCCCTTTTTTAGGCATCCTTTTGTTGTTTTATAGCTAATAATCCTAAGAAAGTAATAAGTCCGTTAAGAACTAAGACAAAGAAGCCGAAATCGAAATTTAATTGCGCTTTACTAAAAAGACTTATTAAATAAGTAAGAATAGGAGAGACTATACAAATTATAGGAACTAAATTATCTTTTACTTTTAATTTTGTAAATAAGCCGAAGGCATATAAACCTAGTAAAGGACCATATGTGTACCCAGCAAATTGAAATATCTTAGCAATTACACTAGCATCTGCAATAAAATATTTAAAAATTAAAATAGTAGCGATTAATACAAATGAAAATAAGATATGTATTTTTTTACGAATTTTCTCTTTTTCTAGATTATCTTCTTTTTTGTCAATTTCTAAAATATCAATACTAAACGAAGTTGTTAAAGAGGTTAAAGCACTGTCTGCACTTGAGTATGCAGCCGCAATTAATCCAAGTAAAAAGAATAATGAAGCAACTAATCCTAAATCACCACTCATAGCAATCATCGGAAATAATTGATCTTTATGAGCTTCAATTCCATTTGTAGCAGCATAATCAGTTAATAATATTCCCAAAGCTAAAAAGAAAAAATTTACGATCACTAAAACGATGGTAAACCAAAAAATATTCTTTTGGGCGTCTTTTATATTACGACAAGTTAAGTTTTTTTGCATCATATCTTGGTCTAAACCTGTCATTACAATGGCTATAAATGCTCCAGAAAAGAATCTGTTCCAGAAATAATTTCCAGCTTTAGGGTCTTCAAAAAAGAACATTTTAGATAATTTGTTTTCTGAAATATATGAGAATAAACTATCAATTTGCATTGCGTCTTTAATAGTGACTATACAAACGCCTACGGCAATCAACATAAATAAGGTTTGCAAGGTATCTGTCCAAACAATTGTTTTTATTCCTCCTTTAAAAGTATATAACCAAATTAACAAAATAGTTATCGTTACAGTTACCCAAAATGGAATTCCGTATGCATCAAACAGAATTAACTGTAATACATTGGCTACTAAAAATAAACGAAAAGCTGCACCAACAGTTCTTGAGAGTAAAAAGAAAGAGGCGCCTGTTTTATACGAATATCTTCCAAAACGATCTTCTAAATAGGTATAAATAGAAGTAAGGTTTAATCGGTAGTAAAGAGGAAGTAGAACTAAACCAATAACGGCGTAACCAACAACATAGCCTAATACCATTTGCATGTAACTCATCTGTTGCCCTTCTACCCAACCAGGCACCGAAATAAAAGTAACTCCAGATAATGAAGCGCCAATCATACCAAAGGCAACTAAATACCAAGGAGAAGAATTATCTGCTTTAAAAAAAGTGTTGTTGTTTGCTGATTTACCAGTGATGTAAGAAATAAGAATTAATACACCAAAATAGGCAAGAATAAGGAGTAATATATGTAGTGGTTGCATACAGTTTAATTATGAATTACGAATGTACTAATTTGTAATTATAAATTAAATGTAATAAGTTTAATAAATGTCAGTTTGAGGGGAGTTGGTATCTTTCTACTCTACTCAAACTGACAAAGAGCACTAAAATTCAATAATAACTTCTTCCGTTTTTTTACGAACTTTTATTAAATCTTTCATATAATCATCTTCAGCTCTAAAACCAACAGGTAATACTAAAACAGACGTTAAGTTATGCTGATCTAATTCTAAAATTTCATCATATTTTTCAGGAACAAAACCTTCCATAGGGCACGAATCTATTTGTTCATTTGCGGCAACTGTCATTAAATTACCTAAAGCTATATATGCTTGGTTTTTATTCCAAACTTTTAATTCCTCTTGTGATTTGTTACCAATAGAAGAAATCAGCATTTCTTTAAAAGGATTTAAAATTTCATCAGGAGTATTTCTAGTAGTTTTTACTAATGAAAAATAAGTATCTATATCTTTTATGGTATACTCTTTAGGAATACATAAAACTAATACGTGTGAAGCTTGTAGTACTTGTGGTTGATTCCAAGAATGTTCAACTAATTTTTGTTGAATTTCTTTATTCTTAATTACTAACATTTTAACAGGTTGCAATCCGTAAGAAGTGGCAGTTAAATTAAAAGCTTCTTTTAGTGTATTTATTTGTATTTCTGAGAGTGATTTATTTTCGTCGAATTTTTTAACAGCATAACGCCATTGTAAACTTTCTATACTATTCATTTTATTATTATATTATTTATAAAGCAAAACTACAATTGCTTTTAAGAAAAATTAATGTTTAACTATTTTAAAAATTTATGGTAATAAATTTAATTGTTATAGTTGTCTATAACTTTAATAAAAGTCTCTGGTTCTGGTCGTACTCGGTAATTATCGGTTAAATCGGCAAAAATAATTTTATTGTTTTTGTTAGTAATAATAACAGTTGGTAAAACAACATCAGTGTCGTAACCAAAAACTTGAAACCCTGCGGGTAATCCGTTTTTATGAAGAATACCAAGTTGTTTCGCAACAATATTATCGCTGTCTACTAAAAATTGAAAAGGGACTTTATGTTTTTTTGCTAATTTTTCAGTGTATTTGTGAGGTTGAGAACTTACTAAAACCATAGTAGTATTTCGTTTTTCTATTTCCTTGTATTGGTCTACAACTTCCTGTATTTGAGCCATACAAAGCGGACACCAATTTCCACGGTAAAAAATGAATATATTAAAATCACCAGGTAAATTATCTATTGAGATATCTTCTCCTTGGTTGTTCTTAAGAATAAAATTAGGAAGTGTTTTTCCTATATCTAAAATTGAAGTGTCTCTGAAGTTAAAAGAAGAATACCAAGTTAAATATGCTAACCAACCTAAAGTTAAAATTACTGCTATAAGAAGCGATTTTTGTTCGAAATTAAAAAGATTTAAAAGAAAACCGATAACAATAAAAGTTGAGTAGAATTGCAAATTTTTCGTTGTTCTTGCTACTGGTTTTATAAATAACATTGAAAAGAAAACAATAACAGTAAGAGATGAAATTAAGAGCCCTATTTCATTGATGTTAAAATCAATATTTATAATTGTTTTGATAAAAATAATTAAAGAAAAAACGGGAAATCCGCTGATAAAAAGTGATTTATAAATATTTTTCATATCTTGATAGTCGTAAAATAATTGCTAATTTACGGTTATGAAAGAAGAATTTCTACATTTTATGTGGCAATACAAATTGTTTGATGTAAATAATTTGAAATCTGAATTAAATGAAACCATTCAGATAATTAAACCTGGAGCTCATAATAATAATTCAGGTCCTGATTTTTTAAACGCTCAGTTAAAAATAAACGATCAATTATGGGCTGGTAATGTTGAAATTCATATCAATTCTTCCGATTGGTATGCACATAAGCATGAAAATGATGAGAATTACGACGCGGTGATTTTGCATGTGGTTTGGTGCCATGATTCAGAGGTGTTTATGAAAAATAATAAACCAATGCCAACTCTTGAATTAAAGAGTTTAGTTAATGAAGATTTATTGGGTAATTATCATAATTTATTTTATAAAACATTACGTTGGATTCCTTGTGAAAAGGAGATAGTTAATGTTGATTCTTTTTTAATGAACAATTGGTTAGAGCGATTGTATGTAGAACGGTTAGAAAATAAATCAGTTTTAATAAAAGAACTATTATCACGCTCAAATAATGATTATGAAGCTGTATTATTTCAATTATTAGCTAGAAATTTTGGATTAAAAATAAATGGAGACGCTTTTCTACAATTAGTGCAATCGTTTAGTTTTTCTACTCTAAGAAAAGTTTGCTTTAACGAACAGGAGCTTTCTGCTTTATTATTTGGTCAAGCAGGTTTTTTAGAAAAGGATATAGAAAATGAATATTTCATTCAATTAAAAAAAGAGTATGATTATTTAAAGCATAAACATAATTTAGAACCCATTTCGAATAATTTATTTCAGTTTTTTAGAATGCGTCCCACAAATTTTCCAACCATTCGAATTGCTCAGTTAGTGGCATTGTTTCATAAACATCAAAATTTGTTTTCTAAATTAATGCAATTGAATAAAATAGAAGATTTTTATAGTTTGTTTTCAGTTGAAGTAAATGATTTTTGGAAAGAACATTATACGTTTGAGACTGAATCAAAAAAAACATTGAAAAAACTCACAAAATCATTTGTTGATTTATTACTTATAAATACCATTATACCTTTACAATTTGTATACAAACAAAGTAAGGGAGAAGAAGTTAATGAAGAAGATTTCTTTAAATTAATTAAGCAAATTAAACCAGAAAAGAATTCAATTATTGATAAGTTTTCTGATTTAAAAATTGGTATAACCAGCGCTTTTGATAGTCAAGCTTTATTAGAACTTAAAAATAATTACTGTACAGAAAAACGTTGTTTACAATGCGCAATAGGGAATCATTTGTTGAGAGCATAAATTTAACTATTTTTGTGTGTAAATTACACATATACATGAGTGAGCAATCTATAAAACTATCAGTAGATGCAGTTGTTTTTGGTTATGAAGCAGGTGTTATATCAATATTACTTATAAAAAGAAAATACGAACCTTTTAAAGGCAAATGGGCGATACCTGGTGGTTTTGTTTTAAATACAGAATCATTAGAAGAAGCTGTAGAGAGAGAACTTAAAGAGGAAACAGGTGTAAAGATTAACTATTTAGAGCAGTTGTATACGTTTGGGTCACCAGATAGAGATCCAAGAGCTAGAGTAGTATCAATTGCTTATTTTGGATTAGTACGGCCTAATGCTTTTAGAGTAAAAGCTTCAACTGATGCTGAACAAGCTGAATGGTTTAATATTGATGAATTACCAGATTTATCTTTTGATCATAAAGAAATACTGAAAGCTGCTATAGAAAGATTACAAGGGAAAATTACTTATGAACCTTTGGGGTTTGAACTACTCGACGCAAAATTTCCGTTTTCAGATTTAGAAAAATTATACACAACTCTTTTAGGTAGAGATGTTGATAGAAGAAATTTTAGAAAGAAAATTATTGGATTAAACGTACTTGATGAGCTTGATGAAAAAGTATCAAAAGGCTCTGGTAGGCCCGCAAATTTATTTCAATTTAATGAAAAAAGATACTTTCAACTTAAAAAAGAGGGAATTGTTTTTGAGGTTTAGTTACTTATATTCAGTGATTTCATTAATTTGTGTTAAAATAACGCAAATAAAATTAGTTTAAAATTAAAATACATTATATATTTGTGTCATAATTACGCAAACTAAAACATTGTTTCTATGAATGGATTATTATTAACCGACGGTTATAAAACAGGACACCACCAACAATACCCAAAAGGAACAGAAGAAGTTTATTCTAATTGGACACCAAGAAGTAATAAATATGCACCTAAAGGATGTGATAAAGTTGTTTCTTTCGGACAGCAATATGTTATTAAATGGTTACACGATTATTTTAAAGACAATTTCTTTTCGAAAAATAAAGAAGAGGTTTGTAACGAAATTAAAGAAGAGCTTTCTTTATACCTAGGAGCTGAATATGATGTAACTCATTACGAACAATTACACGATTTACAATATTTACCAATAAAAGTTAAATCATTACAAGAAGGAGTAGAAGTGCCAATTAGAGTTCCTATGCTTACTGTTGTAAATACACACAAAGATTTTTATTGGATAACCAATTTTTTAGAAACTATATTATCTACCATGCTATGGCAACCAATGACATCGGCTACAATAGCTATTTTATATAAACGAATCTTTAAAAAATGGGCATTATTAACCGATAGTGAAAATGTCGCTTTTATAGATTTTCAAGGGCATGATTTTTCAATGAGAGGAATGGGAGGTTTACAAAGTGCTTTATCTTCAGGTATGGGACATGCAAGTGTTTTTATGGGGTCAGACACACTTCCTGTTATTAGTGGATTACGTAAATATTACAATGCAAAAGGCTTTGTAGTTGGCTCTGTAAACGCAACAGAACATTCTGTAATGTGTGCTGGAACAAAAGATGATGAAATAGGTACATTTAGAGCATTAATGAATACATATCCAACAGGAATATTATCTGTAGTAAGTGATACTTGGGATTTATGGAAAGTGCTTACCGATTATTTACCAAAATTAAAAGAAGAGGTTTTATCTAGAGATGGTAAGTTGGTAATAAGACCTGATAGTGGAGATCCTGTAGACATTATTTGTGGAGAAAATCAAAGTATAAACGGAACAACACCACAAGAAAAAGGAGTAGTAGAATTACTTTGGGATATTTTTGGAGGTACAGTAAATAAGGAAGGATTTAAAGTTTTAGATAAGCACATTGGTGCTATTTATGGCGATAGTATAACAACAGAAAGAGCAGAGCAAATATGTAAAAGATTACATGATAAAGGGTTTGCATCTACAAATGTTGTTTTAGGTATTGGTTCTTTTACATATCAATTTAATACAAGAGATACTTTTGGATTTGCTATGAAAGCAACTTCAGTTGTAGTAAACGGAGAACGAAGAGAAATTTTTAAAGATCCAATTACAGATGACGGAATAAAGAAATCTGCAAAAGGATTGGTAAAAGTAGATTTGGTTGATGATGAATATGTTTTGGTAGATCAAGTTTCTGTTGAAGAAGAAGCGCAAGGAGAGTTGCAAATCATATATAAAGACGGTGCCTTTTTAAATGAGGTAACATTACAAGATGTTAGAGGACGTATAAATGAAAGTGTATAAAATGAGCTTATGTGGTTTGAAAAATTAACAGGTTTTAAAGAGATTTCACATGAGAATGTGAAGAATAATATACTTATTGATGGGCACAATATCATTTCAAAAAAAAATAATAAATCCTTTCAATTCGGTGAGTTAGAAGTTGTTTCTTTAGAGAATTTAAGAACTAAATTATTCGAAAACAAATTAAAAGGTAAGATAAAAGTATCTGAAATTGTAACAAACGTACAAGATTTGCATTGTGATTTGAATAATAAAAATGCGCTTTTTCAAGCAGCGTCACAGTTTAATCTATTAGAAATGGTTGGGCCAAATATTACACCTGAAAAAGGAGTTGATATTTATGAAAGAGACTTTACACAAGGGCCAGCATGTGCTATTGCTTGTGGAGCAGGAACAATATATAGAAATTATTTTGCAAAAGTTAATGGTAAAGTTGGTCAAACGTCTGAAAATCAAATTGATTGTTTAAGTGATATAGGAGAAGAATTAAATAATGAAGACTTACTGTTATGGAAAATGAGTAACGGATATGCTTTGTTAAGTCAAGAAGGGCTTTTAAATGTAAATAAACAACTAGGTAAGCTAAATCAAAAAGAAAGAGAATATTTAAAGGGGAAATTAAATGTTGGTATTCAATGGAATACAGAAGTGACTATTGCAGAAGAAAAACAAATTGTTTCTCAAGTGTATTGTTCAGCATTACCAGTTGCTTATTCTGATATTGAATCATTTTATTGGGAAAGTTTCGCAAGAGTAATTTTAGAAGCAACATACGAAGCTACTTTGTATGCGGCTATGATAAATATGAATAAGTATAGTTCCAATAAAGTTTTTTTAACTTTAGTAGGCGGTGGAGCATTTGGTAATGAAACAGATTGGATAGTTGAATCGTTAGTTAAAGTGCTAGATAAGTTTAAAAACGCTCCATTAGATGTTAAAATAGTGAGTTATGGTAATTCAAATACATTATTGAAGGATGCGATAACAAATTTCTTAAATAAGGTTGATTTAGAAGATAATATAAACCTATAACTTTTATGATTAAGGAAATACTTATTGGTACAGCTATTGGTGATGCGTTTGGTGCAGGTGTAGAATTTCAGGATAGGAATTGGATAAGAGAGCATGTTGATTTTTCTAGATTCGTAAATGCTAGAGGTCAGATAAAAGTAGCTAAAGAGAAAAAGGAAATTTTTACTAAAAATTATAAAGAATGGGATTATACTGATGATACAGAAATGACTATTGGATTAATCAATGCCCTAATATCTAAAGAACCGTTTTCGGAAGATTTATTAGTTCGGAAATGGAAAGAAGAGTATGATAAGGGAATAGAAATTAAAGGGCACGGAAGAAATGGTCATGGATCTATGAGTTGGTATTATTCAGGATACAAAACAATAGAAGAGGTTCGAGATTTTCAGAGAGATAGACCTAACCCTGGTAATGCTCCTGCAATGAGAGCTGTTTTTTTGGGGTTATTAGATGAGAATTTAATAAATGAATATGCTTTAATAAATGCAAATGCTACACACCCAAATATAAACGCAATATTATCAAGTCAATGTATCGCTAGAGCATCAGAGTATATAATCGTTAAAAAAGGTGATCCAGCAAATATTATAGAATATTGCTTTGATAAGGTAATATTAAATGATGAATATAAAAGCTATTTGATAGAAGTAAATAAAATAGGAGTCTATGAAAATTTAAGTGCTGAAGAATTAACCATTTTATGTGGTAATCAACCAATAGAAGCTCCTTATTTCTTACCAGGGATAAACGGAGTTCCTTCAGATTCAAAATTTACAACGGGTGCTGTTCTTTATATTCTTAAAAACGCCACAAATGCTTTTGATGCATTAAAAAAAGCTGTTTTATTAGGTGGTGATGTAGATTCTATTGCATCAATTACTGCTGGTATTATGGCTGGGAGATTTGGTTTAAAAGAGATTCCTTTGTTTATGATAAATAACATTGAAAATAGCTCCTATTTAGAAGAAATTGCAAACAGTTTTAATGAAAAAATATATAAATGAATGTATTAGATTTTGATTTTTATAATCGGTTAAAAACAGATTATATAGCACATAAAAGTCTTTTTGTCGCTTTTGATTACGATAATACGGTGTTCGATTATCATAAGGTTGGAATCGATTTTACCACAATAATTAAATTATTACAAGAGTGTAAATCTTTAGGGTTTACTATGATTTTGTTTACAGCAAATGAAGGAAAAGATTTAGAAAGAGTAAAAATAGATTTAGAAAACAGAAAAATACCGTATGATTTAATAAATGAGAACCCGTTAATGAATACGCGAAAACCATACTATAATATTTTATTAGATGATAGAGCAGGTTTAAAAGAAGCATATGTAAATTTAAAAAGATTGATAGATGAAATACGAAATAAAGAAGTTTAAAGACGGACAAGTTGCCGCTAAAATTATAGAAACGGGAGATTTACATATTAAAATTAGAGGAAATTCTTACGAAGATTTATTTCGAATAGCAGCTGTAAAAGAAGCTTGGGACGCTGTTAATGTTACAAATAAAAATGCGATAGCAATATTAACAATTACTTGTTTAATTGGTCAGCGATCAGACAGGCGTTTTAATACTGGAGAATCTTTCGATTTAAAAATAATAGCCAATTTTATTAACTCACTAAATTTTGATAGTGTTGAAATATTGCATCCACACAGCTCAATAAGTTTAGCTTTAATTAATAATTCAGTAGAATTAAAGAATTTTGAATACGTTAAGAAAGCATACTTTAAAATAGGAAGTCCGATATTAATAAGTCCAGACGCAGGTGCTTATAAAACGACTCACGAAATTGCGGAGAAGTTAAATGCAGATTTGGTACCGTCAAATAAAGTAAGAGTAAACGGAGTACCTGTAATAAGTATTCAGGGAGATGTTAAGGGAAAAGAATGTTTAATTGTTGATGATTTAGCTGATGGAGGTAGAACGTTTAAATTTTTAGCAGAAGAATTAAAAAAACAAGGAGCACTAAATGTTTCTTTATATGTAACGCATGCACAATTTAACTATGGTTTTGATGAATTAAAAGAAACTATAAATCATATATATTGTACAAATAGTTATAAAGACATTAAAGATGACTTTGTTACACAGTTTAAAGTAATATAATTTTTAGAGGTAGGTAGTTAAATTAGTATGGTTTTTATTATCAGTTCGAGCGGAGTCGAGAACTATTAGTTTGTTATAAATAGGTTTCGACTACGCTCAATCAAACATTCCTCAAGATGTTTCAATTAAAATATAAGTAACTATCTACTTACCTCTGTAATTTTTAAAAGAATAATATGCTAAAGATTAATAAAAATAAAGAAGAAACAGAAACTCACCAGTTTTTACCAAGTGGAGAATGGGAGGGGTTTTATTGTTATAATAAATCTTCTGAACAGCATAAAATGGAAATTAATTTAGTCTTTAAAAAAGGAATTATCTCAGGTAATGGAACAGATGATATTGCCTCATATACATGGAAAGGTAATTACTGTTTAAAAACATTTAAAGTAGCAATGATAAAACGTTATGCAACCCATCAGATAAAATATAATGGAGATATTGACGAGCAAGGAATATGGGGTGTTTGGGAAAATATAGTGCAAATGCCGCCAGGAATTGATGCAGCTTTGTTTGAAAGGATGAAAGCAGGCTTTCGGGATACTATGATAGGCGGGTTTCATATATGGCCGAAAAAGACAGCAACTAATTCAGAAAAAAACAAAGCAGAAGAGAAACTAACAAAATCAAAAAAATTAAAAAGACTGGTTAAAATGCGTTCGTTAAAAGAAATTGTAATTAATTCTATTTAATTTTAGAATAGGAATAATTAAAATACGTGTAGTAACTATGTTATTGATTTGAGAAAATACGCGTAAACGGAACGATAAATTGTAAAAAAACTTTTTTAAAAAGCAGATTAAGTAATACCTTATTGAACAAATGAAAATATAATGAGATTTCAATTAGGTGCTTTTAAATAGATATTAATAAAACTCATATATTTGTAAAAAAAATAATAAAAAATGAAAAAAGTATTTATTGCAATTGTTTTAGTATCCTCTTTGTTTGCAGCATGTAAAGAAACAGGTAAGTCTAACGAATCTGAAAAAAATATAACAGAAAAAGGTGAGCAAGCAGAAAAAGTTAAAGCACCAACTACAAGTGCTATCTGTTTATTAGATAAATTATCTATAAGAGAAACTCCATCATCAAAAGGAAAGTGGATAACTTCAATGAGTTTAGGAGAGAAAGTAGCTTTTACTGGAGAAGAAATTACTGATAGTAAATCAAAAAAACAGTATTATAAAGTTAAGTTAACTGATGGTAAAGAAGGGTGGACAAGAGCTACCTTTTTAGCTGTAAATGGTAAGGTTGGAGCTATGCTTGAATCAGCAAATGTTTATAAAAGACCAGATTTACTAACAAAAACTGAAAAGAAGTACAGTGTAATGGATATTATAGCTGTAACAGAAAATCAGGGTGATTGGATGAAGGTAAAAGGTAAAAGAGCAGAAGGTGAGTATGTTGAAGAAGGTTGGATAAAATCATCAAATATAACAAATGATGAGATTGATATTGCAACTGCAAAATTTGCGAGTTCAGCAATCAAAAAATCAACAATGACAGAAAGAATCAAAGCATTACAAGAAGTGATTGGTAACCCAGATTTATCATCTTCTAAGTTTGTAAGTATTATAGAAGGTAAAATTAAAGATTACGAGTTAAGAAATAAAGAGATTGATGTAAAGGATGTTAAGGTAGAAGAAGAGCCTAAGTCTTAGATTTTAGACATAAAAACGAAAAAGCCTTTTAGAATTTTTTCTAAAAGGCTTTTTTGTTTTTATATAGTATTTTTAATACAAGTCTTTAAATTTTGTAGGATTTGCTTCATTCATAATTTCGTATACTTTTTCGAAAATATCTTCAGCAGAAGGCTTAGAAAAATAATCTCCGTCAGTACCATAAGAAGGCCTGTGTGCTTTTGCTGTTAATGTTTGAGGTTTGCTATCTAAATGCTTGTACCCATTCTGATTTTCAACAATTTCTTGTAATAAATAAGCTGAAGCCCCACCAGGAACATCCTCATCAACTACTAATAAACGATTTGTTTTAGCTACAGATTTTACTGTGTCATGATTTAAATCAAAAGGTAGTAAACTTTGTGCATCTATAATTTCTATATCAATACCAACTTGTGTTAAATCTTTAGCAGCCTCTTCAATAATTCGTAAAGTAGAACCGTAAGAAATAACAGTAAGGTCAGCTCCTTCTTTTATAGTTTCTACAACACCAATTGGAGTTTTAAACTCACCTAAGTTGGTTGGTAATTCTTCTTTTAAACGATATCCGTTTAAACATTCAATAACTAAAGCAGGGTCATCACCTTCTAATAAAGTGTTATAAAAACCAGCAGCTTTAGTCATGTTTCTAGGAACTAAAACATGAATTCCACGTATATTATTTATAATTCCTCCCATAGGAGAACCAGAATGCCAAATACCTTCTAAGCGGTGACCTCGTGTACGGATAATTAACGGTGCTTTTTGCTTACCAAAAGTACGATAACGAAGTGTTGCTAAATCATCACTCATTATTTGCAAAGCATACAATAAATAGTCTAAGTATTGAATCTCAGCAATCGGACGTAAACCACGCATTGCCATTCCAATACCCTGTCCTAAAATAGTAGCTTCACGAATACCTGTATCTGAAACTCTTAACTCACCATATTTTTCTTGTAAGCCTTCTAAACCTTGATTTACATCACCTATATAACCAGCATCTTCACCAAAAATTAAAGTCTCTGGATATTTTTTAAAAATAGCATCAAAATTGTCACGCATTATAACACGAGCATCGACCAATTTTTTTTCGGTAGCATAAGTAGGTACTTCAGAAGGTACGTTTTTGGTAGCAAGTGCTGTTTCGCTTAATAAATGAGAAGAAAATTTAACAGCCGCATTATCTATTGATAATTTAATAAAGTTTTGCAATGTTATTTTTTCTGCAAATTTTTCATCTTTTAAGTAACGTAATGCTTTACGAGTAGCAACTAAAAGATCTTTTCTGATAGGTTCGTCTATAGCGGCTAAATCATTCTTATATTTTGTAATAAAAGAACCGTTATTACTTTTCTGAGCTACTTTTTCTAATAAATCTATAGCAATAGCAACTTCAGATTTTATTTCATTTGAGTATGCACTCCATGCATCACGTTTAGCTTTACTAACTTCTTTTTTAGATTCTTTATCTATTTTTATTAACTCTTCTTCTGAATCAATAAACTTTAAAATACCTCCGTTTTCATCTTCTAATTCAAATTCTAAAATCCATTTACGCATTTGAGTAAGACAATCAAATTCTTGTTCCCATTTTAAACGTTCAGCAGATTTATATCTTTCGTGAGATCCAGAAGTAGAATGCCCTTGTGGTTGTGTTAATTCTTTTACATGAATTAATACAGGTATGTGTTGTTCTCTAGCAATTTTAGAAGCTTTATTATAAATATCTACTAATTGTACATAATCCCAACCATTAACTACAAAAATTTCATATCCGTTAGTATCATTTTCTTTTTGAAATCCTTTTAAAATTTCAGAAATACTTTCTTTTGTTGTTTGATATTTGGCGTGAACAGAAATACCATACTCATCATCCCAAACATTCATAACCATCGGTACTTGTAAAACACCAGCAGCATTAATAGTTTCAAAAAATAAACCTTCAGAAGTACTTGCATTACCAATGGTACCCCAAGCGACTTCGTTTCCTTTATTAGAAAAATCAGTAAAATTTTCTAACCCTTTTACATTTCTATAAATTTTAGAAGCCTGTGCTAAACCTAATAAACGTGGCATTTGACCAGCAGTTGGAGAAATATCAGCAGATGAGTTTTTTTGAGCAGTTAAATTTTTCCATTGCCCGTTTTCATCTAAAGAATGTGTAGCGAAATGACCACCCATTTGACGACCAGCAGACATTGGTTCTGCATTAATATCTGAGTGACCATATAATCCTGCAAAAAATTGTTGAGGTGATAATTGACCAATAGCCATCATAAAGGTTTGATCTCTATAATAACCAGAACGAAAATCCCCATTTTTAAAAGCTTTTGCCATTGCTAATTGTGGCACTTCTTTACCATCACCAAAAATACCGAATTTAGCTTTACCTGTTAAAACTTCTCTACGTCCTAACAAACTACACTCTCTACTTATTCGAGCAACTCTATAGTCGTTTAAAACTTCATTTTTGAAATCTTGAAAAGAAAGTTGTTGAGTGTTAGTTACTTCGGTCTTTTGCGTCATGGTTCTCTATTTTGGGATAGTCACAAAGATAGTTTTTTTAGTTGAAATTTAAAAATTTCAACTTTCATTGAATATTCTTCAAAAAAAGAGCGAAAAAAGAAGATTTGTTGAAGTATCTATAATAAGCCTCTTCTAATGAAATTGTAAATTCTGTCAACACTAGTTGTAATAACAAATCTTATTTTTGTAGGATAGGCTTCTTTTGTAACTTCAAACCCTTCATTAGTATATATAGGTAAGTAAAATTCAAAAATATTAGGAATGAAGTTTAGCCGGACTCCGTTTTCATAAAAAAACCTTGGAGAATTTTTTTTGTTTTTTAAATAAGCAAAGTCATTATATATTTCTGCCCATTTCCAAACACTAACACTTGTGTTTAATGAAGCTATTAGACTGTTTGAAAATTGAGGACTATTGAATTTAGACTTGAAGCCTCCTTGACCAACAACAAATTGCTGACTAAAGATGCCATTGTTTTCTGATCGCCCAAATAAATTTTGTTCAAATAAATAATCAGAACCACTATTTAGTCCGAAACTAAAATAATCTCCATCGGTTTTATTAGATAAGAAAACCCCACCAAAAAAACGAAATTCATAACTTCTATCTTCTGCAAAAAAACGACGAAAACGAAAATCGGTTGTTATTTTGCTAAATTTTGAGTTAAATTCGGCATTTATAGCGTATTGAATCCTGTTAATAGCATCAAATTTGTAGTGGATATACCGTAAGTTTAAAATATTGTATTTGTCTCTATTAGTTTTAATCTCTCCCAGTTTAGTTTGCTTATTAATACTAATCAAACGAGTGGTAAAAGTTTTCAAACCAATGTCACGAAGTGTATTTCGTCTAAAGAGAATGCTTATGAATGGAGAGAAAGTTTTATACTCAAGTTCGGGAGCATGATGAAAATTGCTGCCACCAAAACCATATCGAATTTTATAAATTTTAGATTTATTAAAAAAATGATTGTAAGCCAATGAATATGATCCGGTGAAATTATTACTTTTAGTACTGTAATTTGGTGTTAAACTAAACTCGAAATTATGATTTACAATAGATTTGTTATGAATGTTTACGCCTAATATAAGTCCATCATATAAGTTGTATTTAAAGTCAGGATAGTAAAATAATTGATTGTAATATGGGTTTTCTATATCCTTTAAAAATCTAAATTGAAGTGGTTTGTTTATTAGGTTATTGTTTATTTTTCTAAAATTATCTAACGAGTTGTATTCAGGGTAGCTATTTTCATAATTTAAAGCGAGTTTATTAAAATCACCTTTTTTGATTTTAATTGTTTTAGAAGAGTCAGTTCCTGTAACCCATGTTTTAAATTTTATTTGCTGTTTTTGTATTCCATATAAAGCAATAGGAGATGAGAAATTTCTTTTGTTTTTAATTGTAACTTCTAAAGAGTCTTTGTTTTTTGTGCTAGTTATTTTAGATATTTTATAATCAATTTTTTTATTTGTTTTTATGTAATCGTTAAAAAACCATTTTAAGTCTTTTGAAGAGTTTTTTTGAAGGGTTTTTTTAAAACTATTACTGTTACTTAATTTTAATTGGTTTTTTGAATAAAACTCTTTTACTGATTTAACTAAAGTATCTCCTCCTATAAAATCTTGAAGATATAATAAGCCTAAGCCTGCTTTATATTTACTAACAATTTTTCTATTAAAGTTTGAAAGAGAATCTGAAGGTGTTGTTAAGGATTGATCATAGAATTTACGTGCACTAAATTGATAGACAAAAGCATATTTTTCAAGTTGTTTTAGTTTAGATATATTATATGTTTTTAGTGGCCAGTATTTAGAATATTTTCCCAATATAGTCGTATTAGGGTAGTATTCTTTAATATATTTCATCATTAAAAAAGTTTCTAAGCCATCCGTAAGCCAGTAATCTATTCTTTGATTTAATATTAAAACATCATCAATATATTTTTTAGTAAGAGCTTTAAAAAAATTAATTTCCCATCTAAAATTTTTAGGAAAAGGTTTTAACCAATAAGGTAGACCGTATATTTCATGCAATGAGTTTTTATTAATGGTAGTAGCATCAATAAATATCTCTGTATGTGGGTGTTTTCCTATGAAACCTTCAATAAATTTAATTTGTTTATTTATGATTTTTGAAGTAGTATCACGGGGAATACTTTTCAAATAAGCATTAGTTTTTATTTCTTTCTTTTTTGTTTTAAAAGAGATAAATTTATTAAGAGAATTAACATGAAGAATAATATCTTTCTTTCTTTTTCCTACTAAATGATAATTTATAATATTTTTTTCCTTTGTTTTATATTGATATAAATTACTCTCAACTGTATATTTTTTAGGAACATCAATACTTATTGTATAGTTAGTTAGATCTTGATATAAATCATTAAGATTTAAATTACTCATTAACTGCCATTTTTCTTTATATATAGTAGGAACTATGTGCCAGAAACGTAAATGATAACCATTTTTTATTTTTCCGTATCCTGTAAATTTTGCACTAGGAATTTTTACAGTGTATGTTGTTGATAGAATTAAACTGTCTTTAGGTTTTAGCGTTTTATTTAGAGATACTTCAACTATATCTGATTTATTTTTTATTTCTTTAAAAGAAACTTGTTGGTAGTTTATAGATAGGTTGTGAATTTTTGAATAACCTCTATCTTTTTTTTTTGAGAAGTAAAATTTTTTATTGTAATCTTCTATAAAGCGTTTTCCTAAAGGTGTGTCGTTGTCTTTATAACTATTTGCCCAATTATGAAGAAATATTGAGTTTAAATTTTCTGAAGAAGTGTTATAAAAAACAGTTTTTTGTTGAATAAGAAGCAAGTCGTTTTTATCGTCGAGTTTTGCTTTTATTTCAATAGTATTTGTTTGTGCTGTTAGTGTATAACAGTACAAAAAAGTGAAAGATAAAAAAAAGAATAATTTGTGTCTCAAAGTTAAAATGATTAAAGCTTATTGAATATTATTCAATAAGCTTTAATTGTAATTATTTTAGAAGTTTGGTTTTAATTGATGCTTTGCATAGAATTTATTTAAATGATCTATAGCTTCATCAGCAGTGTCAACAACTCTAAATAAATTTAGATCTTTTTCACTAATATTTCCTTCTTCAATTAACGTGTTTTTAATCCAGTCTAATAAACCTCCCCAGAATTTTTTCCCAACTAAAACAATCGGGAAACGACCAATTTTATTTGTTTGAATTAAAGTGATTGCTTCAAATAATTCATCTAAAGTTCCGAAACCACCAGGCATAACTACAAAGCCTTGAGAGTATTTTACAAACATTACTTTACGAACAAAAAAGTAATCAAAATCTAAACTCTTACCTGGGTCAATCCAAGGATTATCATGTTGTTCGAAAGGTAATTCTATATTTAAACCAACAGAAACACCTTTGCCACGGTTTGCACCTTTGTTTCCTGCTTCCATAATTCCTGGACCACCACCAGTAATTACACCAAAACCATTTTGAGTTAATTTATAAGCAACTTCTTCTGCTAATTCGTAATATTTATCACCCGGTTTTGTTCGAGCAGAACCAAAAATCGATACACAAGGGCCAATTTTACTTAATTTTTCATAGCCTTCAACAAATTCTGCCATGATTTTAAAAATAGCCCAAGAATCGTTTGTTTTTATTTCATTCCAAGTTTTTGGTTGTAATTTTTCTTTTATTTTTCTGTCATCATTCATACTCATACGCTTTTAAATTAATGTAACAATTTACAATGCTAAATTTACTTTTTTAGCAAGCTTGCTAATTTAATCCTTTTGTGCAAATAAAAATAATTAGTTATAAAAAAAAGCGAACAAAAGTTCGCTTTAATTTTATAAAAGTTTTTTTTAAAAAAAAACTGGGAAATTAATACCAAAGACAACCATGTCGGGTACATCTACCAGCATCGCAAAATTGTCCCCTTGGGGTTTGTACACAACATCTGCTACCACTTCCTGTACAAGAACCAAATCCGATACCTCCATTAATTTCTTTTTGTTCCGCTTTATTTAAAGCTTTACCTAAGTTTAAAATTGATTTTTTCATTTTTAAATAATTTAAATTTGATTAAATCCTTGATTATTTAAAGACACTCAAGGTTTGTGTCTACTCTTCGCGAGAGTGTTTTATCTAAATAATTAGATTTTATGTTTTATATTAATTAAGCTTCTTCTTTTGTTTTTATCTTGGAAAACAATAAACATGTACCATAACACATTTTTGATGGTATAAAGGTAAAGCATTAAAAGCATCACAATTATTTTCGTCATAATAAATAGGACCAGAATAAGTATTGCATTGATTTATACCACCATTAATTTCTTTTTGCTCTACTTTGTTTAAAGCTTTACCTAGGTTTAAAATTGATTTTTTCATTTTTTAAATAATTTAAATTTGATTAAATCCTTGATCATTTAAAGACATTCAAGGTTTATGTCTATTTTTTGAGAGAGAATTTTTTATTTAATGATGTTTCTTAATTGATAGAAAAAACGTTCAATCAATCGTAAATCTTCAGTTACGATATCAGCAGTACCTTTCATTTCTTGTCTGAAAGCTATTTTTTTATCGTAAGTTGTTTTTAAATCTTGTGGTAATTCAACGTCGATTAGGTAATTACCTTTTAAATTTGGTACTTGAGAGATAGAAAGTACTTTTCCGTTTAATTCACCAAATTCATCAGAAGGGTAATTCAAAAGTTTTATTTGTACTTTTTGTCCTTTTTTTATTTTTCCCGAGTTTGCAGCAGGCGCTTTAATTTTCCCTATAAAAGAATTGTTTTTAGTAGGTATAATAATAAAGATTAATTCACCTGTTTTTACAGTTTGGCTTTTATTCCAAAATGATAAAAATGATACTTTACCATTAATAGATGAAGTTAATGCATATTGTTTTTCCCAATCTTTTATTGCTTTTTTTAAATATAGGAACGATTGAATCGCTTTCTTTTTTAAACGAGTATCGTTTTGAGTTTTTTTAATTGAAGTACCTTCTAAGTTTTTAGCAGAATTATTTATAAGTTCTCTAATTTGAGAGATAGATGCTTCTAGACCTTTGTAAGATCTTTTAGATTGTAAAAACTCTATTTCTTTTTGTTCTTTTTCTTTGGCTGAAATAACCCCTTGCATAAACATTTTTTTATTTCTGTTAAGGTCTTTTTCTTTAAATTCTAATTCTTTTCTGTTAAGGTTTTTTTGTGATAATAGAATTTGTAATCGCCCTTTTGCCTCAATTACTGACATTCTGTTGGCAAAGGTCTCCGATTTATATGGGGTAAGTTTGTTATTTAAAATATATTCAGAATAGTCGTTTTCAAACTGCGAAAAACTAGTGGTAATGTCTCCTAAAATAAGAAACGGAAGTTTTTCAATAGGGAAAGAAAACTGATTATGGTGAAATGTTATTGTATCTGTAATACTTTTTAAAAGTAATACGTCTTTATAAGAAGCGCTATTTTCTATGACAGCCAATATTTCATTTACATAAACATTTTTGTCTTCACTAGTTAAGAATACTTCAAACTGACCTGTTGATTTAGCGTATATTTTTTCAGGAGGAAAAGAGGTTGTTACCATGACCTCAGAAGAAATAACATCAGGATATTTTACAAACCATGTAATAAATAGTAGCATTAAAATTAAGCCTAAAAATAAAGTATTACCCCATCGAATCATCCAATTTGGTACATGGCTCAAAATTTCTTGAACCTCATCACTTCGTATTTCTATTTCTTGATTATTTTGTGGCATGTAATATTTTTAAAGTATTGTAATAGAGGGGAATATTATTCCCCTCTTATTATTGGTAATAAGAGTGAATTTTTTAATTAGTTTCACCAGAATCACAACTAATATCCATTATAACACATCTGTCAGCGCCTGGATAATTTTGTATTTGATTACAAGGCAAGCAACCTGGAATAGGACCAAAACATAAACTTATAGGGAATTGGGTACAACCAAAACCACCATTAATTTCTTTTTGTTCTACTCTATTTAAAGTTTTTCCTAAGTTTAAAATTTGTTTTTTCATTGATTATTTTTTAAATAAACCTTAATTTGTTAAATAGTTTAAGGTTTTGTTTATATGTTTTTTATTTTCCCATCGCAAAAAATACTACGATGTTTCCAGTCGCAAGGTAGGAAATCAGGGATTCCTGGGGTCGAACATTCACACACTCTAAGACTAGGTATAGGACCGTTTCCATTAATGTTTTTTTGTTCCGCTTTATTTAAAGTTTTACCTAAGTTTAAAATTGATTTTTTCATAGTTATAGTTTAATTAAATCCTTGATTATTTTAAGGTAATAAAGGGGGTATTTGTTATTAAAGTGAGAGTCTTAATCTCTACAGCAAGCAACAGCACCGTAGATAGGGTGAGGGTGATAACCTTTACGACAAGTATCTTGATCGTTAAAATAACCTGATCTACATACAGGTCCAATTCCACCATTAATTGATTTTTGTTCTGCTTTATTTAAAGATTTACCTAAGTTTAAAATTGATTTTTTCATTTTTAAATAATTTAAATTTGATTAACCCCTTGATCATTTAAAGACACTCAAGGTTTGTGTCTATTCCTCGCGAGAGAATGCTTTTGTCATTGAGAATGAAATGAAGCAATCTTGTTTGTGTTGATAAGATTACTTCGTCGCTTCTCTTCTCGTAATGACGTTTATATATTTTATTTACCTAAATCTAGTTGATTTTTAACTAGATGATGGTAACTTCCTTTTAGTTTTATTAATTCTTCATGCGTACCCTTTTCGATAATTTTCCCTTTATCTAATACCACTATTTGATGTGCATTTTTCACTGTACTTAATCTGTGAGCAATTACAACTGCTGTTTTATCAGAGAAGAACTCATTCAATTTTCCCATAATTACCTTTTCATTATTAGCATCTAGGGCAGAAGTAGCTTCGTCAAAAAACAAGAATCGTGGATTTTTATATACAGACCTAGCAATAAGTAGTCGTTGTTTTTGTCCAGTACTCAATCCGTTACCTTCACTACCTATTTTAGTATTGTAACCAAGCGGGAGACCTTCTATATAATCTGCTATATTAGCTACATTTATAGCATGTGCTAATTTTTCTTTATCAACATAATCTTCACCTACGGCAATGTTTTTAGCAATAGAATCATTGAAAATATATCCTTCTTGCATTACGACTCCACAGTTTCTTCTCCATTCTTTTTGAGAGATATTTTTCAGGTTAAAATTATTTACCATAATATCTCCTTTATCTACTTGATAGAACCCAAGTAATAATTTCATTAAAGTAGTTTTTCCACTACCACTAACTCCAACAATGGCTGTGGTTTTATTCGCTGGTATTTCTAAAGATAAGTCGTTAAGCACAGGTTCTAATCCGCCCGTATATCTAAATGAAATGTTATTTAATTTTATAACTGCATTTTCAGGAATATGTGTAATTTTTTCATCACCAGGTTTTTCTTCATCTTCCATATTATGAATTTCACCAAGCCTATCAATAGATATTTGAGCATCTTGTACGTCACGCATGAAATTAATTAATTGTGTAATTGGGCCATTTAATTGCCCAACGATATAACTAATTGCCATCATCATACCCAATGTAATATCGCCGTCAATCACCAACTTAGCAGAAAGTACAGTTATGAACATATTCTTTAGTTCATTAATAAAATTAGAACCTACACTTTGAGTTTGTTCTAACGCTAAACTTTTAGTAGCTACTTTAAATAATCGAGCTTGTACATATTCCCAGTTCCAACGCATTCGGCGTTCGGCATTGTGTAGCTTAATTTCTTGCATTCCGTTAATAAGTTCAATTACTTTACTTTGTTCTTGACTTACTTGTGAGAATCGTTTATAGTCTAATTCTTTTCTTTTTTTGAAGAAAAATAAGACCCATCCGAAGTATAAAATACTTCCAATAACGAATACTCCAAAAATTTGTAAACTATAATAGCCTAGTACTAAACTGAAAATAATTAGGTTGAAAAAAGAAAATAAAACAGTTAAAGAAGAAGTAGTTAATATTCGTTCTATTCGTTTATGATCATTAATTCTTTGTAATAAATCTCCAGTCATTCTTACATCGAAATAGGAGATGGGTAGTTTCATTAATTTTATAAAAAAATCAGAGATTAATGAAATATTTATTCGAGTACTTAAGTGCAGTAAAATCCAACTTCGAATAATTTCTAAAGAAGCTTTACCAACAAACAAAAATAATTGAGCAAATAAGATTAAATATATAAAGTTTAAATCTTGGTTTTTAATACCAACATCCACAATACTTTGTGTTAAGAACGGAAGTATTAGTTGCAATAAACTTCCAGCAAGCAGTCCTATAATAAGCTGTACTATAAATTTTTTGTATTTGAATAAGTATTTGAATATAAAAGAGAATCCAAATTTTTCATCTTCTTCAAATTCTTCATTATAAAAACGAGGGGTAGGTTCTACTAATAAAGCAATACCTTCTTCTGTATTTTCATTAGCATTGTTACCAATCCAAGATTGAATAAACTCTGCTTTGGTAAAAGAGATTAATCCATGAGCAGGATCGGAAATATAAATAGAGTCTTTTTTAATTTTATAAAGTACTACATAGTGATTTTTATTCCAATGTAGTATACATGGTAATGGAGCTTCTTGCAGTTTATTATATGATAATTTTATCCCTAAAGATTTGAACCCCATAGATTCCACGGCATCACTTAAACCTAGTAAACTACTACCTTCTCTAGTGGTTTCACTTAGTTTTCGTAGTTGTTGGGTGTTAATTGTTTTACCATAGTGTTTGGATATGATCTTTATACAAGTAGGTCCACAGTCTTTGGCTTCTGTTTGTTGGAAATTTGGAAATTTTTTCAAAAATTATTATTATTTTATTAAAACTATTGATAATGAAATTCGACTAAAAGAAACTAAGCTCTTTATTTTTTCGATTTTTTAATGAAAAATTATCCAATTACACAATGACCTCCGTCATCACAAAAGGCATCATTACCATATTCATGTAAACACTGAATATTATAATAGCACCCCACTGGGGCATACCCACCATTAATCGTTTGTTGCTCCGCTTTGTTTAAAGCCTTACCTATATTTAAAATTGACTTTTTCATAACTAAATTATTAACATTGTTTATTTAGTGAATATTTAAAAACAGCCACCGTATGCGTCTATTCTTTACAAGAAATAATTTTATTCAAACTGCAAAGGCCTTTTTAGAACTTTGCAGTTTGTTTTATTTAAAAACTTTATAGAAGTCCAAAATATATTTTTTCATATATTAATTGTAGTCTATTTTGTCATACCTAATCTATATTGATAAGAGATTGTTTTTTATGTGAAAAAATAGGACTATTTAAATGTTTTTTATTGGTTATGACAATACCCGTTCGTAAAGTAATCATTTGTTCTACAAAACATTTGTTCATAGCAACAACCAAAACCACCTGGGCAATCTTGATGATTTTCACAAAAAGTAGGCCTACCACCGTTAATTTTTTTCTGTTCTGTTTTATTTAAAACTTTACCTAAGTTTAGAATTGATTTTCTCATGATTTATTAAAAAGGCATAAAATTACAGTATAATTCAGCACAATGCCTGCCAGAATCTTCACATACACCATCGTGATTTGAATCACATTGTTTTCTACCTCCATTAATAGACTGTTGTTCCGCTTTATTTAAAGCCTTACCAAAATTTAAAATTGTTTTTTTCATTATAATAATATTAATAATTACTTTTGCGGTGAACATTTAGAGACACTCACCTTTGTGTCTATTCTTCGCGAGAGAATTTTGTTTAAAAATGCAAAGCCCTTTTAGGGCTTTGTTTTTATAAATTTAGACCATTACCAATGGTTGATTGTTTTCTTCTAATTCTTCAATAAAAAAGATTAAATCTGTTCTGTTATATTCTTTTGGAAAAGATTTTCCGTTTATTAATATTTCTGGAGTAAAATTAATAGCATTTTCTGCACACCAGTTACTTCCTTTTTCTAATTCAGAAATATAGTAGTTTACATTATTGCAATTTCCCCATTTTTTTAACCAAGCATCTGTGTTTCCATCTTCATATATCTCAGACATCGCTTCTAGGCATGTAACCTCTCCTTTTTTATCATGAATTTCTAGTAATTTACTAGTTACTTTAACTAAATTATTCTCTTTATCGTCTGCATTAATAGTAAAACGAGTAATTATTTTTACATTTTGATGATATCTGTGTAATATTTCATCAATATGTTTATGAACAGGTTTACAGTGTCCACAAAAAGGGTTGGTTACTATTACAATTTCTAAGTTCGAATTGGGGTTTCCAAAAATTATTTCTTTACAGTTTTCTATTTGAGTATTTAATAATGGAGCTTTTTGTAATAAACTATCAAATAAGGTATAATTTCTTTTAAATTTTACGTTTTCAATTTTTTCTTTCTTTAACTGATGAATATCAGTAAACAAAGGTTTTAGGTAGTACCAAGATAACCAGTTAGCTAATGCTACTAAGCTAAAAACAATGACATCTGTAATTATGAAATTAGTGTTATAAGTATTTGTAATTACAGGAATTAAAGCTTGTAACCATAATACTCCTACAATACTTAAACAAAGTAAACACCATTTTTTTATAACAGCGTATTGGTAGTATAAAGAGTATAAGGTAACAGGGATTGCAATCAAACTTATAGTATATGAGATTGTCGGGTTAGTAGCTTGAAGAAAAGTCAAGAGAGTTAACCCAGTAAAGTACAAAATACTAAAATCACTTAATTTATAGTTTTTAAATATTTCTGCCCCTTTAGAAGTTAATACAGCATCACAGTCTTTTTTATCATCAGTACCAGAACAAAAAGCATCACCTATTGTTGTTTTTAAACCTAATTCTTGTTTTATGATAGCAATACTAATTACAACACCAATTACCGATAAAATTAAATGGATAGGGGTAAATAAAGAGGTTGTATTTTGATAAACAACAAATGAAGCTAATAATATTAATGCACTTACTACAATAGTTTGGGTAATATTTGAATTTTTTTCTATAGGTGAGTTTTCTTCAGATTGTTCTACAGCCACAATAATACCTGTGAATTTTTGAAGAAAATCATTTTCGGAAATTTTATTTTTTTTATTATCAGTACTGATAATAATATAGTTTAGACCTTCTTTCTCTACAGTAACTAAATCTTTATTCTGTTCAGTGTTAATTTGCGCTATAAAACAATTAGGTAGCTGTGTAAGTGTAGCTGAATTTACAGGTACATTAGCAGCTACATTTTCGATATTAAAATGATCTAAGACTCCCGTGATAGCATGTAAACTTGGGTATGAAGGATGGCTTTGTATTTGAAAGAAAAGTTCTTCTTTGTCAAAAGATATCTTATTTTTCTTTAATAAACGTTGTACTAAGTTGATTAATGTATCTTTCAAAAGGCGTAATTTTTTTAGGTAATAATTTTTGTTTTTCCAAAGCTATTTTTTTAATTCTAATAAAACTAAAAAAAAACCATAATAAAAGTAAGGTTAAGCCTTACTTTTATTATGGTTTTTTTCTTTATATATTAATATAATTTGCTTATGGTAAATGAAAGAATATGATATAAAATATATAAGTGCAAAAGTGAAACTTTATATGAAGCCTTTCTCTTTAGCTGTTAATATGAGTTCTCTGTCGCCTTTATCTTTTACATTAAATATTTTTTTCAAGTGACGTTTCCTTTTTTCAATACTCGCTGCGGATAACGGAATATAGTTCGGCATGTCTTTCATTCTGGCTCCGATTGATAGTTCGTATAATATTTTTCGATCTACACTATCAATTAAAAAGTTTGAAGAAATTTCTTTTCTTAAAAGTCTTAAAATAGATTTACTATAAAAAAGATCATCATTAATAACAGAATTTACAGCTGTTTTAAACTCACTAGAAGTCAAATCTCTTTTTAAAATAAACCCTTCTGGATTTATTGTTTTAAAAATATTATGAATTCTAAAATTATCATCAGATGTTGTTGAAATAATAATTTTAGTATCGGGTAATGTTTTTCTTATTGTAGTAGCCAAATCCTCTCCAGATATCTTTTTTTCATCAATTTTTTGAGAGAATTTTAACTCTAAAATTGCTATATCGAGGGTTAGATTGTTTTTGTTTATTCTGTTTATTATGTCGTACCCTCCTTCAGCACAGTGCGCTAGGTTTGTGTTTAAAGATTGGTTATTTGTCTTGTTTATTGAGTTAATTAGGCTTTTGTATGCTTCACATATTAAAGGGCAGCTATCTATGATTAGAATAGATTTTTTTTCTTTTTTCATAAAGAGGAGTTTAAGGAAGCAGTATGGCTTGGGTAAATTTAAGTTTAAAAACAAGTAATTACAATACCCATTACCCCTAATTAATAAATAGGGATATCCCTAATAAAATAGGAGTAACCCTATTTCCTTTAACATTTCTTTAACGTTTTATTTAATGAAAGAATGTTTTATTTAATAATATTTCTTAATTGATAGAAAAAACGTTCTATCAATCGTAAATCTTCAGTTATGATATCAGCAGTCCCTTTCATTTCTTGTCTGAAAGCAATTGTTTTTCCGTAGCTAGTTTTTAAATCTTGAGGCAGTTCAACATCTATTAGGTAATTCCCTTTTAAGTCTGGTAGTTGTGAAATAGAAAGAACTTTTCCGTTTAATTCACCAAATTCATCTGAAGGGTAATTTAAAAGTTTTATTTGAACTTTTTGCCCTTTTTTTATTTTACCAGAGTTTGCAGCAGGTGCTTTTATTTTTCCAATAAACGAGTTATCTTTAGTAGGAATAATTATAAAAATCAACTCATCTGTTTTTACAGTTTGATTCTTATTCCAAAAAGATAAAAAAGATACTTTACCATATATAGATGAAGTTAAAGCATATTTTTTCTCCCAATCTTTTATAGCTTTTTTTAAATATAAAAAAGATTGAATTGCTTTCTTTTTTAAGCGACTATCGTTTTGAGTTTTTTTAATAGAAGTTCCCTCTAAGTTTTTGTTAGAATTATTTATCAATTCTCTAATTTGAGAAATAGAGGCCTCTAAACTTTTATAGGATCTTTTAGATTGTAAAAATTCAATTTCTTTTTGTTCTTTTTCTTTGGCAGAAATAACCCCTTGAGCAAACATTTTTTTACTTCTATTAAGATCTTTTTCTTTAAATTCTAATTCTTTTTTGTTTAGATTTTTTTGTGATAACAAAATTTGCAACCTTCCTTTTGCTTCAATGACAGACATTTTGTTAGCAAAGGTTTCTGATTTGTAGGGAGTAAGCTTATTGTTTAAAACATATTCAGAATAGTCGTTCTCAAATTGAGAGAAACTAGTAGTAATATCTCCTAAAACAAGAAACGGAAGTTTTTCAATAGGAAATGAAAAATTATTATTATAAGTTATAGTATCTGTAATGCTTTTTAAAAGTAAAACATCTTTATATGAAGCGCTATTGTCAATCACGGCCAATACTTCATTTTCTGAAACGTTTTTATCTTCACTTGTTAAAAATATTTCAAATTTACCTGTTGATTTAGCATATATTTTTTCAGGAGGAAAAAAGGTTGTTACCATCACTTCAGAAGAAATAACATCGGGATATTTTACAAACCATGTAATGAAAAGTAACATTACTATGAGCCCCAAAAACAGTGTATTTCCCCAGCGAATCATCCAGTTAGGTACGTGACTTAATATTTCTTGTACTTCTTCACTTCGTATTTCTATGTTTTGGGTAATTTGTGGCATTTTTAGTTTTTTATTTAACGAAAGAGGGAGAAATATCTCCCTCTTTGTGAATTAAGCGCTTATATAGTTTTACTTTTAAATAAAGTTAATTAATGACAAGGCTGAGCTATAACAGTTTTATCCATAACGCATTGTGAATGATCCCAAAAACAATTACAAGGACACTCGCCCATTTCCATGCTACATATTATATATCTACCACCTCCATTAATTTGTTTTTGTTTTGCTTTGTTTAAAGCTTTTCCTAAGTTTAAAATTGATTTTTTCATATTAATATGATTTAAAAATTTGATTAAATCCTTGAGTAATTTAAAGACACCCAAGGTTTGTGTCTATTCCCCGCAAGAGAATTTTAGTTTTATAATATTCTTTTGAATTCCTTCTCTTCGTATTTCTATTTGTGAAATATTTTGTGGTATTTGGAATATTAAAAAGGAATAGGAATGTGTATTCCTATTCCAGAAATTAGAATATAAGAGATAATTAATTTAAACCTCCGTCATCACAAACAGTTACTAGTACCCAACCAGTTCCATTATGTTCTAAATGTGAATAACAATAATCACCTTCTTTTTTTAGATTGTGTACATCACCACCATTAATAGTTTTTTGCTCTGCTTTATTTAAAGCCTTACCTAATTTATTTAAATTTTTCATTTTAAAATAATTTATAAAATTGATTAAATTCTTGATTATTTAACGACATTCAAGATTTATGTCTACTCTTTGCTAGAGAATGGTTTAATTTCTTCTGATATCATCAAAAAAACAGACAGAATGGAATTCCTCTATCTCGGCATAATTGATTATATGGTACTCTTGTTATTAATTGAAGTGAATTAACTTTGTGTTGATAGAAATCATCTAATAGACAGTTAATTCATCACGATTAATAGTATTTTGTTTCGTTTTATTTAATTCTTAAGTAATATTGTGAGTTTTATTCGAAACAACCATTGTCGATATTATGACAATTTGCAGCACCAGGATAGTTATTTATTTGGTTACAAGGTATACAATAGGGATCATCAGTAGCGAAGCAAAGATTAATTCTTGCATAATAATCACAATTATTACCTCCTATAACTAATTTTTGTTCTGCTTTGTTTAAAGCTTCGCCTATTTTTAAAATTGATTTTTTCATAATTAAAAAATAATAAAATTGATAAAACCCTTGAGTAATTTAAAGACACCCAGGGGTATGTTTTTTTGAGATTAAAAATTAATCACGCATGCAGATTTGAGTAAAATCAGGTTCGCAACTATCGTCGTTTCCACTTTTCTTGCAACAAGCAGAACATATAATGCCATAATCGCCAGATCCTACTATATGGCACCCTGAAGTATCAAAAAAGAAACCACCATTAATTTCTTTTTGTTCCGCTTTATTTAAAGCTTTCCCTAGGTTTAAAATTGATTTTTTCATAATTAAAAGATTAATAATTTTGATTAAATCTTTGAAAATTTAAAGACATTCAAAGTTTCTGTCTATTCCTCGCGAGAGAATTTTTTTGCCATTTCGAATGAAATGATGTAATTTTATTTATATAAATTACATCGTGATTTTTTCTGTTCGTAATAACGTTTATATACTTTATTTACCTAAATCTAGTTGGTTTTTTACCAGATGATAATAACTTCCATTTAGTTTAATAAGTTCGTCATGTGTACCTTTTTCAATGATTTTCCCTTTATCTAATACCACTATTTGATGTGCATTTTTCACGGTACTTAATCGGTGAGCAATTACAACGGCTGTTTTATCAGAGAAGAACTCATTCAATTTTTCCATAATTACCTTTTCATTATTAGCATCTAGGGCAGAAGTAGCTTCGTCAAAAAACAAGAATCGTGGATTTTTATATACAGACCTAGCAATAAGTAGTCGTTGTTTTTGTCCAGTACTCAATCCGTTACCTTCACTACCTATTTTAGTATTGTACCCAAGTGGTAGCCCTTCTATATAATCCGCTATATTAGCTACATTTATAGCATGTGCTAATTTTTTTTTATCAACATAATCTTCACCTACGGCAATATTTTTAGCAATGGAATCATTAAAAATGTATCCTTCTTGCATTACTACACCACAGTTTCTTCTCCATTCTTTTTGAGAGATGTTTTTCAGGTTAAAATTATTTACCATAATATCTCCTTTATCTACTTGATAAAAACCAAGTAATAGTTTCATTAAAGTAGTTTTACCACTACCACTAACTCCAACAATGGCGGTAGTTTTATTTGCAGGTATTTCTAAGGATAAGTCGTTAAGTACAGGTTCTAATCCTCCCGTATATCTAAATGAAATATTATTTAATTTTATAACTGCATTTTCAGGAATGTGTGTAACTTTTTCATCGCCAGGTTTCTCTTCATCTTCCATATTATGAATTTCACCAAGCCTATCAATAGATATTTGAGCATCTTGTACGTCACGCATGAAATTAATTAATTGTGTAATTGGCCCATTTAATTGGCCAACGATATAACTAATAGCCATCATCATACCCAATGTAATATCGCCGTCAATAACCAACTTAGCAGAAAGTACAGTTATGAACATATTCTTTAGTTCATTAATGAAATTAGAACCTACACTTTGAGTTTGTTCTAACGCTAAACTTTTAGTAGCTACTTTAAATAATCGAGCTTGTACATATTCCCAGTTCCAACGCATTCGGCGTTCGGCATTATGTAGCTTAATTTCTTGCATTCCGTTAATAAGTTCAATTACTTTACTTTGTTCTTGACTTACTTGTGAGAATCGTTTGTAATCTAATTCCTTACGTTTTTTAAAGAAGAATAATACCCATCCGAAGTATAAAACACTTCCTATAACGAATACTCCAAAAATTTGTAAACTATAATAGCCTAGTACTAAACTGAAAATAATTAGGTTGAAAAAAGAAAATAAAACAGTTAAAGAAGAAGTAGTTAATATTCGCTCTATTCGTTTATGATCATTAATTCTTTGTAATAAATCCCCCGTCATTCTTACATCGAAATAGGAGATGGGTAGTTTCATTAATTTTATAAAAAAATCAGAGATTAATGAAATATTTATTCGAGTACTTAAGTGCAGTAAAATCCAACTTCGAATAATTTCTAAAGAAGCTTTACCAACAAACAAAAATAATTGAGCAAATAAGATTAAATATATAAAGTTTAAATCTTGGTTTTTAATACCAACATCCACAATACTTTGTGTTAAGAACGGAAGTATTAGTTGCAATAAACTTCCAGCAAGCAGTCCTATAATAAGCTGTACTATAAATTTTTTGTATTTGAATAAGTATTTGAATATAAAAGAGAATCCAAATTTTTCATCTTCTTCAAATTCTTCATTATAAAAACGAGGGGTAGGTTCTACTAATAAAGCAATACCTTCTTCTGTATTTTCATTAGCATTGTTACCAATCCAAGATTGAATAAACTCTGCTTTGGTAAAAGAGATTAATCCATGAGCAGGATCGGAAATATAAATAGAGTCTTTTTTAATTTTATAAAGTACTACATAGTGATTTTTATTCCAATGTAGTATACATGGTAATGGAGCTTCTTGCAGTTTATTATATGATAATTTTATCCCTAAAGATTTGAACCCCATAGATTCCACAGCATCACTTAAACCGAGTAAACTACTACCTTCTCGAGTGGTTTCACTTAGTTTACGTAATTGTTGGGTGTTAATAGTTTTATCATAATGTTTTGATATGATTTTTATACATGTAGGCCCACAATCTTTGGCTTCTGTTTGTTGGAAATTTGGAAATTTTTTCAAAAAATTATTATTATTTTATTAAAACTATTGATAATGAAATTCGACTAAAAGAAACTAAACTCTTTATTTTTTTCAATTTTTTAATGAAAAATTATCCAATTACACAATGACCTCCGTCATCACAAAAGGCATCATTACCATATTCATGTAAACACTGAATATTATAATAACTCCTCACTGTATGTGTCTATTCTTCGCAAAAAAAATACTGTTCGGATAAGCAAGGTTCTTATAGAGTTTTGCTGTTTTTATAGATTTATACGATTACTAATGGTTGATAGTTTTCTTCTAATTCTTCAATAAAGAAAATTAAGTCTGTTCTGTTGTACTCTTTTGGGAAAGATTTTCCATTAACTAAGACAGCTGGTGTAAAGTTTATAGCATTCGCTTTACACCATTTGTTTTCTTTTTTTAATTCATTGAAATATTCTTCTTTCTCATTGCAATTCCCCCATTTTTCAAACCAGATATTTGGTTTTCCGACTTCATAAATTTCTGTCATAGCATTTAAACATTCTTCTTTCCCTTTTTCATTATAAATTTCTAGTAATTTAGCTGTAACTCTTACAGCCTCACTATTTTTATCCTTAGTATATATATTAAAACGGATAATTACCTTTATTTGAGAGTTGTATCTCTGTAGTATTTCATCAATATGCTTATGTACGGGTTTACAATGTCCACAAAAAGGGTTGGTTACAAGCACTATTTCTAAGTTTGAATTTGGGTTTCCAAAAATAATCTCATTACTGTTTTCTATTTGAGTATCTAGCTGTGGTGATTTTTGCAGTAAGCTTTCAAATAAGGTGTAGTTTCTTTTAAACTTCACATTTTCAATTTTTTCCTTTTTTAATTTATTAAGGTCGGTAAATAATGGTTTTATGTAGTTCCAAGATAACCAGGTGGTTAATGTAACTAAACTAAAAACAACAACATCTGTAACTATAAATTCAGTAACATAAGTATTTGTAATTATAGGAGCTAAAGCTTGTAGCCATAAAACACCAACAATACTTAAACAAAGCAAGCACCATTTTTTTACAACGGCATATTGATAGTATAATGAGTATAAAGTAACTGGAATTGCGACTAAGCTTATGGTGTATGAAATTGCTGGATTAGCGGTTTGAAGAAATGTTAAAAGTGTTAAGCCTGTAAAATATAAAATACTAAAATCACTTAATTTATAGCCTCTAAATATTTCTGATCCTTTAGAAGTTAAAACAGCGTCACAATCTTTTTTTTCATCAGCTCCAGAACAAAAAGCATCACCTATTGTAGTTTTTAATCCCAGTTCTTGTTTTACGATAGCGACACTAATTATGATACCAACAATAGATAGTATTAAATATATAGGTGCATATAAAGAAATTGCATTCTGATAAATTACAAAAGATGCAAGTATAGTTAAAGTACTTAATGCAATAATTTTGGTAATACTAGAATTTGTTTTTAGTTGTACACTATCTTCAGATTGTTCTACAGCAACAATAATACCTGTGAATTTTTGAAGAAAATCACTTTCAGAAATTTTCTCTTTTTTGTTTTCCGTGTTATATATAATATAGTTAGTCCCCTCTTTTTCTGCGGTAATTAAATCTTTATCTTGTTTAGTATTAATTTGAGCTATAAAACAATTAGGTAACTGTAAAAGGGTTTCTGTATTTACTGGTACATCAGCAGCTACGTTCTCGATATTAAAATGATCTAAAACTCCTGTTATAGCATATAAACTAGGGTATGAAGGATGACTTTGTATTTGAAAAGAAAGTTCTTCTTTATCAAAAGATATTTGATTCTTTTTTAATAAGCGTTGTACTAAGTTGATTAATGTATCTTTCAAAGTATAAAAATGTTTAGTTTCTATACTGTTCAATAACTTAGATTATGTTACCCTCTTTTTTTTATTTTTAAAATAAAAAAATAAAGTACTCATAAATATTACTCCTAATAGTAATATATATAGGTAGTTATGGTTTGTTAGTCTTACTTTTCCACCGTCACCAATTAATACAAAAGAAGCCCAATAATAAGGTGATTTTTCTGATAATGAATGATTGTTAAGGTATTCTCGTTTGGCATTGATTAATGCTACTGATTTTGATTTACCGTCCTTTAAGTTCTTGTAAAAGGAAGTCATTATATAGGTTGTTGATTTGTCATTTACATTCCATAGAGACGAAACTACAGATTTTGCTCCAGAATAAAAGAACCCTCTTGCAAGGCTTAAAACTCCTTCACCTGGTTTTATGTCTCCTAAATTCGTTTCACAAGCACTTAAAACAACTAAATCAGCATTGTTTTTATAGGTGTATAATTCGTGTAGTTTAAGTTCTTTGTTATAAAATGTTATAGAAGGATTATGATTTAAGGACGCATGAGTTGCTAAGTGAATTATTTTTGTATCCGAACTTTTATTGATGAAGTTTTCTTTAGAGGATTCATTATAAATGTAAATTTCACCATTTAATAAACCACCAATGGTTTCTACTTCTTTTTTTGAGTGTTTTAACTGAGGTTTCTTTGACGTGTTAAAATTAATAGGAGCAAAGCCAATAAAATCATTTACTGTTTTTCTTTTTCTTTTTGAATTAAACTTTAGGAAAGAATAAGAATAAGCATAGTTAATATTACAGTTTTCTAGTAAATAATTTAAACCGTTTTTATTTGTGTTTAAGGCTTCAAAAGGAATGTTTTCAAAATCGATATCAGAAATAATAGTTATGTTTTTATTCTCAATAACCTCTCTAATTTCTTTTGAAGGAAATAATAATTCATAAAGAGAAAAAGAAACTTCTTTGAATCTTTTTAATTCATTTTTTCTAATAAGTGGTTTAGAAATAAGAATTTTGTATTCTTCTAATAATTTTAAAAATTGTTGAGCTTTCTCAATTTGAAATGAAATACTTTTTTTATTTGATATTAACAAACCATATAAAGATGTCTTCTCTTCATTAGAACTAGGGCTACTTAAAGCATAGGATATTATAACTTCATTTTCAGGAAGTTGTTCAGTGACTTTATTTAAAGAAAGTAATTTTCTGCTTTTGTTAGAATCGGTATACTGAGGGTGTTTTTTTTGAACAGAGTCTTTAAAAAAAGTGTAGTTTTCTTTTAAATTAAATAATGAATCTTTTCTTTTGGGTGTAAGGATTTTACTTTCTAGTTGCAAAATGTTTTTTTTTAATAAAAGGTCTTTAGTAATTATTTTTAAAGGGAGTTTAAAGTTATTAATATTGTTATTAATGTTTACAGTTAATAAGAAAGCTTTGTTTTTTTCCATAAAACTAAACATTAAAAGATCGTTGTTTAGTAAATGAGATACCTGTACACCAAGTTTGTAAATACTAGAGATTTCTTTTCTCCATAAAAAATGAGTACTGTTTTCAGTACTGTATTGTATTATTATAGTTATTAATTTATCTGCTAAATTAATCGTATTAATAGCTTTATTTAAGTAGTCATAATTGTTCGTTTTTTTAAATAAATAAATAAGAATTTCTGTTTTGCTTTTTAAAGCTTTAATTACATTTCTTTTATTTAAAATATTTATTAAGTCACTTTTTGGTAATGTAGAAATAGCATCTTTGTTTTTTACATTAAAACTAGTATTTAATGATGTTTGAATATTAATTAAAGCTTTATTCAAATCTTTTTTTACAATATAATAATGCGCTAAATTTCTGTAAGCTTCAGAAGTTATGTGTTTTTCCACAAGATTAAATTCAGAGCTTTTTTTTAAAAAAATAAAAGAACTATCGTTTCCCTTTTTTAAATATAATTCTCCTAAGTTTAAATAGGAAGCAGAAATTATTTTTTCGTTTTTTTCAAGAATAGCGTTGTTTAAATTTTTTAAATAATGATACTTTGCTTTCTTGTAGTTATATGATTTTTTGGAAGAGTATAGATATCCTAAATTTATATTTAAAGGATAAATATATTTAGAAACATTCAGATATGGGTTTTGTTGTATTATACTGTCTGCTTTCTTTAAATAAAAAAGTCCTAATTGATTACTTTCTTTTGTATTTAACTCTTGAGTTGTTAGAGAAAAATTAATACAGTGTGAAATAAAAGATCGTAGTGTAACATGTTTTTTTATTAAAGGAAGTCCTTTCTGGTAGAAAAAAAGTGATTTATATAAATCTCCTTTTATTCTATAAGATTTACCTAACTCACAATAAGATTGAGCTTTTTTTAAAGGAAAATAATTAGTTCTCGTTACTTTTGTGTAGTATAATATAGCATTTTCATGGTCTTTTGATTTTGCATAAAATTTACCTATGTTATATAAGGCATTTGAATAATTTTTGTTGTTGTCAAGACCTTTCTCTTCAAGAGTACTTATTTCTATTTTACCATATTTAATAGCTAGAGAGTAGTTCTTCTTTTTTTTATAAAAAAAAAAAGAAATATCATGAGCTAATTTAGCATACTTACCATTTTTATCATGTAGGTTTAATATACTATCCGCTTTTTTTTCTGTGAAATTTTTATGTGGTTTTAACTGCCCATTGGCGTAAAAAGAATAAAATAGCATAAAAAGAAGGGGATAGTGTATTTTCATGAAAATTAATTGTGAAAGAGAAGGTTATTATTAGTATTACAACTTCCTGAATATATAGCAAAAGCAAAATTATTTCCACAGGGTGCTAGGATTTGGAGTAATTCTGGTTTAGATTTTACTATACCACCAGGAGGTAATTGATCAAGTTCATCATCATCAACACCAACACCAATACCAGGAATACGGAAATATAGTTGTTCTTGATCAAAATATAAAATTTCATTACCATTGGAGCAATTAGAAATTTGAGAAATAGGGGTGTTCAATTCACTACTAATACAGGCTCTTATCTGAGCTTTTTCTGAGTCATTAAGGAAGGCGTCGTAAGAAATAATTAATTTTTTTGTATAGCCAACAATACTTGCTTTTGAAAAATTTGTTTTTGTTGTTAAATTGTTGTTTGTTTTAGAGGTGAAATTAAAGGTTAAAAAAGCTATAAACAATAGCGTGATTTTTAATGCTAAATTGAATTTTTTCATAAAATAAAATATTTTGTTTTCTTCTTTTTAGTTCGCCTTTTTTAAAAAAGTTACCCGCTAAAATATAAAAGTTTAATTTAGCACATCAATAAAAAATTTAAAATAATGGGGGACATTTTTTTAAAAGCACTTGTTGATGGAGATTCTAGAAAAATAATTCTTATTTATAATGAGAATTATACTTCTGTGAAAAAATTTGTGCTTCAAAATAAAGGAGGAATTGCGGATGCTGAAGATGTTTTTCAAAAAGCATTACTGCAAATAACGGTAAGGTATAAAAAAGAAAAGTTTAAGATAAATACAAGCTTTAATGCTTATTTATTTACTGTTTGCAAAAACTTATGGCGTAGGGAATTAAATAAATCAAAAAACAAGGTAACAAACACCGAAATTATTGAACTAGTAAGTGAAGATCAAGATAATTCTTTAGCGTATTTAGAATTAAAGAGGCAAGAATTATTTGTAGAAAAGCTAGGTGAAATATCTGAAAACTGTAAAAAAGTACTAACGCTATTTTTTGCAAAAACACCATATGCAGAAATAGTAAATAGTACAGATTATAGTTCAGAAACTGTAGTTCGACAACGAGTTTTTAAATGCAAGAAAAAACTTACAGAATTAATTAAAAAAGATGTTAAATATAATTCATTAAAAGAATTATGAGTTTAGAAGAAGACATATTAATAGAAAATTATTTAAAAGAAGCGCTTTCTGAATCTGAAGAAAAAGATTTTTCAGAAAGAATGTCGAATGATGATAGTTTTAGAGAAAAAGTAATTTTCGAAAAGCAACTTTTCGAAACATTAAATGAAAGTGATTGGAGTTTTATTGAAAATACTAATTCAGAAGAATTGAAAACTCTAGATAGTGTTTTTAAAAGTGATGATGTAAAAAAAACAAAAGAAGCTATTTCAATGGCTTATGAAAAGTATAGTAGTTCTAAGAAGAAGACCTTAAAATTATCTTATATAGCAGCAGCTAGTGTAGCGATACTTATTGCTGTTTATAGTTTGTTTTACACAACAAATTATTCACCTAATGAATTGTATGCTGTATATATACAACCTAATGAATTGCATTCTAATATTAGTAGAGGTGAAGAGAGTAAGATTAAAGATTTAGCTATAGGCGAAACTTATTTTAATGATAAAAATTATAGTAAAGCCTTACCTGTTTTTGTAAAAGTATTGCCTGAAAATAAAAATAATGCTTCTATATATTTATATATTGCTATTTCTCAAATAGAATTAAGTAAATATAATGAGGCTAAAGCAACACTAGATAATTTAATTAATAGCGACTTAATTGATGCTGAAAAGGGATATTGGTATAAGAGTTTGTTATTTGTGAAATCTAATCAATTACAAGAGGCTAAGGAGCAATTAAAGTTTGTTATTAAGAATTCCTATTTTAAACATAAAGAAGCTAAAGAGTTATTAAGTAAGTTAGATAATTAGTCATTCCGAATAAAATGGAAGAATCTGATAATAGTAACTTTATAATAATTACATGTCTTTTTGAAATAATTAAGACATGTAATAATTTTATTATAGTTCCTTCTTCAAAAACTTAGCAGTATAACTAGTTTTGTGTTTGGCTACTTTTTCAGGAGATCCAGTAACAAGAACGTTACCTCCATTTTTACCACCTTCCATACCGATGTCAATAACATAATCAGCAAGTTTAATAACATCCATGTTGTGTTCAATAATTAATACGGTATTTCCTTTATCTGATAATTTATTTAAAACATCCATTAACACACGAATATCTTCAAAATGTAATCCAGTAGTAGGTTCATCTAAAATATAAAATGTATTTCCTGTATCTCTTTTTGATAATTCAGAAGCTAATTTTATACGTTGTGCTTCTCCTCCAGAAAGAGTAGTAGATTGTTGCCCTAGTGTTATATATCCTAATCCAACATCTTGAATTGTTTTTAACTTACGATATATTTTAGGGATGAGTTCAAAGAAATTTGTAGCATCATCAATAGTCATATTCAATATGTCAGAAATAGATTTTCCTTTGTATCGAATTTCTAATGTTTCTCTATTAAAACGTTTTCCTTGGCAGGTTTCACATTCTACATGAACATCAGGCAAAAAGTTCATTTCAATTACTCGAACTCCACCACCTTGACAAGTTTCGCAACGACCTCCTTTTACATTAAAACTAAAACGACCAGGTTTGTAACCTCTAATTGCAGCTTCAGGAGTTTTAGCAAATAAACTTCTAATTTCACCAAATGTACCAGTGTATGTTGCAGGGTTTGAACGAGGTGTTCTTCCGATAGGAGATTGATCAATATCTATAACCTTATCAATATGTTCAAGCCCTTCAATCTTTTTATAAGGCATTGGTTTTTTTACGCCACGATAAATATGAGCGTTTAAAATAGGGTATAAAGTTTCGTTTATTAAAGTAGATTTTCCGCTTCCTGATACCCCTGTAACACAAATCATTTGACCTAAAGGAAGTTTTACAGAAACATTTTTTAAGTTATTTCCGGTAGCTCCAGAAAGTTTAATAAAATTACCATTTCCTTCTCTTCGTTTTTTAGGAACAGCAATTTGTTTTCTGCCTGTTAAATAGTCTGCAGTTAAAGTGCTGTGTGTTTTTAAATCATCAAAAGTTCCTTCGCTTACAATTTCACCTCCATGTATTCCTGCTCCAGGACCAATATCTAAAACAAAATCAGCTTGTTCGATCATGTCTTTATCATGTTCAACAACTAAAACAGAGTTACCAACATCACGTAATTTAATTAGAGAATTAATTAGTTTTTCATTGTCTCGTTGATGCAAACCAATACTTGGTTCGTCTAAAATATATAAAACACCAACTAATTGCGAACCTATTTGAGTTGCTAATCTAATTCGTTGTGCTTCACCACCAGAAAGAGATTTAGAGGTTCTATCTAAAGTTAAATAATCTAAACCTACATCTAATAAAAACTGGATTCTAGTTCTAATTTCTTTTAAAATTTCAGAAGCTATTTTTAATTGTTTATCTGAAAGTCTACTTTCAATATCTTTAAACCAAGCAGCTAATTCAGTAATATCCATTTGCGCTAAATCACTAATACTTTTATCAGTGAATTTAAAGTGCAAGGCTTCTTTTTTTAACCTATTACCATTGCATGTAGAGCATTTAACTTCATCCATAAAGTCTTTTGCCCAACGTTTAATAGAGGTGCTTTCTGCATTTTTATATTGATTTTCTATAAAGGCAATAATTCCTTCAAAATCAATTTCATAATTTCTAGTTACGCCTAGATCTTTAGAGTTAATTTCAAACTTATCATTACCACCATGTAAAATAATATTCATAGCATTTGCCGGAATTTTATTTATTGGATCGGTAAGTTTAAAGTCATGTCTGTCGGCAATTGTTTGTAATTGTTTAAAAATCCAACTACTTTTTTGATCTCCTAAAGGAATAATTCCTCCGTTTTTAATTGAGATTGTATGATCTGGTATTACTTTTTGTTCATTAATTTCATTCGTAGTCCCTAATCCGTTACAATTTGAGCAGGCTCCTCTAGGTGAATTGAAAGAAAACGTATTTGGTTCAGGATTAGGGTATGCTATTCCGGTAGTAGGACACATTAGTTCTCTACTAAAATAACGAGGTTTCTCATTATCAACATCAACAACCATTAAAATATTATTACCAGTATATAAAGCTGTTTTAATGGTTTCTTCTAAACGTTTGTCTGATTTTTCATTAACAACTAAACGATCAATAACCACTTCAATATCGTGGGTTTTATATCGGTCTAGTTTCATGCCTTTTTCAATTTCCTTTATTTCTCCATCTACACGAACTCTAACGAAACCTTGTTTGGAAATTTGTTCAAAAAGTTCACGGTAATGACCTTTTCTAGATTTGATTAAAGGTGCAAGAATTGCAATACGTTTTTCGTTAAAATCTTTTAAAATTAGTTGCCTGATTTGTTCATCAGAATAACTAACCATTTTTTCATTGGTATTAAAAGAATAAGCATCTGAGGCTCGAGAAAAAAGTAAACGAAGAAAATCGTAAATTTCTGTAATTGTACCTACTGTTGATCGTGGACTTTTATTCGTAGTCTTTTGTTCAATAGAAATAACGGGAGATAATCCGTCTATTTTATCAACATCAGGTCTTTCTAAGCCTCCTAAAAACTGACGAGCATAGGCAGAAAAAGTTTCTATATAACGTCGCTGTCCTTCAGCATAAATAGTGTCAAAAGCTAATGATGATTTTCCGCTACCGCTTAAACCAGTAATAACGACTAGCTTTTCACGAGGAATTTTAACATCGATGTTTTTTAAATTGTGAGCTCTAGCTCCGTATACTTCTATGTACTCTTGTTCTTTCAACTTCAGGTTTTTAGCAAAAGAGCAAATTTACATAATATGATATTAAATATTAGTTGCAAACATTATTTAATTATTCTAGTTTAGAAAGTAGTTTTTTAGCTGTTTTACAGTGTGGTGATTTTTCTGAAATTTTTTTTAATAAAAGAATACACGATGAATAATCCTCTTGTTTAAGTTTACTTAGTGCTAAATACCAAAGGGCATTATTTTTATATGCTGATTTACCATTGTAAATTAAGTGTAAATTTTTCTCAGCTTCTGTAAATTTATTTAATTCGATTAGAGAAAAACTATTGTATAGTTGAATTTCGGTGTTGTTTTTGTCTTTTGCTAAAATTTGATTAAAATACTTAGTTGAGGTCTTAAAATCTTTAATGTTAAAAGCTTTTTGAGCTTTTGTTAACAATTGGTTGCTACTTCTTTCTGTAAGATCAATAGTGTTGTAGGTAACAAAATTTTTATAGGTAGGTTTAGATGTTGTTAAGAAAAAATAGGTTGTAAAAAGAAGAAGTAAGCTAGCTACGATACCGTATTTGAAGTGAAATATTTTTTTTATTTTTTTATTTGCGTTATGTTTTCTGAAGTTTTTCTCTGAGATTTTTTTTAATTTTTTTTCAAAACCTCTTTTAGAATCTTCATTTTCATTTTTTTCTTTCAAAAATAAAGAAGTTGCTCTGTATAGAATAAACCCTTCTTTAAATTCTATATTAGAAATAAGTTTATCATTAAAAAGAGATAACTCTTCATTAGATAAGTTACCTGATAAATAGTTCTCAAAAAGTAAATAATGCTCCTCTTTCATTATAAATTGTTTTTTATTCGTTGAAAATTAGAAGACTCTCTAATATACTCAGTGAGTTTCCCTATACATAAAGATTTTTTTTTACGTGCGTATGCATATGAAATGTCTAGTTTTAGAGCAACTTCATCCATCGATTTTGTCTTAAAGCACATATTCAGTAGATTTTTACATGTGTTGCCTAGCTTTTGAAACATTTTGTTAAATAAAATATATTTTTCATCGTCAATCGATGTTTCAAAGATAAGTTCATCCACACTTATATGTTTAGATAAAGTATTATCTAAAGTTGTTACCTCTTTATTTAATTTTTTCTTTAGTTCATTAATCCATTTTCGTTTACATAATAAAAAAAAATAGGCATCAAAAGGACATGTTAATTGCAGTTTCTTAATAGTTGCTTGTTGATATATTGTAGTTAGAACTTCTTGAATAATATCTTGGGCGTTTGCACTATTACCATTATTGTTTTTAATGTAGTGAATTATTTTAGGGGCAAAATTATCGTATATAGATTGAATAATAAAAGAATTGTTTTGAGCTAATCCATCAATATATTTTTGGTCCTTGTGTATTTTTTGTTGAGACATAGTGTCTTTGCTTTCAGATAATTTACTAAAAAAGGTAATAAATATTTAAAGCTATAAATAACAATAAATATTAAAAATTATAAAACTAAGATAAATATATTTAAAGCAATGTGAAATAAAGAGGTAACAAAAATAAAGATTAATTGATATAGAGATGTATAACAATAAATATTAGAAATTATGAAAACAAAAAAAAATCAAAAATTAAAAGCATTTCACAAAAATATGATTAAAGGAATGTTATTATTAATTATGTTAATTACATTAACATTGATTAGCTGTGATTCGGAAGTTGATACAGATTTAAATGGAGTTATTGATCCTTGTGAGAATGAACATTTTTTTGGCTTAAATATTTACGATCCTTGGTCGGGTTCAACACCTTTAAGTAAGAACGTAGATTTAGGAACTTCGGATGAAATAGCTGCTTCATTAGGAGGGTCAGTAACTTATTCTAATGCTTCTACTTATAATTATGATTTAGAAATATATCATTTTTTTAATACAGCTAATAAAAAAATTATTAATATTGATGGGACCCCACCAGCAACCTTTGTGACTTTAATAGGAGAAGTAACTTCTATTTACAGTCATTTAGTATATGTTTCTAGTTTAGCTAAAAATTATATTATAGAAAAAGAAAGCGGAGGAACTGTAAATTTAGTGGAAGTTGATGTTAATACAGGTGTGTTAGGAGCTACAATAGCAACAGATTTTTCTGAAGAAATAAACTCTATATCTGTAACAACAAATAATATAAATGAAGTATATATTATTATTAATAAAACGCTAATAAAATTGATGAATTTAGATAGTGTTCCTACTGTTAGTTTATTTAGTTTAGAGGCTCCGTCAACTAATTATTTGTTTTTTGGAGCAGAATATAATTCACTATCTGGAGGCATAAATGTGATTAGAACTCAAGGTGTAGAAACGATTCATTTAGTTAAGATTGATTTAGGAGGAGATTACACTCTAATGCACGATTTAACTACAGTAATAGAAAATGAAATATCTTTAACCAATCATTTTTATAGTACTACTTTAAATTGTGAAGAAACACAATATCGTATAGCTTATTTATATGGAAATAATAATACACGGTTTCATGAAATAACACTTTCGACTGGATTAGTAGAAACAGATACAAAAGAGGCAGATTATTATTTTGGTATAGAAAGTAATGCAAATAACTAATATAGTTCGATAGGTTTTAAGTATTCTAACTCATTTTTTTGAGTTGGAATGCTTTTCTTATATTTATAGAACTATATTTTATAATGATTATTAATAAAAAAAATATGAGAAAATGTGATATTCTTTTTTGGTTGTTATTTTTGCCAATAGTATTATTTGCTCAAGATTTTTTGAAAAAAGATACAGTTTCGAACTTGGCTGTTATTAAGTATAAAGTTAAAGGAAATCAATTAAATTTTACGCCAGAAGCACCTCTTTTAAATCAAGTTTCAGGAGCTCCTAAAGCTTTTTACTCCTATTTTTGGGAATTTGGTGATGGCCATTATAGTAAAAAGAAAACACCTGTACATATTTATGAAAAAAAAGGGAACTATAAAGTAAAGTTATGGGTAACAAATCATTATGATTCAGGAAAACCACCAGCTACAAGACCTCAGACGATTAGTATAAGCAAAATATTTAAAGAGGGGATTGATATAGCGTCAATGTCGGATGATTTTAAGATTCAAAAAAATAGAGAACCAATTCCAGAAGAAAAAATGGTTGTTACTATGAGTTATAAAAACACAAAGAACTACGTAACGAGCGGAAAATTATTTTTTTTTTATAATGAGCATAAATATAAGGATAATAATTTTGAAATTATAAATACAAGAACTCATTACAATGAAAAAAAAGAGGAAGAAATAGAAGCAATAGTATATGCTAATGATGTTGATAAACAAGAAAAGTTATATGCTTCGTTACTTAATGAGGTAGAAGAATACCCTATTCAAGTTTTAGATTCTACTAGAACAGATTTATTAAAAACAATAGAAGAATCTAAAAATTATTACAAAAATTGGAGCATTTTTAATTTTGATCAAATGAATTCTAATGACGAGCGAAATATATTTTTTACATTAAAAACAACTCCCGAAATGTTAAAAGATACAAGTGCTATTATATCAATAAGAGGTGTATATGTACCTGATTCTAGTTATAAAAATCATAAGGTAAAAGAGATGGAAATGGAAATAGTTACTTCTCATGACCCTAATAAAATGTCATCTAACGGAACATTTTTAAATTATAGATTAGTTCGTTTTAAAACTTTAAAGTATAAAATTAGATTTCAGAATGATGGAGAAGGGCCTGCAAAAACAATAAGATTAGAAACAGATATTCCAAGGATGTTAGATAAGTCTACAATAAAAGTTTTAGATATGTATCCGAAATGTGAAATTTGCCCTAAAAAGAAAGTAAATTATAGTTGTTTAGACACTATGTTTACTAAAGAGCAAATTATTTTTACATTTAGAAATATTTATTTACCAGGCAGTAATCAAAAAAATATTAAGGAAAAAGATTCAACAAAAGGGTTCGTGAAGTATAGTGTTAAGTTTGATAAAGATTTTCACAAGAAAAAAACAAGTAGTGGTACTGCAATTATTTTTGATAAAAATGAACCGATTATTACGAATAGAGCTACTACGCGGTTTTTACCTGGAATATCTATTGGCGCTAAAGCAGGATATAATTATTATCCAAAATTAAAAAAATCAAATAGTTATTTTGTCGGAGCAACTGTTTCTCCATATAGATCATATCGATGGTATTGGCAGGTAGAATGGTTAAATAACATGCACTTTTATGATGATGAAATTATAAGTACTGAAAAAAATATTGGGTTACAAGCATCGCAAGGACTAGAACGTATATCTGTTAGTAAAAAAAACGAGAGTGTAAATTGGGAAGTACCTGTTTTGGTTAGGTGTAATGTAAATAATTACTTTGGTTTAGGAGCTGGTGTTCAAGGGGATTTTCAGTTGTATAAAAAACAAGAAACTACAATTTTAACTGAGCATTTTAGTGATGAAACAAAAGCAGAGCTATTAAGTTCTAAAATAGATAAAAATAGAGATACAGAATCATTTGGTAATTTAAGTCATGGTTATTTGGTTGAAATTACAGGAGGGTTTTCTAGAATAGGTCCGAGTGTTGGGGCACGATATGTTTTTAATCAAACAGCAAGAGAAAATTATTGGCAGTTTTATGCAATATGGAAGTTTTAAATGAATGTAAATGAAGTGGAAGATTCTTTTAGTGTTTTTTTATTGTGTTTGTGTAAAAGCTCAAAATATTGAAAAAGAGATTTATAAAGCATTAGATGATTTTAGTGTAAATAAAAATGAAAAAAACCTTCAAATTTTAGAGGAGAAAGAAGAAGAGTTTGTTACTAAGTTAGTAACTCAAGAAGAACAATTGGCTTTCGTTATCTTACAGTGTAATAAAGGGTATTATCTCAAAGAAAACAACAAATTAGAAGAAGCAATTTTCACCTATGAAAAAGCATGGAAAAGGTTTTCTGAAAAAAAATTAAGCAACTACAATATTATAGAATACTGCTTAAAGCCATTAGGAAACTTATACACTAAAACAAAAGATTATACGAATGCAGAAAATAGTATTAAATATTATACTTTTTTAGCAGAAAAAAAAGGAGATGTAGCGCAAGAACTTTCAGGTATTATTAATCTTTCTAAAATGTATCAAACTATAGGAAGTCATGAATTGGTAGTTAAACTCATAGAAATTGCTTTAAAAAATAAAAAAATAAGTAAAGAGCAAAAGCAAAAAATAGAAGCAATAAAAATTACAAGTCTTATTTTTTTAAATAAAAAAGGTAGTTTAAGTTTATTTAAACAAACAGCTTTTTTTACTGAGCAAAGCAAAGAGAATAAATATTATACACATTATAAAATAGCATTAAAAAACAAAGACTATAAAGAGGCTTTTCGTAATTTTTATTTAGTAAAAAATCATTCGATTAAGAAGGAATATTCTAGAAGAGAAAAAGCTAAAATTTTAGTAGAAGAAGCACAATTGTGTTTTTTACTTAAAAATAATAAAAAAGCAAAAGAAAGCTTGAATAAAGCACTTCGAGTTTTTTTTCCAAACAAAAAAAATGTTATAGAAGAAATGCTTTTTGCAGAAAATACTTTTATTGATGTGTTTGATTTATATGCGTTATTAGAATTTGATGAAGAAAAAGCAATCGATAATTACCTGAAAAGTTTTTATGTCGCAAATATGTTAGAAAAAAGACTAACCTCTCAGGAGTCAAAAATCATTCATCAAGTAGAGAAAAGAAGTCGTAGTGAGAAATGTATAGAACTTCTTTTAAATAAATACAAAAACACCTTAAATGAAAACTATTTAAGAAGAGCTTTCTTGTTTGCAGAAAGCGGTAAGTCTAATATTTTAAAAGAGAAAGAAAGTAAAAAACGTCTTTTAAAAAAATATAGAAATGACAGTTTGTTATTAAGGGAAGAAAAACTGACAAAGAAAAAAGAAAAACTGACTTCTCAATTAATAAAAGAGCAATTAACAAAATCAAGAGCTTCTGTAATTCATCAATTTAATAAGCAATTAAATAACATAAGTATTAATTTAAAAGAGCTTCATTTAAAAATAGAAAAAAAATATAGTTTAAGTAAGAATAATCTAATTCAAAGTTTACAGAATAAACTTACAAAAAATACAATGCTTATAGAGTATTTTTATGGTGAACAGGCTATTTATCAATTTGTTATTACAAAGGCTTCTATTAAAGTAAATGAAATAGATATTAATATTGAAAAACAGGTGTTAGATTATGTTCGCTTTTTCAACTCTTCATCAAGAATTAATAATAATATAAATAAATTTTCGACTCAAGCATTTTCTGTATATAAAGCTTTAAAGTTTAATGAAGCTTTAAGTTACGAAAATGTGTATTTAATTACAGATGGATTACTTAATTTTATTCCATTTGAAACTCTCTTAATAGAGCAAACAAATGAAGAGGTCTTTTCAAAGATGCCTTTTGTTGTGAAAAATCAAAATATTGTTTACAATTCTAGTTCTGAATTTTATTTAAAAGAGGAAGAATTAGTAGAGAAGTCAAAACTGTTAGGAGTATTTCCTGTCTTTCTTAAAACTAACAGTGAACTAAAATATTCGATAGATGAAGCTGAGTATGTTAACAAAATAAAAAACTCAACCATTTTAATGAAAGAGGAGGCTAAAAAAGATTTTTTTTTAGGGAAAGTAACTCAATATAATATGTTGCATTTTTCTACTCATGCTAGTAGCGGTGATTTTGTAAAACCAGCATGTCTACAGTTTTATGATAAGGAGTTAACTTTAAATGAATTGTATAGTTTAAATTTAACAACAAAGTTAGTTGTTTTAAGTGCTTGCGAAACAGGTGTTGGGAAGTTAGAGAAAGGAGAGGGAGCGATGAGTATTGCGAGAGGGTTTCGATATGCAGGAGCTGAAAATGTATTGTTTACGTTATGGAAAATAAATGATAAAGCTACTTCCATTTTAATGAAAACGTTTTATGAATATTATGATAAATACCAATCTGTTTCATATGCAAACCAGCAATCTAAAATTGAATACCTTAAAAATGAAAATATAGTAAATAGTAAAAAATCCCCTTATTATTGGGGTAGTTTTGTTTATTACGGAACAGGAAGTCAGTCTGAAATATCAAATAACTCTATTCTCTATGTTTTAACAGTGTTTTTTTCTTTAATTGTAATATATTTATCTTTTAAATATATAAAGAGACAAAAATGAAACTCATCCATTCTGTACGCCATTTTTTTGAACGTCATGGTTTTGCTGTGTCATCTAGATTAGCCGATAAATTAGGTATGCGAGCAACAAATGTGCGCTTGTTTTTTATTTATATATCGTTTGTAACAATAGGTTTAACGTTTGGTTTATATTTAACCTTGGCATTTTTATTAAGACTAAAAGATATGATTTACACTAAAAGAACTTCTGTTTTTGATTTATGATAAAAAAAGTATTTAAATCAAGATTATATAAAGCAATTTTCTTTTCTATATTAATTTTATCAATAGGGGTAGGTGGGTATTTAATATTGTTCGATTATTCTTTTATCGACGCATTATATATGACAATAATAACCATTACTACTATTGGTTTTGGAGAAGTTCATCCGTTTGGTACTGGAGAAAAAATATTTACAATAGGTTTAATATTATCTAGCTTATTTATATTTGGATACGCCGTATCATCATTTTCCGAATATTTAATAAGCGGGCAATTTTTTCATCAATTAAAAATAAAAAAAGTGCAAAAAAAAATAGAAAAGTTAAAAGGACATACTATTGTTTGCGGTTATGGTAGAAACGGTAAACAGGCTATATCAAAATTAAATAGTTATAAGAAAGATTTTGTGGTTGTAGAAAAACATGAAGATGTTATTAAACAATTAGATGAAAAAGGAGTGCTGAATATTGAAGGAGATGCAACAACTGATGAGGCGTTAATAAAAGCAGGAATTTTAAATGCGGATTATTTAATTACAGTTTTACCTTCAGATGCTGATAATTTATTTGTGGTATTAACAGCAAGTCAGCTTAATAAAAAATGCAAGATAATAAGTAGAGCCTCTAAAGAAACTTCTTACAGTAAACTTAAAATAGCAGGAGCAGACAATGTAATTATGCCAGATAAATTAGGAGGAGCTCATATGGCATCTTTGGTTGTTACACCTGATGTTATTGAATTTGTTGATAGATTAACTATTGAAGGAGATACGACTGCAAATCTTGAAGAAATAGCAATAGACAATTTACCTGAAGAATATTTAAATAGAACAATTTTAGATTTAGATTTAAGAAAAAAAACAGGTTGTACAGTCATAGGTTACAGAACACCTGATAAAGAATATCTTATAAATCCTGATGCTTCTGTAGAGCTTACAGCTGGAGCAAACCTAATTGTTTTAGGGCGTCCTGAGCAAATAGTTAAATTAAGAGAGTTATTTTAATGAAGAATATTGTTATAACAGGAAGTAACGGTTTATTGGGGCAAACTTTAGTGAATTTATTATTAAAAGAAAAACAAAATTATAATGTAATAGGTTTTTCTCGTGGAGAAAATAGAAGTGGAAGAAATGATTTTAAATATGTTTCTATTGATATTACTGATGAGGAAATACTAGTTGAGAAGTTAAGAGAGCACAGCCCTGATATTATTGTAAATACAGCAGCAATGACAAATGTTGATGCTTGTGAAGAGAATAAAGTAGCGTGTGATAAATTAAATACTGATGTAGTTCGACATTTAAAAGAATATTCTGAAGAAAAAAACACACATTTAATTCATCTGTCTACTGATTTTATTTTTGATGGTGAAAATGGTCCTTATAAGGAAACAGACAAACCGAAACCATTAAATTATTATGGATTGTCTAAGTTAAAATCAGAAAATATTTTAACTACATCTAATATAGACTATACTATTCTTAGAACTATCTTGGTCTACGGAAAAGTTTTTGATATGACACGTAGTAATATTGTATTATGGGTAAAGAAATCTTTAGAAAATAAAGAGCAGATTACGATAGTTAATGATCAGTATCGTATGCCAACATATGTTGTAGATTTAGCATTAGCCTGTAAGTTATCTATTGATACTAAAACTACTGGTGTTTTTAATATTTCATCAAATACATTATTAAGTATTTATGAAATAGCAAAACAGGTAGCTGATGTTTTTAATTTAGATGAGAATTTAATAAAATCAATTTCTACAACGGAATTAAACCAAAAAGCAATTCGACCAGTTAAAACGGGATTTAATTTAACGAAAACAAATAAGGTATTAAAATTTTTCCCAAAATCATTTAAAGAAGATTTACAAAAATTTAAAGAAAAGCTAACTTAAAAAATACATTTAACGATTAAAACTTGTTGAAAGTTCATTTTTTTAAGATATTGCGGGTTACAAATTCAAAAACTAACATATCTATTATGAATAAAAGACTTCTTACGTTATTATTTTTATTAATAACACCAATGTTAACGTTTGCACAAGAAAAAGGTTTAGATCAGAAAATAGATGAAGTTTTTGGGGATGCTACAGGATGGTTTGTTAATCTTATTTTTTATCAAATTGATTTTGGAGGAGGAGTAAAAATATTTTGGGTGCTTTTTCCATTAATTTTAGGAGCCTTGTATTTTACAGTTTATTTTAAATTTATAAATTTTAAAGGATTTTTCACTTCAATAAATATTGTTAGAGGTAAATATGATGAGCTTGATCATCATGAGTCTATGATAGCTGCAGGGGATTCTACACCTGGAGGTGATAACATTGAAACGATAGCTATAGAAAATCATGAAGGGGAAGTTTCTCATTTTCAGGCGTTAACAGCGGCTTTGTCAGCAACTGTTGGTTTGGGAAATATTGCAGGAGTAGCAATTGCTGTTTCAATTGGTGGAGCAGGAGCTACATTTTGGATGATTGTAGCAGGTTTCTTAGGAATGGCTTCTAAATTTGTAGAATGTACATTAGGAGTAAAATATAGAGATATTGATGAGAATGGAACAGTCTACGGAGGTCCAATGTATTATTTAACGAAAGGATTAAAATCAAAAGGGCTTGAAGGTTTAGGTAAAGTTTTAGCTGCTCTTTTTGCTATATTCGTTATAGGTGGTTCATTTGGAGGAGGTAACATGTTTCAAGTAAATCAAGCAGCGCAACTTTTTGAACATATGACAGGAGGTCAAGAATCATTTATACACGGTTATAGATGGGCTTTTGGTTTAGTAATGGCAATATTAGTAGGTATTGTAATAATTGGAGGAATTAAAAAAATAGCAAAGGTTACAGATAAAATTGTACCATTTATGGTTGTTATTTATGTAATAGCTTCTTTGTTTGTTATTATTGTAAATTACGATATGATAGGAACAGCTTTTGTGCAAATATTTGATGGAGCTTTTAGCCCTGAAGGAGTTGCAGGTGGAGCTGTAGGTGTTTTAGTACAAGGGTTTAGAAGAGCAGCTTTTTCTAATGAAGCAGGAGTAGGTTCGGCTTCAATAGCGCATTCAGCAGTAAAAACTAAATATGCAGCATCAGAAGGGTTGGTAGCGTTATTAGAACCTTTTATAGATACAGTTGTGGTTTGTACAATGACAGCATTAGTTTTAATAATCACAGGAAATGTTACTTCTGCAAATGCAGGGTTAGACGATGCACAAGCGATATTATTAACTTCAGGAGCTTTTGAATCAGCTATCTCATGGTTTCCATATGTTTTAACAGTAGCTGTAGTGTTATTTGCATTTAGCACAATGATCTCTTGGTCTTATTATGGGTATCAAGGTTGGGCATATTTATTTGGAAGGTCTAAAAAAATGGAATATGCATATAAAACATTATTCTGTCTTTTTGTAATTGTAGGTGCTTCAATTAGTTTAGGGTCAGTAATAGGTTTTTCAGATGCAATGATTTTTGCAATGATGGTTCCTAATATGATTGGATTAGTACTTCTTGCTCCAAAAGTTAAAACTGAACTTTCAAAATATATGAAAGCAATAAAATCTAGTGAGGCATAAAAAATATAAAATGAAATATTTTAAATCCCATTTCTGGTATAATAAACGCCAAAGAAATGGGGTTTTCTTTTTATTACTCATTATTGTCATTCTTCAAGTTATTTATGTTTTTGCTGATTTTTCGTCAGATAAAATAATTGACACGAATTCAATCGAGATTCTCGCTTTTCAAAATAAAATAGATAGTTTAAAGAAAGAAGCACTAGAAAAAAGAAAGCCTAAAAAATATCCTTTTAACCCTAATTATATTACTGATTTTAAAGGGTACCAATTAGGAATGACTGTTCAGGAAATTGACAGGTTACATAAATACAGGAAACAAAGAAAATTTGTGAACTCAGCTAAAGAGTTTCAAAAAGCAACAAAAATTTCAGATAGCTTATTGAATAAAATATCTCCTCTATTTAAGTTTCCAAAATGGGTAAGTAAGAGAAATAAATTAAAGAAGCAATCAAATTATAGTGTTGTAACAAATAATTCTAGTAGTGTAGGAGGAAGTCCTTATAAACCGTTAACAACGAATATAAATGAGGCGAATCAACAAGATTTTGAAGCTATTAGTGGAGTGGGAGAAGTAATTTCTACGAGGATTGTAAAATATAGGAGAAAACTACAGGGTTTTTCTTACGAATCTCAAATTTATGAAGTCTGGGGGATAGAAAAAATCACTGTAAAAAGAATTCTAAAAATATTTAAGGTTTATAAGAAACCAAAGATTAAAAAGGCAAATGTTAACACGGTTACGTTTAAAGAATTGTTAAAAAACCCATACATTGATTATCAATTGTGTAAGAATATTTTAGAATATAGAGATGAAATAGCAGAGTTTCAGGACATTTTAGAATTAAAAAACATTGATAGTTTTCCAATTAAGAAATACGATAGAATAGTTTTATATTTGAAAGCAGAATAAACAAACAACAAACAAACAGAATATATAATTATGAACAGTATGTATTTTACTGAAGAGCATGACTTTTTTCGTCAAAGCTTTAAAGATTTTTTACAAAAAGAAGTTGTACCCCATGTTAATAAATGGGAAAAAGACGGAACAGTAGAGCGTTTTATTTGGAAGAAATTTGGAGAAATGGGATATTTCGGATTAAATCAACCAGAAGAATATGGTGGTTTAGGCTTAGATCTTTTTTATACCGTTATTTTTTTAGAAGAATTACAAAAAATAAACTCAGGTGGTTTTGCAGCGAATATGTGGGCACATGCTTATTTAGCAATGACTCATTTAAATAAAGAAGGAGACGATAGAATAAAGAAAAAATATTTAACCCCGAGTATTGATGGAGATAAAATAGGGTGTTTATGCATCTCTGAACCATTTGGAGGTAGTGATGTTGCTGGTATGAGAACAACAGCAGTTAAGAAAGGAGATACATATGTAATCAATGGGTCTAAAACATTTATTACAAACGGAATATATTCTGATTATTTAGTGGTTGCTGCAAAGACAGATCTAGAAGATAGGCATAAAGGAATGAGTATTTTTATTGTAGATAGAGATACTAAAGGTATTTCTTCAACAAAATTAGATAAATTAGGTTGGAGAGCTTCTGATACTGCAGAGATTGCTTTTGATAATGTGGTAATTCCTACGGAGAATTTAATGGGGGATGAAGGAAAAGGATTTCCTTATATAATGCAGCACTTTGCTTTAGAGCGCTTAATAATGGCAATCAATGCACATGCAAGAGCAGAATACGCAGTAGATTATGTGATAAATTACATGAGTGAAAGAGAAGCGTTTGGTAAAACGCTAGATAAATTTCAGGCATTACGTCATAAAGTTGCAGAAATGGCTTCTAAAGTTGATATGTGTAGAGAATATAACTATTCAATTACGAAACGATTAAATGAAGGAGTTTATGTTGTTAAAGAAGCAAGTATGAGTAAAATGTTATCTACCAAAATGGCAGATGAAGTTATTTATGATGCATTGCAGTTGTTAGGAGGTTACGGTTATATGGAAGAGTATCCATTAGCACGTTTGTTGCGAGATAGTCGCTTGGGGCCGATTGGTGGAGGTACTTCTGAAATCTTAAAAGAAATTATCGCGAAAATGATAATAGATAAGAAAGAGTATAAGCCTGCAACATAGTTTTTTAATGTCTTTTAAATAAAATTAATAAATAACAGTTAATTAAAAAAGACTCAGTACATTTGCAGTCCTAAAAATAAAAATTTAGAGACTAGAATGAAGGGAGGTGCTAACACATGTTAATTATTCCAATTAAAGAAGGAGAGAATATCGATAGAGCGTTAAAACGTTACAAACGAAAGTTTAGAGATGTAAAAATCTTAAGACAATTACGTGATAAGAAACAGTTCAATAAACCGTCTGTTGTTAAACGTGCTCAAATGAAAAAAGCCTCTTACGTTCAAGGATTAAGAACGAAAGAAGAAGTAAGTTAATATTGCTTACTTATAAAATGTAAAACCTGTATTGATTATGTCAATACAGGTTTTTTTGTATATTTAATTTTGAAAAAACAAGACTGATGCTTATTACTGCTTTCTTAAAATACTTAGAACATGAAAAAAACTATTCAAAGAATACTATAAACGCATATCGTGTAGATATAATTACGTTTAAAGAGTTTTGTATAACAGAATTTAATCAAAATGAAATAGAAGAAGTTCATTACAACCAAATTAGAACTTGGATAGTCGCGCTTGTTAATAAGGGTATTTCAAATAGAAGTGTTAATAGGAAAATGAGTTCTTTAAAGACTTTTTATAATTTTTTACAGAAGGTTGGTGAAGTTGAGCTTAATCCGTTAGCGAAGCATAAAGCGTTAAAAGTTCAAAAAAAAATACAAACACCGTTTGATGAAGGTGAGGTGGAGCAGGTTTTAGAGCTTTTACGTGAAGGGGATGATTTTGAGTCGATAAGAGATAGGTTGATTGTAGAGTTGTTGTATTCAACAGGAATAAGGCGGATAGAGCTGATTAATATTAAAGAAAAGGATGTTGATTTTACTAAGCAGGTTATTAAAGTTTTAGGGAAAAGAAATAAGGAAAGATTTGTAATATTATTGCCATCGGTTTTAGAGACCTTAAATCAATACTTGAGTTTAAAAAGAAGTGATAATTTAGTAGGAGGCGATGAGCTTTTAGTAACAAAAAAAGGGGTTAAAATTTATGAAACTCTTGTGTACCGAATAATTAATTTGTACTTTAGTAGAGTGTCAACAAAAGCAAAAAAAAGTCCCCATATATTACGGCATGCTTTCGCTACACATTTACTTAATAATGGTGCGTCGTTAAATTCGGTTAAAGAATTACTAGGGCATTCAAGTTTAGCCTCTACCCAAGTGTATACGCATAATAGCTTGGAGCAGATAAAAAAAGTGTATAACATGGCTCATCCTAGAGAGTCGAAATAAAGATTGAAAAATTATGAAAGTATTCACACAGTCAGTAAACTTTACAGCAGATAAAAGTTTAATAGATTACATAGAGAAGAAAATAGGAGGTTTAGAAAAGTTTCATGATAAGATAGTTGATGTAGAGGTTTTTTTAAAAGTGCAGAAAACTAGCGAAAAAGAAAATAAAATTACTGAAGTTAAAATAAATATACCAGGTGATGAGATAATAGTTAAAAAAATAAACAAAACCTTTGAAGAAGGTGTGAATATTGCCGTTGATTCTTTAAAAAGAAGCTTAAAAAAGTCGAAAGAAAAGCTTAGAGATTCCTTAGTTTCATAAAAAGATAAAAATTATTCATAAAAAGTTTTAAAGTTTAAAAATTACTTTATACATTTGCAGTCCGTTAGAAATAGCGGATTGTTTTTTATGACAATAAAAGCCGATGTAGCTCAGCTGGCTAGAGCAGCTGATTTGTAATCAGCAGGTCGTGGGTTCGAGTCCCTCCATCGGCTCTTAAATTAAGAGAAACGTTCTTAAACATACTATTAAAAAACCAATGGGGAGATACCAAAGCGGCCAACTGGGACGGACTGTAACTCCGTTGTCTTACGACTTCGCAGGTTCGAATCCTGCTCTCCCCACTTTTTTAAAACCGATTAGTTAATATATCAAGCTTCAACTTTTGATTATTGATGAAAGGTTTTAAAAATACGCGAAAGTAGCTCAGTTGGTAGAGCGTCAGCCTTCCAAGCTGAATGTCGCCAGTTCGAACCTGGTCTTTCGCTCTAAAATTATCCACGCCGGTGTAGCTCAGTTGGTAGAGCGCATCCTTGGTAGGGATGAGGTCACCGGTTCAAATCCGGTCATTGGCTCTTTTTTAGAGTTTTTTTAAAAAAGAATTTAAAGTAACACTAAATATTTAACTAAGAATTAAAATTAATAATCATGGCAAAAGAAACTTACGATCGTTCGAAGCCCCACTTAAATGTTGGAACTATTGGTCACGTAGATCACGGTAAAACTACATTAACTGCTGCTATCACTAAAGTATTAGCTGATGCAGGATTCTCTGAAGCTAGAGATTTTGATCAAATCGATAATGCACCAGAAGAAAAAGAGAGAGGTATAACAATTAACTCTTCTCACGTAGAATATGCAACAGCAAACCGTCATTACGCGCACGTTGACTGTCCAGGTCACGCCGATTACGTAAAGAACATGGTAACTGGTGCTGCACAAATGGATGGAGCTATTTTAGTAGTAGCTGCAACAGATGGTCCAATGCCACAAACTCGTGAGCATATTTTATTAGGTCGTCAGGTAGGTATTCCACGTATGGTTGTTTTTATGAACAAAGTGGATATGGTTGATGATGAAGAATTGATCGAATTAGTAGAAATGGAAGTAAGAGAATTGTTATCTTTCTATGATTATGATGGAGATAATGGTCCTGTAATTGCTGGTTCTGCTTTAGGTGCTTTAAATGGTGAACAAAAATGGGTTGATACAGTGCTAGAATTAATGGCAGCTGTTGATTCTTGGATTGAAGAGCCATTAAGAGAAACTGAAAAGCCTTTCTTAATGCCTATTGAAGATGTATTTTCAATTACAGGTCGTGGTACAGTTGCTACTGGTCGTATTGAAACAGGTATCATCAATTCTGGAGAATCTGTAGATATTATTGGTATGGGTACTGAGAAGTTAACTTCTACAGTAACTGGTATCGAAATGTTCCGTCAAATCTTAGATAGAGGTGAGGCAGGAGATAACGCTGGTATCTTATTAAGAGGTATTGCAAAAGAAGATATAAAAAGAGGAATGGTAATCTGTAAGCCAGGTTCTGTAACTCCACACGCTAAGTTTAAGGCTGAGGTGTATGTATTGAAAAAAGAAGAAGGTGGACGTCACACTCCATTCCATAACAACTATCGTCCACAGTTTTACGTTCGTACAACTGATGTAACTGGTAATATTTTCTTACCTGATGGAGTTGAAATGGTTATGCCTGGAGATAACTTAACTATTACAGTTGAATTAATCCAACCAATTGCATTAAACTTAGGTTTACAGTTTGCTATCCGTGAAGGAGGTAGAACAGTAGGTGCAGGTCAGGTAACTGAAATTTTAGACTAATCAATTAGTTTATACTATATAAAAAGGAGTCTCTTTAATGAGAGACTCCTTTTAAAAAAAAATACGGGCGTAGTTCAGCGGTAGAGCACTGGTTTCCAAAACCAGCTGTCGGGAGTTCGAATCTCTCCGCCCGTGCATAATAAAACGAGTTGTGGTATTAAATCACAACTCGTTAAAAGGATAACAAAATGAATAACTTTATACAATACATCAAAGGTTCTTTCGAAGAGCTGAATACAAACATGACATGGTCTTCTCGTGAAGAAGCTCAAAAGTCAACTGTGGTTGTTGCTGCATTTACAATTGTTTTTGCTTTGGTAGTAGCAGGGATAGATTGGGTTTTTCAGAATAGTTTAGATAATTTTTTCAATATGTTTAATAATTAGAATATGGCTGATTCGGTGATGAAGTGGTATGTAGTTAGAGCTGTTGGAGGTCAAGAAAATAAGGTTAAAACTTATATCGAAACAGAAATTGCTCGTTTTGGATTGTCAGACTATGTAAGTAAAGTAATTGTTCCTACAGAAAAAGTTATTCAAGTAAGAAACGGGAAGAAAGTTAACAGAGAAAGAGTTTACTTTCCAGGTTATGTAATGGTAGAAGCTAATTTAGCAGGAGAAGTACCTCACGTAATAAAATCAGTAACAGGGGTTATTGGTTTTTTAGGTGAAACTAAAGGTGGTGAACCAGTACCAATGCGTAAATCTGAAGTAAACAGAATGTTAGGTAAAGTTGATGAACTTTCTGTTAGAGATGAAAACATCGCAATTCCTTTTAATACTGGTGAAACAGTAAAAGTAATTGACGGGCCTTTTAATGGATTCGACGGGACAGTTGAGAAAGTTAATGAGGAAAAGCGTAAGTTAGAAGTAATGGTTAAGATTTTTGGAAGAAAAACACCATTAGAGTTAAACTATATGCAAGTAGAAAAAATATAATCGTTACACCTATATATTTAGATGTGTTTGAAGCTTCCATTTTAAACATATCATTAAATCTTAAACAATGGCAAAAGAAATAAGTAAATTAGTTAAACTACAAGTAAGGGGAGGTGCTGCGAATCCGTCGCCACCAGTTGGACCCGCTTTAGGTGCTGCCGGTGTTAATATCATGGAGTTCTGTAAGCAATTTAATGCTCGTACACAGGACAAACAAGGTAAAGTTTTACCTGTTGTGATTACCGTTTATAAAGACAAATCTTTCGAGTTTGTTGTAAAAACGCCACCAGCTGCAGTACAATTATTAGAAGCGGCCAAAATTAAGAAGGGTTCAGGAGAACCAAATAGGAAAAAAGTAGCAAGTGTTTCTTGGGATCAAATTAGAGTAATTGCAGAAGACAAAATGGTAGATATGAATGCCTTTAAAGTCGAATCTGCAATGAAAATGATTGCCGGAACTGCTCGTTCTATGGGATTAACAGTATCAGGTAATGCACCTGCTTAAACTTTAAAACATATTTAGAAATGGCAATTACTAGAAAGCAAAAAGAAGCTCGTTCTAAGGTAGATAGCTCTAAAGTTTACAGCTTAAAAGATGCATCAGCCTTAATTAAAGATATTACAAATGTGAAATTTGACGCATCTGTCGATTTAGCAGTACGTTTAGGAGTAGATCCTCGTAAAGCAAATCAAATGGTACGTGGAGTTGTAACATTACCACACGGAACAGGTAAAGATGTTAAAGTATTAGCATTAGTTACTCCAGATAAAGAAGCCGAAGCTATAGCAGCAGGTGCAGATTATGTTGGATTAGATGAATACCTTCAGAAAATTAAAGGAGGTTGGACTGATGTTGATGTTATTATTACTATGCCTAGTGTTATGGGTAAATTAGGTCCTTTAGGTCGTGTTTTAGGACCAAGAGGTTTAATGCCTAACCCAAAAACAGGTACAGTAACTATGAATGTTGCAAAAGCAGTACAAGAAGTTAAAGCTGGTAAAATTGACTTTAAAGTTGATAAAACTGGTATTGTACACGCTGCAATCGGAAAAGTATCTTTTGATGCTGAGAAGATTCAAGAAAATGCAAATGAGTTATTACAAACGTTAATTAAACTAAAGCCAACAGCTTCTAAAGGAGATTATATAAAGAGTATTTTTATGTCTTCTACTATGAGTCCTAGTGTTGCTGTAGATGAAAAATCGGTGTCTTTATAAGACAGTTAAACTTTTAATTATGACAAGAGAAGACAAATTACAAGTAATAGAAGATTTAACAGCAAGATTAGCAGATACAAGTACCATCTATTTAGCAGATATTTCTGGTTTAGATGCAGTTACTACATCTAACTTACGTAGAGCTTGTTTTAAAGCTGATGTAGAATTGGCTGTTGTTAAAAATACATTGCTATCAAAAGCAATGGAAGCATCTGATAAAGATTTTGGAGATTTACCAAATGCTTTAAAGGGAAATACTTCAATGATGATTTCTGAGGTGTCGAATGCGCCTGCAAAAGTTATTAAAGAGTTCAGAAAAAAATCAGACAAGCCTTTATTAAAAGGAGCTTTTGTTGAACAGTCAGTTTATGTTGGAGATGACCAACTAGACATGCTTGTTAACATTAAGTCTAAAGAAGAACTTATTGGAGATATTATCTCATTATTACAATCACCAGCTAAAAATGTTATTTCAGCATTACAATCAGGTGGTAACAAACTTTCAGGTATTCTTACAACATTATCTGAAAGATAATTACGCGCACTAATAAACTAAATAATAAAATTTCAAAAAACAATTAAAATGGCAGAATTAAAAGATTTCGCAGAGCAATTAGTTAACTTAACAGTAAAAGAAGTTAATGAATTAGCTGATATTTTAAAAGATGAGTACGGTATTGAGCCAGCAGCAGCAGCAGTTGTAGCAGGTCCAGCAGCAGCAGGAGAAGCAGCAGAAGAGAAAACAGAATTTGACGTTATCTTAAAAGCAGCAGGTGGTTCTAAATTAGCTGTAGTAAAGTTAGTTAAAGAATTAACTGGATTAGGTTTAAAAGAAGCTAAAGCAATTGTTGATAGCGCACCAGCACCAGTAAAAGAAGGAGTAACTAAAGATGAGGCTGAAGGTCTTGTAAAGTCTTTAGAAGAAGCAGGAGCTGAAGCTGAAATGAAGTAATTTACATTCCCAGTTTACTGGGTATGACAATTAAGGTTTAGGTACTAGAAACGCATGTTTTTAGTCCTAAACCATTTTGTGTATATATTCGTTCTTTATTTTATTACAATTATAAAATTGTAGTAGTACGACTATAAAGAGCTGATTTTAAGTCAGCAAAGCAATTAAAATTGCATTATTGAAACAAGAAAGTTTCAAAAAATAATATTTTTAATTTAAAAATAGCATCTCTTTTGGCAACGATAAACACTACTGAAAGAATTAACTTCGCATCATCGCAATTAAGAACTGATTATCCAGATTTTCTAGATATTCAAGTAAAATCTTTCCAAGATTTTTTCCAATTGCAAACAAAAGCTGATGAGCGAGGTGAAGAAGGTTTGTATAAAACCTTCATGGATAACTTTCCGATTACAGATACACGTAATCAATTTGTATTAGAATTTTTAGACTATTTTGTCGATCCACCAAGATATAGCATTCAAGAATGTATTGAAAGAGGATTAACACATAGTGTACCTTTAAAAGCAAGATTAAAGCTTTATTGTACAGATCCTGAACATGAAGATTTTGAAACTATTGTTCAAGACGTATATTTAGGTACAATTCCTTACATGACTAATTCTGGAACATTCATTATTAATGGAGCAGAAAGAGTTGTGGTTTCTCAGTTACACCGTTCACCTGGTGTTTTCTTTGGACAATCTTTCCATGCAAACGGAACTAAGTTATACTCAGCAAGAGTAATTCCTTTTAAAGGATCTTGGATAGAATTTGCAACAGATATCAATCAAGTAATGTATGCTTATATTGATAGAAAGAAAAAATTACCAGTAACTACATTATTCAGAGCCATTGGTTTTGAAAGAGATAAAGATATTTTAGAAATCTTTGATTTAGCTGAAGAGATAAAAGTTTCTAAAGCAGGATTAAAGAAAATATTAGGGCGTAAATTAGCAGCTAGAGTTTTAAAAACTTGGCATGAAGATTTCGTAGATGAAGATACAGGAGAAGTTGTATCTATTGAACGTAACGAAATTGTTTTCGACCGTGATACAATCATAGAAAAAGAACATATTGATGAAATAATTGATGCAGGTGCAAAAACTATCTTATTACATAAGATAGATAATGACATGGCAGATTATGCAATCATTCACAATACATTACAAAAAGATCCTACGAATTCTGAAAAAGAAGCAGTAGAACATGTCTATAGACAATTACGTAATGCTGAGCCGCCAGATGAGGAGACAGCAAGAGGAATAATTGAAAAATTATTTTTCTCTGAACAACGTTATAGTTTAGGTGAAGTTGGTCGTTTTAGAATGAACACCAAGTTACAGTTAAACGAACCGATTGATCAGAAGGTATTAACTAAGAATGACATTATTACAATTATCAAATACTTAATTGAGTTAATTAACTCAAAAGCAGAAGTAGATGATATTGATCACTTATCTAACCGTCGTGTAAGAACTGTTGGTGAACAACTAGCAGGTCAGTTCGGTGTAGGTCTAGCTCGTATGGCTCGTACAATTCGTGAAAGAATGAATGTACGTGATAACGAAGTATTTACTCCAATTGATTTAATTAATGCAAAGACATTATCTTCTGTAATTAATTCTTTCTTTGGAACAAATCAGTTATCTCAATTTATGGATCAGACGAATCCATTAGCTGAGATTACACACAAGCGTCGTTTATCGGCTTTAGGACCTGGAGGTTTATCTAGAGAAAGAGCAGGATTTGAGGTTCGTGATGTTCACTATACACACTATGGACGTTTATGTCCGATTGAAACTCCGGAGGGACCGAATATTGGATTAATTTCATCTCTAGCTGTATTTGCAAAAGTGAATAATTTAGGTTTTATCGAAACACCTTATAAGAAGGTTATTGAAGGAAACATAGATTTAGATCAAGAGCATATTTATTTAAGTGCTGAAGAGGAAGAAGGAATGAAATTTGCACAATCTAATTTAGAGATTAATGCAGATGGTGATTTCGTTGGTGATAAGTTAATTTCACGAGAAGGGGGAGATTTCCCTGTCGTTACACCTACTGAAATTGATTATATGGATGTTGCTCCTAACCAGATTGCATCTATATCAGCATCGTTAATTCCTTTCTTAGAACATGATGATGCCAACCGTGCATTAATGGGATCTAACATGATGCGTCAAGCAGTTCCATTATTGCGTCCAGAATCTCCAATTGTAGGTACAGGATTAGAGCGTAGAGTTGCTAAAGATTCTCGTATTTTAATAAATGCAGAAGGAGCGGGTGTTATCGAATATGTTGATGCAAATAAAATTACAATTAAGTATGATAGATCAGATGAAGAACGCTTAGTAAGCTTCGATTCAGATGAAATTTCATATAACTTAATTAAGTTTAGAAAAACGAATCAAGGTACAAACATTAACTTAAAGCCAATTGTAAAAGTTGGAGATAGAGTTTCTGAAGGTCAAGTACTTTGTGAAGGATATGCAACACAAAAAGGAGAGTTAGCTTTAGGTAGAAACATGAAAGTAGCCTTTATGCCTTGGAAAGGGTATAATTTTGAGGATGCGATTGTAATTTCTGAAAAAGTAGTTCGTGAAGATATTTTTACTTCTATTCATATTGACGAATACTCATTAGATGTTCGTGATACGAAATTAGGAGCTGAAGAATTAACAAATGATATTCCTAATGTTTCTGAAGAGGCTACTAAAGACTTAGATGAAAACGGAATGATTCGTATTGGAGCAGAGGTAAATCCTGGAGATATCTTAATAGGTAAGATTACACCTAAGGGAGAATCTGATCCTACTCCTGAAGAGAAATTATTACGTGCTATTTTTGGTGATAAAGCAGGTGATGTAAAAGATGCATCATTAAAAGCTTCTCCATCATTAAGAGGTGTAGTAATTAATAAGAAATTATTTCAACGTGCTGTAAAAGATAAAACAAAACGTGCTCGTGATAAAGAAGCAATTGCAACTTTAGAAGCATCTTACATACATAAGTTTGAAGATTTAAAAGATGTATTAATTGAAAAATTATTCAATTTAATAACAGGAAAAACTTCTCAAGGAGTATTTAACGATTTAGGTGAAGAAGTATTGCCAAAAGGTAAAAAATTCACTCAAAAAATGTTAAACTCTGTAGGTGATTTTACACACTTGCATGGAACTTGGACTACTGATAAACTTTTAAATAGATTAGTTGTTGAATTAGTTCACAATTATAAAATTAAGGTTAACGATTTACAAGGGGCTTTACGTCGTGAGAAATTCACTATTTCTGTAGGAGATGAATTACCAGCAGGAATCTTAAAACTTGCAAAAATTTACGTTGCTAAAAAGCGTAAATTAAAAGTTGGTGATAAGATGGCAGGACGTCACGGAAATAAAGGTATTATTGCTCGTATTGTAAGAGCAGAAGATATGCCTTTCTTAGAAGACGGAACTCCAGTAGATATCGTATTAAATCCATTAGGTGTACCATCTCGTATGAATATTGGTCAGATTTATGAAACTGTTCTTGGATGGGCAGGTCAAAAATTAGATCAGAAGTATGCAACACCAATTTTTGATGGAGCAAATATAGATCAGATCAACGCATTGACAGACGAAGCAGGAATTCCACGTTACGGACATACATATTTATATGATGGAGGTACAGGAAAACGTTTCGATCAGCCAGCAACGGTAGGTATAATTTACATGATTAAGTTAGGTCACATGATTGAAGATAAAATGCACGCGCGTTCTATTGGACCTTATTCATTAATTACACAACAACCATTAGGAGGTAAAGCTCAGTTTGGAGGTCAGCGTTTTGGAGAGATGGAAGTTTGGGCACTTGAAGCATATGGTGCATCAAGTATCTTACGTGAAATCTTAACAGTGAAATCTGATGATGTATTAGGTAGAGCCAAAACTTACGAGGCAATCGTAAAAGGTGAAACTATGCCAGAACCAGGTTTACCAGAATCGTTTAACGTATTAATGCATGAACTGAAAGGTTTAGGATTAGATGTTAAATTAGAGGAATAACAAACAGTGAAATATCATTAGGTAATTTTTAATTACCTAATGATAAATCATTTTAAATATACGTCTCATCGAGACAAATTTTTAATTCGAATCCATTACTTATTATGGCAAGAAAGAACGAAAAATACACTGTTAAAAAGTTTAACAAAATTTCAATTGGTTTAGCATCACCTGAGTCTATTTTAGAGGCTTCTAGAGGTGAGGTTTTAAAACCAGAAACGATTAACTACCGTACACACAAACCAGAAAGAGATGGTTTATTTTGTGAACGTATCTTTGGTCCTATAAAGGATTATGAGTGTGCATGTGGTAAATATAAAAGAATCCGTTATAAAGGAATCATTTGTGACCGATGTGGAGTTGAAGTTACTGAGAAAAAAGTACGTAGAGACAGAGTAGGTCACATTAATTTAGTAGTACCTGTAGCACATATTTGGTATTTTAGATCATTACCTAACAAAATGGGATACCTTTTAGGTTTACCATCTAAGAAGTTAGACATGATTATTTACTACGAACGTTATGTAGTAATTCAACCAGGTGATGCTAAAACTGTTGATGGAGAACCATTACAAAAAATGGACTTCTTAACAGAAGAAGAATATTTAGATATTTTAGATACACTTCCACAAGAAAACATGTATTTAGATGATACAGACCCTGCAAAGTTTATTGCTAAAATGGGAGCTGAATGTTTAATCGATTTATTAGAAAGAATTGATTTAGATACTTTATCATTTGAATTACGTCATAAAGCAAATACTGAAACTTCTAAGCAGCGTAAAAACGAAGCATTAAAACGTTTAAATGTTGTTGAAGCTTTTAGAGATTCTCAAAAAAATAGAGATAATCGTCCTGAATGGATGATTATGAAGGCAGTTCCTGTAATACCGCCAGAATTACGTCCATTAGTGCCATTAGATGGTGGTCGTTTTGCTACTTCAGATTTAAATGATTTATATCGTCGTGTAATTATCCGTAACAATCGTTTAAAACGATTAATGGAAATTAAAGCACCTGAGGTTATTTTACGTAATGAGAAACGTATGTTACAAGAATCAGTAGATTCTTTATTTGATAACACACGTAAGTCATCTGCAGTAAAAACAGAATCTAACAGACCATTAAAATCATTATCTGATAGTTTAAAAGGTAAACAAGGTCGTTTCCGTCAAAACTTACTAGGTAAGCGTGTTGATTATTCTGCACGTTCGGTAATTGTTGTTGGACCAGAATTAAGATTATCTGAATGTGGATTGCCAAAAGAGATGGCAGCAGAATTATACAAGCCTTTCGTTATTCGTAAATTAATAGAAAGAGGTATTGTAAAAACTGTAAAATCTGCAAAGAAAATTATAGATAGAAAAGAACCTGTTGTTTGGGATATTTTAGAGAATGTAATTAAAGGACATCCAGTTTTATTAAACCGTGCACCTACATTACACCGTTTAGGTATTCAAGCATTTCAACCAAAATTAATTGAAGGAAAAGCAATTAGATTACATCCACTTGCTTGTTCTGCCTTCAATGCCGATTTTGATGGGGATCAAATGGCAGTTCACTTACCATTAGGGCCTGAAGCTATTTTAGAAGCGCAGTTATTAATGTTAGGATCTCATAATATTTTAAACCCTGCAAATGGAGCACCTATTACGGTACCATCTCAGGATATGGTATTGGGTCTTTATTATATGACAAAAGAAAGAAAATCTACTCCTGAAGTGCCTATTAAAGGTGAAGGATTAATTTTCTATTCTCCAGAAGAGGTAATTATTGCCTTAAATGAAGAGAAAGTAGACTTAAATGCAGGTATAAAAGTACGTACACACGATGTTGTAGATGGTGAAGCGGTAACTAGAATTATAGAAACTACAGTTGGTAGGGTTTTATTTAATGAAAAAGTACCTAAAGCTGCAGGATATATTAATGAGGTTTTAACTAAAAAATCATTAAGAGATATTATTGGTGGTATTTTAAAAGTTACAGATATTCCTTCAATCGGAGATTTCTTAGATGAAATTAAAAATATGGGATATAAATACGCCTTTGAAGGTGGTTTATCGTTCTCATTAGGAGATATTATTATTCCTCCAGAAAAACATACAATGATTGCTGAAGCTAATAAAGAGGTTGATGCAGTTGTAGGTAACTATAATATGGGTATGTTAACGCAAAAAGAGCGTTATAACCAGGTAATTGATATTTGGGGTAGAACCAATAATCAGTTAACTGAGCTGTCTATGAAACGTTTACGTGAAGACCAACAAGGATTTAACTCGGTATATATGATGCTTGATTCTGGAGCACGTGGATCTAAAGAGCAAATTCGTCAGTTAACAGGTATGCGTGGATTAATGGCAAAGCCTAAAAAATCGACTGCAGGTGGTGGAGAAATTATTGAAAATCCAATTCTTTCTAACTTTAAGGAAGGACTATCGATTCTTGAATACTTTATATCAACACACGGTGCTCGTAAAGGTTTAGCCGATACAGCATTAAAAACAGCCGATGCAGGTTATTTAACGCGTCGTTTAGTAGATGTATCTCAAGACGTAATAGTAAACGAAGTAGATTGTGGAACTTTAAGAGGTTTAGAAGTTACACCATTAAAGAAAAACGATGAAATCGTTGAATCTTTAAGTGATCGAATTACAGGACGTACATCACTACATAACGTTTTTGTACCAAATTCTGATGAAATTTTAGTTGCATCAGGAGAGTTAATAACTGTTAAGTTAGCTAATAAAATTCAAGCATCTGGTATTGATGCAGTAGAAGTTCGTTCAGCATTAACATGTGAATCTCAAAGAGGAATATGTGAAAAATGTTACGGGCAATCTTTATCAACTGGTAAAAAAGTTCAAAGAGGTGAAGCAGTTGGTGTAATTGCAGCACAATCTATTGGAGAGCCAGGTACACAGTTAACATTACGTACTTTCCACGTTGGTGGGGTAGCAGGTAATATTTCTGAAGAAAATAAATTAATCGCGAAATTTGACGGTAAAGTTAAAATTGAAGATTTACGTACTGTAAAAGGTAAAGATAGCGACGGAAAAGAAATTGAAATCGTTATTTCACGTACAGCGGAAATCAAAATTATTGATAAGAAAACTGATATCGTATTAAGTACAAACATTATTCCTTATGGATCTATTATCTTTAGTAAAGATATGAAAACCATCAAAAAAGGTGATGCAGTTTGTCAATGGGATCCATTTAACGGAGTTATCGTATCAGAATTTGGAGGTAAAGTTAAGTTTGACAATTTAGAACAAGGTATCAATTACTCTGTTGAAGTTGATGAGCAAACTGGTTTCCAAGAAAAAGTAATGATCGATTCTAAAAACAAGAAAATCATTGCTTCATTAATTATTGAAGATGCTGATGGTAATGCTTTACGTTCGTATAGTTTACCAGTAGGAGCTCACTTAATGGTTAGTGATGGTGATAAAGTTGAATCAGGTCATACATTAGTGAAAATTCCACGTAAATCTGGTAAAGCAGGGGATATTACAGGAGGTTTACCACGTGTAACAGAATTATTTGAAGCACGTAACCCATCTAACCCAGCAGTAATTGCTCAGATTGATGGTGTAGTATCTTTCGGTAAAATTAAAAGAGGTAATCGTGAGATTATTATTGAATCTAAAACAGGTGATATTACTAAGTACTTAGTAAAATTATCTAACCAGATTTTAGTTCAAGAAAACGATTTCATTAAGGCAGGTATGCCATTATCTGACGGAGCAACAACACCTATTGATATCTTAAATATTAAAGGGCCTTCAGCTGTACAAGAATACTTAGTAAACGAAATTCAAGAAGTATATCGTTTACAGGGTGTGAAAATTAATGACAAGCATTTCGAAGTAGTTGTACGTCAAATGATGCGTAAAGTTAGAATTATTGATTCAGGAGATACTTTATTTTTAGAGAATCAATTAATTCATAAGAATGACTTCATCAAAGACAACGACAATATCTACGGAATGAAAGTTGTTGAAGAAGCAGGAGATTCTGAGAATTTAAACCCAGGTCAAATGATTTCAGCTCGTCAATTAAGAGATGAAAATTCAATTTTACGTAGAGCAGATAAAAATCTTGTAGCAGCACGTGATGCTCAACCAGCAACAGCTGAACAGGTATTACAAGGTATTACAAGAGCATCGTTACAAACGAAATCATTTATATCAGCAGCGTCGTTCCAGGAAACTACTAAAGTATTAAACGAAGCCGCAGTAAACGGTAAAATTGATACATTAGAAGGATTAAAAGAAAATGTAATTGTAGGTAAACGTATACCAGCAGGTACAGGAATGAGATCTTACGATCATCAAATCGTAGGGCCTAGAGCAGAAATGGAGAAAAATTTATAAATTTTAATATTAAGGCCTCTAAATTTTAGAGGCCTTTTTTTATTCTTATTTTTATGGAAGAAAATAAAGACCCACAATTAAACATAGAGTTAGATCAAGATATTGCAGAAGGAACTTATAGTAATTTAGCTATAATTAATCATTCAGTATCTGAATTTATAGTTGATTTCATTAATATAATGCCAGGTGTACCAAAGGCAAAAGTAAAATCAAGAATTATTTTAACACCACAGCATGCTAAGAGACTTACAAAGGCTTTGGCTGAAAATGTTCGTAAGTTTGAACAAGCTAATGGTGAGATTAAAGATTATGAGCAAGTACCAATTCCAATGAATTTTGGAGGAACAACAGGAGAAGCTTAAAAAATAAAAAAAACGTCTAATATTAGACGTTTTTTTTATTTTAATACTATGTCTCGTCCTGAAATAGCGTTACACTAAAAACTTAGTATACTGAAAAACTCAGTAAATTGGGGGTATGTAAAGCGTACACAAAAAGATTATTCGATTTCTTTTAAACTTCAATTAGTTTCAGAAATAGAACAAGGATTTCTTACAAAGGGTCAAGCAAAAGTTAAATACGGTATTCAAGCGGGTTCAACGATTCTTAATTGGTTAAAAAAATATGGTAACTTTGATTGGGAACATGAATCTATTACTGCTATGTCAAAAACACCTGAACAAAAAATATTAGAACTTGAAGCAAAGATTAAATTGCTAGAGAAACAAAAGAACCGAGCAGAGCATTTAGCTGAACGAGCTGATAAAAAAGTTATCATCTTTGATATGCTAGTTGATTTAGCAGAAAAAGAATATAGTATTGATATCAGAAAAAATTACACACCCGAGTTATCGATTTCTACAAAGCGGAACGCAAAGAAACATTAGTTTCTTCCTGTGAATTACTCGTGCTAAATAGACAGGTATACTATCTATCTGTAAAAAGATCAAAACACAAAAGAGCTTTAGCGCGGCAGGTGCTATGTTTAGTAAATGAAGTTCGTATTAAAATGCCTAAAATAGGAACTCGTAAACTCTATTATTTATTAGAGAATGAACTAAAGGATCTAAAAATAGGGCGCGATAAATTATTTAGAATCTTAAAAGCTAATCAGATGTTGATAAAACCTAAAAGAAGTTATCATATTACTACGGATTCTCATCATCGATTTAGAAAGCATAAAAATCAAATTAAAACCTTAGAAATTAGTAGGCCAGAAGAGGTTTGGGTAAGTGATATCACTTATATAGGAAATCGAAAGAATCTAAGTTATTTAGCTTTAATAACTGACGCGTATTCTAAAAAAATTGTAGGCTATAATGTTTCTAACAGTTTAAATGTATCGGGTTCTTTAGGTGCTTTAGAAATGGCACTAAAAACTAGAAAACACAAACAAGAACCGTTAATTCATCATTCTGATAGAGGATTACAATATTGTGCTAATGATTATCAAAAGCTTTTGATAGATAATAATATATTACCAAGTATGACAGAACAATATGATCCTTATGAAAATGCAATAGCAGAAAGGATTAATGGAATACTCAAACAAGAATTTGATATTGATAAATATGATACGGTTCTAAAAATTAAAACTGATTTGGTCAAAAATGCAATTAAAATTTATAATCAAATTAGACCACATTTATCTAATCATATGTTAACACCTAATCAAATGCATGCTCAAAATCAATTAAAAAGAAAAACCTATAAAAACAAGAAAGGTAGCGATATAAAATCACTACCTTTAAATTATTAATCATGTAACGCTATTTCAGGACGTCACACTATTTATAAAATTAAATTAAAAACCAGTAGAAATGTCTTTTAAAGCTTGAGTATCAAGAATAAAAACTTCCTTACCTTTTAAGTTAATTATTTTTTTCTTTTTAAATTCTGAAAGTAATCGAATAGCACTTTCAGTAGCAGTACCAATAATGTTTGCAATATCTTCACGAGATAAATGAATATCTAAAGAACCATTTTCATTTTTAGCAAATTTACTATCAAGACTTAATAAAGTTGCTGCTAAACGTTGTTTAACAGTTTTTTGAGCCATATCAACAATAAAGTTATCTGCATTTTTAAGAGATGATGCCATGTTTTTAAGAATATCCATGGTAAATTTAGGATTATTTTCTAAATCTCTAACTATTTCATCTTTAGGAATAAAACAAATTTCCATGTCATTTACAGCAATAGCTTTTAGGTTAGACGCTTCATCGTTTATTAAACTACGCTCTCCTAATAAATCACCTTTTCGAACAAGATTTACAATCTGATCTCTACCATTATCACTCATTTTAGAAACCTTACAAATACCGTCTTTAATACAAAAAACACCATTTATATGTTCTCCTTCTTCAAATAAAACTTCTCCTTTTTTTATTGTTTTAGATGTTTTACAACCAGCTATTCTAACGAGTTCATTTTTTGTGAGCGATTTTAAAGAGTTAAATTGACGAATGATACACTGTTCACATTTGCTCATAAATATTGTACTTTGGTGGTATAAGCAAAGGTATAGAAAAGCTGATAAATATCATATTTTAATTTAAATTCTTATAAGATATTTGTAGCAGGCAAACGAGTAAATATGGAAAGCACAAAATGTTTTCATTGCGGTAACGAATGTGATACCAAAACTATTACTGTACAAGAGAAATTCTTTTGTTGTAATGGATGTAAAACGGTTTATGAAATTTTTTCAGAAAATGACTTAACCTGTTACTATGATTTTCAAAATAATCCTGGAGCTATTCCAGAAGAAATTCAAGGGAAATATGATTTCCTTGATACCAAATCTATTACTGATAAACTTTTAGAATTTAATGATGGCAATATACATGTCGTAAATTTGTATATACCTCATATACATTGTAGTTCATGCATTTGGGTATTAGAAAACTTACATAAATTACAGAAAAATATTAGTTCGTCACAGGTTGATTTTCCTAAAAAAACAGTGAGAGTTACCTATAATTCTGATATAATTTCATTAAAAGAAATTGTTTTACTATTAAGTTCTATTGGGTACGAACCATATATTAGCTTAGAAGATTATGAAGTTGGAAAAAAGAAAGTAGATAGAAGTTTAATTTACAAATTAGGAATCGCTGGTTTTTCTTTTGGTAATGTAATGTTTTTGTCATTTCCAGAATATTTTGAAGTATCAGGTTTTTGGTTAGAACAATACAAAGGAATATTTCGTTGGTTGATGTTTGTATTCTCACTTCCAGTAGTTTTTTATGCAGCACAAGATTATTTTATTTCTGCATATAAAGGGTTGCGTTCTAAAATATTAAATATTGATGTTCCGATAGCTTTAGGAATCTTTGTTTTATTTATCAGAAGTTCAACTGAAATTATTTTTGACTTAGGAACAGGTTTCTTTGATTCCTTAACAGGGTTAGTTTTCTTTTTATTATTAGGTAAGTTTTTCCAACAAAAAACCTATAACTTTTTATCTTTTGAACGCGATTATAAATCATATTTTCCAATTGCAGTTACCAGAATATCATCTGAAGGAAAAGAAGAAAATGTACAGATTTATGATGTAGAAAAAGGTAATAGGTTATTAATTAGAAATCAAGAGTTAATTCCTGTAGACGGTGTTTTAATAAAAGGAAATGCAAAAATAGATTATAGTTTTGTTACAGGAGAAGCTATTCCAGTATCAAAAAAATCAGGAGATAAATTATTTGCAGGAGGGAAACAATTATCAGGAGTTATAGAAATGGAAGTTTTAACATCTGTTTCGCAAAGCTACTTAACGCAGTTATGGAGTAATGATGTATTTAAAAAGGATAAAAATTCATCTTTTAAAACACTAACCGATCGTATAAGTCAACACTTTACATTAACCATTTTACTAATAGCATTTGTAGCAACAGCATTTTGGTTGGTTTATGATGCAAGTAAAGCATTAAATGTGTTTACAGCAGTGTTAATTATAGCATGTCCTTGCGCAATTGCATTAGCTGCCCCGTTTACTTTAGGAAACATGTTACGTATTTTAGGAAAGAAAAAAATTTATCTTAAAAATGCAACAGTTATAGAGCAATTAGCTGCAATAGATACTGTAATCTTTGATAAAACAGGAACTTTAACGACGAATAAAGAAAATCAAATTGATTATAAAGGAGAAATACTAAGTTCTGAAGATAAATCACTTTTAAAAAGTGTTTTAAGAGCATCAAATCATCCATTAAGTAGAATGTTATATGATTGTTTAACTGAAGAGATGATTACCATTTCTGATTTTAAAGAGTTTACTGGTAAAGGTATTGAAGCGAAATATAAGCAATCAAGTATTAAGATAGGATCATCATCTTTCGTTAAAAATACAGATGAACAAATTAATTTAGATACATCGGTTCACATTAGTATTAATAATGAATATAAAGGAAAGTATATTTTTAAAAATGCTTACAGAAATGGGATGGAAAGTTTATTCTCTGAATTGAATTCAAATTATGGTTTGGCTGTTGTTTCAGGAGATAATGAAGGAGAAAAAAAGTATTTGGAAGAATTGTTACCAAGTGGTACATCGTTTTTATTCAACCAAAAACCTGAAGATAAATTATCTTATGTAGAAGAATTACAAGTTAAAGGTAAAAATGTAATTATGATTGGTGATGGTTTAAATGATGCAGGAGCTTTAGCTCAAAGTAATGTTGGTATTGCCTTATCAGAAAATATAAATGTGTTTTCACCAGCTTGTGACGCTATTTTAGACGCTTCTAAATTCAATCAAATAGGAAGTTATATTAAAGCGTCAAAAAAAGCAATTAAAATAATTAAGTATAGTTTTATACTTTCTTTATGTTATAATCTTATAGGGCTTTATTTTGCAACAACAGGTCAATTAAAACCTGTAATTGCTGCAATTTTAATGCCTTTAAGTTCTATTAGTATAGTATTATTCACAACGATTGCAACAAATTTATTAGGAAAAAAAATAAAATAGATATTATGAAAGTAGCCTCATTTTTAAAAGATATAAAGTTCAGTGATAATAAACCAGTTGTATCATTATTATTAGATACTGATTTTTCTAAAGAAATACGAGTTGTATTTAAAAAAGGTCAGACAATGGAGGATCATCAAGCACCTTTTGCAATAATTGTTCAAGTAGTAAAAGGATGCATTGATTTTGGAGTGAATGAAGAAGTAAACCAATTAAATGTAGGTGATATGATTTCATTAAAACCACAAGTAGTTCATAATCTTACAGCAACAGAAGAAAGCATTGTGAGATTAACGTTATCAAAATCAGATACTGTAAAAAGAGTGAAAAACGTATAAGTTTATGCAGATAAGTAAATATATAGATCATACATTATTAAAAGCTACAGCAACAAAAGAAGAAATTATTAAACTTTGTAGCGAAGCAAAAGAATACGATTTCTACGCAGTTTGTGTAAACGGATCTTATGTTGAGTTAGCAGCACAAGAATTAAGGAATTCTGAGGTGAAAATAGCAGCTGTGATCGGTTTTCCTTTAGGAGCAATGACAACAGAAACCAAAGTTTTTGAAGCAAAGAGTTGTATTCAAAAAGGAGCATCAGAAATTGATATGGTTATCAACATTGGTAAGTTATTAGATGGTGAAAATGACTATGTAGAAAATGAAATCAGGTTGATAAAAGAAGCAATAGGGAACAATGTTTTAAAAGTGATTTTTGAGAATTGTTATTTATCTAAAGAGCAAGTAAAAACTGTTTCACAATTAGCCGTAAATGCAGGAGCAGATTTCATAAAAACATCTACTGGGTTTGGTACAAGCGGAGCAACTTTAGAAGATGTTCAGTTAATGAAAGAGGTTGTAAAAGACAAAGCTCAAATAAAAGCAGCTGGCGGAGTAAGAGATACAGCAACTGCAGAAAAATATATAGAAATGGGGGTAACTCGTTTAGGAACATCATCAGGAGTTTCTTTAGTTACTACAGGAGTTTCAGAAAAAGATAAATATTAAAAGATAACAAAAGTATTTAAGAATCGTCATTACAAAGGGCTTTTTGAAGGAAGTGATAAAAACAACGAAGTATTTCCTTTTTAAATATGAGTTTGCTAAGCTTTGCGGGGAATGACAGAATATATTTTTTTTAAAAGATGAGCATACATATAGAAGCTAAAAAGGGAGAAATAGCAGAAACAGTTTTATTACCAGGTGATCCGATGCGTGCAAAATGGATTGCTGAAACTTTTTTTAAAGATCCAGTTTGTTATAATGATGTTCGTGGTATGTTAGGTTTTACAGGAACGTACCAAGGAAAACAAATATCTGTACAAGGAACAGGAATGGGAATTCCATCTACGTTAATTTACGCACATGAGTTAATCAACGATTATGGAGTTAAAAATTTAATCAGAGTAGGTTCTGCAGGCTCGTATCAAAAGGAAGTTAAGATTCGTGATATTGTTATTGCGATGGCAGCTTCTACAAATTCAGGATTAAATACTATCCGTTTTAATGGAGCAGATTACGCGCCAACTGCAAGTTTTGAGCTATTTCAAAAAGCGTTAGAAATAGCAAAGAAAAAAAGCATTCCATTAAAAGCAGGAAACATTTTAAGTTCAGACGAATTTTATGCTGATGAGTTTGAAAGTTATAAAAAATGGGCAGAATATGGTGTGTTATGTGTTGAGATGGAAACCAATGGCTTATATACCGTAGCAGCTAAACATAAAGTAAATGCACTTTCTATTTTAACAATTTCTGATAGCTTGGTTACAGGAGAAAGAACCACCGCTGATGAAAGAGAGCATACTTTTAAAGAAATGATTGAAATTGCTTTAGAATTAGCTTAATTATTGTCCCCTCGAGCATTATTTGAAAACAAAAATATATTCTGCTGAAAATATAACGGCAGTTTGCGAGAGGTTATTAACTCAATAAGGTCTTTGTTGCGACCGACCTGATATAAATAATAAACAGATGAATTCATTAATACAAAAATATAATATTCCGGGGCCAAGATACACTAGTTATCCAACGGTTCCTTATTGGGATAATGAAACATTCTCTAAAGATAAATGGATTGAAACTTTCAAAAAAACGTTTATAGAAAGTAATTCTTCAGAAGGAATTAGCGTGTATATTCATTTACCTTTTTGTGAGAGTTTATGCACATTTTGTGCGTGTCATAAGCATATTACAAAAAGACACGAAGTAGAAGAAGATTATATAGATACTGTTTTAAAAGAATGGAATTTATATACCAATTTGGTTGATGAAACTCCAATTATAAAAGAGATTCATTTAGGAGGTGGAACACCTACTTTTTTTTCAAAAGAACAGTTAAAAAAACTAATTGATGGCTTGTTTGTAAATGCAAAAAAGCATCCGAATCACGAATTTAGTTTTGAAGGTCACCCAAATAATACTACAAAAGAACAATTACAAACTTTATTTGATGTTGGTTTTACTCGTGTAAGTTATGGTGTGCAAGATTATAATGAAAAAGTACAAGTAGCAATTCATAGAGTGCAACCTTTTGAGAATGTTGAAAAAACAACACGTTGGGCAAGAGAAATAGGATACACATCTATTAGTCACGATTTAATTTTTGGGCTTCCATTTCAAACCAAAGAAAATGTAATTCATACTATTAATAAAACGAAAGAATTACAACCAGATAGAATTTCGTTTTATAGTTATGCGCATGTTCCGTGGGTAAAAGGTGTTGGGCAAAGAGGTTTTAATGAAGATGATTTACCAAAGAATGAAGCGAAACGAGAGTTGTATGAAATAGGTAAAGAATTGTTTGCTGAAATGGGGTATGTAGAAATAGGAATGGATCATTTTGCGTTAAAATCTGACACGTTATATAAAGCAACTCAAGAAAAAACATTGCATCGAAATTTTATGGGCTATACCGCAAACAAAACCCAATTAATGATAGGCTTAGGGATGTCGTCAATATCAGACTCTTGGTATGGTTTTGCACAGAATGTAAAAACAGTAAAAGAATATCAAAAAATAGTAAACGAAGGTGAAATCCCTGTGTTTAGAGGACATATTTTATCTGATGAAGATTTAATTATAAGAAAGCATATTTTAAACATTATGTGTCATTTTTTCACTTCGTGGGATGAAACAAATTTACAGGTTCAAGATATAGAAGTACATTTAGAAAAGCTACTAGAAATGGTAGAAGATGGATTAGTTTCTATTGAAGGGAATAGCTTGTCAGTTCCTGAAAAAGCAAGGCCTTATGTGCGGAATATTTGCATGGCATTTGACAAGCGATTACATAGAAATAAACCAGAAACAAAACTATTTTCTATGACGATTTAAGTATAAATAAAATGATTAACTTTAAGTTTTTCTTAACAAAACCGTAAAACATGACATTTGTCATATTTTAATAAGGTCGTCAAAACTAAATTTGTAAAATAATTATCAGGCAAGATATGAGCGTTATTTACTTACTACTTACACTAAGCATTTTAGTGGCAATTATTTTTTTTATTGCATTTATCGTTTCGGTAAAAAATGGACAATACGATGATTCGTATACGCCATCTGTTCGTATGCTTTTTGATGACGAATTAGTAAAAGAAGAAACAAAAATCAATAACTAACAATAGATATTAAATTCAATTAGATTATGGAAATGCAACAATTTTATTACGATAACAAAATCGTAAAAAAATTCATTTACGCCACACTTCTATGGGGAATCGTAGGTTTTTCAGTAGGTTTACTGTTGGCATTAATGTTTTTATTCCCAAATATAACAGACGGAATTTCATGGTTAAGTTTTGGTCGTTTACGTCCGTTACATACTAATGCCGTAATTTTTGCTTTCGTAGGAAATGCAATTTACGCAGGAGTTTATTATTCGTTACAACGATTGCTTAAAGCACGTATGGCAAGTGATTTTTTAAGTAATTTTAATTTCTGGGGATGGCAATTAATTATTGTTGCAGCAGCAATTACACTTCCGTTAGGATATACAAGTTCTAAAGAATATGCCGAGTTAGAATGGCCTATAGATATTGCAATCGCATTAGTTTGGGTAGCTTTTGGTGTTAACATGATTTGGACAATTCTTCAAAGAAGACAGCGTCATTTATATGTAGCTATATGGTTTTATTTAGGAACTTTTGTAACTGTTGCAGTATTACATATATTTAATAGTTTAGCATTACCAGTAGGGTTTTTAAAGTCTTATTCTGTATATGCAGGTGTACAAGATGCCTTGGTGCAATGGTGGTACGGACATAATGCCGTAGCATTTTTCTTAACAACGCCGTTTTTAGGTTTAATGTATTATTTCGTTCCGAAAGCAGCAAACAGACCGGTATATTCATATCGATTATCAATTGTTCACTTTTGGTCGTTAATTTTTATATATATATGGGCAGGACCTCACCATTTATTATATACAGCATTACCAACTTGGGCACAAAATTTAGGAGTAGCATTTTCAATCATGTTATTAGCGCCTTCTTGGGGTGGAATGATAAACGGATTATTAACACTTCGTGGAGCTTGGGATAAGGTTCGTACAGATCCTGTTTTAAAATTCTTTGTAGTTGCAATTACAGGGTATGGTATGGCAACTTTTGAAGGGCCAATGTTATCTTTAAAAAACGTAAATGCAATTGCACACTTTAGTGATTGGATTATTGCGCACGTTCACGTTGGTGCTTTAGCCTGGAACGGTTTCTTTACCTTCGGAATGATTTATTGGATGGTTCCAAGAATGTTTAAAACAAAATTATATTCTACAGCATTAGCTAATTTCCATTTTTGGATAGGTACTTTAGGAATTATCATGTACACATTACCAATGTATGTTGCAGGTTTTGTACAAGCTTCTATGTGGAAACAGTTCAACCCAGACGGAACATTAGCGTATGGTAATTTCCTAGAAACAGTTAATGAGATTATACCAATGTATTGGATGCGTGCTATTGGAGGTAGTATGTTTATTGTAGGGGCATTTGTAATGCTATACAACATGATAAGAACTGTAAGATCGGGTACAGATGTTACTGATGATTTAGCAGAAGCACCAGCTTTAACAAAAGTTTCTAAGAATAGAACGAAAGGAGAAGGATGGCATACTTGGTTAGAAAGAAAACCAATAAAGTTAACTATTTACGCAACGATAGCAATTTTAATCGGTGGTGTTGTTCAAATTGTACCAACATTATTAGTGAAATCTAATATACCAACAATATCTAGTGTAAAACCATATTCACCTTTAGAATTAGAAGGACGTGATATTTATATTAGAGAAGGATGTGTAGGGTGTCACTCGCAAATGGTACGACCTTTTAGATCGGAAGTTGAGCGATATGGAGAATATTCTAAAGCAGGTGAATTTGTATATGATCATCCATTCTTATGGGGATCTAAACGTACAGGGCCAGACTTGCATAGAATTGGAAGTAAATACTCTGATAGTTGGCACCTAAATCACATGTATGACCCACAAAGTACTTCACCAGGTTCTATAATGCCAGCATACCAATGGATAGTAAGAAGTAAACTAGACAAGAGTAGTACTCAAGATAAAATGAGAGTAATGGTTTCTTTAGGGGTTCCTTATTCTGATGAAGAAATAGCAAATGCGCAAGCTAGTATGGATGCGCAAGGAGCTAAGATTCAAGAAAACTTACATCAAGATCCTGATTTTGCTAACAATTACGCTTCTGACAAGAAATATGCAGAAGATAATGGGCAAACTTTTATAGAAATGAAAGATAGAGAAATAGTCGCTTTAATCTCTTACTTACAAAGGTTAGGTACAGATATTAAGGTAAAAGATGTTCAAAAACAATTAAGTACTAAAAAATAGAACTCATGTTAAAATTCGTAAAAAATCACATGGAAAGCATTGCTGGTATAGAAATATATCCTTTGATTTCATTAACAATATTCTTTACATTTTTTATGGTATTATTTTGGTGGGTATTTACAGCCAAAAAAGAATATATAAGCAGGGTAAGTAATTTACCTTTAAATGATTAAAACAAATTATTATGAAAAAATATATTCAATCAATAGTATCTTTTCTTTTTGTTTTTTCAATGCCATTTATTTTAGCAGAGGCATTTAAGGCATATAAAGAACCTTTTAATTTTTTAGAAAACTCAGTAGTTTGGTACATTACAATTGGTTTTGGTTTAGTTGTTCTTCTAAAAGAAGTTTTATCTAATACTGTTGTAAATAAAGCAAATGAATCGATGCCAAAAAACTATACAAGAGTTCAGTCGGTTATTTCATTCTTGTTTACGTTTTTAACGCCTTTTGTATTGGCAAAGGCAATTAGTTCATATGAAAACCCTTTTAGTTTTTTAGAAATTCCAATAGTTTGGTTAGGTATTATAGCTTTTGGGTTGGTTATTTTGGCAAAAGAAGTTCTTACCGTAATAGGAGTTAAAAAAATTGAAGATGTTGCAATGGTTAAAGCAGGAATAAATCCTGAAGAAGTAGATCATTGGGCTTGGGCTAAAAAGTTAATAACAAAATGGACAGAAGCCAAAGCTGTAGAACAAGAAGAAGAAATTATCTTAGATCATAATTATGATGGTATTAAAGAATTAGATAATACGTTACCACCATGGTGGGTATATATGTTTTATGCAACCATCGTTTTTGCAGTAGTTTATTTAGTACGATTTGAGGTGTTAGATGGTTATACTCAAGAAATGGAATATGCACAATCTGTAGCGCAGGCTAAAAAAGAATTAGCCGCTTTCAGGTCAACATCTAAAGAGGCAATTATCGATGCAGAAACAGTAACTATTTTAACTTCAGAAAGCGATTTAAAGAGAGGTAAAGCTGTATATAAATTAAACTGTGCTGCATGCCATATTGGCGATGGAGGTGGTGGAATTGGACCTAATTTAACGGATAAGTATTGGCTTTTAGGAGGTGGTATTAAAAACGTATTTGCTACTATTACTAATGGAGGTAGAGATGGAAAGGGAATGGTTGCTTGGGGTAAAACGTTAAAACCAAAAGATATACAAAAAGTAGCAAGTTATATTATGGCTATGCAAGGTACTACACCAGCAAAAGCTAAACCTGCACAAGGAGATTTGTATGAAGGTGAATAAGCAATAAATAAAAGATAAATAATAATTGAGGTTTTTTAATAGTTAGAATGGAAACACCCGAGAACGAACAATTTAGAGATAGTATTGGTACCATAAATAGTGAAGGTAAGCGTGCTTGGGTGTATCCAAAAAAACCAAGCGGAAGATTTTATAAATACCGATCTTACGTTAGTTATTTTTTGCTGTTAATTTTATTAGCTGCTCCGTTTATAAAAATAAACGGGAACCAGTTTTTGTTATTTAATGTTATAAAGCGTAAGTTTAATATTTTCGGATTTCCTTTTTGGCCACAAGATTTTCATTTGTTAGTGGTATCAATGATTGTAGGTGTGGTATTTATTATTCTATTTACCGTAGTTTTTGGTCGAATTTTCTGCGGATGGATTTGTCCTCAAACCATATTTTTAGAAATGGTTTTTAGAAAAATAGAATATTGGATTGATGGTGATAGAGGAAAGCAAATTCGTTTAGAAAAGCAGCCTTGGAATGCAGAGAAGATTAAAAAGAGATTACTAAAATGGTTTATCTTTTTTGTCATATCATTTCTAATAGCAAATGTGTTTTTAGCGTATTTAATAGGTGGAGATACTGTTATTAATTATATAACAGGTAATCCATTAGATAATACAAGTACCTTAATTTCTTTATTAATTTTCACAGGAGTTTTCTATTTTATTTTCGCTTGGTTTAGAGAGCAAGTATGTATTATAGCATGCCCTTATGGTCGATTACAAGGAGTTTTATTAGATAATAAAACAATTAATGTAGCTTATGATCATGTACGTGGAGAGGGAGAAAAGGGAAGAGCTAAATTTAGTAAAAAAGAAGATAGAGCAACTACTGGAAAAGGAGATTGTATTGATTGTTTTCAATGTGTAAATGTATGCCCTACAGGAATCGATATTAGAAATGGTACACAGTTAGAGTGTGTAAACTGTACGGCTTGTATTGATGAGTGTGATCATATTATGGAAAAAGTAGGTTTTCCTAAAGGGTTAATTCGTTTTGCAAGTGAAGAAAATATTGAAAAGAAAACACCTTTTCAATTCACAGCAAGAATGAAAGGATATACTGCTGTTTTAGGAATTTTAATAGCTGTTTTAATAGGAATGTTATTTTTAAGAAATGATGTTGAAGCAACTATTTTACGATTACCAGGACAATTATATCAACATAAAGAAAACGGAGTTATAAGTAATATTTATACTTACAAAGTAATTAATAAAACAACAAAACAGATTGATGATGTTAGTTACAAGCTATTATCTCATAAAGGAAAGATAGAAACGGTAACACATCAAAACTTTGAAGTTCCAAAGCAAGGGTTAGCAGAAGGGACATTATTTATAGAGTTGCATCAATCTGAAATGAAAAAAGATAAAATAAACCTTAGAATAGGAGTTTATAGCGGAGATATATTAATAGAAACTACTAAAACTAATTTTTTAGGACCAAGAAGTTATAGATAAATAATTTGTCATTACGACGAAGTAATCTCTTAATAAATTAGCAGATTGCTTCATTTTATTCGCAATGACGTTAAAAACAATAAAAATGAAACTAAACTGGGGCACGGGTATAGTAATTGCAATTATAGGGTTTATGAGTTTTATTATGTACTTCGTTATATCAATGAGTACAGGTGAAAATTATAATCATGATTTAGTATCTGAGGAATATTATAAAAAAGAATTAGAATTTCAAGGAAACATAGATGCAACAAAAAATGCAAAAGAATTAAACGAAAATATTAAGATAAAAAAAATACCAGAAGGATTAAAAGTCTATTTTTCAACAGAGTTTAATCCTAAGGATATAACAGGAAAAGTGTTCCTATATAGACCATCTAATAAGCAATTGGATTTTGAAATTCCGATTTCAATTTCCAATACATATTTGCTCGTGCCTGAGAAACGTTTGTTAGGTGGTCGTTGGAACATTATAGTTTCTTGGGACTACAAAAATAAGGCATATTTATTTGAGAAAGAGATAAACTATTAATGTTTGTTTCTGCAATCATATTAGGTTTGTTAGGTAGTTTTCATTGCATTGGTATGTGTGGGCCTATAGCTTTTATGCTGCCTGTTGATAGAACAAATAAATTAAAACAATTATTCCAAGTTACTAGTTATCACCTAGGACGATTATTTACATATAGTTTAATAGGTTTGTTATTCGGATCCTTAGGAAAAGGGTTTTACTTTTTTGGGTTTCAACAACAACTATCAATTATAGTTGGAATATTAATGATTTTAGTAATTTTATTACCTAAAACTTTCCAGAAATACAACTTTTCAAAATCAATTAATAGATTGGTAATGAAAGTAAAATCTTCATTAGGAAAAGAACTCAAGAAAAAAAGAAACGATACTTTTTTTACCATTGGTTTTTTAAACGGGTTTCTTCCTTGCGGATTGGTATATATGGCTATTTTTGGAGCATTGGCAACTACAAATTCGCTTTCAGGTAGTTTATATATGTTTATCTTTGGTTTAGGTACTGTTCCGTTAATGACAACAGTTGTTTATCTTGGAAACTTTACAAATGGAGTAACTCGTAAAAGAATTCAACAAGCAATTCCGTACGTAGTTGTTCTTATCGGAATATTATTTATACTTCGTGGTTTAGGGTTAGGAATACCCTATGTTTCTCCATTACCAGTTAAAAACTTTGTAGATTCAATAGAAGGGTGTCATTAAAAAAAATAAGGATGATAAAAGTCATACTTTATAAGCCCTATTTTAAGTAACTTAGATTAGAAGTTAAACCAAAAAATATAATCATATGAAAAAAATTATTGTCCCTGTAGATTTTTCAATTCATTCAGAAAACGCATTACAAACGGCTGCTTTTATAGCAAAAAAAAACAATGCTGAAATTATTGTAGTTCATATGCTTGAACTTTCAAACGCAGTAATTACTCAATCAGACACTTCTTCAAGTGAAGAAGCATTCTTTTACTTAAAATTAGCAGAGAAAAAAATTAACACTTTTTTACAGAAGGAATATTTATCAGATGTAAAAGTAACTCCCATAATTAAGCATTTTAAGATATTTAGTGAGCTAGATGAGTTAGCTAAAGAAGAAGGTGTAGATTTTATTATTATGGGGTCTAAAGGCATTAGTGGATTAAAAGAAATGTTTATTGGTTCTAATACAGAAAGAGTAATACGTTATGCAAATGTGCCCGTATTGGTTATTAAAGATAAACCAATTACTAAAGAAATAGAGAAAGTTGTTTTTGCTTGCGATTTTTCTGATGATGATGTTGCTCCTTATTTAAAGGCCAAAACTTTTTTCAGAAAATTAGACTGCAATATACAATTGGTATATGTTAATACACCTTCTGCTAAGTTTAGTAGTTCTAAAGAAGTAGAAGAAAAGATGATTGCCTTTTTTAACAAAACAAATGAAGACATTAGTAACATAAATGAAGTGAAAATAGTTTTTGACTACACAGTAGAGCAAGGCGTATTATATTTTGCTAATAAAAGTAAAGCAGATATTGTTGCAGTAGCTACTCATGGAAGAAAAGGGATTTCTCATTTCTTTGAAGGCAGTATTGCTGAAGATATTGCAAATCACAGTAAATTACCAATACTTTCATTTAAGATTTAAGGTATTACTGTTTCGTGTTTTTAGGCTGTAATTTTCTAAGAAGAATCGGTTTTATTCATGTCTATATATCTTTCATTTAGGTATGCTAATAACAAGATGTTATAATATTTTTTTATACATCACTTTATTATTAAATTAAACTTGTAAAATAAGTAAGGTTACACCTTACTTATTTTACAAATTTTTAAGTTTTTTTTATTATTTGTTCAATTTATTAAGAGGCAGACTGAAGAAGTATAAAATTAATTGCAAGTTTCCTTACCTATTTAATAGAATCCTGTCAGGTTTTATATTCGGTTTGTATTTATTAAGTTCATAGCTTAAATAACGCAATCAATCTTACATTTAAATATTAATAACCACGCTTCGTAGCCATGAAAACAATAATTGACTTTGAAAATAATAAAAAACAATTTACAAGAGATATTGTGTATGACGGAATAGTGGATACCGAAGAGTATTATTCTAATTCGCCTAAAATATTATGGATTTTAAAAGAAGTGAATTGTCCTGGTGATTCAAATTGGGATATGAGAGATGCCTTAGCCAATAATATCAAGAACAAAAATGGAAAAGGAATTAAAAGTGGATGGGCTAATACATTTAACCCAATAGTATATGCTACATATGGGATATTAAATAATATCAGTTGGGAAAATATGGAAAGTGTGTATAGCGACCAATCTATTATAGACGTTTTAAGGAAAGTTGCATATATTAATGTTAAAAAGGAACCAGGAGGCAGCTCGTCTAATCCTAGTGAAATAAAATCTTATTATAATAAAAATAAAGCGGCATCACACGAACAAATTAAATTGATAAACCCTGATATTATAATTTTTGGAAATACTCTCAATTTTTTTGACGAAGATTTCTTTGATCTATTTGAAAAATTAGAAAAAAAAGAAAATGATTCTTCTCTTGAAGTATACGAAGGTGAAAAACATATATTACTTAATACATATCATCCAAACAATAGAACAATAGAACAATAGGGCAAGAAGAATATTGTGATTTGATAATAAATACTGTTAATCAATGGAAATATAAACAAAAATAAAAAACCTATAACTAATTTTATTAGTTAACTATTATCGATGGATATAGTTAATTTAATATTCTTAGCTGGTAGTGTTTCTAAATATATTTCGAACCATAATAAATTACCAATAGTTTCATTTAAAATTAAATGTATTGCTAATTTTGTATCTTTTCGGCTGTAAATAACTAAAAAGATGAAATTAAAATTAATTACAATTATAACTTTAGTGGGAACACTCTTTTTACAATCATGTAAAAAAGAAGTAAAGGCTAAATTAATTTCTAAAGAAGAAATTAGTGAACAATCAAAAAAAGTCAATGCTTTTTTCGATACACAGTTTAATGACAATTTAGATCGTCATCCGATGTATCAAACCTATTTAGGAATAAAAAAAGATGCTGACAAGTGGAATGATATTTCTGATGAGTTTTTAAAAAAAGAAAAAGAGCATGCAAAAATAGCATTAGCTTGGTTAAAAGATTCAGTAAACCTAAAAGCATTAGATAGCGAAACTAAATTAAGTTATGATTTATTTAAGCAACAATTAGAAAACCAAATAGTAGATTTTAAATATCGTTTTCATACGTATCCTGTAAATCAAATGCATGGAATGCAATCTGAAATTCCAGCATTTTTAATCAATATGCATCAAGTTTCTACGACAAAAGATGCCGAGAATTATATAGCAAGATTATATAATTTAAAACCTTTATTCAATCAACTAGTTACAAACTTAAAAGAGAGAGAAAGCAAAGGGGTTATGCCGCCTAAATTTGTTTTTGCAAAAGTACTAGAAGATTCTAGAAATTTAATAAAAGGGAAACCTTTTGATAATTCGAATACTCCAAGTACTTTATTGAATGACTTTACTAACAAGGTAAATAAGTTAGCTATTGATGCTGAAGAGAAAAAAGCATTTATAGAAAAAGGAATTATAGCTTTAAAAGAAGGTGTTTTACCTGCGTATCAAAACTTAATAACAACTTTAGAAGCTCAAGAAAAAGTAGCAACTACAGATGATGGAGTATGGAAATTACCTGAAGGAGTAAGTTTTTTTAATAATGCTCTAAAAAGAACTACTACAACTAATTTAACCGCAGAAGAAATTCATCAAATAGGGGTAAAAGAAGTAACTCGAATTCATGAAGAGATGCGTATTATTATGAAAAGTGTTGGTTTTAAAGGTTCTTTAAAAGAGTTTTTCGAGTTTATGAAAAAGGATAAGCAATTTTATTATGCAGATTCTAAAGAAGGAAGAATAGAATACATGAACAAAGCTGAGCAGGTTATTGATAGTATGAAAACTCGATTAAATGAATTATTTATAACGAAGCCAAAAGCAGCGTTAGTAGTAAAAGCAGTAGAGTCTTTTAGAGAGAAATCAGCAGGAAAAGCATTTTATCAGCAACCAGCCTTAGATGGTTCAAGACCAGGAACGTATTATGCAAATATGTACGATATGAAAAGTATGCCATCTTACCAAATGGAAGCTTTAGCATATCACGAAGGGATTCCTGGACATCACATGCAAATAGCCATAGCTCAAGAGTTAAAAGAAGTGCCTATGTTTAGAAAATTTGGTCGTTACACTGCTTATGTAGAAGGATGGGGATTGTATTCTGAATATATTCCAAAAGAAATGGGTTTTTATTCAGATCCGTATTCAGACTTTGGTCGTTTAGCGATGGAGTTATGGAGAGCATGTCGTTTAGTGGTTGATACAGGAATTCATACTAAAAAATGGACACGTGAAGATGGAATTAAATATTATACTGATAATACACCAAATTCAGAATTAGATGCCGTAAAAATGGTAGAGCGCCATATTGTAATGCCAAGTCAGGCAACAGCATATAAAATAGGAATGCTGAAAATTTTAGAGCTTCGTAAAAAAGCAAAAAAAGCATTAGCAGAGAAATTTAATATTCGCGAATTTCATGATGTCGTGTTAACTAATGGACCATTGCCATTAAATGTTTTAGAAGTTTTAGTTGATGAATATATTAATTTAGAAAAATAGAAGTTAAGTAAGATTAATACATAGAATTCTAAACTAAAAAAAAACTCGATACTAATATTAGTATCGAGTTTTTTATTTAGTGTTTAACAATGCCTTTTATTTTTACTTTCTTTTTTAATTCAGGTAGTCTCTTTTTTAAAAACAAAATTTGACCTAAATGACTCGATTGATGTTCCATTACATGAAACCAAGCGTATTGATTTGAAATTCCTTTTCCTGGATTAACACTCTTAAACCATTTATCATCCTTCTTTCTTAGCTCTTCAATAGTTTTTTGTCTAACATTATTATAAATTTTTAAATAATAGCTAATTGGTTTTCCTTGTAAAAGATCTCTACCCTTAGTATCTAAATCCATCCCTGCATCCCAAATATTTTCATTTGTTTTATTAACAAGAGTTTTATCAAAAGTAGCTTTTTGATAATAGGCTTCAGCTGCTGCTAAATGCATTATTAATGCTCCAATTCTATTCGCTTTAATATCATGTAAATGATCTACGTGTTCTAGAGGTAAATCTTTTACAATTCTTTCAACTCTAGCCTTTAAATCTTCTAACATAGAAATCATACTTTCAATTTCTGGGTTTTTAGCATTCTCTTTACCTATTTTACCATATTCTTGCTCAGGAATTTTTATGCCGCTACCAGAAATTAGAAGTGATTTTTTTCCTGAAAAACTATCATTACTAGTTGTTAATGAGTACTCTTTAACCCTAACAGTTTTATTACTAACAATGGCTTCATTCCAATTTTTAATTACGTTATTTATTATATTACTTTCAAAATCATTATTTGAAATATTTAATTTTTGAAATTCACCATTTTGATTTTCAATAAGTAATTTAAAATTATCAAATAAAAATTCACCATTATATAAGCATAAACCTCCAAAGCTTAAAGATTTTGAATTTTTTCCAATTTCACCTTCAATTGTATATTCATTCCACTTATTAATTTTTACTTTTCTATCGCTCATATTATCAAAAAAACCAGGTTCACCATCTTTGGTATCAACCCTACCCCATAGACCTGCCCATGCTTTATTATCATTAGGTTTAACTTTCAGGTTTGCTATTAATTTAAATTTCTTTTTTGAATTTGAATTGATAGCAATTGTTTGGACAAATGAGGTCCAGTCTCTTGAGATAGCCTTTTGCTGGCCATAAGAAAAAATTGTAAGTATAAATAGTAAGAAAGTAAGTTTAATTTTCATGATTCTTTTTTTTCAAATTTAAACAAAAAAAAACTTAGAATTAATTCTAAGTTTTTTTTGAAATATTTAAGTAATTTTTATTTACCTTCTTCGGTTTTAATTTTCGTTATGAATTTTTGGAATCTCTTACCATAATCTGAATTTTTAACATTCTTAGATAAGCTATTATTAATGGTATCTAATAGTTTAATATTTGCATTAAATAATTCTGTTAAAGCAATATAAGGCGCAGCTTCACTATCAGCATGTGAAATAGCGAAGTTTGTAGAAAACAAGAAACGACGACGGACCATTTTTTTATAGTCTAAAGTTATTTTTTTAACAAGCTCTTCGTCTTTAGCTTGGCGAGCTTCCACATCTTTTTTAATAAAATCTAAATTTTGATCTTTAAATTTACGATCAATCTCACGAAATTTATTCATCACTTCTTGGTTCTTAGAACCTTTTATTTCTGGATTAAAGCCAAATTCTTCTAATTTATCATTAATAGTTATTTCACCTTTTTCACCAAAAAACATTAAACGCTTATCTCTTGTGTTTTCATCAAAAGTTATGTAGTACATTACAGGAGATTCAATGTTATCTGAGAGTATAAATTTATCATCACCTAATAAAGCCATAGAATCAACAGAAACTAATACTGTATCATTCATTTTTTGAAGATATAAAGTACCTTTTTTTAATCCTTTAATTTGACCTTTAACAATCATGTTTCCTTCTTTCTTAGAAGAACATGCGAAAGCGATAATGGCAAATGCACAAATGGTAATAAATTTTTTCATGTGATTATAAATTTGGAGTTGCAAATATGCAGAATTCTCTTATAAGGTTGCGGATAATTCCATTAAAATTGTACACAAAATTGCTCCGACTGTACCAATAGCGTAACCAAATACAGCTAATAATACTCCGACAGAAGCAAGTGAGGGATGAAATGCCTGTGCGACGATTGGAGCAGAAGCAGCACCACCAACATTTGCTTGACTACCAACAGCCAAGAAGAAATAGGGAGCTTTAATCATTTTTGCTACTAATATTAGTAAACCAGCATGAATACCCATCCAAACTAAGCCAATTGCAATTAATCCTACGTTATCAAAAATCATTGTTAAATCCATTTTCATACCAATAGAAGCTACTAATATGTAAATAAAAATACTTCCTATTTTACTAGCACCAGCACCTTCGTAATTTTTTGCTTTTGTAAATGATAAGCATATGGCAATAATTGTAGAAACACTAATTAACCAAAAGAAGCCAGAACCTAAGAAAGAAAAAATATTTCTCCAACCCTGCGATTGGATGCTAGCAACTAAATTACTGAAAAAATCACTTAAATGAGATGATAAAAAATGACCAAAACTAACAGTGCCAAAAGCAATGGCTAACATGATCATGAAATCGGTTAAACTAGGATTTTTTTGTACTCTTTTTGTAAAACTAGCCATGGTGTCTTTTAATTCTTCAATAGCAGTAGTATCTGCTTTTAACCATTTATTAATTTTATCTTTTTTACCAATTCCTATTAGTAAAATAGCCATCCATATATTAGCTACAACGATATCAACAAATACCATTCCTCCGTATTTTTGAGGGTTGTATTGATAAATTTCTAACATAGCAGTTTGGTTTGCACCACCTCCAATCCAGCTTCCTGCTAAAGTTGATAAACCTCTCCAAACAGCATCAAAACCTGCTCCACCAACAGTTTCTGGAGAAAATATAGAAATTAATAAAATAGCAATTGGCCCACCAATTATTATACCTACAGTACCTGTGAAAAACATAATTAAAGCTTTAGAACCTAAATTAAATATAGCTTTTAAATCGATACTTAATGTCATTAAAACTAAAGCAGCAGGTAGTAAAAAACGACTAGCGACATAATACAATTGTGATTTTCCTTTTACAATTTCACCAGTTGCACTTATGGTTTCCCATTCAGGTGAAATTATGCCAAATGTGGTAAAAAATGCAGGGATAAGATACGCCATGAATAAACCCGGAACAATCTTATAAAATTTAGGACAAAACCCTGAAGTTTTAGATTCTGTGTAAAACACAAGTCCTAATGAAATCATTAGAATTCCAAATACAATTGCGTCTTTAGGAATTAAAGGAGCTTTAATAATTGCAGTTGAATTTTTTATTGATAAATTTATGGCGACTTCTTGATCTTTATTTGTAAATAAAATTGTTTCTATTTCAAATAATGGTTTTTCAACAAAGCTTCTTTGAGCTTTAACAATAATGTCAAATAGTTTTTCTGAATCTAATGAAATTTCTTTATCTGAATTATAAATAATAGTAAATCCATATTCAGTTTTTTCAATTATTGAGTTGTCAGAGTTTAATTTTTTTGATAAATTAATTTTTTTAATTTCAACTAAAGAATCTTTAGATATTATTTTTAATTTGAAACCGTCAAATGTTAACTTATCAATGGTTGAAGGTATTTTGAAGTTTTTTGCACTATTTTCATTTACATTTTCTATGGTAAATGTTTGAGCTTTTAACGTATTTGTAAATAGATTAATTAATAATATTAGTAAGGTTAATTTGTATGTTATTTTCATATTCGTTCATTAATCATTAGAATTCCAAATACTATTGCATCATTAGTAAAAGTGTGTGCAATCATCTTTAAATTAGTTTTTTGCTAAAATAGCTTTTTATTTCTTTTTACGATGGTCTGTATTAATAGCAATACCTACAAGTATTCTATTAAAATTACCTCCACCGTTAGTACTTATTTTCTGATAGCCTGCTTTAAGTTTTATTTTTTTATTTACATTGTATTTAAAGCCTGCTCCAAGCCAGTTTTGATTAAATGCTTCGCCATCAAGATCAAAAAAGACTTCATTATATAAATAGGTAGACCATTTGTTATTTAAAGGGTAGCTTAAAGCTATTTGATAGCGTAATAAATGTGCTGTAGTTGAGTTAAAAAAACGTTGTTCAGCTCTAAAACGATGTGCAAAACCTAAATGGTTTATTTTATGTTTTATATTAAAATCTTCATAAACACGATGCTCATTTATTTCACCACCGTTGCTATTAAAACTAGCATCTGTATTTAAAAAGGAGTACCCCAAAGTAGTACTTAAATTGTTGTTTATTTTATAGTTACCTCCCAATCTCCCAATAAATTGCTGCATATCATCGCCAATTTCAAAAAAGCGAAAATGAGCCATTGTTTTTAAACTTATTTTATTAGAAAGTTGATGCGATCCGTTATACATATACCAAGCTCCTAATTCATTTTTCGGAGTATTCTGTGCAATGTTTTTTAAAGAGAATAATACAAATAATATAATAATACTTTTTTTCATGTTTGCAGTTGTTTTAATATTAAAATCTCCTACTTTTCAGTAAGAGATTTTGGTGTTATACTAGCATTCAAAAATAAATAATTTACTTTAAAGAGAATATTGCAGTTTCTTTAAAAGGTGAAATATTTATATTTTGAACCGATTTTTTATAAGTTAACCAATCTTTATTAAAAAAGGTGTTCGTTTTCTTTAAGCCTTCTTCCAAAGAACTTTTAAACTGATTGATTAATTGTTTTTCAGTATTTGTTTGTTTTCCAAATCTACTACCAGCATACCATCTAGCACTCCCTAAACGTTGATTTATAGTTACTGTTGGATTACGTGTAATTCCTTGACGTTTATCTATTTTTCCTAAATACAAAGCAATTAGTTTATCTATTTTTTTTATAATTTCTTTAGATGACGCTATTGCTTTTTTATATTTTTTCTTGTCTTCTTTTGTTAATTTAGATTTTAATGAACTAGCAGTGTTTTTACTTTCTACTAATTGTTTTACAACATCAGCAATTTTTTCTTGATAGGTTTCAAGTTTTTTATTCGCTGAATATTTTTGATTGATAGCTTCTTTAGAAATTTGTAAACGTGGATCAAATTCAACATTTATATTTTGCTCAGAAACAGCAGTACCAAATGACATTCTTAATTTATAAACCCCAGGTTTAACAGATACACCACCAGGTTCTTTGGTTTGTTTTTTTATTTTTCTAGAGGCTCTAGCAACACCTTTTTCTCTTAAATACCAAGTTGTTTTGTGTATACCATTTTCTTTTGGAGCTTTAAATTTTAATGTTCTAATTTGTCTTACTCCATCAAAAATTTCTAACTTTATTGAGTCGTGTTTAATCTTATTTTCTGCAGTATTACTAGCTGTACTAGAATCAATATTATTCTTGCTTTTCTTTTTTATTTCCTTTTTGTCAACTTTATTAGGCTTGTTAATGTAATAAGAAATAATAGCACCACGTTTTCTGTTTTCTCCCTGATATATTGCATCAGCCCCAAATCGACTACCTGTTGGTTGTTGTGTTGCAGCTTGATAAGCAGTTGGAGGAGTAAATAATTTTAATTTTTTAGTAATTACATTATTATTCGCAATTGCTCTTAGCGGACGAATATCATCTAAAACCCAAGCAGCTCTTCCAAAAGTACCTATTATTAAATCGTTTTCTCTGGTGTGAATTACTAAATCTTTTACAGGAACAGTAGGGAAGCCTTCTGTCCATTTTGTCCATTTATTACCAGCGTTAATAGAAATATATAAACCATCATCAGTACCTAAAAATAGTAAGTTTTTATTTTCAGGATCTTCAACAATACATAAAGCGTAACTTTGTACATCATTTTTGCTTACAATACGTTCCCATGTTTTACCATAATTTTTTGTTCTGTAGGCATAAGGTGTATAATTAAAACGACGATAATCATTTGCAACTAATAAAGCTTCTCCTTTATTTTTATTAGATGCTTTAATTTGAGTAATCCAACTGTTTTCAGGTAAGTCTTTTATGTTTTTAGAAACGTTTGTCCAAGTTGCACCACCATTTTTAGTAATATGTACTTGTCCGTCATCAGTAGCAGCCCATAACATATCTTTTTCAAGAGAAGAAGGCTCTACAACTAAAACAGTACAATGATTTTCGGCACCAGTAGCATCCATCGTTAAACCACCACTTTCAGCTTGTTTTAATTTTTTTGGGTTATTGGTTGATAAGTCTGGTGAAATTACACTCCATGTTAATCCTTTGTCTGTAGATTTATGTACAAATTGACTACCGAAATAGAGAGTTGAGTTATCAAAGGGGTCAATATTAATGGCAGCATTCCAATTAAAACGTAATTTTACTTTTGAATCTGAATGTGTAGGACGTACAGTGTAGTTGTTTCCTGTTTTGTAATCGTAGCGTGAAACAAATCCTTGCTGGCTCATTGTCCAACCATAACGAGAATTATCTTTATCGGGAACAACATCAAAACCATCACCAAAGCTAATTTCTTGCCAGTACGAATTTCTAATTCCTTGTGTTTTCCATACATATGCAGGGCCACGCCAAGAACCATTATCCTGCATCCCTCCATATACGTTATATGGATATTCATTGTCAACATTTATATGGTAAAATTGAGCAATAGGAAGATTACCAATAAACCGCCATGTTTTACCTCCGTCTTTAGTAATATTTAAACCACCATCATTACCATCAATCATAAATTTTCCGTTTGTTGGATGTATCCACCAAGCGTGATGGTCAGGGTGTACACCATTGTCTACTCCATAAGCAGGCATTAATTGTTTAAATGATTTTCCGCCATCTTGTGATACGTTTATATAGGTAAAAACGGTATATAATCTATTTTCATTTTGTGGATCTACATAGATTTCAGAATAATAGAAAGGACGATTTCCAATACCTGGTTTATCATTTATTTTTTCCCATTTAAAACCGCCATCTTCACTTTTATACAAAGCATTTTTAGTTGCTTCAACTAAAGCATAAATAACATCAGGGTTTGAACGAGATATAGCAACACCAATTCTTCCTAATTCTCCTTTAGGGAAACCTTCTTTTTGTGTGATTTTTTTCCAATTTTCACCACCATCATGAGTAATGTACATACCACTTCCTTTTCCTCCAGATTTAAAAAACCAAGGATCACGTTTATGTTCCCACATGGTTGCAATTAATTTATTTGGGTTAGAAGGATCCATAATTAAATCTGCAGCACCTGTTTTTATGTTGTTGTATAAAATTTGTTTCCAAGTTTTACCACCATTTGTAGTTTTATAAACACCACGTTCTTCATGTTCTCCCCATGGCGAACCTATAGCAGCAACGTATACTATATTAGGGTTTGTAGGATCAATTATTACACGATGAATATGGCGTGTTTTTTCTAAGCCCATAGCTTTCCAAGTTTTACCACCATCTAATGATTTATAGATACCAAAACCACCGTTTAAACTATTTCTTGGGTTTCCTTCTCCTGTTCCTGCCCAAATAACACTTGGGTTTGATTGTTGAATTGCAATTGCACCAATCGAAGCTGTTAATTCTTTTTCGAAAATAGGCTTCCATTTAATTCCACCAGAGGTAGATTTCCATATTCCACCAGAAGCTGTACCAACATACATTATATCTGGATTAGATTGTACAACATCTATCGTTGTAACTCTTCCGCTCATTCCACCAGGACCAATGTTTCTTGGTTTCATGTTTTTTACCATATCCATAGAAAATTCTTGAGAGAATAGGATTGTAGTGACTAGTAAAAATAAGATTGAAAATAGTCTTTTCATTATAATTAGTTTGATTGTAGAGAACAAGTTACAAAATAGAAAAACACTCAATATTTATTGAGTGTTTTTTAACATATAATTAAGAAGTTAATGGTTATTCTTCTTTCTTTTTAGGTTCGCGTTTGGCTTCTTTAAGTGCTTGCATAAGCATCCATTCGATTTGCCCGTTTGTAGAACGGAATTCGTCTGCAGCCCATTTTTCAATAGCTTTTATCATGTCTTCATTTATGCGAAGTGCAAATGCTTTCTTCTTAGCCATTCTTATTTTTTTACAAAGGTAATAACGGTTTTTATTAAATTTTCTGATTTTTCACTTTTATTATATCCTTTTTTAAAACGTGAAAATATTTATTGTTATTAATTATTATTGTTGTTGTGGGGGTATCTTTTTTAATTCTTTCGGGTTTTACTTTTGCAAAAGAAGTAATGATATTAAAAGAACATATAATTATAAATGTGATTATTCTAATCATAACAATTTGTTTTTATAGGTTTCTAAAACACGTTTTACATCATCTTGTTTTTGAGTCCCTATTAATAATTTTTTTCCTTTTTTTAATTCAATTTGAATACCTATGTTTCCAGATACATTAATTGCATTTCCCTTTTTTTTATTAAAAGTATATCTTAAGCCCCAACCACCATATTCTATGATTGGATTATAATTTCTGATATAAATTTAATCAATAACTTTCCAAGAAATTTTTCTATCATTAAAATGAAAAGGAATAAACTTATAATGTATTCCTATTTCATCAATTTTAGTTTTAAGTGTTGCTTTATAAATTAAGAGATGAACTAAAATAATTAGAATAATAGATCCTAAAGAAGATTTATTAGCAGTCAGACTTTTATCTACATTGCCTATCCATTCTTTATTAATAATAATAACTGTAGGAAGAATTGCAGTAATCGTCATAACTATATGTAGCCAAGTTTGTGTAAAACGTTGTTCTTCTTTAAAAACTTTCATTACTATCTGTTTTTATCTCTTTCAAAAGTTATTCTGGCAGAATTTTCTGCAATATGAATAACTCTCCATCCATCTCTAGCGTATTCATTCAAGAAATCTTCTAACCTTTGATTATTGTTCGAAAATCCCATTTTCCAATTCATTACTTTATATTCTTTCATTACTTTTATTTTTTAGGTTGATTAAGTAAAGCTAGTCTAATATCAATTGCGATTTCTGCTCCACAACCTATTGAAACACCTAGCGCATTTTTTTAATGACTCAATGTTCCTGTGTTTACGACAGGTGAAGCTTCCTTATCTCCACATAGTATAACTAATAGGTTACTAACCATAGCTGCTTTACGTTCCTCGTCTAGCTGAACTATTTCTCTTTTATTTAATTCTTCTAAAGCCATTTCTACCATTTCTACAGCTCCTTGTACGATTTTATGACGAGCAGCAACAATAGCAGTTGCTTGTTGACGTTTTAGCATAGCACTTGCAATTTCTTGAGCATAGGCCAAGTAACCAATACGAGCTTCTAAGACCTCTATTCCTGCTATAGATAAACGTTCATCTATTTCTTTCTCTAAAGCTTCAGAAACTTCGTTAACGCTAGATCGTAAAGTAATATCTTCATCATGCCCTTCATCAGCAAAGTTGTCGTAAGGATACATGCTAGCTAATTTTCTAACAGCTGCATCAGTTTGAACGCGAACAAAATTTTCATAATTATCTACGTCAAAAGCAGCCTTATAGGTGTTTGTTACACGCCAAACTAAAATGGTAGAAATCATTATTGGATTTCCTAATTTATCATTTACTTTTAAACGTTCACTATCAAAATTACTTGCTCTTAATGATACTGTTTTCTTTTTATATAATGGATTTGCCCAAAATAAACCATTGTCTTTTATCGTTCCAACATACTTACCGAAAAGTAAAATTACTTTAGAGGTATTTGGGTTTACTAAAATAAAACCAAATAATCCAAAAAAACCAATAAGACTAACAAGAAGGTAAACAGGGGTGTCTTTGTTTACTGTCATTACTATTCCTCCAACTAATAATATTAATACTACTAATAACATTAAATAACCGTTGGCTGGTTTTATTGTTTTTTCTGTTTTCATATGTTTTTATTTAAAATGATATTAAAATGATATCACAAAGATATGAGCTAATTTATGTTAAAACCAAATTTTTGAGTATATATTTTATATTTTAGCGGAAAACTAATACGAATTTATTTATGAAAAACAAGGTATTATTACTGTTCTGTACTTTTTTAATAAGTGTTTCATCTATAGCAAATAATGATGATGTTTGGGGGCCAACAGGTCATAGAGCTACAGGGAAAATAGCTGAGAATAATTTAACTAAAAAGGCTAAGAGGCAGATAGATAAATTATTACAAGGCGAAAGTTTAGCATTTGTGTCTACGCATGCTGATGAAATAAAGTCTGATAGAAAGAAATACGGAAAGTTTTATACATGGCACTACGTAAATATGCCATTAAATTCGACATACGAAAATGAAGATAAAAATCCGAAAGGAGATTTAATTACGGGAGTTAGAACGTGTGTGAAAATTTTAAAAGACGAAAAAAGTTCTATTGAAGATAAGCGTTTTCATTTAAAAATGTTGGTACATTTAATAGGTGATTTACATCAACCAATGCATATTGGACAAAAGGAAGATAAAGGAGGAAATAGCATACAGGTACAATGGCATGGTAAGGGCTCTAATTTACATAGAGTATGGGATGAGGATTTGATTAGTAAATGGAATATGAGTTATTTAGAATTAGCTAATAATGCTAAAGACTTGTCTAAAGAGCAAGTTAAAGTAATTCAAAAGGGTGATGTTTTAGATTGGATGAAGGATACTCATAAGCTTACTAAAAAAGTTTATGGTTCAGCTAAAAAGGGTGATAAACTGCGTTATCGTTACTCATATGATTATTTTCCTACTGTAAGAGAGCAATTACAAAAAGGAGGTTTACGTTTAGCAAAATTATTAAACGAGATTTTTAGTTAAGAATAAAATATGTTAACATATGAAACTCGAAAGTTACGCTTTCGAGTTTTTTTGTTATTTGTAGTATCTATTTTCTTTGCGAATTGTAGTTGTTTATTTATTGAGTGTTTTCTTATTTTTTTTTATTTTCTTGATTGCCCAGTCATAATGACTAGAGGTGGCAGAAACGCAATAACTCCCTAAACTTGTTGTTCCTGTCCAAGAAAAATGCTTTTTAATAAATAATTCATCATTAGAAAATGAATTAATTATTTTCATAGCGTTTATGTGGCTTTCTTTTAGTAATTCTATTGATTCATCATAAGGAGTTTTTTGATGTTTCTCCCAGAATTCAATATTTAATTTAGGGTACGTTTTCCAATTATAAGGTTTTGGTAAAAAGCTAGATTCTGTTCCTGATGTATTTAATTTTACCCAATTTAATAATAATTGATGCCATTCAAATAAGTGTACCAAAATATCGCGTAAGTTCTTGTCTCTATCTTCAAATGAGAAATTACTTATTTGTTCTTCTTTTGCTAAAGAATTTATTAGGTCAAATAATTTTTGAAAATTTTTCTCACTTAGATTGTTTAATTCTTCTTTTGTTTTTGGTCTAGCCATTTTTGTAAAACTTAAATTTTTATAAATCTAATGCATAAATAATAAAGAGCAAAGAGGGTGTTAGCAGTTATTTATATAAAAATTTTAACTTAGAATATCTTATTAAAATTAATACTCATCTGTTGCTTATTGTTTATTCAACTTCCATTTTGTATATCCACCAAATAAGAATAGTAGGCCAATGATTAATGCTATTATAGATTGAATCGTTTCAGGTTTTGTTGTTGTTCCTTTTAATATATTGTATGATTGTTCTCCAATTGCACGGAAAAGGTAAATAAATGCAATTGTGAAAATACCAAATTTCAAGAATGGTAATTTTCTTATTTTGCTATCAGCTAATACACCATATAGTCCAAAAACAGAAAAGATAATTGCTACAAATACAGTAAGTAAATAGGGCAATGTATGATTAATTTCAGTAAGTTTTTGCATACCCTCTTCAGTACCTGTTTTTTCAAACATTTGTTCGGCCCAAAACAACCCTATAATATGAGCAATCGCAATAATTATATTTAATATTCCACCTATTTTAAGCATTCTTTTTTGTTTTATTTACTCCAATAAATGTTAAAATTGCAATAGGAAGAAAAAGTATCCATTGCGGTACTAATAAGCCATAATAAAAACCAGTAAGAATAAACGGTAAACAAAATGATAGGTTTAAATAACCAATTGATTTTATCATTTCAGAGTTTGTTGCATATTTTTTTCCAAAGCCTGCCGATAATAAAACGGATGATGTTACTAAAAGAATAATGGTAACCATATGCCAAGCACCAATTAATTGAGAGCTTTTTTCGAGATTTAAAGAAGTTTCAATCATTGGGTTTACAAGCTCTAGTTGCCCGCCAATTAGGTGCATAAAAAAAGTTATAAGATTTAAAATTCCTGCAATTATCCAATATTTATTTTTTGTAATCATGTGTTAATATTTAATAAATTGATTTAGTTCTTTTTTTACTTCCTCTACGTAATTTTTACTTTGCTTCTTGTAGCGAATCATTTCATGATAGCCTATTAAATATTTGTAGAATAAAGTTGCTTTTATAAAAGCATCGCTTTCTGAAAACCCTATTTGAATTAATATACCCTTGGTGTAATCAATCCTTTGATTGTCTATTTGATCTATTAATGTTTGGATTTTCTTATCTTTAAGTGCATACCTTTTTAGAAAAAAAATGAAATCTAAGTAGGGTTCTTTCTTAAATGCTAATGCTATTAATCCATTAAATTTTTCTTTAGCTAATGGTTTACTTTCTACCGTTGTAATTATTTTGTCGGTATCAGTAGTAACCCAAAAAGATATAATTTCGCTTAAAAAATCTTTTTTTGTTTTAAAGTGCCAGTAAAAACTTGATTTATTAACCTTTAGTTTCAGAGCCATCTTTTCAACGACTATTCCGCTAATTCCTTTTTCAGAGAATAATTTATAACCGAGCATTATCCAGTCCTCTTTTTTTGCTATTATTTTTGGCATTATTTAGACGTTATCGTTTAATAAGGTAAATATATAAATATTATTTAATAAAGGATAACGTTCATTAAAATGTTTTTCTAAAAGAAAATGAATGTGTTTAATGATGTAATCCGTACTTTAATAATAATTTTTAGAAATGGTAAATGAATATAAAATTTATAAGAATTATAGTAAATAGGAAAGTACAACCAATGAGCTATAAATATAGCTGGTATGCTTTTAGAATAATATTTGTAGCCTTCTTAAGAGGATTGTTCAAGTAGCTACGACTTCAATATTGTGTTTTGCTAAAAGGAGAAAACACAAGAAAGTCCCGTACTTTTAGTTTGTTCTTATTTATTTTTAAATAACCTTTATAAGGCTTTCCATTTTATGGATCTAGAATAAAACGATCATTAAATTCACTTGCTCGTTTTTATTTAAAAAATTAATTTAATCACAAGCGTTATAAACTATAGACTTATTTCTTATATGGAATTGTTTTTTCTGTTGTGTAACGTCTTCTAATAATTCATATTTATTTATACGCATAAAATAATCATAATCATTTTTATTTGGACAACCTTTTAAACATTTTCCTATAGAGATATAAGAATTTAATTCAGTATTAAAATTATATAATTCTGAGTTTACAATTTTGCTGTCATATTTTTTACAGCCTACATTATAATATACGTATTTGGGAGTTTTTTTTAAAATAGACAATGTTAGTTTTTTTAATAGTTTCCCATCTTCATTTGTCTCATCAGGTAACGGTTTTTTTTCGGTAATTCTATTTTTTCTAAATATCAACTTATCATTATCAATAATTACTCTAGTTTGCCTAGTGTTATTAGTCTTTATATACTCGTAAATAATAAAATCATTAAATTTTTGTTTGTTTTTATAAGTATAAATAATAACTTCTTGCTCTTCTTGTTCTTTATAATTATTGTTATAGGCTAATGAAATAGAATTATAAGTATTTTTAATTTTTCCTAGATAGGGAAATTTAAAACAATTAGCATTTTTATTAAAAATAGGAATTAAATTTTGTGTTTTTTCATTAGTATCTCCATATTTAATAAGTGTTCTGTAACTAAAATTATCCCCTTTAAAAAAGGTTTTTGTTGAATCACCAATCTCAGCATTATAGCGACCATACACACTAAAGAGATGTTTCTTTTTATTAGGGATTAAATGCAGGTATTTTTTATGTACAACTTTCCAAGTTCCAACCTGTATTTCTCCAAATGATATAATCGCATATTTATTTTGATGATAAATATATAATTGTGCTCCTCCAGATGGATTATGACTTCCAAAGGATAATGAGTATTTTCCTACTACTTTCTTTTCAGCTTCTTTATGGTTTTTACTTTTGGTATATAAAGGGTTTTGGGTATTTAAAGAATAATTATTTTCTAACCCTTTTATTTTGGTCGCTATTGCTGTACAGCTTTTAGACAGCATTGAGTGAAATAGTTCTTTGTATTTATTTAAACTTACTTTTTGTATTATTTCAATGGAATCCTTTTTGGTAAGTGAGCTGCATTTATTAAACTTAATTTCAAGGTCAACTTCACTATCTATGTATTCTAATTTTTCAATACAATCACAAGTTTTAGTAGCATTGTTTTTTATTATACTCTCTATTGTTTGTGAGTGACAAGAAAAACTGATAACGAGTAGATTAAGTATTGCAAATAAAGCGGTTTTTTTCATGCTTTTTTTTAAAAATAAAAATAGTAATCCTTTTGTTAATTAATATGAATGAAGCTTAATTATTTTTCATTGTTAAGGTAAAATTAAAGAAAGGAAATTGAAATAACCGTAATTTAAAGTGTGACTTATAGAAAAATAAATTGAGTGTAGTAAAATATAAGGAAAAATAAGCTCAAAACAGTCTGAAATACTATTTTGAGCTTACTGTTGTAAAGATCTCTTTTTTTACTTAATAATTTAGCTTATACACAGCGGTTGATTGCTTTTCTGAGAGTTTTTTAGGCATTAGTTTTATAATACTATTTCTTAAAAATATAGCAAAGTTGTTTTTTAAATGTGCCATTTTACCAATAGACCAACTTTTGTTTACAATTTGTTCCGCAGTATTTTTTCTTATTTTTTCGAGTTTATTAAAAGCCTTTTGAGTATTTTTTTCGGAAGCTAAACACTCAGCAATTACATAAGCACTTTCAATTGCTTGACAAGCACCTTGCCCTAAATTAGGTGTTGTAGCATGAGCAGCATCACCAATTAAACAAACATTGTTTTTGTACCAGGTAGTAATAGGTTTTAAATCTATCATTTCATTAAAAATAATATCCCTTTTGTTAGTGTTGGCTATTATCTTTTTAACTAATGGATTAAAACTTGAAAAGAGTTCTGCTAAGTTTGTATTAGCATATTCCTTTTGGTAATCGGTCTTATAATTAGCAAGCGCATACCAATAAACCTCATTTTCATTTATATGTACAAAACCAAAACGCTTTCCTTTACCCCATAACTCATTTAACTCCGTTTTATATTTATTAGGAATCGTTAGTTTTACAATGCCTCTCCAACACACTTGCTTTGCAACACGAAGTTTGGTATTGCTAAAAATTGATTTTCTAACCATAGAATGAATACCATCGGCACCAATTAAAATATCAGAAGTTTGTGAAGTTCCATCTTCAAAACGAATAGAAATTTTATTGTTTTCTTGACTTAATGATTGTAGTTTTTTATTTAAATGTATAGGTATGTCAGTTAATCTGTTTACTAAAACTGTATGTAATGTAGCTCTATGAATTGCATAGGTTTTGGCTTTATATGCTACTTCTGCATTTTGTAAATTTACAGACGTAATTTTGTTCAGTTCTTCATCTGTTATATGTAAGGCATTGGTGTAATTTCCTAAGGATGCAATTTCTTCGTAAATACCTAACCTTTTATATACTTGCATTGCATTAATTGCTAAGTTAATACCAGAACCTGCTTTTCTAAAACCTTTCGAAGCTTCAAAAATCTCAACTTCAAATCCTTTTTGTTTTAAGGCTATTGCTGTTGTTAGTCCGCCAATTCCGGCACCTATAATTGCTATTTTCATTTTTTATATTTTAAAATTAATGAAACGATATAACCAAAAAAGGCAACGCCAGTAAATACAATTGGTACGATAAAAAAATATTTAATTGATAATAAGAGGGCAGTTAAACAAATGATGCTATTAAGAATAGTAATATTGGTTGGAATAGCAGTTGCTTTATTATTTTTTAACAAGAATAAGTTTAATAGTCCATAGCCGAAAAGAAGTACCCCCATCATTAAGCTAAAACCATGATGGAAGAAAAAAAGGTTGGATTTACTTCCTAATATATCAACAGGAAATGCTTTCATTTTTAGGATAAAATTATTTTGTAATTCAGTTTTCGGACTTGTTAAATAGGTAATCGTATGTCCAATACCAACAAGTATTAACGACCAACTTGCTATTTTACTACTAGTTTTTTGAAAATTCATGATTTCTATAATTTAGGTCAAAGGTACTAATAAAATTAAAAATTAGGTCAATAGTACTATTTTTTTTAAATTTGTGAAATGAAAAAAACCAAAGAGATAATTTTAGATACTTCATTAGAGCTATTTAATTCACTTGGCTTACCTAAAGTAACACTTAGAACAATTGCTAATAAAATGGAGATAAGTCAAGGGAATTTGAATTATCACTTTAAGAAAAGAGAAGCTATTATAGAGGCTTTGTATTTTAGATTGGTTGAAAATATAGATAAGAGTATGGTGGATTTACAAGAGTCTAAAACACCTTTTTATTTATTAGTAAACATATCTAAAACGATAATGTTTAACTTTTATGAGTATCGTTTTTTTTTATTAGATTTTGTTCAAATAATGCGAGAAAATAAAAAAATAAAAGAGCATTATAACGAGCTCACTGTACAGCGTGAACAACAGTTTACTATGCTTTTTAATTTGTTAATAGAAAACGGAATAATGCGAGAAGCAATTTTACCAAACGAATATAAAAATTTGTACAAACGTTTTCAGATTTTAGGCGATTTTTGGGTTTCTGATGCGGTAATAAATAATGCTAAGATTACGAAAAAAACAATTGCAAGCTATTCAACAATTTTAACACAGGCTATTTATCCTTATTTAACTGTAAAAGGGCAAGAAGAATATCATGCTATAATTTCAGAAGGCATATAATTATAGCTGTTATTTATAATAAGTTTATGGTTGTGGTAGGTTTTATATAGAGTCGTTACCCAACATAGTAAGCTACAAACTCTCTGAATAGTGAATAAAAATCTCTAGATTCAAAATAGTTAGGACTTGCACTACTAACATTTGTAAAACCTTGTTTTTTAAATAACATTTTTGTTCGTGTTAAATGAAAGTACTGTGAAACAACTATAACACTTTTAAAAGCCAAACTATCTTTTAAATTTAGGGTGTTTTTAACAGTTTTGAGGGTGTTGTCGCCAAAATTATCAACAATAATTAAAGAATCGGGTACTTTATTTTTAAGTAAGAAAGCTTTCATTTTATCACCTTCATAAACCCCTTCTTTACCTAAACCACCACTAACAATTATTTTTTTTACTTGGTTGTTTTTATATAAGTTTAAACCACATTCTAAACGTTTTTGTAATCGTTTAGAAAGCGTGCCATCTTTATTTACTTTATTACCAAGTATTACAGCAACATCAGCCTTTTTATTATTCTTAGCCAACCCATCAAATGTAATGTAAGCTATATGCCCAAAAAACCATAGTAATAATATAGCTAGTAGTAATTTATATTTTTTTAAGGTTTTCATTAAAAGTTTTGCATAGAATAAAGGCAATAGATTAGGGTTTATAAGATACTTGGAGTTTTTTAGTTTAAAGGTACATGTAATTTTAGTTGATTTTATAAAGTTACTTACAATTTTTTACAGTATTCTTTATTTATGATATGTTTTAATGGTTTGGTATAGATAAAACGTCATTTTTATGTTTCATAAATAATTTTAAGAGTACTTATGAAACATAAAAATGGGGTTTTTATTCTTGTTTGCTATTTAATTGTCAATAGGTTTATGTGTGCTTATTGCAATTCTATTCCAAGAATTTATAGTAACTATTGCCATTATTATTTGTGAAAAATAAGTGTCGCCAAATGTTTTAATAGCTTTTTCGTAGGTTTTAGAAGTTAATCCCTTATGATGAATCATAGTTACTTCTTCAGTCATTTGAAGAATAATTTTTTCTTCTTCAGTAAATAAAATTGTATCCTGCCAAGCATTTAATAAAAAAATACGTTGTTTAGTTTCTCCATTTTTTAAAGCAACTTTTGTATGCATATCTATACAAAATGGGCATTTATTTAACTGTGAAGCTCTAATTTTTATAAGCTCTTTATGGGTACTACTTAATTTACTTTCTTCTAAGTAATTCTCTAAAGCAAACATCCCTTTATAAGCAGTAGGTTCGGTTGTTTCAATTTGAATTCTTTTATCCATTTTTACTTTGTTTTAGTTTATTACAAAGATAAATTGAGACTTATAGAAAAAACTTAACCTGGTTTAAGAACGGTTAATTATTAGTTTGATGTTCATAAAATTCTAGTGTAAATTCTCTTAAGTACTTAGAATATTTATTATTATCGGATATGTTTTTTAATAAAGCTACGCATTTTTTTAGCGCAACTCCCTCTAAAGAATTAATAAACCTGTTTAATAAAAGAATAGAAGTTATTGTAGCATTTTCGGTATTAAATTTTATTAGTTTAGGATAGTATATTTCATAATCGGGCTTGTTAATACTTTCTACAAAGTGAATAAAGGAAAAATTTTCATCCATCTCTGCATCTTGAGATTTAAGAAATTCAAAAAGTATATCGATTAACTCTTTCTTTTGTAATGTAACCAAAGAATCTATGGGAGTTAGTTGCTCACTAATTTCATCAAAAAAGTCACTGATCTCATAATCTTCGGTTTCTTCAGTTACCTTAAATTTTTTGATTTTTACTATTGCTCCTTTAATTTCCATTTATTTGTTAATTCAATTAATTATTTTTTATATAAAAAGCTGATTAATAACGTTTTTTGTTCCTAATTTTACTTACATATTCAGGTGTAAGACCTAAATAAGAGGCAAGTAAATATTGCGGTATTCTTTGAGCAAAACCTGGGTATTTATCAATAAAATTAAAATATATTTCTTCTTTAGAAAAATCATATAAATATTTCATTCTCATTTGAGAGGCTCCAAAAGATATTTGGTAAATTGATCTGAAATATTTTTCAAGTTTTGGAAACTCCTCTAATAATTTTTTTTGCTTATCAATAGAAATCGAGAGGATTTGAGATTTTTCAACTGCTTGAATATGAAAATCGGTAGTGCCTTCATTATAAAAAGCTAAACAATCAGTCATCCACCAATTTTCAATGGCAAATTGAATGGTTCTTTCTACGCCTTTATTATTAACAAAATACATTTGAAGACATCCACTTAATACAAAATGATTAAAATTACATTTATTAGTCGCTTCAATTACAGCTTCTTTTTTGTTTAAGTTTCTAATATCAAAGAAGAGTATAATTTTTTTAAAATCTTCTTCTTTAATAGTTACAAATTTATTTAGATGTTCAAAAAAATGTTTTGTCATGCTGGAAATTTACACTAAAATTTTTAATTTGTAAGACTACGTGTAAAGTTAGCTATAAGAAACATAGGGTAGGTAATAGTTGAGGTTATTTTAGTTTTTATAACCGAATAAAATATACAGAGGTTAGCAGATGATTTTCTGTATTTTAGTTGAGACTTCTTGAGAAATGTCTGGTTGAGCGTAGTCGAAACCTATTTTTAATAGACTAATAGTTCTCGTAAACTTCGTTTGCTACTTTCAATCAAATTAACATTTTTATTTCAGTAATGCTCGAACTGACAACAAGAGTTTCGCTACTCTACTTAAAGGCAGTTGCTTAATTATATGGATTTAACTACTGACCTCTAAAAGTATATTTTTAAAGAAAAACCGCCCTATGTTTTCAAAGCAACGAATTATATAATTTTATTTTCTCTCCAATTGTTTTTTAAATAATTTAAGGCGTCTTCTAAAGCTTTTTTTGAAGGTATAGGATTAAAATCTAACTCATCTCTTGATTTACTAATGTTATAATCTTGTTTTAAGCCATAAAACATATCTAGGTAATGTCGCTGTAATAGAGGTTCTTTTCCTGTAATTTTACTACCAAATTCCATTAAGCTAGCAACAGCGTACAATAAGAATTTTGGCACTTTCTGAGGTGTTTTTAATTTTAGGCTTGGGTATAATTCAGCTGCTATTTTTACACTTTCCTGTAAAGAAGTATGTTTTTCGTTTGATAAAATATACCTTTCATTATTCTTGCCCTTAATCATAGCGTTATAAGTTGCTAAAGCTACATCTTTTACATCAACCCAATTTAAAGTTACATTGGTGTCTACAGGAATTTGTCCTTTTAAAATTTGTAAAACAAGGTTGTTAGAATAGCTTAACTTATAAGCTTTGTCACCAATCATAGCAGAAGGTAAAACTAAAACAGTTCTAATACCATATTTTTTTCCTAATGCTAATGCTAGTTTATCAGAATCATTTTTTGAATTGTAATACCAGTTTCTTCGATCTTTATTATATCCGTTATTTACATTGGCTGGTAATTTTGAGAAATCTAAACATGCTACAGAGCTTACGTATACAATATTTTTGATGCCACATTCTTTTGCAAGGTCAAACACATTTTGAGTTCCTTGCATATTATTATCATAAATTTCGGTTTTAGGATCTTTAGCCCACATACTAAAATTTGCTGCTACTGCGTATAAATTGGTAACTCCTTTAAATGCTTTTTTTAATGACTCTTTGTCGGTAATATCTGCCTGTATAACTTCACAATCTAACCCTTTAAAAGGAGCTACATTATGTATGTTTCTAACAGTTGTTCTTACTTTTTTGTTTTTAGAAAGTAATAGTCTAATTAAGTTATTTCCTAAATGCCCGTTTCCTCCTGTTATTAATGAAATTTCGTTACTCATAATTTTTTAAATTTAGTAGGAGTAAAATTAGAACGTATTTAAGAGAAGGGAAATAACATTTGTTAGAAAGTAATTTGTTTTCTAATACGACTTAGAGATTGAGGTTCCATTCCTAAAAAAGAAGCAATATTATCAATAGATACATTTAAAGCTAAATTAGGGTATTGATTTACAAATTTTAGATAGCGTTCTTTTGCTGATAAAATTTGAAAATCTTTAACACGTTCTAACTTGCAACTTAAATGTTGGTTGGTTACTTCTTTAACAAGTACAGCCCAGAATTTTGTTTCTTCTTGTAAAATATTAAAATTTGATTTTGATATTTTTAAAAGTTTAGATGCTGTAATCGTTTCATAATAATCTAATGAAGGTATTTCGTTCATAAAACTATCTAAAGACGTAAAAAAATCATGTGATGCTACAAGATGTTGTACTACAATTTTACCATCAATATTTTGATAACCTTTTACAATTCCTGAATCTAAGTAATAAATATATCGCTCTACTTTTCCTGCTTCAGAAATACTAGTTTGAGCTGTAAGATTTTCTTCTTCAAAATATTTTTCGATTAAGTCAATATCGTTTTGATTTATTGTAATTCTAGATTGTATATAATTAATTAGATTTTTCATTTATAATAATATAAGTGGTAAGAAATCGCATTTTTTATTTTAGTAAGAAGTAAAAGTAATTTTTTTAGAATAAAAGTAAGTTTAGTGTATAAAAAAACTCGTTACAATATTGCAACGAGTTCTATTATATTTTTTAAAAAGTGTATTCTTAGAACATTTCTCTACCAGAAAAATGAAAAGCACCTTCAATAGCAGCATTTTCATCAGAATCAGATCCGTGAACAGCGTTTTCACCTATAGAAGTAGCAAACATTTTACGAATAGTTCCTTCAGCAGCATCAGCAGGATTTGTAGCACCGATTAAAGTTCTAAAATCTTCAACAGCATTGTCTTTTTCTAAGATAGCAGCAATAATTGGCCCACGAGTCATAAATTCAACTAACTCACCAAAGAAAGGACGCTCGTTGTGCACAGCATAAAAAGCTTCAGCATCACGCGTTGTCATTTGAGTTTTTTTCATTGCTACGATTCTAAAACCTGCAGCATTAATTTTGTCTAAAATTGCACCAGTGTGTCCGTTTTCAACACCATCTGGTTTAATCATTGTAAAAGTTCTATTTGTTGCCATTATTATAAGTTTCTATATAAGTAAATAAAATGTAAGTGCAAACTTCGCACAAATCGGCGCAAAAATACACTTTTTTATGTTATTGGCAAGTTAAGGATATACTTGACTGATTTTTTGTAATATAGTATTGTTTTTACCTCGCATTTGAAAAATTACTTTATTTAATTCGAAATCAAAAAGCAACACTCCATAACTTAAAGTACTTATGACATTACCTATTCTTTGCTTATTTTTTTCAGAAGAAAATGATGTGTAAGCATGAGTTAAACCACTTGAAGTAAAATCTATAATAGGATAAGGAACATTAGGAATATTAGTTTTAGAGAATTCTGAAATATGCCTGTCACCAGAAAGAAGAATTACATTTTTAGCCTTTGAAGTTTCAATAAGCTTCAAGAATTTGGTAAGCTCACTAGGGAAGTTACTCCATTTCTCGAAACCATGTTCACTCGAAAGTACTTGAATACTACTAACGATAACATTAAAATTAGCCGTAGAGTTTGTTAATTCATTTTTTAACCATGCCCATTGGTTAGTTCCTAAAATACTACCCTCTTTATTTTTATTAGATTGATAACGTTTTTTACCACTTCCTTTTGTTAAAGCTGTTCTGAAATACCGAGTATCTAGCATAATTATTTTTATACTCTTGTTTTTTATTTTGAAATTTTCAACATGATAAATACCCGCTTTTTTTCTTCTAGGGGAGTGTTTAGGAACATTTATAAAATCTAAAAACAACTGCTGGCTTTCCTTTTTCTTTTTATAATCAATACCTCCATCATTTTTACCATAATCATGATCGTCCCAAGTAGCTAAAATAGGAGTGTTTTTTGCTAGCTTACTGTATGAAAATTGCTTTTTTTGCTGCATATAAAATTTTTCCATTTTATCCATGTTATTTGTATCAGCATAAATATTATCTCCACCCCAAATCCACACATCAGGTTGTTGAGAAATAATATCTTCCCAAAAAGGATTCGATTTGTTTTGGTCATTACAAGAGCCAAAAGCTATTGTAAATTTTTCTTGACTGTATATAGTTGTAGAAATGATTAAAAGTGTAAAAAATGCTATAGAAGATTTCATAGAAGTCATTAGAGTATTATTTTTGTGAAATAACAAAAATAAAAGCAGAAAAAGATTAATAAAACATTAATTAGTATATTCGCCACTTATGATTTTAAAACACTTTACAGAACTCAAAGAATATTTGTCACAATCTAAAAATATTGTGATAATAGGTCATAGAAATCCTGATGGAGATGCAATTGGCTCAACATTAGGATTAAAACATTATTTAGATAAAAAAGGGCATACTGTTCAGGTAGTAATGCCTAATGAATACCCTGATTTTTTACATTGGATTCCAGGGTCTGAAACAGTATATCGTTTCGACCGTCAAAATAAACAGAGCGTTCGGTCGTTAAAGAATTCAGAAATTGTATTTCTTTTAGATTTTAATGCTTTACATAGGGTAGGAAGTGATATGCAAAATACATTAGAAAAATATGAAAATAATTTTGCGTTGATAGATCATCATCAGCAGCCAGATGATTTTGAGTATATGTATTCAGATACAACCATGTCATCTACTTGTCAAATGGTATACAATTTCATCGAAATGATGGGAGATGTAGACTTAATAGATAAAAATATTGCTACGGCATTGTATACAGGTATTATGACTGATACAGGATCTTTTCGTTTTAGATCAACAACAAGTACAACACACCGTATTATTGCTGATTTAATAGATAAAGGCGCAGAAAATGACAAGATTCATAGTAATGTACAAGATGCAAATACTTATAATCGTTTATTGTTATTAGGGCAAGCATTAAGTAATATGAAAATGTTAACGGAGTATAAAACGGCATTTATAACATTATCAGAGGCAGAAAAAAAACAATTTAATTACGAAAAGGGAGATACTGAAGGTGTTGTAAATTATGCCCTTTCTTTAAAAGGTATTGTGTTTGCTGCTATTTTTATAGAAGATAAAGAGCAAGGAATTATAAAAATGTCACTTCGTAGTAAAGGTAAGTTTTCAGTAAATCAGTTTGCTAGAAATCACTTTAATGGTGGAGGTCATGATAATGCAGCAGGAGGAAAGAGTGATGAATCGATGGAAGATACAATAACAACATTTAAAGCATTGTTACCAAAATATAAAACAGCATTAGAAACATCGTATGAAGCTTAAAATTATTTTTTTCTTGGTGGTTATTTTAGGTGTAGTTTCTTGTAAAGAACCTGAAGCAAGAAGGCCTAATAAACAAGGAACTACTAATTTTTACAATGAAGTAGTAAAAAAGAATAAAAAACTGAATGCTTTAGAGAAAAAGCGATTAGAAAATTTTATTTCTAAAGATACAGTTAATCAATATACAGTTTCTAAAAATGGCTTTTGGTATACCTATGTCGTTAAAGATTCACTAAATACTTTAAAACCAAAAAAAGAAGATGTAGTTTTGATATCTTTCGACATTTCAGATATCAATGGGAATATACTTTATAGGAGGCAAGAAAGAAACTATAAGGTAGATAAAGAAGATTTTATTCCTGCATTGCAAGATGGAATAAAGTTGATGAGAAAAGGAGAAACTATTACATATATCATTCCATCATATAGTGCCTTTGGTATTACAGGTGACGGTAATAAGATAGGAGTAAGACAACCAATAAAGAGTACAGTAACATTAATCGAAATCAAATAACAAATAAGTAAAAATGAAATTAACTAAAATTTTAGCAGTAGCAGTTGTAACGTTATCTGTTGTATCATGTGGAAACAGTCAGTTTAAAGAAAAAAGTTCATTAACAACAGAGGTAGATTCTGTGAGTTATACTTTAGGTGTAGACATGGCTAATAAAATAAAATCTAATTTTGATGATATTGATCAAGGTTTATTTGTTCAAGGATTTAAAAATGGAATGGATTCTACAAATCTTTTAGTAGAATCAAAAGATATTAATAATATCTTAAGCGCATTTTTTCAGAAGAAACAACAAGAAAAAATGAAGGAACAGCAAGCTGCACAAGCAAAAAAGGCTGAAACTGAGTTTGGAGATTATAGAAAAGAAGGTGAAGAATTCTTAGCAGCAAATAAAGCAAAAGAAGGTGTAAAGACTACTGCTAGTGGTTTACAATACATTGTTTTAAAAGAAGGAAGTGGAGAAACGCCTAAAACATCATCAAAAGTTAAAGTTCATTATCATGGTACATTAACTGATGGAACTGTTTTTGATAGTTCAGTAGATAAAGGACAGCCAATTGAATTTGGTGTAACTCAGGTTATAAAAGGATGGACTGAAGGATTACAGTTAATGAAAACAGGAGCTAAGTATAAGTTTTTTATACCTCAAGATTTAGCATATGGAGCACAGCAAAGAGGAGCGAAAATTAAGCCATTTTCAGCTTTAATTTTCGATGTAGAATTACTTGAGATTAAGTAAAAAAACATACATAAAAATTAAAATCAATTAGGTTAGTACTTGTTATTAACCTAATTGATTGTTTATAAAAGAAACTTAAAATATAATTCAATGAAAATTTGTAAAATTTTAATAGCAGTTGTAGTGTTGTTTTCAGCATGTAAATCGGTTAAATATGCTGATTTAGAAAATGGATTATATGCAGATCTACAAACAAATCGTGGAGATATTTTAATAAAATTACACGAAAAAGAAATGCCAATGACAGTTGCTAATTTTGTAGCATTGGTAGAAGGAGATAATCCTAAAGTGGTAGATTCATTAAAAGGAAAACCTTTTTATGATGCAACGAAATTTCATAGAGTAATTAATGACTTCATGATTCAAGGTGGAGATGTTACAGGTACTGGTAGAGGAAATAATGGCTATCGATTTGGAGATGAATTTCCGATGAATGAAAAAGGAGAGTTAATTTATAAGCATGACGGTGCAGGAGTACTGTCTATGGCAAACTCAGGAAAAGCAACAAACTCTAGTCAATTTTTTATTACACATAAAGCAACACCTTGGTTAGATGGTATACATTCGATTTTTGGTAAAGTATTATTAGGGCAAGATATAGTTGATGTAATTAAGCAAAATGATGTAATTAATCATGTAGAGATAATTAGAGTTGGTAAAGAAGCTAAAAAGTTTAGAGCTGCTAATGTTTTTGAAAAAGAGTTACTGAATGTAGAAAAAAAAGCAGCTGAGTATAAAGAGAAAATAGCTGAACTAAAACGCGTGTTTCAAGAAGAAAAAGGAATTAATGAAGCTATTGAAACAGATTCAGGGTTAAAGATTTTGCAGTTGCAAAAAGGAAAAGGTGAAAAAGTAAATCCAGCAATACCTACAACAGTTCATTACACACTATATTTGGCAGAAGGAAAAAAAATGGATTCTAGTTTAGATAGATCAAAACCCTTTACCTTTATTATTAATGATGCTAAATCGCCTATTATTACAGGATGGAGAGAAGGTGTACAAACAATGAGAGAAGGAGGTAAATCAATATTTTTTATTCCTTATTATTTAGGGTACGGAGAAAGTGGTTTAGGACCAACTATAGGAAAAACAGATTTAGTGTTAGAAGTAGAAGTATTAAAGGTAGGTAAATAATTATGATAGAAAACATTATACAAAAAGATAAAGAATTTCTGATTTACTTAAATAATTTGGGGAGTGAAAATTGGGATGGATTCTGGTTAGCGATAACAAATCAATTTCATTGGACACCTTTGTTTGTTTTTTTACTTTATTTAATTTTTAGGTATCTAGGTTTAAAAAAAGGGTTATTTACAGTTTTATTTTTAGCTCTTTTAGTAACGTTTTCAGATCAGATAACAAACGTTATAAGAGGTGTTTTTGAGAGGTTGCGACCAAATAATGATCCAGCAATAAGAGACTCGTTAAGAACACTAATAAGACCCCAAAGTTTTAGTTTTGCCTCTGGTCATGCAACAACATCTACCGTTGTTACAGTTTTTTTAATTATGCTTTTACGAAAGCACACAAAATATATTAAATTTTTAATAATGTTTCCTTTAATTTTTGCATACAGTAGATTGTATTTGGGAGTTCATTTTCCAATAGATATATTAGGTGGTTTTATTAACGGTGTAACCATTGGGTATTTATCATTTAAATTGCATAAATTTTTAATAAACAAAATATTTAATTAAAACAGTTTTTAAAAAATAACTAAGCGTGCTAATTTTAAATTAGCACGCTTTTTTTTAGCCCCAAAAGCTCTTAAGGAATTATGAGAAGAGGGGGATAGGTAGTTTTTTGAACTAAGATCGTAAGATAATTAAAGTATAGTTGAGGTGTTTTATGTTTTTATATAAAATTAAGAAACAAGTAGTATTTAAATTAATAATTATGGTAAAGTGATTTTTAATATATAGTAATAGAATCTGCTTTTTTGAATAGATTAAAAAGAAGGGAAGGTGTGTAGAAAGAAAGACAAGTAGTGTGTAAGGGAGTGTTTTTAATTATAATTTAGAAGAGGTGTTTGATGAGGTTGTTGCTGTTTTCTTGAAACTTTTGTGTGTAATTAATTATCTCTATTTCTTTGTTTTTCTAACCATAAATGAACGCTGCCTATTTCACGAGCTTTAAAAAAATTACTTTCTTTATATATGTAGTTTCCTTTAGGTAAAGTAGGTTTTACTTTGATAAATTTATAAAGAACTAATTTAAGTATTGAGTCTTTTAAAGCATCCTTTGTTATATCTAAATCTTTATTAGAAGCTATTATTTCATTGATAAAGCTTTCTATTTCTATATTTTTAGTTTTGAAAATTAATGCTTTGAATACGATTTCTTCCATAATAGGTTTTGTCTTACTTGTAGTAAAGGTATTTTTAAATTATAATTATAAAAAGGGGATAACCGCAGAAATACATGTAGTTAACCGTAAGGTTCTGTGGGGTTTGTTTCGAGTATTTATTAAATAAAATAACGTCTTTGGTAGTTAACGTGGCTTGCTTGTATTTATTTTGTAGAGTGAAGAATTATGAAATTAGTTCTTATTTTATTGTATAAAAAAAACCGAAGCTTTTGCTTCGGTTTTTGCGGAGAGTAAGGGATTCGAACCCCTGGACCTGTTACAGTCAACAGTTTTCAAGACTGCCGCATTCGACCACTCTGCCAACTCTCCTGATACGCTATTTTAGATATTTCTAATAGCGGTTGCAAATATATAATTATTTCTAAATATAAAAAGCTTTTTGTTGTTTTTTTAAATGCATTTAAAAGTGCGTTAATTTTTTTTGCTAGTCTTAGCGTAAAAATATAAAAGCAAAAAAAAACCGAAGCTAATGCTTCGGTTTATGCGGAGAGTAAGGGATTCGAACCCCTGGACCTGTTACAGTCAACAGTTTTCAAGACTGCCGCATTCGACCACTCTGCCAACTCTCCTGATACGCTATTAAGGATAATCCTGTTATAGCGGTTGCAAATTTACAATGTTTTTTTTAATTAAAAAAACAAAAAGTTATTATAATTTAAAAAAAAGCAGTTTCATTGAGTTATTATTAGGTGTCTTTTTAATAGTCAGGGTGTTAGAGTTAAAATGTTTTTTTGTGCTTAAAAAGAAACTCTTGTTTTTAGTTTTCTGATGATATACAAAATATACCATTAGTGTTATATTTATGCATGCTTGACTAGTTTTTAGTGTTTTCATAAAGAAAATTATAATTTTTAAATTACTTTCGTTTTAAAATAGATAAGGTATGTTTAATTCATTTGGAAATATTTTAAAAGTAACAACTTATGGTGAGTCACATGGTACTGCAATAGGAGGTGTTATAGATGGATTTCCAGCAGGAATGGATGTGGATTTTGAAGCAATTCAACAAGAATTAGATAGACGTAAACCAGGTCAGTCTAAAATTGTAACCCAACGAAAAGAACCAGATACTGTTGAATTTATGTCAGGTATCTTTGAAGGAAAGACAACAGGTGCTTCTATTGGTTTTGTAATAAAAAATACAAACCAAAAAAGTAAAGATTATAACCATAACACCAATGTATATCGTCCCTCACACGCCGATTATACATATGACAAAAAATATGGTGTAAGAGATCATAGAGGAGGAGGTAGAACTTCTGCACGTGAAACTGCCAATTGGGTTGTTGCAGGTGCATTGGCAAAACAGTTAATAGCACATATTAATATTGATGCATTTACATCATCAGTAGGTGATATATTTATAGATAAACCATACCAAGATTTAGATTTTTCTAAAATAGAAAGTAATATTGTAAGATGTCCTGATACCGTTTCTGCCGAAAAAATGATTGATAAAATTCATGAAATAAGAAAAGCAGGAGACACCATTGGAGGTACAGTAACCTGTGTTTTACAAAATGTTCCAGTAGGTTTAGGAGAACCTATTTTTCATAAATTACACGCTGAACTAGGTAAGGCAATGTTATCAATAAACGCAGTAAAAGGATTTGAATTTGGAAGTGGTTTTTGTGGAGCAAAAATGCAAGGGTCAGAACATAACGATATTTTTAATGAAGATGGTACTACTCAATCTAATTTATCTGGTGGTATTCAAGGAGGTATTAGTAATGGAATGGATATCTATTTTCGAGTAGCTTTTAAACCTGTTGCTACTATTATGCAAAATCAACAAACCATAAACTCTGATGGTGAGCTTACCGAAATACATGGAAAAGGTCGTCATGATCCTTGTGTAGTACCAAGAGCTGTACCTGTTGTTGAAGCTTTAGCAGCTTTAGTAATGGCTGATTTTTGGTTAATTGATAGAACAAGAAGAGTTTAATAATTTATATAAATAATATTTATCTCCTTTTTTTATGGATGCTTTAAAATTTCTTTTAGAAGAATTAGAGAATCAATGGGAAGAGGAGATAACTATAAAAAGAGGTGATTTTCTAGTAAGAAAACATACGATAAATACAAATTTATATCTCGTTTTAGAAGGGAGTTTAAGAGTTTTTATTGAAGATGAAGATCAAGATCATACAATTAGATTTGGTTACAAAAATTCTATAATAACTGCCTTAGATTGTTTTTTAACAAACAAACCTAGCTTATTTTATATACAAAGCCTTAAGAAATGTAAGTTAAAGGTTATAAGTAAACAAAAGTATATGAGCCTTATAAAGGCTGATGTGAAGTGCCAGAATACTTGGAATATGATGCTAGAAAGTTTTGTTTACCAGCAGATAGAACGTGAGATCGATTTAATAACTTTTTCACCACAAAAACGTTTTCAAAGGGTTTTTAAACGTAGTCCACAAGTATTTCAAGAAATACCTCACAAATACATAGCTTCTTATTTAAGGATGGCTCCTGAAACTTTATCGAGAATATTAAAAAATCTTGATTAGAATCAATCTTTTTTTTGTTTTAAAAACTCAACTTTGAATAAAATTATAAGTATGGTTTTTAAAACAGAAGAGTTATTATCAGCGTTAAAAGAATATGTTATTAATCATATTGATTATGCAAAGTCATTAAAAAATATTTCAGAGGCAGCGTTGCAAAAAAAACAAGACGGTACATCTTGGTCAGTCTTAGAATGTCTAGAACATTTAAATTTATACGCTTTATTTTATAATAAAGAAATAAAGAATAGGATTGATAAATCTAAATCTAGCAAATTGACTATTTTTAAATCTGGATATTTAGGAAATAAGTTTGCTCTAGATATGTTACCTAAAGAAGGTATGAAAACAATGAACACTTTTAAAAGTAAGAATCCTATTTATTCAAAATTAAATAAAGAGGATGTGTTATTACGTTTTATAGTATGTCAAACAGAACTTTTACAACTGCTAGAATTAGCAAAAAGTAAAGACTTAACTAAGATAAAAACATCAATAACGTTGCCTTTTTTAAAGTTTAGATTAGGAGATACTTTTAGGTTTGTAATTTATCACAATGAACGACATGTTATTCAAAGTAAAAGAATTATATAAAAAAACTCAGAGAATTTTCTCTGAGTTTTTTTTATTAAAAATATATTTAATTTTTTATTATTTTAAAGACTTTAGGTTTTGAGTCTTTTGAATATGTTTTAATTAAATAGATTCCAGCAGATAAATTAGTTAAATCTATTTCATTTACGCTCTTATTTTTATTCAACTTAATATATTTTAATCGTTGTCTTAATAAATTAAAAACTTCAATTTTAGTAAGCACTCCATGTGATTTAATAACTAATTTATTTTTTACAGGATTAGGATAAAAAATAGGGTTGTTATTACTCTCTAGTTTATCTAAGTCATCAATTTTTAAATCATCAATAAGTATATCATTGTTAAATTGAGAAGTAGCATTGTTTTCGGTAACAATAAATTCCAATTGAATTTCATTACTACTGATAGGGTAATCATTTATATTAAAAGTAAAAACCTGCCAACCATTAATTGTTTGTTTTTTAATATCTAATAAATCAAAACTTTTTCCAGTGTTATCGTGTAATTTTATTTTTAAATTATTATAAATATTGTTAATTGTATTTTTACTGAAAACAGAAAATTGAATTGCAGGAATACGAAGATCAGAAATATCAACGAACATAGTTTTTAAATAACTGATTTGTTCATTACTGTTAGGAGACGTACTATTTATCCAAGCATAATTTGTTTTTGAATTTGGAGAGAAATCACCAGCAACTGCAGCCTCATGATCTGCACCTGTACTAAAATTCCATTTTTTACTTCCGTATTGATTCCAACAATTTGGTATAGACGTAGATACAAAATTTTCGTATAAAGGTGCTTTTAATGTGTTACAAGTTTCAAAATTAAGTGGTGCCGTCCATTTACTAGTATTATTACAAACTGATTTTATATAAACATCATATTCTGTACCTAAAGCTAAGTTTGTAATTTTGTATGGACGAGAGTTTGTTTCTATAACAGTACCAGTGCCCAGCGTAAAGCCTTTTATGCCATATTCAATAACCCAACTACTTTCATTTCCTTGTGGTGTCCAATTTAAACTTGCATTGCTATGTGTTATATTACTTATAAAAGTATTAGTAGGAGTAGGGCAAATGGTTTTGAATAAAACAGGTGTTGATGATTCGCTTATTCCATTTCCACAATTGGCTTTTATGTATACTTCATATTCAGTACTTGCGCTTAGGTTAATAATACTATAAGATGTCGTGTTCGTTTCTAAAATTGTACCATTTCCAAGAGTAAACCCTTTTGTACCATATTCAATAATCCAATTATTTTCGTTTCCTTGTGGTGTCCAACTTAACTCTGCATTATCCTTCGTTATATTACTTATAAAAATATTAGAAGGAATAGGACAAGTCGTTTTGAAAGTTATAGGTGCAGAAATTTTACTAAACTTGTTTCCACAATCAGTTTTTATGTATACGTCGTATTCGGTACTTGTATTTAGATTTGTTATACTATGTGAATTCGTGTTTGAATTGGCAACAGTACCGGTACCTAATAAAAACCCTTTCTCTCCATATTCAATAATACAATTACTTTCAGGTTCTATTGTTGTCCAATTAATATTGGCTGTGTTTTGTGTTATATCATTTATGGTTATATTTGAAGGTTTAAGACATGATGTTTCGCAAGTAATACTAGCATCCCAACCACTACTTGTAACTGATCCATCAGATACAAATTTAAAAGTTAAAGCACCTGAACTATGGGTTGAAGTTATTGTACCTGGTGAATTAGATCCTCTAAATTCTCCGATTAGTGTAGCATTAATATTAGGGCCGTCATAAATGTATAAAACATCACAACAGTTTTCGGTTTGAAAAGTATTAAATGTAACAGATATTTGGTCGAAATCTTCTGATGGTACTATAGTAGTAATAACGTTTTCATTATTAGAATAAGATCCATTTTTACCTCCAGAATCGTAAAATCTATCGCCATTACAAAAATCAAGAAGTGTTTTAATAGTGTAAGGACCATTCCAATTACTACTACTGCAATTAGATTTTAAATAAAAATCATAATTGGTATTGCTTTCTAAGTTTTTTAAAGAGTATGGTTTGGTAGTAGTTGTTATTTGTGTACCTGTACCGATAACAAAATTTTTAACTCCATATTCAATTATCCATTCATTTTCAATACCATTAACTACCCAGTCTATATTAGCGCTATTGCTTGTAATAGTATTAACTTTTATATTTGTAGGTTTTACGCATGTTGGTTTATCAATAACACTAATATCGTCAATATCGATTTCAGTAGTATTATAACCTCCACCAGATATTGCTCTAAAGCGTATTTGTACGGTATTACTAAAGTTACTTAAATCTATAAAATGTTCACTCCATTCATCTTTGGGAGAAAATTGTTGACTACTTTCTTGTGTAAATACATCATTTGTCCATTCTCCATTATTAAAAACATCTACATGAAGACTTCCGATATTCTCTCCATACATAAAACTGTAAAAATTTAATACAGGTTCGTTTAAAGAAGAAATGTTTATTATTGGTGATAGTAAATTAGCTTCATCACCTATATTAGAAGTTTTAAATGGGGGAGTTCTAAAGTATTTACCGCCATTATTAGATTTATATGGTCCGGTTGAAAGATTGTTATTATAGGTTGAATATTGTGCTTCCCAATAATAGTTTGTATTATTTCTAATTGGGTTACCTGTCCAACAATTATCGATTATTGAGTTTGTATTTTGTTGCTCAATATCATATGTATAGGGAGCATTGACAATACTACATGGGGTTTTAAAACTAATCGGGCCAACAACAAAGCTATCATCATCAGAAGGAGCTGCACCGCATATGGCTGTTATATAAAAATCATATGCTGTTTCTGGTGAAAGTGTATTAATATTTACGGGGTTTGTAGTTGTTAAAAACTTTGTACCTAAACCTTTTGTAAACCCTTTATTACCATACTCAATTTCCCATTTGGTTTCACTACCATTAGAAGTCCAATTTAAATCTACTGAGTTTCCTGAAATAATAGAATAAGAAAAATCATTTGGTTCTGGACAAGTAATTGTAATACATTCTACCGAAGCGTCCCAACCAGATTGGGTAATACTACTGTCTGAAGTAAAAAGAAAAGTAATTCCTTTACCTTTTTTTGAATAAATTGTTCCAGGTGAATTATTACCTTTATATATACCAATTAAGGGCGCATTGATATCGTTTCCGTCGTAAATAATTAATTGATCACAGCAGCCTTCTGTTTGAAATGAATTAAAGGTAACTAATACTAAATCAGAACCCGCTGACGGCAATATAGTAGTGGTAATATCTTCATTATTAGAATAAGATCCATTAGCACCACCAGAGTCATAAAAACGATCGCCATTACAAAATTCAGCAAGTGTAGTGAATGTTTTAGCACCAATCCAATCACTATAATTGTTGGGTGAACATAAAGATCTTACATAGATGTCATAACTAGTTGCTGATTGTAAATTAGGTATAGTTATAGTAGGGTTTGTTAAAACGGTAATACCAGAACCAATAGGGGTAGCTCCGTTTGGTACAACTTCTATTTCCCACTGTTGTGTATTATTATTGTCTCCCCAAGTTACATCTACAGAATTAATTGTAATATTAGTAGTAGTTATAGAATTGGGAGCATTACATTTTGTAGTAAACGAAAAAATATTAGAGTACTGACTTTCGTTGCACGTATTCTCTCCTTTAACTCTCCAAAAATAAGTTGTGTTGAAGTTTAGCAGATTAATTGTATAATCATTGTTATCTGTAACAACAGTGTTCAATATTGTGTTAAAACCTGAGTCAGTTGCAATTTCTAAAGTATAAGTATTAACATTATTATCCGAATTCCAGTTTAAAGATACCGTTGTATCAACATTAGTTGTATTATTCACAGGAGTGTTTAATACAGGTTTAATTAAATTATTTTCAAATGCGTTAAATGTTATAGCTGTTTTTTTATGAGTAGATGTTGCTGTTCCTACTGCATTAAAGTTTGTAACACCTATTGGAGCATTTATAGTATTTGATATGGTTAATTTTACAGGAGTATTATTATTTGTAGCAAAAGTAGGATCAAAAGTTGCAATTAAGTTACTCGGCAAGTTTTCTACACTAAAAGTAGTTGTTTCATTAAAACTTAAATACGTTTTATAATTAAAAGTGTATTCTATAGTATTAGGAATACAAACACTTTTGTTTGTTTCAGTAAAGAACATGGCAAATTCTGATGTCTGAATATTTATATCAGAAGAGTTTATTGCATAAAATATATTATTTAATGGCTTTACCATTACTCTTCCTTGTGTTGTAGATTCAGATATTCCTGGAATGCTAACTTCTGCTGTTCCGTCGTTTGGAGTGCTAGAAATTATAACATACGGGTAAGTATATCCTCCATCGGTAGATAGTAATATTTCAACATTTGTAGCGTTAACTGGAGGTAGATTTGTATTAGCAACATCCCATGTTATTGTTTTTGAGTCTCCTACATTCCAGTTTTCAATAGAGTTTTGAGAAGAGACAAGGAAGGGGCCAGCAGTATCATCTACATTTATGGTCATTTGATCTGATGCTGTTTTTGCGCCAATTAATGCATTATCTCTAGCAGTTAAAACAAAATTAATAGGTCTACTTACTGAAGGTAAAACTTCCCAAGTAGGGGTTAAGTTTCCTTGAATAACATCTTCTAATTGTGGTATATATCTAATAGGAGAGTTTACGGGTAATCTAGATCTAAATAAAGGGCCTTGTTGCCAATTAGGCTGTGGTGTGTTTGATGAAGAAGGGTTTTCAGGGTCATTTTGTTCCCAGCAATAGGTAAGTAGTGCGCTATTATCAATGTCGTTTCCACTTCCATCTAAAATAAAAGGAGTAGATTTAGGTATTGTATAATCATTACCTGCATTAACAGTTGGAGCTGTATTATTTGTTATTATTAGCTCAGCGCAAGAACTATTATTTCTTGTCCATTCTATAACATCACGAATGTCTACATAATTAAAATAATCATCAGCGTTTTCTTGTACATTCGGTGGGCATATACCTGCATATCCCATAATTGAACTTCCGCTACCAGGTTCAACTTCTTGCAATCCAGCAGAACTACGACAATTGCTACTACTCTGTACATGATAACCTCCAAATTGATGTCCGAATTCATGACTAGCAAGTAAGTTAAAACTATCTGTATCTAAATCACTTTGTGCAGAAAAAGCACTTCCTTTACTATCGTCGGTACAAACACAAGCTATGCAACCAGCATTACCGTGCCTGCTTGGATGATGTACAAAAAGGTGTCCAACATCATAATTACTTTCGCCAATAGTACTACTTAAAGTACTTTGTAATTCAGTATTATAAAGGTTACTAAAAGGATCTGTATTGTCATCAAGATATATTAAATCATCATTATTTGGTATAAGTTCCATAGTAACACCAAAATCTCTTTCAAAAATTCCATTGATTCTTGTTAGGGTATTATTGATGGCAGAAAGAACCACTGCTTTTCTTTCTTGATCAGTAGTTTCGTTTCCTGTTAAGAAAAAGTTAGAGTATCCTCCAGTAACAGCTAAAGCAAGCCTATATTTTCTTAGGAAGTTGTCGTTTAAGTTATTTTGACTTATTTTACTTAAATTAAAATTTTCTTTAGCTTTTTCAATAGTATTACATTCAAAATCAGAAGAAGATGTAATGTCATTTCTATTGTAAGATGAATAACTATTAGTTTTTATATCAGTTGGTTTAACAATGTAGGTGCCTTTATTAGTATTAATAAAAGCGTGTAATCCTGCTGTTTCTGAATAACTAAATCTAGCAACTGTGCTCGAAGTTAAACTTTTTGCGGTAAAAGATTTAATAGAAGGGTATTTTGCAGCTAATTCTTGGCTGAAGTTTGAAGTTTCAAAGAATTCAAAGAGTTCAAAACCTTTATGATTAACGGGTAAAGATATTTTTTGAGAAGAATATCTTATCTGGTTTCGATTAGGAGCGTTTTTAATTAAAGAAAGAAACAGCTCTTTATCTAGTTTTAAAGATTGCTGAATTTTAGGATTGTCAGCTGTTTTTTTTTGATAAAAATTAGAGTAGTCTTTTGTCCAAACCTGTTGAGAATAAATGTTTGAAATTATAGCACATAACAATAAACTTAAAAGTAATTTTTTAGTCATAGAATTTTTTTGCAAAATTACATAATAAAAAGAAAAACTTAGAGAATTCTCTCTAAGTTTTTGTGTTATAATAAGATCATTTTATATTTTAGGTGAAAATTTGATGAATCTATAATGAAGTTTGATAACCCAATACTGTTTTTTTTATGTTCACTAGGTGTTTTTAACGGCCTTTTGGTAAGTCTATATTTTTTATTTTTCAGTAAACAAAAACGAATCCAAAATATTTTATTTGGACTGTTAGTCTTGTTATTGAGTATTCGAATAGGAAAATCGGTATATGTAATTTTTACATCAAGAGAGGAAAGGAACTTATGGTTTATTCAGTTCGGTTTATCAGCATGTTTTTTAATTGGAATTGCGTTATTTTATTATTTAAAAGCTTCAATAGATAATAAGAAAAGTATTCCTAAAAAATGGAAAGTTCATTTTAGTATTTTGTTTTTATTTATTGTTATTGTAAGTGTTTTTAAGCCTTATGAATATTACGGTGATTTTTGGAATACATTTTTTGTTCAGTTTATTTATGTTGTTTGGGGAGGGTATATAGTTGCTTCTGGACTTGTTATAAAAGATATATTTAAAAAACTAGTTAGTCGAGAAAAAACTACTACTGCTGAGTTGTGGTTGATTAATGTTTATATAGCCAATGGCTTAATTTTTTTAGCCTATATAATTGGTTATTTTCATTTGTATTTGGTAGGAACAATTACTTTTTCGGTAGTTTTCTACGTGGTTTTAATCTTTTTTCTATCAAAAAAGAATAGAGATACTATTTTTCAGGATATTCCAGTAAAATATGCTGCAAAAAAGATAGAAAATAAAGAAGCAATACTTTTAGTTGATAAGTTAGATAAGCTTATGAAGGAAAAACAATTATACAAAGAAGCAAATGTAAAGCTACTTAGTATTTCTAAAGAGTTACAAATAACACCGCATAAACTATCGCAATTATTAAATGATAATATAGGAAAAAGCTTGGCAACTTTTTTAAATGATTATAGAGTTGAAGAAGCAAAGAATTTATTACAAGAAAAACAAAATCTTACGCTTGAAACAATAGGTTTTGAAGCAGGATTTTCTTCAAAATCAAACTTTTATGCCACGTTTAAAAAAACGGTAGGGAAAACACCTTCACAATATCAAAAGCAATATATATAAGTATAATTGTCTAAAATTATAATTCAGGACGCCTAGATTATAAGCAATCACTACCTTTTATGATGGTCTAAATAGATTTGTTTAAAATCTAAAATTAGAACCATGAGAAAAATCACATTATTATTTGTAGCATTAATTACATTTCAATTTACACAAGCACAATCAGAAAATTCACTTGTAGAAAAAACACTGCAAAATTATATGGAAGGGAGCTCTTATGCAAAGTTGAAAATGCTAAAGAGTGCTTTTGCTGATAACGCTACTTTATATCTTACAAATAAAGAGGGGCTTTTTAAAATATACTCACCAAGTGAATACGTTGATTTTTTTAGAAATTCAGAAAAAGGAAAATTTAATGGGAGGGATGCTAAAGTGCTAGCAATTGAAGTTGTAAAAGATATTGCGATGGCAAAAGTTGAAATATCTGGGCCTGAAAGAAAATGGGTTTACATTGATTTATTTCTGTTGAAAAAAACTAATAATAGCTGGAAGATTATTAGTAAAACAGCAACAAGAATAGATTAGAAAAAATGAAATTAAATAAACCTACATCAATAATTAATAATAGCATGAAACACAATTTTACAATTATAGTATTATTGTTTTTCATGCTAAATATTTATTCTCAAACAGCTACTATAAATTACATTGACACAAAAATTGAAGTTGATGGTAAATTAGACGAATCGGTATGGGAACATTTACCAAATAACACTAATTTTCATAATTTAATGCCAACCGATATAGGGCAAGCTGAAAATCAAACATCAGTTAAAATATTTCATAACAAAGAGTACTTATATGTTGGTGCTATTTATAATGACACTACTAAAAGAAGACAAGTAAGTTCTTTAAAGAGAGATGTGTCTGTTGGAATTAGTGATGCGTTTATTATGATATTAGACACTCAAAACCAAAAGCAAAATGGAAACCTATTTGCTGTAAATGCTTACGGAACTCAGGTTGATGCTTTGGTAGAACGTGTAAATACGGGGTACGGACTTAATTTTAGTTGGAGTACGGTTTGGAATGCTCGTACATCGGTAAAAGGAACACAGAAAATTTTTGAAATAGCAATTCCTTTTAAGGCATTAAACATTACTGAGAATAATTCAACGTTTGGAGTTCAGTTTTATGTAAGAGATATTAAAAATAATTCATGGACTATTCTGTCGGATGTAAGTAGAAATTATCCAAGTTTTGATCTTCGTTTCACAAAACCATTTAATGTATTAGATTTATCAAATACTTCTATGTCTCGTTATACCATAACGCCATCTTTAACTGTTAATTATCAAAATGATGTTGAAAATGATATAGATAAGACTGATTATAAACCTAGCTTAGATGTACAATATAATATAACACCATCTTTAAAGTTAGATGCGACTATTAATCCTGATTTTTCTCAAATAGATGTAGATCAACAAGTCACTAACTTAACTCGTTTTGCTGTAAATTTTCCTGAGAGGCGAATTTTTTTTTTAGAGAATGCTGATTTGTTTTCAAACCTAGGAGTTAATGGTGTAAATCCCTTTTATTCAAGACGAATTGGAGCGAAAAGCCCTATTAAATTTGGATTAAAATTATCAGGAAATCTTTCATCAAAAACAAGAATAGGTATTTTAAATGTTCAAACAGATAAGAATGAGGATTTAGCATCACAAAATTTCGGAGCGTTAGTGGCAGAGCAACAGCTATCTGAAAACTTTACAACGACTGGTTTTTTTATTAATAGGCAAGAAACGGATGGTTTTAAATTTAAGGGTGACTACAATCGAGTAGCAGGAATTAATGTAAATTATAAATCAAACAACAATAAATGGACAGGTGTTGCTAATTTTGGTAAAAGTTTGAATGATGAGATTTCAAACGATAATAATTTTTACAATTTAGGGCTTTGGTTTAATAAAAGAGGATTGAGTTGGAATGCGGCTATAAAAAATGTAGGGCGAAATTACATAACAGATGTAGGTTTTACTCCAAGATTGTATAATTATGATGCTGTAAATGATATGGTAATAAGGGAAGGTTATACACAAACTACTAGCGGAGTGGAATATGAAAAATTTTATGAGAAGTCCAAATCGCTAAATTCCGTTCGGTATTTAAATTATAAAAATAACAGCTATTTTGATGAAAGTGGAGCGGTAAGTCAATCATCACACTTTTTAAATGGAGCAGTGTTTTTTAAAGATTTATCAGCAATTTATTATGTATACACTCAAGACTATGTAAATTTAAAATATGGTTTTGCTCCGTTGGGAAATGGTAATGCTCTCGTGCCTGATAGGTATAATTTCGGAATTTTAAAATTAGGATATAATTCTGCAAATAATCAGAGGTTAAGATATCGTTTTAATTTACAAAAAGGAAGTTATTATAATGGCAGTAGAGTAGCAGCAGGAGCATATTTAAATTATCAATTATTGCCTTTTGCGAATCTACAATTGAATTATGATGTTAATGATATTGATTTAAAACTATTAGGAAAAGAAACATTTCATTTAACACGATTTACAGGAGAAGTGTTTTTTAATAAACGTTTAAATTGGACTACTTACGTACAGTATAATACACAGCGCAATAACTTTAATGTGAGCAGTAGAGTACAATGGGAGTATAAACCATTATCTTATGTATACTTAGTTGTTTCTGATAATTTTAATAAAAATATAACACGACAAAATTGGGGGATAGCTTTTAAAATGAATTATCGTTTCGATTTTTAGAAGCTATTTATATGTTAAGAAGCAAAAAAGCTCGATACTTAGTATCGAGCTTTTTTAAAATATATTATAGTTTTAAAAACTAAGCTAACATTGTAACAGGGTTTTCAATAAACGTTTTAAGATGAGGGAAATGAAGTTGAAAGGGTAGATAAATTAAAATAGACAAAATGTATTTGGTTGAAAAACGAAAATAATCTTATTGAAAATAAAATAGATTAGAAATAACATTGTTGACATCATTAATGTTATTAGAATAGGAATTACAAATAGTGTATCATATTTAGAGGTTTACATGAGTTTTTAAGTAAAATAAGACGAAATATAATTAATAAAAAATAGCTTTAAATATATTTATTGAACTAGTTCAATGTTTTTAATGTGAAACATTAGCATTTTTGTATTAAGATTAAATTAATATAACCCCCAATATTTTTAAACATGAAAACACAATATAAACAGACATTAATCTTATTCACCCTTCTTATGGGGATGAATATTAAAGCCCAAATCAGTGAAGGAGGGACGCCTTATTTTGCATCAAAATCAGTAGCGGAATCATATAGTATACCAAAAATTAGCATGCCGCCAATTAATCTCGAAAAAAGAAAACAAGAAGGCAACGAAAAACCTTATCAATTTGCGTATGCTCATAAGGTAAATATCAACCCTAACAATTCTGGAACATGGCATACATTGTCTAATGGAGATAAATACTGGGTGCTGGAGATAGAATCAAAAGGAGCTAAATCTCTTAATTTTACATTTTCAGATTTTTATTTACCAAAAGGAGCTAAGCTATTTTTTTATAACAAAAGCCGTTCTGACATCAAAGGAGCATTTACACATAAAAACAATAAATCGTATCGAAAACTAGGAGTTGCTCCTATAAAAGGGGATCAGATAATTATAGAATATTACCACCCAGTACAATTATCAGAAAAACCTGCTTTGCAACTTGCTACAGTAGGTCATGATTATAAAGGAGTCTTTAAACTAGCAAATTCTATATATAAATCAAAAAACACGACGAAAGCCAAATTTGGAGAGTCTCAAGACTGTCATGTGAACGTAGCTTGCCCTTTAGGGAATCGTTGGGATAAGCAGATTAGATCTGTAGTACTCTACGCTACTAATAATGGAACAGGCCTAGGGTCTGGTGTATTAATAAATAACACAAATCAAGACCGTACTCCATATTTGTTAACAGCTTCTCACGTCGCAGGAGACAGGAGACTTGATATACAAACAGCGATGTTCATCTTTAATTATCAATCATCTACTTGCGCTAATCCACAAACAGAGCCATCTATCGCTAACTCAATTTCTGGAGGAGAGTTTATGAAGGCTGATCTATCTTCAGTTCCTATTGAAGGAAATCCAGATGGGCAAGGAAATCCTACAAGAACACGTAATGAATCGAGAGGCGTAGATTTTACGTTAGTAAAATTATCTTCTCCTATCCCTGCATCTTATAGAGCCTATTATAGTGGATGGAATGCCTCGAACACCCCTCCTTCATCTTTTATAGGAATTCATCACCCAGCAGGAGATATCAAAAAGATTTCTTTCGGAACAGGTATAAAACGCCCACCAGTTGGATTTTCTCCTATAAATCCTTTAAACGAAAGACAAAAACAATATTTCTGGGAAGTTAACTGGACAACAGGCTCTACAGAAGGAGGCTCTTCAGGGTCTCCATTATTTAACCCAAGTGGTAATACTATTGGTATTTTACAAGGAGGAAACTCTGGATGCGGCAACTCTGCTTCAGATTTCTATGTAGCTTTTAATCGTATTTTACCTTTTCTAAAAAACTATTTAGCCCCAGGAAGTCGCGCAAACTCTTTAAATGGAATAGAAAATAGTGGTAACGGTAACCTTGACCCTAGGAGAAGGAGCATTAAATCAGCAGAGACAGAATCATCTATCACTTTATTCCCTAACCCCGTACAAAATACATTAAATATAACTAGTAATAACATCAATTATAAGGAAACATCCCTAGATATTTTCACAATATCAGGTAATATAATTGATAAAAAACTTTATTCAATTAAGCAACAAACAGCCAACAAACTAGAAATTAATGTTCATCAATTACCCAAAGGAGTTTACCTTATAAAAGTAAACAACACTACAAAAAAGTTTGTTATTTCAAAGTAACAAGCGAAGTATATAATGTGTTTTTATTTACTGTTAAGAGTAAATCAACTCGATATTCTCAGAGCAGCTAAGCCTCTATTATCAGGTAAATGATGAATAACTAAGATCAATAAACTGTGGGATTCATAGACATCCTTTCTTTATAATCTTTAACTGTACCAAATTCCAAGACCTTATAAAATCTTGGAATTTGGTTTTTCAATATGCTTTCTTAACTTACATCATTGAAGTGGGCTTGCAACAAAAAAGCGGACAAATTTTCTAAGACCTATGCTACATATTTAAATTTATAAAACTTTAGTTCTACTTCATATGGAGTTTTATATCCTAATGAAGAGTGCAAACGTTTTTTGTTATACCATATTTCTAGATACTCAAAATGCTAGTTTTAGTTTGTTGTATAGTTTTAAATTGATTTCCAGAAATTAGTTCAAGTTTTAGTGTTTAAAAAAAGGACTTTGCTACTGCATTACCCCAACAATTTCTTTTTCTACTCATAGATTGTGTAACCAAAGAATTCGATTTAATGAGTTTTCTAAATTCTTTAGAAGCATATTGTATACCTCTATCATAATGAAAAAGTAAAGAGTTATCAAAACAATTTATTGTGAAATAAATACTTAATTTTTCTATATTTTATTGACATATAAGGAGGTAGTAAACAAATTTGTATACAAAAAAACTCAGAGAAATTTCTCTGAGTTTTTTATATATAAAATATAATAATTTTAACTATGCTAACATTGTAACAGGGTTTTCAATAAACGTTTTTAATGTTTGTAAAAACTGAGCACCTACTGCACCGTCAACAGTTCTGTGATCGCAAGCTAAAGTTAATTTCATTGTGTTACCTACAACAATTTCTCCGTTCTTAACTACTGGTTTTTGTATGATAGCTCCAACAGATAAAATAGCTGAATTAGGTTGGTTTATGATAGAAGTAAAACTTTCAATACCAAACATACCTAAGTTAGAAACAGTAAAAGTACTTCCTTGCATTTCTGCCGGAGAAATTTTCTTATTTCTTGCTTTACCAGCTAAGTCACGTACTGAACTTCCTATTTGAGTTAAACTTAAAGCATCAGTATATTTTACAACTGGTACAACTAAACCTTCATCAACAGCTACAGCTACACCAACATGTATGTGGCTATGAAATAAAGTTGTGTTATCTGTCCAAGAAGTATTTACTTGTGGGTGCTTTTTTAAAGCCATTGCACATGCCTTAACTACCATATCGTTAAAAGATACTTTGGTGTCAGGAATTGCATTGATTGTTTTACGAGAAGCCATTGCGTTGTCCATATCTACTTCAATATTTAAGTAGAAATGAGGAGCTGAGAATTTAGAATTCCCTAATGCTTTAGCAATTGCCTTACGCATTTGAGAATTTTTAACTTCAGAAGTATTTTCTTCTCCAGCAACTGCAAAATTAGTAACAGCAGTTGTGTTAGAAGTAGTCGTTGGCGAAGATACAGTAGCTTCTGTTTTTGCAGAAGGAGTGTAGTTTTCTATATCTTTTTTAACAATACGTCCGTTTTCACCAGAACCATTAACATCAGCTAAATTAATTCCTTTATCCTTTGCTATTTTTTTAGCTAAAGGAGAAGCAAATATTCTTCCTTTAGAAGTAGTAGTTGTTACAGTTTCTACAACTGCTTTAACCTCTTCTTTATGGCTTTCTATTTTTTCTTCAGTTTTTACCGAAGTAGTTACGTTTCCCGAAGTTTGAGCAGCAAGTACTGTAGCTACATCTGTTCCTTCCTTACCAATAATAGCAAGTAAACTATCTACAGGAGCAGCTTCACCTTCTTGAACACCAATATGTAATAAAACACCTTCGTTAAAAGATTCAAATTCCATAGTTGCTTTATCAGTTTCGATTTCAGCTAAAATATCACCTTCTTCAATTTTATCACCAACTTTTTTTAACCAAGAAGCTACAGTTCCTTCTTCCATCGTATCACTTAAACGAGGCATGTTTATAACAATAGCTCCTTCGGGCATTGCTATAGCTTCATTATCTGTAGAACTTTGTTGATTCGAACTTGTTTCAGTTTTTGGTGCTTCTTTAGTTTCGGTAGGAGCAACATTTTTATTTAATAAAGCAGAAATATCTTCACCTTCTTCACCAATAATAGCTAATAAAGTATCAACTGGTGATGCTTCACCTTCTTGAACACCAATATGTAATAAAACACCTTCGTTAAAAGATTCAAACTCCATAGTTGCTTTATCAGTTTCGATTTCTGCTAAAATGTCACCTTCTTCAATTTTATCACCAACTTTCTTTAACCAAGAAGCTACTACTCCTTCTTCCATCGTGTCGCTTAAGCGAGGCATGTTTATAATTATAGCCATGGTTTACTTAGATTTTATAAATGGATAATCTTCTTGTTCGTATACCATATCATATAATTGATTCGTTTCTGGATACGGAGAGTCTTCAGCAAATTTTTCACATTCGCTTACAGAGCTTTTTACTTCTTTATTAATAGCTTCTATTTCTTCTTCTGAAGCATAGCTATTTTCTTTTATGATCTCTAATACTTGCGTAATAGGATCTATTTTTTTGTATTCTGCTACTTCGTCTTTTGTACGGTAGTGTTGTGCATCAGACATTGAGTGACCTCTGTAACGATATGTTTTCATTTCTAAGAAAGTTGGACCTTCACCACGACGAGCTCTTTGAATAGCTTCATCTACAGCTTCAGCAACTTTTATAGGATTCATTCCATCAACAGGTCCACAAGGCATTTCGTACCCTAAACCTAGTTTCCAAATATCAGTATGATTAGCTGTTCTTTCTACAGAAGTTCCCATTGCATAACCATTATTTTCAACAATAAATATTACTGGTAATTTCCAGTTCATAGCCATGTTAAATGTTTCATGTAGTGAACCCTGACGAGCAGCACCATCACCAAAACAACATAATGTTACTGCATCATTACCTTTATATTTATCACCAAAAGCTAATCCTGCTCCTAATGGAATTTGACCACCAACGATCCCGTGACCTCCATAAAAACGATGTTCTTTTGAGAAAATATGCATTGAACCTCCCATTCCTTGAGAAGTACCTGTAACTTTACCATATAGTTCTGCCATTACGCGTTTAGGATCTTCACCCATACCTATTGGTTGTACATGGTTACGGTATGCTGTAATCATTTTATCTTTAGTTAAGTCCATTGCGTGCAATGCACCTGCTAAAACAGCCTCTTGACCGTTATATAAGTGTAAAAACCCCCTTACTTTCTGTTGAATGTAAACAGCTGCAAGCTTATCTTCAAATTTTCTCCAGAAAAGCATGTCTCTATACCAGTTGATATAGGTTTCTTTGGTAATTTTATTCATTATATACTAGTTGTTTGTTTAAAGTTTATTTGTTACTCTTGTTAAAAACCTAACTGCAAAAGTAAGTAGTTTTTAGTAATTTTAAAAAGGTTCTTGTTAAAAGTTGCTGCAAGGTTTTTTTGATGTTAAAACCTCTTAATTTATTTTTTTTGTTTAGCTATTATAATTGATGCTTTTGCATCGGTAGCTAAATTCCATTGGTTAGAAGAAATTAACATACCTGCATCGTTATAAATTTTAAAACCTGCTGTATTTGGCCCTGAAGAACCTTGGTTTAATGCTAAAATTTCTATTGTATTTATTCCTTCATCTAAAGGTATGTTAAATGATTGATAACTTTTTTTTAGCGTTATGTTACTAATAACGGGTATGTCATTAACGTAGATACTTACCTTATCTCCATCAGGGTATTGAAAATCTCTACAAATAATATTTACACTTTCAGATTTTGTACTAAAACTTCCTAAATCTTGATCTATAATAGGGTATTGGTACATGCCATTTATTTTCTGAAAACCTTTTAAATATTGTTCTTCGGCTATTTTTGCCTTGGTTAATATACCTTTGTTTTCTAGATTTTTTTCAGCTTGTTTCTTATTATATTCTTTTTGTTGCTTTGTGTGTGCAGTTTTAAAACCATTGTTGTTTTTAAAGCCTAGCGATTCTGGTTTTTCACCTTTTTTTGTAGAAGCGGGCACTATTCCAAACGAAGAGTTCGTATTATCTTTTTTATTTCCAAAAGAACCATCGAGTTGTGCATAGCTTTGTAAGCTGATACTTAGTATACTGATGATTAAAAAAGTGTGTATGTTTTTTTTCATTGTAAATAAATCTAAGCAAATATAATGCCGATGTTTTTGGTTTATTACAAAAAAAGCGTTAAAACTTATTTTACAGGAAATTTAAAATATGTTTTTGGAAACGGTTCGTATCGTAACGTAAAATGCCACCATTCGTTGGTATAAGGTCTAAAGCCATTTTTACGCATTACACTTTGTAACAATTGCCTATTTTCTTTTTGTTCTTTAGTTAATTCAGCATAAGACATATGAGATGAAATTCCAAAAAAGTCAAATGGGCTTCCCATATCTAATTCCTTATTTGTTTTTAAATCAATAATTGTTAAATCTGCAGTACTACCACGAGAATGTCCTGATCTAGATGAAATATACCCTTTTTTAAACAGGTGTCTTTTATTTACACGAGGGTAGTATTGCTGTTTCATTAAAGTGTCATTTATAACACGTGCCCATTTTACAAAATGATTTACAGCCTTTTGTGGACGGTATGCATCAAAAATTTTAAGACTTAATTCTTTTTCCAATAACTCGGCTTGTACTTTTTTTAATGCCGTTGCTGCTTGTGTAGTAATAATAAGTACATTTTCTTCATAACCATTTATAGATGTACCTATAAAGTTGTTATTAGAGCAATACCTTAGTTCTTGTTTAATTGTAGGTGCTATATCTTTTACATAAGAAAAACCTTTAGGCAGTTTTTGAGCTTGTAAAATATAAGAAGAAAATAATAATAAAGAGAAAATCCATTTCATTGGGTAAAAATAAGGAAATGATTTTTAAAAAAAAATCAGCTAAATATGAAGTTTAAAAATTGAAAAATAAGAATGTATTTTTTTTGTTAAATATGTTTTTTTTAATAGTTTTTTCTGTTTAATTGTTGTTTATTATGAGTAAAAGTTAAATTATATTTATATATTGTCTTTTTTTAATGTGTATTATATATGTAATCCGTAATCCCCATAATTATATGAACGTAGTTAGTGAAATTCAAAGTATTGAAAAAGAACAGATTAAGTTTTTAACTTTTTCTAAATCAGAAGTTTTAAGAAAGAAAAACGATCAGCTTAATCGATTTTTAGATTTAAAAAGAGCTTTAGCTCTTGGTAATTTAGAAAGAGGAAAAGTAAAAATAACCTTTGTAGATGATATAGGGTTGAAAATGGTAGAGACTACTATTTGGGCATTGACCGATGAATCAGTAATATTAAAAAAATCAACTATTATACCGCTACAAAGAATTTTAAAAGTAGCGTAAATAACAAAAACCCTCACTTTATAAAGTGAGGGTTTTTGTTGTTATAAACATTGATTAGAACTCTCATTTTTTTGTAAAGTGTATGAAGTTTCTCCTTCTAATGTATGTTTTATAAATAAAGGATTCTTTTTAAATGAAGATGAGAAGTGGATGAAAGTCCATTTATTTGGTAAAAATAATGTAATAGATTTAAATGTTTTGTTAACGGTCTCGTATAAGAATAGTAGGGGATTTTAAAAAGCAAATTTTTCCGTCTATGATCTACTGTAAATATAAAAAAGCGACTTTGATTAGGTACCAAAGCCACTATTATTTTTATACATTGTAACCAAACGTATGTACAAGTAGTATCAAAATTATGAATACTGAATTTATTGTTATTTCTTACAATTCAACTGGTAAATTTGTTCTTGTTAACGGGAGCCAATTTGGTTCTCGAGTCTTTGCAGCCACCTTTTAGCAAGTGAAAAATTTGGATCAATTGTCAGAGCTTTTTGGAACATGACCTTAGCACTTTTAAGCTGACCTTGAGCTCTGCGTAAAAGACCCATTCCGAGATAAGATTCCTTCCCTTCAGGATACACTTCTAAGGAATATTGAAATATTTCTTCTGCGGCAATTAAATTCTTACTTCTTATAGTGACAAAACCAAGGTCAAATATGATCGATATAGGTGGCTGGATTTCATATCCGTATCGTTTTGATAACCTATCGAAATGTTGTGTCACTTTATCCAACGATTCCAGGTTTTTACGGAAATTGAAGGGGTTGAAGTCAGGATATAACGTAAGAAGGTACTGTGTGAAATCCATGGCTGGTACATGACCCTGGTTCACCAATTCATCCACTTTATAAGTTAAACTCTCTGGTTTATGGTCCGCTAAAACACGAATGAATTCAGAAACGTGATTTGTTAACCCCTCATCATCGCTGTAAATGATGTGTAGAAATCTGTTTTCCGAAAGCGTTTTTAACGCACCTGATTTTATTTTTTGTTGAAGCTCTGTTGGTATGATACTAAGGGACGGACTGCTTGCGAAGTAGCCATTAAACAGAAGAGGGTTGTTGAGCAGCGTGTAAACACAGAAAAAACCACTGTTAGAACCGCCAAAAAGGACTTTGAACGGAGCAGTCCGGTAGTTATTATCTACTTGCGGCATCAGCTCTGTCTCAAAGAAGTTAATATAATTATCCGGAATTGTTGTGTCTTGATTTTCTCTTGTTGGCAACAAAATACTATTTCCTTCGGGTAAATCTATTCCAATAAGTATCATCTCAGGAATTTGTCCTTCGCCCATGTAGTCTAGTGTAGAAGCTAACATGGCGAACCGAGCTCGGTAATCTGAACCCAACATATACAGCACGGGATAGGTTTTACTGGAACTATCGTAGTTAGCAGGTAAATGGATTGATAGTGGAATAGTCTTGTTTAGTACTTTTGATTGAAGTGAAGATGTTTTTCCCAAGGTAACTGCTGGTTCACTGTGCTCTGTTAAACGAGAATAATCAGGATCGTTTTCTACCTTTTCTTGAGCAAAGACAGTGTTTAGCGATAAAGCACATGTCAATATTAATAATTTCGTTGTTTTCATGTTTTCTTTCTTTATTATAAATGTGTTATTTCTCATTGTTATAATTAGAAAACAAATGTATTTCCTGAGAGATTACCAGTCTTGTAAAATCTTGCTATTCTTTTTATAATCACCAGGAGTTACTCCAACGTATTTTTTGAAACTATGCGTAAAATGACTTTGGTCATAAAAGCCTGATTCAAGTGCAATTTCTACCAAAGGAACATCCCCATAAAAAAGCTTTTTTGAGTTTTCGATTCTAATGGTAGTTAGATATTCCAAAGGTGTTAAACCAATGTTCTTTTTAAAGCTTTTTTGTAGTTTAAATTTATTTACTTTAAATTCTTTTTGTAGTGTTTCTAAAGTGATCGATTGATTGTAATTTAGAAACAAATAATTTAGAATTTCTTTCAAAGATTCATCAGCATGTTTTTTTAAATTAGGTAGGTAAATATCATCCAAAGTATCCAAAAAAAGATTTTCAATGATTTTAAAAATTGAAACTTCGTTTATGTCAAACTTACTGTTACGATATGAAATAAAATAAGGAAAGCTTGCCAGATAAGAATAATCAGCATTTATTTTTTTTGAAACATTTTTGATTACGTCATCGCTTATGTAAAGCACCTTATAGGCCCAAGCATTGTTTTTATTGCCCCAGTTTTTATGAATTGAATAAGGAGGGATTAATTGCAAAGCATTTTTACTGACCAAAAAACCTGAATTGTTAAATGCAATGTTTTCACTTCCATATTCTATATAAGCGAGACTCCAAGATTGATGAAAATGGGAAGGGAAGCTTTTATCGATAAACATAGCAGACTTAAGTTCAGTACCATCTAGCATTGATAGTTTTGTTGTCTTTACTTTGTTTATTTCTATCATTTAAATTTGAATTTGGGCATTTGTTTTTCTCTAGTAAAGACAATATTTAGTGATATTAGTATTACTAATTTAGTAGTTTTTGAATTCGGACTTTTTTTTAATATGTTTTGTTAACGGTTTTGTGTATGATTAGTTGCGTGTTTTAAGCACTAAAATTAGCAAATATAAACCAAATAGAAAATCCGAGAGAATTTTCGTAAGTAGGTTAGAACTAGCAATAAATTATATATGGTGTTACCAATAGTTTTTATTTATCCATCCAATTTTTAAAGTCTGTAGATTTTTCTCTGCTAACAAATATAGTTTCTTCATATTCAGGAATAAGATGTAATTTTAATTTACCTTTAAACCAAAGTGAGATTTTTGATATAGCTTTTACATTGGTAATTACTTGACGATTAATTCGATAAAAATATGTGGAATTTAATAATTCTGTAAGTTCTTCTAGTGTAAATTTAATAGGATATCTATCACCATTCTTTAACACAATATAGGTAAAGTCTTTTTTATAAAAATAAGAAATTTCTGAAGTTAGAATTATTTTTAATTCGTCACCTTTGTTAACTAAAAACCGCTCTTTATAATTTTTAGTGTTGGATATTGATTTTAAATCCTCAATCAATTTATCATAAGGTTTTGAATTTGTTTTAAAACTTGAGCGATATTTACTTAATGCTTTCTCTACAGTTTTCTGTGTGATGGGTTTTAGTAAATAATCAATACTATTCAATTCAAAAGCCTTTATTGCAAATTCATCATAAGCTGTTGTAAATATTATTGGACAGGATACCTCTACAGCTTCAAAAATTTTAAAACTCAAATCATCACTTAAATGGATATCTAAAAAGATAAGGTCTGGCGAAGCATTAGTATTAAACCAATCGATAGATTGTTCAACACTTTGCAACCAAGAGATAATGTTGGTTGGTTGGTTGATTTCGAATAAAATGCGTTTCAAGTTTTTAAAAGCACTTTCTTCATCTTCTATAATTAAAACGTTTATCATTTAATTTTCAATAAAGGCAATTTAACCAAAAACAGTTTGTTTTCATTACTAATGACAACATTTTTATTTGTTAGAAACTTATATTGCTCTGCTAAAATATACAAGCCTTTTTTTGTGGAATCTACATTATTTTTTAAGTTGATTTTATTTTCAACAGATAAATAATTTTCATCTTGCTTGATAGTGAAACTCATTGGATGTGCATCATCAACCCTGTTATGTTTTACAATGTTTTCTAATAATAAATGCAAAGAGATAGGAGGAAGCATATAATCTAAATCATTTATTTCAATTGAAAAATTAAAATTTTTACCAAATCGTTTTTTTAGTAAACGGCTATAGTTTTCAGCAAATTGAACCTCATCTTTTAGGGGAACAACTTCTTTGTCAGTAGTTTTTAAGATGTAACGATACATATCAGACATTTCTTTAAGAAAGTCATTGGCAATTGATTGATCTTGCTGTATTAACCCTGATAATGTATTTAAGTTATTAAACAAAAAATGAGGATTTAATTGACTTTTTAACGCTCTATTTTGAAGCTCTAACTCGTTTCTCTTTAAACGTTCATTTTCCTTATACTCAATTTTCCAGCGTTTGAAAAAGTTAAGGCTAAATAACATACTAATTATTATAATCCCTTTTAAAAAACCTTCAAGAGTATTCAATTCTAACATGAAGGTGTTGAATATTTGGAATTCAGAATGATAAATGGTTACATAAATTGTTCTTAGGAGGAAGTAAAGACAGTTGTTTATAAGAACCACTGCAAAAATTCCAAGGATAAATAATTTTAAATTCATTTTCCAACCTCTCTTTATCAATTTGTTAAGAGATAATTGAGCGAGTAGCCAAATGATTCCGAATTGAATTGTAATTATACATACAATAAACCAATCAAAACCATAACTCGAATCTACAGTTTTACTCATCATAAAAAAAGTAGCGTAATAGATTACTCCAAGCAGCGGAATAAATATCAAAGGATATATTCTAAACACATTATTTTTCATATTAGGAAATTTACTTAATTGTATTTGGAATTTCATTTGTTTTAGGAAAATATTTTCTAAAAAATCCTTTATTGTTTAAAAATACAACAAAAAGTAAAAGAGCAAATAAAATAAACACATTGGCGTAATCAGATGTCCATCTTGAAATACCAGTTAATTCAGTATTATAAAGTCCTCCTAATTTCCAATTGTTATTTCCAAAAAATGAAAATGCGACCCAATTAGAACCACTATGCATTGCAATAATCAACCAAATAGAATTTGAGTAATAATATATTAACGAAAAAATGTATGAATACAAAAATAAGTTTAAAAAATATCCTAAATTAAAGTCGCGTACAACAAAGTGAAAAACACTAAATATAAGCCCCATGATTGTAAAAATAATATGTGGATTAATATGTTTTTTAAGTTTTTGAATTGGGTATGCTCGCATTCCTATTTCTTCAATAAATGAGTTCCAAAAAAGAAAACCAATGAAGAAGTATAAATAGTAACTTAAATAAGTAATCAACGGCACATCTTCTGAAATAATTTTGGTAAATGTTACGCTAGCTCCATTGAAGTAGAAAAAAACATATCTTAAAGAGAACATAATAATACCAAGAATGAAGCCGATTAATGAGTGTAACCATATTTTACGGCTAAACCCTAATTCTGATAGTGGTTTTTTATGAATGTATTTTTGTGCTAACCATATGACGGTAGTAGTACAAACTCCAATTAGGAAGAAAGAAAATACAATACCAAATGTAACTTTAAAATTTATACCTGTATTCCCTCCAATATTTATACCCAACAATTCTGCAATCTTTTTTATCGGTAACATTGCTGCTACTGATAAAAAAACAACTAGTATTACGGTTACTATTTTTACTGATAACTTTTCTTTATACAGTTCTCTGAATTTTTCTAACATTATCTTTTGTTTTAAAGAATAATTCTAAGGTATTTTTAATATAGAAAAAGGCGAAAAATTGTTAAACAGTAATTATCTTGCTTAAAGCAGTAATAATTAAAGTTAAAAAGGTTGTAGTTTTTTGGTCATTGGTAATTATTGGTAACTTTTATGATATGAGTTCGTTTTAATGACTTATACCAGGAGTTAATAAAGTTTGATATTTTTTCTTTTAGAAACAAACTAAATTTTAAGCATAAAAAAGCCAAAGCAGTGAAGCTTTGGCTTAGTAAATTAATAAAACCAAGTATTAGTGTCATTTTAGAGTTAGCTATAACAAATGAACTAATGTTTTTAGTATTAACTATGTTTTAATGTAGGCTAATAACTTTTGTTATTCTCCATTGTTTATTTTCTTGTTTCCAAATAACAATAAATTTACTCGGTATTGATTTTGCATTTGGTTCTTGATCGTTGTAAAACTTATGATAACCAATTTGAATAGCTCCGTAATCTTTTATAGGGTATACTTCAATACTTCCTTTTATTAAGGTTCTTGTTACTTTACCGCAAATATTATTTTTTAAAGCTTTTAAAAGATCACTTTTAGAAGTTGATAATCCTCCTTTGTCGTGAAAAAACTCCAAATTTTCATGATAAATATTTGCTTGCGTTTTAATATCACAAGTGTTATAAGCGTTAAAATAAATACTATCCATTTTTACAATCTCATTATGTAAATTAATATCAGAAGCTTTGTAATCTCTAATTTCATGTACTTGTCCGTTTGTTACCCAAGAGAATAATAAAGCGTATAATAATGTTAACAGTTTAATAAAAAAATTTCCTTTAAAGAAGAAGTCAAAAATAGTTCCCATAGTTTTTGTTTTTAGATTACCAGATTTTAAAAGTTATAGAATCATTTTCGTTATAACTTCTAGTAAAACCGTGTTTACCATTTCCAATAATAATACTTTTTGTAGCTTTTGTTTTTCCTTTAAAACCATCATTACAATTTACTTGTAAAGAGTATGTTTTTATTTTTCCGTTATCATAAAAGCTAGATTCTGAAAAATCAACGTCTATATCTTTGCGATTTTTAAACCAACGAGCTAATTTATTTAGTTCTTTTTTTGTGGTCTCTTTAGTAATAATAAGTTCTGCTTTTACATCGTTAATAGTGCTGTCGAATAAAAAACTAACCTCTTTGTCATTGTCCGAATCCCAATTATCACTTTCATCATCATCATTGTTATTATCACTACCGCAATCGGTACAATTAAACCCATTTGATGTCATTTTAAAATGATGGTTAACCATGTCGCGACCATAAATGTCTTGGCTATTTTTAACATCATTTAAAAATCTTCGAGATGAGCCTTCAAAATATACTATTGTACCTTCAGGAATATATACAGTAGCCTTAATCTCTTCATCTTTCCAAATATTTTTATATTCACTTAAAAAGAAAGCATCAAAAACAATCGTGTTGTTTGCTGATTTAAAGTTGTATTGAATAGTTTCAGCATTATCATTTGCTATGTTACGCTTACGACCTTTTGAAGTTTTTTTAATTTCTATATATGCATTACTGGTTTCACTTTTACGAACATTAATATTAATGTCGTTAGAGTATTTCATTTCTGTATCGTTAACAGTAACACTTATTGCATTATTTCTGTTACGTAAGTTATGATTGTAATAGATATTATCATCATTAACAACTCTAATTTTTAAAGGCTCACTCTTTGTGTAAGTAATGCTATGTTTATTAATATTTGCACCATTATAAGCATGCGTTGTAGCATATTCGATACCAGAAAAAGCAACAGCTAATAATGATACTAGCCATATACTTAATAAGGTTAGAATAGTTGGGGTACTTAATTTTTTAATATTAGGAGATAATATTCTTAAACCTAAAATAAATAATACTATAAACGGTATTCCTATTAATATAAATAATGAAATAGATAGTAACCATTTTGGTAAAACAGAATTATAGAAAAATGGAGGGTAATTAACAAATTCATTATCAACATTTAAAAATTCTAAACTGCCTACAGAAAAAGCACCAAATATTAATGAAATTATCGTGACACCTGCAATGAAAATTAATAATACTCCCATAAATTTACCAAACACTTTAAATAGTGTCAATAAAATCTTACCCATAGTTTCTATAAAGTCTTGAAATCCAGATTTGGTTTGCGCTCGTAGTTTTTCATAATCAGCACTCGAAATTTTATCTGTTATCTCATTAGCACCATCTTTTAACTTGGTTGAAATGTTTTCAAACTCGTTACGAATTTTTTTTTCAATGTTATCAATATTTACAGCTTCACCTTCCATCTGTAATTTTTCAGAAGTTGTTCTTGCTTCGGGTAACAATACCCACAAAATAACGTATGCTAAAGGAGAAAATCCTGAGGCAACTAAAACAATAAAAGCAATTCTTATCCAAATAACATCAATATTAAAATAATGTGCGATACCAGAACAAACACCTCCTAAAAATTTGTCACTCCCATCTCTAAATAATTTTTTAGATGATTGGCTTCTTGTTTTTGTGTTGTATGACGAGTTGTCATTATAGTTTTCTTCAGCTTCAGCATAATCTTCAGGTTGTCCCATAATTGTGATAACCTCTTCAATATCATTTTCATTTACAACCTGACGAGCATCTGTAATTTTTTCAGATAATAATTCGCTAATACGAGCTTCTATGTCTGAAATTATTTCGTTTTTTCCTTGTGGGTCATCACTTAAAGAACGCCCAACGGCTTCTAAATAACGTTTTAGTTTTTGATAAGCAATTTCATCTATATGAAAGAAGAATCCACCTAAGTTTATATTTATTGTCTTATTCATTGTTAGTTGATTTTGTACTTGTTACTAGGTTTACTGCGTTTACTAAATTATCCCATGTTTTGTTTAACTCTTTTAAAAACATTCCTCCGTTTTCAGTTAAAACATAATATTTACGTGGCGGTCCTGAGGTTGATTCTTCCCATCTATAGCTTAGTAACCCTGCATTTTTTAATCGGGTTAGTAGTGGATAAATAGTTCCTTCAACCACAATCATTTCGGCACTTTTTAATGTTGAAAGTATTTCAGAAGTGTATGCATCACCGTTTTGTAAAATTGATAAAATGCAATATTCTAAAACACCTTTACGCATTTGTGCCTTTGTATTTTCTATCTTCATATAATGCGGTTTATGAGGTTATTTTATAAAATTAATTGTAAAAGGGTATTTGTAATTTTCACCTTTATTTGCTTTCATTGCTGCTATAATAATTAAGGCTATTTTAATAAGAGAAACAATACTTACTAAAGAAGCAATACCAATAAAACCAAAGAGACCATTGTATGAATGATGTCCTCCAAAGTCAATATCTATTCCGTTAAAAATATCTAAAAAACTTCCGAAAAAGAATGAGAAAAACGAAGCACTTAATATAAAAATGTACAAACCAAAGCTAATGTTAAAATTTACAGCTTCTTTTCCATGCTCATCTAAAAAAATGCTTTTATCTTTTAGAGTTTGCCATAAAACTAAAGGTGTTATAATACTACCTAATGGAAATAAATATCCTGCAAATGCAGATATATGTATTAAAAAAGCGTTGGTGTTTTCTTTGTTTTGTTGCATGATAAAATGTTTTATATAATACTGTACTATGCAAATATATATCTTTAAAAAGGTATTATGCAATACATAGTACTGTAATTAACATTTATTTAACATTTGTTATTTTTGTAAAATCTTATAAAAAAGCTGTAAATTGCCCGTAAATACTGATAAAATGAAGTTTACACCTCGAAAAATTAATTTTTTTACCTTGTTTAAATTACCTTCTGCATATATCTGCGGAATTAAAGTAAAGTCGATTACTGAAGAGAAATCTATGGTTACAGTAAAACATAGATGGATAAATCAGAATCCTTTTAATAGCATGTTTTGGGCTGTTCAAGGAATGGCAGCAGAATTATCTACTGGAATATTAGTAATGCAATCTATAGATGCTTCTAAAAGAAAGGTGTCTATGTTGGTTACCAATATGAATGCAACTTTTACTAAAAAGGCAACTGGTAGAATCGTATTTGAGTGTAATGCTGGGTTAGCAATTAAGGAAGCTATTCAAAGATCTGTAGAAACAGGTGAGGGGCAAACAGTTTTAGTAACCTCAGAAGGTATTAATAAAGACGGAGTTTCAGTCTCTAAATTTGAATTTGAATGGAGTTTAAAAGTTAAGGCGTAACAAAAATCAATTTTTAGCGTCACATTATTGAACTATAAAAAAAATAAAACTATGAATGCACACGAAATAGATTATCGCATTTTCGGAGAAGAAATGCAGTATGTTGAAATTGAATTAGATCCACAAGAAGGAGTCGTAGCAGAATCAGGAAGTTTTATGATGATGAATGACGACGTTAAAATGAATACTATTTTTGGTGATGGTTCTAATCAAGAAACAGGTTTACTGGGTAAAATATTTTCTGCGGGTAAAAGAATTCTTACGGGAGAAAGTTTATTTATGACTGTTTTTACAAATGAAGGGCAAGGAAAAAAGCAAGTGTCATTTGCTTCTCCATATCCTGGAAAAATAGTACCTATTGATTTATCGGAGTTTGGAGGGAAATTTATTTGCCAGAAAGATGCTTTCTTATGTGCTGCAAAAGGAGTTTCTATAGGTATAGAGTTTTCTAAGCGATTAGGTAGAGGTTTATTTGGTGGCGAAGGTTTTATTATGGAAAAGCTAGAGGGTGACGGGATGGCATTTATTCATGCTGGAGGAACTATGGCAAAAAAAGTATTACAGCCTGGAGAGATTTTAAAAGTAGATACTGGATGTATTGTTGGTTTTACAAAAAATATTGATTATGATATAGAGTTTGTAGGAGGAATTAAAAATACAGTATTTGGTGGTGAAGGATTGTTTTTCGCAAAACTTCAAGGTCCAGGTACAGTATATATTCAATCATTGCCGTTTAGTCGATTAGCTGGACGTGTATTGGCGATGGCGCCACAAAATGGAGGAGATAAAGGGGAAGGAAGCATATTAGGAGGAATAGGGAATATTCTTGATGGAGACAATCGGTTTTAAAAAATATTAGAAATAAAAAAAAACCGCGATTCGCGGTTTTTTTATTTTATGGTAGGTATTTATATATTTAAATCATCAAACACATTGATTAATCGATCTCCTTGTGAAGGTGCTGGTGCATTAGGATTCACAATGTTTCCATCGGTGTCAATAATAATAAATTTAGGCAATCCTTTAATTAAGAATTTCTGAGCCCATTCTAAATCTTTTGGTTTTTTACCACTAAATAACTGTACACCTGTCATTTCTCTATCTACAATTGTTTGTTTCCATTTTTCGTGCAGGTTTTTAGAATCAACATTAATACTTACAAATTCAATGTTTTTACCATGGTAATCTTCTTCTAATTTTTTTAACAAAGGTGTTTCTCTTTTACAAGAACTACACCAAGTAGCCCAAACATCTATATATAAGTATTTTCCTTTACCTAATAAATCATCTAAAGAAGTTGTTCCTCCTGTGTAATTTTCAAAGCCTTTAAATTTAGGACTAGGTTGTCCTTTTGCGGTAACCTTTAATAAATTATAGCTTTTAGATAAGAGATCTTTATGTTCTTTGTTTGTTGAATATGCTATAAATTTATCATAGTATTCTTTTAAATTATCTGTACGAGTTATACCTAGTTTAGAATCTTTGTATAGTAAGTCATTTTTAACTAAGCTATCGGTAACTTTATTATTAACGGTTGTTAAGTATGCTAAATAATAGTCTTCTGCTTCTTTATTCTTGGTAATGGTTTCTAGTTGTGTTCCTAGCATAACACGATAAGAAAATGAATTTACATAATCTTTGTTACTATTGTAATTAAAATTATCAAAAGGGTCAGGGAAATTTTCTGAAACAACAAAATCTTTATCGTCATTTAAATATTTGTAATAATCTTCGTAGTTACTTAAATTTCTTAAATAATCGTAATCAATATTTTTAATTTCTTTTTTTAGGAAATCAGCAGGTAAATTTTCAGCTATTAATAGTTCCGTTAAATCATCTTTATATTTTTCAACTTTATCTAAAAAAACAGTTTCTTCTAAAGCAAAGTATTTATTAGCACTTACTAATTGCTTTTTCCATAGATTTCTTTTTTGAACAAAGTAGTTATTAATATTTGCATTAGTTCCTTTAAACTTAACAGCGTCAGATTTTTTGTAATCAATAATTATATTTGTGTTAACGGTGTCTTTAAGGTATAGTTTTACTTCTACTTTTTTTGCTTGAAGTATAAGTGTATAGTAACCGTCTCTATTAATTTTTATAGTGTCTGAAAAGGATTTTGTTTTCTTATTAAATTTTATTTTTTTATTAAAATCAAACCCAGTTAAAGTTACTTCTCTTTTTTTGAAGTTTTCTATTTTACCAGATATGATAAGGTAGTTTTTAATTGGTTTTTCTTTTTTACAAGAAAATAATACCATACTAATAATGGTTAGAAGTAAGAGCTTTCTCATTTTTTGTTTTAATTTAATATAAATATACTTTTTTTATTTTAAAGTTATTAATAAAATTATTTAGCATAAAAAAAACCACGAAGTCGCGGTTTTTTTTATGCTAAATATAGTAGATGTTTATATACCTAAACCATCAAATATATCAAGTAATTTTTCTCCTTGTGATGGTGGTGGTGCGTTAGGGTTTACAATATTTCCATCAGGATCAATAATAATGAATTTAGGTAATCCTTTAATTAAGAATTTTTGAGCCCATTCTAAATCTCCTTGTTTTTTACCACTAAATAACTGTACTCCTGTCATTTCTCGGTCAATAATTGTTTGCTTCCATTTTTCGTGTTGTTTTTTATCATCAACACTAATACTTACAAACTCTATGTCTTTTCCGTGATATTCTTCTTCTAATTTTTTTAATAAAGGAATTTCTCTTTTACAGTAAGCACACCAAGTAGCCCAAACATCAATGTATAAATATTTTCCTTTACCTAATAAGTCATCTAAAGATGTTTTTCCTCCTGCGTAATTTTCAAAATCCTTAAATTTAGGAGCAGGTTGCCCTTTTGCAGTAGTTTTTAAAATGTTATAACTTTTAGATAACTCATCTTTATGCTCTTTGTTGGTAGAGTATGCCATGAATTTATCATAGTATTCTTTTAAATTATCTGTACGAGTTATACCTAGCTTAGAGTCTTTATATAATAGATCATTTTTAACTAAACTATCATTAACTTTATTATCTACAGTTTCTAAGTAAGTTAAATAGTAGTCATCTGTTTCTTTATCTTGAGTAATAGTTTTTAACTGGGTTTGTAACATTACACGATAAGAATACGAGTTAACATAATCTTCGTTACTACTATAGTTGAAATTTTCAAGTGGATTTGGGAAATCTTCTGAAGGAGTAAATTCTTCATCACCTGTTAAAGTACTAAAGTAATCTTGATAGTTACTTAGGTTTCTTAAATATTCGTAATCAATATTTTTAACTTCGCTTTTAAGAAAATTGGTAGGTAATTTGTTAGATATTGATAGCTCTGTTAAGGCATCTTTATATTCATTAGCTTTATTTAAAAAATCTTCTTCTGGTAAAGAGAAAAATTGATTAGCGCTAACAATAAATTCTTTCCACGCTTTCTTTTTTTCAATAAAATAATTGTTAATGTTAGCGTTAGTACCTTTAAAAGTTACTTTTTCAGGTTTTTTATAATCAAGAATTATTGCGGTATTAACAGTATCTGTTAGGTATAAATCAAAGCGTTTTTTATTTACAGCTAATTTATAGTATCCGTTTTTAGTAATTCTTAAGGTGTCTGAAAAAGAACCAGTTTTTTTATCAAATTTTATTTTTTTATTAAAATCAAAACCTTCTAGAGTAACATCTTTCTTCTTGAAGTTTTGAATTTTACCTGATAAAATAAGATAATCTTTTACTGGTTTTTCTTTGTCACAAGAGATAATGACAATCCCAATGAGGGCTAAAAGTATTAGTCTTTTCATCTATTTAATGTTTATGTTAATGGGGTTAAGGCGCCCAAGTTACTTTTTTTAGGATTTTTATCAAAGAATTTAGTAATATATTTAGCTATTTACCTGTTTTTTTTGTAAATATTAACATTTAGGAGTTTGTAAAGGTGTAATAAAAAAGGTAATGATTTTAAATCATTACCTTTTTAGTTTTATATTTTGTACTGCTATTTTAAGACATTAAACCTATTCTTTGTCTATTTCAGTACGAGATTCTTTTGGCTTTTCTCCTTTTTCGATTTTAATGATAAGCTTACTGTCTTTTTCATCTAAATCCATAAAAATAGTATCACCTTCATCTAGTTTTGAGTTCACAATTTCTTCAGCTAAAGCATCTTCAATGTATTTTTGAATAGCTCTTTTTAAAGGTCTTGCTCCATATTTTTTATCAAACCCTTTGTCGGCAATATAATCTTTAGCTTTTTCACTAAGCATTAGTTTATACCCTAAGTCGTCGATACGACTTAAAAGTTTATCTAATTCAATATCAATGATTTTATGAATATCTTCACGTTCTAAGGCGTTAAAAATAATTATATCATCAATACGATTTAAAAATTCAGGAGCAAATGATTTCTTTAAAGCTCCTTCTATGATACTTTTTGTATGTGCATCTTCTTGTTCTTTTTTAGAAGAAGTACCAAAACCAACACCTCCACCAAAATCTTTTACTTTACGAGCACCTATATTAGATGTCATTATAATAATGGTATTTCTAAAATCTATTTTCCTACCAAGACTATCAGTAATATGACCGTCATCTAGTACTTGTAAAAGCATGTTAAAAACATCTGGATGTGCTTTTTCAATTTCATCTAAAAGAATTACCGAATATGGTTTTCTTCTTACTTTTTCTGTTAACTGACCACCTTCTTCATAACCTACGTATCCCGGAGGTGCTCCAATTAAACGAGAAATAGCAAACTTCTCCATATACTCACTCATATCTATTCTAATTAAAGAATCAGTTGAGTCAAATAATTCTTGCGCTAATACTTTTGCTAATTGCGTTTTACCAACTCCTGTAGATCCTAAGAAAATAAAAGAACCAATAGGTTTGTTAGGGTCTTTTAAACCTACACGGTTACGTTGTATTGCTTTTACCACTTTAGTAACCGCTTCGTCTTGACCAATTACTTTTCCTTTAATTAAATTAGGAAGGTCTGCAAGTCTATTATTTTCAGCTTCAGCCACACGATTAACAGGTATTCCTGTCATCATAGAAACAACTTCGGCTACATTATCTTCAGTTACAATATCTCTGTTCAACTTAGAATCTTCTTCCCATTGGTTTTGGGCAGATTCTAGCGCTGTTTCAATATTTTTTTCATCATCACGAAGCTTTGCAGCTTCTTCGTATTTTTGACCGCTTACAGCCTTTGTTTTGTGTTCGCGAATTTCTTCTAATTTAGCTTCTAACTCAAGTACTTGTTGAGGAACAACAATATTTGTAATATGAATTCGAGATCCAGCCTCATCTAAAGCGTCAATAGCTTTGTCAGGTAAAAAGCGATCTGTCATATAACGATTTGTTAATTTCACACAAGCCTCTATGGCTTCATCAGTAAATGAAACCTGGTGATGGGCTTCGTATTTATTTTTAATGTTATGTAAAATCTGTATCGTTTGCTCTACAGTTGTTGGTTCTACAATTACTTTTTGAAAACGACGTTCTAAAGCACCATCTTTCTCAATGTTTGTTCTAAACTCATCTAGTGTTGTAGCTCCAATACATTGAATTTCACCACGTGCCAAGGCTGGTTTTAACATATTTGAAGCATCTAAAGAACCGGTTGCACCACCTGCGCCAACAATCGTATGAATTTCGTCAATGAATAAAATAATATCATCATTTTTTTCTAACTCGTTCATTAACGCTTTCATGCGTTCTTCAAATTGCCCTCTATATTTTGTTCCAGCAACTAAGCTAGCTAAATCTAAAGAAACAATTCGTTTATCAAATAAAATTCTTGATACTTTTCTTTCAATAATTCTTAAGGCAAGCCCTTCTGCAATAGCAGATTTACCTACTCCAGGTTCTCCAATTAACATTGGATTGTTCTTTTTTCTTCTACTTAAAATTTGAGAAACACGCTCAATTTCTTTTATTCTACCAACAACAGGGTCTAATCTTCCTGCGATAGCTAAAGCAGTCAAATCACGTCCAAAATTGTCTAAAACGGGTGTTTTAGATTTTTTTGATTGTTTGTCTTTTGGGCTTTGTTGCCCGTAAGGATTTGTTTTTCCTTCTTTAAAATCGTCATCAGAAGGTGTTTCTGCGGTAGGAGAAGCATAAGAGTCATCTACGTGGAGCTCTTTGTATAGTATTTTCGCTTGTTCGTAACCTACATCATATTTTTGAAGCAATTTCGTTGTAGGGTCATTTTCATTACGTAAAATACATAATAATAAATGAGCAGTATCAATTGAATTGCTTTGATATAATTTAGCTTCTAAAAACGTGGTTTTTATAGCTTTTTCTGCTTGTCTAGTAAGATGCAAACTCTTTTTTTCAATATTTGCTATTGATGGAGTACTAGGGTTTAATTTCTCTAATTTATTGCGCATCAAATCTAAATCTACATCAAAAGTAGTTAGTATTTCAATGGCTTTTCCATCTCTCTTCTTTATTAAACCTAATAAAAGATGTTCAGTACCAATAAAATCATGCCCTAATCGTAAGGCTTCTTCTTTACTGTAAGTAATTACATCTCTAACTTGTGGTGAAAAATTATCGTCCATAAATTTAATTTGTATATGTGTAAAGTTAGTAAGTTTTTTTCTTAAAAAATAACAAAAAAGGTGCCAATAGTTTTTTTGCAGTCATTATGACAAGTTAAATATAAGATATTAATGTTTAAAAATGGCTAAAATTGTTGATAAGTATCGTTAAAACTATAAATATATTTTTTGTGTAAAACAAGGCATTATACTATCTTGCAATGTTTTAAGAAATACAGCTAATTTTAGTGTATTTTAGAAGTGAGTTTTATCAAGTGTAAAATTCACTTTTTTAACGAAAATGAGAACTAATATTTTAAAGAAATATATATGGCAGATGGCGAAAAGTTGATCCCTATCAACATTGAAGAGCAAATGAAATCAGCGTATATCGATTATTCGATGTCGGTTATTGTATCAAGAGCATTACCAGATGTAAGAGATGGGTTAAAACCAGTTCACCGAAGAGTTTTATTTGGTATGCATGAGCTTGGAATTAAAGCAACAGGATCATATAAGAAATCAGCAAGAATTGTAGGGGAAGTGTTAGGTAAGTATCACCCACATGGAGATACATCTGTATATGATTCTATGGTACGTATGGCGCAAAGTTGGAGTGTGCGTTATATGATGGTTGATGGTCAGGGTAACTTTGGTTCAGTTGATGGTGATTCACCAGCAGCAATGCGTTATACTGAGGTTAGAATGCAGAAGATATCAGAAGATATGTTAGCTGATATTGAGAAAGAAACTGTTGATCATCGTTTGAATTTTGATGATACTTTACAAGAACCAACAGTATTACCAACACGTATACCTAATTTATTAGTAAACGGAGCTTCTGGAATTGCAGTAGGTATGGCAACAAACATGGCGCCGCATAACTTAACTGAAGTTGTTAACGGTACGCTTGCTTATATTGAAAATAGAGATATAGAGATTGATGAGTTAATGGAACACATCAAAGCACCAGATTTCCCTACAGGAGGAACCATTTATGGTTATGAAGGTGTTCGTGATGCTTTTCATACTGGTAGAGGACGTATTGTAATGCGTGCAAAGACTTCTTTTGAAGAAGTAAAAGGAAGAGAGTGTATTATTGTTACTGAGATTCCTTATCAGGTTAACAAAGCAGAAATGATTAAAAAAACTGCGGAGTTAGTAAATGATAAAAAACTAGAGGGGATTGCGAATATTCGTGATGAATCGGATAGAAACGGAATGCGTATCGTTTATATTTTAAAGCGTGATGCTATTCCTAATATTGTCTTAAATAAGTTATATAAATATACACAATTACAAACATCGTTTAGTGTAAATAATATTGCTTTAGTAAAAGGACGTCCAGAACAATTAAATTTAAAACAATTAATTCATTATTTCGTAGAACATAGACATGAGGTTGTTGTTCGTAGAACGGAGTTTGAATTGAAAAAAGCTGAAGCGAGAGCACATATTTTAGAAGGATTAATTATTGCTTCTGATAATATTGATGAAGTAATTAAAATTATTCGTGCTTCTAAAAATGGTGATGAAGCTCGAGAGAAATTAATCGAGCGTTTTGAATTGTCTGAAATTCAGGCAAAAGCAATTGTAGAAATGCGTTTGCGTCAGTTAACAGGACTAGAGCAAGATAAGTTACGTGCAGAGTTTGACGAAATTATGTTAACAATTGCTGACTTAAAAGATATTTTAGCAAACGAATCAAGACGTTACCAAATAATTACAGATGAGTTAATTCATATTAGAGATAAGTATGGAGATGAGCGTCGTTCTGTAATTCATTATGCAGGAGGTGATATGCGTATCGAAGATATGATACCTAATTCTAAAGTTGTGGTAACTATTTCTCATGCAGGTTATGTAAAACGTACCAATCTTGATGAATATAAAGTTCAAAATAGAGGAGGGCGTGGACAAAAAGGAGCAACAACACGTAATGAAGATTTCTTAGAACATTTATTTGTAGGAACAAATCATCAATATATGATGTTCTTTACCCAAAAAGGAAAAGTATTCTGGATGCGTGTGTACGAAATACCAGAAGGAGGTAAGAATACTAAGGGTAGAGCAATGCAAAACTTAATCAATATCGAGCCAGATGATAAAGTAAAAGCTTTCTTAGTTACACAAGATTTAAAAGACGAAGATTATATTAATAGTCACTATGTAATTATGGCTACCAAGAAAGGTCAGGTTAAGAAAACATCATTAGAGCAATATTCTCGACCAAGAACTAACGGTATAAATGCAATAACTATTAAAGAAGGAGATGAGCTTTTAGAAGCAAAATTAACGACTGGTGATAGCCAAGTAATGTTAGCATTAAAATCAGGTAAATCTATTCGTTTTGAAGAAGCAAAGACCCGTCCTATGGGAAGAACTGCATCAGGAGTTCGTGGTATAACTTTACAGCACGATAAAGATGAGGTTATTGGTATGATTGCTGTAAATGATATGGAAAGTAATATCCTAGTGGTTTCTGAAAAAGGATATGGTAAAAGATCTAAGTTAGAAGATTATCGTGTAACTAACCGAGGAGGTAAAGGTGTTAAAACATTAAATATCTCTGAAAAAACAGGTGAGTTAGTAGCTATTAAAAATGTAGATGATTCAAATGATTTAATGATTATTAATAAATCTGGTTTAACAATTCGTATGGCTGTTGAAGATTTACGTGTAATGGGACGAGCAACACAAGGTGTTCGTTTGATTAATATTAAAGATTCTGATAGTATAGCAGCAGTAGCTAAAGTTATGCGAGAAGATGATGAAGATGAAGAAGTTGTTGAAGGAGAGGAAGATAATGGCACGGAAATTGAAAATGAAACAAACGAAGGTCAAGAATAATAATAAATAAATAAGAACTAAAATGAAAAAACAACTATTAACGCTGTCTTTAGGGTTAATGTCATTAGGTTTAATGGCACAGAAAACTGAGTTAAAAGCAGCAGAGAAAGCTATAAAGAAACAAGATTTTACAAGTGCTATTACGACTCTAAATTCAGTAGAAGGAGCAGTAATGATAAATGGTGAAGATAAATATAAATCTAAATTCTTCTTTTTAAAAGGAAAAGCATTAGCAGCTAAAAAAGATTATAAAGCGTCTGCAGCAGCTTTTAAAGAGTTGTTGGCTATGAGTAAAAATAAATACTCAGAAGAAGCTAAGCCAATCTTGAATGAAATGATTCAAGAAGTTTCTAAAAAAGCTGTTGATTTATATAATAATAAAAAAGATTTTAAGAATGCGGCTGATAATTTTTATTTGACATATGTTTTAAGCCCGACAGATACTTCTTTTGTTTATAATGCAGCTATTTCTGCAACACAAGCAAAAGAGTATGATACTGCTATTAAGTATTATAAAGAATTAAGAAAAATTGGTTATACAGGTGTTGAAACTCAATATTTAGCAACAAACAAATTAACAGGTAAGGTAGAAAACTTAGATTCTAAAGCTCAAAGAGATTTAATGGTAAAATCAAAGAAATACATTAAGCCTGAAGATAAATCATCTGAATCTAAAACAGCTGTTATTGTTAAAAATATAGCATTGCTTTTACAACAACAAGGTAAAACAGATGAAGCTATAGCGGCTTTTAAAGATGCTCGCGCTTCAAACCCCAAAGATTTAAACTTAATCTTAAACGAATCTCAGCTGTATATTGATATGGGAGATATGGAAAAGTTTGGAACATTAATGAGTGAAGCTATTTCTTTAGATCCAGAAAACCCTACATTATATTACAACCTAGGTGTTGTTAACTTTAATGAAGGTAGAATGGAAGATGCTAAAAAATATTACCAAAAAGCAGTTGACTTAAAACCTGATTATGCTGATGCTTATATGAATTTAGCTGTAGTAGTTTTAGATAAGGATAAGAAGATTGTTGAAGATATGAATAACAATTTAAACAACTTTAAAAAGTATGATGCATTAGCTTTACAACAAAAAGAAGTTTATAAAGAAGCGTTACCTTTCTTAGAAAAGGCTGATGGTTTAAAAAGAAGTATTGATACTGTTAAAACACTTATGAATTTATATGAGGTTTTAGAAAAGGAAACAGAAGCAACGAAATATAGAGACTTATATAAGTCGATGAAATAGATATTATTTCATAAAATAAAAAACCGAAACTCTTAAGTTTCGGTTTTTTTTGTTTTATAATGTGTCTCGTTCTGAAATAGTGTTACACTAAAGTGTTATTTAATTAATCGTTTAATAACTCTTAGCTTATGCGTATGCTTATTTGTGTCTACATTGTATATACCACTATGATCTAGCTTATCTATTCTAACTTTACCATGTGCATGAATAATCTTATAATCATTCATAATAATACCTACGTGCGTAATAATACCTTCTTCGTTGTCAAAAAAGGCTAAATCACCAGGTTCACTTTCTTCAATAAAGCTTAAAAATTCACCTTGCGTAGCTTGTTGTTTAGCATCGCGTAATAAATTATAACCACATAGCTTATAAACTGTTTGTGTAAAACCAGAGCAGTCAATACCAAAAGGAGATTTTCCTCCCCATAAATATGGGACATTTAAAAATAAAAATGAAGTATCAATAATAGCTGCTTTAGATAATTTTTTAGCACATACCTTTCCTTCGTAAAAATAGGAAGTCGTATTTATGTTGATACTTTTATTTTTTAAAAACGGAAGTCTTGCTCCTAGTGGAATAGTTGTTAAATTATGGTTATTATCAGTAATAAAATCAATTAACTCACCAGCATAACTTTTGTTTTCCTCGGATAAAGAAATATATACCTCTTCGGTGATTTCTTCATATTGTTTATTATCGATAAAACCTTCATAATTATCGAAGCTTAACCGAATTTTACTCCACTTTTTAGCTTTTTCTAAAATTTTAAAAGGTTCACCAAAAACTACTTGATTTACCATTTCTGACGTGTCAGTTGGTTCAAGTCGAAGTGGTACAATACTTAAATTACAAATTCCGAAAGACATTTATTCGTTTATTAAAAGTTAAACTCTTTCTATTACCATTGCACTGGCACCACCACCACCGTTACAAATACCAGCAGCTCCAATTTTTGCATCGTTTTGTTTAAGTATTGATGTTAAAGCAATAATTATTCTTGCTCCAGAAACCCCTAATGGATGTCCTAAAGAAACAGCACCACCATTTACATTTACTTTATCGGCAGATAAACCTAATATTTTCATGTTTGCTAAACCAACAATAGAGAATGCTTCGTTTAGTTCGAAGTAATCTACATCATCTATAGCAACACCAGCTTTGGCTAATGCTTTTGGTAAAGCTTTTGCAGGAGCAGTTGTAAACCATTTAGGTTCATGAGCAGCATCAGCATACCCTTTAATTTTAGCAAGAGGAGTTAAACCTAATTCTAAAGCTTTATCTGCCGACATTAAAACCAATGCAGCACCACCATCATTAATAGTTGATGCATTTGCAGCAGTTACTGTTCCGTCTTTAGTAAAAGCAGCACGTAAAGCAGGAATTTTCTCCATTTTCACATTTTTATATTCTTCATCTTCAGAAAAAATAACTGGTTCACCACGACGTTGAGGTATTTCTACAGGTACAATTTCATCAGCATATTTACCTTCTTTCCATGCATTTGCAGAACGTGTATAAGATTCAATAGCAAAAGCATCTTGGTCTTCTCTAGTAAACTCATATTCAGTAGCACATTCATCAGCACAAACTCCCATTGCAACTTGCTCATAAGCATCAACTAAACCATCTTTTTGTAGGCCGTCTTCCATCTTAATAGGTCCAAATTTAGAACCAGTTCTTGCATGTTGATAATGAGGAATCATACTCATGTTTTCCATACCACCAGCAACTACAACTTCTGCATCACCTAAAGCAATTGTTTGCGCAGCTAACATGATAGATTTCATACCCGAAGAACAAACTTTATTAACAGTAGTACAAGGTACAGTATTCGGAATTCCAGCAAAAATAGCGGCTTGACGTGCAGGAGCTTGTCCTAATCCGGCAGAAACTACATTTCCCATAAAAACCTCTTCAACCATTTCTGGTTTTAAGTTTATTTTATCTAGGGCACCTTTAATTGCTATAGCTCCTAATTTTGGTGCTGGTATTGTTGATAAAGATCCTAAGAAACTACCTATCGGTGTTCTTGCAACTGATACAATAACTACTTCTTTCATATATTTGGGTGTATTGTGTTAAGATTTGTTCTGCGAAAATAACCATTTTATAATAAGTACTCAAATAATAGAGAAAGGTTATATTTACATTTTTAAACAAAAAATATGAGCAATTTCATAAACAAGTTATATAAGAATAATGCAATTATTTATAAGGTATTATTATTTTTAATTGCTGTTGTGGCAATAGTATATTTGTTTCCTAAAGGTGGGCAATTTAAGTATGATTTTCCTCAGGGAAAACCTTGGCAGTATGATAATTTGTATGCTCCATTTGACTTTGCAATTCAAAAAACAGATGATGAAATCGTTAAAGAAACTAGAGAAATTAGAGGCAATGTTAAAAAGTATTTTGTTTATGATAAAAAAATTGAAAATCAAGTTTTAACATCTTACAACGATAAAAAAAAATCAACAGACTCTTTAACCAAAAAAGAAATAAATACTTTAAAAGTTTTAGGAAAACGAATTATAAAAAAAATATATAAGTATGGCTTTTTAGATGATATAAGTATAAATAAAGCAAAGAAAGGAGAACTTATAATTTTAAGAAAAGGGAATTCAATAGAAGATATTTCTTTTTCTAAGCTAATTCAATCTAAAGATGTATTAAAATTTATATCTAAGAACTTAAAAGGAATCGGGGTATATCAAAAAGGGCTGCTTTTAGATCATTTATCGGAAGTAATTAAGGCGAACGTTACTTTTGATGCTAAGTATAGCGATAAAGAGTTAAAAGAAGCTTTAAAGAGTATCTCTTATGCTAAAGGAAAAGTATCTAAGGGGGAATTAATAATTTTAAAAGGAGACATTGTAGAAGGGAAAAATTTTAATGTTTTAAAGTCGTATGAAACAGCTTCTGGTTCTCAAACATGGACAAAAGTAAACTCTTATTGGATTATATTTGGATACACCATTCTAGTAGCCTTAGCCTTGTTAATGCAGCTACTTTTTCTTCATAAATACCGATTAGATATTTTTAATAATAATAATAAAGTAACCTTTATTTTCTTTAATATCTTTTTAATGATTTTTGTACAAACACTTGTAGTTGAATACAATGCTGAGTATTTGTATGTGGTTCCGTTAAGTATTTTGCCAATTGTGTTAAAAGCTTTTTTTGATGCAAGATTAGGGTTGTTTACACATGTACTAACAGTGTTATTATTAGGGTTTATAGTGCCTAATAGTTTTGAGTTTATATACTTGCATATTATTGCAGGTATCGTAACTATATTAACTGTTTCTGAGCTTTATAAAAGAGCAAGTTTGTTTGTAGCAATAGGGCAAATTACTTTAATTTATATGATTACCTATTTTGCTTTCTCTATTTTAAAAGAGGGGAGTGCAGATACCATAAATTGGAAGTATTTTGGTTTGTTTGCCGCAAATGGTTTAATGTCTTTCCTTGCAGTATTCTTTATTTATTTTTATGAAAAATTATTTGGGTTGGTTTCAGATGTAACTTTATTAGAACTGTCAAACACCAATTCAAAATTATTAAGAGAACTAAACGAGAAAGCACCAGGAACCTTTCAGCATTCAATGCAAGTAGCAAATTTAGCAGAAGCCGCAGCAAACGAAATAGGTGCTAACTCAATGTTGGTAAGAACAGGCGCTTTGTACCATGATATTGGTAAGATGGCAAAACCAATGTATTTTACAGAAAACCAATCAACAGGAGTAAACCCACACAACGTTTTACAGCCTAAAGATAGTGCCAGGATAATTTTAGATCATGTTATTAATGGTATTGAAATAGCAAAGAAAAACAAATTACCAGATAGAATTATTGATTTTATAAGAACCCACCATGGTACAAGTGTAACGTATTATTTTTATAAGCAAGAATTAGAGAATAATCCAGGTAAAGAAGTTAATATTAAAAAATTTCAATACCAAGGACCAATTCCGTTTTCAAAAGAAACAGCAATTTTAATGATGTGTGATTCGGCAGAAGCAGCATCAAAAAGTTTAAAAAACCCAACCGCACAATCAATAGATAATTTAATTGATAAAATTATAGACAAGCAAAAAAACGATAATCAGTTCCTGAATTCTGATATTACGTTTAGAGAAATAGAAAAAATAAAAAAAATTATTAAGAATAAGTTGATGAATATCTACCACTTACGTGTTGAGTATCCAGATTAGGATAAAATTTCTTTTAAAAAACTTGTGAAAACAGATATCTCTTCGTAGATTTGCACTCGCAATTTTGAACTCTTATTTAGAGAGTTTAATTATCTCAACGGAGAGATGGCAGAGTGGTAATGCAGCAGATTGCTAATCTGTAACCGGGTAACTGGTTCCAGGGTTCGAGTCCCTGTCTCTCCGCAACAAATTGCACTCGGGGTGTAGCGTAGCCCGGTCATCGCGCCTCGTTTGGGACGAGGAGGTCGCAGGTTCGAATCCTGCCACCCCGACACTGTTTTCGTAGAAACATAAAAACTACGGGCTCTTAGCTCAGCTGGATAGAGCACCTCCCTTCTAAGGAGGCGGTCGGAGGTTCGAATCCTCCAGGGCTCACTTAAAGCTTCACAGAAATGTGAGGCTTTTTTGTTGTTATAAACTTTGTAAGAATCAATAATAAGTTATTTTGAAAACAGTCATTGCGAGGTATTAAGTAAGCTGCTATTAGTTTGTGCTTTTAATTTATGAGATTACTACGTCGTACCTCCTCGGAATGACGTTTAAAAAAATGTTATTTGAAAACTGTCATTGAGAGATACTAAGTAAGCTGTTGTTAATTGCTTTTTAAGTTTAAGATATTGTTAAGCTTTTATTTAAAATCTAATTAATTTCTTTTAAAGTATAAATAAAAAATTATATTTGCGGTAAACAAAAAAAAATAAAACTATGAAAAAATTATTCACACTCATTTCTTTTCTTACTTTTTTAATATCACATTCACAAATACTTAAAATTAGTAACAAAATTCTAGATACTAATAATTGTGTAAGTCAGTTTAATGTAAAAATTAACCTTCAAGAAAATGATGAAAAAACCTATTATTTAAACCTGAATGATAGACCAGATAAAATACCTTTAACATTAGATAATAATGGTCAAACTGTTACAACTATAACAAATATTTCAAAAGACATCACCATTACACTTATGACAGATGTTGTCGTTAAAGTTCTGTTTTTTCCAGTAACTGTTCCAACTGCTTTATATAGCGTAAATTTAAACAAGTGTCCCAAGGATTCAAATTCAGGTAATCCTGATTTAGAATATATCGAAGCATTAATTACAAGTGAGTGTAATTCATGCAGCTCTCCATTAAGTAATTTAAATGGTAATCGACATATTTTATCTAAATATGGAGGCTCAATTAATATTAATCAAATTATTATCAAAAATTCAGGATCAGTAAAATCAAATACAACTAAAATAAAATATTACTTATCTTCTAATACTACAATAGAAGAAAATATTGACTATGTTTTAACAACTGAAACAGCTATACCTGCCATAAATGCAAACTCATCTAAGTCAGTAGGTCAGAGTATATTTGGTAGTGATATAGGTAATTCTATAACTTTTGGTTACTATTATATTATTGGGGAAATTGATGGAGAAAATCAAATAACAGAGGAAAATGAAAATAATAATACATTTATTATTCCTGTTAGATATAGAGAAAATTTTAATTCAAGATCAGGAGGTAGATTAATAAAAGATCTTTTATTTGTTAGAAATATTAATGGTCAATTAATGAATAAAAAAACTATTATTACTAATAAAGAAGAAGAAAAACAAATAATTACAACTTTACCTAAAGGCTTATACTTTATAGAAAAAAATGGTAAAAAGAGTAAATTATACAAACAAAATTAACTTTTTTTTTGAATAAAAGAAAAACTCACTGTAAAAAGTGAGTTTTTTTTATTTATAAAAGCTTTTGATGCCTATTAGCATGTAATGAAGAGCAACATAAGTTGGTTAAAATGAATTGGTATAAAAAAACTTTATAAGATAGAGTACAGAATAATTTAATAACAGTTCAAACAAAGTATAATGATCATATTACCGAACTTTCAAAACGATTAAATGTTGAGTATCATTTTATAGTAGTTAATCTCTTAGGAGGTGATTTATTGCTAAAGGTAGCGCGACATACTTTTGGTACCATTGGTTCACGTTTATTTGTAGAGCCTGATGTGCTAAGAGCTTTAATGGGGAATGAACGCGATGATGTTGATATTATTTATAAAGATGTATATCCTGAAGCGTTAAGAGATGAATGGCATCTTAAAATTATAGCGAATAATAAAACGAACATTTCTAAAATGTATGTGTATGAATTAGAATACTTAATTAATAATAGCGCTAATAGAATAAAAAAGTATATGTATTCCTCTTTTTTACTAGAAACAGCACAATTAGAAGATAAAGAAACAACAAAGTCTTTTAAGCTTTCTACTCAAGCTTATTTACCTGTTATAAAAAAATAGCTTATTAACGGTTAGTATAAGAAACGTAGGGCAGGTGATAAGCACTTTCGTTTCGGTTTATTACTTAGCTATATATAAATATTTTGCTTTTATTTTTTCTATTATTAATGCCAAATTTTATATTCAACGGATTTTGTTAATATTCACAGAACTTTGGAGTTTGCACTTATTAGTTATGTTTTATGCACGTTGTAAGCAGTTGGGTTTTATTTCTTCAGGTATCTAACAAATGATTCCGTAAAACTTGCTAACAAAATTAGACTTAATATTTTTTGAATAAGCTCAATAACTTGTGTAATCTTTATATCAAAACCGTTTAAAAAGAATTTTGTCCCCACAGAAAAGGGAACAACATTTTTAATACTAAATATAATCGATTGCAAAAAATCCTTGATAGTTTGAGTCGTATTATCTAAGTTTAAGGAAAATCGATAATCAACTAATCTCCCTCCTGAATTAAAACCTGTAAATAGGTAAATTGAAGCGGAGATTAATATAAGAAAGAGTAATAATATCAGTGATTTTGAAACGTTTTCTCCATATGAACTTATATTTTTATGTAAGGATAATAAAAAATACTCAAAATAATTTTTATTTTTTAATGAGATTTCTTTTTTAGATTCTTGTTCTGAAATATAAAACTTACCAGAATTTATGTAATCACTATTCTTTTGAAAACTTGCTTTAAGTTTTGAATAGATATTTTTGTTAATCAATAAATTTTCAATCTTATCATTGACTTTATTTTCGTCTTGGACTTTAAATCTGTTGAAGAATTTTTTAGTTACTAATTCCCACTCACAGTTTTTAAATTTTGCATTGTCAATGTCCAGATTTTTGAAACCAATATTTTTAAAATTTATGTCTTGAAAAACAAAGTTTGTCAAGTTTGTATATCCAAAGTCTACTTTACAAGTATCATAAATCTTATTATGGTCAAAGAATGAAGGGTAAGAATGGAATGTAGTTCCTTGTATAAATAATTCGTTACTAAAATGAGTATCACTCAAATAAAATTGTCCTTTTACGTCACAGTTATTAAAGACAAATTTTTCAATTGTTTTAAGTCTATTTTGAAACCCCCAAAAGATATTTTCGATGATTGTATTCTTAATGAATTTAAAGCTTATAATTTTCCAAAAATTAATTCTAAAAGAAAAAAAACTACAGTCGTGAGAATAAAAGTCCTTAAGGTTGTTTAATGTAATAGTTATTCTGCGATCAATATTGCATTCTGTGAACTCAATTTTATCTACTTCATCGAAGTCGTCAGGCAATGATATGAAAATGTCCTGTTTGAAATTAGATAACTCTGTGCTTTTAAGCACATTTGTTTTATGTAGATTCAAATTTTTAAATTCAATTTTTGATATCTTAAAACCAATTCTAATTTCAGTTCTAAATACGTTTATGTTATCTATTTTAGATTTTATTCCTTTTTTATGAATATCATTATTTTCAAAATTCAAATCATCAACTGTAGATGACTCTATGGTTATTTTTGAAGAAATTGAATCGATATGTGAAAATGAGTGATCTATCGAAGAGTCATTAATACGAATATTCTCTATTGTAGACTCATTACGCACTAAAAAACCATTGAAGAATTTCGATTCGTGAACCCAAATAGATTGAAGATTTGAATTATCAAAATAAGTTTTGAAGGTTTTAAACTTAGCCTCTTTGTATTCTGAAATATCTAAACACAATAGTTTTAAATCTTTTATTGTAGCATCTTCAAAAAAGATTCCATAAAGCGATGAATCTTTTACTTCAATTTCTAAGTCATTAAGTTTTATGTCTTTTACATATAACATAACATCTTTGTCTTCAATTCCCTGAATTATTATAAGAGCTTTTTCTGAAATATTATTGTCTATAATAAATGTATCATCTATGAGAATATGTTTGTTATCTCTAAGTAGACTTTTATAATTTGAACTGTCAATTTTAAATTCCATTGTCAATATTTGTAGTGCCTTGCTGCTAACGGCAGTCTGTCTAATAACTTAAAATAACCCCTCAGAGAATCCTGTATTTGTTTTTTTTAAAGATAGCCCTCCGAATATTAAAGTTACAAAAATAGGTTTTTAGACAGTCTGACGGTTAGTATATGGAAAGTAGGGCAGTTGATAAGCACTTACTTTCGGATTTACACTTAGCCCTATTTTTTATTTTTATCTTTTCGTTTTTTCTAATATATATATGGCGGACTTTGCAAACAAGCATAAACCTTTGTTTTAGAACTTTTCGCCCTATTTTTTATATACATTGTTGCCTGCTGGCTTTTCTTTTCGCAAACTTGCTAGCGTTGGCAGAAGACATACTCTTTGACAAGTTTTGGCTTTAGCAGTTGGCTTTTGAGCGACTTGGCAATGTGTATGGCTTTTAGCGTGGGACTAGCTCTCATCTTTGTAATATATTTTATAGAATTTCCGACCATCTTTTTCCACTCCTTGTTCTATCAGTTCTTTATCTCCGTGTATATATATGTGAAAATTCTTGTCAAGTTTCAATACTTTTTTAAAAGCCCTGACTTGTTTTTTTACTGCTTGTGATGATATATCAAAACTGTCAGAAACTTCTATTTCATTATCATCTCTATAGGAATTATCAAAACTTCTAAATGATTCAATTAGCTCCTCACTTTGAAAAACAGATTTCTCAAACTCTTCTTTTTCAAATTTATCATTGGTTTTAAAATAATCAACAGAACGATTTAATAAATCAATTTGGTCAGTTTTATTTACTTCAAACTCATCCGATAGTTGTTTAGTAACATATTCTTTTGTTATAGATAGGAAATCATTAGTAAAATGATATTCGTCAGAAGCAGGTTTAATATTAAGAAAATCATTTTTCCAATACTGAGTGTCCTTTGATTTAGAATCAATCACACAAACTTTATAGCCTTTCTCTTCTTCTAAATCGAATACCAAGCACCCTTTGTCTAATTTATTAATATTTATACCATTTACGTGTTTAATATTAACATTATCATCAATTGAATCAAATTTTAAAAAGACATCTTTAACTTCTGATTTGAAAAAGCCAATAGCATTACATTTGACACCATCAAAAGAACAATTATTAAAAAAGCAAATACAAAGATCACCACCGTTAATTTTTGGGTGAGTGGATTGTTCATATAAATGTTTTGAAATATCAATTGATATTTTATAGAGTTGCTCTGGAGAAGAAAACAATCTTTTTACAAATAAGTATATTTCATTTAATTCAAGTTCCGATGGGTGACAGAAGTTATAAACTTCATTATTGTTAAATGGAGATAAAAAATATTTTAACAAATAACTTTGTGTTTCATCATTTGAAAAAGTAATGTTCTCGTTTGAAATTTTGAAATTTTCATCACGTAATTTATTACCTACTTGATGGACGTAAATACCTTCAAGATTAATGTCTGTAAATTCTATCATTCTATAATATTGAATTGTTTAAGTTTTTCTATTTTAAACCTCTCTATTTCTCTTGAAAGTTCCCTTTCAAGACCTTTTATGTCGCTAAGTTTTTTTACAGTATCCGTTTTATATAAATATGGTTCAGAATTGAAAACTCCATTAAGTTCTCTTTTATTTCTTAATGCTTTAGAAAAATTATATGTTACATAATAGTATCCATTTTGGATATTAAGGTAATCAAATTTGTATCGAATCTTAATTTCTTCTAAGAAAATTGAACCTTTAGCTTCTTCAATTGATAATTCAGTAAGGGTTGTAAGGTTTTTACCATCAAATTTTATTACTAAATCTTTATCTGCTTTATCCTTAAATTTTTCTGGAATTTCAGTGTCATCATCAAATTTGAATGTGATTGATAATATCTCTGGATTTTTAAAAATAGAAGAAGAGGAAATATTAGTGAAACTAAGAAGAAAATTTACTCTTTCTAAATTAGACTTGAAGCTGTTGAACATTACTTTTATCTTTGTTTCTTCAACAAAGTCAATTTGTTTGAATTCTTGATGTAATAGCTTTAATGCACGATTTGCAATTAACTTATCTTCTCTTGTAATAGTATTTTGAGTAACTACAACAAGACGGTCATTGTCTTTTTTTACTACAATTTCAATTTTACCCCATTTAGTGTTTACTAAAAGAAAACTTGTTGGGTCTTTTATTTCCGTTGTTAAGCTTAAAACAAACTCTTCTTTGTCTTTAGCATTTTGTGTGAATTTTAAAGTTGAATTTGAGTGAACGATTTTAGTATTAAGCCCTTCTGTTATATTATCAAAATTAGGATTTACTTTCTTGAAAATATTTTCTAAACTATCATTTTGCTTTATTGTATAATGTTCGTTTATACTGTTAGTAGTTTTTTCTTTCACATCAATTAGAGATTTGAAATCCTCTAATTCGTTAGGGCTAAATAATAAAGTAGTCATTAGTTTAATTAAATTAACCTTGTCTGCATTTTTTACAAAAACCCCTTTTTTTGCTAAGAATATTTTCAAATCATTAGCGTTAATTGCTTCTGTATTTAAAAAAGGTTTTAATATATCTCCATAAGGCAAAATATTTATAAAGGCTTCATTAAGGTGTTTAGAATTACTTAAAGATTCCTCATTGTTTTCTTGGTATATTTCATTTTTACTTATTCTTGTTTGTGTGTTAGGTAATGAGTCTAATACTTCTGTTTCAACTTGATTATATCTCAGTACCTTTATTTTATCGTCTAAAAGTTCTTCATCAAAAGAACGTATGGTTTTTAACGCTTCATTTTGATGTTGGTCTTCATTATAATCAGGGAAATACAATAGGTATTCGTTACCAAACCCACTTGTCAAGCGAATTGTTAACCAAATCAATTTTTTTAATGATTCTGGAGAAAAAGAATCAGAACAAAAGAGTAAGAAGCTAATTTTTGTTTTATCTTCTTTAGCTATTGGAATGACTGATGAATTGATGTATTCAACAGGTAATTTTAAACCTCTTTGACCAATTTTATCAGGACTTTGATTCGCTTCTGTTATTGGATAAAGGAATTTAACTGAGACATCATCTCTATAATTTTTTGCAGTAATAATACTACTGATTAAAAAATTCGCTCTCTTATTATCTATTAAATAGTAAGTTAATTTATCATTAAGTAAAGTTCTTTTATAATTATCCTTGGTTGGATGGATGAAGTCCGTGAGTAAATCGTCACTATCTGTTGTTAACCAAAACAAAAGACTATGATAATTTGTTGATTCAAATCGTTTTAAAGGAACTTCATTTTTATTTTTTGAATCAGCTAATATAACATCTACATCTTTTAAATATTTAGTTATTTCAGATTTTGATGAATTTGGGTAATTAAAATTGTGTAGAGAAGATACCATAACAAAATCACCTGTTTTTTCTTTTAGTTGATTCGTGAAATCACCTATGAAATTTACAGTATGTACATCATTATCAGATGTATGTTCATTGAATATTTCTATTGTTTGATTTTCTCCAAATTGATTCCAACCAATAAGATCTAGTATTTTTTTAGTTATTCTATGATTAAGAGGGATGTTTTGATTTTCAATTGGTGGTGCTAATGAAGTGAAAGGGTTTCTTTCAATTTGAACTTCAATTGAACTAATCCACTTTAATAATTCAGTATCAAAATCAGCTCTAGTTATTTCAGTTCCAATTATAGAACTAGTTGCAAATCGAGAGTTTAAATTATGGACAATAATTTCCCGAACCTGTGGAGAAATTTTTGGTTTATTTTTTCTGGTATAATAGTGATCAATTTTATTTGAAGCTTGGTCTATTAAAATTTTAGTATCCAATGTGCCTAATTTACTGATACGAACATTGGCAATACTTTTTACTTTGAGTAAATTTTTAGCAAGAGGCCCTATTAATGATAGTTCGTACTCAGATGCATTTGGAGAATGGCTTGTGAGTTCATTACAATAAGTTTCAGCAGCTGCACGTCCAATAGTGTTCTCTGAAGATTTTACTTGGGTAAGCTTAATAATACTATTAGGATATTTCCATCTGATATCTACTTTTTCAGATTCATCAAGAGGCTCTAAGGTTACAGATATCCAATCATTATCTTTCTCCAAGGCATCTAACAAGCAAATAATTGTTTGTATAATGTAACCTCTCATTCCTGCGTTTCCTCCCATAGAATTTGTTTTATTTATATATTCAATTTTTATTTATTTTGAAGCGTTGGCAAGAAATTGCTCTTTTGGTTTTTTGTGTTTTGGCTTTAAGCTTTGGCAAAAACCAAATGTGCAATTTGTGCGGCTGGCTTTTTTTTGCTTGCAGGTAACTAGTTACACGCAAAATAAAGTTCTCAATCATCGGTTCATACACCCAGATAAAACAAACTTTATGTTAATTAATCCTTTTTATTTTTCTTAGCCAAAAGTAGGGTGTCAGAAATAGAAAACGAACTAAAAAACCGTAACATAAGTACGGTTTTACCCTTCTTTTGTTACAAATTTGATTTAAAAATGATTCCATATTAAAAAAAGTAGTGAACGTTCTTTTTAACATTAATTTTTGCTAAAATTAAATATTTTAATCATTAAAAAATTACGGGTTACCTTAAAAGCACGTTTTTTTTTAATGTGATTGTAAAGAGGTGCTACTTGGCAATTTTATAGTATTATATTTTTAATGTACAGTTAAAATTCAAAATTAATAAAACTGTACACTCAAAATTATAAAATAAAAATGAGTGTACAGTTATTTGTGGTAAATAAACTGTTATATGAATTTAATAAATAGTAAGCTGTTTTGTGTTTCGTAATTTCGTTACACAATTTTTTTTATTATAAAAAAAAGAGCTAATAATAGGTTATTTTAGTTTGTAGAAAAACACAAGTAATATTTTTTTGAACAGGAGTATTGTTAAAAATATTTATAATAAATTGTTTGTTTTTATTTAAACTACTAATATAATTTAGTTTTAAGTGGTGTTTTAAATAATACCTTTGTAACATATAAACGCTATGTTAAACTAAATACTAAAATTATGAATATTCTTTTGTGGCAAATTTTAAACTTAATAGGAATTACAATTATTGTATTCTTATTAATAAAATTTTTAAAAAAAATCAGAAAAAAAAGTTAAAAAAATTACTATTAATTATTTCAATATTCTGAAAATGATATTTTTATAAGAAGGGAATAAGAGAGTAATTGGAGCTAGGTACAAGCATTTTTCTATTTCAGATATTAAATATAGTATATAGAATACTGAAGAAGGAGTAAGTTTAAAATTTAATCCTTCTTTAGGCTAAAGTTTTAATAGAATTACTTATTTATACATAGAGAAGGAGCTGGGAAAAAACCTTGATAGTTTACTAATATATCTTAGTAACTAAATGATGAGTGTTTACAAATGATCTCAGTGATAAGCAACAACCAAAAAATGTTATAACTAATATAGTTTTACATATATAAAGCTTCTATAAAAAGTAAGGTTAGTACTTTGTGAGTTTTACTACAGTAAGTTAAATAGTTATATTAGTTAAAAGAATTATAAGGTACAGTAAAGTATTTCATATAGCTAAATATTCTTGTTAAGAAAAATAAGGGTGAATTGTTTTTGGTGTATAATATACCGAACCTTTTATATGAGTTCTTTACAATTAATGTTAGGTTAAAATTAAATTATGAGCGACGATATATACATTTTTATATTTCTTCTAAGTCTTTTAAATATTCTTTTTATCTATAAACTAGTAAGTGGGGTTTCAAGCATTTATAATTATAAAAAAGGAAAAAGTTTAAAAGCTGAGCTAATTAGTTTTTCGTGGGTAAAAGCCCCGCCAGCAAGGTTAAGTTATTTGCTTCCTAAAGAACAATTAGAAATTACCTTTAGGTTTGTTTTAGGTGATGATATGTATGAGAAAACGGAGTTAGATATTCATTTTAAGTTTAAAAAAATAAATTTGAAATCTTTACCTAAAATAGAAGGTAAGATAGAAGTTTATGTACCAGAAAATAATGACCCTAATAAAGTAACTATAAATAAAGTAGAGGAAACCTTTTTACCTTTAATGGGATTGTTGGTGTTGGTAATTTTTAGTGGAGGGATTTTATTTTTAATAATGCAAAACATTTAATTAGTTTATAAACTTACAAGGCAATTATATAAAGTAAAAACTTAACCAACAACAGTTTGTTTGGTAACTCACGATGACGAAAGTTAAGCGCTATTTTAACGATCTAACGATAAGGCACTGTGCAGTAACCTTAACCTTAGAAATGAGTCATTTTTTTTAAGAAATAAATTAAAAGAGAAGAAGTTAAAAGAAGTAATAATAATTACTAAACGTTATTTGGTGTTTTATTTTTTAGGATAGCTATCAAACTCATTAGGTTCGGCAGCAATAGGCTGATCGGAATTTAAATTATCACCTTGTAAATAAAATACCTTTTTTTGAAGTTCGATGTTATCAGTCGATAACTTTCTGTTTTCTTCAAGTAACTCGATATACTTTTCTTTATAATCAGTTATTTTTTTAACATTAGCATCAGAACTCACATTACTATTTAAAATTTCCCCCTTACCAGTTAAAAACCAATGAGTGCTAATATCACTATTAGTTTCTATTATAGCTTTTAAAACATCAAAACTAGGTTTCGATTTTCTACCAGCAACAATATTTGATATAACCTGTGGCACAAAGCCGATGCTATTTGCAAATTTTCTCTTGTTGCCATTGAATCTAGTATTAATAATATACTGTACACGGTCGGCTATGTTAACAAAGTTTAATTTCATTCTTTTTACAATCAATTGTTTATCTTTTGTTCCTGAATAAGGAACAAAAATGTCAATGAACAAATCTACGAATAAATAAAACAAATACAATGCCTTAGTATGTAGTGTAGTTAGCAAATAGATGTGAGAATAAAAGAACTTGTAATCAAGCCAACAAAAGATTACTTAGCAAACATAAGATTATGGTTGGTAACCAACACTTTTAGCAAACGTTATTGCGAGAAGGTACAACGCGGTAATCTATAAACGTTGAGGTAGGTATCTAATATCAGATTACTTGGTACCTCGTAATTACGGTAGTTAACGAGCACTTTTAGCAAACGTCATTGCGAGAAGGTACAACGCGGCAATCTATAAATGTTGCGGTAGGTATCTAATATCAGATTACTTCGTACCTCGTAATTACGGTAGTTAACCAATACTTTTAACAAATGTCATTGCGAGAAGGTGCGACGCGGCAATCTTTAAATATTGAGGTAGGTATTTAATATCAGATTACTTAGTGCCTCGTAATGTTGGTAGTTAACCAATACTTTTAACAAATGTCATTGCGAGAAGGTGCGACGCGGCAATCTTTAAATATTGAGGTAGGTATTTAATATCAGATTACTTCGTACCTCGTAATGTTGGTAGTTAACGAACACTTTTAGCAAAGGTCATTGCGAGAAGGTACGACGCGGCAATTTTTAAATGTTGAGTTAGGTATCTAATATCAGATTACTTCGTACCTCGTAATGTTGGTAGTTAACGAATATTTTTAGTAAACGTCATTGCGAGAAGGTACGACGCGGCAATTTTTAAATGTTGAGGTAGGTATCTAATATCAGATTACTTCGTACCTCGTAATTACGGTAGTTAACCAATACTTTTAACAAACGTCATTGTGAGAAGGTACGACGCGGCAATCTTTAAATGTTGAGTTAGGTATCTAATGTCAGATTACTTCGTGCCTCGTAATGACGAAGATTAAATAATAGCTCATTAATAACAAATGAGTCAATTTATTTTATGAAGTAAATTAAAATAAAGAAAGTAACGAAACCCTATTTAGTATTCTTTTTTTTAGGATAAGTAACAGCTGTATTTGGTTTGGTAATATCAGAACCATCAGAATCTAAATTTTCTAGCTGTAAATAAAAAGCCTTTTTCTGAAGCGCTATGTTGTCGGCCGACAACTTTCTGTTTTCTTCTAGCAACTCAATACATTTTTCTTTATAATCAACTGTATCTTTAATACCAAAATTATTAGTTTTTAACATTTTTCCCTTACCGGTTAACAGCCAAGATGCATTAATATCATCATTTGTGGATAGTATGGCGTTTAAAACATCAAAACTAGGTTTTGTCTTTCTTCCAGAAACTATATTTGCTATAACTTGAGCTGAAAACCCAATGCTCTTAGCAAACCTTGCGCGAGTTCCATTGTGTAGCGTATTAATTATATATTGTATTCTGTCTGAGATGTTAATAAAATTTATCATCTTTTGTTTGTTTTATAATCTTTTGTTTGTATACTTGTTGTGCGATAAAGAATAAGAAAAATTATGAACAAATCTACGAATAAAAGAAATAAATATAACACGTTAGTTGTAATGCAGTTAGCAAAGAAATGGGGTGTTACAACACGTTTTGTAACCATGAGTTTACGAGCAGACAGAGAAAGCGAAACAGCAGAGAAATTAAAAAAAGAATACAAAAGATTAGTAAAACAAGTAGAAGCAGTATTAGAATAAGTAAAATTAGCTTCATAAAATATTTTTATCCCCTAAAATAATAATCATGAAAACATAAAATACGTAGATAATTGTATTAAAAACAACCCCCTTTTTAATAGCGTAACCAGTAGTAAAAAAGTAACATTAAAATTTATGCTACATCAGTAATATATTTTAAAAGTAAAATTGCTAAGTAACATAATCATTAAAAAAAGTAATCATGTTGGGGTTAAAGTAGTGTTGCCGATATACAATCAATTGTGTTCATTAGATTTAGAATATTTGTTAGAAGTTTAAATTAAAGAAGTTGTATTGTTTTTAGTAGAAAAAAATATTTAGTTATCGTCATTGCGAGTTACGATGTAATCTATTATAGATTCATTCTTGGTATCGGGATGAAGGGCTACCAAGTAGTAGTACCGCAATGACGTTTTAAATAAAAAGTTAATATAGTTTTTTAAATGTAGTCATTACGAGGTAAAAGTAATCTTTTGTGGTACCGTTTTATAGTTATAAGGTTGCTACCCCATATCTCCTCGTAATGGCGTTTAAAAAAATAGTAGCACATACAATGAAATTGCATTGTGTTTGTGTTAAAAAAGAGGTTTTAATTATCGTCATTGCGAGTTACGAAGCAAGCTGTTATAGGTTTGTTCTTGGCATCGGGGGGTCTCAAGTCGTAGTACCGCAATGGCGTATTTAAATAATTTTTTACTAGTATGTAAGTAGTTAAAGTAGTTTTTTAAATGCAGTCATTGCGAGGTAAGAGGCAATCTTTTGTGGTACCGTTATAGTTATAAGATTGCTGCCCCATTTCTCCTCGTAATGGCGTTTAAAAAAATAGTAACATATACAATGAAGTTGCATTGTATATGTTAAAAAAGAGGTTTTAATTATCGTCATTGTGAGTTACGAAGCAAGCTGTTATAGGATTGTTCTTGGTGTCGGGAAGGGTAACCAAGTCGTAGTACCACAATGACGTTTTAAAATAGTTATTTAGTGTGTGTAGGTAGTTTAAAAAAAGATAGCATTGCTACAATAAGTTACGTTATTTTATCTTAAAAAGAAGCTTTTTTTTTTCGTCATTACGTGTTGCAAAAAAATCTGTTATAAATTAATTTTTGGTTTGAGGAGCTTAACAGGTTATAGTACCGTAATGACGTTTTAAATAAATTGTAGTAAAATGAATATTTTAAAAAAAAAATAGTATTTATTTATGATTAGAATAATTTACATATAAACCTTAATCATATCTTCAAAAATTTTATTTTTTTAGTTAATTTTTATAGATTTCCTTTTTCATTATAAAATTGAATAACTTAGCTAAAAAAGGATTTAATGATTTTAACAATTTCAATAGTCTTATATAATAATAAAATTTGTGATATTAAGAAGTTGCTTTCTGATTTTTTCTCATCAACTATTGATTTATATGTTTTTATTATAGATAATTCAAATGAAAATAATGGAGACTCTTTTAAAGAATATAAAAATCTAGAATATATTCACAATAATGAAAACTTGGGCTACGGAAAAGCACATAATATAGGTATAAGAAAAGCAATTGAATTAAGTTCTAAATATCATGCAGTTGTTAATCCTGATATAAGGTTAGGTAGTAATCTGGTAGATCAACTAATTCTTTTTATGGATAAAAATAAGGAAATTGGGTTAAGTAGTCCTAAAGTATTATATCCATCAGGTAAATTACAATTTTTGTGTAAATTAATTCCAGCTCCAAAAGATTTAATTATTAGACGTTTTTCACCAGTTAAAAAGATTGTTAAAAAGAGAGATAAGAAGTACGAGTTAAGAAATTTCGATTACAATAGTAATATAGAAATTCCATATGTATCGGGTTGTTTTATGTTTTTTAGAACTAGTGTTTTAAAAAAAGTAGATGGGTTCGATGAGCGTTTTTTTCTTTATTTTGAGGACCTAGATTTAACCAGGAGAGTAAATGAGTTATGCAGAACAGTTTTTTTTTCAGAAGCATTTATTTATCACGTTTACAATAAAGAATCATATAAAAATAACAAAGTTTTTTTATATCATTTAGTATCGTCAATTAAATACTTTAATAAATGGGGATGGATTTTTGATAAAAAAAGAAAGAAAATAAATAAAAGAACACTTCTTCAAATAGATATAAAAAAATGAATATTTTAAAAAGCATATTATATTTTTCTATTTTTAATTATCCTTTATCACTTGAGGAAGTTTTTCGTTTTTCAGATTCTAAAGAAAAAGAAGAAACAGCTAAAGAAATATTAAGTTTAGAGAAAAAAGGAATCATCTATAACAACAATGGGTATTACTCTGTGCTTAATGATAAGAATATTTTAACTAGAAGGTTAGAAGGAAATAAAAATGCAGAAAATATAATGCCAAGAGCTTGGAAGATAGCTAAGTTTATATCCAATTTCCCGTATATAGACAGTGTTTGTGTTTCTGGGTCATTATCAAAAGGATATTTTGATGAAAAGAGTGATATTGATTTTTTTATTATCACCAGAAAAAATAGAATTTGGATTGCCAGAACTTTGCTAATACTATATAAGAAAATATTCTTGTTAAATTCTAAAAAATATTTTTGTGTAAATTACTTTATGAGCAGCGGTTATTTAAATGTAGATGAAAAAAATAGATTTACAGCTACAGAAGTCGCTACGTTAATCCCTTTATATGGAGAAATTACATTTAAACAATTTCTAAAAGAAAATAAATGGGTGTATGATTTTTTTCCGAATTTAATTAGAAAAGAAAAAAGCATTAAAACAATATCTAAAAGCACTTTTACTAAAACGGTTGAAAAACTATTGAATTATAAGATAGGAGATTATATAGAAAAGGTTTTTATGAAAATAACTATAAAAAAATGGAGAGATAAATTTAATCATTTACCTAAAGAAGATTTTGAAATAGCTTTTAAGTCTTCAGAGAATGTTTCAAAACACCATCCAAGTAATTTTCAAAAAAAGGTGCTATCTTTATTAAATGAAAAATACGAAGAAATCGAAAAAACACATAATATAAAACTTGCGCCAGAACATGCTTAATATTGCTTTTTCACATTCTTATTTTTATCCGTTTGACGAAAAGCAGTGGAATAATAAAACTCCTTTTCCACCGCTTGGAACTATGTATGCTGCATCTTTTTTAAGAGAAAAAGGGTATGCTGTTAGTTTATTTGATACCTGCTTACTCAAAAATATTGACCCTTTACATTCGTTTTTAGAAGTTAATAAACCTGATGTTTTTGTAATTTATGATGATGGTTTTAATTACCTCACTAAGATGTGTTTAACCAACATGAGAGAAGCAGCATTTGAAATGATTTTAAAAGCAAAAGGTAATAATTGTAAAATAGTAGTTTGTAGTTCTGACGCTACTGATCATTATGAAAAATATTTGAATGCTGGAGCAGATTTTATAATTCAAGGAGAAGGAGAGGTAACATTAAAAGAATTAGTAGATAAGTTTCAGAATAAAGAAGATGCCACAGTAATTGATGGAGTTGTTTATGTTAATGATCAAGGAAAAATTATTAAAAACCCTAAAAGGGCTGTTTATAAGGAACTTGATAGTTTCCCAATGCCTGCTTGGGATTTAATAAATGTTAATGATTATAAAAATATTTGGGAAGAAGGAGGGAAAGAATTTAGTTTAAACATGGTTACTACTAGAGGATGTCCGTTTAAATGTAATTGGTGTGCTAAACCAATTTATGGAAACAGATATAATTCACATTCTCCAGAATATATTGTTGCGCACATTAGTTATTTACAGAAAAATTTTGGAGTTAAAAAGTTTTGGATGTGCGATGATATTTTTGGTTTAAAACCACAATGGGTACAAGAGTTTAATACTTTACTTAAGCAAGAAAACTTAATTATTAACTATTATATACAAAGTAGAGCAGATTTATTATTAAAAGAAGCAAATATAGAAGCATTAGCAGAAAGTGGGCTTTCTGAGGTTTGGATTGGTGCAGAAAGTGGGTCTCAAAAAATTCTTGATGCTATGGATAAAGGAACTACCATAGCTCAAATAGAAAAAGCTACTCGTTTACTAAAAGAAAAAAATATTAAAGTCGCTTTCTTTATTCAGTTTGGATATTTAAACGAAACTAAAGAAGATATCGATTTAACAATTAAAATGATACAAAACTTATTGCCCGACAATATAGGTGTTTCGGTATCTTATCCATTACCTGAAACAGCGTTTTATGAAAAAGTAAAAGATGATTTAAAGTTAAAAGCTAATTGGACAGACTCTGATGATTTAGCAATGATGTTTCAAGGATCATTTAATTCTAAATTTTATAAAAAATTGCAACGATATGTTCACAAGGTTTTTAGAAAAACTCAAGGAATTTTTAATTTAAAAAAAATGATTAGAAACCCTTTTAGTTTAAAAATGTATGAGTGGCGTTTAGTTTTCTTATTACCATATTACATAACTACCTCAATAGTAAATAAATTGCAATTAAATAAATTAGAGAATATTAATGACTAATTTTTTTGATATTGCAGCAAAAACATACGATGATACCTTTACAAATACTAAAATAGGTAGGGAACAACGTAAAAAAGTTTATAAAAATATTGAGCATGTATTTTCATCAGAAAAGAAAGTAAATGTTTTAGAATTAAATTGCGGAACAGGTGTAGATGCAATTGCTCTTGCAAAAAAAGGACACACTATAATAGCTACAGATATTTCAGAAGAAATGATTAAAGTAGCAAATAAAAAGAATACCTATAATAATTTAAATTTTGAAGTTTTAGATTGTAAAAAACTTTCAAAAGATTCTTTTAAAAAAGAATTTGATGTTATTTTTTCGAATTTTGGAGGATTGAATTGCCTCTCTTATGAAGAGTTAAGAAAATTTATGAAAAAGACTTCCGAATTACTAGTATCTGAAGGAAGATTAGTAATGGTACTGATGCCTAAAAATTGTGTTTGGGAACAACTTTATTTTTTAGTTAAAGGAAGTTTTAAAAAGGCTCAAAGAAGAAATACAAATGAAGCTTTATTGGTGAATGTTGATGATGTACAAGTGCCAACTTGGTATTTTAACCCAAAAGAAATAATTGAAATGTCTAAGGTAAATTATACAGTAATTAATTATTCTCCTGTAGGAATCGTAATTCCACCTTCTTATTTAGAAAAATCGTTTTTAACGAAAAAGCCTATTTGGAATGTTTTAAAAATAATCGAAAAAAGATTGTCAAATCGTTTTTTAGCGAGATATGCAGATCATTTTATAATTGAATTGATAAAAAAATGAATGTAGTTTTAACCCATGCATATTATTTATATGAAGATGATAAGGAGCAAAAAATTATGCGGCCTTATGCTCCTTTAGGATTATTGTATATATCAAGTTATCTTAATAAAAATAAAATTGAAAACCATGTATATGATAGTACTTTCTATTCATTTCAAGAGCAATTAGAGTTTATTGAAGAGAAAAAACCTAAGGCGATAGCTATTTATACTAATTTAATGACAAAAATTAATGTCATTAAATTGATTAAAAAGCTTAAAACAAACACTAAGTTAAGAGGTCTTAAGATTATACTTGGCGGACCAGATGTAACTTATAACTGTGAGAATTACCTAAAAGCAGGTGCTGATTTTTTGGTTATAGGTGAAGGAGAACAAACTACTTTAGAACTATGTTCAGCGATTTTTAATAATAAAAGTTATAATACGATTCAGGGAATAGCTTTTTTGCTTGATGAAAAAGTTATTAAAACAGCTCCAAGAGTAAAAATAAAAGATTTAACTGATTTACCATTGCCTAATAGAGAAGCAATACCCGTTTATAAGTATTTGCAAACTTGGAAAAAACACCACGGACAAAGCTCTATGACTGTAAGTACACAACGTGGTTGCCCATATACATGTAAATGGTGTAGTACTGCCGTTTATGGGCAAAGTTACCGTAGAAGGTCTGCTAGCTTAGTTGCTCAAGAATTAAAATTATTAAAAAATAGGTATCAGCCCGATTCTATTTGGTTTGTTGACGATGTTTTTACAGTAAGTCATAAATGGATTAAAAGTTTTCATGAAGAAGTTATAAAACAAGATGCTATTATTCCTTTTGAATGTATTACGCGTGCTGAGAGATTAACCGATGAAGTTTTACAACTTTTAAAAGAAGCGGGGTGTTCTAGAATTTGGATTGGAGCAGAAAGTGGTTCGCAAAAAATTGTTGACGCTATGGATAGGCGTGTAGATATTAATGTAGTAAAAGCTGCAATTCAAAAGACAAACGCTTTAGGGGTAGAAACAGGTACTTTTATCATGGTTGGTTATCCTGGAGAAGAAGAAGAAGATATCTATGAAACAGTTAGGTATTTAAAAGCTGCAAATCCAACACATTTTACAATTACCGTTGCATATCCTATAAAAGGAACTTCATTGTATAATGAAATAGAAAAAAATATTACGATACAGCCTGATTGGAAAACTACAACTGATAGAGATATCGATTTTAAAAGAACATATTCTAGAAAATATTATGATTATGCTGTTAAATATGTTGTTAATGAGGTAAATAGTGCTAAAGGAAATACGTTTTTATCTTATAGTAAGTTAAAACTAAAATCAATAGCAGCTCAAATAGGAATGAGACTATATAAATAATGGGACTAGAGGCGATTTTTAATGAAGAGAATTTAAGGGTTTTGGAGAAGAACGGTTTTGAATTTTCAAAAAAGTACATAGCTGTTAGAAAAAAGGAAAACAGAGTGCTTTCTGATGAACAGGTATTAAAACTTCCTTATATAAGTAAAGATAATCCATATAAAAAAGAATGGAAAGTAAGACAAAAGTCAGCAAATAGATTTTTAAAATACCTAAAAAAAAAGGAGAATATAGCTATATTAGACATTGGTTGTGGTAATGGATGGTTTACAAACAAATTAGCAACTATTTCAACCAGTAATAAAATAGTAGGATTAGATGTAAACGTATTAGAGCTAGAGCAAGCTCATAGAGTTTTTAAAAAGGAAAATTTACGGTTTGTCTGCGCAGATATTTTTGAAAGAAAAGAGTTTTTTGAAAATAGTTTTGATATGGTGGTTTTAAATGCATCTGCTCAGTACTTTCCTGATTTTGATAAACTCATTAAAAATTTAGAAACATTTATTAAAGCTAAAGGGGAAATACATATTATTGATAGTCCATTTTATGAATTTACTGAAATTGAATTGGCAAAAAAGCGAACTCATCAATATTACTTAAATCTTGGATTTCCTGAAATGAAGACGAATTATTTTCATCATTGTATAGAGGAAATTAAAAACTTTGAGTATCTATACATGCCTGAAAAAGGCAGGGTAAAAAGATTTTTTGCAAAGGACACCCCTTTTCCTTGGATTAGATTTATAAAAAAATGAAAAAATTTTTTATTATAGTAAAACAAGCTTTAGGCATACTTTTAATAACATTAATTCTATTTGAAGGTTGTTACAGGTTATATATTTTAGATTTTTATAATACTGAATTAAAAGAATTAAATAAAGGGAAATTAAATACCGAAAAAGTAGATTTTTTAGTATTTGGTGACTCTTTTACAACCTCAAATACATATATAGAATATTTAGAAGAGAAAACAAATAATAAGTTAATTAATTCTGCGTCGAGTGGTATTGGTATACAAGAAGTAAATTTGTTTGCTTCGATGAGAGTGAAAGAATTTAAGCCTAAAAAAATAATTTATCAAGTATATTTAGGAAACGATTTATTAGATGTAAAGAATCTTTCAAATATAAAAAAACTTTCTTTATCAAGAAGTTTTTATTGGTATTTGTCAGATTACTTTATTAGTCTTCTATACATAAATAAAAGATTAAGTTTTGGAAGTAATGAATTTAGGAGAAGTTATATTTTTGATGAAAAATACGCTAAAAATAAATATAGTAATCGAAGCAAATTATATTTTTTAGCAGATAGTTTATACTTACATAACACAGTAATGCTTAAAGGTGATTTTTTAAACAGATATAATATTTGGATGAAAGAAATTGAAGAGTTTATTGAAAAAAGTAACAATATTCCCGTTTATATAATTTTGGTGCCGCATTGTGCTCAACTCAATAACAAATATAAAAAACGGATGCAGGAAATTGGTGGAGAATTTCCTGAAACAGCTAAGTTCACTACAATTGAATACCCTTTTTATGAAGAAACAGTAAAGAAGCTTCGAAAATATAAAAGTGTTACTATTTTGAACCCATTGGCGTATTTTAAGAAAAAAGATAAAAAAGAACCTTTATATTATGCAAATGACCCACATTTGAATAACTATGGACAACAAGTTTTAGGGGAGTATTTAGAACAGAAAATAATTAAATAAATGACCTACATTTTAGGAGTATCAGCATTTTATCATGATTCAGCAGCTTGTTTGTTAAAGGATGGGGCGATTATTGCAGCATCTCAAGAAGAACGATTTACTCGAAAAAAACACGATGCATCATTCCCTAAAAAAGCGATTGATTTTTGCTTGAAAGAAGCCGGTATTTCAATTGATGATGTTTCTTTAATTACTTTTTATGAAAAACCTTTTGTTAAGTTTGAACGTATTATTGATTCGATTAAAAATACGGTTCCATTTGGCTTTTTATTCTTTAAAAAAGCCATTCAATCTTGGGTGAAAGTTAAACTTTGGATACCTTCTATTATAAGAAAAGAGCTTAATTATAAAGGAAAGATGATTTTTTCTGAACATCATGAAGCTCATGCTGCAGGAGCTTTTTTTACGTCACCATATAAAGAGAGTGCTATTGTAACAGTTGATGGTGTCGGTGAGAAAGCATGTATTACGATAGGTTATGGGAAAGATAATCATGTGAAAATTTTAAAAGAACAACATTATCCACATTCTTTCGGATTGTTATACAGTGCTTTTACCCAATATTGCGGATTTAAAATTAATTCTGGAGAATACAAATTAATGGGACTAGCTCCGTATGGAAAACCTATCTATAAGAAACAAATATTAGAGAATTTAGTTAGTATTTCTAAAAAAGGTGAAGTTTCATTAGATATGAAGTATTTTTCTTTTGACGTGGGTAAAACTACTATAAATAATCATTTTTGTAGTGTTTTTGGTAGACCGGCTAGAAAGGCAGAAGAAAAAATGTCTGATTTTTATTGTGATATAGCTAGTTCAATTCAATCTGTAACTGAGGATTTTATGACAATATTACTAGAATATGCTAAAGAAATAACAAAATCTGAAAATGTATGTTTATCTGGAGGAGTTGCTTTAAACTGTAAAGCTAATGGAGAGTTATTGAAAAGAAACATATTTAAAAACATATGGGTTCAACCAGCTTCTGGTGATAGTGGAGGCTCAATGGGATCTGCATTTGTTGGGTATTATAACTATTTGAAAAAAGAAAGAAAACAAATTGAAGATAGTTTAAAAGAACAGATTTATTTAGGAAGTAGTTTTTCAGATTTCGAAATTGAAAAAGTACTAAAAAAGTATAATATAGTTTATGATAAAAAGTGTGATTTAGATTTGTTGGAGGTAATATCTGAAGAGTTAAAGAATAAGAAAATAGTAGGATGTTTTCAGGGAAGAGCAGAATTCGGACCAAGGGCATTAGGAAATCGAAGTATTTTAGGGAGTCCTTTGTATGTAGATATGAAAGAACATATTAATATGAAAATAAAAATGCGCGAAGGTTTTAGACCATTTGCCCCGGTTGTTTTAGAAGAAAAAAAAGAAAACTGGTTTGAAATGGAAGATTCATCAAAATATATGCTCTTTACATTTAAAGGGAAAAATAAAAATAAGATACCTTCTTGTATTCATGAAGATAATACGGCCAGAGTCCAAAGTTTACAGAAAAAAGACAACGAGTTTTTACATAATTTAATTTCAATTTTTGAGAAAAAAACGAACTGTCCTATTTTAATAAATACTTCTTTTAATGTTAGAGGAGAGCCTATTGTTAATTCACCTTTTGATGCCTTAAACTGTTTTTTTCGCACTCACATGGATGTTTTAGTACTTCAAAACTATGTACTATTCAAAGAAAATAATAAAAAGCCACATAAACAATTTTTAAAAAAGATAGATTTTGAACTCGATTAAAAATACTTTAAAAAGCGTAATAGAAAACACAAGTCAGCGAAAAAAACAACGTCAATTTGGGTGGCTATTAATGGTTATTTGTTTCGTAATTCTTTTTTTATCTCTGAAAAAAGAAGGATTCTATTTTGATGTTCTCCAAAAGAAGATTAGTATTGCCATAAGTATAATTGCTTTAATTACCTTATTAGTACCCAAGCTATTTTACCCATTTCTTTTTATTTGGTTATTGTTAGGTGATTTTTTAGGATTAATAAGTTCTTTTATATTGTTAAGTATTATTTATTATTTATTTTTAACACCTATCGTGTTTTTTGGAAGATTAAAACATAAGTCTAAGGCAGGGTGGATAACAAAAGAAGAATCGAGTAATTACGAAAAGTTATATTAAATGAAAAAAACAGATATTTTTGTTGAGCTTATACGTTTTCTAATGCAACGTAAAAAATATTGGCTTATCCCTATAATTATTGTGATGATATTATTAATGGGATTGATCTTTCTTACAGAAAATTCTGTAATATCTCCATTTGTGTATACATTGTTTTAGAACTATTTATTTTCAGTTGTTTTAAAGTACGGAACTAATTTTTTTGTAATTTTTTCTGCAACAAGTTTATTTGCGTATTCATTTGTGTGACAAAAATCAGTATAAATAGTGCTTTCTATATTATTAAAAACATTACTAATGTCGTGAAAGGTTATGTCTTTTTTTAGTAAAGAATCTTTTTGAATTAAATTATAACTGTTAATATATAAGTCTTTGTAAACAAAAGTTTCGCGAGCCAATTTTTCTTCAACAGTACTTAATTTGTTTTTTGTGTAAATAACAGGTTGTAAGAAATTTAGGACTTTGAAGTTAAAGCTTTTACTTAATGCATTTGTTATTTTTACACAATTTTTATAGTTTTTTGCGATCTTGTTTTCTAATGTCAGCTTAGAATTTATAGTATTAACTTTAAAAATTTTATTTTTTATCGATTTTATTACTTTATAAATGTTGCTAGTATTTAAAACTAGTTTTATTTTTTTTCCGTAATTAAAAGACGCTCCTGTTTCTGTATGGGCTATATGAGCTATAGTTGGTTGACCTGGGGTTTTGGTAAGAAAAGAAGATGTAATTTCATTAACGCCATCATAAAAAATAACAAAATCGGGTATATTGTTTTTAATAAGCTCTTTTTGAAGCAGTATGTTTTCTATATTTCTTTGATATCCCATGTATCCAAAATTTGAAATTTCTAGTTTTTTGTCAGGAAATTTTATGTGTAATAATTTTGAGATTTCTGAGGGAATACTATACTCATCTCTAGCTCCTGTACTATACATTGTTGATCCTCCAAAGCAAAATATTTTTATAGCTTCGGTGTTGTTTTGTTGGTTGAAGTTTGTAGAAAGCCTAATTCCTTTATCATTAATATTATTATGCTTACCACTAAAAGTTTTTCCTTTGTAATGGATATAAGAATTCCACTCAGATTTTATAGCAAATAAATCATCATAAATTTCTCTAATTATATAATCGGGAGCATTTTTATATGCTTTTGACTTTATAATGCTTTCAGTTTTTTTATTAAAACTTCTTTTTTCTTTTAATCCTAAAAAGATACCTAAAAGAACTTCAATAATCACGAATATTAGTGCAATATTACGGAAGCTGATTATAAAAGATTTTAAAAAATTCATATCAATAATATTTAAAGGGGGCTATTATTTATTTTATAAATAAAGTTTTTTTCTAAAAAAACGCTTTTTTCTAAAACGCAAGAAAGTTGTAATTTGTTTACTAAAGCGATGTTTTTTATTTTCAGCACATTACAATCTTCAGATAGAATCATGAAAATATTTTCAAAATTAATTTCAGTAGCTAATTGCTTAAATAATCTTTCAAAATACTCGAAATTTTCACCACAAAACCAAGCCTGTTCTTTTATGTTTTTTGGTGTTTTGGGGTAGTAAGGTGGGTTAATAATAATATAGTCAAAATGAGTTTTAGAAATTGTATCAAATAAATTTGAATGAATTACTTCTATAGGTAAACCATTAGCAATACTAGCTTCTTTTAAGTTTTTTAAAGCGATGTTATTAATATCTGATGCTGTTACTTCAGCTCTTTTAGAAGCGCAAAACAATGAAATAATACCAGAGCCACAACCTAGTTCTAAAAGTGTTTTGTCTTTTAAGTCTTTTCCTTCTAAAAAATCTAATAAAATTTTAGTGCTAATCGTAAAATGTGGAGGGAATACCTCTGGGTGAATATTAACACTAATACCTTTGTATGTATACTTTCGTGATTTAGAGTAATATTTAAAAAATAATTTTTTAAATATTGGCTCTATTATTTTTTTAATCAGTCTCTTCATCTATTCTGAATAAAAACCTTCTATTTCAGGTTGACGGTATTTCCATAGTCTATGTAATACTTTTATTTCATAGGGAAATTTATAAAAACCAGTTTTATAACGCCAATTAGAAACCAAACCTAATGCTTTTTTCTTATATCCATGAATTCTGAAATCTGAAACTGTTGGGTATTTTCCGTTTAAGACCGTTTCAAAATTTTTGATTGTGTCTATCATATAAGGTTTTAACCAAGGAGTAAGTGGGTTTTTACGTAAATCAAAGTTCTCCCAGCTAGGTAAAATCCATTCCTCTAAAGTCTCTGGGAAAGAGAATCCTGCATCTAAAATTTGTTGATACAATTTTGATCCTTTTGTAGGAGTTGGACTGTATAAATAAATAATAATTTCTGTATCTGGATTGATTTCTTTGATTTCTTTAATGAAATTAATATCCCAAAGTATCTGTTTGTAAACTTGTTCTTCTGTATCTGCTGGCATTCCTAAAACAAAAGACATTTCTGCAATAATTCCAGATTTTCCCATACGTGCAGCAAATTCTTTAATCATTTTTCCAGATTGTGTACCTCCTTTGTTCATTTGTTTCAATACTTCATCATTTCCTGTTTCAGCACCTAAAAAAATCATTTCGCAACCTGCCTGCTTCATCAATTTTAATTCATCATCTGAATATTTATTGAGCGTATCAATTCTTCCTTCTCCCCAATATTTAATATTATCATTTAAAATCAAGTTTGAAAATTCTAATACTCGTTTTTTTGAAGTGAAAAAATTGTTGTCGTGAAATTCGATGGCATCAATATTGTGTTTTTCTTTAAAGTATTTTACATCATGATACATTCCTTCTGCTGATTTCCCTTTCCATCTTCCTCCAAAAATAGGTACAATTCCACAGAACGAACATGTAAACGGACACCCCATACTTGAATGATAAGACAAAGTGGTCTTTCCCATAAAAGTTTTTGCCAAGTAATTTTTAAGTGGATAAAAAGTATCCAAATATGTGTAAGGTAAGTTTGGCAAGGTATCTTGATCTAACAATTGTTCTTTTTTAGTCTTAACAATGTTTCCATCATTATTTCTAAAAACTAAATTTTCAATCTCGCCTAACTTTTTATCAATGGCTATTTTATCTAATTTTTCTCCTTCTAAAATGTCTAACAAAGAAGGAAACGTGACATCACCTGGACCGTTTACAATATAGTCTACCAAGTTAGAATCCATGCAAACTCCATACTGATTGGAAGCGAAATAACCTCCCCAAATTATTATAGTATTAGAAAATAATTTTCTTACCTTTTTTGTAAAAGGAATTGCTTGCCTAAGTTGAGGACCAGGCATAACTGTAGAACAAAAATATTTATATTCTCCTGTTTCTAAATAATTTAAAATTTTGAGGAATGGATCTTTTTCTAAATTCCCATCTACCAAAACATATTCATATTTACCATGAATAGAAGCAGCGACTTGCAATATAGAATTTGGTATTCTATGTTTTGCATTTCCACTTTTAGGGTTGAAGATTAATATTTTATTGTTTTTCATAATTAAAAGGCACTACAACATCTACTACAAGCAGGAAATAACCCTCCAGCTTTGTTTAAATCAGTTCTTATTTTTTTTAATATATTACTTTGCCATATTTGTTTTAATGATTGCTCATGTATGTTTCCTAACGTTACATTATAACATCTTCCATGAGCGGGAATTACACTACCATCTGATTTAATCATGATGTTAGAAAAAATATCGTTACAACCTTTACCTATAATTTTTTCTGGTTTATGGTAAAATTCGTGTAATTTCTCTTTTGAAATTATTTCTGGAGAAAAAGTTACAGGGAAATTATAAATGTCATTTTTTATTTCCATCATCTCAGTCCATAGTAATTCTAAATCGAAATTTTCAATATTAATTTCATCAATATTTGATGCAGTAGCGGGGTATGATGTGTTCCAAATTGAATTGTGTTGATCAGCAATTTCTTGTTTTGTGAAGTTGGTGTGCATAAACCCTATTTGAGTTAAAGGATATTCCTTGAAAAAATCTAAAAACTCTTTCAAGTAGCCAATATTCCATTCGGTAATTACACAAAATATAGAGACATGTGCCTTAGGGTTTAGAGTAAATACTTCTTTAATCCCTTCAATAGCTTTTTGAAAAGATTTTTTATGCCCTCTAATTTCGTTATGTATGTCTTGAGGACCATCTAAAGAAATACAAATTTGAGTAGACAAACTATGCGTTAATATTTTTGCTTTATGCTTTAATGTTAAAGCATTGGTAGTGACAGATGTTTTAATGTTTTTCTGTTGAGCGTATTGTAAAGAAGCTTCTAGATGTGGATATACTAAAGGTTCTGTAAAAGCATATCCTAATTTAGTATTTGGATAATGCATTGCTATCTGGTCAATAATTTTTTTAATTAACTCTAAAGGCATGTTTAAAGGATGTGTGCCAACTAAATTTTGAGCAAAGTTTGTATCCATGTTTTTTGTACCTACATCACACATCTTACAATGTAAGTTACATACATTGTTTACACCTAAAATAATCCATTCTGGAGAAAATAGATAGTTACTAGGAAGTAATTTTTTATTTAGTTTTTTTAGTAATTGATTTGACATTTATATCTCCTTTGGTAATAAAAATTTAGTTTTGTAAAATGATTTTAGTTAATCTTAAATTCAGAGTCCGTAATATACATGTTTTTAGGTGAAATTTTATTTATATTTACTTTAGAGTATTAGTCTCTAAATGAATAGTGTTTATATTTTAACCAAAAAAATTATTGTTTATTTTTTTTTAAGTAAAGAGTTTATCTATAAAAATTTTTATTTATTAGTATACTTTAATAAAACTAAAATAAACCATTGAGAAAGACATAAGCTAAATAAGATACCTTTTAAGCCTAGGGGGGTAACTAGAAGGAAAGATAATATGACTACTATTAAAAAACCAACAATATTAAAAGTAATAATTTTTTTCTCTTTATATATTTTCTTTAGTTTTACGTAATCTAACGCACTAAAGTAATGAGGTAAAACAATCAAAATTCCTAGAAAATAATAGTATAAAGGGAAATTAATTTTCACTATAAATTCTAAAACAAGCCATATAAACAAAGTTCCTATTGCTACAATAGGAATTGAGATTAAAGTGATTTTTTGTTGAATTTTGTTGATTGTTTTTTTATTAAAACGATATAAATGTTTATTATAAGGTAATAACATAAGTCCACTTAATGCTTGTAACATTAGAAATGCAGTAATAAAAATTTGGTATGATGATAATGTAGTTTTGGGTAAGAAATAACTAACAATATATAAGTCTGTTTTAGAAACCAACCATCCAATTAAACCAATTAGAAAAAATGAGTTGGCATTAGTAAATTCTTTTAAGGAAAATTCAAACACAATCTTCTCTCTCCATAATTGAACGCTAATTGATAGGAAAGTTAACTTTAAAAAAAAAGCTAAGCAGTAACCAACTAATATGGAGGTAATGTTAAAAGGAAAAAAAAAGATTGTAAGCAATAAAACAATTAGCCCTAAAGATTCTGCAAATAATTGCTCTCCAAATTTTTGATGATAAATTACTAAACTATTTAGCGAATTATAAAAAAAGATTAGAAAAATAAGAGTACAGGCTAAAAAGGCAATTTTAAAAGGGAAAAAGAGAAAAATTAAAAAAGAAAAAATTAAAAGGAAACTTCTTGAAAAAAGGTTTTTAGAAAATAGTTCAAATATTTTACTTGGGTTTCTACTATATTTTCGCAGTAAATATTCTTGATTTCCCCAGTTAGAGAAAAAGATAACAAAGAAAACCCATAATAGTACAGCTACTACCTCTCCCCAATTTTCTTTTCCATAAACCTTTATTCCAAAAAGAGCTATTAAGAAGTTGAAAACTGAAGTAGAATAAGCTCTAATTATATTAAATAAAGCGGGTTTTAACTTGTTCATTATATAACGTAAATCATAATAATATTCCTTAATTTGGTTTGAGTTGAAATTGTGGATGCGAAAAATGATGTTGCCAAGTTAAAAAAAAATATTTTTAATAGGTTTATAATAAGGGGGTGTTATTTTAATTATTAAATAAAATTCTATTTTTCTCCTTTTAAATATCTTCCAAATAGGTATATTTGGTTTTACATTATTAAAATAAATATCTTATTGTATAGAGTAATAATGTTTTAAAAAAGAAATGATATAAAAACAACTCTTTGTTCAATAAAAAATACATTTCCATTATAAAAAGATATATTTTAATATCAGGAATCACATTTTTGTTACTAGAAATTGTGCTGGCCGTTTATATTAGAGTAGCTAGGGTAAAAATAGAGTTGCCAACGTATACGTTTCAAAATACTCAAAATTTTTGGTTTGATTTAAATGTAAATTATGGAACTGCTCATTTACCAAATCATTCTTATCGGCAAAAAAAAACTTGTTTTGATGTATTGTATAAATCAAACTCTAGTGGTTTTCGAGATGTAGAGCGTAAATTGAAGGAGAAAGAAACAAGAGTTGTAGCATTAGGTGATTCTTTTACTGAAGGGATTGGTGTTAAAGAAGAGAGTAGGTTAACAAATTTACTAGAAAACGAGACTAATATACCACATATAAATTTTGGAATGGCCGGGAATTTTGGGACAACTCAATATTACTTGTTATATAAAACTTTAGCTATAAAATATACGCATGATGCAGTTTTGGTTGGTATTTTGCCTTCAAATGATTTTATAGATAACGACTATGAAATAAATGTAAAAACCAAGTCAAATCGATATCAACCTTTTTTACGTGGAGAATATCCAAATTACACAATAAAATATCATTTAGATAGTATACAGAAATCAAAAGCTAGACCGTATAAACGAAAATTTATAATCAAGATATTAAAAAATTTCACAAACTCTTATAACATGCTTGCTTATTTAAGAACTAGAAGGAGAATAGCAACAATTCCTAAAGATAAACTTTTGTCTCCTTCTATAATACCTAGCTATTTTAACTATTCACAAAAGCAGTTAAATGGTATGCGATATGCAATAGAAAAAATAAAAAAAAATGCAGGGAATCGTTTTGTAATGGTGTATAGTATTCCTGTGTTTAAAGAAATAAAAGCATACCGAAAACACGGTAAAAATCCATTAGGTTTCGATTTAAAAAAAATTTGTAATACTATCGGGGTTGAATATTTAGATTTATTACCTCAAACAAAAAGTTTAACGATCGAAGAATGTGAAGAATTATTTTTATCATGCGATGGCCATTGGAGTGAGAAAGGAAATGTTTTTGCAAAATCTAAAATTAAATCTCATTTCACATACTATAAAAAATGATTTTTTTTCTAAAAAAGTACAAAGATCAACTATGGTTATTAGCACTATGGGTTTTAATTATATTAATAATAAATCCTTTAGGAGATTTCCCTTTAAACGATGATTGGTGTTATGGGAAATCAGTAAAAACATTGTATGAAAATGGGTGCCTTAAAATTTATAATTGGGGAGAAATGACTTTAGTAGGGCATGTATACTGGGGATATTTTTTCACAAAGATATTTGGTTTCTCATTTACTGTATTGCGTTTTTCAACTTTAATTATGGGGTTTGCAACCATTTTAGGAGTTTATGAGCTTTTCAAGCTTTCCAAGTTACCAAGATGGATGGCATTGTTTAGTACATTATTATGTGTAATGAATCCTATTTTTTTATCATTATCGTTTTCTTTTATGACTGATATTCCTTTTTGTTGTTTAACAATATGGGGGTTTTACTTTTTTTCGAAAGCCATAATAGATGACACAGATAAATCGTTGTATTGGGCAATTTTTTTCTGTTGTTGGGCATTTCTTATTCGTCAACTAGCATGGGTATTTCCTGTTGTTTGGTTGATTACAGTACTTTATCTTAAAAAGAAAGATAAGAGAAATTTAATAAGAGCCTTAACACCTTTATTAGTTTTAATTATTTTTTCTTTCTTTTTTTCATACATAATGGAAGTGAATGAGATATTACAAGAACGTTATAACTCTAAGTTTAAGTTATTGATAGAAAAAATTATTAGCCTTGATAAAAGAATATTCTTAACTATTTTTGGTTACTTGTTAAAAAGTTTGACTTATTTAGGCTTTTTATTAGCTCCTATACATCTCTTTTATTTTAAGAGATTTACGTTCAAAGGATATAAAATTTCAGCAATTATGTATACATTAATTGTTACTGCTTTATTATTAGTAACTGGAAATGCAATACCTAGTCTAGATAATATTTGGATTGATTTTGGAATCGGCCCTACATTATTGTCAGATTATTACGGAGATGTTAAGTCTACTCCATATATAAAGGCTCCTAGTTTGTTTTGGCAAATAGTAACGACTATAGGTGTGTTTTCTAGTGTAACTTTAGTTTTACATGCAAAAAAAATGGTAACCTCTATATTTCTTAAAAAGAATATTTCACCTCTTGTTGTATTGTCTTTTGTGTTTCTTATAGTTTATTTAAGCCCTTTTTTAGTAGTTGGTTTGTATGATAGATACTTGTTACCTTTATTTCCAATAATAATTGTGTTTTTAGGAGCTAATTATAAGCAAAAACCTACAAGAATATTTAAAAGTATTTCATTAACTTTTCTTGGACTATTAAGTGTTTTTTCGGTATTAGCTACTCATGATTATTTATCATGGAATCGTGTACGGTGGAAAATAGTTGATGAGCTAGTAGCTAAAGAAGTTCCTAAAAACCATATTCATGGAGGAGGAGAATACACTGCTTGGTACTTTTTTTCGGGAAAAGACGAAAAGTGGTGGGAGAATATAAAACCTGTATACTCATTAGTATTTCATGTTAAGCCAAACGAGAGTGTTTTTAAAGAGTACTCGTACAGTAGGTGGTTTCCAGGAAAACCGGTTATATATTTAATTTATAATGAAGACTTGGATAAAAAACTGCAATAATTCGTGTAATATGATAACTGTAGTTATAAATATTTTAATAGTAAAAATATCTATATGATCTTTGATTATCAGAAATGGAATAAAACGTTAACTATTGATAAAGAAAACTATCAAAAGTCAGAGCCATATGCACATATTGTTTTTAATGATTTTTTGGAGCTAAAAGCTGCTGAAAAAGCGCTGGAAGTATTTCCTAAAATACAAGACAGTGGGTGGATACATTATGTACATGTTAATGAAAGAAAACATGGCTTAAATAAATTAGATTTAATACCTCCTTTTATAAGAGACGAGGTAATTAAGGAATTAAATTCTCCAACATTTATTGAGTATTTAGAAAAATTAACAGGAATTTCTAATCTTTTACCAGACGCAACAATAGAAGGTGGCGGTATTCATCAAAGTGAAAATGGAGGGTATTTAAATATTCATGCTGATTTCACGGTACATCCACATAAAAAATTGTGGAGAAGGCGTGTTAATTTACTAGTCTATTTAAATGATAATTGGCAAAATTCTTACGGTGGTTCATTAGAACTTTGGGAAAAAGACATGTCTAAATGTGCTGTGAAAATTGCACCAATGTTTAATAGAGTTGTTGTTTTTAATACAGATGAAGACTCTTATCATGGTTTTCCTGACCCTATAGAATGCCCTAAAGAAGTTACTCGGAAATCAATTGCTCTTTACTATTTTACAAAAGAAGAGTCAGGCTCATTTAAGAGGAGGTCTACTAATTATCGTGCACGTCCAAATGATGGAAACAAGGCTATTTTAATTTGGGCAGATAAAAAAATGATAAGTATTTATACTTCGTTAAAAGGAATTTTAGGAATTAATGATGATTTTATTAGTAGAATGTTGAATCTGTTTAAAAGAAAAAACAGGGAATAAGGCTTGGTGCTTTTGAATACAAATTAACTATTGTATAGGTCTAGGTAATCATTTACAGATTGTTGTTGAGAATTTAATAGAATCCTCTTTTTTACTTTACTTGGTAATAAAAGTAATTTTTCACAAGATTTTATGAGCTCTAATTTATTACAACAAACTATCCACTCATTTAAAGGTTTGGCTATTCCTACATTATATGAAACAATGTGCATTCCTGAATATAAGGCTTCTGAGAATACGAAACCAAAAGATTCATAATTACTTGTATGAAGTAATAGTTTAGAATTTGCCATTTTTTCAAGTACATGATTCCGTGAAAGCCCGCCAATTATGGAAATATTGTCCTCCAATTTATTTTTTTTAACAAGTTGCTTTAATGGGGTTTGATCACCTTCACCAATAATTTCTACAATTAAGTTGGGGTGTGTTTTTACTAAAACTGAAATAACATTTATAAAATCTGGGTAATTCTTTACAGGAATTAACGAGCCAACTCCTAAAATATCAATATCAGACTGTTGTATTTTTGGAAAAACATCAATATCTAAAAACCACGGAATAACCGTAGATGTTAACTGGTAATTTTTATACAGTATATTAGAGTTGTTTTGAGAAAGCGTTACTATTTTTACGTTAGTATTTGCTAAATATTTTGCATACAAATTTTTAAGTTTCGCATCTTGCCCCATTACTGTTACAATATGATTAATATTGTGTTTATTTGAAAAACGTGTGCCTATGATGGAGCATTCACCAATCCAAAAACTATGGATGGTTGTAATGAGATGCTTTTTATGAAGTTTAGATAGTTTGAGTAATGCCTTTTTCCAAATCAAAAGTTTTTTGTACCTCTTTGATTGGCCATTTAAAGGAATAACCTCAATATTATGCCATTTATATTTTTTTTTCGTGTAAGGAAATTGAAAACTAAGTATGGTCATTTTACAATTTGGTAATGCATTACGTAAGCTTTTTAGATATACCTGTAAAGCAGGTATTGAAGTAGAGTCTTCTTCTGATTTAGCAAAGCCAGGTGTTAAAAAAACGATGTGTTGAGAAGTGTTTTTCAAATGTTATGCTTTATTCCATTTTTTATTGGTGAATACTAAATCATGATTTTTAATAAATTCAGGGTGTTGTTGTAAAAAATATTTAGAGACCAAATCTCCGTCTGCTGTATAGATATATTTATAATCTAATAGATCATCAAATAAGTATTGTATTTTTTTGTTTATTTTCTTTTTAAACAATGAAAAACCAATTGTTTTTTCAAGTTTCAAAAATACTTTATTTAAAAAACTTGAAGGAATATGTTGATAGTAAATATGCTCATTCAAAAAGTGATAATGAAAAGAAACATAAAAAGTTGGGTAGTTTATTTTTTCTAATGTTGATTTTAGGTTAGGTAAAATTTGAAATTCAGCACCTTCAATATCCATTTTTATAAAATCGACTTTAGGTATGTTTTCATCTTCTAAAAAATGATGTAATTTTTTTGTAGTGATTTTAAAAGAATTTTTAGTATCTCTTTTTCTGGGTAAGATACTCGTTGATGAAGCTCCATATTGGAATCTAGCAGATAGGAACACTTCCTCTTCTTTATCTGAAATAGCAGTTTGATATACCGATATTTTATTTAATAAATCAGGGTTCAACTCTATGTTAGCTAATAATTCTTTATAGCAAACAGGATCAGGATCTAGTGCATGCACTTTTTTTGCTTTTTTTGCAAGGAATAGACTTAAAACACCGCTCCAAGCACCAATATCTAATACAATATCATCAGTTTGGATAAATGCATCAAAAATGTCAAAAGTTTGAGGTTCCCAATTTCCGTTTTGTATAGCGTTCCAGTAGAATCTGTTTTGGCCTGGGTCAACTTTATAAGTACAATTTCTAAGTGTAATATTCATAGATTAGTATGTATCTAAGTCTCCTAAGGTTAATTTTAGTTTTTCCAATGGGAATTTCGAAGAAAAATTTTTAAAACCAATTACCCAAGATTCTAAAGAATCATTTGTGTAATTTTTCATTAAGTCTGTAATGAAGGTATTTGGTGAAGCTTGAATATTGATTTCTCCTATACCATTATTCATTGCTAATTTCTTTAATTTTTCGAAAGAAATAAAAAAATTTTCTTCTGATGAAGCTTCAATATCTCCTATTAATAAACCATTTTTAATTTTAACCCAGAATAAAACCCCGTCAATATCAATAGTGAAATTATTAGTAAATGATTTATATTTATAATAAGAATGGTTTCTGTAAGTAGATACAACATTTTCTTTAATATACACACTTCCTTTAATTCGTTTTAATGTCTTATATTTTTCAATTCGTTTTAGAATATTGGCATTGTACAAGTTGTTAGTAATACTAAATTTACGAGCGAATTTCTCTATAGGAAAACTAACTTTAAAATTAAATCGTTGCATACGCTCTTTGTAATTCCAATCTAATTTATTTAAATAACCATATTCAGAGTTTTGATTAGGAAAGCCCCAAACAAATTTTATTCCTGCCTTTTTTAGTTGCTCATCAGTAAGTTTTCCTAATTTGGTAAACAATCCATTTCCAGTGTATTTTGGTAAGGTCATAGCATCTCCATATTGAGCAGCCATTTCTTGTACTCCGTTATATTGCATTAAAACAGGAATGGCACCATGAAAAGCAATAGGCTGTTCATTATCATATGCAAGATGACCAAAATATCCCATTCCTAAATATGAGGTGTTAAATTTTGATTTCACCATTTTTAAAGTCATTGTATTCCCAAAAATATGTTTATAAAGATATGTGAGATCCTTAATGTTATTTGAATTTAGAGGTTTGAAAATATAAGGCATAATTTAAAAATAAGAATTTTTTAATAGACAAACTATTTGTAAATCCATTGAAATATAAGGATTCATGACAAAACGATTTTGAAAAGTACCATTTTTTTTATCATCAGTTGTGTTGTAATCTATTAATAAAATTTTTTTATAGCCAATTTTAATACAATAATCAGCAAGTTCATTAGTGTAATAACCAAATGGAAATGCAAATTCTTCTACAGGTTGCTTGCAAATAATTTCTAAATATCGTTTACTAGATAAAATCTCCTTTTTTGCATGTTTTAGGGGGATACTAGTCAAGTTAGCATGAGTTTCCCCATGTGATCCAATTGTAAATAATGGGTTGTCTGCAATTTTTTTAATTTGCTCAATACTCATTAATTTCCAATAATCTTCGTAATTTTCTGGAAGCAAATTTTTCCATTCACTGTCAAAAATGGGGTATATAAGCTCTAGTTTATCGTATGCTAGTTTTTTAGCAGCTTTTTTTATTGAAACGTTGTCTTTTCGTCTAAATTCATTTTTATTTTTTTTGTATAAATTCTGCTCGAAAATAAAATCGGATTTATTAGAATAAAAAGAAACTAAATCTAAAAAGTCTGGCCATAAATAGGGCGCTTTTTTATGAATAGTAGTAATGTAAAAACACGCAGGCACTTTATATTTTTCTAGTATTGGAACGGCATATTTATAGTTGTTTAAGTAACCATCGTCAAATGTTAAGGCAATGTTTAGGGTTTTCTGTTTAAATTTCTTTTGGTAGTAATCGTCTAAAGAAATTACATTATAATGTGTAGTAATATATTTAATAAATTTTTCAAAATATTTTTTTGAGAAAAAACGACTATTATAACGTGTTTCTCCAATCGCATCTATACCATGAAACACTAAAATTCGTTCACCATAACGATTCTGTAATAAAAATTTTCTAAGACCAAATTTTAAATAAAAGGATCTATAGAGCATTAATAATCGATATTTAATACGTTTTAAAAGCATTATTGGCGTTTATTTTTTTGAGTTTACTTCGTATAGTTTCCATCCATTAGGGTTTGTTTCCAGTACTTTCAATTCGTAGTTAGAATGAATGAATTCCCAATTTAACATAGGGTTTTTATTTTTCCATTGATATGAATAACGTAAAGGGTCAAACAATATTAAATCCTTTTTATGTATGTCTTTATAGAGACTTATGAACATATTCCTATATTCGAAGTTCAAGCCACGACCTTGTATTGCTATATCTAGATCAAAACTGTATAAGGTATTTCCTTGATAAGGTTTTAACATGACTGTAATTTCTTTTTCAATATTCGAACGAATCAATATTGAATTGAATGTTTTTTTCCATAAAAAAAATTGCAGTATAATAGCTGTTATCGAAATAGGAAAAATAAATTTTTTTATACTTTTTGTGTTAATGAAATTTGAAAAGAAAGGAAAAAACAGCAACAATACTAATGGAAATGTTAAAGCTAAAATTCGAGGGTTTTGAAATGGGATTCCGGCTAAGAATAGAATATATATCGCAATACTAATTCCCAGTAATTTCTGAGGAAAACTAAGAAGAAGTTTGTGGTTTTTTATGGCAAAAAAACTTAATAAGACTCCTATAAAAATAAATCCAGGGTGAAAAAAAACATAAAAAACATATACTATATTGGGAAATAGATAAGTATTCACTCCATCTACAGTTACGTGACTTCTGCTAAAGAAGTTTTGAATAGACCAAGAATTCAAAAAAGAATTTGAAGTAGCCTTAAAGAGTTCATCTCTTTGAAAAATTATAAAAGGAATGGTGATAACAAAACTAAAAAAAAGACTTATTATAAATGGTTTCCACTTCTTTCTTCTTATAACTAAATAGGAACAAAAAAATAGAATAGGTAAAGTGACAAAAATAGAAGGGTAACGTGTCATAAAAGCACAAGTGATAAAGATAAAAACAGGAATAAGACTTGTATTATTATAATAAAAGAGGAAAAAGAAATAAAAAGATAATACCACAAAAGTTATTGCCATAGCGTCTGACATTACAATTAACCCCATTTTTAATAGAAACGGACAAAAGGAACAGAAAATTAATACATATAGAAAACTAACTTGTGTTTTTGGATATAATATTCTAATTGTTTTTAAAGTATATAAACAGGTAATAAAAAAACTTATACAACTCAATAGAGTTAAGGAAAAAATATTATCTTCAATTAAAAAACTTAATAAAGCTCCTATAAAAGGATATAGTACTGGCCAATAAAAACTTTTCGGATGTGCACCAGTTCCTATATATTCTTTAATTACTTTTAGATATCTTAAATACTCATATGAATCCTGACCGTATAAACCATCAAATCCTATAATTCTTAAAGTAAAAAGGAAAAGGAATGGAATTAGGAATAATATACATATTTCGTAAAAAGAAATAGATAATTTATTTGATTTCAATGATAGTTTTTTTGTGAGTCTAAATATAGTTCTTAAATTGGCTAGTTATATAAATAAAATTATTTTTTACATTTATGATTGGTCAAAAAAAAATAATTGTTGTGTTACCAGCGTATAATGCTTCTAAAACATTACAAAAAACGTATCAAGAAATTCCATTTGACATTATAGATGAGGTTATTTTAGTTGATGACTTTAGTACTGATACTACTACAAAAGTAGCAAATGACTTAGGTATACATCATATTATTGAACACAATAAGAATAAAGGATATGGGGCAAATCAAAAAAGTTGTTATAAAAAAGCTTTGGAATTAGAAGCGGATATTGTCGTGATGTTGCATCCTGATTATCAGTATACACCAAAATTAATTCACTCGATGGTATATTTAATAGCCAACAATGTGTATCCTGTGGTTTTGGGGTCTAGGATTCTAGGAAAAGGAGCATTAAAAGGAGGTATGCCAATATATAAATATATTGCCAATAGATTTTTAACATTAGTCCAAAATATTCTAATTAATCAAAAACTTTCAGAATACCATAGTGGTTTTAGAGTGTTTTCAAAAGAGGTGCTTGAATCATTGCCTTTAGAAAAAAATTCTAATGATTTTATTTTTGACAATCAAATGTTATGTCAAATTTTTAGTAGAGGTTATGAAATTGCAGAAATTACCTGCCCTACAAAATATGTTAAAGAAAGCTCCTCAATTAATTTTAAACGAAGTGTTATTTATGGTATGGGTGTAATGAAAACTTCTCTTCAATTATTTTTACACAGAAAGGGAATAATTTTGTTTACTATCTTTAAAAATGATTAATAGATAAGATAGTTAGCTTAATTTTATCTGTGTATTGTACTTAATTGCCATTAAAAGTTAAAATTATTTTAACAGTTTTTATTAAAATGATAAAATCAAGTTTCCATGAATATTGCTTTATATAGTATAAATCATATTCTAGTTTCTTTAGATTATCTTTTGGGGTTGCTTTAGGCATATTAACTTGTGACCAGCCAGTAATTCCAGGTTTTATAACATGTCTTAAGTTAAAAGAAGGATTTAATTTTAAATATTCTTCAACATAATGAGGTTGTTCTGGTCTTGGTCCAATTATACTCATATTTCCTTTAAGAACATTGAATAACTGAGGTAGTTCATCTATTTTAGATAATCTTAAAAAGCTTCCTAAAGTTGAAATTTCGGCACTAGAGTTTGTCTGATTTTTTTCTAAATTATTACTAATTGTTCTTATTTTATATATTAAAAAAAAGCTTCCATCTTGACCAACTCTTATTTGAGAATATATTATAGGTTCATTTAAATTAAAACGACTTAGTAAACAGCCAACAAGAAACAAAGGAAGCGATATTGGTAGTGTGGTAATAACAAAAAATATATCAAAAACTCTTTTCATAGAGTTTTTATTTATTGATAGAATTATCATTAATATATACTTATCAAATTAATAAATAGAATAGACCAATATAATTACTTTATTTCACGTAATCATGAATGAATTTGTATATTGTTAAATAGAATAGATTACTTATCAGATTAGTGTAGAGATATATTATTACCTTAAGTTTAATTATCGATTCCGTAATACATTAAGAATTAAATATCGGGTATTTAAACTTATGTTTTGAGAGTAGGTTTCTTTTATGAATTTTAGTAATCTAGTTTGTTTTAAAAAATAATAATTATAAGGTTATTAGTACTTTATTAGAGAAAAATTACTTTTTACGAAACCAATAAGCAGTTCTACCAAAGGCAGCAATACCGTAATAGCCGCGAATTTTTAATTTATTACTATTTTCAAGTTGAATATAGCATTTATATTCTTTACCGTTTTTAGGATCTAAAATTTTACCACCATTCCATTCTTTACCATCTTTTTTTAGTCCTGTTAAAATATTCATACCTAAAATAAGATTGTTTTTTCGGTTGCCTTTGCATTTATCACACAAGGCTTCTTGTCTGCTTTTATCGGTGATTTCAATAATTTTAGCGTAGGCTTTTCCGTTTTTTTGATAAACTTCAATAACAGAATCTACTTTATTGGTTTCTTCATCACGATTTTCCCATTTACCAAAAATGGTTTGGGCGTTAATAGAAGTACTAATAATAAGTAAAAGAATAAAAAGTGGTTTTTTCATGTTTGTAGAATTTAATAAAAAGTAATTTTCAAAAATCGTTCCAGTTAATCGTATTTAGCATCAAAATTGCCATTCCATTTTCCTTGAACACGCATTACTTGTTCTAAAATATCGCGGGCACAACCTTCACCGCCATTTTTATCAGAAATATATTTCGATACTTGCTGAATTTCTCTAACAGCATCGTTAGGGCAACAAGGCATACCAACTAATTTCATTACAGGGTAATCAGGAATATCATCGCCCATATATGCAATGTTTTCAGGGTTTAGGTTATAGTTTTCTAAGATCTCATTAAACTGTTTAATTTTATCATGAGCTCCTAAGTAAATATCGGTAATTCCTAAGTTAGCTAAACGAGTACGAACACCTTCATTTTTTCCGCCAGAAATAATACAAACTCTAAAACCAGCTTTTACAGCGGCTTTTAAAGCGTAACCATCTTTAATATTCATTTGACGGACTAATTCGCCATTCGGAAAAACGGTAACAATTCCGTTTGTTAAAACACCGTCTACATCAAAAATAAAAGTATCTATTTGTGGTAGTATTTCTTTATAACTTTTTTCCATTATTTTGGATTGATTTTGTAATGAGTTGATAAATTTTTTGTTGTTCTTTCGTTAGTAATGTTAAGTGGTTTTGAATCGTTTCTTGGTCGTTTCTTTTTGCAGGACCTGTTTGTGACTCTTCTGGACTTAACGTTGTTATTTTTTGAGCTGTTTCTTTAATTAACGGATGTAAAACTTCAAAAGGTACTTGATGTTCTTCACAAATATCGGCACCCATTTTATACATGTGATTGGTAAAGTTATTTACAAAAACGGCAGCTGCATGTAAACTTTTTCGTTGTTTAGAATTAATAGCGTAAATATTTTTTCCGATTGATTTTGCTAGCTTTTCTAAAGTTTTAAAATCTTCCTTATTTTCTGCTTCTAAGCAAAACGGAATTTCATTAAAATCAACTTCTTTGTCTTTCGAAAAACTTTGTAATGGATAAAAAACACCTTTTCTTCCGTTGTTTTTTAAGGCGCTTAAAGAAGCACTACCAGAGGTATGTACCACAAAACCATTTTTTTTAGTAAGTTTTTCTGAAACTTTAGCAATAGCATCATCAGAAATAGCAATAATATAAACATCGGCAGTTGCTAATAAATCTAAATTATTTGTGGTTTCAACGAGTTGCTTTAAATGTTTAATTTGCTGATTATTGCGAGCATACATTTGTACTAAAGAAACATCTTTAGTTTTACTAAAAGCTTTTGCTAGGTGTGTTGCTACGTTACCGCCCCCAATAATGGCTACTCTAATCATAGGTACGAAGATATTGAATTTATGTTATAGTGATTCGTTAAAAATATTTTTTGCATCTTTGCAGCCTTATGTTTGTTTAAGTCCACTTATATAGCTTAGTTGTACACGATACAACTCCAAATAATACTCGATATCTTTTTCGAGTAAACCTCTATATTTTAATAATTTATAATGACTGATTACAATAAAACTTCAAAACAAACAATATTTTCACTTTTTAAAGACGCTATTTTAGGTAAGCAGCAAGATTTTACAAAGGGAAGCCTACGTAAGGCTGTTTTTATGTTGGCTATACCAATGATTTTAGAAATGTTAATGGAATCTATCTTTGCTTTGGTAGATATTATTTATGTATCTAGAGTAAGCGTAAATGCTGTGGCAACAGTTGGTTTAACAGAATCTGTTTTAACCTTGGTGTATGCAGTAGCCATTGGTTTAAGTATGGCGGCAACGGCTTTAATTGCTCGAAGAACAGGAGAGAAAGATGCTAAAGGCGCAAATGAGAATGCAGTACAGGTTATAATTTTAGGTGTTTTTATTTCAATATTAATTAGTATTATAGGAATACTGTTTCCGAAAGAAATTTTAGGATTAATGGGAGGGAAGCCCGATTTAATAGCAGAAGGATTTGGCTATACTCAGGTTTTATTAGGAGGAAACATAACGGTAATGCTACTTTTTTTAATTAATGCCATTTTTAGAGGAGCCGGAAATGCTTCTATTGCAATGTGGACATTAATTTTATCGAATGGTTTAAATATTATTTTAGATCCTATTTTTATTTTTGGTTTAGGGCCAATTCCTGCTTATGGAGTAGAGGGAGCAGCTATTGCAACAACAATTGGTAGGGGTACCGCTGTAGTTTCGCAATTATTGGTGTTGTTTTATGGCGCCGGAAAAATTAAAATAGCAGTAAAAGATTTAGGTATTAAGGTAAAGGTAATGCTAAATTTAATAAAGGTTTCTTTAGGTGGAATAGGGCAGTTCTTAATAGGTACCTCTAGTTGGGTGTTTTTAATGCGTATTATTTCAGAATTTGGTAGCGAAGTATTGGCAGGTTACACAATTGCTATACGTATTATGATGTTTACTCTAATGCCTGCTTGGGGTATGAGTAATGCAGCGGCAACTTTGGTTGGTCAAAACTTAGGTGCCAAACAACCCGAAAGAGCAGAAAAATCGGTTTGGATAACCAGTAAATACTGTGCGTACTTTATGGGAATAGTATCTGTAATTTACATCTTTTTTGCACCAACTTTTTTAAGTTGGTTTTCTGAAAACCCGAGCGTGGTTGAAAACGGAGCTTTGTGTTTGCAGATTATTGCTGCTGGTTACATTGCGTATGCTTACGGTATGGTGGTAATTCAATCATTTAACGGTTCAGGAGATACTAAAACGCCAACATATATAAATTTTGTGTGTTTTTGGTTGTTTCAATTGCCATTTGCATACATTATGGCAATCACATTAAATTTTGGACCAATAGGTGTTTTTTTAGCCATAACATTAGCTGAGGTGCTAATTGCTATTCTAGGAATTTGGCTGTTTAAAAAAGGAAAATGGAAAACGGTAACGGTTTAATGGCTATTTTGTAAATTGGCTTATTAAAAATAAACAAATATGAAACTAGATATATTAGCGTTTGGAGCGCATCCAGATGATGTAGAGTTAGGTTGTGCAGGTACCATTGCTAAAGAAATTTCTTCAGGAAGTAAAGTAGGTATTGTAGATTTAACAAGAGGGGAACTAGGTACGCGTGGTTCTGCAGAATTACGAGATAAAGAAGCAGCAGTGGCGGCTGATATATTAGGAGTTTCGGTACGTGAAAATTTGGGCTTTGCTGATGGTTTTTTTAAGAATGACAAAGAGCATCAATTAGCAGTTGTAAAAATGATTCGTAAGTATCAGCCAGAAATTGTGTTGTGTAACGCTATTGATGATAGGCATATTGATCATCCAAAAGGAAGTAAATTGGTTTCTGATGCTTGTTTTTTAAGTGGTTTGTTAAAAATTGAAACAACACTAAATGGCGAGTTGCAAGAAAAATGGAGACCAAAGTTGGTTTACCATTATATACAGTGGAAAAATATTGAGCCAGACTTTGTTGTTGATGTAACAGGATTTATGAATAAGAAGGAAGCATCGGTTCTAGCATACGCATCTCAGTTCTTTGATCCGAATAGTAATGCACCAGAAACACCAATTACAAGTAAGAATTTTACAGATAGTATAAATTATAGAGCAAAAGATTTAGGAAGGTTAATTGGAGTTGATTATGCAGAAGGTTTTACCTCAGAGCGTTACGTGGCAGTTGAAAATTTAAGTAAATTAATTTAGAAAAAAATTTTGTAGATATTAGAAACAGTTGTATATTTGCACCCGCAAGTTACATGGTGGTTGTAGCTCAGTTGGTTAGAGTATCGGTTTGTGGTACCGAGGGTCGCGGGTTCGAATCCCGTCTTCCACCCCAGAACTTAAGTCCTTGTTTTTACAGGGACTTTTTTGTTTTTTACAATCCTGCAAGATTTACATTTTAAATTGGCGTGACAGCTAACGAGACAAAAATGTAAGTAAAAAATGAAGAAAATTATTTCACTTTCAAGTGGCTGTTCGGCTACTTATACTTCAGTTATTCCTAAAAATTGGAAAACAGCTGGTAAAGATTCACTTTTAAAAGACTGGACAATTTATTATTACTTTGAAGATCCATTGCACAAAAAGCAATATCCAAAAGGAAAACGAATTCGTACGAAAGGTATGAACGAGTTTAAAACTTTAGGAGAAAGGAGGGAGGCAACCGAAATTCTTTTACAAGGAATTGTAGATAAGTTGGTAAATCAGCATTGGAACCCACTTTCTAAAAGTTATATGCAAAGTAACGATGCAATTGATGGCAGTAAATCACTACTAGATTCATTAATCTATTACTCAAGAATTAAACAAGCATCTAAAAGCTATACGGCAAATATAAAATCGATGATTGGGTTTGTTGAAGTTTCTATTTATGCGTTACAATTTCAATATAAAAGTGTAAATACTGTAACTAGAAAAGGTATAAAAGCAATCTTAAGGCATCAACAAGAAACAAGAAACAAGAGATATATCTAATTACAGGTATAATAAAATTAAACTCTCATACTTCTGATAGGATGATGAAAGAACATTATGCAGTAAATTGCAGTAAATGAAAAACAACGTACTATAAATAGATTAAAAAATGTGGATGCTTCTTTTTATGAGGGGAACCAATCAGATTAATAGTAGTTATTCAAATAATATTCGGTTAGCTAATAAATTAGTATGACTTTATAATTTGTATTTACCAAGTTAAAAGCTATTAAAACTAAGAGAAGCTGTTGGGATTTACATGTTTCACGCTTAAAAATAATTAGTATGTTTGAACAAATAAATAGATAGAGGTGTGTCTATATTAACTATATATACTTGTTAGCAAATATTATAACTAAATATAAAATGAAAAAAAAATATACAATTCTAATTTTACTATTATCTATTTATAACTTAACATATTCACAAGTAACAGATAATAGAAAACTTGAAGGAAAAAAAATAATTAAATCTTTCCCGATAAATAAATCACTTTTTGATGAGAAGACAGATGGAGGGTTTACTGTAATGATTGAAAAAACACCAATATTTACAGGATGTGAATCTGAAAAAGGGAATGGTGTTAAATCTTGTTATCGTAAAAAAGTTAATGAATTTATAACTTCTAATTTAAGGTATCCTGAAATTGCTAAAAAAAATATGATTCAAGGAAGAGTAATTGCTAAATATATTATAGACAAGAACGGTTTAATAAGTAATGTTTCAGTAAAAGGAAATGAATACCTTTTAGACGAAACAATTAGACTAATAAAATCATTTCCTAAAGTTACCCCTGCAAAACAAAGAGGAAAATCGGTAAAGTATGAAATGACTATACCGGTATACTTTAAACTTGATGATAAATAAAAAGCATTTGCTAACAAGGTATGAAAAACATAGGGCGTTTGTGCTAAACCGAAAGTTCTGTGAGTATTTAGCGAAGTAATAAACCGAAACGAAAGTGCTTATCACCTGTCCTACGTTTTTTATACTGAACGTTGTAAACAATTTGAGAAAATGAAAAAACTAATAGGAATTGGAGTAATAATTTTGACTTTATTTTCTTGTCAATATTTGAATTCATTGTATTCAGACAATACTCTGACTGAAAAAATTGAAGCTGAATTTAAATCGGATTCGGAAATAATTTACTTGACCAAGCTGAATAGTTTTGAATGGAATGAATTACTAATTCTTGGACCATATTCTATAGTTGAAAGTATTGAGAAAGAACTGAATTTGGATTTAGGAAATATAAGAGAAACTGAAATTGAATATAGTGACTCTATAAACCTTCTGGTTTTTCTAAAAGATGGAAAGTCAGTTAAAATTTCAGAAGTATCGAGAGGGATTGGCGATTTTACAAATTTGAGACAGATAATTGAAAAGAGTAAAGTAATATTTGTAAAAACAGAAAACGGACAAAATAAATTGGCAGAATAAAACTGCTTACAATAACGTTAAATATAATATTACTTACCACATATCAACACCTAGCAAGTGTTGTTTTTTTTTATGTCAAAATTTAAGTAAACGAATATTGATAAAATTGTAGTTATTCAAATAATATTCGGTTAGCTAATAAACTAGTATGACTTTATAATTTGTATTTACGAAGTTAAAAGCTATTAAAACTAAGAGAAGTTGTTGGAATTTAAAATGTTTCACGCTTAAAATTAATTAGTATGTTTGAATAAAGAAATAGATACAGGTGTGTCTATAATGGATATATAGTTAATATTAACTATATATACTTGTTTAGGAACAATTTAAAATAAACATGAAACATTTTACAAAAGAAAAATTATACTATTTACTAATAGTTATATTTATTGTATCCTGTGAAGGAGAAGACGGACAAATTGGTTCCATTGGAGAACAAGGAGAGTCTGGTATTAATAGTTTAATCAAAACTTCAAATGAGGATGCAGGAGAGAATTGCGAAAATGGAGGATTGAAAATAGAAACTGGGTTAGATATTAACTCAAATGGAATATTAGAGGAAAATGAAATTCAAAGCACTAATTACACATGTAATGGTGTTGATGGATACTCAAGCTTAGTTAAAATTACTGAAGAATCTGATGGAGCAAATTGTAAAAATGGAGGAATAAAGATTAATTCAGGCATTGATTCTAATAAAAACGGAATCCTTGATGAGATAGAAATTGACACTACTGAATATATTTGTAATGGAATTGGTGGTATTGGTGAAGTAGTTTTAGATTTTAATTATTCTTTTTCTAATGGAACAAATAGCTCTGACGGGAAGGTTAGTGATTCATTTAAAATAAATAATTTTAATATAGAAAATTATAATAATTTTGATTTTGCAAAATTTTCTGCTTCTATAAGGTCTTCAGATAGTTCTGCCTCATGCATAATAGAATTATATGATTTTACTAGTGAAACGGTTATTTCAGAAGCTATTATTCAAACAAATGAAACTTCTTCGACATTCATTGAAACTACTGTTAATTTTTTCAATGAACTTCCTACAAGTTCTACCAATTTAGGGATAAAGATTAAAAGTTCCGTTGAAGGAATAGATGTTTGGTGTTCTAATCCAAGATTAATATTATCTAAGAAATAGTAAAACAATTTCTAACAAAGTATATAAAAAATAGCAGTTAAGTGCAAGCTACAAAGTCTGTGATTTTCTACTATTTTTGTTTTAGACTGAAAATAATTACATTTTTATTCTGCTACGTTTCATATACAAACATGTTACTCAATAAAATACTACTTACCTCAAAACACCTTTAACGAGGTGTTTTTTTACACCAAAAATCCAAGTTCCAACAAACAAACCACTAGACCTAGGGTGTTTTCCTTAAATACTACTAGGGTTTTGTTTACAGAAACTTGCAAATGATCTCATTACATTTGTAACGAGTTTAAGAAAAAAATGATGAAAGAATGAAGGTGTATGTAGTTGATAATCATAAAGTAATTTACGAAGGCTTTAAGGTTTTGTTAGAGGTAGAAGGAATTACAGTTGATGGCTGGAACAGTAATGGTGTTGAGTTATTAAAGTATCTAAAACGAATACTGCAGATGTTTTGATTGTTGATTATAGTATGCCCGATATGGACGGTAATGATGTGTTGCAATATTTTTTAGATAATAATATTGAGCAAAAAGTTTTAATGTTTTCTGGTTATATTGATTATGAATTTATTAAAAACACCATGGTTAAAGGTGCTGAGGGGCGCGGGTTCGAATCCCGTTTTCCACCCAAAAAGTCTTCTCATTTGAGAAGACTTTTTTAATTTAAAGAAAAAAACTTCTCAATTATTTTTGAGAAGTTTTTCTGATTTTTAACCATTCTTGGTATTTGTCTTTATGTTTAAAACGTTTGTGTGTCCATAAATAACATTCAGGTTGTGCTTTTATGTGTTCTTCGGTTATTTTTAAAAATTTATCAGCTATTTCGTAATCTTCGTGGTCGTTTGGGGTGTCGCTTATTAGTTCGAAGGTGGTTTCGAAATATCCTCTCTTAATTTTTGTTGTATTCATGTTTATAACAACTAAATTAAATTTTTTAGCTAAAGTTTCGGCACCTGTATGTACAGGTACATTTGTGTTTAAAAAATTAGCCCAATGCCTTGTTTTGTGTACTTGAGGAGATTGATCACTTAATAAAATATATAAACTTTGAATATCTTTTGATTGGCGTTCGTTAATTTTTTTATTAAATAAAGTAGTAGGTACTCCGTCAAAACCATATTTTGTTCTAGAGTCTTTAATTACTTTTTCAAAATAAGAGTTCTGTATTTTGGTGTACGCACCGTAACAATTAATGTTTAATTGTAGTGGTAGTGCGAAAGCCCATTCCCAGTTTGCTTGATGGGCACCGATTAAGGCAACGCTTCGGCCTTGATTAGCGTATTTGTTTATAAGCTCTGGGTTTGTGTATTTATAGCGTTTGTTTATTTCTTTTTTGCTGATAGAGAATGATTTAATACTCTCAAAAATTAAATCGACAAAGTGTTTAAAGAATTTTTTGCTTATTTTTTTTATTTCAGCTTCGTTTTTATTCGGAAAAGCTATTCGTAAATTAGATTCAACTACTTTTTTTCTGTATCCAATAAGGTGAAACATTATAAAGAAGAAGAAGTCTGAAATAATATATAGAACCCTCATTGGTAATCTTGACAATAGCCAGATGAGTGGGTAGATGATTGCGAATGTTAAAAACTTCATATTTTAAAATTTAAGGTGCAAATATCGGATTAAATTACGAATCATTTACTTTATTAACTTTTGATTATGTTTGTGGTTATAAATAGATAATATGAGTCAAATTATTTTAGTGTTAATAGTGGTGAATGCGTTAGTTTCTTACAAAGGGTTTAATGATACTGTTTTTTTTGATCGATATAAATTTCAGGTGCAAAAAATACTTGGAGGCGATAAATTAAGAATGATATCGTCAGGTTTTTTGCATGCAGATTGGATGCATTTAGGATTTAATATGTACGCGTTGTATCTTTTTGGAAAAGTTGGAGTTGCTAATTTTGGAACTGTTTATTTTTTGTTAATTTATTTTGGAAGCTTATTAGCGGGGAGTATGTATTCTTTATATCAGCATAAAGAAGATCTTTATTATAGTGCTATTGGAGCATCAGGAGCAGTGTCGGGAGTTATTTTTTCTGCAATAATGTTGTATCCAGAGATGAGGTTAATGATGTTGCCAATTCCAATTCCTTTACCTGGTTATGTTTTTGGAATCGGTTACTTATTGTATTCAATTTACGGAATGAAAAAGCAAGTAGGTAATGTTGGGCATTCAGCACATTTAGGAGGTGCTGTTGGTGGTTACCTGTTAACATTAGTTTTAAGACCTAGTGTTTTAGCTAATAATCCTTTAATGATAGGTGCTATTGGAGTTATTATAGTTGGTTTATTCTTATTTGGAGATAAGCTAAAGTTGAATAAGTAAGTAGATTAAAATAAAAAAGTCCGAAACAAATGTTTCGGACTTTTGAGCGAAAGACCAGGTTCGAACTGGCGACATTCAGCTTGGAAGGCTGACGCTCTACCAACTGAGCTACTTTCGCATTGGTAAATAAAGATTTTAGAGTCTACCTTTTAAAGACTTGGAGCGAAAGACCAGGTTCGAACTGGCGACATTCAGCTTGGAAGGCTGACGCTCTACCAACTGAGCTACTTTCGCATTGGTAAATAAAAATTTTAAAGTCTACCTTTTAAAGACTTGGAGCGAAAGACCAGGTTCGAACTGGCGACATTCAGCTTGGAAGGCTGACGCTCTACCAACTGAGCTACTTTCGCATTGGTAAAGTTTTGTGCTTTAAGTAAAAAAATGCTACTGTTAAGCGGTTGCAAATATAAAATAGTTTCTAGTATTTGCAAGTGTTTTTTTAATAAATTTAATAAAGTTTTTTATCTTTTCTCATAACCTTCACAAAGTGAAAGCCATAGATCTCAAAACCTTCATTGTAATAAAATTTATGAGATTTTCTGTTTCCTGTATAGGTGTTTAATTCAATTACTTCATACCCTTTTTGTTTGGTGTATTCATAAATCCAATTAAAGAGTTGTTTACCAATGTTTTTACCCCTGTAACTTTCATCTATAATTACATGGTCTGGCTCAACGCTTTTGCCAGAATAATGACGCAAACTATACCAAAGACCAGAAATACCAATTAATTTGTCATTATCAAAAGCGCCTATACATTCATAAGTATTATAAGTAGTCATTTCTAAAAGGCGTTCTTTTAAAATAGTATCAGGTGTTGTTGTGTTTAATTTTCTTAAAAGCGGAAGGACTGTTAATATGTCTTCTTTTTTGATGGTTTTAAAAGTTATTTCCATTTTTTTAATTTAAGATAAAGATATAAAATTGAATAATTCCTTCTAAATATATTTTTTGATATGATAATTATTTTTTTCATATCCAAAGCATACTATATGTTAAGAGGTGAGGACTATAGTTTTGATAAATATTATGGTAACGTGAAGTATAAAAAAAGCCTCCCTTAGTAATGAGAGGCTAAATACAAAAGGGATTTTTTACTAAATAATTAAAGTGAGCTCTTTAGTGAGGGGGATCACTTTTTATTGTTTTTAATTTTTCTGGCTTATAGAATTAGTTATAAGGATATACAAGAAACTTATATTTATTTGGTGTATTAGATATTTTAGTGTAATAATCTTAATCTACTGTTATTTGAAGTTTACATTTTAGAAATTTAATAACGTATTTATTTTCAAATGATTTGATAAGTCTTAATAAGGTTGGTTTAGATTTCATAATTGTGGTATTTGTTATGCAAGATAGTTTGTAGGTGTTGTAGGTGTTTGTTTTTTAGGTGAGTAGGTGTTTTTTTAGGCAGGGTGAAGAGAATGAACGATAAACTGATTACGTTTTAAAAATGGTAATAAAAAAAAGAAGTTGTCCCCCCGGATAACTTCTTTTAATATAAATAACTAAAATTATTAAAAATGAAAATTAATTTTAAACTATATGTTAAAGATAGTTTAATAACCTAGTTAAAATTTTAAAAAATAGATGAATGGAATGAAAGTATAGGTAAATAATAAAAAGATATCGTTAATAGAATTATCTGTTTGATTAAAAAAAAATTGGAGTTCTTTTTAGAACTCCAATTAACCCATTTCTCTATCTTAAATTTAAATAACTAATAAGATTAGAATCTAAGACAAAACTATATAAGATAAAGTTAGAAAGAACAAAAAAAACCGTAATATAAGTACGGTAGAAGCGTAAAATTTGCAATACTATAAATTAGTAGCTCTATAAAATTTTATCTATTTTTTTTGCTGTTATAATAATAAAAAAGAATATTTATTATTATGATTGTAAAAATAGATGTGATAGTTTATGAATTGAATATAAGTAAACTAACTATAATTAATAATAAATAAGAAGAAATGAAAATATTTGATGAGTTAAGTTCTTTGATTTAAGAAGTAACATGTAGATCTGAATTAGATTTTAAAATTTAGTAAAAAACTTATTACTGTGAAAAATAATATACAAGTATTTAAAACTTGTAAGATTGTTTAAGGTTTGAAAACATAAAATAATTTTAAAACTTGATATGTAACAGAATTAGTATAAAAAAAGAACCCACTCAAAGAATGAGTGGGAAAAATTGCTATGAAAAAGAACTTAAGACGTCTCTTAAGAACTGCTAAATTAAATAGAATTTAATGAAATAGTTAATAATAAACCGTAAAAAAAGTAAGGTAAAACCATAAAGTTTTAATTAACGAAACTATTGTTGTTTAATCGATGTATAAGACTGATGTAAAATTAAAGTAGGGGCGTAGAGGTGAGAAAATTATTCTTAATTATAGTTAAGATAATAAAAAATAGAGCAAGGTGATAGATCCAAAAATAAAAAAAAGTTTTAATAAGTATCCTGTAATAATATTTTTACTTTGGAATTTTACCTGGTGGTAATATTCGTATTTTCTTTTTAGCCGCCCTAATAGCATGTAAAAAACAGCTCCAAACATTTCATCAATACCTAATTCTCCAGTAGTGTCGTAATTGGGAATTCTTTTTTCTTTTTGTTGTTTCATAGTTTGAGATTTAACTATAAGTCATTAAATAAGTAAAAATGTTACAAGTTTTTTATGTTCTTGTTTTATTATAGGATCTATAATATGGTTAGTAGTATAAAATAAAAAGAAGGTAGTTTAATTTTTAAAAGTTAGATAAGTGGCATTGAAGTGTCGTTTAAAAGTAAAAGAATAAGGATGAGTGTAAAAACTTAATAAGTAAAACTGAAGTGTTTGCTTAAGACGATTAGATTTTAATAAGTTTATTCGAGTATTTTAAATTAATTAATCACAACCCTTCACAATTATGAATTAATACTCCAAGGTATAATAGATTCAAAGGGTTTTAACTGATTGAAAGTTATTAAAACATAAAAAAAAACTAAGTATGTTAACTTTAAAATAATAGTAAAATATACAATGTTATTTTTTTAATACAATAAAAGAAGGTGCGGTTTTGAAGGAAGGTAGAAATGATGATTAAAACTGTAGTTATTCAGATATTTAATTTGGTAGAGGTAATGATTTAAACTGTAGAGCTTTAAAAGGAGATGTATCATACAAACCGACTAAACAAGCATGTATTGTAAGAGGAGCAGCATAGTTATAATTTATTCCGTCAGTGAATTCAGCTAGGGGAATTAAAGCAAAAATTAGAATTAAACAAATAGTTGTGAGTTTAATAAAAGGAAACATTTTTAGTCTCTACATATTTATTTTTAAGTTACTCACTGTTATTTTCCATGTTATAAAGATAGTAATAGTAAAAGTAGGTTTTAAAATAAAAAAAGCTCCTAAGGAAGGAGCTATAAAAACAAATTGGGGATTAATTTTTCTATTGGACGAATAATCTTCCTTGAGCTTACAAATAAATCGAAATAAAAAAATAACAGTAGAAATTATGAATGGAATTATGCAAGTAGGGGCGATGAATTCTTTGAAAAAAAATATTAGTTAATGATTCAATTGAATGCTAACTACAAATAAGGATGTATGACAATGATACTTTTATTGATTTAGATAAAACTGAGGCTAAGAAATTGAGTGAAAAATTAATTAAATGAGTTAACCAATAACTGTAGTTAATCTTTGTCTTTGCCTTTTGAAAAATGATCTCCTCTAATGCCAAGAATATTTACACATTTTGGACAGAAGATAAAAACAATAACTATTAAAATAAGAATGATTAGGCCAATTGACATAAGACAAAATTACACAAATAAAATAACTGTAGAAAAAAGAATAAAAAAGTAGAACCCCCGAAGGAGTTCTACATTAATCTAAATTATTAATCATAACCCTTCCAAATTATGAGTAAGCAAAACTATATAATCAAAAAGAATAATGATGAAAAAAAGCCATAAAATAAGTAAGGTATAAACGTAAAATAAAGATTAATCAAACAGTAGAAATTATGAATGTAAAAACATTAATAAATATGATTTAAAAAAAAACAGTACTAGGCTAGGGTATAAAAATCTAGTACTGGTAAATTAAATATATTATTAAGAAATGTATAAATGTTTCTTCTTAGTGACCTCTTTTTTTATGGATAGAGATTTACTTTATGTTTCATTTACAAATTCTATATAAAACTATTGATTTTTTTTAAAAAAATTATACTATAAATATAATTTAAGAAGAGGTGTGAATTTTTAAATGTTACATAAATGAAATTGAAGTATCGATTAAAAATCAAAAAGTAAGGATAAATAAATTGTAGTTATAATAAGTTTTTTAGTCTCTTAAAAAAAATATTGATCAAGTTTACAAATTATAATACAGGCAATTATAAGTAGAATAGAAAAATAAATTAATTTATATAAAAAAAGCGAACCAAAGTTCGCTAATAGATTAAAAATATTGACAATACCCATTATCGCAATAAGAGCCCCAAGGTGGACAATCTTTAGCTGTACGGCATCTAGTAGTCCATCCTGGGCCTCCACCGTTAATAGACTGCTGTTCTTTTTTATCAAGATTAGTACCTAGATTTGAAATTTTTTTTAACATGGTTTGAGTTTTAAGTTTCTCAAATTTAAATAGATAAAAATGAAACAGACATAAATAAACCATAAAATAAGTAAGGTAAAACCGTAAAATAAAGACTAAAATAATTGCAGTAGCCTATAAATACGACATAGATGAAAATATGAATTAATATACTAGTACAATAAATATTCTTAGCTATTTTTTTGTGTTTATTTTAATGAAAAAATGAAAAGAAGTCGTCCCCCCTGGATAACTTCTTTTCTGTATAACTAACTCAAAATTAAACTATGCAGTAAAGATAATTTAAGAAGAGGGTTGAATTTTTAAATGTTAGATAAATGGCATTGAAGTATCGATCAAAAATCAAAAAGGGAGGGTAAATAAACAGTAATTAATCTTTGTCTTTATCTTTTGTAAACGAATCACCTCTAATTCTAAGAATATTAACACATTTCGGACAGATGTTAAAAATAAAAATTAGTAGAAGAATGATTAGATTAGTTGACATAACTCAAAATTAAAATAACAGTAATTAAAGGAGTTTGAAAGCAATAGAATTTGTTGTCATTACCAATACAGTATAAGGAGTTGATGTATAAATAAGAATCTGGTTGCAACTTTTAAACTGAATATAAAAAAAGCTCCCGAAGGAGCTGTGTAATTAGAAATAAGAAAATTAATACTAAAATAGTAAATCTAAATAAAACTATAATAAGCTTAATAAACTCATGACAAACATATATAAAATAGAATTAGAATGAGTTTAATAAACCGTAAAAAAGGTAAGGTTTAACCATAAAATTTAAATTTTAAAAAAACATTATACCTGTAGTTATTGAAATAAAACACACACACAAAAATGGAATTATAAATACTCCGTAGATCAAGCTGAATTGTTAACCGAAATTGATTGGGTTGATGATGTTTACCTGAATTGTTTAAGTAGATAACGTGTTGATTAACTGTAGTTTAAATGCTATATAAAATAACAAAATAAATGATTATTAAAAGTGTAGTATGTGATATGTGAAAAAGCGAGCTGAAGCTCGCTTAATTATAAAATTTTACTATGAAAAATGCCAACAACATTTTTGAGCAGCATGGTAAGGGGATTTAGCACACCAGTTATCTTTACATTTTGTAGCATCTTGTCCGCCGTTAATTGCTTTTTGTTTATTTTTATTTAAGGTAGTCCCTAAATTTGAAATGTTCTTTAACATAATTTGAGTTTTAAAATTTATCGAATTTAAAAAGTTTAAAATAAGATTAGGAATAAAAAACCGTAATAAAAGTAAGGTAAAATCTTATTTGTTAAAATTAACAAATAACAATAGTTAATTAAAAGAAGTTAAGAGTGTCTTAATTATATCCTTTTAACAAAACAAAACAAAATTAAAAAAGTTGTGAAGTTGTAGTATAAAATAAAAAGAAGCACCCCTTCAAGTAATGCTTCTTCTTTAATAACTAATCAAACTATAAAAACTAAAATTAAATTTTAAACTATACAGTAAATATAATCTAAGAAGATGATTGAGTTTCTTAAAGTTAGGTAAATGGCATTTAAGTATCGTTTAAAGGTAAAAGAATAAAGATAAATAAGTTACAAGTATGGAAAATAGGAATGTGTAAATATAAATACTAAATAGGTAAAATTGAAGTTAGTTTAAAATGTTGTTTTTGAGTTGTTTATAATTTAAGTAGTTGTAGATGAAAATAAAAATGTAGAACCCCTTATGGAGTTCTACATTGATTTAAATTAATTAATCACAACCCTTCACAATTATGAATTAATACTCCAAAGGTATAATAGATTCTAATAGTTTTAACAGGTAGTAGGTTATTAAAACATCAAAAGAAAGCTAGATATATTAACGTTAAAATAATAGAAAAATGTGCAGTATTATTTTTAAAGTATATTGATTTGATGAGGATTTAAAAGAAGATTAAAATGGTAGTTAATGATGTGTGAAATTTAATTTTAAAGGATGTATTTATAATGTATGTGCATGTTAAATTAAATAAAAAAAACATGAATATTACTATATGATAAATCTCAAAATTTAATAGGAATTATAATTGTTGAATTTTTATTAATAAGGTTTGTCAAGGAATTTAAAAAGAGACTCTAGTTTTTTATTAACTTTTAAAAACAAGAATGATGTAAGTTTTAGATATGTGGTTGATTTACTGTTTTTTATAAAGAAGTGTTTGAAAAATAGAAGTATAAGGTAAATTAAGTAAGAGTGTAGTTAAATTAATTATATTAAAAAAAAACGAACAGAAGTAAATTTTAAATCTATTTCTGTTCGTTTTTTTTCAATTTGCAAGAATAGCTATTGTTTAATCAGGAATCAACATCTTAATAGGTGTTGATTTTTTATTTTAAAAATTTAATCTTTTAAAGGAATTTCCTTTTAAGGTTTTTAATTATACGAAATAAGTATCTCTGAATTTGCGACTATATGAATTGATACTCATTAGGGCTGTTAGATATTTTATTGTAATAATATTTACTTACTGTTATCTCTATTTTAAGTTTTGGAAACTTAATAAGATACTCATTTCCATATGATTTAATAAGTTTTACTAGGGTAGGGGTGGGTTTTGATTTCATAATTATTGATTTATTATTGAAAGTAATTAATAAAGTCAGGTTAATTATGGAATTTTAGATAAGCGAAAGAGTTTGTTTAGATGAAATAAGGAAAATAAGCGATTAATTAAATAGCTTTTATAGTTGTTTTAATATGTTGAATAAAATTGTAATTAAATATTAAAAGAAAAGAAATAAACTGAAAACGTAAGCTGTTGAAAATAAAAAATGCTCCCGAAGGAGTTTTTAATCGCTATAAAATAATTAATCACAACCCTTTAAAGTTATGAATTGGCTATTAAAACATGTTATAATGATTTTACCCTATAAGAAAAGTAAAATAAAAAAGAAAAAAAAAGAATATTAGTGTAAGAGTTTGTGTAGGGGTAGTTTTATTTGTGAGTTAGAGTGTTGGAATAGATTATTTTAAAGTAGGAGTATATGTGATCTTATAATACTAGTAAGGTAAAAAGAAGCACCCCTTCAAGTAATGCTTCTTTTTTAATAACTAGTTAATTAAACTATAGCTGTAAAAAACTAAATTTTAAATTATGCTGTAAATATAATTAAAGGTTATAGTTTTATTTTTATTAGTTAGACGAATGGCGTTAAAGTATCGATGTAAAAATAAAAAAGATAGATGTGTGTAGTTTGGGTAAAAAAAAAGAGCTCATTTCTGAACTCTTAGTGACAAAGATTTTATCCCCATAAAAAAACTTTGTAATATTTTAACGTTTTCAAATTTAAAGAGTTATAATTATAAAAAGGAAGATAAAACCGTAAAATAAGTAAGGTAGAACCGTAAAATAAATGTGAATTATGGAAAATAAAGAGTAAAAAAAAACCCACTTCTTTGAGAGGTGGGAAAATTGCTATGAAAAAGAATGTATTAGAACGTCTTCTAATACCCTACAAATATATGAAAAATAATAATATAACCAAAAACAATTCTATAAATATTTTTTGAGATGAAAAAATAAGGGGTAGAAGGTTAAAAGAATATTAATTGAAATACTGAGTAGATCCTTAAAAACAGTAGATAAAGTAGTATGGCATTCTATCGTTAGTTTGTAAATAAGATAATGTGTATTAATACGGAGATAGGGAAGGTGTATTATTACAAGAAGTGTTTTTAGATAATTATGATTGTAAATTATCCTATACTTATGAACTTTAAAGTTAATGTACGGTAAGAGGATAGTTTATGTTACCTTATAATAGAGGCATAAAAAAAGAAACCAATTGTGGTTTCTTTTTTTTTAAAACTATAAATCCCCCCAGATTATATATAGTTCTAGCTAATGAGTAAGACACATTAATTTTATATAAGTCACATAAAAGTGAAATTAAGAATAAAAAAAGAATGTAAAAAAAGATAAGGCGGTGTTTGTTTAAGTAATAGGCGGAATTAAAATAAATTGAATTTTATTATTTAGGAGGTAATAAGATGAAATTAGAAGTTATTTATTAGGTGTAAGTAACTATTTATTTTTAATTAAGTTTTAAAAAATTAATACTAGTTAATATAATTTTTTAACGTTTTGAGTCTTTAACTAGCGAGAAGTAGATTTTATAAAACTATTTTTAAAAATTATTTAATAATGGTAACCAGTATTTTATAGTGTTTTTTGTTAAATTATAATAGTGAGCTATTGACACGCCTCAAACTCAAAAAAACATTGAAAACAAAGGTTGCAGCGTGTTTAAAATAGATTCATTTGTTAAAAATTAGACCTTTTAGGCTAAAAAATGCAATTAAATTGCATAATATCAATTTATTGTCATGAAAATAGCACTTTTTTATCATTTGCGACATACGTCCACAATTTTAATAGATTGAATCATATACATTTGTAAAAATTAGTAAAAAGTAAATGAAAATATTTTTAGTAGATGACCATCCAGTAGTTATTGAAGGATATAAAGCTATGATGAATGCAGAAGGAATTAACGTTGTAGGTTCTTCTACTAATGGTTATGGTTTAATAGATTGGTTAGATAATAATTATTGCGATGTTTTGTTATTAGATATCTCAATGCCTTTTTATAACGGATTCGATGTTTTAAAACACCTTCAAAAAAATAACAGTACTGTAAAAACAATTATGGTAACCTCTTATTGCGATTCTGCATCTATACGTACTTCAATAGATTTAGGAGCTAAAGGCTATGTTTTAAAAGAAGAATCGGCATACGCTATTGTAGATGCAGTAAAAGCGGTGTATAATGGTAAAACATACTTTTCAGACTTAGCTAGAGACACTATTATTAATACTAAATTAGATAACCCCGATCAGTTATTAATAACCGATATGTTGTCTAAAAAAGAAACCGAAGTTTTAAAGTTTTTGGTTGAAGGTTTTGAAAGTGATGTTATTTGTGAAAAAATGCAAATAAAACCAACAACATTTAGAAGTTACACCGAGCGTTTACGTAAAAGTTTAGGTGTTAAAACAAACATACAATTAGTTTTAATGGCTATGAAGCATAAAACCGAATTATTCTTAAAGAAGTAAAATTTAGATTTATTAATTGCTAGTATTTTAACTGTATTTTTAAGGTTTAATTTTTAAAAATATAAAATATGAAAACGGCATTTAAAGTAATAGCATTAATCTTTGTTTTAGGTTTTATTTCTTGTATAGATAACGATAACATAGTACCAGAGAATGAAAAACAACAAATACAAGCAGTCAACAAAGAAGATATTACAGCGCCAGGAAGCGGAAGCGACGACGACGACGACGTTAATAACGACCTTTAAAGAGAATTTCGGTTATATAATTATTGTATTGTGCGCAATATCTTTTTACTCGTATCAATTTCTTGATGAACGTAGTGAAGCGTATTCTGTTGCTTTAAATTCTCACAAAGCAGCAAAAAAAGAAAGAACCAAAATTAATAAAGAGATAATAAAAAATTCGGAGGGAACCGAACTGTATAATCAATTTCAAACTCAGAATAAAAAAACAAATTTGTTGTGGAGTCATTTTTTGAAGGTTAAAAATAATGACCAATTTTTTGGTTTTAAAACCCTTAAAATATTCTCAAAAGAATTTGGTGTTTTTTTTGGGTTCTTTATGTATGCTTTATTTAATCTTTATCGTACATTTAGGTATGAACGTTTTAATATAGGTATTAAAATTTACCATTCATTTATTATTTCGGTATGTGTTTTTTATTTTTTTTGGATATTTCAACAATTTCAAGACTTTAGTAAACCCATATATTTTTTAATGACCATTGCAGCTGCTTACTTTGTGTTTTTAGCGATGCATTTATTATTTAAAAATAAGAAGACAAAAGAAGAACGCTTACGCGCTAATTTAATGGAGGTTGCTAAATTTACCTTTAAAAATACAAAGCCTGAAAAAAGAGAAGAAATGCTCGATTTAATTAAAGAAATTGCGGCAAATAAATAAACACTCTTTTTGTCCTTTTTCTTAACCTCTTTATTTTTCCTCAATTAAGGCTGAGTTTTTTTCTTTAAGTTTAGTAAAGTAGTTGCTAAATTTGTCTGTTTTGGTATTTGTAATTATAAAATTAGGTTCGTAGAACCTTTGTAATTCTCATGTACTGTTAGTTTTTTTATTGAGGCAGTTTTATGGCTAAAACTTTACTTATATAAGGTGTGTTTTACTGTGTTTTTTTCATAATGCTACATGTTTGCGTAGCGAGAAGTAGGTTTTATAAAGCTATTTTTATAAACCGTTTAATGCTGTTAGTTAGTTAGTTAGTTAGTTAGTTATAGTGTTTTTTTTGTTAAATAACGATCGTAATCGTGAGCTATTGACACGTGTAAAATTCAAAAAAATCTTTAATAACAAAAGCTGTAACGTTTCTAAAACATGTTTATTTATTAAAGATTAGAATATTTAGACTAAAAAAAACGCAATTAAACTGCTTAATAATTTGCCTATTGTTATAAAAACATCATTTTTTTATCATTTTTGGCAATTTTTAGGGTTTTGTCTATTTTTCGGTATAATAAGTTGTTATACATTTGAACTCAGAAAAAGAAGAGATAAAATGAAAGTTCATATTGCAGATGATCATAATTTAATATTACAAGGTTTTAAGGCATTGCTAAAAGCCCATGATATTAATGTAGTAGGAACTTCACAAAACGGAACTGAGCTTATTAATTGGTTAGCCTCTAATGATTGCGATGTGTTGATTTTAGATATTTCAATGCCAGATATTAACGGTATTGAAATATTAAAGATTTTAAAAAAGAAAAATGCACAACCAAAAACTATTATTGTTTCTAGCTACGATACTGATGTAATGATATATGATGCTATCAGATATGGAGCTAAAGGTTATGTTTTAAAACAAGAAGCAAGCAGTAGTATAATTGAAGCACTAAAAGTGGTTTACAGTAATGGTATTTACTATTCAAAAGAAGTTAGAGAAATTATTATTTCAAATAGGTTAGATACCGATTTTGAATATGTATATCACGAAGTTTTAACAAAAAGAGAGCGTGAAGTATATGGTTTAATGGTTAACGAACTTTCACCTGCCGAAATAGAAACTAAACTTAAATTAAGTGCAAGTACTATTCGTACTCATTTACAAAAAGTACGATTAAAATTTAATTCAAAGAGTAATGTTAATTTAGCATTAATCGCGTTAAAGTATTTGAGAAAATAATACCAAATATGCTGAAAACGTTATAGTTGTAATTTGTATTTTAGGATTTTTAAAATTTTAAATCCTTATAATATGAGAAAAGTAATTTCAATTGTAGCATTGGTAGTAGCATTAGGTTTTGTTTCGTGTACAGATAACACTGAAATTGTAGAAAATCAAAATGAAAAACAAGAATTATTCGGAATCGACAAGGGTGATGCCTCAAACCCAAACAATGATGGCGGGGAAGATCCAGAAGGACCAAGTTAGAAACAAAATAGCTCCTTTTATAGTTGCAATTATTTGCATTACATCTCTTTATTCATTTGAGTTTTTACCAAGCTTTAGTGATGGGTATTCTAGTGCCTTAAATGAATATAAAATTGCCGAAAAAATAAATAAATCAGCTTTATCTGAAATTAAGGAAAACGCAAAGGGAACATCTTCTGGAGATAAATACGTAGAAACTTTTGCTGTTTCTTTAGAAAAGTGGAAAAAATTTAAAGTAGCTAAGAATGAAGAAGCTGTTTTTGGTTTTAAATCTTTGCAATTATTTATTGCAGAATTAGGTCCCATGCTTTGCTTTTTCATATATATACTCTATATGATTTTTAGGTCATTTTATTTTGATCGTAAAAACGTAGGAGTTAAAGTGCTGCACGGACTTATTTTAACGGGGCCAATATTTTATTTTTATTGGATATTTCAGCCTTTTCAAGATGTAAGTAGGGTAACATACTATTTTATGACTTTTGTATCAGCTATAGTGGTAGTATTTGCTGTATTTTTAATTACAAAGTATCAAGATCATAGAATAAACCGACTTAAAAAAGGGCAATTTGAACTCGCTAAATTCACTTTTAAGAATACCAAAGCCGAAAAACGGGAAGAAATGCTTACTACTATAGAGCGTATTGTTAAAGATAATTAACACTCACAGGTTTCTCTTTGTAATAATAAATATATCTAGGTAATTTTAATAACTAGCCTAGATAATGTGCTCTATATGGATTTAAAAAAATGATTGAAACTAATAGAAGAAAACCCAGTGCTAAATAAAATTGAGAAAATATTTTGAGCGATTTAGTTTAAAAAATGAATTAGAAGACTTAAAAGTAAAAAAAATATCTCGAAAAATCAGGGTATAATTTGCTATTTGGGTTGAATTAAGTTTACATAAAAGAATGAAAATAAATTTTTTACTTAGCTGAGTTTCAGTTTTTGTTTAAAACTCTTTTCTACCCTAGTTACTATCCTGTCTCTTTTTCTTTCCTAAGTTGAAAAATTAGAAGATTCAATTTTAAAGTTTTATTAATCTTAAAACCTTGCGTTAATGGAATAATACCTTCGATGTTTTCATGGTCTATTTTAAACGTATTAAGAGTAGTAGTGCCTTGTTTTCGAGAGACAAATATGATATGGGGTTTTTCTAAAAAATAACAAAGCCCTTTTATAAAAAAAGGGCTTTGTGTTTATAAGTAGCGAGAAGCAGATTTTACAAAGCTATTACTTAAAACCCTTTAGTATTGATAGTCAGTTATTTACAGTTTTTGTTTTCGTTAAATAACGATTGTAATGGCGAGCTATTGACACGTGTCAGACTCAAAAAAAACCTTTGAAAACAAAGGTTGCAACGTTTTTAGAACATATTCATTTATTAAAAATTAGAACATTTAGGCTTAAAAAACGCAATTAAATTGCTTAATAATTCGCCTATTATCACTTAATTATCACAAAAATAGCACTTTTTTATCATTTGCGACAATTGTCCACAATTTTAATAAATTGAATCATATACATTTGTAAAAATTAGCAAAAAGAAAATGAAAATATTTTTAGTAGATGACCATCCAGTAGTTATTGAAGGATATAAAGCTATGATGAATGCCGAAGGGATTAACGTTGTAGGTTCTTCTACTAACGGCCATGGTTTAATAGACTGGTTAGATAATAATTATTGTGATATTTTGTTGTTAGATATCTCAATGCCTTTTTATAACGGATTCGATGTTTTAAAATACCTTCAAAAAAATAACAGCACCGTAAAAACAATTATGGTAACCTCTTATTGCGATTCCGTTTCTATAAGTACCTCAATAGATTTAGGAGCCAAAGGCTATGTTTTAAAAGAAGAAAGTGCATACTGTATTGTAGATGCTGTAAAAGCGGTGTATAATGGTAAAACATACTTTTCAGACTTAGCAAGAGACACTATTATTGATGCTAAGTTAGATAACCCCGATATGTTATTAATAACAGATATGTTATCGAAAAAAGAAACCGAAGTTTTAAAGTTTTTAGTTGAAGGTTTTGAGTGTGATGTTATTTGTGAGAAAATGCAAATAAAACCAACAACATTTAGAAGTTATACCGAGCGTTTACGAAAAAATTTAGGCGTAAAAACAAACATACAATTAGCCTTAATAGCTATAAAACATAAAACCGAATTATTCTTGAAAACTGAAAATTAATAAATATGAAAACTTCATTTAAAGTATCAGCTTTTATCTTAGCTTTAGGCTTTATTCTTTTTTGTATGTATAAGAATAATATAGTGCCTAAAGATAGAAAACAACAAACACAAGTAGTTCACAAAAGAGATATTACAGCACCAGGAAGAGAAAACGATGAGCTTGATTATATTGAAGACTAAATAACATATAATTAGCTGCAATAGCTATAAAACATAAAACTGATTTATTCTAAAAGAAGTAAAATTTACATTTATTAATTGCTAGTATTTTAATCGTATTTTTAAAGCTTAATTTTTTAAAAATATAAAATATGAAAACGGCATTTAAAGTAATAGCATTAATCTTTGTTTTAGGTTTTGTTTCTTGTACAGATAACGATAATATAGTACCAGAGAATGAAAAACAACAAATACAAGCAATTGACAAAGGATCAGATATTCACGTTGGAGGAGTCGACGATGAAGAAGATAATAACGACCTTTAAAAAATATTTTTTTTATTTAATAGTTGTATTCTGTGCAATATCTTTTTATACACATCAGCTTATAAGTGAGCGGAGTGAAGGTTATACTATTGCCTTAAAATTACATAAAGAAGCGAAAAAGAAAAGAACTGAAATAAATAAAGAAATAATAAAAAAATCGAAGGGAACTGAATTGTATAATCAGTTTCAGACTCAAAATTCAAAAACTAATTTATTGTGGAGTGAATTTTTAAAGGTTAAAAAAAACGAGAAAGTGTTTGGTTTTAAATCTTTAAGGTTTTTTATTGAGCGATTTGGTTTAATACTCTGTTTTTTTATTTATGCTTTCTATAATTTAATAAAGTCTATTAAAAATATTAAAGAAAACCCAGGTGTTAAATTAACTCACATATTTATTTTGTCAGTCTGTTTTTTTTATTTTTTCTGGATCTTTCAGCAATTTCAAGATTTTAGTAAGTTAACATATATTTTTATGACCATACTAACAGCTTGTATTGTGTTTTTAGCCATGCATTTATTATTTAAAAATAAGAAGACAAAGGAAGAACGTTTACGAGCTAACTTAATGGAAGTAGCAAAATTTACCTTTAAAAATACAAAGCCTGAGAAGAGAGAAGAAATGCTCGATTTAATTAAAGAAATTGCTAAAAATAAGTAAATCACCTTCTCTTACCCTCTTTTAATACTATACGATATATTCGTATTAAATTACTATGCACTTAAAAAACTATGGAATTAAAAAAGCTAATAGAGCTTAACAAAGCTATAAATGAAATTGAACAAAACCCTGAGTTAAATGAGCTTGAAAAGTATTTTGAACTCCTAGTTTTAAAAAACGAATTAGAAGAATTAAAAGCAAAAAAAAGTACCCAGAAAAAATCAGGGTACAATTTATTATTTGGCTTGAATTAAAAGTTAGTTGCTCTTTCTTTTATTTTGGGTTAGTATTATAAAGCAATCCTTTTTTTTATAAACATTATAATAGATTTTTTGCTTTCTTTATTTCTTCGTTTCTCTTTATTTCTTCATCCTGTTTAATTTGATTAGCAATTGTTGGTTGAAATATTTTTACAAGTAGTCTATTGTAATTTCCGTCAGGTTCAATTCTCAATTCTATTTTTTTTGATCCAACAGTCCAAGAAGAAATTAAATACGTATAGCCCTTATTAATTCTATGCCATTTAGGGATTTCATTATATATATTAGGCTTTCCATATTTTTCAATATATGGGAGTTTAATAGCTTCTACTTGCTTCGGCATTTCAATGTTATAATTATCATAATGAATTCCATTTCCCAAAACATCAATCCTGTAAAGTTTTTCATTATGAAAGCCTCCATAAATATCATTGAATTCATAATCGCCAATATTCTGTTTGTGAAGGCCGTTTGAACCCCTACCAGTATTTTTTGTTTTCTTTATAAATAGCTTTTTCTTTTTTTTATACTCCTCAAGTGAAGTTCCAAAAAAGATATCTCCAATAACTTTATTTTGCTCAATAGCTATAATACTATCTTCTCTAGCTTGTTTTGCTTTGAGGTCTCTATAATGAATAAACTCAATATCTTCTCTATTAGACTTTAATTCTCTGAATGATAAATCAAGTTTATTAAATGCAAAAAAACGTTTAGAAAATTTTTGTACTGAATCATTTCCCTTATTTATTCCATGAGTCTCATATAAATATGCAACTTTTACAGAATCCTTGTCTGGATGTTTACTTATTATTGGATGGTCACCATCTACTATAATATTTTCTGTTCTTAGAATATAATTATTAAGTGTAGTTTTTACTTCATTTGAATTTACTCCGTATCCACAAGAGAATAATAGAGGAGTAATAAGTAAAAGAAAATATTTTTTCATAATTTATTTATTAAGTATAGCTTAAAACTAAATCTTTTTATTCTTAATAGTTTTCCTAATTTTTTTCAATAAATAGTTAATTCTGATTACAAATATTATTATGACATTTTATAAACGCCTTTAAATCATCAGTGTTAATTCCTTGTTTAGGCTTGTTGAGAGGAAATGTTGTAGTGATATAACCATTTTTTAAGTTAACTAAATAAGGGCGATTTACATTAAAATCTTGATGCCTATAATCAGTAGATGATCCATTATGCATATTAATGTTTTCAGGTTTCTCGGTATAGTTTAAGTTATAAAGGTCTTCTTTCGTTATCATTGTTTTTTGTCTTATCTTTTGTTTATCCTCGTTGTAATCCTGCAAAACTACACTCATGGTTTCATTTTTATTTACGGTATTCCGTATTTATAGAGGAGTCATTTTCTAAACCTTTTTATTCTTAATAGCTTTTTCTAATTTTTCTTCAATAAGTTCTAAAAAACCTTCTTTAAATTTAGCAAAGTCGTTACTTAGGTTATCTACTTTGTTGTTTACGGCTACAAAATTATGTTCAGTAAATGTTTTATAGTTTTCATAATCAGTAGATTTTTTTTCCTTTTTAGGTTTTGTTTCGGTTGAAACTATCATTTCTCCCTCATCAAATAGTAGCCAATCCATACTTAAATCGAGATAATTATCTCTTATTGTTTTTACTTTATCTACTCCAAAATCCTTTCCTGATTTTAAAACACCATTACTTAGGCCTGTTTTTTTTTGAAATTGATAAGCTGTAAGTCCTTTGAAATCAAGGTATTTTAATATTTTTTCTTTTGACGTCATTAATTTAATAGATAATTAGTTGTATTTATGAGATAATTAGTTTTAATTTGTATCACTAAACTATCACTAATGTATCACAAACTTTTAAATAAACAAATAGGGGTTTTATATGATTTCGAAAGCAGACAAAAAAAGAATTAAAAGAATAATAGGAGCTCATTATGTGAGCGATGTTCAAGAGCGTTTACGTGAAAAAGAAATTGTAAATCAGCGAGGTAACGAACATTCAGCCTCTATGATAACCAATGTAATGAATGGCACGCAACACGAGGTAATTGAAAAAACAATTTATGAAGTGGTTGAAATAAAAAAACAAGAAAACGATACACGAAAAAACCTCTTAAAAAAATAGAAAAATATTACTGGCGAGTAGTAAAATACGCTTTCATAGTTAGTTGCTACTCCGTTCGGGGGAACGGGGTAGTTTTTAAAATAAATTTAAGATTTAGCCCAAAGAAGTAAGAAGGTAAGTCCTTCGGCAATTACCAGTACAGAAATTAAAATACCAATTTCTTTTAAAAAAGTAAGTAAATATTTACGCATAACCAAATTTACAGAAAAAGATGAATAAAACAAAAAACGAAAGAATCCAAGAAATTTGGAACGAATTAGAGTCAGACGAAAGTATAAAACTTAGTAAATATCAATTAGCAATAATTTTCGATTATGGCTATCAATATTATAAAACAAGATTAGAAGACTCTAATAATTTAAAAAAATTATCATTAGCCGATTTACAGGTTTTAGAAACCGAGCTTTCAGATTTAGTTGATAGCTGCACTTTGCCAAATAAAGAGTTAGATGCTAATGGTAGAAAATACAACACAAAGCTTAATGAAGTTAGCTTAGAAATGGAAAATAGAATACATAGTTATGTAGATTCTATAAACAAAAAAAATCCGCAGCTGTAACTACGGACTCTTAATTTTTTATTAATCACAAAATCTTACACCTATGATTAACAGTAACAAAAATACAACATTTAAAGATGTACCACAAATTGCAGGCGTTATGCCTGGCGACAACAATGTAGAGTTTGTGGGCGTTCGAAAAACGAAACAAGTATTATGGATTCAAAACGGATCTACCCGATACTTTGCCGATTTACCAATTCACTTTTTCAGTTTACTTAAAAAAGCCTATTTGGCAGATAGTAAAGCAGTCGTTTTTTTAAGCAATGTAACAACTGAGTTAAACCATCAAATAGAATTATATACCTATTATATGTATGGTGAGTTAGATTGCACACCCGATATTAAAAACGGAAAACTAGCAGCTTCAGAAAACTTTAGAGATCAACAAAATTGTCCTTCACTTTTATGGAACTCTAAAAACATAAATATAAACGAGCATATTTTAACACCTCGTCAATTAATAATTATCGATTTAATCGGTACCAACGAACCAGATAAAGCAATTGCTTCGGTGTTGGGAATTTCACATAAAACGTTCGATTTTCATAAACATAAACTTTTTAAAGCCGTAGGTGTAGCCAGTAAAATGGCACTTCTTAAACTAGCCTTAAAACACAAAATTGTTGCCTAATGACCATATTACAATCACTTAAATACTTACAAGAAGTTTACGATAACAAAGCAGCCTTAATTAAAAAAGAAGGTACGCCAGAGTATAACGAAGAGCAGTATAATAGCCTTATGATTTTTTACAATGGAAAAATTAAAGAACTTAGAAAAAGAGTCGAAAAACAAGATGCTGCAGCACTACTTAAATTCGACACAAATAGCGCAAATGAGATTGAGGTTACAGCGGGAATTGAGTATATCTCAAACGGGTAAGGTATTTAAAACAATTCCATTAGATATAAGGCTTAAAGCAGATGCCTTTTTGTTTGAAATATTAAATACACGATTAAAACCATTGGCAATTAAAAACAATAATACGGTACAAACTTATTATGATAAATACATTAAATCAGCCAACAACAGTAAAGCATATAAAAATCATACAAGAATGTCCTCGTTGCAAAAAAACAGTATGTAATGCACATAGAATAGTAAATGTTAGGGCTAATTTTTCGGTTTCAGAAATACGAAAATCAATAGCAGTCTATTTTAAAAAAGCAAAGTGTAAGCAGCATCCTTTTGCAGCTTTAGTAACTACATATTCATTTCATCATTCAGAAACAATAACAACTAACAATTAATGTACACAAGACAATCTATAGAAAGGGTAAGAGAGGCAGATATTGTAACTGTTGTTGATAGTTTTTGCAAAGGCGGAAAGAAACAAGGAGCTAACTGGTTTTATAAATCACCGTTTAAAGAAGAAAAAACAGCAAGTATGTCGGTTTCGCCATCAAAAGAAATATTTAAGTGCTTCGGTACTGGTATTGGTGGTAGTGTAATAACCTTTGTTATTGAACATGAAAAATGTGAATTTATAGAAGCTGTAAAAATAATCGCAGGTATTTGCAATATTCATTTAGAAGAAGAAAAGCAAACCGAAGAAGTTAAAAAATTACGTAAACAACAGCTTTCTTTAACAGCATTATCAAATAATATAGCTAAAAAATACCACCAGAATTTTAGAGAATTACCGGCAACGCATTGGGCAAAAAAACACGTAGCCAATTTGGGCTATGATGCCGATACTATTTTAGAATTTAATATCGGTTTTTCGAAAGCTAAAAATGAAGTAACAACTACGCTAATAGATAAAGCAAGATTCGCTGCAGGTATTGAAATTGGAGTTTGTAAATCAGAAAACAACAAATCGTACGATTTTTTCAAAGAAAGAATAATGTTTCCTATTTGCAACAAAAACGGAGATACTATTTCATTTGGAGGGCGTAGACAAAATGGTAAGGAGTTCGAAAAATATGCAAAGTATTTAAATGGTCCTGAAACAGAAATTTACAAAAAAGAAGAAAATTTATATGGCTACCATTTAGCAAAAAGAAGTATTGCCAAAAGCGGATTTGCAATTTTATGCGAAGGCTATACCGATGTTATTACGATGCATCAAAAAGCAAGTACGCAAACAATTGCAACCTGTGGTACGGCGCTTACTAAAATTCAAGCTAAAAAATTAAAACGTATTTGCGAGCATGTTGTTTTATTTAGAGATGGCGACGTTGCAGGTGTAAAAGCTTCGGTAAGAGATTTAGAAATTTTAATACAATTTGGTTTTAGAGTATCAATCGTTCCATTACCTGAAGATACAGATCCCGACGATTGCGCCAGGGGACAATTAGATATGCCAACTTTTATTGAGAGCAACAAAGTTGATGCTGTTGAGTGGTTTTTAACCAAGCTTCAAAAAGAATCAGAAGAAGATCCGCATGCAATTGCAAAGGTGGTTGCCGAAACAGCGGGTTTATTATTTAAAATTAAGAATGAAGTTGTACAAGATGCATATTTAAAAACTGCTTCTAAGATTTTAAAGCAAAAACAAACTGTTTTAAAACATCAGATTTCAGAATTAAGAATCGCTCGACAAAATGAAATTGAAAAAGAGTCTGGAGGTAAAGGAATCTCAAAAGATACTTTAGGATTACCCAAAGGAGCTGATCATGAACAGTTTTTAAGAGATCGTTTTTGTATTGTCGGTAATGCCTACCACTTTACAAAAGGCGATGGTTTTTTTCAAGGTACGCAGTTTAAAATTACACCACTTTTTCATATTAAAGGAAAAAAGGAAAACAAGCGACTTTGTGAAGTAACAAACACCAACAATCAAAAGCAATTAATCGATTTAGAATCTGACTCTTTTGTAAATTTTTCAGACTTTAGAAAACAACTTATTCGCTTAGGGTATTACCTCTTTTTATCAGGATCAACCACCACACAATTCGATTTATTATCGCAAAAAATATTGCGTGAATTTAACACCGCATTAGAACTTCAAAATATGGGGTGGAATGCAAAAGGTTTCTTTGCTTTTGCAAATGGTGTGTATTGGAAAGATAAATTTAGAGAGGTTAATAAATACGGAATTATTCATTTAGAAGGTGTTGATAGTTCTGAAGAAGATGAGTATAACGAAAAAGTAGAATTTTACTATTCTCCTGCCTATTCGGCAATGCATGCAAAAAATCAAGATGGTGATGATCCGTATGAAAACGATAGAAAATTTATCTATAAAAAAGCGCCTATTACCTTACAAAATTGGATGCAACAGTTTCTTACTGTTTTTGAAGAAAAAGGTATAATAGGAGTGCTATTTAACTTTGCTACCTTGTTTAGAGATTTGTTTTTAAAAAACTATGATTTCTTTCCTTTATTGGGTGGTTTTGGCGAAAAAGGTAGTGGTAAATCGGCTTTTGGTAAAATACTGCAGAACTTCTTTTTTTACAATTTAGATGCTTTAGAATTAAATACATCAACCTTAGTTGGTTTCTCCAGGAGATTATCAAGAACAAAAAACACTACTGTCTTTCTAGATGAATATCACGATCGTTTAGACGAAAAAATGTTCCAAGCAATGAAAGGAGCGCATCAAGGAATGGGTAGGGAAAAAGGTATGGCTACGAACGACAATAGAACAAAAACCGACAAAATAAACTGTTCTATTTATATCGCTGGTCAATACCTACCTACTAGAGATGATAACTCTTTACAAAGTAGATTGATTTCTTTGCAATTTCCTTTAGGGAATAGAAGCAGTGAACAGCGAGAGAATTTTACAAAACTAATGAATGCGAGTTCACAGGGTTTAAGCTCCTTAATTTTAGAAGTAATAGAACATAGGCAACTTTTTGAAGATTCTATTGGTAGAACCTACAATGAAGTAGTGCGAGAAATTAAAGATGTTTTTGATGCACCAGGGCAAGAGCAAGAATATGAAGAAAGAATACTTGGTAATTATGCGGTTTTACTAATTACCTATAAAATTTTAGAGAACAGAATTACATTCCCTTTTTCGTATGAAAGTATTTTTAAACAAGCCATTGCGGGTATTATTGAAAACTCTGAAGCAATACAAGATTCTAATGGTTTAACCGAGTTCTGGAACATCTTACAATGGATGTATGAACACAGACATATTTCGGAAGGTTTTCAGTTTGAAATTGATACAAAAACAGATCTTAAAACAATAGGAGCACAAAAGAAAGTGAGCGTTTACCAAAATTCAGAAATGAAAGAAATTCTGTATTTACGTTTAAATTCTGTTCATCAAGATTATACAATAGCATGTACCAAAAGAGAAGGAGTACAGCCGATTGGTGAAACAACGTTAAGAAACTACTTTAAGAGTAGAACGTACTTTATAGGTCTTGTAAAAGGCAGACGCTTTAAAACAGGTGTTTCTAGTTGTTACGCTTTCGATTATGAAGCGATGAAACGTAATAATATTATCTCATTAGAAAAGCTGCCAGAAAAAGCTGCACCACCAGAAATTCCATTACCAACTCCAAAAGAAAAAGATGATTTACCATTTTAAAACCTAATAATTATGTGTGTACTGCCTTTAATTTCAGAAAATAATACAGCAACAATCCAATTAGATTTAATAGTTGCTACAGCTGCCGATTTAAAAGAAATTGATTTTTATAAACCATTACCGAATGATGAGTTTAAGGCGGTTTATAAAAGAAGAATGCATTTACCTTTTTGGCTTAAAAGTTTTAAAACAAACATTGTCGAAAACAAATGCTATTTCATAAATGAACACACAAAAATGGATGATATCCTTCTCTTTTTAAAAGAGGATAGGGTTTTTATTCATAAGGATTTTAAAGTGCAATAAAACAAATATTATAAAACTATATCGAAAAACTAAAAACAAAAACAGGGTTATTATGAGCAAAGTAAAAATTAAAAAAGGAGACGAATTTACGTTCAATAACCTTTCTGAATTACAACAGTTTTCTATTGATAATGGGAATCCTAAAAAAGGAGAGTTTGACGTATCGTTAAACGAAAATAAAAAGTTTGTTGTAGTGAAGTTATAATAAAAAAGAGTCCATTTCTGGACTCCCCTTAATAATTCTATGTGTCGTCCCCACAACACAAGGGCGGCAAAAGTATTAAAATAAATTAAAACAATAGAGATCATGATAACATTCGTATTCGCTTATTTAATAGCAAAAAAATTAGATGATTTAGGAGACTATAAAACTCCAAAAGGAAGAAATAAAAATAGATATAAATAAACCTGTAATTAAAGGAATATGTGTAAACACAAGTATCAAAAATTAGATGTTGAAAAACGAGTAGACAAAGAAGCTCGATATTCAAATACGTATCACAGAACAACTAGGCTTTTTTGTGAATTATGCACTGATGTACAAGAAATAAAAGAAGAGTTGAATATAGGGATTAATGAAAATCGTCCAGATTGGACTTACAACCTTTAACAGTAGTATGAAAAATGGATCACTTTAAAAATATAATACCCAATGGGACAAATGTTTTAACTAGAATTGGAGATTTAGAGGCTATCGTAATAGGGATTTGCATCAGAGGGAAAAAAAACGAATCTATCGAATATCAAATTTCATATACCCTAAATGGAGAAAGGAAATCCCCTTGGGTGTATTCCTTTGAAATATATGTTAAAATAGACAATAGTAAGCCCGTAGGCTTTACAAGAAGTTCAGAGAATTTATTAAATCAGTAGCTATTCCGCTACATCCAAAAAACGCAATATTAACGCAAAAACGAAAATCATGAAGAAAGATTGTAAATCAGTATTTGTAATATCCGTTTCTCACAGGAAAGTAACACCAATTGAGAATCCAGAACCTAACAAACCAAAGTTCAATGTAGAAAATCATGATTATAGTATTTTGGTAATAGACAAGACAATTGAACTTGTAAAATTACTGTCAGCATACACGGATTTTCAAGAATGGACAAATGAAGATTTTTTAGCACAAAAACAAAACTTTAAAGAGCATTCATCAATGCAATATCCATTAAATGATGTTGAAAAATTCAGGAATGAAATATTAGCTGATAATGACAAGCCACACAGTTGGGATTTGGATTATTGGTGGAGATATTATGACGAACATTCAATTGGAGTTAGAAGATTGCCTGTAGGTATAATACGTGATCCATTTAATCAGAACCTTTTCACTCATTAAACTGTAATTAAAAGAATATGAAAAACAAAACATTACATCTTAATCTAAAAAAAGAATGGTTTTTTAAGATTCTAAACGGTTTTAAGAAAGAAGAATACAGGACTTTAAAGCCTTATTATTTCAAAAGGTTATTCAATAATTTTGATGAAAATGGTTGTATTGAACCTATAGATTATCAAGTCTTTAAAGACTATGACACTATTACATTTTCTAACGGATTTTCTAAAACAAGACCTCAATTTGTTATTGAATTTGATAGCATTCATATAAGTCTTGGCTTGAAAGAATGGGGAGCTAGTGAAGAATATTGTTTTTGTATTGGACTTGGTGAAATATTATCAATTGGGAGGCAAGGTTTTCAATTCAAAAGAAACAGAGATCTTTCTAATGATGAAATTAGAAAAATATTAGAATATTAAAATAACAGTAATAAAAGAGATATGAAAACAATAAAGAACATACAAGTAAAAGTAAATTATGTAGTTGGTGTTGGTGGGTACGAAGTATCAGAAAAAGTATTTAAACAGTTAGAGGAAATGCATAATGAAGGTAAAGAAATTGACGGAGCAGGTTCTGAGTACACTGAAGCTATAGAGTGGATAAATGCCAACGTAAAAGAGAATGATGCTTTTGTTTGGGAGTATGAAATTGAGGAATTTAAATAACTGTAGTATTTCGGTACTACGCCAAAAGAGAGGAAACGTGCTAGTGGCGATAATTTGAAAGGAACAGCAATAGCTCCGAACAATTGTCCTCTCTTTTATTAAATTAAATAAACCTGTAGATAAAATGGCAATAAAAAAAATAGAAATAGAAGTTACTTCTAAGCATTATGTTGAAGTTGATACGACGGATGATCAATGTGGATTTTATGAAAATCACGAAGAAATGGCAGTCGAATGTGCTAAAAGAAATTTTAACCTAAATACATTATTTCCAGCTTTAACTACTGGAGCAGTTAAGTCTGTAAAGCAAGAGTATAGATCAAGTAAGATTATTAAATAACTGTAGTTATTGAAATAAAACACACACAAAAAAAAATGTAATTATAAATACTCAGTAGATCAAGCTGAATTGTTAACTGAAACTGATTGCATTGATGAAGTTTATCTGAATTGTTTAAGTAAATAATATGCTAATTAACTGTAGGTTAATCAATCCGCCTCAAAAAGTGATTGAAACAAAAAAATAAAAAAAATGTACGGAATTAACGAGGCAAAAGAAGAGTGGAAAAGACATGAAAACAAAAAAGGTTTTATATCTATTAGTCCTGAAGAGATAGTTGAAAATATAGAAGATTACGATAAAAAAAAGGAGAAGCAGGAAGCTCTTTATGGCTGCATGTATTTTTATGAGACAGAATGGGAAAATGAAAAAGAAGAAAGTTGGAGGTTTCTAAATTAACTGACATCACTATGAATAAAAAATATATAGAACACCTAAAAGAGCATGATCCAATTCATTATTGTGAAATAATGGGAGACCCAGTAACAGGAATTAGAACTAGTAACGAATCTAACACAATATTAATTTTTCTTCTAGTAATTGGATTTTGTTATAGGAGTATCAATTTAATTACCCTCTCTTTGTAGTTGAACTGTTGAAATATAGCACACAAAAAACGCTCAGAAGATTCATTCTTCTGGGCGTTTTTGGTTTAATCCCCTCAACCCCTAATTTAAAAAACTTTCTAGGCTAGAAAAGTGGAGTGTTTGGCGGTCAACAGTTCAACAGTTCCAACAATATAGATTTTATTTATAGTATGTATTTAATATTCAGTAGTTTATGTTTGTTTTTTTTAATAAATATTCATGTTTTTTTGTTGGAACTTGTTGAACCGTAAAAATGGCGTTCCAACAAAAAGGGGTGTCGTTCAACAAGTTCCAACACTTTTTTGAGGGGGGTCAACAAATAATTAGACTGATAGTTAGTAGTTTATGTGTTTTGTTGAACTGTTGAACTCTTTTGGTTAAAAAATAAGGGTACAACAGTACAACAACCTTTTTTTTATTTAATTCAGTAAATTGAGCGATATGTTCATTCTCTTTTAATTTTTGTCGATATAATTCATGCATTTAAAGAGCTGTTGGTAAGTGTATTTATTCGGTAATTAGCTTTTTTTTTAATGTCCTTTTGTATATTTTTATTAAAAAATATCTTTGAGTCGAATTTAACAGAAACATCTAAATGATATCTTTTTTCTTAATTTTTTAACTTTGAATATATGGCAGTAAAAACAATAATAACCACAGATCCAGTAACGCTTATCGTTCCACTTAAGCCTTATTTGGTGAAATTCCTGAAAAAGAAATTTGGAGAATCTCACAAAGCATCAAGGCGTACTTGGGTCGGGTTAGAATTAGTTGAATTACTGACAAAGGATTATTGCAAGCCACCATCAAGAAAGTACACTACATACGTTACTTTTATTATACCATATTCAATTTGTACTACGTATGGTCACTTTATAAAATATACTGATTTTGATAAGTTTGAAAACAAGTGTGCAAAATTATTTAAAGACGCCTTGCATGATTTCGTTAAAATTAATAGTCAAAAATTGTCTTTTACGAATAAAGCAACGATCACCGATTCTTTAAAATCGTTTTTAAGATATTACAATATTACCGAAGATGATTTGAATTTAGATAGTTTATATCGAGGTATTTATAGAAGCCAGCTTAAACCTTCTTATTCTAGTGACAGAAAAAAAAGAAAGAAAATTACTACTGTATAAGTCTTATAAACAAAGGGTTTGTTAATACCCTTTTTACTTAAAAAATATTTTTGTCACTATGAGTGTGTTTACATTATTAAATAAAGAGATTTTTGGAGGTTTTTATAGTATTGAAATTATACCGATCTCTAGTATTTTAAATTGTCCGTTAATTTTAACGAATAGTAATTCTTCAGATTTTACGTATATAAAAAACACCGCTAACATTGTCGAAATTTTACCTGTTTTTGAAACGATACATATTAAGTCAAAACCTAAAAAAACACCTGCAGGTTTTGAATATTTAATTAATGCAGGTTATGATGTTACTTATCCTAATAAAGCAATTGATAATGTTTTTAATGAGTTGATGAACGAAAAAGCAATCGTTAAAGTAAACCAACATAACGGGGATGCTATAGTCTTCGGAAGCAAAACTTCTCCATTAGAAATAACCTATTCATTTCAAGGAAGTAAGAAAGTAGAAACTACCCACAAATTCAAGGTTAAAATATCGGGTAAAACCCTGCAAAAGCCTGTGTTTTTATAGCCTTTATAAAACTGTCCTATTTTAGCGTATTAGCCTAAAGTATGTTTGTATTGTTCAAATTAAGAATAATACAAGCATAATGACTATATACACGAAACCTTTCTACAATATATCGTTAAATGACGAAAGCAAAGAAGCTACTATTTACATTTATGGTGTAATTGGTGGCTTTGATTATGAGAATTGGCGACCTATAAATACAGCAAACAATTTCATTGAGGAATTTAAAGCTGTTGAAGCAAAGGCTGATATTATACACACTCGTATTAATTCACCAGGAGGAAATATCTGGGATGGATTACCAATTTACAATACGCTTAAAAACTCTAAGAAAACCGTTTATACTTATGTTGACGGTATCGCCTACTCAATGGCTTCTTTAATCGCTATGGCGGGTGATAAGGTTTATGGCTACAAAAACAGTATGCTAATGTTCCATAATGGCGGTACGTATGCATTTGGAAACGCCCAAGACTTACGTAATGAGGCTGAAACATTAGATCGTTATGATGATTCTTTAGCGTCAATTTTAGAAGAAAAATTAAATATTTCGGTTGAAGCAGTAAAAGAAAAGTACTTAAACTTTAAGGACAATTATTTTGTGGGTGATAAAGCTAAAGAAATTGGTTTTTTCGATGAAATAATTACTGCTACAGATACCGATAACACAAATAACATACCTGAAAATGTTACAAATATGAGTTCTAAAGACTTGTTTTTGCATTATCAAAATATTGTTATTCCAACAGAAAATAAGACCCCAAAAAACACACCAATTAAAATGAGTAAAACAAAAATTTTAGTACCTGCAATTCAAAATGTATTAGGGTATGAAGAAGGATTCGGAAGTAATGAAAACGGTGTTTTCTTACAAGAAACAGAATTAAACAAAGTAGAAGATGCGTTAACCAATGCAGCTACTAACGTTTCTAATTTAGAAACACAAGTAAGCGATGCTGCAGCGATTACAAATGATGCAAGTACATCAATTAATAGTGCTTTAGATAATGCAGAAATTAAATACACGGATAAAAACACATTAACAGAAAAAATTAACCTGTTAAATGAGCAACGTAATGAATATGCGGCTAAAACTGCAGGAGCAACAACAGTTGTTAAAGCGGATAAAGACCCAGTTGTTAATGAGGAACCAAAGGTTGTATACGCACATAATCAAGAAGCAATTCAAATATTAAATTCTTAAAATAAATAAAAACATGAAAGTAGAGAGTGTTAAAGCTGAATTAGATGAATACATTAAGAAAAATACTAGTGTAATTACTAGTGGTGTATATTCAGACGAAGTACAGTTAGATAAATATTGTAAAAAAGTATCGCAAATTAAAGGAAAATACCCCCAGTTTCATAAAGTATTTGGTAGGGTTGTTCAAGGTTTTAAAGCAGAATGGCAAGCTTTAGGTGAAATGCAATTTAAAGCGAAAGTTTTACAGAATTTTAGACAAAAAGTAAATTTAGAAATTATTGTAGATGAAATTTACAATACCTGGTTAAGTGATCTTAAAATTGAAGGGAAAACACCAGAAGAGCAACCAATTTCTAAAGTTATTATAGCTGAGTTATTAGAAAAAGTAATAGATGATATAAGTGATTTGTCTATAATTGGTGATAGAGATGGAGGTAAAGCAGATGGTGAATTCGGTTATTCTTTAAATGGTATAGCAAAAGTATTATCTATAGCTCAAGTTAATACTAAGAATCCTCTTTTTACAATTTCTTTAAATACTCCAACTTCACTAAATATTTTAGAAGAGTTTAAAGATTTTGAAAGAAGTGTTCCTAGTAAAGTTAGAAAAAAAGTAAAGAGAATTTTTTGTTCAGAAAATGTACGATTAATGCATCAAGATTCCTTTATTGAAAAATATGGAGATCATACAGGTTTTAATGATTCAAGACTAAATGTAACAGAAACTTATAAATGGGAAATTGTTGGGCTAGATAATTTACCAGATAATGTGATTTTTTCAACTGTTGAAGATAACATGTTAAAATTGGTTGATGTAATAGATAACCCGCCATTAATCACTCAAACTCAAATTCAAGATTACGTATTAAAAATCTTTATGGAATTTCATTTGGGTTATGATTTTGCGATTAATGAATTAATTTTTTTAGCTGATTTTGGAGGGGTAAAGAAAACAGGTTTAAATAATGAAGATTTAAACAAGTTGTATTATAGTATGGAACAATTAAACGATTAATAATTACAGGAATGGTTGATGATATAGACAAGCAAGAAGAGTTAACTCTTGAAGAAGTAACTATTGAAGGAGAAACTGAAAAATCGATTTATTTTGAAACAGAAGATGGGGTGAAGTGGGGGTTTTCTAAAAACACTCCTAATCCATTAAAAGTAAGTAATGGGGTTTATAAATTATCTGAATTAATAGAGAAAACTAAGTTAATGGAAGAACTTATTTATGGGCGTTCATTTTTTATTGAAAAATTATAAACTAATAAAATTATGGAAATGAAAATTGAAGAAATTGGAGGTACTAGTATAGAGCCAACAGGAGGTTTAAGCCACTTGGACATACTAGTAGCTCCAATGAGTTATTTAATTAATATAGCGGAAGTACCCGCTTTAAATAGTGCTAAGGTATTAAGTACAGCTTCTTTGGCTATTGTTTTAGGTGATCATGTTTTTAAACCAGGTTTTGGTTTTACGCTTCTTAGAGGTATTCAAGACAAAAACGGATTAGAAAGCAATTTAATCGGTGATCAAAAACAAGCTTTTGAAAACAAAGTAACTGTTGTTGTTGAAGGAACAGATCCTGCAGTTTTAGGAGCAAGAAGATTATACAAAGGAAAAACACCTTTGTTAGTTTTGGTACGTGAAGCAGGAAGTGGTGTGTATCGTCAATTAGGGCATAATAAGTATCCTGCAACGTATTCGGAAGGAGCGTCTAAGATTGCCCCAGAATATGAAGGAGAAAACAGTTGTACTTTTATCTTTATGGATAAAAACATTGTTGAAGCTCCTGTTTATGGAGGTGCTATCGTTATGCAAGCAGATCTTGCTGTTACACCTAAACCAAAGCCTGTAAAACCGTAAATATTTAATAACTCTAAGTAGGTTTATTTAGGCAGAAACTGAAAAAAAATGATTACAAGAAAATCAACTATTAATAGTTATACCGTTTGGAATACCACCAACTTTAGGAACTGGAACAGTTGAAATCATGAAGGGAAAAAAGAAGCCCTCCAGCATTAAAAAAATTCCTACACCTTTTTAAACTCAGAGCCAACGGCTACTGGAGGACAATGTCTTCTGGTTGTCGTTGGTTCTTTGCTTATTAATAAGGTGTAGGAGCACCAAAAATAAGAATAGTAATTAAAATAAGAATAATAAATGAGTAAAAATTTTGCGAATGCGCCTTTACCGTTTCAAGGTCAAAAACGGGGTTTTATTAAACAGTTCAAAGAAGTATTAAAAACGTACCCAAAGGATGCAATCTATGTAGATTTATTTGGAGGTAGTGGTTTGTTAAGTCATACAGTTAAGAAAGAAAATCCAAAAGCTAAAGTTATTTATAATGATTATGATAATTTTAAACAGCGTTTAAATGCTATTCCAATGACTAATAAACTTTTATGTGATTTAAGAGTTTTAGTAGAAGGGGTGTTGAGGGACCAAATAATACCAGAAGATATAAAAGCAAAGATATTAGCAGTAGTTGCTAAAGCTGATAAAGCTGGGTTTGTAGATTACATATCCTTATCTTCAAACCTGCTCTTTAGTATGGTTTACGTTGATTCGTTAGAGGCTCTTAAAAAACCGAAGTTTTACAATAATGTAAGAAAATCAAACTATGATGCAACAGGCTATTTACAAGATGTTGAATTTGTAAAGTATGACTATAAAGAGTTGTTTAATAATTTTCAGCAGGTTAAAAATGTTGTCTTTTTAGTCGATCCACCATATTTATCAACGGATTGCTCTACTTATAATAATTATTGGAAGCTTGCTGATTATTTAGATGTATTAAAAGTATTGAAAGACACAAATTATATTTATTTTACATCAAACAAATCTAGTGTTATAGAGCTTTGTGAGTGGATTGAAACGAATACGGGAGGGAAAAATCCTTTTAATAAAGCTAAGGTTGTTTATAGAAATAATGTTGCAACTTATAAAAGCAGTTATACAGATATTATGCTTCATAAGCGTTATAAAACTACTACAACCTAAAAATAACCTTAATTAGTAGCCTCTATTACTTTTTTTAATAGAGGCACTACTTTGACTTCAAATTTTACTTTTTCATTTTTGCGATTATGGATTCCATGTGAATCGTTTTTTTTATGTCCTTTTATAATCGTTTTTCTATGGTGAATTTTACCCGATGGATATCAAAAAATGGATTGAAAACAAAGGGAATTATAAAGACGGCATTTTGTTGTATGCTCAACTTTCGAAGCATAATAAGCTTTTACTTAAAAATTTTACGCAAAAAGAAACCAAATCAAATTTTGTAAAACTCAGATATGAACTTCAAAAAAATATAGCTGCGACTATTGAGGTAAAAGCTGAAAAACGCTTAGCATCACCAATAGCACCTGTCTTTATTTCTGAAGAAAAAGTTTACCGTAAAGTATTATTAAAAGAATTGCCTTTTGAACTACACGAATCGTATCGAGCGCAAAAAGACAATTACTACAAAGCCACAAGTTTACACTTACAATTAACAGCATTGAAACCTCATGAACACGACAAAGCATTGTCTTTTTGTATTCAAATTGAAGGCCTATTTGATAGCATAGAAAAGACTTGGGAGCTACTTGATTATTATAAAGAGCACGGAAGGATTTTAGAAACAAAAAACGAAGATTTTTCGCTCATGAGTGAAACCGATTTGCTTTTAACTCGAACGAGTAGAAGAAGCTCCTTAACCAGGGCAAAAGAGCGTTTACAGTTGCTAAACTCCAACTACAAGAAATCTAATTTAATAGCAGGTAAACAAAAGTACGAGCGTAAAATCGGAGATAAAAAAGCCCATATAATCAAGTTAAAACTGGATGTAGATAGGCTAAATAATTTAATTATAACAAACCAAAAAGCATAAAAATGTTACCTGAAAAACACCCTAAAATAAGTGTTAAAGACAGCACTTTTGATAAAATATGGCTGCATTATAAAGCACCCGATGAGATAGAATTAACGGAAAAACAACAACAAGTAAACGAACGGTTACTTGCAACGTGGACCTCTTTAGTATCAGGTAATACACCCACTTTTACCCGTAATATGTTAATGCAAGCTTACGATATAAAACAGGCGCAAGCGTATCGGTATATCCGTGAATCTCAATCATTATTTGGTAAAGTTTTAAAAGCAAGTATCGCAGGACAAAAAGCGATGTTGTTTGAAATGGCAAAACAAAATTTTAGCGAAGCCAAAACAGCTAAAGATGCAAAAACGGCCGTTTTTTATTTTAAAGAAATGCGAGAATTATTAGGAGAAGAAGATGAAGCATTAAGTTTTAACCCTGAGAAATTAGAAAATAAACCAGACAAGTTTATGATACCAAAAGAAGTAGCAATGGTTATTAAAAATCACTTAGAAGAAGGAGTGATTGATTTCAATAAATTAACCATAGAAGATATTTCTTTTAATGAAATAATTGAAGAAAATGAAGAGGAAGACGAATAAAAAATATAGAGAAATTATACTAAACGCTGCCCAAATGGTGGCGTTTTTAGCCGTAACCGTTTTAAAAAAAACGAAGATCTATTTAGAGTGGGGTCGCGGAACAGGAAAGTCTTTTATCCTGGCTTTCTTTATGAAGAAGATGGTGAAACAAATGCCCGGTGCATCTTTTGCGTTGGTTGGTTCTACCTATCAGCAAATACTAGCAAGAACGCTACCAAGTACAAAAGAAGGTTTGGCTGTTTTAGGGCTGTATGAAGATGTAGATTATGTAGTCGGCAAAAACGGAAAACGTTTTGGATTTGCAGAACCTATCCAGGCACCCGATAAATGGGAGAATATTATTCACTTCTCAAATGGGGCCATCTTTCAATTAGTTTCTTTAGATAACCCCAATTCTGGGCGTGGTTTAAATGCCTATGGTGTTTTGGGAGATGAAGCGGCATTGTTTGATCCTGACAAACTGTTTTACAATGTTAAGACGACCAATAGAGCGAAGTCGGCACGTTTTCCTAAAGCGACGCTGTTAGGTTGTGAAATCTATGTTTCTTCAACACCATTAACTAAAAAAGGGCGTTGGTTTACTGAAATAGAAGTGAAGATTAAAAACAAAATCTTTAAGAATTGGAAGAAGTACGCTTATATTAAAGCATCTTCTTTGGTAAATAAGCGGAATTTACGTCCTGAATGGTTTGATGAAATGAAGGAAGAAAGCCCATCAGAACTAATTTATAACGCTGAGATATTAAACATTAGGCCTAAAGAAATACTGAACGGTTTTTATCCTCAATTCAATAAGAAGAACCTTTATACAGATTATGATAATGACTATCTGGAAGGGATAATCCAAGGCTATACAGCAAAGGATCTTAACTGTAAACAAGACAATGATATTGTAAAAGATACCCCGCTGATACTATCGCTAGATTGGGGGCTGTTCTTATCTGCAGTAGTAAGTCAGAATTTAAAGAGCAGGTACAAGGTGTTAAGATCCTTTCATTGTTATTACCCTAAAACATTAGAAGATATTGTGGAAGATTTTTGTGATTATTATGCGCCTTTAGAGGTTAAACGTGTACACTTATACTATGGGCATGATGGTAATCAGCGTATGAAGGACGGTAAAGATATGACCTATGGTGACCAAGCAAAGTACTTCCTTAAACAACGAGGATGGAAGGTGTCGGATAAGTCTAAGGGGAGGCCTGCAGCCTCTCACAATGCAAAGTATATGTTGAACAACTTAATGTTTAAAGCATCCTCGAGTAGGTTCCCATCTATTGAGATCAACGAACACAATAATAAAAACCTGATCATTTCTTTAGAACGTGCGGAAGCAACAGAAGGTAAGAATGGTATTCAAAAGTTAAAGAAGGATGAACGTAATGCGTCAATGAAGCAAGAGCACACAACACACCTGTCAGATGCTTTTGATATCCCTGTGTGGGAGCTGTTCCATGACCTGCTTGATGGTGAGCGTGAGTCCTGGTCGATTACTGACTATATGGGGGAGTGACTTTCATATTACCGAGGTTTTTGCTTTTTGACAATTGTCAATTTTCTAAGGGTCTGGCGTAGTCGACACTCTTTAAATGATAAAAAAGATGTCAAAAAAAACACGTAACTTACTGATGTGTAATTAGTTGATTTTTTTAAAATGATAAAGTGAGCTGAATTTTGATGTTTTTTACATTAAAACAGCTCATTTTTTTATTAAAAACGATTGCTCACTGTTGTTTTTTATACTTTTTATCATTTTTAAATACTCCTTTTTTTTGTCCTACCACAGGATTTAGACTCGCTATACTTTAGCAGTATGGAAGTAATCTCTTTACGTGAAGTTTTACAGGAAATAAATAAAAAAGATAAGGATGGCAACCCATTTCCTTTTTCTGTTTCTGTGTGGTCTTTAAATAGGCAAAGTAAAAAAGGTGGTTCGCTTAAGCACTACGATAAAGCAAGGTTACTCGTTGGTAAAAAGGTAAAGAATCTTTCAGCGGCATCATTGTTAATTGCTGCTCAGTCAGCAGCAAGACTTTCAAAACAGCCAAATCATTTTAAAAATAGAACCCGAAATATAGAACTCGAAAATGGAGATATTAAAAAAATTCATATTCGGTTAATAGATACGTTTAACGGAAAAAAAATGCAATATTAATGATGGAAATGTACGGAGATATTGGAATTATAGCCAACGGTACTACAGTGGTGAAATTCAATAAAAAAGATTCGGCTAATCAAGTTACTAAAGTTTCAGTAAAGACACCAGATGCAGAAAAAAATATTGCTTTATGGGGTAAGAAGAACAATTTCCCGCAGCAACTTTTAGCTGCAGTAAAGAGAAATTGTCCTACTACTTCAGGTTTACAAGTGGTGCGTGATGCTCATTATGGCGGTGGTTTTGTTTTAATGAAAGAAACTTTTGAAGAAGATAAAAACAACGAAGAAAAGCGAAAATTAACACAGGTAAGTTTAAGAAAATACCCAGAGATTTATAAGTTTTTTAGAACAAATCAAATGCCAAGATTCTATAAAGAAAGCATTACTGATTTGGAATATTTCGCAATTGCGTTCCCGGAATATGTTTTAAGTAATGATAAAAATAAAATAGAATTAGTACGTAGGCAAAAATCCGCTCATTGTCGCTTTGAAGAGATGAAGGACGACGGTACTATTGGTAATGTTTGGTTGTCTACAAAATGGGCAGATTCAGTTGATTTAAGCTCTAAATATTCAAAAGATATTCCGCTTATAGATAGTTATATGCCCGCAGAAAAGGTGAAAGAATATTGCAAGAAAAACAAAATAACAAACTTTATTAGGCCGTTGTTTTATCCAATGCTAGATGAAAGTTATTACCCAATAGCTTCATGGCATTCTGCCTATTATAGTAAGTGGATTGATATCGCGAATTCAATCCCAGAGTTTAAAAAAGCATTGTTTAAAAATCAATCTACCATTAACAAGCACATCGAAATTCACGATAAGTATTTCGAGAAAAAATATGCGGAAGATTGGGAAGATTATTCCGTTGAAGAAAAAGATGAAATACGGCAAGAATTTGCGAATTTCTTAAACGAAAATCTTAGCGGAAATGAGAACTCGCAGAAGACTGTTTTTTCTATGATGTATGACCAAGATGGAAAACAAGTTTCTGGACTAAAAATAACAACAATAGATGATAAGTTAAAAGAAGGTGCTTTTTTACCTGATGGTACTGCGGCAACGTTGGAGATAATAGCAGCTCTAACAGTAGACCCTACACTTATCGGTTTAGGTACAGCGAGTTTAGGAGGTGGAAGCGATAAAAGAGAAGCTTGGACTATTCTAACGGCTCGTCAAAAACCAAAACGAGAAACGACACTAGAAAGTTTTCAATTCATTCAAGATTATAATGGATGGGATGCTGATTTAATAGGAGCTTTTGAGGATACTATTTTAACAAGTTTGGATAAAAATCCGACAGGATCTAAAAAAGCAGTAAACGTATGATAGCAAAAACAACAGCAGATATAAAAAGGTTTGCAGAAGTTAATAGTGGTTTTCATTTTGATAAAATCAAGCCGTTTTTAAAGCGAGCAGTAAAAGATCACTTGTATAAATACATCTCTAAACAGCAATATCAAACGCTTTTAAACTATAAAGATTCGGATACAATTATACTTGAAGCTGTTGATTTAGCTTTAGAGGTAGAAGTTAATTTATCAATGTATAGTTTCTTAAATGTAGCAGCTATGCAGGTAACTTCTGCAGGTGTTCATGTCGTTGCACCAAAACAACAACAAAGTGCTGCAAAAACGGATATTCGGGATGCATTGCGCTTGTATAAAAGAACAGGTTTAACCGCCTTGGATGATTTATTAATGTTATTGGAAGATAACGAGGATAAATTTACAGCTTGGAAAAACTCAAAAGCGTTTACTAGGCAAAAAAAACTATTGATAAATAGCACCGCTGATTTTCAGAAAACCTATAATATTTTTAATAGCACACAAACCTTTTTATCATTAGTACCGGACTTGTATCGTTGTGAGAAAAAATATATAAACCCCTCAGTAACGGATGCCGTTTTAAGCCAATTAAAAACAAAAGACACCACCTCATTTTCGGAAGAAGAAAAACAAGTATTTACAGCAGTTTACGAAGGTGTACAAGATGCGATAGTACTTTTTACCGTATCGAATACTTTAGGAAGTGGGATGTATTTTCAAGAAGCTTCTGGTTTTCAACTTCGTTTTGATGTACTTGATTATGAAAGGAATTTTTCGGGAGCTAAAAAATTAGATACTTATATCTTAAAGCAAAAAGAGGATACAGCACATGATGCAAAACAGTTTCTAAATGAAGCATTAGAACTTATAAAATTAAACCCAACAGTTTTTCCTTCCTATAAAAATTCAAGAGAAAGGAAGAAACCTAAATTCATTTCGAAAGGTGGAATTATAGGGATTTAAAACTGTCCTACTTTAAAAATCAAATAAACTAGAATTTTACAATATGAATAAAACAACAATCGCTTACAGTAATGGTAATGGCATGACTACCTCCGTTTCAATTAGTGATACTTCAAATTTAGTAATTCGTCCTTGGGTTTCTGAACAGTTATTAGGAGGTATTATTTTAAGAATCTATAGTAATAAAATTTATCAGTATATCGGAGATTTTCCTTTTGTTACAAAATCAATTCCTGATGAATTTGTAAAAGATAAATGGAAAATAGTTATGGACTCTTCTGTAATAAATAATACGATCTATATAGATGGATTTAAAGCTGATTATTATCCAATTTACGGAGTAAAAGAGGTAATGGTTAAAGGTGATTTGGCTTTAAATAGAGCTATTTCAAAAACAGCATTTGCGCCCGTTAGTAGGTATTTATTAGGAGACCCAACGAAAGGTACTTCGTGGGAAATTGTATCTGGAATTATAAATACGGGTGAGGAAGAAAACTAAAAATAATTTAATAATAATTCAAAAATTAAAACCAAAATGAAAACAAAATTTTTAACACTTGCTTTTTTATTAATTAGCATCACTTTTTTTGCGCAATCAGATTTTAATAGAGGGGTGAAATTCCCCAAAGCAAAACAAAGTACAACAGTAGCTAAAATACCTTTATTAAAAGGTAGTAAGAATAAACTGAACTATTTTATCTCAACAACTGATTTTATTAAGGATTTGGATTTAGTTACTCAAACAGATTTGAGCGATTTTAAACCTGAAATTCCTTCAATTACTCAAAACTTACTTTTATTCGAGACAAAAGGAGCTTTTAGAATTAATCACGATATTACTTTAGGGAATCATCCTGTACAGTATTACACCCAAGGAAAAGGGGCTGTTTCTTTAGCTTCTTATGATACTAGTAGAGGTGGGGAAAACATAAGCAAAGCAGATTATTCTTTTAATGCAGGAAGAAATTTAGCAGGTTCGTCTTTTGGTCAGATAACATTAGGGCTGAATAATGTTATGATTCATGGCGATAGAACAGCTTGGAAAGCATCAGACTTGCAATTCGTTGTTGGTATTGGAAAATCATCTGTAGAAAGAAAAAACGGCCTTGTTGTTTTAAAAAATGGAGTGGTAAGCGCCCCAGAATTATCTTATGAAAAGATAATTAATAATTGGAATTTTACTTCACCAGATAAAAAAAGAACACTTGTAACCTTAGAGTTTTTAAAGACAGAAATGGGGATTTCTAACCCTGGACGTTATGATAGAGATATTATTAACCTAAATAAAGAACTTTGGGTAAATGAATTGAGACTCACCAATATAAATAATGCACCTACTTCTTCAACTGCTGTAGGATTACCTGGTCAGATAAGGTATGATGAAGATTTTATTTATATGTGCATCGCTTCTAACACTTGGAAAAGAACAGCATTAACCACTTTTTAAATTAAGAACAATGAGTAACCCTCTGAAAGATTTAAAAACAAAGAGCTTAAATCACATTATAGGATATGTTTTTTTCTTAATAATCGGTTTGATTGGAATGAGTTTTCAAATGATAAAATATATCTCAGGCGAATTAATTTTAGTAAGTAAAGATTACAAAGTAAATCCAGAATTAATTTTAGCAGGAATTTTTATGCTGCTAATTGCTCGGCCAAGAATCTTAATAGAGTTTTTAGCATTAATTACTAAAACCTTGATTTTAGGCTTTGAAAAACTAACAAAAACAAAAGCAGATAATGAGTTATAAAATAGATCTTTTAATGGTTGGGTTTCTCTTTGTTAGTGGTGGTAATTATATGACGGGCTTTGGCTCGTTGTGTATTATTATTTATCACTTATCAATGTTGAAAATGAATGTAATAGATGTGAAGTATAAAAAAAGTTGGAAGGTGTATTTTAAAGCTTTGTTTCATTTTATTTTTAAATATTTTACAAGAAAATGACCAGAGATAAAGTAATAGAATTACTGAAACAATACTTTCAAGTTTATGAGCTTGTAGGAAGAAAAACGTATAAAAAGTACGGTGAAGATTCGTGGCAGTTCTTACAAACAGAAGCATTGCATACATTATTGGTATTGCGTGTACTTGTAGGAAGAAAAGCCACCATAAATGATTGGTATTGGGGTGGAAAATACCAACAACGAGGACTAAGAACCAACTTACAACAGTTGTTTAGATTCTATTTTTTAAAGCGAAGGTTGTATTTAAGCGGCCATGTATTAGGCTGTGCATTTGATGTGATTTTTGAAGGTATTTCTGCAAACGAAGTACGTAGATTAATTATAGCCAATCAACATAAATTCCCCTATAAAATACGCTTAGAACGAAAGAAAAACGGAAAGTTTATAACATGGGTTCATATTGATACAAAGTATCTTAAAAGAAACCCGAAAGTATATTTATTTAATGTATGAAAAATGTAATTCACTTATTAATAATTGTCTTTTTATGCTCGTGTAGTGTTACAAAAGACTTTACAAAAGACAAAAAGAGTACTGATATAAAAAAAGATGTTCGTACTCAAACCACGAAAGTAACAGAAGAAAAAAGACCAGGGGGAATTTTAGAAGCTCCTATAACCCCCTTGGATGAACGCCCTAGAACAGACAGTGGAGAATTAAAGGCATTTATTCAAAAGTATAAAGACGGAGGATTAACGAAAACTGTTTACTATAAACCAGATGGAAGTGTTGATGTGAAATGTTTAGCAGACGAGGTTTTTCGAAGGATAGAAGAACAAACCAATATTCAAGATTCTTCGGAAATAGCAATTGACGAAAAGAATAAAACAAAGAAAAAGGAAGAGAAAATAATGCCTGAAATACTACTGTATATTGTTCTTGGAATGGTGTTAGTTTTCTTCATAATGACTTTTTTTATGTATAAAACACTGAATCAGAACAAAGCTATTTTAAAGGCTATATTAATAAAATAGTTATGAAGTTAAAGTTTAAAATGCCTACTTCTTGGAACGAATTAACAGATATACAATTAAATAAAATTGCGATACTTTTTTTCTCTGAAACAAGTGATATTCTTTTTGATGTAGCATTATTTAAAATATTAAATAAGTATGCTTGGTATAAATTGAAGCTTAGAATAAAAATCAAGTTACTTTTAAAAAATGTACCGATGATTGATATAAAAAATCTGTACCTGAATTTTTACACAAAACAAAATCTGACACGATTTATTAGCGAAGTAAAAGCAAACAGAAAAACGTATTATGCACCTGCAGACAGATTAACTAATTTAACGATCGGGGAGTTTTCAATGTGTGAAGATTTATTTTTAAGCTTTCAAAACAACATCAATAATAAAGCTGCAGGTTATGGAGTTCCTGCTTTGCGTTGGTTGGCTGCTGTACTATATTCTGATCAAAAAATAATCCGTGCTGATCTAGATAAAAATCAACTACCTTTTTTAGTTCAGGATTTTAAAAATGTACCTGTTGGTTTTTTATATTCAATGGCATTATCTTATAAAGGCTGTAAAGATTATATAGCTTCTTTAGAGAAATATAAGATTATTTACCCCGCTCCAAAAACAGAGGATAAACCCCCTAAAAAACTAACGTCTGCAAATATTAATAAGCTGATAATGGCGGTTGCTGACAATGGTATTTTTGGTACTTATAAAGAGAACTTTACGACCAATATTTACACTTTTTTAGATTACTACGCTGAAAAGCTAAAAACCATACCCAAAGATGGCACTAACGCATAATGACATTATAAATAAATTAGCAGAAATTGGAGAAAGCCACACAGGTATAAAATCTCATTATAAATGGAATTTAGCTGAGTTTTTTGATTTTTCTGTAGCCGTAAGAGAAGGTTATAACGTTACTTTAATGACGTATGAAAGCCCAACTGTAGTTCCAAGTAATGAAGAAAGTAATTTGCATTTAGATTGGAATTGTGGCTTTAACATCTTAGGGAAAGAAGGTGTTGAAACATATGAAATAGATAACCAACAAGCGCAAAACGAAGTATTAAACCATTGTTTAGAAATAGGATTTGAAGTAATGCGGAAATTAATTTTAGATGCTTCTATTCCTTTTGTAAATAATGCCCCGAACCCATGGTATTCTGTTTTAAAAAAACTATCTTTTTCTTTTACGAAAATAGGACCCGTTACAGCAAACAACTTATATGGTTATCGGTGTGAATTTTCTTTGAATCCCAAATTTAAAACTTCTGTAGATATATCTAAATGGAAGTAATAAAAACCACTCTACTAGAGTGGTTTTTTTTTGTCCTAACACACGTTTTAGAGTAGGTATATTTTAGCTGTATGAAGAAACCCGTGGTAACGCTAAAAGAAATAAGAAAAGCTGAAAGAAAAATAGGTTTACGAGCTTCTAAAATGATTAGAGATAGCCTTGTTTCAGAGATAAATGCTATTAATTTTTATGCAAGGTCTATGTCTGAAGAGGCATTAGATAGAACTGTGAAAGTTAAACCTATAATGGGTAATGTTCGTTTATTTAGAATATCTACATCAATGATGCTTCACGGGTTTGTTTTAGAACAGGGAGCGTCTGAACGTTCTGCACATACTCGTAGAATTGAAAAAACAAATACATTTTATACGGTAAAAGATCACGGTTTTATTCTGAGACGTATTCCTTTTATGGAAGAAGCTATTTTAAAAAGTGGTGCTTTTAAACATTTATTTAATGAAATAGGAAAATTAAGAATGAAAGAAGTTGCAATTTCTTTTATGCAATCTGATATTAAAATATAGCGTAATGGCGATTAAAAAAAAGGGAATTTGGGATATTTCGATAGAGATAAACGGTAAACAAATTAAGAACAACTTAAGGGAGGTTGGTCGTTCTGTTGGTAAATTAAAAGGGCAATTAAGTTTGTTAACACCAGGAACGGATGAGTTTATAAAAAAAGCAGCTGAACTTAAAAAAGCAAAAGCCCATTTCACGAAGCTAAAGGATGCAATTCATGGTACGACTTCTGGTGTTGAAAAAATGAAAAAGAGTACAACGAATTTAAAATCGTTAATTCTTTCCGCTTTTTCTATTGGTGCCGTTGTTTCTTTTTTTAAAACAATTGTGTCTCAGGTTGGAGTTTTAAGAAAGTTGAAAGGGACATTATCTCAAATAACCAAATTACAAGGTGTCTCCTTAAATCAAGCAACGGCTAAATTAAAAGCTTTAGCGACTACTTTTAATGCAGATACCGATAAAATGTCGGAAGCAGCAAATAACTTTTCTAAATCTATGGGTATTGGTTTTTCTGAAGCCTTAGATTTAATAAAAGAAGGATATCTGGAAGGAGCGGATGCCAACAATGATTTTTTAGACAAAGTGAAAGAATATCCCGAGTTATTAAAAGAAACAGGTTTTGCAGCTGAAGAAGCTATTGCTTTAATGACGCAGGAAGTAAAGTTGGGGATTTATTCAGATAAAGGAATTGACAGTATAAAAGAGGCTAATTTACGTTTGCGTGAAATGCCTGATTCAGCAGCGGAAGCATTAGACGCTATTGGGTTAAGTTCTGAAACAATACTTCAAGAACTTAAAAACGGTAGTAAAACAACTTTTGATGTTATACAACAAGTTTCTAAAAGAATGTCAACCTTACCGCCTCAAAGTAAAGTTGTAGGAGAAGCAATTGCCAATATTTTTGGAGGAGCAGGGGAGGATGCAGGGCTTCGTTACATTTCTAATTTACATAAGATTGATTTAAGTTTAGGCAACTTGTCTGCTAAAACAAATGATTATGTAAGAGCTAAAAAGTTAGAAGCTGATGCAAATGAAGCTCTAAACAATGTAATGATTCGATTAACAGGTACAGGAAGTTCTTTATCTATGGTGTTTAGTGCATTTAAGATGGTTTCAGCAGATTTACTTGGAACTTTAACAGGTGTAAAAGATTCCTCTTTAGAGTCGATTAAATCATTTGATGCACAAGCAAAGGCTGTTAATGATTTAGATAAAAATTTGGTACCGCTTATTTCAGAATACGATAATTTAACAGCTAAAACATCTTTAACAAAAGAAGAACAAGATCGGTTAAAGGTGGTTATTGGTAAAATTGGAGGTATTGTTCCAACTGCAATTACAGCATTTGATGATTATGGTAATGCCTTAGATATTAATTCTGAGAAAGCGAAAGATTTTATTAAAACTCAAAAAATATTGCTTAATCATAAAAACTCAGAAGTAATTGAGGAGCAGAAAGATAAATTGTCTGAATTAAACAAAGAGCTCGAAAAAAACAAAGCTATTTTAAAAAATAGAAATAAAGACGGTGATATTGTAAGGGTTAAGCATACGATTACGAAAACAGATAGGCTTATTGTTTCAGAGGAAAAAGTTAGTGAAGATGAAATCAGGAAACGTCAAGCTCGTTTAAAAATAATACAAGAAGAATTAGTAAAACATCAGGTAATTTTAGATGCTCACAATGGTGATTATTTAGACAAGCTGAGTAAAAAAGAAGAAGCAGCTACTGTTAAAACCTCGGAGCAAATATCAGCAAGAAAGATATTAGAAGCTACTGCAGCTAAATTGAAAATTAAAAATATTGCAAGTTTAACAGATCAGGAATTAAAAAAGAAGATAGAGGCGCAAATTAAAAAATCTAAAAAGCTTTATGAATCTAAAATAAAAAGTGATAAAAAATTAAAAGATAGTCTTTTGAAGTCTCAACAGAAATATAAAGATGAAGTACTATTTGCTTCAAAAAGTCTTATGGAGCAAGAAAAAATAACTTATGAAGAAAATTTAAAATTAGCAGGTCTTTATGGTAAAAAAGAAATTGATTTAAGCAAAGATGATTTAAAGGTAAAGGAAATTTTACTAAAATTACATCAGGTAAATATGGTCAAATTAAAAGCGGGAGAGGCTGATAAAAATATTGCTGCTATTTCTAAAAACTACGATTCTGAGAAAAGAATTAGACAAAAAGTGTTTAATAATTTCTTAAATGGTGTTGTTGAATTTGAAGCAGCTAAAGCATTACTTAAGGATAGTTTAAGTAAAGAGCAATTAACCAAAATAACGACACTAGAAGAAGCTAAAAGCGCTTTGAAAAGACAACATGAACAGGCAGAGTTAACTAAAAAGGCTGAATATTTACAAAAGTTAATTAAAGTATTATCTGTAGAAGTCACACAGGCGAGTTTATCAGATAGTGTTTTAACTGACGAGCAAAAAGAAGCTTTAACGGAAAGATTAGAAGAAGTTAAATTAAAACTGTCTGAGGTTGGTCTGGCTAAAAAAGAAATTGCAGGAGGTGAAGAAGAAAAAGAAGAAGAAGCGGCAGATTCAGGTTTAGATATCCTTGGCTCTAGTCCTGAACAGTGGGAGGACGTTTTCGGAAAATTAGATACTTCTGCTAAAAAAATGGGTGCTTTAGTTGGTGTCTTAAAAGGCTTACAGGAAGCCTGGGGTATGTATAATAAATTTGTTTCTCAAGCTGAAGACAAGCAACTTCAAAAGCTTGAACAATCAAATAACAAGAAAAAGAAAGCTTTAAAAGAACAATTAGATAATGGCGCTATAAGTCAAGAAGTCTATAACGAAAAAATTGAAGAGCTAGATCTTAAATTAGATAAGAAAAAGGCTGAAATAGAATATAAAAGAGCGAAAAGAGAACGTATAAGTGCCTTATTTAATGTTGCTTCAAATACAGCATCGGGAATAATGAAAGCGGTTGCTTCTTTTCCGCTTACAGGTGGTATGCCATGGGCGGGAATTATTGCAGGAATGGGAGCTATACAGGCAGGAATGATATTGTCAGCACCTATGCCAGATAAAGGTTTTTTTAAAGGAGGTAATACAGGTGATCAAGCGATTGCTTATGATGGTGACGGTAAAATAACTGGGTATGTTCACGCGAACGAATGGGTAATGCCTGAGATAATGACTTCTAACCCAAAATATGCAAAAACACTATCTTATTTAGAGGCCGAACGAGGCAGGTTAACAGGGCATTATAACGGAGGTAATACAAGTGTTTCTACTTCTTCAAGCGAAGAAATAGAAGAAGATGTAAATATACCAGGAACTTCATCTGTGGTAAATAGTCAATTAGTATCTGTATTAATAGATTTAAACGCAACTTTAATTAAAGGGATAAAAGCGAATATAAAATTTGGTTATTCAGAAGCAGAGGATTTAACCGAATTGCTTAGTGAAATAGATTCAGCAACTAATAACGGCATAATACAACCATGATAACAGCAGTACAAATACCAAAAAAAGACACCGTTTTTTTAACAACCAATCCTATCATTTTCGAAGTGTCAACAGATTTAGATGCTTCGCATTACATAACAGCTAAAGTAACTTTAGATACAGGTGAGATTATAAGTCAAATTTGGGGTAGATATACACCAACAAATTTAAAAGTGAATTTGCAAAACTTATTTTTAGACTTTTTTAAAGTTGATTTTGAAAAGGTTACTACGAACGGATTAATGCGAAAAAGTGATTTATTAAAAAAGGTAATTATTGAATTAAAGGAGGTTGTTATTGGGGCTGAAGAAGTTGTTTCTACTTTTGTTTTACCTAATTTTTACGTGCTTTCATCCAATGAAAAACAATCCTTTGATAGTTCAATTAATTTACAAAAATTATCAATATTACCGGACGTTGTATCTGTAACTAAAAAAAGTGTTATTCGCGTTCCTTTATGGCTAAATGCCCCTGAACTTGATATAAAAATAATAAGTGGAATTGCAGAAATTTACAACCTTAAAAAAACAAATTTAAAGAAGGGTGTTTTTTATTTTGACTTTGATTTTAGTACTATTTCTAATTTGGATGATGTAGCAATAATAACTTTTACAGATGGCCATAAGACTATTGAGCAGATAATACAGTTTGCTGTTTTAAGAGCTTATGATATTGAGCAGTTTTACGTACTAAATAATATAAATATTTATGAATATGTGGAGTTGTTTGGTAAGAAAACAGCTACTAATTCATATAAAAGAAATATCATTAACGATTATAATGATGTAGTGCATCAGGTAGATTTAAGCAAAACCCATACTGTTAAAATATATTCTCATTTCTTACTAGAAAATCAGTTGCCTTTACTTTCTTTATTCAATGAAAGTAAAAAGGTTTTCTACTTAAAAGATGGTGTCTTCTTACCGTTTGTTGCAATAACAAAAAAAGCTTCTGCAGGTGATTCAAGTAAAAATTATTACCAGGAATATATCGAGTTAAAACAGTCAGAATTTCCATTAACGAACGATACTTATAACTACCAATAGAATAAAATGATTAAAATATATAGCACTTCTGGAGAAGAAATAAATGTTGTGAAATCATCAATAAATATAACAAAAGAAAACAATGCTTTTTCTACTGATTTTTCAGTTTTTCATTCTAAATACCCATTTTTAATAAAAGAAGATATTGTTGCCGTTAGGAATTTTGGAAATAGACATTTATCTACTATGGGAAGAAATAAAGAGTTTGAAGTTTTAGTGCAGTTTGGGACTGAAACACACAAAGGTTTTTTAATCATTACAGACTATTTAAAAGGATCTCGAAAATGTAATATCAGATTCGGATCTGAATTATTAACTATAATAAAAACATCAATTTCTAGTTTTTTTGGGAATCATTATTTCGGTACACAAATACCATATAGTGAAACTGTAAACGCTCCTATAGACCCTAAGACTTTTATGGATGCTGTAAATATTCATGCTTTAAAAAAATACCCAGAAGTTGATTTTTGTTTTCCTGCAATGTCAATTCCTGATTTTTTTAAAGAAGAGGGAATTTTAAAACCTAATACACCTCTAAACTTTAGGGAGTTATTCGGTACCGATTTACAAACAAATAATTTATATAAATCAGCTGCTTTAAATTTTTATAGATCGTTGGATTATATGTCTTTAAACCCTATGCCTTACTTGATGGCATTAGTTGAAAAACCGTTAAAAAGTATAGGTTGGAAGTTAGAAGGAGACTTTAAAAATGACTCTTTTAATGAGAAAATAATAATAGTACCTAAAGTACATAATAACACTTTGTTTCCTATAAATGCAGGATATGTAATGCCTATTAATAATATGACAAACGGCTCTAAACAACACATTATTACTCACTATAAATTAGAGAAAGGGACGTTTTCAGTAGAATTAAATTTGAAAGGGGTTAATAATGCTGCGGGGGTTAGTGTTTCTGCTTTGGTTCTAAGAGGTAGTGAAACATTATATTCTGAAACAATAGAAACAGAAGATTTTAAAGGCTCTTTTGAATTTGAAGTTACAGAAGAAAATAAAACTGAAAATCTTGTTTTTTTGTACTCTCATCAAAACTCAGCAACGCCTAATTCTGGTGAATTTATAATAAAAGGAAATTCTTATACCGAAAAAAAAGCGGTGCTTTTTCATCCAACAGTCGATTTAAAAAGATATGTGCCAGACTGGTCTTTTTTGGATTTACTGAACAACTTAAAGCAATTCAGAAACTTAAAAATAGATATAGACGAACAGCGAAAGGTTGTCGCAATGAATTATAATACGAAGTTTCTTTCTAATTTTGATTATGTCGATTTAACGGACTATATTTTTAAACAAAAGTCTTTAAAAAACAACACGGTAGGCGAATACAAAATTTCTTATGCCGATGAGCCGAGTAACGGGAAAACAGGAAGTATTGCAAACGTTTTTAAAACTAATTATAGTAATAAAGGTGAGTTTGATAAAGATGGTGTTACACTCGCTATTTATGATGGAGGTAATGAGGTAATTGAGTTCTTTGAGGATAAGTCTTTAAAATTAGATGAGTCTTTAGGTAGTTTGTATAATATTGCCTGGAGGGATTGGTTATTTTTATTAAATAATTCGTCTACCATTCAAGCGGACGCTTATTTACCTCAGACCGTTGTTGAGCAACTTGGCAAAAAACATAAAATATATTATGATACGATACAATATGCAGTTACTAAAATAGATTATTCACTCTCGAACAATGAGTTAATAAAGGTTCAAATGACTTTAAGGAATATTTTAAGAAATGGTGCTGTATCTAATACTGATTTTGTTGTTTCAAACCCTGAAAAAGAAATAATATTAAACAGTTTAACTCGTAATACCTTTAGTTATTACCTGCATTACACTTTAGTTAATTTTACAGCTTTTAATGGTCGAATGATAGCAAAACAGTTAAAGCAAAACCCTGATTTGGGAATTGAATATACAGGGAAAGAATATTTTGAATATAATGTTGCTGATCAAGAAAAAGGAACTGTTAGTATCTTTTATCTAGAAGCTTACAAGACTGCATGGTGGGAGTTACAGGCAACTAACTTTGATGGTTCTGTAGTATCTAATAAAATGTATCATCATCATATTCATGTGCCTTATGTTAATATGCAAAAGATTAAACTAATTCATTTGGATGTTGTCGGGGGTGTTTTGGGTATTAGAGACTTTTTTAAATATAGATTTGAATTTGACGGCATTGCACCAACAGAGTTAACATTTGAATTAGCAAAATCAAATCTTCAAGGTGTAGTCGTTTCAAGAGAATATTATACACTTACAGATTTAACAAAATCGCATTACATTAAAACTCCTACGAGGGATGGCGTTTATTCTATGAGTTGTACGACAGTCATTGAAGGTAAAATTTATACCTCTACAGAAATAACACTTTGGAAAGGTAATGTTTGGAATGTTCCACTATAACTCGTTTTGCTTCAAAAATTTAATTTTGCACTTTGTATGTTTCCTATTGCTTTAAAGATATTTTTGGGTAGGTATTCTTCAGTTTGTTTAATAGAGTAATGACGAGCTTGATTTTTTACATCAATAGTTGGGATACCTAATTGAAGGTAATTTGTTATACCAGTATCTTTTAAGCTATACCATTGATATGTTTGGTTGAATTTTAATTCTTTACGTAGTTTTGTCCAGGTATCTGATATTTTTTTCGGATCTCCTTTTTGTGAGCCAGGTTTAAAACTATCAGCAGAAAATAAATAATCAGAGTTGTTTGCTTTGCTAAGGTGTTTTGCTAAAATTGTCATAATGTCTAAGGGGATTGTGACTATTTGTGATTTTCTATTTTTACTAGCTTCAGCAGGAACGTTTATTATTCCGTTAGAAAGTATAACGTCCTTCACTTTTAATTTAGTGAGTTCGGTACGTCTTATTAAGCAGTAAAATGCGGTTTGGCAAAGAACTCCATAGTGGTAATTGGTTTTTTTTAAATGGTTAAAGATTAATTCTCTTTCAGTTTTGGGTATAATAGTTCTCTTTTTTTCATTTTGCTTAATTTTTGAAAGTAGACTTGTAAAATCAACATTAATATATCGTCTTTTAATTAGCCATCTTGTAAATATTCCTATAAAAGCTAAATAATTATTGTGAGTTCTTGCCGAGTTTTTTCGTTGATAGAAAATCATATCTAAAAAATCTCTACTTAAGGTTTCATTAAAATCAGTAACAAAACAATCTTGTTTTTTTTCTTTTTTTAAAAACTCTTTTAAGTTATTGATATAGCTTTTATAAGCACGTAAGGTGTCTTCTCTAAGTGCGCCTTTAATAATTTGTTGTTCAATTTGTTTAATGAAGATGTCGAATACGTCAAAAAGGTTTGCAAATGATTTTATATTCTGATCTTGAATAAAAGGAGTCCAGCCTGTTTGTAGTTTTGAATTTAAGTTTGCTATTATTCTTACAGCATGTTTCCTTCTCTCTGTTTTATTTTCAATTTTTTTTACTCTATTTCTCTTACGTTTAAGTTTTTTATTAGGGTCTACTTCGTAAGGGTCAATAGCGTAATATATTATTTCCCAGGTCTTATTTTCTTTAAGTTCTGCAGGAATATAATCAATAAAAGGAATAAGTTTTTTTGGGAATTGAGGTTTTGACATTTTTTTTTTACATCAAATTGTTGATTTGACTGTAAAATGAATACCAATTGGCGAGTTTTTGACACGCTTTTTTAATGAAAAAACTCTGAGAACCCTTTTTTAAAAGGGTTTCAGAGTTTATGTAGCGAGAAGCAGATTTGAACTGCCGACCTCAGGGTTATGAATCCTGCGCTCTAACCAACTGAGCTATCTCGCCGTTTGCGGGTGCAAATATAGAACTTATTTACTTATACGCAACAGTAAAATGTAATTTTTTTTTGAAAAAATAAAGATATATATTGCCACCTTAAGAAAAACAAAATGACAAAAGTAAAGTTTGAATTAGAGTTCCCTATACATGCTTCACCAAGTATGTTATATAATAGTTTGGCAACTCCTTCAGGATTAGAAGAATGGTTTGCAGATAGAGTAAATTCTCGCGGAAAACTAATCACTTTTACCTGGGACGACTCGGAGGAGGAAGCTAAAATTTTAGCAAAAAAAGCCAATGAGCGCATAAAATTTAAGTGGGTAGAGAGTGAAAATGATGAAAGTTATTTTGAATTTAAGATAGAAGTAGACCCATTAACGAAAGATGTAGTGGTAATTATTACCGATTTTGCTGATGATGAAGACGAGGTAGAAGAAGCAAAAATGTTGTGGGAAAGCCAAATAGATAGTTTAAAGAATAGCATAGGAGCATAGTTTTTATGCTAGATAATTAAAAACTCGACATTTTGTCGAGTTTTTTTATGGATTCTTATTACCTAAACAGTAAATTTGCAGTCAAATTTTTTGAAGAATGATAAATTTTAACGGGAAAATAATTTCAGAGAAAGAACTGCAATTATCTAATGAAAATAGAGCTTTTAAATATGGTGATGCTATTTTTGAAACGATAAGGGTATTTAATAGTAAGGTTGTTTTTATTGAAGATCATTATTTTAGATTAATGGCTTCAATGCGAATGTTACGTATGAAAATTCCAATGAAATTTACTCTTGAATTTTTACAAGAGGAAATTTTAAAAATAGTAGGAGAGCTTCCAAAATCTCAAAATTATAGAGTTCGATTAACTGTTTATAGAAAAGATGGTGGGCTTTATAAACCAACAACAAATGAAATTGATTACTTAATTGAAGCGAATCAATTTAACGAAGTTGAAAAAACGACCTATACGATAGATTTATTTAAAGACTTTTATAATTATTCAGGACTTTTATCTACAATAAAAACCACAAATAGAATGATAAATACCTTGTCAGCTATTTTTGCTGATGAGAATGATTTAGATAATTGTGTGCTACTTAACGAACGTAAAGGTGTTGTTGAGGCTACAAACGGAAATATTTTTGTTGTAAAAGGTACTGTTGTAAAAACACCAGCTTTAACAGAAGGGTGTATAAAAGGAATTATTAGAAAAAAAGTTATTGAAATTTTAGAGAAGAACCCTAATTATTCTATTGAAGAAACAGCTATTTCTCCATTTGAATTACAAAAAGCAGATGAGGTTTTTATAACAAATGCAATTGTAGGTATTCAATCTGTATCTAATTATCGAAAAAAAGTATTTACATATGAAGTTACCAATAAAATAAAAAGCAGCCTTAAATTAGTAATGATAACAGGTTAATTCATTTGAATATCGCTCGGTGCATTTGCCCAAATTTTATATTCACCACCTTTTTGAAGTAGTTTGTTTTTCCAGAAACTCTCATTTTTGGTGTTTAAGATATTCTCATAATCATTTTCAGAAATAAACCAAGAATCTGTATTTAATTCATCTTCTAGCTGTGTTGTTTCCCAACCAGAATAGCCTAAGAAAAACCGAATATCGGTAGATTTTAATAGCCCTTCAATTAAAAGATCTTTTAAAAGTTCAAAATTACCTCCCCAATAAATACCGTTAGCAACTTCAATACTATTAGGAATTAATAGTGGTACTTTATGTATAAAATACAAATTGTCTTGTTCTACAGGTCCGCCTTGGTATACGGTAAAATCACAATCAATCTCAGGAACTAAATCATTTAAAACATGATTTGAAGGCCTATTTAAAATAAAACCAACCGCATTTTTAGAGGTATGCTCTGTTAATAAAATAATGGTTCGTTTAAAACAATTATCATTTAAAATAGCCGGTTTTGCAATTAGTAATCTGCCTTTTTCGGGGGTAAGTGCAATCATAATTTTAGTATTTATATCACTAAAATAAGTAAAATATTAATAAAACTTTAACATAAATGTTAAAATTTTTAATAAAGAGGATTAAAGTTGTTGTATTTTTTCTAAAGTATTGATTACTTCATTTCTTTTTCTAACTGATACCGGAACTGTTTTTTTATTTTTTAAAACCAAATAACCACCGTCAGATTTAATAAACTCTTTGATATACTGTATATTAACTAAGTGACTTTGGTGAACTCTTAAAAAATCAAACTCTTTTAATATGTCAGCAAAATATTTAAGAGTCTTACCTACTAATATTTTTTGATTATTGATTAAATAAAACTCAGTATAATTATTATCTGACTTACAACGAATAATATCGTCTAAATTTACAATGATTATTTTGTCAGAAGTGTTTAAGGAAATTTTTTGAGGACGTTGATTTGGCTTTTTTATAGATTCTTGTAAAACATTTAGTTGTTCTTTATTTGGCTTTATTTGTTGTTTAGCTTTATTAATAGCATTTGCTAAATCTTCGTTAGAATAAGGTTTTAAAATATAATCGATTGCAGCAAATTTAAAAGCTTTAATAGCAAACTCATCACTAGCGGTAACAAAAACAACTTTTGATGATAGGTTAGGATGTATTTCAAGAACATCAAAGCCAGTACCATCACCAAGCATAATATCTAAAAATAAAACATCAGGCTGTTTTTTTCTCAATAATATTGAAGCTTCAACAACGCTTTTTGCTGTACCAATAATCTCAATTTCTTTATGATGGTTTAAAATGTCGTTTTGTAGCATTTCTAAAGCAGCTGATTGATCTTCAACTAAAATGGCTGTAAGTTTATTCATGCGTTGTATTGGTTAATTTGAATAATGTTATTTCGGGTCTTACATTAAATCGAACTTGCCATAAATGACCTAAAGCTCTGTTTATATACAAAGTTCTCCCATCTTTTAAATCTATTTTACCAGCACTATATCTTTTATTTTTAACTGGCAGTATAGGCGCTGGTAAAAAGGGTGGTTTTACTTGACCTCCGTGTGTGTGTCCAGATAAAATCCAACCTTTATAATTATTCCAAATATCTAAATCACATACATCAGGGTTGTGGCATAATACTAAATTTGCTTTTTTAGAATCATGTTGCTGCATAATTGGTTTAGGATTAAAATTTAACCCCCAATAATCATCAAGACCTATAATATTTAAACCATTAAATTCTTTTTGGGTATTTCTTAATACGGTTATACCTGCTTGCTCTAATAAAGCGGTAATCGTATTAGCAACACTTGCTTCAGTCCAGTTTTTACCATAATCGTGGTTTCCTAAAATAGCTACAGTAGCAATATTACCTTTAACGGCGTGTTTTAATACTTCTTCTAATTGTTTAAGTTGCTTTTTACTATCATAGCTAACAAAATCACCTGTATATACAACAAAATCGGGATTTAATTTTTGTGCTTTTTTAAATGAGTTTATGATATAGGTGTAATCAAAACGATCACCTATATGTAAATCACTAAGTTGCATTAATTTTTTACCAATAAGGTTTGTTGGTAGGTTGTTTATAGGCATTCTTTTCTGAACAAATTCTAACCAAAAAGGCTCAATTTGCCAGCTATATATTCCGCTTAAAAGGCCTGTTCCAAGTAATCCTGCAATTGTTTTTTTTATGAAATTTCGTCTTTTCATTTTTTAAAAATCAGTTTTTAAAGGAATTTTAAAAGATACTTTTGTTCCAGTGGTAATATTTTTATCAAGAAGTTCTTTAATACGAAAAGCATTTCTTTTAGTTAATGTTTTAATACGTTCTTCAGTAATTTTAATAGCTACTGAATTGTGAGAACTTACTTTTTTATTTTTTTTAGATTCAAGAATTCCAATACCATTATCAATAATACTACAACGTAAATAATTATTTTTAGTAGAAAAATCTAATGTTATTTTTCCATCCTTTTTTGCTTTAATACCGTGTTTAATGCTGTTTTCTACAAAGGGCTGTATAAGCATTGGTGGAATTAAAATTTCTTCGGAATCTAAATTTAAGTTTGTGTTTATTTGATAGTTAAAAGAGTTTGAACTCATTTGTTGTTCTAGTTCTATATAGTTTTTAAGAGCTGATATTTCTTCTGCTAAACTAATTTCTTCTTGTCTAGAGTTATTTAAAACACTGCGTAAAAGAACAGCAAATTTGCTTATGGTAGTATTTAATTCAGTAGCTTTTCCTGAGTTTCCTAAGGCTTTAATACTGTTTAAAACATTAAAGATAAAATGAGGATTCATTTGTAATTGTAACGCTTTTTGTTCGAGCGACAATAAATGATTTTTTAATTGTAGTTTTTTTACTTTTGCTCTGTTTTTAGCTTTTATCTTTTTAATATAAAACAAAATTGTACCACTTAATAATAAAGCAGCTAAAGTAATACAAAGCCATTGAAACCAACTTTTCAGATAGATAGGCTTATCAATAAAAAAGTTAAATTGAATAGGATTACTTTCTATTTTTCCAATTTTCGATTGTGCTATAAAAGTATAATTACCAGCGTTTAAATAAGCTAAATCAACAGTGTTTTTACTCGTCCAACTACTAAACTGGTTGTTTAATTTATAACGATACAAAACCTTTTTTGGGTTATTTATATTAACTGTTTTGTAGGTAAATGAAATATGGTTTTTGGTTGGTTTTAATTGTAATGTTTTAGGGTAATTATTAATATCGATAGTATCTAGTGCTTTGTAAACAACTTCGATGTTTTGAAAAGTAATTACTGGTTTGTTTTTTAAAGCTGTTTCTCCTTCTAGTTTAAAGAGCCCTCTGTTATTAGAGGCTATCCAAATGTTTTTTTGTTGATCTTGATATACTGTATTTATTTTATTGGTATTTATGGTATTGTATTTATTAATGCTTCTTTCAAAAGAAAAATTTTCGTCAAGTACAACAATTCCTTCATTTCTTGTAATAATCCAAAATTGATTATTAATTTTTTTGATACCAGTTATTTTATTTGGAGTAGTACTAATTGTTTCAGCAATATTATTTCTAATTAATTTAATTCCGTCATTATAAGTAGTCGCAATACAATTTTTATTATTGATAAGAATAGCGGTGTAATTACCTAATCCAACTCTTTTTAAAAGTGTTGGGTTAATTAGCTTATCTAGTTTCCATAAACTTTTATTAGTCGCTATCCAGTAAAATCTACCATCAAATTTTAGGTCATTAATAACATTTAAATCTATTTGAAAATTTGTTCTAATATTTGAAAGAAAATCTTCTCGAACTCTTAAAATACCTTTATCGGTTCCTAAAAAAGTACCAGTAGTTGTTGTAATAATGCAATTGATTTTTTTTTCTTCAAAATTGATAAATTTATTACTGGTTTTAATACTTAAACCTTTATTTGTACCTATTAAAAGGTTGTTTTTTGAAGAGATAACTGTTGTTTTATTTGAAATTAAGCCATCTTTATTTGTGTAGTTAAGAAACTCGTTTCCATCAAAACGAGATAGTCCTTTGTTGGTTGTAAGCCATAAATAACCAGTGTTATCTTGTGTGATATTAGTTATAGTTGCACTTGGTAACCCACTATTTGAGTTGTAATTTTTAAACGCATTAATTTGCGCAACAATATTACATGTAGAAAAGATAAAAACAATAAAAAATAAACTTCGAAGAAACTTCATAAAAACAAACTTAACTAATTTAAACGTCATTGCGATAAAGTAATCTTACTATAAATTACTTCATGTTATTCGCAATGACGTTTCCCTAAAAATATTTAATTATTTCATGGCATACAAACGCTTATTGTTTGTATCTGGTTTTACATGTTTTAAATCACCATAAGGTTTTGTTAAGGGCTTTAGTACACATAAAACTGATGTTTTTCCTTTAATTATTAATTTTGTACCTTTTATTGTATAAGTCCATCTAAATTTATCTACAGGTATTTTTAGCTTATTCATTTCTTTCATTAAATCTTCATCACCAGCTATGAAATCCATAATTTCTTCTTGCATTATAAATGTTGGAATTTCATAATCTGCATTAATATAATCTACCTCTAATTTAATAGGTACGTTATATTGTTGTGTATATGGTTCGCCTATGTAACGCTCTCTTTCATTTGTTAAAGCCGAAAACCAGTCTATTTCTTTTTCTTCAGGATATTTTTTTGCAATTTCTTTAGATAAATCTACCTTTCCTGGTGAATTTGCAGTTGGGTAAAATACATAATATGGTTGCGCTAAATAATGATTTGCAAACTCTCCACCGAATATATTAAAGTATGGTGAGGCAACAATTTGCGGAACTTGATCAGTAGAGAATACTTGTTTTAATTTTTTTAAAAGCTCAGTATTCTTGCCTAAACCGTTTGAATGAAATACAATTTTAGTATTTGTGTTAATTCCAGTTTTTAAACTAGGTAATGTTTTTTTAGCAATACTTCTTTGTAACGATTCTGAGGTAATCTTTTCTCCGTTTATAACTGTTTCAAGGTTCATGCCTTTAAAAGGAGCGTTGTAATTAACAATATGAATTTCGCCATACGGGTTTTTAGAAGCATTTTTATTCATCCAAGAAATAATTTCTTCTAAAGAATATTCTTCATTTATAATTTGATAATTTTTTTCTTTAAAAAAAGCTCTAGCACTATCGTAAAACTTACTGTCACTTTTATCAAACCCAGCAATAAATACAATTGGTTTTCTTGAGTTTACTTTAATTTTATTTACAGTTTCTTCTTTTTTAGCAATGTTTCCCAACTCTTGGTTATTGTTTTCTTTTGTTTTTTTACAGTTTGTAAATGTTCCGATTAGTAGTAGTAATCCCATTACCATTCCTACTTTTAAAATGTGTTTTTTCATAGATCTATATTTTAAGGTTATTATATAATTATTGTTTTAAAATGATTGTTATATTTTTTTCTAAATTGTAACAGTTAGGTAGTTTGTTTAAAATATTAGGTAGATTTCTATCGTTAATCCATCTCCCATTTTCTTCCTTTTTAACAGCTACAATTAATCCGTTGTTGTTTACTTCTAGTTTTAAGCTATTGTATTTATTTAAATACATTTTTAATATTGATGAATAATTGTTATCAGACCACATAATACTTGTTTTATACAGTCAAAATTAGGGGAGAAGTAGGGTGTAGTTTTAAGTTAATTAGAATTCGTAGTCAATAAATTAGAATTCGTTAAAAAAAAGAAGCTTTGCAAATGTTTTGTAATAGTGAAATTAATCTATAAAATGCCGTTTAGTAGGCTAGTGTATAGTGTGAATCTATGGTGTGTTAATCATGAACGATTTTGATGCTCATCGAATATTAAAAATACTGTAGGTTTTCAGGTTCTTAAAACTGAAAAGTTCATTGACATAGTTGTGGTAAGTAATAAAAAGTATTTAAGAATTTATTATTAAATACTTTTATTCCGCGTATCCCTTCCATATGGTGTGTGTGGAGAAAAGAAGTCCGTATATGAACATGTTAACAACAAGGAACGTAAACATGACGTAACATTAACTAGTAACAAAAGTTTAAGACTTTCGTCTCACTAAAAATAACATTCGTTAAATGCAAAAAAATAATTGAAAATGAAATTAATAGTAAATAACAAAATTCAAGTGACTGTAGGAGTATTTTTTTTAGCTCTTGCATTTACTCTTTGGGAGTACTTTAATGGTGGAGTGATTTCTCATCATCTGCTTGGAAGACAAGATTTGCCAAAAATTTCTAACTGGTGGGGCTTATTAACTATTCCTCTATTATCTTGGTTAAGCCTATTTTTAATACATCGACGAAGAGATAAGAAAATAAAATCAGGATCCAATTTTGAAGCTTATGAAGCTGAAATTTTGAAACGTTTTTTAGCAGCACTAGCATTTGGTATTATAGTGTCTTTATTATGGGGATTTAATCTTGGGAGTATCTTGCAATATTTTATTCTTTTCCCTATTCTTATTGCCTTTTTTAAACCGGTTCATTTACCAGAATACTTATTAGGGTTTGTAATTGGAATGTTATTTACATTTGGAGGAATACTACCAATTATAATCGGGACGGTATTATTGATATTATGCTTTTTGGTAAATAGTTTAATACGAATTCTTAAAAATTTATTTTCATCAAAATCTGATTGAATAAAATGAACAAAACACGGATTAGTAAAATAGAAATAAAAACGTTTACTAACAAGATATATGCAGTCACGTTAAAAAAATATACTACTTATCACAAACACCTTTTTTAGGTGTTTTTTTATGTCAAAATTTAAGTAATTGAACATTAAAAATACTGTAAGTTTTCTGATCCTTAAAACTGAAAAATTCATTCACATAATTGAGGTAAGTTAAAAAAATTGCAATTTTCATAAGGGTATAATTAATTCATTAAGTTTGTACAAAACATATGATTACTATGTTATCTATATCCATCTCATATAAGATGTACAGTTGCCTTAGCAACTATATAACACTGTTGTGTTTTATGCACAAATTATTAAATATTTAAAACAAACAGAAACGTAAATTATATTAAGAAAAATGATTAAATCTTTCAAAAAATCTATAAATACAGAAGATATTGTACAGGTAATAATTGGGGCCTCAGCATTGACTGTTCCTGTAGCATTCTCAGAAGAATCTTGGAGGCTTAGTGAAACGTTACCTTTATTTAACGTAATTCTACTTGTTTTTTTATCGTTATCATTTATAAGTTTATACTCTATTCAAGGAATATTTCAAGGGCAAATAAAAAACAGATTATCCCATTTCATTTTTCGGATCATAATTGATTATGGAGTTGCTCTTATTATCGTTTTTATTGTTCTATTTGCACTTAACAGAATGCCCATTTTAGAAGACCCGATAATTGCTTTGAAAAGAATAATCATACTTGGTTTTCCTGCATCTATGGGAGGAGTCATTGTTGATGGGTTTGATAAAGAATAATTAGATATTGATTAATGTTTATTTGTTTCGAAAATGAAAAAAGAAGAGGAAAGTATAACAACGATTATAATTAATTTCTTGGGTATGTGTACTCGAAAAATCGTACAGATTTTCTCTACGTTCGGTTACCTTTAAACCGTACAACGAAATCATATACAATAACCTTATAAAATAATACTTACCACGAACACCTTTTTTAAGGTGTTTTTTTATGTCAAAAATTAAAGTAAATGAATATTAAAATAAGTGTAGTTAATTAAAGTTGCCAAAACCACAAAGAGGCACGAAATAACTGTTGATTTTATGAAAATCTATAGTAGTAACTATTTCAGCTAAGAGAACGAAAAAAACATTAAAAGTAGAACTCCCGAAAGAGTTCTACATTAATCTAAATTACTAGTCATAACCCTTCCAAATTATGAGTGAGCAAAACTATATAATCAAAAAGAATAATGATGAAAAAAAACCATAAAATAAGTAAGGTAAAAACGTGAAATACATATTAATTAAACTGTAGTTAAAAGATATGAAAAAAGCTCCAAAAGGAGCTTGTAATCAATTCAAATAATATAGGTATGTTGTTATATAAGGGAATTATTAAAAGAGGACAAAATAATTCTTACACTTTTGTGAAACAGTTATTTATGTTAGGTCGAATATAAATTAAATAAGAGCTCATTTCTGAACTCTTATTTATTAATAAAAGCTTTTATCCCCATAAAGAAAGCTCTTTATATTTAATATTTTCAAAATTAAATAATTAAGGATAAGTATATAGAAAAAAAACCATAAAATAAGTAAGGTAAAAACGTAAAATACATATTAATAAAACTGTAGTTAAATAATGTAATAATTGGTGGTTAAAAATGAATTGATGTTAATAAAAGCAAAGATTTAATCTAAAGGTATTAGCAAATGCAAGACCGAAATATTTATAATTTTCTTTTGAAATTTATCAAAAATTCATGTATCAATTTTATACATGAAGTAATCATGAGAAAAGGGGGGCATACTAATTAGGGGAGCAATAAGGTATAAGTTTAAATAATTTTATACGATCAAAACTATATGTAACTCCTGATTCTATTTGAATTTTAAACATTATATAAAATGATACAATTAATATTAAAAAAGTAGGTATGAGACTACAAGATAGTGTAAGAATTAGTGGTGGGTTTTTGGGAGGATACATGATGATTATCTCAAATACATTTCTAAAATACCAAGTGAACATTCAGAAATAGTTGAACGGATGTATTTATTAGAGCAATGATTAAAAAGAAAAGAAGCTGTCCTTTTGGATAACTTCTTTTTTATATAAAATCAAAAGTATCTAAATGTTTCTTTTTAGTGACCTCTTTATATATGGCGAGATTTACTTTATGTTTCATTTACAAACTCAGAAAAGAAAAAATATCTTACCCGTTTTGGGTTACATTGTTTTGACACAGTGTTTTACGAAAAGTCACAAATGAATTTAATATTAAGAAAAAAGAATAAAAAAGTAGAACCCCCGAAGGAGTTCTACATTAATCTAAATTACTAATCATAACCCTTCCAAATTATGAGTCGGCAAAAGTATGTAATAAAAAAGAATAATTATAAAAAAAAACCGTAAAAAAAGTAAGGTAAAACCGTAAAATATTAATCAATAAAAAAGTAATAAAATTTATATAAATAAAACGATAACAATCATATATAATGTGTTTAATAAAACATGAAAAAGGTAAGGCTCAATCGTGAAATCTTAATTAAAAAAAAACTATAAAAAAGTAGAAAAATGACTAAAGAAGATTTTTATTTGGAAGAGGAAGTTATTTAAATTGTAAAGGCTCATAAGGCCAATTAATAACGCAGGTGTGTACTGAAGAATGTGGAGTTGCATGATTATAATCTAATCCGTCAATAAATTCAGCTAAAGAAATTAAAGCAAAAATTAGAATAAAAAAATAGTTATGAATTTAATAACCAGAGAAACATATTCGGTTTTAAGTTGGTCATAGCTGTTTTCCATTGATTTAAGATAGTAATAACAAAATAAAGTAAGAATAGTAGTTAAAGCAATAAAAAAGAGTTCAGAAATGAACTCTTGATTAATAAAGCTTTTCCCCATAAAGAGAGCTATATACATTTTAATTTTTTTAAATTATTAAGGATAAGATAAGGGGATCGATAAAAACGATAAAATAAGTAAGGTGAAATCGTAAAATAAATATTAATAAAACAGTAGTTAAAGGAATAAAAAAGAGTTCATTTCTGAACTCTTTATTTTATAAAGTTTTTTTGTCTGATAAAAAAACAATATACAAATTGAATATCTCAAAATTAAATAATTAAGAGTGAAAATGTAGATAAAAAACCATAAAATATGTAAGGTATAACCGTAAAATAAATACTACTTAAAAAGTAGTGAAAATGAAAATAAGTTGTCTCTTTGGATAACTTCTTTTCTATATAACCAACTCAAAATTAAACCATGCAGCAAAGATAATTTAAGAAAAGAGAGGGTAAATAAACAGTAGTAAAATTAATATAAAAAAAGCTCCCGAAGGAGCTGTGTAATTAGGAATAAGAAAATTAAGATTAAAATAGTAAATCTAAATAAAACTATAATAAACTTATGACAAACATATACATAATAAAACTAAAATGAGTTTAATAAACCGTAAAAAAGGTAAGGCTTAACCATAAAGTTTAAGTTAAAAAAATAACGCAAATTATGGGAGGGGTATTATTGAAAATACAAAAATAATGTCAAGCTCATAAATGAAAGATCGGGAGAACAACGCTATAAACCAATTGAGTGGATTGCAATATTATCTTAACAATTTGGAGACGTAAGTAAAGAAGTTTTGGATTATCATTTAAAAAACCTTTTTACTTGCGGAAAATACACCAAACTAAGAAATTTGTAAGGCAGAAGATTTGATGATTATAGAAAAGAGCTTTGAGCTGTTATTGCGGTAGTTCAGATGGTAGAAAATATAGAAAGAAACAAATTATTAAAATAATGTAGTTATTTCTTGAATTTTCGTTTGAAATAATCTGATTTACCAATGTTGCGATTTTTTGGGCGAATATATAAACCGATTAAAACAATAGCAATGACTCCAATAGTTAACATGATGAGAGATATTTATTCAAAAGTATAAAAAAATAAATAACAGAAGATAAAAGGAGCATAGTTATATGCTCCTTACCCCTAAATGAAAATAAAAGTTCCCCTAACTATTAAATTCGAGCTTTTAGACGAGGGATTTTTTTTAGCTTACAAAGTGAGTATTAAAAAGTGAAAAAAGCGTAATAAAAAAGAAAAGAAGCAATCCTTTATTAAGGATACTTCTTTTCTGAAAACTAATTAAATAAAAACTACAATGAAATTTTTTAATTCAAATTGATATGTTAAAGATAGTATCATATATAGTAATTAATTAAAAAATTAGACTAATTGAAGATAAGTATAGATGAATAGCTTATTTGTTTAAATAAAATTGGAACTTGAATTGTGAAATTGTAGAAGTATGTAATCAAAAAGAATAATTATGAAAAAAAACATAAAATAAGCAAGGTAAAAGGGTGAAAAAATGTAGTTAAAAGACATGAAAAAAGCTCCAAAGGGAGCTTATAATCAATTCAAATAATATAGGGATGTTTATTTTATAAGGGAATTATTAAAAGGGGATAAAATAATTCTTACACTGTTGTGACACAGTTATTTATGTTAGGTCACAAATAAAATAAAAAAGAGTTCATTTCTGAACTCTTTTTTAATAAAAGCTTTTATCCCCATAAAGAAAGCTCTTTACATTTAATATTTTCAAAATTAAATAATTAAAGATAAGGGTATAGAAAAAAAACATAAAATAAGTAAGGTAAAACCATAAAATAAATTTTAATCAAATTGTAATAAAAGAGAAAAGAAGCCGTCCCCCGGGATAACTTCTTTTCTATATATATATAACTCAAACTTAAACCATGTAGTAAATATAATTTAAGAAGAGGGTTTAATTTTTAAATGTTAGATAAGTGGCATTTAAGTATCGATTAAAATTTAAAAGGAGAGGTAAATTAACAGTCGTTAAATGTTTTAATACCAGATAAGACAACAATTAAGATCTCTTCGTCTAATACAAACATCTTCAGGTTTTATTGGTGGTTTCTGGTGTTTCCTTATTTAATAGTTAAAGTTTGTATGTGCATCGTAATTAGTAATCTATTTTTCTTCAAAAAGAGTTATTGTATATTCTAATAATTCAGTTCCGCCATGTTTTCCATGTCCAGGAATAACAATCTTAGTGTCAGGGTACTTTAATTTTATGTTACGAACAGTCTCTGACCAATCGTTTGTGTTTGCATCTTCTAAGTTCCCCTTACTTGCATTTACTTTTTTAATTAAACATCCACCAAACAGAACTTTGTCTTCAGTAAAATAACCTATGATATTATCTTTAGTATGACCTTCTCCTAAATATGCTGCATATACTTTTTTGTTTCCAATTTCTAAAGTGAGATTAGTATTAAACTTATTAACTGGTTTTGTAAAGGCTTTACCATTGTTGTTTAATAACTTTATAGTTTGGTTTGTAGCATATGTTGGTATATTATTTTCTTCAAATATTTGTATTCCGCCAATGCAATCTTTGTGAAAATGAGTCGGAATAAGTGCTATTATTTTACTTTTAAGTTTATTGGCAACAAAATTTATTAATTCTAAAGAACTTTTATTGTCAGTTGGGGTATCAAAAACTATCCCTTTATTTTCATTTATAACTAACATACCATTACAGGATACTTTTCCAAAAGAGTCAGTATTTAAAAAAGAAACATGTTGATAAACATGATTAGAAAGTTTTTTAATTATCAAATTTTTCGATTGATAAATAGTTAAACTGTCAACAAAATTTGTTTTAGATTTCTTGTTGCTAGTCTCTTGTTTTTTCTGATTGTGTTTAGCTAAAGTTTTTTTACATGAAATAAAAACTGCTGTTGTAATAATAAAGATAACTAGTAATAATTTTCTCATTAGGTTTTGTTTTTTATATCCGTTTTTTAGTGTTGATAATACTCGATAAGTATATTGTAGGAACTACAAAGTTCGCATTAATATTATAGGAGGTAATAAAGTTATTCTGTAATTATTGATTATTTAAAATCATTTTTTCGCATTTTCAAATTGTTTAATTAATTGTAGAATTTCATATTCATCATATTTACGAGAAAAATGAACCGGAATTGCATTTTTAACATTTGTTTCCTTCATTATTTTTCCTGACATAGATGCATAACTGTGGTAATTTTTTATAGCAAACTCTTTGTCTTCATCTTTATAAAAACATTCAATGTATACCTCATCAGCATTAATAAATAGCTCTTTTATTTTCTTATGATTTTCTGTATTCGCACTATGATCCATAATAACACCAACTTTTTTTCCCTTTTGAGAGGTTACCATGTGAAATAATTCTTTTGCTAAATAATCTTTATTATTAACAGTAATTATTAAATTTTCATTGTTTGTTTCAAAGGCTTTTTTTAGTTCAGAAGCCCATTTCCCACCTTTAAAATTATTGTTAAGTTCAATTTTAGTTTTATCATTTTCTTTAAATAAATAACAGATAGAAGCTGTTTTATGATCAAGAATATCAAAATTTACTAAAAAGTCTTTTTCTTTAAATATTACAGTATTGTTTATTTCTTTAATTTCTTCTTTTTCCCACAAAGGCGGATTTAAAATAGTTGTTTTAATTTTATTTTTTGTTAGAATTTCTCTAATCTCGTATGAGATAGCATCTTTCTCAATAAGATTCCAACAATAACTTTTAATACGGTTTTGAACTTGGTCAATTATGCCTCTAGGTCCGCAAATAACAACTTTTCGTTTAATACCAATTTGATGTCTTAGAATAGTGTCAAAATTCACAAAATGATCTATATGAGTATGGCTTATGAAAATTGCATTTATGTTTTGACATTCTTTTACAGTTAAACTTTTAGCCTCACCACAATCACATACATAATTAAATGAATGATTAGCTACTTTTATTAAAATAGAAATATCCTCATCTTCTTTGCTTTTAATAGCTACTTTAAACATTCTTTATCTTTAATTTTATTGGGTAGATAAATAGGCTACCTATTTATATTTTAATTTTCCTTAAACGTGTAATCACTATAAAAAAATAAATTTTTAACTCGATTTACCGTAATTAAATAGTTTTATTATTTTTCTATTTTCGAACATCAAAAAAAGAAATCTTAAAAAAAAATGTTTAATTATCGATTACTCTTTTCTTCAGGCAATAAGTCGTTTTTGAAAGGATTCTTTGTAAAGGGAAAGAAAAGCTGTTTTACAAAACCCTTCGGAAATGTTGCATCAATTAATCCAGTTCCTTTTGGCCATTCTTTTCCAGGCAGGTGATAAGTTCCAAAGATTTTATCTATAAAAGGAAACACAACAGCAAAATTATTTCCGTAATGTTCAGGCTCTTCGCAATGATGCCAATGATGGTATTGCGGTGTTGTTATAATGTACTTTAAGAACCCGAAATTAATTCTTGTATTGGCATGAATTAAAACGGCATGAATTGCAATAAATAAAATATAAACATTAAATGTAAGCGTAGAAAAACCTAATACATAAAGAGGTATATAAGATATGCTACGGGTGAAAAATATATCTATAAAATGAGTTCGAGAGCCAGCAAGCCAATCCATATTTTGTGTTGAATGGTGAATTGAATGAAATCTCCATAAGTAATGGTGTGAATGAAAAAAACGATGTGCCCAATATTGAAAAACATCTGTTATAAATAAAGCTAGGAATAACTCAACTAGAAATGGTAATTCTGAAATAAAAATATGAACCTGATCTAAATTCATCCAACCAAAAAAGGCAACTGCTGGTTTTTTGGTTATAACTCCAAATAATTGAATAGCTAAATGGCTTATTCCGAAATATATAAGGTCAGTTCTCCATTCTTCATGAAATTTGGTTTGTAACTTGTTTTTTGGAAAAGCTAATTCTATAGGTACAAATAGTAATGCCATTATTAATAAATCTAAAATAAGCCAATCCAGTCCTATACTCCAGTTAATTTCTTGCACAGTCCTACCTTCAACTGTAATTCCTCCAAAAACGATTGTTAGTGCACCCAAACAAATTCCTATTACGGCATTTTGTTTGTTTTTATTAAGTAGTATACTAACTAGTGCAAAAAGAAATGTAGCAATGATTCCTCCTAGCATAAGGTTTTCAACAATTTCAGCGGTATAAACCTCTCGGAATTCAGGTGTTGTTAGTTGTTCTGGGAATTTGAAACATAATATTCCTACTAAGGATAGACAGCCAAGGAATATTGAAATAGCTCCGCTAATTCGTCCTTCACCGACTCGCATTCGTTTAATTTGATCTTTCATTTTTTTGCAATTTTTAGGATGTTTATATTAAAATACGATTACCAATATTTAGGTTATTATCGTACTTTATTAAACTCAGTAAAAATAGAAAAAAGGCTGGACTATCCACTAAATCATGACTGTTTCTTTAAAATAATTAGCTTTATTCATAAGAAGCGTAATGTCCTCTATTTCCAAACATAGAAAATGAATACCCTAAAATATTATCAACTTTATTTTCTAAACTTTTAGGTAGGGGATGTGGTAGTTTGTAATTTAAAATATGGCTATGAATTAAAAATTCAACAACTTTAAATTCAAAAAACGGATCTTTCTGGTCAATTTTATTGGCATCTAAAACAATAAGATCAACTTTAAAACCTTCTTCTGTAGGTATGTAATTTGAAAAGTAAACTAAATCACCAGTCCAGCTTCTAATAAAAAAAAGAAAATTTGCATATTTATAAATATCCCATTTTTCTTCCATTGTTTGCGCTTTAAAAATTATTCCATCCGAAAGTTGTTCTCTATTATTGTTAAAGTTTAATTCAACTTCACACTTTGTTCCATTGTTAGGAAACTGACCAATGTATTCTTTACCATCGCTCTTTCTAAGTTCTAGAAATTTATTTGCTATTTCAGAATTTTGGGTTGAAGAAAGCATATTTATCGCATATTCTCTACAATCAAATATGTCTTTTTGATATGAGTTGTCACTTGCTTTAATCCATTTAGATTCGTAGGTAACTTTATTGTCGTTTCCTAAAGTAATAGTATCTCCAACCTTCAATTTATCTAATTCAGATTTAGATATTGTTGTTGTAGATAATGTTATTTTTTCTGTGTTTTCTTTTTTAGCTTTCGAACTAAATAGTCTTTTGAATAAATTCATTTTCTTTTTTTCTAATTATGTTTAATGCTAGAGTTGTAACATTAGATTTTAAGTATGGTACCTAGCTAAAGTGTTTTTATTCGCCTTTATTCTTCACGTAATGTAGGAAAGTTCTCTAGGTTTATTTCTTTTATTTTGTCGTTGCAATTTTTTATTACTTTACCAAGTAAAAGAGGAGATTCTTCTTGAGTTCCTAATCGGATATATGTAAAGCATTTGTTGTTTACATTTTCATATGATGTTGAAAAGTATGAAATGCCTGTTGCTTCATCTGTATCACTTTCTGAACCTAAAAAGAAACCTGGACTTATTTCAGCAGTTCCATTACTTTTAAATGTTGATTTACCAAATTGAGCCATATCAATTATATATTCAATTGAAACTTGATTAATTCTTTTAATTTTTAGAGTTATTGCTAAATTATCTTTTTCAGCAGTTAAAACTATTTGTTTGTTTATTTTAGGTTTGTCAGGAAATTCAACGGTGTCTTTATTTTTTAATATTAAAAAGTTGTCAGTTAATTCAAAATCTCCAAAACCAACTATTTTTTTCAACCCCTTTATAAATTTTTCGCTATAGTCAGATTTATTTTTAACAACAACAATTACTTCTTTTTGAGTAGCTGTTTTATGTTCAGTCTCGGTTTTTATATTTTCAGATTTAGTTGAAGTCTGAATTTTTTTTGAATTATTTATTTCTTCAGTTTTTTGCTTTTTATAGTTGTTAGATATACAAGATAAAAACATAAAAGGTAAAAACATAAAGAGTAGTATCTTATTCATTCAATTTTCGTTTTTTAGATTGTGTAAAGGTTTTGTGTTTTAAAGTTGATTGTATAATGAAGCACAACAATTTTACATAAGAATAGTAAGGTGTAAAAAAGCACTTACTTTTTCGATTTTAGCACTTAGCCAAAATTAACAATTTTACTATTATTTTTCTACATCAATTTTAGTGTCGGTATAAGCTAATCTTAATCATCTTTAAAGTGTTTGGATGAAGTGCAGTCGAAACCTATTTTTAACTTGCTAATAGTTCTCTAAATTTCGTTGTAAACTGTAGTTTTTTATTGTAAACTGTTCTTCAAACCCTAGTTTTAAATACAACCCTTTTCCCATATTAGATGATTGTAAAGTAATATAATTGCTATTTGCTTTAATTGATTCATTTATTAAAAGTTTCATTATTTGCTCAGCATAACCTTTCCTTCTTTGTTCAGGAGTAACTCCTACAGAATGAATACCCGTAATATTGTTTGTTGTATGTAAAACGCCTGTTCCTATAGCTTCATTTTTATGATAAGCAATATAAAAAGTGGTGTTTTTTTGAGATTTGGTAAGCAATATTGGGTTTATAAAATACCCGAAAGACTTAGAGAATAATTCCGACCATAAAAGAGTCTCGTTTTCAAAAGATACTTTTTTTAAACTTACAGTACCTAATTTTGTAAATACGTAATCTCTTTTTAAAGACATTCCTATTTGTTCAAACTTAAGGTTAAATCCATTTTTTTCTAATATATTAAAAGAATTACTATTGTAAATATCCCAATACGGTACCGTTAAATCTGTTGATAGCGATACTAGTTTTTCTTTAGCTAATAACACAGTGTTCATATCAATATCTTTAGTAAACCACAATTTATTTGGCCACTCAGAGTTTTTAATTAAATTATAATTAAAACATTCTTCTTTAAAGTTAGAATTAAAAGGTTCGCATATTATTTGCCAAAGCGAGGTTAAGTTTTCAATATTTGCTAATATGTTTTTCATTTTATATTAATTAATAAGACTCCAATAATCATTGATGAAATTCCAATTATTTTTTTTAAAGTTATCGGTTCTAATGGTAAATTTAACCAACCGTAGTTTCCTGCAATTACTGCAAAGATTAATTGACCAAAGAGTCCAATTGAAATCATTGTAGAAATTCCTAATTTTGGAATCGTGTAGTAGTATAAGCTTATTCCTAAAACACTAAAAAAACCACCTGTAAACCACAGATAAAAAGGTATTTCTCTTATTTGTAGGATTGTTGGTATAGCTTTAAAATTGAATAGTACAAATATTAGGGCAAACACAGTACTACTAAAAAATGCGACTAGACTAGCCAACACAGGGTTCTTTAAAAGAATACCCAATCGTGTATTTAAACCACCTTGCATAGCTAAAAATACACCACCAATAAAAGCTAAAATTAATAAGTTATATTTACTTGTCATGTTTATCATTATTGATGCTTTAGTTCAGTTGATTTACCTAAGTTTATGTTTGTCGAATGAAAAACACAATTTAACCAGGTTATAAATAAAACCCAAGTGGCTAATACAAAATAGGGAGTTGTAAAGAATACTATGATGTTAATCAACATTAAGATAAATACTTTTTTTAGTGATTTCATTATATGAATATATTTTCGATAGGTTTTCTAATCTTTTTAGAATGCTGAGAAGAATCTTTATCTGAACGGTAACCTACAGTTGCTATAACAGTGGTACTTAAGTTTTGTTTAGTAAGGTTTAGTATTTCGTTGTACTTTTCGGCATTAAAACCTTCCATCGGGCAAGTATCAATTTTAAGTGCTGCACAGGCATTTAATAAATTCTCTAAAGCAATATAAGTTTGGTTAGAAGTCCATTTATCTTTTTCTATTTGAGATTTAGTACTAATATCTTTTTTTATGAAATCTGAGTACTCCTTGTAATTGGCTATGTTAAGTTGTGCTGTTTTATATTTTAGATCGAAGTATTCATCTATATGTGATTCATTAACTGTCGCGTAATTACAAAAAAGAATTAAATGAGATGCTTCAGTTATTTGATTTTGGTTATAAGAAGCACTTTTTAGCTTTTCTCTTAATATTTTCTCTTCAATAATTAATACTTTATATAATTGAAGACCATAAGAAGAGGTTGATAATTGAATGACTTTTTTTAGTTGTTCTATTTTTTTTTCTGAAACTTTCTTGGAAGAATCAAATTTTTTAGTAACATATTCCCATTCAAGATTGTTTATTAAATCCATTATATCTTTTTTACTATTAATTAATAGAGCAAAGATAAAATGGGAAATAAAGTTGTGCCTTTACATATGTCGATTCACTAAATTTTATTTATGTTTTTTCTTATTCTACTTAATTGTGTAGGGGTAATGCCTAAATGCGAAGCGATATGTAGTTTTTGTATTCGTTGATCGATATTTGGATGTTTTTGAAGTAGTTTTAGATATCTTTCAGTCGCGTTTTCCATTACTAAAGAAACTTCTCGCTGCTCTTTTTCAATAATCCAATTATTTTCTAAATAAGCGATATAGAAATTTTTTAAATCGATATTTAGCTCAATAAACTGTCTGTACTTTTTATAATCAAGGCTAATAAGAATCGTTTTTTCAAGTGCTTCTAATGTGAAGTTTGATGGGGTTTTTAATAAATATGAGACGGTAGACCCAGCAAAATCATTTTCAAGAAAAATATTTTTATTGTAAATGTTTCCTTCATAATCTGTTACATATGCTCGCATAGCCCCTTTGCAAATAAAATACACATTTTTTGCAACTTGCCCGTTTCTTAGTAGAATTTCATCTTTTTCTAATTGTTTAAATGAAATTATCGATTCAATTAACAACCAAGATTCATTAGAAATTGGAGCGTAACTTTCAAATTTTAATCTTAATTCTGAAATGTGCTTTTCTCTTGTCAATCTTATTTTTTTATAATATAAAGATACATGTAATCTTACGTTGTTTTATAGATTATTTACAGATTTTGAATGGGGGAATAGCGTAGAGGGTAACATTTATTTTTTTATGAAAACTAAAGTAAAACCAACCCCTTTCTAGGGATTGGTTAATTTACGATATTATATAAATTTGTAAAAAAAGCTTTTGTTAATGGAAGTTGTTTAATCTAATAGTTCTGTTATAGTCTCCCAATTCATTAACTTTCCATATTCTAAAGCTGTTTTATTTGATTTAGATTTATTTGTTTTATCAGCACCTAATTCTAGTAAAATTTCAACATTTATTTTATTACCAGCAATTGTTTCTTTATGTAAAATGGTGAGCCCGTGCTCATCTTTTGTAGCTATTTCATTTGGATTTTCTTTTAAAAATATGCGCATATTTTCAACCATATTTTTACTCATCGGATGTTCTAGTAAATTTTCAGGGTTCTCTTTTTGTTTGTAAACCAATAAAACTTCATTATAATCTCCAAAATCCAATCCCCAAGCTTCATCATGATTTTTTCTTTCTTCCTCGTTCATTTCAGAGCGCATTGCTTGAATTGTAAAACCTCCATATGTTTTTCCTTGAATTGCTAGCATCCAATCATCTATTTCGTTGATTTTTTTTGATATTAAATCTCCTTTCGTAACATTAGTTAATTCATTTGGGGTATTTACCAATTCACCAGTGATAAACTCACCATTAAAGTTGATGTTATTAATCCACATATGTTCAACCAGTGGCGCTGTTTGTTCAGCGACTATTTGTTCGAATGGAATTTTTACCATTGCAAAGTCATGTGCAGGAACTATTCGTCTATATTCCCAAGACAGTTCTCTCCAAAAATATTTAAAATTCTGTTGTGCCTGTATATAGGCATTTTTCATTTTATCATCTTGTTGTGCGTAAAAAATATCTTCATTATTTGATTCACTCTTGTTATTTTTTTTCCTAAATATTCCCATTTCTTTTTATATCAATTAATGTTTTTTTCTTCGTTAATCAGATGTTGAAGCATAGAATTATTGAAAAAAATAGTTTTTTGTAAGTAGACTACACCTAATAAATTAGATAGTTTTTTTTAGATTCTTTTCTATTTGTTCCTTTATTATAGGAAGTATTTCACTACTTCGCTCTCTAACTATTAGTGCTCTTTTTTTATTCTTTAAAAGTTCCGTAAAATGATTATCCTCAATATTCAGATCAATAACATACCCACCATATTTTAAAGTTGTTCTGGCAATTTCTAAAGGCAAGTTAGTTGCACCTGATGTTCCAACAATAAAAAGAATTCCACTATTTTTTGCAATTTTTAAAGAGCTGAATCTTTTGTTCGTTTTTTCATTGTAGTATTCGTCAAACCATAAAATATTTGGTCTTAGCCAATTTCCACATTCAGTACATTTTAAAGCGTTAATTTCATCTTTTCTAAGCTCTTCTTTTATATCTTTTCCTGTAATATTGTTAGGAATAGGTATTATTTTATTACAGATTTTAGAGCATTTAACTTCTCTATAGTTTCCGTGAATTTCGTAAATGTTTTCATTCCCAGCTCTTCTATGAAGATTGTCGATATTTTGGGTTATCAAATGAAATCGATCATTTAATATTTTTTCAAGGTCAGCAAGTATTTTATGACTTTTATTTGGTTTAGCGCTTTCAATCATTTTTTTTCTAAACAATGTGTATTGCCAAACTTCTTCTTGATGTTCTGTAAAGTATTTATATGTTCCAAACTCTTCAGGTTTATGAAACTTAGTTCCTTTAACCCAAATTCCGTCTGATCCACGATATGTTGGAATTCCACTATCAGCAGATATTCCTGCACCAGTTAGAAAAGTAAATTTATTTCGTTTTTCTTTTAATAATACTTCTTCTATTATATTGTTTAATTTATCCATTTTAATAGCAAAAAAATGTTACAGAGTTAACAATAAAAGTAAGTATAAATTTAAACTTACTAAAATAGTAATTACTATATAATAAGAGTTGTGTTAATTGAGTGTTTTATTGATTCCTTTCATATATTTTTCGATACTTCCAATTTGTTCCATCAAGAAAAGCAACTAAAAAAAATGCTCCAGATTGATGATGTGCTAAATCAAAAATTAGATTTCCTTCTTTTGTTTTACTTAAGCGACTTTTGTTAATATGAATAGCTCCTGCTAAATAAGGAACTCCCCAGAATTCAACATTCTTATTTTTTAGGTAAAAATATCCATCTTTTTTAAATTTTCCTTTTAGTGGTATTTCTTTAAAAACTTTTCCGTTTTCAACAAACTTAAAATTTATATTTTTTTGATCTATTACCTTTAATTCAAATTCATAAGTTTTTAAATTATCTAATTCCAGCGTGTTTTTTAATTTTTTGCAATCAATTTCTCTTAAGAAGTTGTTATGTATCCAGTTTTTTTTTTGAATAGAGTCAGCCTCAATATTTAGAATATTATATTTTCCATTTAATTCAGTTATATTTTTTTCATTTAAAAGAGTAGGATTTGAAACATTCTTTTGAAATGATGCACAACTTTGAAAATTAAAACTCCGATGTATAATGTTATTTTTATTTTCAAATTTAATTTTTTAAAGGCATACGGATTCGCAGATTAATATTTATCCATTCCTGATGGATTAAAGATACTAAAAAAGCGCAAACCTAATGGCTTGCGCTAATCTTACTATTTTTATATATGCTATTAGGCACTGATTTTTCCTTGTAATTAATGATTTTTATTAAAATTCTAAATCAACAATTAAATCAAATTCATCATAAATAGCCTTATCCTTTAATCCATCAAAGAAACTTGTAGAGCCATATTTTACATCGAATTTTGTTCTATCAATTTTTAACGATGCATTTGCTTTATTTCCGTAAACAGAAAGATTAAACGAAACCTTTTCAGTTTTACCCTTAATAGTAATGTCTGCTATTATTTTATATGCGTTTTTACTAACAGATTTTACTTTTTTGAAAACTAGAGATGCTGTTGGAAATTTTTTAACACCAAAGAAATCATCAGATTTTAAATGACCTTCTAGCTTACCTTTGTATTCACCTTGTAAGTCGGTACTCGAAATTGAAGACATATCTATAGTAAACTCTCCACCGGTTAATTTATCTTCATTAAAATTTAAATGTCCAGATTTAATAGCTATTGTTCCTTGATGAGCACCGGTAACTTTATACCCTTTCCAAACAACGTTACTGTTTTTTATTTTAATTTCTTTTTTACTGTTAATTGTAGTAAATGAGAATGTAATAAATGCAAGTATTGCAATAAGTACTGTGTTTTTAGTTAAGTTTTTCATTTTTATTATTTTTAAATTTTTATTTCGTTTAATTATGCTCCGTAGTAAAATTTTTCTTTAATTATTTTTCCGTCTTGCCATTCTTGCACAGCAATTTGATTGTAATTTCTAATTCCCCAATCTTTATGTGTATAATCAAAATGCCATTCTACCATGGTTGTGTTTTCTCCGATGGTTACTTTTAAAGGTTGAGCTCCTCTAAATTCTGTAATGGCACCAAAAAACTCTTCTTCACGTTGTCTATTGGCTATTTTACCTTCAATAATAGGATTATTGTTTTCTTGCATAACTACGTCGTCATGATAAAATTGGTCAAAAGCTTCCAAGGCTTTTCCTTGAAGAATCATGTCATTAACGGTACTAATTTTTTCTAAAAGTATATTCATTTTTTTTTGTTTTAAATAGTATAGTACAAATATCTAAAACTATGAAATGACAGAAAATGAAGTAGATTATGAAATGATGTTAAACTAGATTAACATTTATTGGTTTTGTATGATTTGGCTTTTAATTTTGCTTAAAAACTCTTTAGTAATACCTAGGTAAGAAGCAATCATGTATTGAGGAATTCGTTGGTTAATAGCAGGGTAGCTATCTTTAAAAATATGATAGCGTTCTTTGGCAGTAAGGCTAAAATTTCTAATAATACGTTTCTGTGAAGCTGCAAAAGCACGTTCTACAATCTTTCTGAAAAGACGTTCGAGTTTGGGAATCTCTTTGTATAACTCTTCAAGATTATCGTAGGTAAACTGAATAAGCTGTGTGCCTTCAATGCATTGAACATTAAAGTCAGCAGGGGTTTGTGTTATGAAGCTTCCTAAATCGGATGTCCACCAATCTTCAATTGAGAACATTACAATATGTTCTTGACCTTCTAGATCCATATAAAATGTTTTTGTACATCCAGAAATAATAAAATTTACGGTTTTACATATATCTCCCTGTTGTGCTATATATTGATCTTTAAGGTAATTTCTATGAACTATTTTAGAAAGTAAAAAGGTTTCTTCTTCATCAGTTAGCGTAATGAATTTATTTATGTATTCTAATAACGATTTATTATTCATAGTAGAGGCAAGCTTGTACTTTAACGGTTTTGTGTATGGAAAATTACGTTTTTGTGTGCGAGGAATTTCTGAAATAAATTCTGACGTAACAAAAATGCAATTGACTTTGTTTAAGTACTAATTTAGCAATTTTTTATACACTACTTAAGTTAGCAAGCGTTATTTTTTATGATAGTAGGGTTCAAGTTACAAATGCAACTTTTGGATTAAACAATAATTGACTCGTTATAACTTTAGGTTTATCTTTTTGAAATGATCTATAGAAAGATGATGGGATTATTTTTTATAATTTAGTTACTTAATGATTAGTTGTATTAACGGTTTTATCAAAATGTTTTTAGAAGATATTTTATACTTTTGTGCTTGATATTAGTATCAATACTAAAAAAATATGTTACAATTTCCAGAATATTTAGAAAAAGAGCACGTATGCATTCAGAGTATAAAAAGAGATATACAAGCTTTTTATATGGAAAAAAATAAGAGTTTTTTAGATGAAAAAATTCTACAAACCAAACATTGTTTAGAAATAGTGTTGAGTGGGGCATGTACAGTTATTAGTTCTGTAGATGTGCAAAAACTTGAAAAAAATGCGATTCAATTTAGAAAAAGAGGGAATTACATTATTGAAAGCACCGAAGATTATTCGAGCGTAGTTTATTATTTTGAAAACCCTTTTATTTTAAGTTTTTTAAAAGAACATGTTATTTCCTATTCAAAAGAAATAATACATGCAGAAATATCTCCTTTTACCTTTCAAACCTTACCATTTATCTTGTCTAATGTTCATGAAACTATTAATGTGATCAAAAGTAATAGAGAATATAGAGGATGTATTACTAAACTTTCACTACATCAAATTTTATTGCAAATTCTGGATAAGTCTAAGGATAAAAAGTATGTATCGTTCCTTAAATATTTGGTTAATAATAAAAAGTTAGACTTACCTTATTATATGGAAACTAATTTCACCAAAAATCTTAATTTAGAAACCTTAGCGAAACAAACAGGACGTAGTTTAAGTGCTTTTAAGACCGATTTTAAAAAAGAATTTAATACTTCACCCATGAAATGGTTAATCGACCGTAGGTTAACTTATGCCAATTATTTAATACGAACAACAGAAGGTGCTATTTCGGATATTGCGTATCAATCTGGGTTCGAAAATATTTCTCATTTTTCTAGAGTCTATAAAGAAAAATATAGTTATAGTCCTGTTAAAACTAGAGAATAGTGTAGTTTTTTATTTAAATATTATTGAATAACTTTAGAGCAAAAACAAAAAACTTTAGAGTAAATTGTTGTTTTCTATTTGTGTATAATTTTGCAGTGTAGGAAATTAATTCTATAGCTAGAGAACAAAATATTATGAAAACAGCATTAATCGTAGTGGATTTACAAAATGATTATTTTAAAGGTGGTGATTGGGAACTTGTAGGAACAGAAGCAGCAGCAAAAAAAGCAGGAGAATTACTTGATTTTGCAAGAGAAAATGACATGCTTGTAGTGCATATTAGACATGAGTTTACAACAACTGAGGCTCCATTTTTTAGACCTAATTCTAAAGGTGCGGAAATACATTCATCGGTTGCAAATTTAGAAAATGAACCAGTTGTTTTAAAGCATTTTATTAATAGCTTTCGTGAAACAAACTTGAAAGAAATTTTAGATGCACAAAATATTGAAAGAGTTTTAGTGTGTGGAGCTATGAGTCATATGTGTATTGGTGGTATTACTCGTGCTGCAAACGACTTTGGTTACAAATGTACCGTTGCTCATGATGCTTGTGCAACATTAGACTTAGAGTTTAATGATGTAAAAGTACCAGCTAAATATGTACATGCTGCTTTTATGGCTTCTCTAGCATTTGCTTATGCAGATGTAAAATCAACAAAAGAAGTGATAGCTACTCTATAATTTTATATTTTAATAAAAAGCTACTCTTTTGGTAGCTTTTTATTTTTATAGATCATCAAATTTGTGATAGAAGTCATATTTGAAATACCCCCATTTAACAACTTGAAATTATTAATTAAATGGTTATTTTTGTAGTGTTTTGATTAAGTTTTTAGGCTATGAATTTATAAAATGTATTTGTCGGAATTTCTATATTACAGATAATAAGATGTATATTCTAGCGGTTGGTGTATGAAGCGTAGCACATAAAAGGGTGCTAATTTTTAGAATTATGCACGAGCTAAACTTTTATAATTTTGTTTTTATCGTAAATTACTTAAAAGCCAAATTATAAAATTTTGAGACCTTTGTAAATAAGCACGAACCTTTAGGAAAATACAAACGGGCTATGTTTTAGACATATTGTTGGCAACAGGTATTAATAAATTCTCTAGGTCAGCTAATTTATTTTACTTTTAAAGAATTTAGTATGTATAATGAATAAACATATTTATATCATTTAATAAGAACTAGGTAATCTTCTAGTTTGTTTATATGATGACTTCTTTGATTGCTTTTTTATCAAAATCACAATTATACCAGTTTGGATCAAGTTTTGCTCCCATTTTTTTGTATAGCTGAATTGCGGGTTCATTCCAATCTAATACTTGCCAGCGTATGCGATTGCAGTTTTCTTTTTTAGCAATATCAAATAGTTTTTCTAGTAATTTTGAGCCTATCTTATTTCCTCTAACAGATTGTTTTACATACAAATCGTCTAAATATAAAGACTTACCTACCCATGTATAATAAGCAAAGTAATATAGAGCCATACCTACGATTTCTTTAGTTTCAGTTTCTGCTAAAAAGCAATCAAAATAATCTTTATCTTTTACCATTTGCTCTACAGTATTTTTAACTTGATCTTCTGCATTTTCAAAAGTAGCGAGCTCTTTGATTAAAGATAGTATTTGAGGAAAGTCTTTTTCTGTTGATTTTCTAATTTTAATGTTCATGTTTTGTTTTTTGAATGTAATAAATTGGGTACGGACATTTTTCAAGCTTGTAGCTAAAATAGATATATAGTTAATATTAACTATATATCTATTTTATGTGTATCAAGGTAGTAAATCTTTAACACCTCTAAAATAGTTTATAGCAGCACAACACACATATTTTATTATTGACTTATTTTTTTTAATATCAATAAATAGATTGTCTCGAATCTTAAACAGAACAACTCTTGTGCATAAAAAAATAGATTTTTATAATATTCTTTTAAAATAAGTGATTAAAACTGGTTTTATTTTTGCTTGTTTTTGTACTGTTTTTAAATTTTATTTTTCAGGATTGTACATGGCTGTACAATCCTGTTTTTTTATTTTTAAAATTGTACGAGCGTGTACAATCCTAGAATTTATTTTTTTGTATTGTACAGAATAATCATTCTAGTTATAAAAAATAAATTCAATTTACTATTATTCTAACAAAATTATAAATCCGTAAATCTGCCACCATTTTATTAAAAATGGAACTGGTTTGTGTAGGTTTAAAACCTTTGAATATAGGAGGTTAATTATGGTCTAAAATACAAATATTGATAATGCACTAGCAAGAGATTGTGTGATATTAAAGTCATATTTTATGTAGTTGATACATGATTGAAATAATATCTAAAATAATTATTGGAGTATAATTTGTTTTAGTTTTTTTAGTAAATTAATACCACAGTTATTTTCTCTCATTTTTAATATCTATTAGGTAAAGTTGCTCAGTTTCTATTTTAAAAAACTAAAAAACATCGATTATGACAATTTTCAGGGCAGATCATTTTGTTGATTAGTTTATCTGGCTCTACATTTCTTTAAAAGTACAATCTATAAATCTAAGTTTTGGTGATTTTTCTTTAGATAATTTTTCTTTGTTTTTTATTTTGATAGTAGAATGTTCAACTAAGGTGTTGTTTTTATTACTTGAAATATTAAAGATATATTCATTATTAGAATCTAAATCTATATTAATTGTGCTGTTACTTATTTTACAATTAGAATCTCTAAAGTCGAAACTATAGTAAGCTTTCACGGTGTTTTTTTCTATTAAACAATTTTCTAGCTCTAAAGAAGAATCATTCAGATTAATAATACAGCCTTCAAAATCATTATTAATTATTTTTACGTTATCCATAAAAATATTGCTTTTGGAAACATATAAAGCGCTTCTAGAACAGTTTGTTATTGTAGAATTTAGTATTCTAATACTGTTAGAATTATTATTTATATAAAAACCATATTTACCACTACCATCTATAATACAATTATTAAATGTTATATTATTTGAATTCCATATACCGTATACAGGCGCTTCACAAAACGTTTCTTTTACATTATGCACAGCATGTATATTGTTAATTTCTATATTATTACAATTTGTAAAATCAACAACGTCTGAATGCGTATCGTTGGAAACAAAATAAACTCCTTTTTCTGCAATAAATTTAATATTTGAATAACCTTTAATAGATAGCTCTCCATAATCTACCGTGATTTCTTTATCTGATGCCTCAAACTTGTGGTAAGATATTTTAGAAAAATTATAAACTCCTTTTTTTATATGAATAGTTTTATTGTCTTTAATGCTATCTAAAAAAGAATATATTTTAATGTCCTCAACATCATTATCATTATATAAAGTATCTTGATAATTGGTTGTTTTTTGTAAGCTACTCCAGGTATAATTATTGGTCGTATCTTTAAATTTTAAAGACCTTAAGTATATTGAATCGCCAAAATGAGAAGTATTTCTTTTACTATAATCTTTTTTATTGAGTATAGGGTATTCTGCAAAACTTTTATCTTCTTGAAGAATAAATTCAGGTTCATAATATTCGTCATAATCCATCGATTCTATTGAATCTAGTTCTTGTAGTTTAAAATGTAAAGTACGTTTCCAATTGGTTAATCTTCTTTCATCTTTGAATTTTAAGATTAACTGGTTGTTCTCAAAATAAGCTTTATCTAAATAGTTGTCTTTGTTAAAGGTAAATTCATTTTGATAATAAAGACCTTCTTCTGAGTTTAATTGAATTATAAGTCTTTTATTAGGTATTACATCCGTGTAATCGTCATTGAATAGAAATAGATTGTCAGGAATAGTATCATTTAAAATATAGCCAGTTTCTTTAGATTTTAAAACTTCTCCTGCGATTTTTTCTATGTCATATGTTTCATACATTTTTTCCTGTTCAATTTCATTTTTATTATCGCCTGTTATTTCGATACCTCTAAAATACCTTGTTTGTTGCGATATAGCTCCGTTTTTTTCAAACCAAATAGCATCACCTTCCCAAATTTTTTCTATTTTATTTTTTGAATATGCTTCATACTGTAATTCACCAGTAATATAGTAATCTCTAATGATCCATAAATCATCCTTTTTAAGGAAGTTTAAAGGACGAAAGAAAGAAGCTTTATCTTTGGTTGTTGTATCCCAATTTTCATTGTAATAAAGAGTATCTATTCTTTTTTTAGTAGCTTCATTCGGTTTTGGAGCACCTTGTACTATTGTTTCTTTAACTTTATGTTCAATATTGGATTTATTCTTTTTGCAAGAAATTGATAATATAAAGTAACTTAGCAGGGCTAGATATTTAAAGTTCATAATTGTAAATATCTTTGTGTTTTTTATTCTTAAAATACATAGTCGTTTTTTTATTTCAAATTTAATAGAATAATACCAATATTTTGTGATTGGTTTAAGGTATTTGTGAATCTGTATCACAAGAAGCGCTTAAGTAATTGATTACGGATGAAATTTTTACATTAAAATATTTTTTTATTAAATATTTTAAACCTGTATGATGATGTACAGGTTTTTTTTATTAAAACTAAAAATGTACATAGTTGTACACTTGTAATTTTTATTTATTAACGAGTGTACAGTAGTTTAGCTTTATTTATTGTACGTTTTTTTTTAATAATTTTAAAAATGTACAAATAACAATACTTACAAAAATTGAACACTAATAGGGTTTATAAATTAATGGGAACTAATTTTTATTCTCAAGCTATAATTTGAAAATGTTTTTGTAAGAAGCCGATATTTATGGGATGTAAATTAGCTTTAATAGCAGCTTCTAATAAGCTAATAAAATAAATTTTTGCAATTGTAAAATCAGAATTAGCATATGATGAAACATAGGTTTATGTATTGTAAAAAATGATAAGTTAAAAATGCTTAATGATATTACCTTAAGCTTAGTATTTAGTGAAATTAATGAAGAATTATCTTGGTTTTTTAGCTCCTTTTTTTGCTAAGCATAATTATTTATTAATAATTTTATCACGATGCGTTAAGCCCCAATCTCGCATTGTTTCAATTACTTTATCTAATGATTTTCCATAATCGGTAAGGCTGTATTGAACAGAAACAGGTATCGTGTTAAATACCTCTCTATTTATTAAGCCGTTTATTTCTAATTCCTTTAACTCTTTAGAGAGCATTCTTGGAGTAATTCCTTCAATTTGACGTTCTAATTCTTTAAATCTATGAATTTTAAAAGAAAGCGCTATAATAATTGGTAATCTCCATTTGCCTCCAATTATGTCTATAACATCTCGAACAGGAAGAATAAATTTTTTACACTCGGTTGGTGTGTAAATATCAGTTTTATCTTTTTTTGTCTTCATTTTAAACTTATTTCAATAGTTACTATACTAAAGGATACTGGTATCCTTTAGTATAGTAGTATACTTTGTATATCAAATTTAATATAAATTTGTTACTCAATAATAAAAGAATATTAGAAATGACGAAAACATTAATAATAAGTTATACACCAAGAGATAACTCGAATACAAAAAAAATGCTTGACTTCTTTATAGAGAATAATAAGGAGAAAACAGAAATAACATTTATTGATTTAGCTGAAGAGGCTCCAGATTTATTGTTGAAAGAAAATTTAAACCTTTATGTAAATAGAAATTTTGGTGGAGTAGAACTTAATGATGAGCAACAGAAAGTTTTAGCTAAAAATGATGAAATGATGTACCAATTACTAGATGCAGATTTTGTTGTTTTAGCGAGCCCGATGTATAATTTTTCAATTCCTGCACCAGTAAAAGCTTGGTTTGATGCCGTTATACAGGCTGGGAAAACATTTACATATACTGAAACAGGTATTAAAGGGTTATGCGAAAACACAAAAGCTTTAATTTTAATGACAAGTGGGAGTGATTTTGGAATGGAACCTTATAAAAGTGTTAATTTTGCAACACCTCTTTTAATTACAAGTTTTGAATTTCTTGGTATTTCAGCTGAAGCTATTAATAAGTTTGGTATGATACAATATGCAGATAAGTCTGAACAAATGATAGAGGAAGCAAAAGAAGAGATTAAAGTAGTAAGTGAGAAATGGTATTAATTCTAGTTAACTTAACCTTTGTATAAATACTAATAAGTTCGTTAAATATTCTCCCTTTTTCAGCCTGTTTTTTTATTTAAAAGTAAAGAGGTCAGTAGATAATTACCTATATTTTAATTGGAACACCATGAGTAATGCCTGGTTGAGCGTAGTCGAAACCTATTTTTTAGAGGCTAATAGTTCTCGACTGCGCTCGAACTGACAACAAGAGGTACATCACTCTGCTTAAAATCAGTTACTTAATGATGTGTATTTAACTACTGACCTCTATTAAAGTATTTGATTTAGTTCTGATGGGGGAATTATAGTTATGTTTAGTATAAAAAGCTCGTGTTAGAATTAAAGTAAGTACGAGCGTAACACTCATACCAGCGGGGAGCACTCGCAATTAATTTAATAAACTGTTAGTATCTAGTATTTTTTATTTCACGATATGCTTTACTATAAGTTTAGATAATCGATCTTAACTTATTTTCCTTTGTAGTAAAATTTAGATTTGATTCTACTCAATGTTTCTTGTGATATATTAATATAAGAAGCCACAATCTTGTTTGGTAGGCGTTTTACAATATTTGGATTAATTTGAAACAATTGTTTATATCTTTCAGATGCGTTTAGAGTAGTAAATGAAATTAATCTTTTAGAATTATTTACATATGCCTTTTCTAAATAAGTATTATAAAAATCTTTCCATTTGGGAATAATTTTCATAAGATGTCTAAAATCTTCGTGAGTAATATATAAAAGCTCACTATTTTCAATCACTTGAATAGATTCTTGAGCAGGTTGATTTGTTATAAAACTAACGAATTCTGTAGCAAATTGATTTTCAAAAGCAATATAGCGTGTAACATCTTTCCCTTCTTCATCTAAATAGAACAATCTTAAACAACCTTTGTTTACAAAGTAACTAACCTGGCTATTTTTTCCATTTGAAAGTAAAGTTTCATTTTTACTTTTTTTTATTGTTTTAAAATGAGATAACACTATTTTTAAATCGTTGTCATCAATATCAATATTCTTTTTTATGTAATTTGTGAGTTCGTTATAGTTTGTCATTTATTTATAGTCTCTCACAAATTTACGATATTGAATAATATCCTGAATAGATAAAACAACCAAATTATGTTTCTTGGCAAACTGTATAATCGTATCATTTTTAGCCATTGTACCGTCATCATTCATTAATTCACATAATACTGCTTCTGGTTTTAAACCAGCTAATTTCATTAAATCTACGCTTCCTTCAGTATGACCTTTTCTTTCTAGTACACCATTATCATTTGCTCTTAAGGGAAAAATATGACCAGGTTTAGCTAAATCACTGCTTTTAGTATTTTCATTGCAAGCTACTTGGATAGTTTTTAATCGATCTTTAGCAGAAACTCCTGTAGTTACACCTTCTTTTGCTTCTATAGTAATAGTAAAAGGTGTTTGAAAACTACTTGTATTTTCCTTCATCATATAAGGTAAATTAAGTAGGTCAGCTTTTTCGTTGGTCAAGCATAAACAAACGATACCACTACATTTTCTAATCATTAATGCCATTTGGTTAATAGTCATGTTATGAGCAGAGAATATTAAATCACCTTCATTTTCTCTATCTATATCGTCAATTAATATAACCCCATTTCCATTTTGAAGATTTGTGAATGCTTTTTCTAACCGTTCTTGACTGTTGTTGCCAAATAGTTTTAGTGCATCTAGTTCTGTAATTACCATTTTAAATTATTTTAATTTTTCAACTACAAAACTAATGTTGTTATAAGTCAAATTATTTGACGTAGGTCAATAAATTAATCTATTTAATAAATACAAATTAAACTTTTAGTACATAAATTATGTACTACAGGTTTTAAGTATAAAGTTTAAAGAAAAGGAAATTTAATAATAATCCTTTATTATTGTTTTTAGCTTTCTTTTTTAATTGGTTATAAATTTAATAAGGGAGTTATTTAAAAATTTTCATTTTTTTTCTGCATTAAGGTTGACGTTATTGGCTAATAAACGTTTTTTAGGAATTGAAAAAAAACTATTATCATTAGTAAAACAAGAACAACAAGTACAGTTAACATTATTAACTAGTATTCCAGGCATCGGAATTAAAACGGCTTTATTTATGCTTATAATCACCGATGGTTTTACCAAGTTTTAAAACTCAAGGCAACTTTGTAGTTATGTTGGTATAACGCCTACAATACGAGAGTCAGGGAGTAGTATAAGAGGTTGAAGTAGTATAAATAAAGTTGGCAATAGAAAGCTACGGAATCTTTTATTTTTATGTTCCTTTAATGCGTGTAAACACAATAAAGCATGTAAAAATATTTATGAGCGGATTATAAATAAAGGTAAGAGTAAGAAATTAGCATTAATAGCAGTATCAAATAAACTAATAAAACAAAGTTTTGCAATTGTGAAATCTGGTTTAATTTATGATGAAAGTTATGTTTCTGTTTTGCCCAAATAAGTAGTGTTTATACAGGAAATAAAAGCTCAAAATACCAAGTAGCAGCATTTTGAGCATAGAATAATATTGTATGAATTTAATTAAGAATTTGTTTGGTTTTTAGCTCAGTTCTTTGTCATGTGAAGTTTTATCTTAAGAACGAATAATTCTATTAAACATATCTATGTCTGTTGCTCCTTCTGTACTTACGAAAAGGATATTGGTAGTATGATCTATATTTAATTTTTGTTGAAGATGTTTGAATTCATCTTCTATCATTATAGCAATAAATCCTGCTAAACCACCAACACCAGATTCACCAGATATTATTTTTTCATCCAAACCATTACAAAAATATAGTTCCCGAATTGCTTGTTTAGAATATTTATCATCAATTTTTATAGAAACTGATGTTCCAGCTTTTAATAAATTCCAAGCACCTAAGGATGGGGTTCCACAATTAAGCCCAGCCATTATTGTTTTGCTATTTCCTTGCGAAGTGGTTATTTTTCCTTTCTTGAATGAAGAAAGAATGGCATCCGCTTCTTTTGGTTCCACGATTACAATTTTCGGACAATTTGCGCCATATTTTTCTAGATAATAAGCGATTCCAGCTCCCGCAAAACTACCAACTCCTGCTTGAAGGAAAACAATGTCTACTTTTGGCTTTTGTGGCAAGTGAAGTGTATCTTCCAATTCTTGAAAGAGTGTTAAATAACCGCCCATAATTTGTGCAGGGATTCTTTCGTAACCTTTCCAAGCAGTATCTTGAATCAATTCCCAATTATTTTTGTTGGCTATTTGCTCTGCATGAGCACAAGTTTCGTCATAATTTCCATTTACTTGTTCGACAATGGCTCCTTCTTTTTCAATGGCCTTTATACGTTCGTTAGTCGTATCTTTTGGAACAAAGACAATTGCTCTTTTATTAAAGTATTTTGCAGACCATGCAACTGCTCGTCCATGGTTTCCATCTGTTGCTGTACAAAAAGTCGTTATGTTTGGTTTTTCTTTAAGGATTTCATTAATTGCATAAGAAGCACCCAATGCTTTAAATGAATTTAAACCAAAACGAAATGATTCATCTTTAAGATAAATGTTACCTACATTGTATTTTTTAGATAAGTTAGGCAAATGGACTAATGGCGTAGGTCGATAAATTGGTAAAGAAGAATGAAACTCAAGAGCCTTACTTTTTTTGATAATAGTAAAGGGCACATTCTCTACTGTTTTTATGGTAGCATTATTTATGTAAAATGAAGAGTTGATTTTAGTTTTTATCTCCATTTGAATGATTTTAAATCTATAGCCCTCATGGTACAAAGAATCCCGTCCAAATGGTCATATTCATGCTGTAATAGCTCAGATAAATCATTTTTCAATTCCCATTTTTGTGTCTCCCAGTTTTCGTCTAGATATTTTATAGTTACTTTTTTATGTCGCTTTACTTTTACTAAAAGATTTGGAAAACTCATGCAATCATCCCAAATTTCCATTTTTTCATCACTCATATAAGTGAATTCTGGGTTTATGAAAACAATAGGTTTTTCAATATTCATATAAATTAATCTTCTCATTATTCCTAATTGAGGAGCTGCAATAGCTCGTCCAAAATTGTATTTCATTCTAATCTCTTTCATTACATTATCTAAATCTGCAACCCATTTTGTTACAAGAGGTAATTCAGATTTCTTTATGGGGCTAGATACTTTATATAGAAGAGGGTTTCCAAGCAATACTAAATCTTTTAATGTTTTCATTTTAATTACTTTTATTAATGATTTGCAAATTTAAATCATTAATACTGTGTTTTTTTATTAAAAATGACTACGTATATGCAATTTTATTGCATTTTTAATTACTTTTGAAACATGGAGAAACTAGATAAGTTTGATTTAGATATTTTAACAATTATACAAAAGGACAATTCCATTATTCAGCGAGATATTGGCAAATCGGTTAATTTATCAGCAGCAGCAGTGCAAAGAAGAATTAAGAAAATGACAGTTTCGGGTGTAATTCAGTCTAATATTGCTGTAATAGATCCATTAAAATTAGGAAAGTTTATAACTTTATTTGTTGAAGTTGAATTAGAGAGTGAAAAAATCGAACTCATTGATGAAGCAAAGAAAAAATTTAAAAATTTTCTGGAAGTTCAACAATGTTATTATGTTACTGGAAAAGCAGACTTTGTATTAATTATTGTTGTACCAACTATGGCTGATTATGAAAAACTGACAAGAGCTTTATTTTTTGAAGATAACAATATAAAGCGTTTTGAAACTTTTGTGGGAATGGATAGGGTTAAAGTCGGACTGGATGTGCAGCTTTAGGTTAAAATAACAGCAGACTTTTCTTCAAACTTTGGTTTAATCACTAAAACACGTATTAATTATAGCCATTATTATGTGTTCGTACTTTAGTTGCTAAGTTAATCCTATTTACTATTAGTGCTGTTACAAACAAACCAAAACCGTATATGTAGTGAATGATCAGGCTCATTAATCTAGCTTTGTTTGAGTCAGGTAAATTTGAACCTGCAGCACCAAACCCAAATGCAGGTTGCATTATAAAAAATGGTGCAAGCATTGTTAGCAAACCAACAACCAAAGCAGGAGAAAGTGAAGGATTATTCAGCTAATTTTTTTCAAACAGTATTACTAATAAAAAAGCGAAGATAATTTAGATAGAATAATTGGTTGTCTGCTAGGTAATTAGTTCGTACTTAATAGGTACTGAATCAAATATTTTATTGTGATTAAATTTTCCATTAAATATATGCCCAACCCAACGACCTAAAAATTTATAGCCAAGTCCTTTAATTCCGAGCAGTTTTAAAATAAAGGCATAGATATCCATTGTGAAAGTAGCTCCAATTCCTATTAGAATAGTTTTAAATACTGTATTCATTTTTATTTTCTTTTAAATTCTATAACCCCATATTTTTCAGATAAAAGAGGGCATTGTACTACATATTCATCTTCATTGGGCGGTTTTAATCCTTGTTCTACAATTGTTCCGTTTCGCAAGGTCATTTCTTCTATTCCTGCAGAACTATAAAACAATAACATTCTTGAAGTTGAATTGGTATTGTTTCTGAAACCACGTATTTCATTTGGTGCACAAGATATAAAGTCTTCTTTTTTAGCAATAATTTCCGAATTTTCTAAATTAAAGGCAACCTCTCCTTCTAAAATAAAGAAGGCTTCATATTCTCTAGTATGAATGTGAAGAGGTGCTCCTTGACCAGGTTCTAGAATAGTTTCCATTAAAGAAAAACTATTTTTTGTTCTTTTACCATCGGCAATAATTCTATACAAATTACCTGTGGATATGACCTGAATTCCTTCATTGGCTTTGCAAAAAAATGAGAATTTGTCTTTTTTCATGATTGTAATTTTTGTTAGTTAAAGTATTGTGTTCATCCTGTTCAAGGACTTAACAAAAGTAGCTAGGAATTGAAATGTTTTGATAGGACAAATTTTAAAAATAATTGTACTTATCTGAAATTTTGAAGGAATATTTGGGGAGTATAACCTGTATGTTTCTTAAAAAAAACAGGATAAAGTAAGCAGGGTCTTCATAACATAGTTGAAATGCTATTTCATTTACTTGATTAGAGGTTGCCAGCAACAATCTTTTTGCCTCAAGAATAATTTGCTCATTGATTAATTGAGAACTGGTTTTGTCTAACAAATTTTTGGTAATGGTATTTAGTTTGTATGGCGTAATGCAAAGCATCTCGGCATATTTGTTAACTTGTTTATTTGTGCATATTTCGCTTTCCAATAATTGTGTAAATTTTTCCAGTAGTTCTTGTTTCTTAGGGGCATTTTGCTTGTTTGAAGTATTGCTAGCCCAAACCTCTCGCATTAACTCTATAAACAGAATGTCCAAATTAGCTTTAATTACTTCTTCAGAACTTAACCCCTTATTAATAAACTCATCAAAGAGACATTTTTAAATAGCTAAAATTTTAGTAAATTTTTCATTGTCTAAATGGTAAAGATTATTTAAAGTTGCTCTCTGAAATACTTCTTTTTTATAGCTATGAATATGAGAATAGAAGCTAAAATAAAATGTAATAAGATAGCCTTTACTACCTTGTTCAAGGATTAGTTCATGAACTTGCCCAGAAGGTATTATAAAAATAGTGTTTGAGACTACGTGATAATTTTTAAAATCAATATGATGTTTACGACTTGCCTGCTCTAAGATCATAAGGAAAAAGAAATTATGCCGATGTAAACCTTCTTTCATATTTTTGTCAACCAGCAAATCTCCAAGATTAATCATCTCAAAACTTCCTAAAAAATGAGGTTATTTTATTTTTCGAATGGTAATTTTTTGCATTTGGTAAGATGATGTTTTCTATGTTTTTCGGATTAGCCACAAGCTAAATCTTTCGTGTTTTTTTAATACCAAAGCAAAAGATTTGGCGACTTTACAAATAGATAATAATATTTTGGTTTAAATAATAATCGCCCAATTTGCTATATATAGTGTTAGGTGCTTTTTTTATGAACTGAATCCTAAATGTAGAATGTAACTCCCACCATCAGTTTGAATAATGAAATCTTCATTGATATGGTCAATTCCTGATTCAATAACTTCATTAAGCCAAGAGTCTAAATTTTTAACACGATATATATCGGCAAGACCTTTTTTATCCAAAAAATGAAACAGGTTTTTAACAAAACTTGCTTTTAATCTATCATAATTTTTGCTGTTTTCATTCCTTTCAGGGCAAGGACCAGAATATGGTGACCAGTGGTCAATTGATTCAATAATTAAATCTTTAATCTGTTCATTATAAACAGAAGCGAGTTTTACTTCTTTAATGATATTTTTAAGCGATTCTTCAAGATTACCTTTATTTTTGTATTGGTGATTTTAAAAATCGGAATGTACCTCCATTATTTAGAGCTTCAGATTGAAGCTTTTCTAGGTCAATATTTAAATCTTTTTCCGTCATCTATTTCACTATTCTTGTAATTGCTACCTAACGGACTTGTTAAATAAGCACAAACCTTAGGTAAAGCACTAAATAGCTATGTTTTATACACATCTTAAGTTAACAATTTAATAAAAGGGTTAAATTTAAGACATATAAATCAGAAAGAATAAAGAGAGAATTAAGGTTAATTTATACGGTGAAGCTTAAATTTTGGCAACATTGGTAATTGGCTCTCTTTTCTACTAAAAATCACGTTCAGTTCTGTGAGACCTAGATCTCGATTTCAAGTTGTTGTGAGTCAAGTAGCTTATTCTTTCATAAAACAGTTCTTATGAATAAATATAAGGAAATTTTAGGAGTTGACATTAGCAAAGATGTATTTGATGTTCATGGAAGTAAAAGCGGTCATAATCAATTTAAAAATGATGCGTCTGGTTTTAAAACCTTTCTATAAAACCTTCCTAAAGAATCATTAGTTATAATGGAAGCAACAGGTTACTATCACTATCTATTAGCTCAGTTTTTATTTTAAAGAGTTAAATGTTTCATCATATGAATTAGCCAAGGTATATGTTTTTTCTCTTAAAAAATTAGAGAGGCCCTCAATGTTGGTATGTCCATTTTGGTCCTTTACAGATATAGGATTTCCAATTCTAACTTTAACAATCTTTTTTTTCTGAGTAAAAAACTCCGAAGGTAGTCTTGCGGTACGTAAAAAACCGCTAATTCCGGAAAGCCAATAAAATATATTACTGTTTTTAGCATGAAAATATAATGGCACTACGGGTACTTGAGATTTTTGAATTAATTTTATAGGTGACCGTCCCCATTGTCTATCTTGAAAAATATCCCCATCTTTTATAGTAGACACTTCTCCTGCAGGAAAAAGCCCTAAAGGCTTTCCTTCTCCTATAATCGTTAGACATTTCTCAAAAGCTCCTAAGGATCCAATTTCCTTTTTTTTATTTTCAAAAGGATTTACTGGAATGATGATAGATTCTACTGGCACTACTCTTTGCGCAAAAAAATTAGCAGTAGCCCTAAAGTCTGGTCTAACTTCTAGCATTATTTTTAAAAGCAATATTGCATCTACTCCACCCATTGGGTGGTTTGAAACTGTAATAAAGGAGCCGTTTTTAGGAATACGCTTTAAGTCTTCGTCAGAGACTTCATACTTGACTTTCATATCCTTTAAAATACCTCTCAAAAAATCAATATCTGGTAGATGTTTATTATTGTCATACAATCGATTAATAGCATCTATTCGTAATACTTTTAACACAATCCAACCTATAAAGGTTCCTAAAAACCCTGCTTTACTAACATTTAGTGCTTTTGCAATTTCTTTTGAACTTACTAATCCCATATTTTTTTGAAAAAAACAAATGTAACGAAATTAAAGATTACTGAGATATCACTATTTGTATTAGAACTCTTTTTTGGGTATTAATTTCAGTATAATACTTTGTCAGTAACATTAATTATTATGTAATTGAAAACTCAAAAATATACTATAATTAGGGTTTATGTACCTTTAGTTTCTTTTAATTGATATTATGTTTGCCAAAACAAAAACAAAATGCGTTTTTGTGTCCACTTTGTTATTAATGTTAAGTAAGGTTTTGTCTCTTTTTAAGAAATAAAAGAACTGTAAATAGAGGGTGATATAATTAAATTATTGAATGGGGGAGTAATCCTTATTTAATGTCTTGTCTTGAATTATAGCTAACGTCAGACTGTCTAAAAACCTATTTTTGTAACTTTAATATTCGGAGGGCTATCTTTAAAAAAAACAAATACAGGATTCTCTGAGGGGTTATTTTAAGTTTTTAGACAGTCTGACGTCTTGGCTATGGTTAGTACGGGAATTAAAAATAATTAATTTCCGATTAAGCACTTAGCCAAAATTTTTTATTTTATTTTGTTTTATCTTTTCATTTTTAAAGCCAAATCAAAAGATTTGGCGGACTTAGTTTAAAGCTCTAAACTTTGGGTTAAGCACCAAAACCCGTATTAATTATAGCCATTGTTGGCACCCGTTTTACCTTTTAAATCCACCTTCTGAATGAATAATTTGTCCTGTAATCCATTCAGCATCTTCACTTGCTAAAAAACCAATTAATTTTGCTGTATCCTTTGGTTTTCCAATTCTATTCATTGGAAATTGATTTAGTAATTCTTTTTTCATTTTCGTATCCATCCAACCTGTATCATTTGGACCTGGATTAACTGCATTAATCGTAATTCCTTTTGGTGCAATTTCTTGGGATAATGTATAAGTCAAAGTTTCAACTGCTCCTTTTGTAATCGCATATGCTATTTCGTTTGGCATTTGACCAAGAGATTGTCCTGATGTTAAATTTATAATCCTACCATTTTTGTTAAAATCAAATTGTTTAATAAATTCAATGGTCAATAAAGTTGTCGCTTTTAGATTAATATCATAATGTTTATCTAATTCTCCCGCTGTCAAATTGTCAATCGTTGTTTGAGTGCTATAAGTCGCATTATTCACCAAAATTATTGGGGAACCTAATTTATTTTTTACTTCTCTAAATAAAATTTCGATTGCATTTTCGCTTGATAGATCTAATTCATGTTTTTCACATTTTACGCCAAATTCTCTGATTTCTTTCTGAATTATTTCGGGTTCACTTTCATTTACTTTCCAAGGCATCTGATTGTCATATTCCGTCCAATAAGTAAAGAATATGTCAAATTTTCTTTTTGCCAATTCACAGCAAATTGCTCGTCCAATCCCTTCTAATCGACTTACTCCTGTTACTATAGCAATTTTTCTATTCATATAATATATTCGTACTTTCTAATGGTTGCCAACGTTTAGCTATGAATAGTTCGGGGCAGAAAATCCGCAGATTTTCGTATCGTCACAAGCCATAAGCTTTTTGTTTTGTTTTTAGTTTGTCATTTTAAAAAAGCCAAATTAAAAGGTTTGGCTTTGATTATAAATATACCCAAACTTTAGATTTTAAACACCAAAACCCGTATTATTTATAGGTTTTGTTACCCACAGTTTTTTATTTATAACAGATGAGTTTTATTTTATTCTCATCAATTTCAAGAAAGAATTGACCAGCACTATTGATTAGGTTTTTTATTTCATTAAGATCCTGTGAACTTTCATTTTCAGAGTTTACAATCCTTGGGAAAATAAGATATTCAATTTCTTTAAAAGTTAACCAACCTCCAAGAGAATTATGTCCTTCGAATCCGTTTTTCCAATAGTCAAATCCATAGGTTGTGTCTTCTTCTAAGTATAATTCACCGATTTGGTCTTTTTGGACTTTCTTGAATTCAATTTTTTGAATTTTAGCAACATTTTCTACAAGTCTATCTATAAGTCGAACCCACTTCGAATTGGACATAAGATGCTCTGAGAATACTGAAACTGCTTTCTCAATTTCTCGATCAATTTGCTCAGTATATCTTTTTGATTTTTTCGTCCTCATTGCAATGTTCGTTAAGGGACATAGTTTACACAAGTTAAAGATTAGTGTTTACACTAAATTATTTTCTAACCTTGTTGATTGTTGTTTTTTTCTGAGGTTCTTTTCATCAAAGAAGCCTAATTTTTAAATTTTCCTGTTTATCTTTTTATTGGAAATCGTCAAATTTAAAAATTTGGCGACTTTCCAAAAATACCCAAACCTTTGTGTTGTCAATGATTTGCTCTATTTTTTATATACATCTTAAGTTAGCAATTTAATAAAAAGGTTAAATTTAAGAGATATAAATCAGAAAGAATAAAAGAGAGAATTAAGGTTAATTTATACGGTGAAGCATTAGACTTCGACAACATTGGTAATTGGCTCTCTTTTCTACTAAAAATCACGTTCAGTTCTGTGAGACCTAGATCTCGATTTCAAGTTGTTGTGAGTCAAGTAGCTTATTCTTTCATAAATCAGTTCTTATGAATAAATATAAGGAAATTTTTGGAGTTGACATTAGCAAAGACGTATTTGATGTTCATGGAAGTAAAAGTGGCCATGATCAATTTAAAAATAATGCATCTGGTTTTAAGTCCTTTCTAAAAAGCCTTCCTAAAGAATCATTAGTTGTAATGGAAGCAACAGGGTATTATCATTATCGATTAGCTCAGTTTTTATACAAACAAAACATTATTGTTTCAGTAGTAAATCCTTTATCGGTAAAGCGATTTATTCAAATGAAATTAGCTAAAATAAAAACAGATAAAAGTGATGCTAAAGCCATTTGTGAATATGGACAAATAAATGAAGTGCCTTTATATACAGCACTTACAAATGTTCAAAGTGAATGTTTGCAATTGTTTAGATTGATGGATAGTTGTATCAAGAAACGTACAGCGACAAAGAATAAAATCCATGGTGAGGAAGTTTTAGATATTCCTTCTAAATATGTATATCGTAGTTTAAAACGAATAAAAAAGTATTTAGATAAAGAGATTTTAGGGATAGAAAAAAAGCTATTATCATTAGTAAAACAAGAACAGCAAGTACAATTAACTTTATTGACAAGTATTCCAGGGATAGGACTTAAAACGGCCTTATTTATGATTGTAATAACCGATGGTTTTACCAAGTTTGAAAACTCAAAAGAACTCTGTAGTTATGTTGGTATAACTCCAACAATACGAGAATCAGGAAGTAGTGTAAGAGGACGAAGTAGGATAAGTAAAGTAGGTAATCGAAAATTACGGAATCTCTTGTTTTTATGCTCCTTTAATGCATGTAAGCATAATAAAGCATGTAGAGATATTTATGAGCGTATTGTAAACAAAGGAAAGAGTAAAAAGCTAGCTTTAATAGCCGTTTCAAATAAGTTAATCAAACAAAGTTTTGCTATTGCAAAATCTGGTTTGCCTTATAATGAAAAGTATGTTTCCGTTTTGTCAAAATAAGTAGTGTTTATCTAAAAAAATAAAAACTCAAAATACCAAGTAATAGCATTTTGAGCCTAGAATAATATTGTATAAATTTAATGAAGAAAAGATTTGTTTTTCACCTCAGTTCTTTGTTGTGCGTTCGTTTTTTATTCAATCTATTCGTTTATTAATTCGATTAAAGTTTTATTAGAAGATTTAGTTTTTCCTTCAGGTATTTTTTCATTAAAATAAGAGTTGCATAAACTTGTAACCCAATTATTTTCTTCCAACTTCAAATAATTAGCAATCAATTCAAAATCCTCTGTAATATATGCAGATAAATCATCCGATTCAGTTTTCCTAAAAATCAATTTAAAAATTTCCTCTCGTTCAGTTTCTAAATTTATCTTTTGAGTGTCGAGTTTATTCCACGCTTTTGTCCATTGAGTAGAAAATAAATCAGAATCTCTAGAATCTAAAATGTTGTCAATTGATTCCAAATCAATTTTTTCCAATATTGATTGAAGTGAATTAATAAACTTATTTTTCAATTTTTCTTTTTCCAGATTCATTTATAAATCATAATTGTTATTAGTTTTTGAGTCGGTTTTTAAATGACGCACAACGGTTGTGTATATGAAAAGTAGCGCTGAAAAAAGCGATAATTTTCGAATAAAACACAAGCCTAATTTTTAAATTTTACTAATTATTTTGTTTTTGGGAATTTGTCAAATTTAAAAATTTGGCGACTTTCCAAAAATGCCCGAACCTTTGTGTTAGCAACGACTCGCGCTATTTTTTATATACATTGTTGTAAAACGTTTTTTTTAGTTCATTTTAAACGACTTAATTACACTTTCAAGTTCGCATAATTCTTTTTTCCCATATTTATTTTTTGATACCGCAAGGTTGACAGTATAGAAAACATCATCTGTCGGATGCTCTACTGTCACATACAAACCAATAATTGGAATTGTGTCAAATTTTTCTTCTACAAGATTCCATATTGCTTTTTTTTGAAGTAAATCCGAAACTCCAGATTCAATCACATCGTACTTGCTTTCAACATCTTTTTGTTGTTCTTCTAAACTCATCCAAGGTTTTGCTTTACCCATTTCATTTATGCCAAAATATTTAAAAGAAGTGTCGTCAAAAGTTCTAGCGCTTAATCCAATGTTTGTGATTTCGGGATTCCAGCTACTGTCAGGCAAAACAATAGAATATCGATTTTCTGTTCCTTTTACGACTATTCCATTCTTTAAATCTATTTTTTCACATTTACAGTCAGCAAGAAATTCAGATTTTTCAGAGCAAGAAATCAGAATCAAAAACCCGATTATTAATAATGTAGTATTGTTTTTCATTAAATGTTTTACAACAACGGGATATATGTACTGGTACATATATTTCCATTATGTTTTTTACAAATCTAAGGGATTTTTAATTAATTTAAAGTTGTGAGAAGCAACATGTGTATAAATTTCTGTAGTTTTACTAGAACTGTGTCCGAGTAAATTTTGAATATAGCGCAGGTTGGTACCATTTTCTAGAAGATGGGTAGCAAAAGAATGGCGTAACATATGAGGAGTTACTTTTTTATGTATGCCAGCTTTTTCACTAGCTTTTTTTAGGACTTTAGCTATACTTTCAGCAGAATACTTTTGACCTATTTTGCCTTCAAATAAATATGTTTTAGGTTTCCATTCTTTATAATATTCTCTTAATTCTTTAAGTACAGTATTAGAAAGTAAAGAGTACCTGTCTTTATTTCCTTTAGCTTTGTTAATATGTATTAGCATACGCTTGCTGTCTATATCTGTTATTTTTAAATTAAGTATTTCACCTCTACGTAACCCTGCAGAATAGAGTAAACTTATTATACAGCGATGCTTTATATTGTTTGTATTATTTATAATGGTAATAATTTCTTCTTTCGATATTACTTTTGGTAATTTATGTTCTTTTCTTGGTCTATCTATGCTGTAAAATCTATTAGGCATACCTAATACAGTCTCATAGTAAAATTTAATACAATTAATAGGTTGATTAACATAGCTATTCGATTTATTTTGCTGTATTAGTAATTGAAGGTAATTTTGGATATCTCTTTCAGATAGCTCGTTTATAGATTTTTCATAGAATTGATTCATAAACTTTTCAAATAATGAAATATAAATTTTGCAAGTATTTAAAGAGTATCTTTTTAGTTCTAGTTTTTGTAAGTAGGTTTCGGGAGCGTATTTATAAGATTCCTTTTTAACTCTATTTCTATACCAGTCAATATTTGGTAAAGTATTATTTCTTATAGGCTTCTCTTTAAAGAAAGAGCTACCGTGTATCCAAACAAGATCCTTAAACTTTTTAAATATAGCATCAATATTTTCCTTTGAATTTTTTAAGTAAACCATGTTATAATGTGTGCTCCATTTGGGTTTAGGTAACTCTTTTATTAATGCATGAATAACCTTATTTGGAGAAAACTGTAAGCCAATCATCTTAGAATTATTAATAAACAAATGCTTTAAAGTAATATGTTTTGGAACTGATTGCATGGCATAAAAATGAAAATAAGCCGTCAGTTAAAAAAATATAAACGTAGATTTAAACGTTTATGAAAAAGAAATGTTTGTATTGTAAAAATGAATTAGAAGGAAGAATTGATAAAAAATACTGTTCGTCATATTGTAGATCGTCTTACCATTATGAAAATGATAAAGAAAAAGGGGATAGCTTATTCAAAACAATAGATAATAAATTAAAAAATAATAGAAAGGTTTTAAAGTACTTTAATAAAGCAGGTTTTACAACTATAAGAAAAGAGGAACTTTTTGAGAAAAATTTTGACTCTAAGTACTTTACACATTATTGGAAGAATAGTAAAGGAGATGTTTATTTATTTTGCTATGAATATGGTTTTATGAGCAAAAAAGAAAAGTATGTATTAGTGCATTGGCAAGACTACATGAATACTTAATTATAGGTTGGTTGCTTTAGAAATTTCTTTTCTAGTAGAAATCATTGCATCACAAAAGCGATCTAATTTAGCAAAATTTCAAGATCTTGTAGACTGTAGAATTCTTTAAAAAGTAGTAGTTTAAGGAAATAGAGAAAGGCCTTTTTAGTATGAAAGTGCGTTCTGATTATGTTATTTGGAGTGTTTTTTTTCTTTTATTATATTTCCACAAAAATCATAAGTCAACCATTTTCCTATTTTTTTATCATTTAGTTTTTTTCCTTCTTTATATAGGTAGTTTTCTTTTTTTTTTTTTCATAAAATGCTTCTCGTGAATAATAATCTCAACTAATGCTGTTTTCTTATTGTAGTCAATTTTTTCAGTAGTTTTTTTTAGGGAAACAATTCCATTTAAATCATGAAATTTATAACTTAAACAGTTTCCATATTTATCAAATAGTGACTCTGTTCTTTTTTTACCTCTTTTATTAAACTCTAAAAACACACCAGTCAAATATTCATATTGTTTATTTTTATAACTGATTTTCATATTGTTTTTTAATTCTCTAATTTTTCCATTCTTCCACTTTGTATTTACTTTAGAAGAATCTAAGAATATATAATCATTAGTAAAATCAAGATAACTATCTGTATATTGAGAAAAACAGATTCCATATACTGTAAAACAAATAATTAATATTATTTTTTTCATCATTTAATTTTTTAACAAAAATATAATATTTCTAATTCAGCATAGGGGTAAAAGAAGGTAAGAGTATTATAAAAACAAAAAACTCACCAAATAGGTAAGCTTTTTATTTTATAAAGAGTGTTTTTTAAACCTCATCATCTATATAATCTTCAATAGGATTACAAGAACAAATTAAATTACGATCTCCAAAAGCATCATCAACACGACGTACTGAAGACCAAAACTTATTATCAGCAATATACTCTAAAGGAAAAACAGCTTGCTTACGAGTGTATGGTAAAGACCATTCATCGGCAGTTAACATACCTTGTGTATGCGGTGCACTTTCTAAAGGATTGTTGGTGTTCTCTTTAGCTGCTTCAGTAATTTAAATTGTTGGTAGGAAATTGAAAAAGCTCATTTAAGGAGGAATAATCAAGATCTTTCGAAACAGGATATCCTAAAAAGTTATCACGTGTAATAGTTAGTCGTTATTTAAGGGTGTTTAATTTCTGAAAATATTTTTTTCACCACCTTATTTTACTATTAAACAATAGGAATTTTAGTTGACTATTATTTTAGAATACTTCACATCTCAATTTAGACGCTTCACTTATAAATAATAATTTAGATTAGTCCCTTACTGTATGTTTGTACCATGAATAAGAAGTAATGCTTTGATATATAGGTGTTATTGGTGTGATAGGAATTGAACTAATAGATTTTTAATAAATTAATTTAATAAATAAAATGATGAATAACAAAACGATTTTTAAGACAATAATATTAGTAACAATTCTCTTATTTTGTAAATCATTTTCTCTTTTAGCGAGTTCTACAGAAGATACTTCTAAAAAAAATGATAAGTGGATATTATTAGGTATCACAACAGTAAAAGGGAGTTTAGATAGAGATGAAGTAAAAATTACTGGTAGTAAAGGTATGTTTACACACCTTAAAATTAAGGTGAGAAATGCTTCTTTAGAAATGAAGAAAATGGTAGTTTATTTTGGAAATGGTAGTACGCAAGATGTTTGGTTAAAGAATCGTTTTTCTAAAGGACAGGAGTCAAGAGAAATAGATTTGAAAGGGGATAAACGACTCATTAAAAAAGTTGTTTTTTTGTATAAAAAAGGAAACTGGAGCAATAAAGCTCCTATTGTTGCGCTTATAGGTCAAAATAAATCGAGTAATAATAATCCACCTAAGCTTGTAGGAAAATGGAAGTTGTTAGGTATTACAACAGTAAAAGGAAGTGTAGATAGAGATGAAGTAAGAGTTACTGCTAGTAAAGGTATGTTTACACATCTTAAAATTAAAGTAAGAAATTCTTCGTTAGAAATGAAAAAAATGATTGTACATTTTGGTGACGGTAGCAAACAAGATGTTTGGTTAAAGAATCGTTTTTCTAAAGGACAGGAATCAAGAGCAATAGATCTTAAAGGAAATAAAAGAATTGTTAAAAAAGTTATTTTTTGGTATAAAAAAGGAAGTTGGAGTAATAAAGCTCCTATTGTTGCGCTTATAGGTAAATAAAGAAATGTTTCTAATAAATTAGAATTTTAGTACATAACAAAAAAACTCACCAAATAGGTGAGTTTTTTGTTTTTATAAAGAGAGTTTTTTAAACCTCATCATCTATATAATCTTCAATAGGATTACAAGAACAAATTAAATTACGATCTCCAAAAGCATCATCAACACGACGTACTGAAGGCCAAAATTTATTATCAGCAATATACTCTAAAGGAAAAGCAGCTTGCTTACGAGTATATGGTAAAGACCATTCATCGGCAGTTAACATACCTTGTGTATGCGGTGCATTCTTTAAAGGATTGTTGGTGTTCTCTTTAGTTGCTTCAGCAATTTCCTTTCTAATAGAAATCATAGCATCACAAAAACGATCTAACTCAGCAATATTTTCAGATTCTGTAGGCTCTACCATAATGGTACCAGCAACAGGAAAAGAAACTGTAGGTGCATGAAAACCATAATCCATTAAACGCTTAGCGATATCAACAACTTCAATTCCGTTTTGTTTAAAAGAACGACAATCTAAAATCATTTCATGCGCAGCACGATTCATTTCACCAGAATATAATGTGTCGTAATGACCATTTAAACGCTCTTTAATATAGTTAGCATTTAAAATAGCTAACTTAGTAGAGTCTGTTAATCCGTTAGCACCTAACATTGTTATGTAACCGTAAGAAATTAAACAAGCTAAAGCAGAACCCCAAGGCGCTGCTGAAATAGCTGTGATAGCATGCTCTCCACCAGTTTTTATTAAAGGATTGGTTGGTAAAAAAGGAACTAGTTGAGGAGCAACACAAATTGGTCCAACACCAGGACCACCACCACCGTGAGGAATCGCAAATGTTTTGTGTAAGTTTAAGTGACAAACATCTGCACCAATAGTTGCAGGGTTTGTTAAACCTACTTGCGCATTCATGTTCGCACCGTCCATATAAACCTGACCGCCATTATCATGAATAATTTGCGTAATTTCTTTAATAGCTTTTTCGTAAACACCGTGTGTAGATGGATACGTTACCATTAAAGCAGCTAAATTATCTTTATGTTTTTCAGCCTTTGCACGTAAATCTTCAACATCAATATTTCCTCTTTCATCTGTTTTGGTAACAACTACCTTCATACCAGCCATAACTGCTGAAGCAGGATTTGTTCCGTGAGCAGAAGCAGGAATTAAACAAATATTTCTGTGAGCATCATCGTTTGATTTATGATAAGCACGAATAACCATTAAACCAGCAAACTCTCCTTGTGCACCAGAATTTGGCTGTAAAGAAGTACCCGCAAAACCTGTAATTACGTTTAGTTGGTTTTCTAAATTAGTTAAAACTTTTTGATATCCTTGAGCTTGATCAATAGGTACAAAAGGGTGAATGTTTCCCCATTGAGGATTACTTAATGGTAACATCTCTGAAGCAGCATTTAGCTTCATAGTACAAGAACCTAAAGAAATCATAGAATGATTTAACGATAAATCTTTACGCTCTAATTTTTTAATATAACGCATCATTTCAGATTCTGATTGATACGTATTAAATATTTCGTTATCTAAGAAAGAAGTATTTCTTTTAGCGTTTGCAGGAATTACATCTGATGCTGTAAACTCGGTAACAGTAATGTCTTGTACATTAAAAGCTTGTTCAAAACAATCAACAATAGCATTAATTTCTTTTAAGCTAACAGTTTCGTTTACTGAAATAGAAACATGGTTATCGTCAATATAATTAAAGTTAATTCCGTTTTTCTCAGCAACGACACGTAATTTTTTAGCTTCAACCTCAATTAATATAGTATCAAAATAAGCAGCATTTTTTTGCTTGAAACCTAAAGTTTCTAAAGCAGTAGCTAACGTATTTGTTGCAGTGTGAACCCTATCGGCAATATATTGTAAACCATCTTTACCATGGTACACAGCATACATACCTGCCATAACAGCTAATAAAACCTGTGCAGTACAAATATTAGAAGTTGCTTTTTCACGTTTAATGTGTTGCTCACGAGTTTGTAAAGCCATACGTAAAGCACGACCGCCATCAACATCTTTAGTAACACCAATTACACGACCAGGAAGACTACGTTTGTAAGCTTCTTTAGTCGCAAAATAACCAGCATGAGGCCCACCATAACCTAACGGAATTCCGAAACGTTGTGTAGTTCCTACAACTACATCGGCACCAAATTCACCTGGAGCCTTTAATTTTACTAATGATAAAATATCAGCAGCAACAGCTACTTTTATGTTTTTTTCATTACAATTAGCAACAAACTCAGTATAGTCATAAACCAAACCATGTTTTCCTGGGTATTGAACGATAGCACCAAAAAACTCTTCAGAAAAATCAAATTTTTCATGGTTTCCAATAACTAACTCAATTCCGATAGGAATAGCACGAGTTTGTAAAATTGATAATGTTTGTGGTAAAATATCTTCAGAAATAAAGAATTTATTTACACCTGCTTTTTTCTGAGCACGCTCACGAACATCATATAATAAAGCCATTGCTTCAGCCGCAGCAGTACCTTCATCTAATAAAGAAGCATTAGCTAACTCCATTCCAGTTAAATCACAAACCATTGTTTGGTAATTTAATAAAGCTTCTAAACGCCCTTGAGCAATTTCAGCCTGGTATGGTGTATATGCTGTATACCATCCCGGGTTTTCTAATATGTTTCTTTGAATAACACTAGGCACAATTGCCTCGTGATACCCTAAACCAATATAAGTTTTAAAAACACTGTTTTTTGCACCTAATTCGGTAATATGATTTAAATACTCATATTCACTCATTGCAGGAGCTAAATCTAATGCTGAATCTAAACGAATATCATCAGGAACAGTTTCAAAAATTAATTGGTCTAAACTATCTACACCAATAGTAGTAAACATTTGTTGATGGTCTTTCTCACGAGGACCAATATGTCTTAGTTGAAATGAATTAGTGTTCATTGTCTGTTGTTGTTTTTTTAAGTGCTTCAAAAATAATAAAATTGTATCATTCTATATGGTATATTTTTGCTTTAAAACAGATATTTTATTAACCAAAAGGAGAGGTTATAAACATAAAAACTATTTTTGTGTAATGAAACTCTTTAAAATAATAATTGATTTTTATATAAATGCTAGTATTCACGTAGCATTAGCTGTATTTTCTTTTGTTAGAATAACCGAGTTTTATTTAGAGCTAACAGGCAGTGAATCTTTAGGTTATTTTGTTTTTTATGCAACCGTTACAGCCTATAATTTTGTAAAATATGCAGGTGTAGCAAAACTGTACCATAGGAGTTTAACAACACATTTAAAAATAATTCAAATTTTCTCTTTAGTTTGTATTCTTTTAATGTGCTTTTATATGAGTAAGTTAAGTGTAAAAACATTATTATTTCTTGCCCCTTTAGGGCTGCTTACTTTTTTATATGCAATTCCTTTTCTTAGTGGGTTTCAAAAAAATTTAAGAAGTATTGGGTATTTAAAAATTATAATTGTAGCCACTGTTTGGGCTGGAATTACAGTGTTTTTACCAGCTTTAGATTCAGAAATAATTTTTACAAACTCATTGTATCTAATAGCTTTACAGCGTTTTTTGTTAGTGGTTGTTTTAATACTTCCTTTTGATATTAGAGATGTACAGTACGATGCGGTTTTACTACAAACAATTCCAAAAAAAATAGGAATTAAAAAAACAAAAAAGTTAGGTTATTCGTTGTTAGTTATTTGTTTACTACTAGAATTTGCTATAAAACCAAATCATGAGCTCATAACAGTGTTTTTACTATTTATGGCTATTACCTTAATCTTATTAATGAAATCTTCAGAAGAAAAATCAAAATATTACAGCTCATTTTTGGTGGAATCTGTGCCTATTATATGGTGGGTTTTATTATTAATAATAGCATAAGTAGCAGTTTTGTGTTTCGTAGAATAGTTGATTCTTAAAATAATTATTCGGGGTGATTACGGTCTAGTTGTTATAAGAAGTATCAGATTTGCAATTGTTTAAATTTCGTAAGGAAAAATATTTATAGTAAGTTTTTTATAAAAACAGTTGTATTTTCGTCAGCTTAACAAAACAACAACACAAAATATTAAAGCTAATATGAATTTAGTAAAACGAAGTTTCGTTTTCGATTTCGACAGTACCTTAACAAAGGTAGAAGCATTAGATGTTTTAGCAGAAATCACCTTAGCAGGGAATCCGAAAAAGGATGAAATTATTAAAGAGATTGTAAACATTACAAATCAAGGAATAGATGGGGAAATATCCTTTCCTCAATCTTTAGAAAAACGCATTAAACTATTAAAAGCTAAAGAGTCTGATTTACCTTTATTAATTAAGGAATTAAAACAGAAAGTTTCACGCTCTATAGAAAGTAATAAAGATTTTTTTGAAAATTTTTCTGATGATATTTATGTAATTTCAGCAGGGTTCAAAGAGTTTATAGACCCAATAGTTGCTGCGTATAATATTCCTTCAGAAAGAGTATTTGCAAATACTTTTAAGTTTGATAACGAAGGTGTTATTATTGGTTTTGATGTAGAGAACTCGCTCTCAAAACACAATGGTAAAATAGAATGTTTACAGAACTTAAATTTAGAAGGAGAAATACAAGTAATTGGTGATGGTTATAGTGATGCTGTAACGAAAAAAGCAGGTGTTGCTGATACCTTTTTTGCATATACAGAAAATGTGTCCAGGGAGAAAACAATTGCGAATGCTGACCATATTACGCCTAATTTAGATGAATTTTTATACCTAAACGATTTGCCAAGAAATATTTCATACCCAAAGAACAGAATTAAAATATTATTATTAGAAAATGTACATGCTGATGCTTTTACAAAATTAACAGCAGATGGTTTTGCTGTTGAAACCGTATCAAAAAGTTTATCAGAAGACGAGCTAATTGAAAAAATTAAAGACGTACATGTTTTAGGTATTCGATCTAAAACTCAAGTTACCCAAAAGGTGATTGAAGCTGCTGAGAAATTAATGGTTGTTTCTGCATTTTGTATCGGTACAAAGCAAATTGATTTAGATGCTTGTAAAGAAAACGGAGTAGTAGTTTTTAACGCACCTTATAGTAATACGCGCTCTGTAGTTGAATTAGCAATTGGAGAAATTATTATGCTAATGCGTAGTGTATTTCAGCGAAGTACAGAATTACACAATGGTGAATGGAATAAAACAGCACAAGGGTCAAGAGAGGTTCGTGGTAAAAAATTAGGTATTGTAGGTTACGGTAACATCGGAAAGCAATTATCAGTTTTGGCAGAAGCTTTAGGGATGGATGTGTATTATTACGATGTTGAAGATAAGTTAGCTTTAGGAAACGCAACAAGAATTAATACTTTAAAAGAATTGTTGAATATTTCTGATGTTGTTACTTTACATATAGATGATAATGCAGCGAACAAAAATTATATAGGTAAAGAGGAAATAGCTCAAATGAAAGACGGAGCGCATTTAGTTAATCTTTCTAGAGGGTTTGTGGTAGATATTGAAGCTTTAGTTGAAGCCTTAAAATCTGGTAAGTTAGCAGGAACAGCTGTTGATGTATATCCTGAAGAGCCAAGAAAAAATGGTGATTTTATAACGCAATTAAAAGGGTTAGATAATGTTATTTTAACTCCGCATGTTGGTGGAAGTACTGAAGAAGCACAAAGAGATATTGCTGATTTTGTTCCGAGTAAAATTATGGCATATATTAATTCAGGAAACACCGTAGATGCCGTTAATTTTCCAAATATAAGATTACCACGTCAAACAAACGCACACCGATTTTTACATATTCATAAAAATGTTCCTGGTGTAATGGCCAAAATTAATAAGGTATTGGCTAAATATGAACTGAATATTACAGGACAATATTTATCTACAGATTCTAAAGTAGGATATGTAATTACTGATATTGATAAAGAATATAACCAAGAAGTAATTGCTAAACTTCGTAAAGTAGACGGTACTATTAAATTTAGAGTATTGTATTAAAAAGTAAATTTTAATTTTAAAAAAGCCTTGTAATATTTTATAAGGCTTTTTTTTATAAAGAATCAAAATCTTGTAAAGTCCTTTCAATCAAAGTAGCTCCTTTTTGTAAAATAGAAATGTAGTTATGTACATTTTCCAATTTAAATCGACTAGAAGGTCCTGAAGCACTAATGCTAGCAATGGCATTTTTATTTTTGTTAAAAATAGGGATGGCTATACAAATCAATCCTAATTCAAACTCTTCTAAATCTAAAGCATATCCTTGTTTTTTTATAGTTTGCAATGCTGTTCTTAATTCCGAAGCTTTGGTAATTGTTTTTTTAGTGAATGTAATTAAAGAGCTATTCTTAAAATAATTGCTCTGATTCTCAATTGAAGAAAAAGCCAATAATAGTTTTCCTGATGCAGTTGCATGAGTAGGTTGGTAAGAACCAATTGAGGTGCTAATTTTTAATCCTTGCAAGCTGTCTGCTTTATTGATGTGAAAAACTTGCAGCTCTTTTAAAGTGCTAAGTAACACCGTTTCTTGAATTTCTAAAGCGATATTTTTTATAGTTTCATTGGTAACCGTAATTAAAGATTGATATAATGAAACACGATTACCTAACTCAAAAAGTTTACTACCTAGGCGATATTTATCATTTTCATTTTGATGTATAACATTTAATGAAACCAAAGTGCTTAATAATCTATAGGTAGTGCTTTTGTTATAGCCTGTTTTATTCGCTAATTCACGAACGCCCCATTCTTTTTTATCATTTGTAAAAGCATCTAAAACAGTAAAAGCTTTTATGATTGATTGGTTTAAATTTTTGTTATCAATAATCATTTCCGAAAATAATTTTTGCTAATATAATAAAAAAGTGTAGATTTATAAAACACCGTTTCATTAAGTGAAACGCTTTAGTCTTTTTGATTTTCTTTTAAATCAAGTATCTTTAGTGTTTCCGCGAAAAGGTTTTTTGAAATAAAAAGAAGTATGTATAAAGCAACACTCGATTACGCACAACAACAAGATAAGGAAGATAAATTAGCGCATTTGCGCAATCAATTTCATATACCTAAAGATAAAGAAGGTAATGAGTGGTTGTATTTTACAGGGAACTCGCTTGGGTTGCAACCTAAAAATACTCAAAAATATATTCAACAAGAATTAGATGATTGGGCTAATTATGGAGTAGAGGGGCATTTTGAAGGAAACACACCTTGGTTGCCTTATCATGAGTTTTTAACAGAGAATATGGCAAAAATAGTGGGTGCAAAACCACTAGAAGTTGTGGTGATGAATACTTTAACAACCAACTTGCATTTGTTAATGGTCTCTTTTTATCAACCAACAAAAAAGAAGTATAAAATTGTAATAGAATCAGATGCTTTTCCTTCAGATAGATATGCAGTACAATCTCAATTAAAATTTCATGGGTTTGATGTAGAAGAAGGGTTGATTGAATGGAAGCCAAGAGCGGGAGAAGAATTATTAAATATTGAAGATTTAGAAACGATTGTTGCTGAACAAGGAGATGAAATAGCGTTGCTGTTAATAGGAGGTGTTAATTATTACACGGGTCAATATCTAGATTTAAAACGTATTGCAGAAATAGGACATTCAAAAGAATGTTTTGTAGGGATTGATTTGGCGCACGGAGCAGGTAATATATCACCAGAGTTACACGATTCGGGAGTAGATTTCGCAGCTTGGTGTACTTATAAGTATTTAAATTCAGGGCCAGGTAGTTTAGGAGGATTGTTTGTGCACGAAAAGCATGCACATAATAAAGAATTACCACGTTTTTCTGGTTGGTGGAATCATAATAAAGAAACACGATTTAATATGCGTCAACCATTCGATGTAATGGCAGGGGCAGAAGGTTGGCAATTAAGTAACCCACCAATATTATCTATGGCAGCAATTAAAGCATCATTAGATATGTTTGCTGAGGTAGGAATGGAAGCTTTACGAGAAAAATCAGAAAAACTAACAGGTTATTTTGAGTATCTAATCAACCAAATAGATTCGGATTCAATTAAGATTATAACACCATCAAATCCAAAAGAAAGAGGTTGTCAATTATCTCTTCAAGTGAAAAATGCGGATAAAAACTTACATAAAAAACTAACAGAAAATAATATTATTACCGATTGGCGAGAGCCAGATGTTATTCGTTGCGCACCAGTACCAATGTATACTAGTTTTGAAGATGTGTATAAAATGGTTTCTGTTTTAAAAGGATTGTTATAATTAAAAGTAAAATGTCTCCTCGAGTGCAGTCGAGAGATATTTATTAGTTCTCGACTGCGCTCGAATAGATATTAGAATAAAATGAATAAAAAAAATAACATACTGATTATAGGTGCTGGTTTATGTGGAAGCTTATTAGCTTTGCGATTAGCACAAAGAGGATATAAAGTTGCCGTATATGAAAGTAGACCAGATTTAAGAACTACTGATATTTCAGCAGGAAGATCAATAAACTTAGCACTGTCTGACCGTGGATTTAAAGCCTTACGTTTATGTGGCGTAGAAGAAAAAGCACGTGAAATATGTATTCCGATGTATGGTCGTTTAATTCACGATATTAAAGGAAATACTTTTGCCTCTAATTACTCAGGAAGAGAAGGAGAATACATAAACTCAATTTCTCGTGGCGATTTAAACGGTATTTTATTAACCGAAGCTGAAAAACATGAGAATGTAACCATTCATTTTAATAAGAAATGTAGTTCAATAGACATAGAAAATACCATTGCGCATTTTAAAGATTATAAAACCAAAGAAGAGTTTTCTATAAATGCGGATGTAATTTTCGGAACAGATGGCGCTGGTTCGATATTGAGAAAAAGTTACTACTTAGAAAGAAAATTCTTATTTAGTTACTCACAAAATTATTTATCACACGGCTATAAAGAGCTAGAAATTCCTGCAGATGCCTTAGGAAACCATCAAATAAGTAAAGAGCATTTACATATTTGGCCTCGTGGCGAGTATATGTTAATAGCATTACCAAATATGGATGGGAGCTTTACCGTAACCTTGTTTTTAAGTTATGATGAAGGAGAATATAACTTTAATAATTTAATATCTGAAGAAAAGATAACTTCATTTTTTGAAACACAATTTCCGGATGCTTTAGCGTTAATTCCGAGTATTAAAGATGAGTTTTTAAATAACCCAACAGGAGCATTAGGTACTGTAAAATGTTCGCCATGGCATTATCAAAACAAAACCATTTTAATGGGAGATGCAGCACACGCTATTGTTCCGTTTTACGGACAAGGAATGAATGCTTCGTTTGAAGATGTTACTGTTTTTGATGAAATTTTAAGTCATTTCGAGCGCAGTCGAGAAGTAGAAGATTGGGAAACAGTTTTTAAAAGGTACGAGAAGGCAAGAAAAGAAGACACGGATGCTATTGCAGATTTAGCAATTGATAATTTTCATGAGATGAAAGATCATGTTGCAAATCCGATTTTTAAAGAAAAGCGAAAGTTAGAAATGTCTTTAGAAGAGAATTTTCCTTCGGCATATTTTTCAAAATACTCGATGGTAACTTTTAATGAAAATATTCCGTACGCAGAAGCAATGAAAAAAGGACGTGCGCAAGATAAAGCGTTATTAAATATGGTTACACATCATGACTTAGAAGCAATTACTGATTTAAAAGAAGTACTTAAAAAAGTACAAGAAGAAACGAACGAAATTTTAAACGAAGATAAAATTGCAGGGATGTAATGTGTAAAATACCTCACAGGTTTTTAAAACCTGTGAGGTATCAAAAATAAATATGAAAACATACATTGTTTTATTACGTGGAATTAATGTATCGGGAAAAAATAAACTTCCGATGGCTGAGCTACGTGAATTATTAAATGATTTAGGTTTTAAAAATGTTGAAACCTATATTCAGAGTGGTAATATTATTTTAAGTTCAGATGAAAAGAAAGTTGAGGTTTGTAAAAAAGTAAATAAAGGAATTGCAGATAAATTCGGTTATGATATTCCTGTGCTAGTAAGAACACCACAAGAATGGACAGCGATAATTGAAAAATATCCTTTTTCAATAGAGAATGAAAAAATAGTTGCTTTTACTTTTTTAGATAAAACAACAAGTGAAACTGAAATTGAAATAAAAGGAATTAAAGAAGATCAATATAAAATAGTCGGTGATGTAGTTTATTTAAATTGTCCATCAGGTTTCGGAAAAACAAAATTGACGAATAATACAATAGAAAAAAAATTAAACCTAGTAGCAACAACAAGAAATTATAAAACAACTTTAAAGTTATTAGAATTAGCGAAAGACCTCACAGGTTTTTAAAACCTGTGAGGTCTACATAATAAATAGATGAAATACGAAATTTTACAATCAAATAATTATTACCATATTTTCAATCAAGGAAATAATGGAGAAAATATCTTTATAGAAGATGTTAACTATATTTATTTCTTAAAATTAATCAAAAAGTATGTAAATCCTATAGCTAATGTTTTATCGTATTGTTTATTAAAGAATCATTTTCATTTATTGGTTCAGATAAAAGAAGTAGCTGAAGAGAAAAAAGTATCTAAATCATTTTCTAACCTATTTAATTCATACTCAAAATCAATAAATAAGAAGTATAATAGAAGTGGTAGTTTATTTAGAGACCGATTTAAGAGAATTAAGGTTGAAGAAGAAGTCTATTTAAAAAAGTTAATAATTTATATAAATTTAAATCCAATTTATCATCAATTTGTAACGAGCTTAAATGATTATAAACACTCATCATATTTAAGTCTTATTTCAGAAAAAAGCACTTTATTAAAAAGAGAAGAAGTGTTGTTTCTGTTTGAGAATAAAGAAAATTTTATATATCATTTAACTTACAAAAAATTGGAGTTTGATGAAAAATTGACGGCATTAGTTTTAGAATAATTAAATATAGACTTCACAGGTTTTTAAAACCGATGAGGTTTCCTAAGTAAAGTAATATGGAAAAAAAAGTAACACCAAGAGGCGCATATCCACACGTAAAAGTTGTAGGAGATTTTATTTTTGTATCGGGTACAAGTTCACGACGAGCAGATAATACGATTGCAGGAGTAGATATTATTGACGAAATGGGAACCAAGCATTTAAATATCGAAACACAAACACGTGAGGTTTTACAAAACATAGATAAAAATTTACAAACAGTAGGAGCGAGTTTAAAAGATGTAGTTGATGTTTCTACGTTTTTAGTAAATATGAATGATTTTGCAGGCTATAATAAAACATATGCTGATTTTTTTGAAAAAGAAACTGGGCCAACACGTACAACAGTAGCGGTACATCAATTACCGCACCCTGATTTAGTGGTGGAGATTAAAGTAACGGCTTATAAAAAGAAGTAGAATGAATACTATAAAATTGTTATTTGTAATTTCATTATTTAGTTCTTGTTTAGGGCAAAATAATAATAAAAAAAACATAAAAATGGTAGATATATCTAAACTAGATAAAGTTTCAGAAATGTTAGATGAAAATTTATTTTGGAAAATTATTGATTACTCTAAAAGAGCCGAGAGTCAAGAGAAAACCTTAATAAGTGAGATTTTAAAATTATCACCTAAAGAGATAGTGGGGTTTAGATTGAGAACAGACAAATTACTTTTTGATACTTATAACTCTCAAATGTGGTGTGCTGGGTACATAATGAATGGAGGTTGTTCAGATGATGGATTTGAGTATTTTAGAAATTGGGTTATTTCAAGAGGAAAAGAAGTTTTTTATAAGGCAAAAGAAAATCCAGATAGTTTAATATCTCAAGTTGGTAATAATGATTTTTACGAATTTGAAAGTTTTTGGTATGTTGCTCTAGATGCATTTAAACAGAAAACAGGTAAAGAGCTATATGATTATATAGATTATAATAAATTTAAAACAAGTGAAGGTAATTATCCTCAGTTTAAATTTGATTGGAGTGAAGAGAGACCAGAAACAATGAAAGTGATTTGCCCAAATCTTTACTCTAAATTATGGAATTAAATCAAATGCATATTAAAAACTACATAAACGGCGAATTTGTAAATCCAATAAATGGAAATTACATTGATAATTACAATCCTTCAATAGGTGAAGTATATGGTCAAATTCCTAATTCATCAAAAGAAGATGTTGAAGCTGCATATAATTCTGCCAAATCTGCCTTTAGGCAGTGGTCAGAAACAACCTTAGACCAAAGAAGTAAAATATTATCGAAGATTGCGGAATTAATAAAAGAGAAATTATCTTTTTTAGCAGAAGCAGAATCTAAAGACAACGGAAAGCCAATTAGTTTAGCAAAACAGATTGACATTCCAAGGGCAGCAAGTAATTTTCAGTTTTTTGCAAATGCCATTACCCAGTTTTCATCAGAAGCGCATGAAAGTGTCGGTTTAAATGCGATGAATTTCACCTTGCGTCAACCAATTGGTGTGGTAGGCTGTATTTCTCCATGGAATTTACCGCTGTATTTATTTACGTGGAAAATTGCTCCGGCAATTGCAGCAGGAAACTGTGTGGTAGCAAAACCAAGTGAAGTAACACCAATGACAGCTTATTTATTAGGAGAAATCTGTAATGAGGCTGGTCTCCCAAAAGGAGTCTTAAATATTGTCCACGGTTTAGGAGGTTCAACAGGACAAGCAATTGTAGCACACCCGAATATTAAAGCAATTTCATTTACAGGAGGAACAACAACAGGAGCGCATATTGCACGAGTAGCAGCGCCAATGTTTAAGAAGTTATCTCTAGAGTTGGGAGGGAAGAATCCGAATTTAATTTTTGCAGATTGCGATTACGATAAAATGTTAGCAACCACAGTTAGATCGTCGTTTGCAAATCAAGGTCAGATTTGTTTATGCGGAAGTAGAATTTTTGTGGAAGAGAAAATCTATGAAAAATTCAAAAAAGATTTCGTTCAAAAAGTATCTCAATTAAAAGTTGGGAATCCGGCAAGTAACGATACAAATATTGGAGCCTTGGTATCTAAACAGCATTTAGAAAAAGTAAAATCATATATTGATATTACTGAACAAGAAGGAGGTAAGATTCTTTTTGGAGGCGAAACTGTGACTGTCACCGACAGTGAAAACGGATATTATTTACAACCTACAATAATTGAAGTAACGGATAATAAATGTCGATTGAATCAAGAAGAAATTTTTGGACCAGTTGTTACTATTATGCCTTTTAAAACAGATGAAGAAGCGTTAGCATTAGCAAACGATGTAAAGTATGGATTATCTGCAACACTTTGGACAAATAATCTAAACAGAACGATGCAAATATCAAAACAAGTTCACGCAGGAATTGTTTGGGTAAATACATGGTTGTTACGAGATTTAAGAACTCCGTTTGGAGGACAAAAAGAAAGTGGTGTAGGACGCGAAGGAGGTTTTGAAGCATTGCGCTTTTTTACCGAACCTAAAAACATTTGTATACATTATGAATAAAGAAATACGACAAAAATTTATTGAAGTTTGTAACGAGAAAATTGCAAAAAAGGGAGATAATGTAGGTTTGTCTTTCTACGCATTTTTCAAGAATAAAAATGACAATCCAAAGCTTTTAATGGAAGTTGCAAAATGGTGGATTGAAACACATCAGTTAGATCATTTTGAAAAAGCAGTAAAGATTAAAGCAATGATTGAAAATAGTTAATGGTATAAAGTTATGACAAATAATATAGGATTGATATTAATTGATATTCAAAAAGGATTTGACGAAGAAGAGCATTGGGGAGGGAATAGAAATAATAAAAAAGCAGAACAAAACTGTAAGAAAATACTAGATATTTGGAGAGCTCTTAAACAACCAGTTTTTCATATTGTTCATAGTTCTCAAGATCCTACTTCTAAATTACATGAATCAAATAAAGGGTATGAAATAAAAGATTTAGTAAAGCCGATAGACGGAGAACCTGTTATAAAAAAGAATGTTAATAGTGCATTTATTGGCACTGATTTAAAAGAAAGGTTAGATAATCAAGAAATTAAAAAGCTAGTTATTGTAGGTTTAACAACGAATCATTGTGTATCTACTTCTACTAGAATGGCAGGTAATTATGGATATGATGTGTATTTAATTTCAGATGCAACAGCAACTTTCGATAGAGTAGGAGTTAATGGTGAAGTTTTTCCTGCCGAAATAATACATCAAACTACACTAGCAAATTTGCATAAAGAATTTGCTACAGTTATTAATACAGAAGAAGTAATATCAATGTTCTAAATTGAAATAAATGAATTTAAATATACAAAATAAAAACGCCTTAGTTTGCGGTAGTACACAAGGAATAGGAAAAGCATCAGCATTTGGTTTAGCATCCGAAGGTGTAAATGTAACGTTGATTGCTCGTAATGAAGAAAAGCTTAAAAAAGTTTTAGCAGCATTACCAAATAACAATCAAAATCATAGTTATATAGTTGCTGATTTTTCGAATCCGAAGGAATTAAAAGAAAGAATTGAAGCATCAAAATTAAACTTTCATATTTTGGTGAATAATACGGGAGGTCCTGCGGGAGGCCCTATTTTTAATGCTGAGTTAGCTGAGTTTGATAGCGCTTTTACACAGCATTTAAAATGTAACCATGTTTTGGTACAAGCAGTTGTTCCGTTTATGAAAGAAGCAGGTTTTGGTAGAGTTATTAATGTAATATCTACTTCTGTAAAACAACCTTTAGATGGTCTTGGGGTTTCTAATACGATTCGTGGAGCTGTTGCAAGTTGGTCTAAAACATTAGCAAATGAACTAGGTCAGTTTAATATTACGGTAAATAATGTGTTGCCAGGAGCTACAGGAACAGAAAGGTTAAAAGAAATTATAAACAATAAAGCAGCAAAAACAGGACTGTCTGTTGATGAGGTTTCAACAAATATGATGAACGCGTCACCAGCAAAACGTTTTGCAAAGCCAGAAGAGATTGCCAATGCAGTGGTTTTTTTAGCAAGTGAAAGTGCAAGCTTTATTAATGGTGTTAATGTTCCTGTTGACGGTGGAAGAACAAAATCTTTGTAGATATATAGAATCAAAAATCAAACAATCATGAGCAAGTTAGTACAGCCTTTAAATTTTAAGAAGTGGATTGATGAAAACCGTCATTTATTAAAACCACCAGTGGGTAATAAACAGGTGTGGGATAATGGCGAATATATTGTAATGGTTGTTGGTGGGCCAAATAACAGAAAGGATTATCATTATAATGAAACGCCCGAGTTTTTTTATCAAGTAGAGGGAGATATGATTTTAAAAATCATTGATGCTAAAGGAGAAATGATTGATGTAGAAATTAATGAAGGAGATATTTATTTATTACCAGGAAAAGTACCGCATTCTCCACAGCGAAAAGAAAATACGGTTGGATTGGTGATTGAATATCCACGTGATGAAGGAATGTTAGATGCATTAGAATGGTATTGTGAAAAATGCAATACTCAACTTTATAGAGAAGAATTTGCATTAGACAATATTGTAACCGATATGCCTATTATTTTTGATACCTATTATTCTGATACTAAAAAATGTACTTGCTCTAATTGCGGAACTGTAATGCAAGCGCCTAAGAAAATTAAATAAGCATTGTCTTTACTATATAGCTGTTAATCTAGCATTAGCAGTTTAAAAAATTAACGTCATTACGAGGAAGAATGACGAAGTAATCTCTAATAAATTAAAAAATTGCCATGGTTAAAGCCTTGCAATGATAAGATTAAAATGGAAAAACGCAAATTACGTATAAACGGACATTCACATTTATTACCATATCCAGAACAGATTCCTAGTTTTATGAAGGAAAAAGAAATTTTTTGGGTAGATGATGAACGTAAGCACATGTTGCAAAAGGGGTGGAAGCGACCTGTTACTGATTCTAGTTTTTTTTTAGATGAGAAATTACTTTGGATGGAAAAAAATAAGTTAGACCATGCGGTAGTTTTAAATCTTTCTCAATTGTATGGAAATGGGTTGCGCTTAGAAGAAATGAAAAAGGCGTTGCGTTTCCAAAATGATTTTAACGCAAAAGTACAACATGATCATCCTGGTAAATTTACTTGTGGTTTTGTGGTACATCCTGGTTTTATTCAAGGGGCTTTATGGGAAATGGAACGTTGTGTAGAAGAGCTAGGTTTAAAAGTGTTATGCTTGCCTACTCACTTTATGGATTCGATAGGGCAATGGCGTTGTGTTTTTGATAAAGAAAATGATGCTCTTTTTGAATTAGCAGATAAATATAAACTAGCTATTGAAATACACCCGTATGACGGAGATAAGATGATTAAGTTAGAAAATACCAACTGGCGTTTTCATTTAATATGGATGTTAGCACAATGTGGTGACGCGTATCATTTTTATACCTTAAACGGAATGCAAGAACGTTTTCCGAATATTAGAACCTGTTTTGCGCATGGAGGGCAATTAGCACAAATGAATTTAGGACGTCGTATTCAAGGATTTGACGGAAGACCAGATTTGTTTGAAGGAAAAACGCATCCAAGGAAAGCAGTAGGGCATCCAAATATCTTTTTTGACACCTTGGTTCATGATACAGATTCGTTAAAGTTAATGATAGATCGTCAAGGCTCAAATCAAGTGATTATGGGCTTAGATGATCCATATCCGTTAGGTGAAATGGAAAGTGATGCACAATCATCATATCCAGGTAAATTATTAGACTTAGCAATCGATAGAGATATTATAAATAAAAAGCAATATCATGAGATATGGGAAGATAACACTTTACGCTGGCTGTTTGGTGATGATGAAAAAGCAAAACAAGACTTAATATCAAAAATTTTAGGATAAAAATATTTGTAAAACACATTTTTTATCAACATTATTAGCATTTAAAAAGCAATGAATAAAAGCATGTATTTAAATACAGGTATAGCGTCTTTATTGGCGTTTATCTTGTTATTGATAATGAATTATACATGGCCTTTAACAGAGTATTCGTTGAATGATGTGCTATTGAATAATGTGAGTATTTCTGTTTTAGAGAAAGAAAGTTTAATTAAATTAATAGGGATTAACTATGCTTTAGATACGGTATTTATTTTTTCATGGATAGGATCTTGGATTGGAATATTTTTGCATTTTAAATCATTAAATATAAATCTAATAAGTGTTTGCTTTGGATTGAGTCTTTTGGGAGCTTTATTAGATATTACTGAAAACTCAATAAGTTTTTCATTATTAACAGGAAATAATAAAAATGTTGAGGGCATTTTATTTATACATTCAATTATAAGAGATATAAGTTTTTGGCTTCCAATGGTAGCGTCTTTTATGTTAGCTTTTATAATGCCCAAAACGAAAGGTATTGGTTTTATACTTTTAAAATTAACAGGAATTATAGGTATTCTATTTGCTATTCTTGGTATGTATATTCAGTTTTTTTCTGTATTTCCTTATTACTGGTTTATGTTATGGTTTTTTGCAGCTACCATTTTTTTGTTTGAGAATTTCTCAAAACGAGTATTATAAATTTAAGGTACTATTTTAATTTTTTAAAAATAATATAGTATGTTCGTTAGCTATAATGAAAAAACATATAAATTTTGATGTAAAATGAACGAAATAACCCAATTTCATAATTTATTACACATCTGTATTTCTTTTATTGGAGCTATATTATTACTAGCTATCTATTATAATATTAGAAAGCGATTTAAACAAGTATTAGAAGAAGGTAGCAATAGTAAGCGAGTAGATAAAGGTTTACTATATTTTAGTTTCGGAATGTTAGTATGGGTTGTTTCTGGTGTTTGGGCATATATTGCGGGTTATTTTAACTTTACAGAAATAAGTGTTTATCAAATAGGGGTAAATACATTATCTACAATAAATAACTTGTTTTGGTTATTAGCTTTGTATTATGTTTATGACGCTCCAAAATTTATTTATCAGAATGAAAAAAACGTAAAGGTTATTGGCGTTATTATACTTATAGTAGCATCATTAACGGTGTTTTTATCTTTGTTTGTTGAAAATGAAGTCTATTTTGGCGTAAAAATAGCTGCAGTTCCTGATGTGCTATTAACAACTTTTTTATGTTATTTAATGGCGGTTTCATTCTTTAGAACTTTTATGCACAGAGATTTAAAACTGGTTGCTATTATATCTGTAATTGCAATATTTTTATTATTCTTATCACAATTGTATGATGTGTTTATTGGTTTAGATAACGACTTTGTAAACCATATGATTCGGATTGTAGCAAAAACCTCTTTGGTGTCGGTATTTTTAGTTTTAGCAACAAGTTGGGTAATTCAATTAGCAAACACACCGAAACCTAATGAAATTAGAATTAAGTTTTTAGATTGGTCTTTAATACAGTTAAGTGTACCTTCTAAAGGTATTTATGATCAGAAAGTTGATTTTGGGTCGAAAACAACGCAGTACAAAAACTTATTAAACTTTGCATGTAAAAGAAAATTCTCTGAAGCGGCAGCGCAATCTATTGTTGTTAATTCTGGAGGAGAAATAAAAAGTCAGACCTATTTAACTAGAATAGTTGATAACATAAACTCAATACTTCAGTTAAAAGAAAACGATCGATTAGAACGAAAAGATTTAATTACATTTATTGGAGAAAGTAAGTATCGTCTACGAGTTTTGCCAGAACATATATTTATTGATAAAGCTTTGTTAGATGAATTTAGTGGATAGCTATAAATTGTTTAACTTTCCTAGTAATTGAATAAGTTTACTTTTTGCATATTCATATTTATTTTTTATTGCTTTCAATTAATTTAATTTAATTTAATTCCATTCCGGAAATTCTCCTGACTTAGCGAAAAGCGTTTTGTTCGGTGAACAATGAGGAGTAAAAATAAACAGTAAAAGATCTTAAGAAAAGTAGTGTAAAATAATAATAACTCAAAGTAGGAGACTTTGCGTAGCGGGTGTGTATATAATAAATATTTTGTACAGTTTCTTTTGCTTTATTAAAAACTGTACAGTGAACTGTGTAATTTTTTTGTACAGCTTTTTTACCTAAATATAAAACTGTACAAGAAACATCACTGCGCTCTTGTACATAAAAAATTACCTTAAAAAAAACTGTACAAATTTTCTTATTTACCAATTGTCTCTCTTAAAACCTCTTTTTTCATATGTGTAGAATTAAACGTCTATTAAACGTTTAATTCTACACATATTTTATGTGCTTCTAAAATTTATATTTGCTTTTCCCTTTTAGAATAGGGGATTACAAATACTATTTTACATGTTTAAAATTTAGTGTTTATTATCATAAACTCTATCAATTGTATTAAATTTGTTTTAAAACATAATGGAAATATATGTACCAGTACATATATCCCGTTGTTGGCAACAATATAAAAACCGAACTAAAATTGAGATTTGCAATAGTACAATATACGAATCTGACACAGGAAAAAACCAATTGGATTAATGACTTATCGATTGAATTCAAATCGTTTTTCGAAGACAAGAATTATGGAGAAGACCTGAAGGAACTATATTTTGGACTGACAATGGTTAAGCCTGAATTTGAACAGTTTTTTAAAAAGAAAAGACCAGCTTATAAAGCTGGAGAAAGGACTTCTTATGTGGATGGAATTGAAATAAAATCTAATAATTGTGCTGAAATCAGCTGTAAGCTTGAATTCAACGATGTAACTAAACTTGAGTACGCTGAATTAATTGAAAAAGTTTGCGGAAAATTAATAGCGGAATCTGAATCTCTTATTCGATTGTCGAAATTAAAAAAATTTGATTTTAAGTTGTTTAAATCTGACTTTGAAAATTATATGCTTGAAAAACAATATTTGAAAAAATAAACACCGTTGAAACTGATATAAAATCAAAAATTTGATGAATAAATTGAGAATAATTTTAATTGGGATATTATACGGAATAACAATGCTTACTTTCTCTTGTTCATCTTCAAAGCAGTCATTAAAAAAAACTTCTTGTAATGAAAACTTGAATTTTAAAAAAGCTTTTTTTGAGAACGTTGAAAACGTAGAAAATTTGATTGACAAAAACCAGAACGAATCATTTAGGAATTCTTTAAATTTCATTGGTAAGTACACTAAAGTTTCTTTTGAATCAATGACTAATTATGCAGGAACATATCCAATCGGAATATTTGAAAAGGATAAAAAAGAGTGGTTGGAATGGTATGAAAAAAATAAATGTATGAATATTGAATTTAAAGAGTAGATATTAAAAAATACTGTTGCCAACACCGTGTATAATTAATTGCTTTGGCAAGTGCTTATTTGGAAAATTCCTTCGGAATTTTCTCGGGTTCGTATTTGTTTACTAAATTAGTTGCTTAACCACGCAACTAACCATACACAAACCGTTGGCTATAATTTACAGAATGAAAAAAACACTCACATTTTTATTATTTTCTATGATTCTAATTTCTTGTGGAAAAAACAAATATGAAAAGAAACTAATTGGGAATTGGTTTGAATTTAAGGAAGGAAGTAATTTAAGACTTGAAAAGGATTCATTGATGATTTCAGACATTGGATTTGAAAAAACGACTTGGAATGCAACCGAAAATCTAATTAATTATAATTACAAGACATTCTTTAACGACTCAATAATAAAAGTATCTTTAAAATACAAATTATTGAAAAATGACTCTTTAATAATTGAACCACAAAAAGATGGTTTACAAAAAATAGTTTTAATTAAAACGAATAGTTACACTGATTTTTTATTTAGAAAAAATAGAATTAATATAACTTTAGAAAATAATTCAAAGGCGGAATATCAAGGACAAAGAAACAAGTACGGAATTAAAATTTTTGTTGGACTTAAAAATGATTCAATCATAATTAAAACAGAATATTCAGATAATTTAAAAAACCTTGAAAATGATTTAGAGAAAAAATTAATCGATTTAAATCCTTATTTCACAGAGGAATATAATGAATATATGAAAGAACGTTTAACTTTCAACGAATGGATTAGAGTTAACATACACTATTGTTTATTCATAGATAAAAATACACCTAAAAACGTTGTTTCGTCGATTCTTGAAAATTTACGAAAAACAAAAATTAAAAAAATTTATAGAGTATTTGAAACAATAGAACAAGAAGGAATACCTTTTGACAATTTAAAAAAAATAAAACTATAGCCAACACCGTGTATAATTAATTGCTTGGTCTGTGTTTACTTACGAAAATCCTCGCGGATTTTCTATTCAGTTTGTATTTACTAAATTAGTCGCTTAAACACGCAACAACTCATACACAAACACGTTAGCACCAATTTAAAAACTCTAGATATTAGAAATGAAATTATCAGAAAAGATAGTAAAGAATCATACTCAATCAGATAAGCTACATAAAAAACGTGATAATTATTCTCTAAACAATTTCATCAATAAATTAAACTTGTCGCGAGACTTAAATCGTGAAATTGAAAATAATATCAAAGACAATAAGTTAAAAGTCCAGTCTAGAGAAAATCTAATTATAAATTCGGTCACAGCCTTAGAAGTTTTTATTAAAGATTCTATAAAAGGTGACCTTTATTATTTTGCACCTGAAAAACAAAAGAATTTATTAAAAGAAAAAATATCGTTGTATGAGGCTTATGAGTTATTTAGGAAAACAAAAATCGAAACAGAAGACATAATTGCTGGATATTACAATTTTCAAAACTTAGATTCCATTAGTTATGTATTAGGTGTTTTAACAGGTAGAGATTTCTTTAAATGTATAAATGATATAAAAACGGAATTATCACCTGATTTAGTTAATTATTTTAAATTGGACACTTTAAATCTGTCATGTGATTTTCCAAATTAGCAAAAAGATATTAGAAAATTGCTAGAAATAAGACACGAGAGTATACACGAAATTGATTTCACACGTAGATTAGGAAAGAAAAAAACTAATGATTTAATTAAGAACCTAATTGCATTCGTAATTATCCTAAATGATTTTTTAGAAAGTATATAAAACAAATAACAACAGGTGCTAACACTATATATAGCAAATTGGGCGATTAGTGTTTAACCGAAAAGTTGTTGTCTATTTACAAAGTCGCCAAATCTTTTGATTTGGTATTAAATGAGAAAAATTAAAACAAAATAAAAAGATTTGGCTTGTGACTTAACCGAAATTAATCGCTTGTTTTCTGCCCAACTTGCCATATATTTAACGTTAGCTGTAATGCAAAAAAAAAATGAACTAAAAAATGTCTACTCACCAATTACCGACATCAAACAATCCTAATATTTTTGAAAGCTTAATTTGTGATTTATTTAATCAAATTGAATCTAAAAACACATATAAAAAATTTGGCAGAAATGGCAATAAACAAAAAGGAATCGACATTTTTTCACCAGTCGATAAAATTGCAATTCAATGCAAGAAAAAAGAATTAAGCCGAAGAGATATATCTATTCGAAAAGAATTGTTAGATGATATTGAAAAAGATGTGAATAAAATAATAAATGAAGAATTAAAACTTGAACTTAAAATTCTTTATATCGCCTCAACATATAAAAATCATCCAGACATTGATGAGTATTGTATAGAATTAAAAGAAAAATTAAATCTAAAATTTGACATAATTTATTGGGGTTGGGATACAATTGAGGAATTTGTTATCGATAAACAGAATCTCTTAAAAAAATATTGGCCAGAATTTATAATAAACGACAATAGCAAAGAATCTAAAATTGTAAGAGATTTAACTTTACGAAAAAAAATCACAAAGGATTTTCAAAAATGGCTTGACTATAAATTAGAAAACAGAGAGTTAAGTAATAAAATGCTTTTAAGAGCATTTGATGGAGAACAATATCCTAACACAAATGAGCCTGATAAATTTGGCGAATATGAATGGTTTGCTGTAGAGATTTTAAGATTATATCATTCTGGATTAGAATTCATTCATTCTGTAAAACAAATTCAAGTATTCGAAGATAATTCTTGGGATTTTGTAAATGAAGACTCTGAAATAATTGGAGAGAAAATGAATGTATATGGAATTGGTCAAATAAACTTTCAAGATATAGTTGACTATAATAAAAGAGGAGATGAATTTTATATTTATCCTCACTTTTTTTGTAAATTTCTATATAGAGGAACACCTTTTGAAAAAACATATTATCAGAACGTTAAAAAAATATATCAAACGTTTGAATTAGAAAATAAAAAAAGTACTAACAGCTAACAATGGCTATAATTAATACGGGTTTTGGTGCTTAAAATTAAGTTTAGTGCTTTTAATGAAGTCCGCCAAAACTTTTTGATTTGGCTTTATAAAAAAAAGATAAAAAAAAATAAAAAGTTTTGGCTAAGTGCTTAATCGAAAATTTACTACTTTTAATTCCCGCACTAACCATAGCCTAGACGTTGGCTTTAATGCTGAAAATAAAATCACAAAAATGATAGAAGGGTTATTTTTTATTTTAATTGTTATTCTGGTAATAGTAAAACTAATTATACGTAATGACATAAAGAAAAGACAAAAAACGCAATCCTATCTATTAGATTTAAGAGAACAAAAAGAATATAGAAAAGAAAAAACTGAATTTCAAAACAATCTACATAACTATAAATATGAATACTGGAATGAAATTATTGATGGCACTGAAACTTTCGAAATAGATAAATCCGAAGTTTCCTCTCAAATATTATTGGACAATTGGGAGTATATTTCTAAATACTATTATGTAATTAAAGAAGAAGTTAGTGCTATGAGAAATGATACTGACTTCAAAGAGGAACAAATTATCTATGATTTATCATCAAATCATTATTTAACTAAAGGATTATATAGAATAAATTTAGATTTAATAAAGCATAAGATAATTGGTTTTCTAACTAATATTCTTGAAAACAGCCAAAAATTGAGGGAACCAGAAGCTAATATTCCTCTAAAAGCAATTAGTATAATTTATTCTTTACAAGGCAATTATAATTTCTACTTGTGTGCTGAACCTTCCAGATTATTTCACAATGACAAATATTCAAAATATATACCTGAATTTGAATTGAGACATGAATTTGATATTGATATTGACAGAATTGAAACTGAAATTTTAAAAGAGTTAAATGTTTTAAGTGGCGATTATTATGATGAATATTCGGACTATACCTATGATTTATTTTCTGAGTTCATGTTTGAGTGTTGGAAGATAGCTAAACAAAAAACTAGTTCAAAACTATTGGGTTCTTTAGATTATGGAAGTGGTGGAATAGATTATGACCTAGACACTAAAGAAGGAATTGATGATTCTAAAATAAAAGAACATTATAAAAATAGAGGAATAACAATTGAGAAAGATTTAGAAAGTTAAAAATGCACTAAAAGCCAACACCGTATAAATTTTATTGCTGGCTTATTGCCTACTTACGAAAGTTCTCTCGGACTTTCTTGGTCGGTAATTATTTACTAACTTTACTGCTAAACCAACGCAACAAAGCTTATACAAACCGTTGGTAATAATTAAATAAAAAACATGAAAATTAAAGTACTATTTCTTTTAATTCCTTTTTTAGGATTTGCCCAAGACTATGAAATCTATAATGAAAAAGGTGCATCACTAGTAAGTGATAAATCTGGTATAGCCGTTAAATTTGAATCGGATATTCCAAATTTCAATCAGATTGAAAAAAAACTTCAAGATAAAGGATATGAAATTACCACAAATGCGGTAAATAATTATTTTATAGTAAAAAAACATGGAGTTCAATATATCTCAGATATATCCGGAAATATTTTAAAATTACCTTATTCAAAAAACAAGTCAGTAAATGGAAATTGGCAGGTTCTTTACCCTACAAGAAAAGGAACAATATTTATGATGAAAAACTGGGAGAATAAACCTGAGTCTTCAACATCAAATAATATCGAAATTTATGATTTAAAAGGTAATTTGCTAAACAAAAATTTAGGACCAAATATTTCATTTAAAATGGGAATGTCTAATTATTTTAGCTACATTATTACTAAAAATGGAGATTTCATCACCTTTCATAAAAATGGTAAGATTGGACTTTTAGATGAATTTGGAAAAATATTTTTAGATGCAGAATATGATAAAATTGAAAACAATGGTAATTATTTGTTTCTTACCAAAAACAAAAGTATTTCAATTTTTGAAATTTCATCAAAGAAGAAACTAACGACAACTTTTGAAGAAGTAAAATTGACAGATTTCTCCAATAACTTTACATCAAATTATATAATATCCAAATTAAATTCAAAATATGGGTTATATCATTTACCTACACAAAAATGGGCTATTTTAAACCAATATGATGATTTTAGTTATTTTTTCGAAAAACTAGGTTTTGATCAAGGCACAAAAAAAGCTAGACTTGACGATGTTATTTATACGACCATTTTTTTAGCTGAAAAAGATGGTAAAAAAGGAGCAATAAGTATAGATGGTTCTATTAAAATACCTATTGAGTACGAAATAGTTAATTGTCAAGAAAAATTCTGTAAAGTTGTTAACTTTGAGAAGTCTCGTAATAAATTTAATTTAGAAAAGGGGCAGATGGAGTACAAACAGTTTTATAAAGAAATTTTTCCAGTTCCTAATACAAATATTATTGCTGTAAAATTGAATAATAATTGGAAAATGTCCGATGAAAATACTCATGAAATTTATTTTACAGAAGAAGATAAAATAACCGAACTTATAAGTAAATTCAAATATTTACCATTTTTGAATGTGAAATTTGAAAATAATCAAACAGGTATATTTTCATTAAAAACTAAAAAATTTATAATCCGAAATGGTGAATTTGGTCGTATTGAAGGAACTAAAAGTTACATGTACTTACGTGATAAAACAAATTATAAGACTTTTATAGTAAACAGAAGTGGTGAAGTTCTTTTTGAACAAGAGAAGACCAAAGGACGTTTCGCTTATAGTAAATCAAATTTTTTAAGATACAAAGCAGGTCAATATAAAAAGATTTATAAATGTTATAACCTTGAAGGAAAAGAAGTACATAAATCTGAATGTACACCTTTATATGGGAATTAGCATATAACTATTACCAACAAAGAACTGAGGTAAAAACCAAACAAATTCTTTATTAATTTTACGCAATACTATACTAAGCTCAAAGTAATATTCTTCCTATTTTGAGCTTATATTTTTTATATAATTACTACTTATTATGGCAATACAGAAACATAAGTTTCATCATAAGGTAATCCTGATTTTGCAATAGCAAAACTTTGTTTTATTAGCTTATTTGATACTGCTATTAAAGCTAGTTTTTTACTCTTTCCTTTGTTTACAATGCGTTCATAAATATCTTTACAGGCTTTATTGTGTTTACATGCATTAAAAGAACACAAAAACAAGAGATTCCGTAATTTTCGATTACCAACTTTACTTATCCTACTTTTACCTCTTACACTACTACCTGACTCTCGTATTGTAGGCGTTATACCAACATAACTACAGCGTTGTTTTGAGTTTTCAAACTTGGTAAAACCATCGGTTATTACAATCATAAATAAGGCTGTTTTAAGTCCTATTCCTGGAATACTTGTCAATAAAGTTAATTGTACTTGCTGTTCTTATTTTACTAATGATAATAGCTTTTTTTCTATCCCTAAAATCTCTTTATCTAAATACTTTTTTATTCGTTTTAAACTACGATATACATATTTAGAAGGAATATCTAAAACTTCCTCACCATGGATTTTATTCTTTGTCGCTGTACGTTTCTTGATACAACTATCCATCAATCTAAACAATTGCAAACATTCACTTTGAACATTTGTAAGTGCTGTATATAAAGGCACTTCATTTATTTGTCCATATTCACAAATGGCTTTAGCATCACTTTTATCTGTTTTTATTTTAGCTAATTTCATTTGAATAAATCGCTTTACCGATAAAGGATTTACTACTGAAACAATAATGTTTTGTTTGTATAAAAACTGAGCTAATCGATAATGATAATACCCTGTTGCTTCCATTACAACTAATGATTCTTTAGGAAGGCTTTTTAGAAAGGACTTAAAACCAGATGCATTATTTTTAAATTGATCATGGCCACTTTTACTTCCATGAACATCAAATACGTCTTTGCTAATGTCAACTCCAAAAATTTCCTTATATTTATTCATAAGAACTGATTTATGAAAGAATAAGCTACTTGACTCACAACAACTTGAAATCGAGATCTAGGTCTCACAGAACTGAACGTGATTTTTAGTAGAAAAGAGAGCCAATTACCAATGTTGTCGAAGTCTAATGCTTCACCGTATAAATTAACCTTAATTCTCTCTTTTATTCTTTCTGATTTATATCTCTTAAATTTAACCTTTTTATTAAATTGCTAACTTAAGATGTATAAAAGCAATAGCGGTTTGGGTGTATTCTCAAATCGCTTTTGTGTTTAATTAAGTATCTTGCCGTCCGAAAAGCGAGTGCGTTTAATCCGCTACTGCTCTTATACTAAACGTTGTAACACATACGAAAAATGAAGACAGTAATAATAATTTTGGTCATTTTAATAGTCTTGATTTTGGCGTATACGCAAATGAATAAAACAGAAAATAAATCAAACTCTGATTTAACCGATACCAAAAACTCTTCAAAAGAAATTAAAGGAACAATCTTTTATCACGAAGATGATTTTGGACAAGTAGAGATTATTCCAAATGAAAATTTTGATAGACTAATTAAAGAAGCAGAAAATGTAAAAGACTTTTCGGAAAAGCATTTTGACGGAGGAGGTTTTACTGATATGTATGTTCGAGAAGAAAGTGGACTAAAACTCGAAGAGCGGAAAATCAAAGTTTCTGAACTTAATGAAATACTATCTAAACTATCTGTAGAGAAACATACAATCGCAACAACGGGAATTAGACCTGACGAAATGTTAAGTAAAAACACGTTTGGATATGGCGAAAATTACAATGGACTGTTCTTTGATTTTAATCAAGACATAGTTTCAAATATTTGGATTTCAGGAAGATTAGACGTTAATGATGAAAAGCTGATTAGTGTATTAAATGAAATAGGAACGGAATGGAATTTGTTACTTATGGATTGGAATTCACTCGAATTAATTGACTTGAAAAATAATGAGCAGATAAAAAAATACGTGGAATAGTACGTGTTACAACAGTGTATAAAAAACATAGGGCGTTTCTGCTAAACCGAAAGGTCTGTGAATATTTACAAAGTCCGCTAAATATAAAATTTGGCATTTAAAACAGAAAATATAAAAGCAAAATATTTATATTTAGCTAAGTAATAAACCGAAACGATAGTGCTTTTTTAACTGCCCTCCGTTTCTTATACTAAACGTTGTAATAAAAAAAATATGCTTAGATATATTATCAAAAAAAAAGGAAAACATGGCTTTATTGACCAAGATGGACAAGAAGTAATTAAACCCATATTTGAAATAGTGTCAGAGTTTAATGAAGGACTTGCTTGGGCTGTAACTGAAAAAAACGGAAAATGGTTTTCAGGATTTATAAATGAAACAGGAGATTGGGTAATTGAACCTACATTTTCTGGTTATGGTTGGTCTATGAACGAAACAAGCCTTTTTTCAGAAGGATTGGCACCTATACAAGCAGATAACAGAAAAATGATGTTTATTAATATATCAGGAGATCCAGTTACTGACCCAATATTTGATAAGGCGTATCATTTCTCTGAAAATCGAGCATTGGTTTCTATAAATGGATTATTCGGCTATATAGATGAATTAGGTCATCAAGTTATTAATTGTGAATATGGTGTGAATTCAGCTTTTGCACAAAACAGTAGATTTTCACAAGGACTTGCTGCTGTTCGCTTTAGCAGAGGTCAAGAAGGATTGAAAAGTGACAATAATTTTGGGTATATAAACAAAATCGGAGATATCGTTTTTGAACCTGAAAACTATCACGCTAATGCCTTTTCAGAAGGCTTCGCCATGGTTAATGATGGCTATGATTACTACTTTATAAATTTGAAAGGAGAGATTCCTTTTGAAAGACTATCTCAAACAGCAACAAGTTTTTCGGAAAATCTTGCCAATGTTTATGATCATGACACGGAATGCTATGGTTATATAAACACAAAAGGCGACTGGGTTATTCAACCTAAATTTGCATCCACGTTCAGGTTTACGGAAGGCTTGGCCGTTGCTAAAAGAGCAGGCATGAAAAGTAGCGGCTATATAAACAAAACTGGGGAAATAGTGATTTCTGAAAAGTTTAAAATTGCACTACCTTTTAAAAATGGACTTGCTTATGTTAAGGATAAGAAACGAGAAGGTTATATCAATAAATTAGGAGAATTCATTTGGAAATCAAAGTAATTCTACTGAATATAAAAACGATTTGAATAATTTAGGAATTGATTGCTTAAATAAAAGTTTAAAAACTACAAGTAACAATGTATAAAAAACATAGGGCATTTTTGCTATACCGAAAGGTCTGTGAATTTTAACAAAGCCCGCTAAATATAAATTTTGGCGTTTATCGTAGAAAAAATAAAAGCAAAATATTTATATTTAGCTAAGTAATAAACCGAAACGATAGTGTTTTTTAACTGCCCTACGTTTCTTATACGTAACGTTGTAGCATATTAAAAAATGAACAGAGGAAAATTAATTATTTTTATTAGTTCTGCTATTTTAAATATAGCTTTATTATATTTTCTATTTTCTAAATCGGAAAATATAGATAGAACTCCTTATTTACATCCATTTGAATTAAACTCAAATTTGAATTTAAAATCAATAGTGAAAAATGGATATAAATTTGCAAGTATGCCTTGTGGTCAAGTACAATACACCAAACAAATAGCAGATACAATTATACAATATGAAGTTGGAATTGACTGCGATAAATACGAAGGAAAATATGAAATGTTTATGTTTCCTGAAGAAGAAGAAATTGAGGAAGAAACTGAAGGAAAATCAGATTTGAAAACAACTTATATTTCTAAAACCTTAGAAGAAGAAATTGCTGAAAACAAATATTATCCTTGGGAACTTAAAGAAATTGAAAACTGCTATCAAGAAATAAAGTGGAGAGTTTATACAATAAATTTTGGAAAGGATTTAGATTTAGAAAAAGTTCGTAATTTCATCTACAAAAAAGGTGGAAATATAGTTAATGAAAATTGGAATAAAGAGAAAGGCGGAAATGCGATAGTTTATTATCGAAACAACTCACTTTATTTTAACATAGGTATTTCTAAAGATGAATTTTCAGAAAATAATAAAACTTGGGTTTTTAACATTACAAGAACAATACCATATTTAGATTTTGAAAAAATACGAAAAAATACTGAACAACAGAAAAAAAGAGATAAATATTATGGACAATAACGTGCTACAACAAAGAACTGAGGTAAAAACCAAACAAATTCTTTATTAATTTTACGCAATACTATACTAAGCTCAAAGTAATATTCTTCCTATTTTGAGCTTATATTTTTTATATAATTACTACTTATTATGGCAATACAGAAACATAAGTTTCATCATAAGGTAATCCTGATTTTGCAATAGCAAAACTTTGTTTTATTAGCTTATTTGATACCGCTATTAAAGCTAGTTTTTTACTCTTTCCTTTGTTTACAATGCGTTCATAAATATCTTTACAGGCTTTATTGTGTTTACATGCATTAAAAGAACACAAAAACAAGAGATTCCGTAACTTTCTATTACCAACTTTACTTATCCTACTTTTACCTCTTACACTACTAGCTGACTCTCGTATTGTAGGCGTTATACCAACATAACTACAGCGTTGTTTTGAGTTTTCAAACTTGGTAAATCCATCGGTTATTACAATCATAAATAAGGCTGTTTTAAGTCCTATCCCTGGAATACTTGTCAATAGACTTAATTGTACTTGCTGCTCTTGTTTTACTAATGATAGTAGTTTTTTTTCTATCCCTAAAATCTCTTTATCTAAATACTTTTTTATTCGTTTTAAACTACGATATACATATTTAGAAGGAATTCCTAAAACTTCTTCTCCATGTATTTTATTCTTTGTTGCTGTACGTTTCTTTATACAACTATCCATTAAACGAAACAATTGTAAGCATTCACTTTGAACATCCGTTAGTGCATTGTATAGCGGAACATCGTTTATTTGACCATATTCACAAATGGCTTTTGCATCACTCTTATCTGTTTTTACTTTCGCTAATTTCATTTGAATAAAACGCTTTACTGATAAAGGATTTACTACTGAAACAATAATGTTTTGTTTGTATAAAAATTGAGCTAATCGATAATGATAATAACCTGTAGCTTCCATTACAACTAATGATTTTTTAGGAAGGTTTTTTAGCAAAATCTTAAATCCAGATGCATCATTTTTAAATTGATTATGACCACTTTTACTTCCATAAACATCAAATACATCTTTGCTAATGTCAACTCCAAAAATTTCCTTATATTTATTCATAAGAACTGATTTATGAAAGAATAACCTACTTGACTCACAACAACTTGAAAACGAGATCTAAGTCTCACAGAACTAAACGTGATTTTTAGTAGAAAAGAGAGCCAATTACCAATGTTGTCGAAGTCTAAGCTTCACCGTGTATATTAACCTTAATTCTCTCTTTTATTCTTTCTGATTTATATGTCTTAAATTTAATCTTTTTATTAAATTGCTAACTTAAGCCGTATATAATTTATTGCTAGCTTCTCGCCTACTTACGAAAGTCCTTGCACACTTTCTTGGTCGGTAATTATTTACTAAATTAGGAGCTTGAAACACGCAACAAACCATATACAACAACGTTGCCATCAATTTTGACCTAACTCGAGAACCAAATCTAAATACGTGAATTTTGATAATCAAATAATCTTTTTCTTTAGTGCCTTGGGAGCATTTAATGGCTTTTTACTTTCGTTATATTTTGCCTTGATTGCAAAAAAGAAAAAGTTCTCAAATTACTTTTTGGCTTCGTTGCTTTTAATGCTAAGTATCCGAATTATTAAATCAGTTTTTTTCTATTTTAATCCAGACTTATCAAACATTTTTATTCAAATAGGACTTTCTGCCTGTATTTTAATTGGACCATTCTTATTTCTATATTTAAAAACTCATTATTACAAGAATAAGGTAAATTGGAAAATACATATCATATCTTTTTTGATTGGAATTTCAATCCTAGGAATTTTTTACCCTTATGCGGAACATCGAACCATATGGAGTAAATGGATTGTTAAAGGTATTTACATTCAATGGCTTATCTATATTTTACTTTCTTTTAAATTTATTAAACCCATTAATGAAAAAATCAAAACTAAAGAACGATTAAAAAACATTGACATTTGGCTGTTGAGCATCTATTTTGGCATTGCTTTTATTTGGTTAGCTTTCAGCATTGGAGCCTATATGTCTTATATCGTAGGAGCATTATCATTTTCATTTGTACTTTATCTAATTGTTTTGCTAATCATTTTCAAAAACAATAAAGCAACTACATTTTTTGAAGAAAAGGAAAAATATCAAAACAAGGAAATTGAGGAAGGATTATTGGAAAATATAAAAAACGGATTGCCAAAAATTGTAGCTAATGAATTATTTCTTGACCCAAACATAACGCTTCAGAAAACGGCAAAAGAATTGGGTGTACCAAAACATACTTTGTCGCAATACTTGAATGAAGAACAAGGAAAATCCTTTTCAACTTTTATAAACGAATTAAGGGTAGAAAAAGCTAAGGAATTTTTACGTACAAAAACGAACTTTACAATTGAGAGTATTGGCTACGAAAGCGGTTTTAACTCTAAATCGACTTTCTTTACTTCCTTTAAAAAACTTACTGGGCAAACACCTTCCGAATACCAAAAAAGTATTGGTCTCAGTTCTACTTTATAAATCCGAACTACTGTTTTATCATTTTGTATCAGCCATCGGAATTGGTTTTGCATATTTGCTTCAAATATCAAAAAAATGCAAAAACTTATATCACTATTTTTAATAGTTTTCCTATTGGTAAGCTGTTCAAAAAAAGAAATCAAAGAGAAGATTTTAATCGTAACCTCAAATCAACACACCTATGGAAATACCAAAATCAACGCTTCCAACCATTTTGCCGAAATTGTTCTAGCCTATGATGAATTTGTTAATGCTGGATATGGTGTCGATTTTGTAAGCCCAAAAGGCGGTAAAATTTGGGTTGGCTATATAGATGATACTAATGCAACTCAAAAAAGATACTTAGATGATGAAGCGTTTATGAGTCGCCTAAAAACTACGATGTCGCCAAATGAGGTAAACACTTTAGACTACATCGCAGTATATTACGGAGGTGGTGGTTCGGCCATGTTTGGTGTACCAGAAAATAAAGGAATTCAAGATGTTTCTATGGCAGTTTATGAAGAAAATAATGGTATCGTTTCTGCTATTTGCCATGGAAGTGCTGGATTAGCCTATTTAAAGACAAAAGATGGAAAGTACCTCGTTGAAGGAAAAAAAGTAAACGGCTTTCCAGATGCCTTTGAACGCATGGATGCAGAATACTATGCCACATTTCCATTTTCGATACAGCAAAAATTAATAGCTAATGGAGGGAGATTTGAATATTCTAAAGAAGGTTGGGATGATTTCTCAATTGCGGATGGTCGTTTAATTACAGGACAAGATCCAACGGCAGCTAGAAGCGTTGCAAAAAAAATAATTGTAGCACTTAAACAATTATAATCTATTCAAAACAGATTAAAATTTACATTATAAATAATTATTAAAATACCACTTAACAATGAAAAAATTAATTAAAATATTATTACCTGCCCTAGTTTTGACACTATTTACTTCTTATTCTTACTCACAAAGAACAGACTTTTCAGACCGTCAAGCTATTATTGAAACAACAGAGAATTTTTTTATTGGCGATCACACCGCAAGTATTGAGCATAAAAAGCTTTCTATGCACAAAAAAGGTGCTTACAGGTACATAAAAAGGGACGGAACTTATGATGAGTTTATTTTTGATTTAGATTCAGCTGAAGCAGACACTAGATATAAAGAGGAAATATTGAGCATTGAAATTTACGGAAAACTTGCATTGGTTAGAGCACGATTAGCAACAAATAACGGCAAAGCCCATTACAAGTTGTTCACACTACATAAGGCTGATGGAAAATGGAAAATAACAACAATTACATGGGGTTCTGAAATTAAGCTGTAAGCCTTTTTCAGTAACAATTCTTAAAAGTCTAACAAAAGCTAAACAATATGAAAACAAAAAAAAATCTAATTCTCACAATTGCATTTTTAGCTATACAAATAACTAATGCACAAACTGATTTAGAGTTAATTACTACAACATTAAACGATTATATAGAAGGTACAGCAAATGGTAACCCCGATAAATTAAAAAAGGCTTTTCATCCAGATTTTAATTTATACACAATAACAAGTGATAGTTTGTGGATTCGGTCAGGTAGAGAGTACATTTCTAATGTAAAAAAAGGTGAAAAAAATAATCGCATAGGACGAATCATATCTATAGACTATGAAAAAGATGCAGCCATTGCCAAAGCTGAAATAATCATTCCAAATTGGCGAATTTTTACTGATTATTTCCTTTTACTTAAATACAAAGGAGAGTGGAAAATTGTCCATAAAAGCTATACTTGGAGAGAATATCCGAAAAGCGAAAAATAACTGTTGGCGACACCGTATATAAAAACGTGGTGCAACATTTAAACTCACTCAAACATATATGAAACAAACTATAATTTTTCTCTTAATTATTTTTATTAACTGTAAACCAGGTGAAAATGATAAATTATTCCAAAAAACCATTGAAAAGGTAGTGAATGAAGATCTATCCAATTTCATCAAATCACCTTATACAGCAATATCTGGGGCGGTATATGTTAATCGAAAAACATATCAATTTCATTTTGGTAAGTTAACTGATGGAAAACAAGCAACTAATAAAACCATATATGAGATAGCTTCTATTACTAAAACCTATACAGGATTAATACTTTCTCAAGCGGTTTACGATAAAAGACTATGCCTTGACACAGATATAAGAACATATTTAGACGATATATATTCTAATTTAGAGTTAAATGACAACAAGCCAATTACGTTGAGACATTTAATAACTCATACTTCAGGTATTCCAATGAATATTAATTGCAGAAATGAAAATACTACTATTGAAGATCAACTTTCTTGCTTTGATGAATTCACAAAGGACAAATTTTTTGAAGTTTTGAAACTAACCACACTTATCGACAGTTCTGGAAAGAATTATCATTACTCAAATGCTGGAGTACAATTGATAGGCTATATTTTAGAAAATGTTTACCAAATGTCATTCCAAGAACTTTTAAAAAAATATGTATTTGCTCGTTCGGGAGAGCAAGACACAAAATATAAAATTAATAGTGGTATGATTGATAATATAGCAATTGGAAAAGACAGTAGTGGTAAACTAATGCCTTTAGAAGATGGGTTTTATCAATACGCGGGAGGACTTAAATCTTCAACAAATTCAATGCTTGACTTTATTAAAATGTACTTGACCAATAATGATCCTGTTATAAAAGAGTCAATGAACCTTTTGGCAGGAAATACTCAATATGGAAGAGCCTATGCTTGGAACACTTTTGATTACGATAAAACAAAAAAAATGTTATATCATAATGGAGGAACTTTTGGACAATCCTCTTGGATTGCTTTATACCCTAAACAAAATATAGGTATTTTTTTAGTTACAAATGTTTCAACTGACAATTCTCAAGGTGACTTGAATGAATTATCAGATAGAATCATTGGCAAATTAATCGATTAATTTTAAAAAACTGGTGGCAACAACGTATATAGCTAATAAGTTGCTTAATCGAAGTTAAAGCATATTTGGAAAGTCGCCAAATTTTTAAATTTGACGACTTTCCAATAAAAAAGATAAATATTAGTATGACTGAAGAAAATCATTGTTATGAAAATGCAATGGCAGAACGTGTAAACGGTATATTAAAAGATGAATTTTATCTAGACCAAACCTTTGATAACGTGGCACACGCAAAGAGAGCTGCAAAAAATGCAATTAATTTATACAATGAAGTAAGATTACATTTATCTTTAGATTATAAAACACCAAATATGGTATATAAATTATCAGCTTAATTCAATTTTAACCTGTAGCCATATTTCAGGACAAGACAGCTGAAAAACCAATGAACAAGCGAAAAATAATTTTAGGAATAATTGTAATATTTCTTTGCTATTTATTCTACTGGACTTTTGAACCTTATAGTTTAAATCCGTTTTCCAACAAACCTATTTCACAATCTCAAAGTCAAAATAACCTGAATTGTGACAACTTAAATAGTTTTAGGCTCAAGGCTGATAGTATTGTCAATTCTGCAATAAATAAAAATGCATTTTTAGCTACTTCAACAGGTGTTTATTCAGAAAAATGTGGGAATTGGTTATCTACTGCAGGATTTTTAAATAAAGGAAATCAAGAGAAACCCACTAAAAATAGTCAATTTAGAATTGCATCTATTAGCAAACCAATGACAGCTATTGCTATTCTTCAACTTTATGAAAAAGGGAAAATAAATTTAGATTTATCTATTCAAAATTATTTACATGAATTTGCAAAAAAGGAAAAAGGAGATATTACAATTCGTCAATTATTAAACCATACATCTGGAATTCCTCATTACAAATCTGATTTAGGAATATTCAACTTTACGCATTATAACAATTGCGTAAAAGCTCTCGAAAAATTTGAGAATAGAGAACTTGTTTTTAAACCAGGAACTGAATTTTTGTATTCATCTTTTGGATACACACTACTTGGTGCGATTATAGAAAAAGTTTCAGGAAAATCATATCAAAGTTATATGCAGGAAAATGTCTGGAAACCAGCAAATATGATTAACACTAATGTAGCACAGACTAAAACGAAAGTTTACATAAAACTTGGAAATCACTTTTACAGAAGTCCAAAAAATAATTTGAGTTACACATATTCTGGAGGAGGAATACAATCCACAGCAGAAGACCTAATAAAATTTGGAAAAGCTGTCTTAAATTATAAGTTCATAAATCCTTCAACAACAGAACTGATGATTCAATTGACTAATAATGAAAACGAGGAAATGGAATATACTTTCGGTTGGGATAATTGGAAAAGTCCTAAATTTGGAAAAGTTATTGAACATAATGGAGTACAAGTTGGATCAAGTAGCTATTTTAGAATATATTTTGACGAAAAAGTGGTAGTTGCTACTTTAGCCAATAATTTGAATTCAAGCGAAGAAGTTCGAGATTTATCAATTGAGCTTTCATATCTATTATTAGAAATGGAAAAAGAATGAAAACACCGTATAAAATTAATTGCTGGTTTTAGACTATTTACGAAAGTCCTTGTAGACTTTCTATCTGTGTTTTATTTGCTAAATTTAGTACTTAAATCACGCAACTAATCTTATACGTATTCCAAGATCAAATCCTAATAAAGTTTCTTTTTTTTAAGCTGCATGTTGTTGAAGAACTACATAAGGTGTTCCTCTTTTAACAACTGCAAAAGCTCTTGAGATTAGTTTGTTTCTAACATTATTTATGGCTAACATTTTATCTTTTCCTTCTGCTAACTTTCTTTTATAATACATTCGTAATTCACTATCATGCTGTATTGCTGAAACACTTGCCATACTCAATAAACTCTTCATTTTCCTATCACCTAAATAATGACATTGTTTCCTTCTTCTTATACTTGTTCCTGATTCATGCGCGAAAGGTGCTGTTCCACAATAACTCGAAAATGAGCGCCAATTATCAAATCTAGTAAAATTACCTGTATGATAAATCAGTTGACAAGCAACTACAAAACCAACTCCTTTTAAACTAGATAATAATTCATAGTTCTTATACATCGAACTATCTTCAAATATTAATTCTTCTATTCTAATTTCTATTGACTTTACTTGTTTGGATAAATAGTCAATACTTCTTTTTAAACTAATGCAGCCAGCATCTGTGGTAGCACTGGTTAAAAACACTTTCATTTCTTTTAAAGTTTCCTTTAATCCTGCATTGTTTCTAACTAATTGATCTCTCAAAGCGAGTAATCTTCCAAGCTCTAGATGAGCTGTGCTTTTTACTGTACTTGGACTTAATTCTTCTCTGTAAATCCACCCATAACGGGCTATTAAACTTGCATCTAGACGGTCTGTTTTTTCTTTTACAATTCCTGATGATCGCTTTATTTTTAAGGGACTCTCTTCAACATAAACAATCTTCTGACTATGTAGATAAAGCGCAAATTTTAAAGAATAATATCCTGTATTCTCAAAACAATAAAAAACATCAACCCCTTTTGTTGCTTTTAAAACCCATTTTATTAAACTTTTATATCCTACGATATCGTTCTTAAACTCCTTGTGAGACTGGGCATGATAACAATAAGCATCAATTTTTTTTTTTGACACATCAATTCCTACGACTTCTTTGTAATTTTTCATATTTTTACATTTAGTGTGAATAAATTTGTTGCTTTAACTACTTCCTTTATCGGGAGATTTAACTCTGGTATTCCAAATGGTTCTTGGCAACTTTATAGAAACAGAGGACTCGTACGTGTACTGGAGCTTAAAATCTAAAACACGTTATAGTTCTCCTCTTTTTCTATCTAAAGATATTTAATACAAACTAAAGAAACACGTTACCACACATTAGAAAATCGAAATGTCAGATAATGAAATAAAAATTCAAAAAGATTCCCAAGATCGAGAAAGTGAAGCTTGGCGAAAGTTGCTTAAGTTGATCGAATCTGTAAATACTGACGGACAAGACGAATTCAACCCTGTTAAAGAACTGGGTGCTGAATATTGGAAGCACATAAGAAGTTTACCTAAAGAAATTGAAAAACTGAATCGAGTAAAACATTTGATACTTTATGGAAGTAACTTGACTAGATTTCCACAAGAAATTGGTAAAATGGAATATTTAGAGGAATTCACTCCATATACTTCTTACGGATTACGGTGGTTTCCTTTTGAAATTACTAAGTGTAAAAAACTCAAAAATAGTACTGTAAGTACAAGAGCGTTATTTGGGAATTTTAAAAACAAAAAGCCTTTTCCAGACTTGACGAATAACCCTGTGAATTATTCTGGTGGAAATAAATGTAGTTTATGTGAAGAAACGGAATCTGAGAATCGATTTGAACAGTATTGGATATCGCTGAAAGTTGCTACGGATATATTGCCTTTACTAGCTATTGTATGCTCTAATGAATGTTTAACTAAATTACCTAAACCAGAGAAAGGTTATTACCCTAAACCTCACAAAGGTGGTATATTGAAAAAAGAATAAAAAAAAGATCATAACAATTTGTATAATGCATATGCAGCCTACGGGATGCAAACGCATCATATAAGAAACGTTAGACTTAATTTCCAAAATCACGAGGAAAAACGTTAGTAATCTCATCCATTGTTCCCTACTACTCATATTAAGTATATAAGTAATAGTTAACACTGAAAATTATAAACGTTTTGGGTATTATTATTATTATTATTATTATTATTTGGATGATTTTTGAAACACCGTTTATTTGTCCCATAGGATGGAAGAAGAAAATTTCTTAGCTTTGGACAATAAACTAAATATAACACTTCGTAAACTCCATTTATTAAATAATTTGTCTTCGCTATCGCTTCGCAAACGATTTAATAAACGACGCTTTAGCTGAGTTTACTACGACGTTAGCCACAATTAAAAAAATGAATGAATTAAATAAAATATTGAAAGAATTAGTTGGGTTAACAGAAAGTGAATGTGAAGAATTTTCTAAACAATTAAAAAGACAAGAGCATAAAGCGAAAACCATATTAATTGAGGAAGGAAATATGGCAGAGTCCTTGTACTTTATTGAATCTGGACTATTTAGAACATATAAAAAATTGGATGAAAAAGATATTACTACTTACTTCGCCTGTGATAATCAATTTATAACGGTTTTTAACAGCTTTATAAATCAAACACCTTCTTCAGAAAAATTGGAAGTTATTGAAGATAGCATCGTTTATGAAATATCTTCTGATAGCTTGATCAAGCTTTATAAAAAATCTTCAAAATTTGAAAAATTCGGTAGAATTTTAGCCGAAAAAAATCATCTTTGTGCTTTAGAAAGAACTTTAACAATGCAAACAAAGTCTGCAAAAAAAAGATACCTAGATTTTTTAGAAAATTACAACAAAAAAATTGTAAGTAGAGTTCCTCAATATCAAATTGCGAGTTTTCTTGGTATAGCTTCCGAATCGCTAAGTCGAGTTAGGAAAGAAATTTCCATTTCATAACAAATGTCAAGATATAAATATTAAAACCTGTCGTTTCTTTGTGTTTTATAAATGGAAAAATAAACACAATGAAAATATCAAAAAAATTAAAAACATCAATAGGTACAATACTTGCATTATTCGCTTTACTCATTATTAGTGTAATATATAATTCTTGGTCGCTTAGTCCTTTGGCTTGGTCGCCACCAACAATTCCAAAACTAGATGGAATACTTACGGAAAATAAATTATTAAGCACAACAGAACGGATTGATTTAGATGGTTGGTTTGGTCCAGAAGACATTGCAATAGATAACCAAGGGAATTTGTATTGTGGGGTGCATATTTCTAAAACAGACTTCACAGATGGTCGCGTTTTAAAAATCGATAAGTCTGGAAAAGTTAGCGTATTTGCAAATTCAGAATCTTGGGTTACAGGAATGCATTTTGATAGTAATCAAAATCTAATCGCTGGCGACTTAGAAAGAGGTTTAATAAGTATAGACCAAAATGGTAATATTAGAACTTTGGCAAGTGAAGATGAAAACGGCAACAAATTCTTAATACCAAACGACGTGGATATTGCAAGTGACGGAATGATATATTTTACAAATACATCATCAAAAGTTAATTTTAGCAACAAACATATTTGGAAATTATTAATGGAAGCGAGACCAGATGGTGGTCTTTATAGTTACGACCCAAAAACCAAACGTGTAAAAATGTTAATTGACGGAACATATTTTGGAAACGGGGTTGCTGTTTCTGAAAATGATGACTTTGTATTAATGGTAGATTTAGCAAAATATAGAATACGTAGATATTGGCTTAAAGGAGACAAAAAAGGAACTACTGATATATTTTTAGATAATTTAACTGGTTTTCCAAATGGAATTTCTAGAAGTAAAGATGGTAGTTTTTGGCTTGGATTTTCAACTAAAAGAGATAAATCGTTGGATGAAATACATCCAAAACCTCTAGTTAAAAAAATCATTTATGGACTTCCATCATTTTTGCAACCTAAGGCAGTACCTTATGGAATGCTAATGCATATAAGTAGCAATGGAGAAATTATAAAAACATATTACGATACAACTGGAGAATTTGTAACGGAAGCAACTTCAGTCGAAGAACACAATGGATATCTTTACCTTGGAGGAGATACATCTGGGTACATTGGAAAATATAAACTGTAAAAATAACTGTGGTTAACAAATAACAGAGGTAAAAACCAAACAAAATTTTTTATTAAATTTATACAATATTATTCTAGGCTCAAAATGCTACTACTTGGTGTTTTGAGCTCTTATTTTTTAGATAAACACTACTTATTTTGACAAAACGGAAACATACTTTTCATCATAAGGTAAACCAGATTTTGCAATAGCAAAACTTTGTTTGATTAACTTATTTGAAACTGCTATTAAAGCTAGTTTTTTACTCTTTCCTTTGTTTACAATACGCTCATAAATATCTCTACATGCTTTATTATGTTTGCATGCATTAAAGGAGCATAAAAACAAGAGATTCCGTAATTTTCGATTACCTACTTTACTTGTCCTACTTTGATGTCGCTAGTATCTCACGTAATTGCTAGTGCTAGTTTGTAACTAGTACCGTTTATGAATAAGTGTTAATTAAGAGAAATAAATAATATTTAAACTCCGCTCCGTAAAGTCTCTTGACTTAGCGGAAAGCGTTCTGTTGAGGCAACAATGAGGAGTGGAAAGAAAGAGTAAAAGCCCCTAAGAAAAGTAGTATAAATTATAAATAAGAATAACTCAAAGCCGGGAGACTTTGCGGAACTAGATAAAGTATTTTTAGATGAATTTAATAAACAGTTATAAGTTATTTAACTTTCCTAGTAACTGAACAAGCTTACTTTTTGTTTTTGCATATTCATATTGATTTTTTATCGATTTTAAATTACTTTCAATTAATTTAACCTCTCTGTAATTAATTAAAAATAAAGAGCTTTCTCCTAAATAAAATTTTCGCTCTTCGCTTTTAACAATTATTTTATAATCACTTACTAAGTTTTTTAAAATAGTATTTTGTTTTTGGTACGAAGTAATTTCTTGCTTAGTAGCAGTAATTTTATTTTGTAAAACTATTTTTGTGGCATTAATTTCAAAATCTAAGTCTTGTAATTTTAGTTTAGCAAGTTTTAAATCTCCTCTAGATTTTCTTAAAAATAACGGAACACTAACTTGTAAAGAATTTTTATAATTAGCAACATTAAAAGCATCTAAATTATTAACTTTTGAAGCTAAGAAATTGTGTTGAAAATCTATTTTTGGTAATAAATTATTTATTTTTAGTCGTTTGTTTATTTGTAATTTTTTCTTCTTTAATTCGAGTAATTTTAATTTAGGGTGATTATCGAAATTATTTTGAATTATATGATTTGTAGACGTTTTTAATATTGAATCAATTTTAGAGAAAGTAGTTGTATCTGGAATCATTTCCTCTTTTAATTCCATAGGTATGTTATCGTTAATCCATAAATAGTTAGAAAACTCTAATTTTGATTTTAACTGTTTAATGAAAGCTTTTTCTAAATCTAACTTTCTGTTTTTTAAATTTATACTTGCTTCCAATGTATCTACAGCAGCTTTGTCACCAGCTTTAAAATTTTTAACAACATTTTTTAAGCGAACATCTGCATTCGCATAGTAATTTTTATAAACTGCATATTGTTGGTAATATTGAATCCAATTTAAGTAAGAAGAAATTGCATTAAATAAAACAGTATTTACAAGTAATTGTTGTTCTAATTCACCTTGTTTAGTATATAGTTTAGCTTGTTTTAAGGTAGCCATTCTTTTATTAATAAATAAATTTCTTGCTAGCGGAATAGAAACTCCTACATTGTATAACCCATTTTTAGGGGTTTTAAATTGTGGGTTTAAGTATTGACCTGAATTGTTTTCATAACTAGCTTTTAATTCAATACCATACCAAGTAGGAATTTTAAAAGTAGAGATTAATTTTTTGTAATAATCAGTATTTTTAAACTCTTTTCTATTGTAATCAACTTCAATTTTAGGGTCAAAAGCACCACGCGCTTTCATTAATTTTGCTTCGTTGGTGTTGGTAATAAGTTTTGCCTGTTTTATAACAGGGTGGTATTTTTTTACATATCCTAAACTCTCTTCTAAAGAAAGTATATTTGTTTGTTTATTTTGAGAAAAAGAAACAAAACTTATGAGTAGATATAAAAAAGGTAGTTTTTTCATTATTTCTTTTTCTTTGATTTAGTTTCTTTAGTTTTAGGTTGGTAAAAATTAGGCGGAAAACTATTAATTTGCCTCCATAGTTCATACCAAATAGGTACATTTTCTAATAAAGCAATTGTTTTTGCTCCAGAACCTACTCTAATTGCTTCTGGCCAAGGTTGGCTTACGTTGTTAGGGGTTATTAGAACTCTATATTTACCATTATTGCTAATAAAATTTTCGATAGCAATAATTTTAGCTTCATAAGTACCTGTAGACATATTGGGCCAACCACTAAAAATTATAGCAGGCCAACCATCAAATTGAACACGAACTTTTTCGTTAACATGTATAAGCGGTAAATCAATAGGTCTTATAAACATTTCAACAGCTAAATCATATACAGCAGGCATTATGTTTATTAATTGTTCACCCTCTTTAAAAGTTTCTCCAATACCAGATTTTATTGCTTTATTGATATAACCATCTTGTGGAGCTGTAATGTATAATAAAGAATTTCTTTTGTTATAATTAGCCAAACTTGTTTCTAATTTAGATACCTGTATTGCTGTTTCATAAGCGCCAGATTCTGCTGAGTGTAACGTACTTTGCGCTTTAGATAATTTATCGATATAAGAAGCTTTAATACTAGATATAGTTAGTTTAGCGTTAATAATGTTGTTCTCAGAGGTTAAAAGTTTGTTTCTCTGAGAAATTACTTTAGCAGAAAATTCTTGAAGTTTTGCTTTTTTTTCCTCAACATGTTTTACGGCTTTTAAGCCTTCTTGTTGTAAGGTGTAAGTTCTGTCGTATTGAATTTTTGCAATATCTTTTTTTATAATGATAGTTTCTAAATCAATACTATCGCTTTTAACTTTTAGATATGCTTGTTGTAATTTATTTTTCGCTTGTTGTGATTTTAAACTCTGTTCATTTCTTATAGCAAAAATTTGCCTTTTTAAAGCGTTTATTTTATTACCATAAGATTTTTCAGAAAGGCTTTTCGAATCAATTTGATTCGCTGTTCTTTCAGCTAGCTTTGTATCGAAATAATTACTTTTTATTTCTGAAATCCTTAATATAGTATCACCTTTTTTAACAAAATCACCTTCTTTAATAAACCATTCTTCAATACGACCAGGTATTTGAGATTGTATAGTTTGAGGACGTTGGTTTGGTTTTAATGTAGTTACGTTACCTGTGCTAGTTACATTTTGAGTCCACGGTAAAAACATGGTAATAATAACTATTAATAAAAAGAAAAGTAAAAATTTTTTAAATAATTTATGATGTGCTTTTTTAAAAACTCTCTCGCCTGATTTAAAAGTTGATAAATTGACTTGATCAGAAATGGTATTGTTAGATATGTTTAACATTGATTTCTATGAATTATAAGTTAACAATTGCTCCTTTCTTAAGCGTAATTTGCTTGTTGCATTTCTCTTTCCAATTATCATTACTACTAATAATAATTAAGCTCCAAGGTTGTGAAGGTTTTGTAATAAAATCTATAATACCCTTAGTTTCTTTTTTATCTAATTGATCTAGAGGATCTTCTAATATTAATAATTTTGGTTTTCTTATAATAGCCCTAGCCAAAATTATTTTTTTTGAAATAGTATAACCAATATGTTTTCCTTCAGGTTTTAAATAAGTATCTAAACCATTGGGTTGGTGTTTTAAGAATTCGGTTAAACCAACAGTATTAAAGGTTAAATAAATATCATTATCTGTAATAGAGGTATCTCCAAAAGTTACATTTTCTCTTATAGTACCTTTAAAAGGAGTTTCTTCCGATAAAGACAACCCTAAATTAGCTCTATAGTTATTAAGATATAAGCTGCTTAATGATAAGTCATTTATAAATATTCCACCAGAAGTTGGCTCTACAAGACCCGAAATTAATTGGGCTAAGCTAGATTTTCCAGAACCACTTTCTCCTTGAATTAAAATTCTATCTTTAGCAGCTATCTCAAAAGAAATATCATTTAAAATTGGGTTATTTCTATTACTAACATAATAGGAAACATTCTGAAGTTCAACTTTAAAAGAGTTTGTTATGTTAATGTTATTACCTTTTTGATTTTCAATTGGTTTGTCAATAACCTGACCTAGTTTTTCAATTGAAGTAAGTACATCATAAAAAGACTCTAAGCCTAAAATTAATTTTTCAACTGAAGCTATCACTAGCAGTATAATTATTTCAGCAGCAACAAATTGACCAATATTCATTTTTTGATTTAAAACTAAAAAACCACCCATTAATAGCAGTCCTGCAGTAATAATTACTTTAAAACTAATCATTTGAATGTACTGAATAATTAAGATTTTAAAATGATTCTCTCTTGAATCTAAATAATCGTTTACTAGAATATCACTTTTTTCTACGGCTAGTTTTGTTTTACCTGACAATTTAAAACTAATAATTGTTCTAGCAATTTCTTGTAACCAGTGCGCTACTTTGTATTTATTTTTAGATTCCTTTAAGCTTGTTTCCAAACCAATTTTAGCGGTGTATTTAAACACTACAAAAATTAAAACCAATAGTAAAATTCCAAATAATATAAAAAATGGATGGTAAAAAGAAAGTAATAACAACGCAAAAATAATTTGTAACAATGCAGAAGGAACATCTATTAATATTTTAGAAATTCCTTTTTGAATAGTTAGTGTGTCAAAAAATCTATTTGCTAGTTCAGGCGGATAGTAGTTCCTTAATTCGCTCATTTTTATTTTCGGAAAACGATAACTAAGTTCTAAAGAAGCTCTTGTAAAAATACGTTGCTGTATTGTTTCAATAATTCTTATTTGCATTAGTTTTAAGACCCCGCTAAAGGCAACCCCAGCGGTAACCAATATAACCAATACAATCCATGAGGCTGAAATTTCAGCTCCTTGTAGCAAATTTATAATTGCTTGAATACCTAATGGAAGCGATAAAGCAACGATACCTTCAAAAATTGCATAATAAGATATTTGTAAAACATCTTTCTTTTCAAGACTTAAAAGACCAAGAAAACGTTGCCAAGGAGTTAGTGTGTTATTTTTTGTCATTTGCAAGACTATTTAAGGTTAAATCAAGAAAAAACGATGTTGGAGATATTGAATCATTACAATTAGTTAATGATTTAAAGTGTTGTTTAATAAATTGCTGGTGTAATGCCCCTTCAATAATAGTGCTTGCTAATGTAAGAGGGTGTTGGTAGGTATTGTTATAATTAGATATAATGTCGGCTAAACGCTTTACTACTTCTTTATATAATTTAAAAAAACCATCTTTATTTTCAGTATCTACTTCTTTTGTAGAATACGATTTAGAATTTTCATTAATTACAATTAAGTTTAATAAAATCTCATTAATATGTGAGAAATTACTGTCTTGCTCGGTTGTTTTTGTTACTATTTGAATGGCTTTTGTTAATTTTTCTTTAGCATCATTAATGCTATATGTTTCTATAACTAATTGATATTGTATCCAACCCCAATACCAAGAGGTTAAATAAATTAGTAATTTATGTTTGCTTTCAAAATACCTATAAACAGAACTTTCGTTAGAGCCTATTAATTTACCAAGTTTTTTAAAATTGAAGCTTTCAAACCCAATAATTTCAATTAATTTAATACTATTTTCTACAATTCTTTTACCTAAATCAGAAGTTTCAGGGTCTTTGAGATAGATGCCAGAAGGAATTTCAATCTTAATATTTGATAAAAAATTTTTCATAAATAAATATTATAAGTGCAAATGTAATAGTATTACTATTAATAAAGAAAGTAAAAGTGTTAATTTAATAATAAATTAGTTTTTTTAGGAATTACAAAAACTCACAATCACTTATTTTTTTATACATTTTACTACAACGCTTCATATTAAAGGTATGTAAAATTAGATTTGTGTAAACAAAATTATATTATGAAAACACATACATCAACGGGTGACTTTTTAGGGCACCCTAAAGGATTACTTTATTTATTTTTTGCAGAACTATGGGAACGATTCTCTTTTTACGGAATGCGAGCGTTACTTGTTTTATACATGACAAAACATTTATTGTATTCTGATGAGATGTCGTTTGGTGTTTATGCAGCTTATATGTCTTTAGTATATGTAACTCCGATGATTGGAGGTATTCTTGCTGATAAAATTTTAGGATTTAGAAAAGCAATTTTATTAGGTGGAGTATTAATGTCATTAGGTCATTTTTTGCTAACCTTTGAGCAGCCAATATTTTTCTATGGCTCGCTAGCTTTAATTATTGTAGGTAATGGTTTTTTTAAACCAAATATTTCTTCTTTTGTAGGTAATTTATATAAACAAGGAGATGTTCGTAGAGATGCAGGTTTTACAATATTTTACATGGGAATAAATATTGGTGGGGCAGTTGCTCCATTAGCTTGTGCATGGTTTGCTGAAACCTATGGTTGGCATTATGGTTTTGTATTAGCTGGTATTGGTATGTTATTGGGCTTATTCGTTTTTCAGAGAGGTCTTAAAAATAATACTTTTGAAGATAAAGGTTTGGTAACAAACTCAACATTATATAACGAAACAATTTTAGGAATTAAAAAAGGTACAGCTATTGTTATAGCTGCTTTTTTATCTGTTCCTATTTTTGCTTTAATTGTACGCTTTCATCAGTTTGAACATTATTTAGTTTGGGTAGTTTCTTTATTTTTAATAGGATATATAACGTATATTTTAAAGCAGGTAAGCAAATCAGAAAAGCAACGTTTATTGGTTGCTGTTTATTTTACGATTTTATACACTTTGTTTTCAGCTATTTTCGAACAAGCAGGTAGTTCTCTAACCCTTTTTGCAGATAGAAATGTAAATTTAGTAGGTATGAATGCAGCAGGAACCAATAGTATTAACTCTGGATTCATAATTCTGTTAGCAATTCCATTTTCTATGTTATGGACATTTTTAAGCAAAATTAATAAGAATCCTAACTCTGTAATTAAATTCGGATTAGGGTTGTTATTCTTAGGTTTAGGATTTGTTATTTTCGGAATGTCAGCAAACCAAGTAGATGAATTTGCAAAAACACCAATGCTATATTTAGTTGTTGGTTATTTAGTGTTAACTATTGGAGAATTATTTTTATCTCCAATTGGTTTGTCAAAAATGACAGAACTATCACCAATGAAATATGTGGCTTTTATTATGGGAGTTTGGTTTTCTGCTAATTTTTATGGACATTATTTTGCAGGTAAAATAGCAAAACTAACAACCGTATCAGAAGGTGATTTAGGTATTTTTTCAGAAGGTTTTTTTGGAGAAATCACACAGTTTGTAACGGGATTGTCAAATACCATCGTTTTAGAAAAAGGAATTGCTTTTCAACAGTTATATTCTTACGTTTCTGTATACTCTAGTTTAGGGTTAGTTGCTTCGGTAATTGGTGTTATAGTTGTATTATTCTCAAATCCAATAAAAAAAATGATGGGTAAAATTCATTAAATTTTAATCATAAACAATATTTAGTATGAAGCAAAGAAAACATTTACTATCACTTTTTATTGTATTTACATTAGTTAGTTCTTGTAATGTAGAAAATAAAAAATCAAATAATTTTTTAGAAAAACAAAATGAGAAAGCATTTACAGAAGTAATGTTAAAGCACTTAAAAGCAGTTTCTGATAAAAATATGGAAACGTTAAAAATAACATTATCACCTAAAGGAGATATGGAGCTAATTCAACCAAATATGGAAATTATTTATTCTGTAAATGGTTTTTTGAAATTCCACGAGCCTTTTTTAAAGGATTCTAATTCAGCATTAGAATTTAAAATTACCAGTAAAAATATTGGAGATAGAATAGGAGTTGCTACTACAGAAGCTATATATAAAGAATTTAAACGTAACGGTAAGCCTTATTTTAATAGATTAATAGTTACTTATACCTTAGAAAAAATAAAAGGTAAATGGTATGTTATAAAAGACCATGCTAGTTCAATTGAAAAAACTAAAAGCTAAAGATGAAAAGTATGAAATATGCATCTTTAATACCTTGGTATTATGGAAAACAATGAACAATATTTTGTGATTAATAAAGAAACTTGGAACATGAAGGTTGGGGTGCATGCTAAAAGTGACATGTATGATTTAAATGCATTTAAAAATGGTGAGAGTTCATTAAAGAAATATGAGTTAGATGCTTTAGGTGATGTTTCTGGTAAATCATTATTGCACTTACAATGTCATTTTGGGCAAGACACGTTAAGTTTGGCAAGAATGGGAGCTAAGTGCACCGGGATAGATTTGTCTGATTAAGTAATTAAATTGCCAAAAGCGTTAAATAAAGAATTAAGTTTAGAGGTGAAATTTATATGTTGTAATGTATATGATACCAATAAATATGTATTAGAAACTTTTGATATTGTATATACAAGTTATGGTGTTATTGGTTAGCTGCCTGATTTAAAACCTAGGGCAAAAGTAATTGCAGCTAGTTTAAAAAGTGGAGTAACGTTTTTTATGGCAGAATTTCATCCGATTGTATGGATGTTCGATTATCAAGACAACAAAACGGTGATGCGCTACAAATACAATCAAAAAGAAGTTATTTACGAAGAGTATTCAGGAACTTATGCTGATACTAATGATGAAATGCTAACCAGAGAATATGGTTGGAATCATGGTTTAGGTAATGTAGTTACTGCTTTAACTTCGGAAGGCTTGCAGATTGAATTTTTAAGGGAATATGACGAATGTCCTTATAATGTACTACCAGATTTAGAAGAAGAAGAGAACGGAATGTTTGCAACAAAAGATAAACTTTATCCTTTAATTTATACGCTTAAAGCAACAAAACCATAAGATCTCTATCTTATGGTTTTCTTATATAAAAAAGATATTTGTCATTTTTGTATGGTATTGATAATGCAATAAGTTAGGTATTTGGAGTTAGCGAGTTGTTATGTTGTTTAAAAGACGAAATAAGGAAAGTTTATTTTATTACATTTACAAAAAAAAAATAAATGAAAAATGATAGTTTATACACCACTATATTTGGTAAAAGAATAAGTATTTTCTTAATTATACCGCTTTTTTTTGTAGTTAATGTAATAATGCTTTTTATTTTAATGAAACTTTCAAGCTCTTTTACGATTACTGCTTTTCTAATGCTTATGCCACCTGGAGTTATTAGGAGCTTCTCTAATGAACTTTTTTATATTTTTAATATAAGTAAGAAAACAAAGGATAAGCTCAGCTTCATAATTAGTTTCCTAATTTTAACCATATTTTTATTGATTTTTTCGTCTGGTTTATTAAAAACAATAATTATTTATATCGCATACTATTTATATTGTAAGGTAACTTTTGAGATATTTGCTAATGATTAAATATGAGCTAATAGATCTATTAATCTTGCATTAAACCTTGCTTATTGTATGGTTTTATTTTTTCTTTAATGAGATAAATTATTGCTTGATTTTGATAAAACAGGAATATTTATAATAAAGGATAAGTTTTATCCTTAAAACAGAAAAACCATAGGAGAGCTCCTATGGTTTTATTATTTTGATAAGTTTACTGTTATTTAAACGTTGATGTAATGTTTATCGCAACTTCATCCCAAGTTTTAGAAACACCATCAGTACCTTTATGTAAATCTTTACAAGCTTCATTTAAAGATGTTAAAGCTTTTTGTGCATTCCAATCTGTAATTTTAAGGTTACCAGTTAAATTAAAAACCTTTCCGCTTATAGTATACTTAAAAGCAAGTTTTTTAGTAACTCCATTCATAGTAATATCAGAAAAACCAATAGAGTCATTCTCTAAAACTAATTTACCAGAAAGTAACTCAGTTTTATCCATAATACCAAAAAAGAACTTTTTAATCTTAAAGTCTCTACTTGTATCTTTTGTAAAAACACTGCTTACTGGAATAGAAAATTCTGCATTATTAATAGCTTCTTTAAGAGTATTACCTTCTCCATTAGAAGTAACAGTTACTTTTTTAAATTGCCCGTTAACAGGTAGTTTTTCAGTTGTCTTGTACGCGGTCCAGTTTATTTTATTATCGGCATCCTGTAATACAAAAGCTGCTTTTTTTACTACCTTAACTTCTTCTTTTTTAACAGGTGTTTCTTTTTTTGCTTCAGATTTACAAGAAACAATACTATTAATGGCAATAAAAATTGCAGCTAAACGAATGATTTTTTTCATGATAATTATTTTATAATTGAATTGACTAAGTTGATGTATTCTTGTTTTGCTTGGTCTTCGCTCATTCCTTTTAATTGCATCCAAGCATTAAATTTAAAAGCATTTCTTAAACCATTATTTGTGTTAAAGGAAAAATGATCTCCTTTAACAGCTTGTTTGTAATAAGCATATAATTTAAGCATAACATCAGGAGGAAGTCTTTCCCTTAGTTTAGAGGCTTCCTTGTATGCTTTTTGAAATTGTATGTCTAAATCATTTACCATAAATACTAATAAGGTATATAATTATATTTTACATTATATAGTGTATATACAAATATACAAAGGGAGCTAGGAAAAACAAACTGTCTAGCCTATCTAATAAACCGCCATGTCCAGGCATTATTGTACCACTATCTTTAACTTTTGCTTGTCTTTTAAATTTAGATTCTACTAAATCTCCTAAAGATCCAAAAATAGCTACAATAACAGCAATGATTATCCAATTTGAAATAGAAAAATAAGTAGAGTATTTTCCAATTAAAAAACCTGCAATAATTGCAAACAGTAGCCCTCCGATAAAACCTTCAATCGTTTTTTTAGGAGATACAGATTCAAATAATTTATGTTTTCCGAAGTTTTTACCTACAAAAAAAGCAAAACTATCATTCGTCCAAATCATCAAAATAATAAAAATAATAATATTCGGGTGATAATCGTTTTCAATAAAAGGTAATTTTATTAAAAAATAAAAAGGTAAAATTAGGTAGGTAATATGTAAAGTTATTTTTTGAGTAATAGTATTAGTTTTTATAGGTTTTGTACTTATTAGATAATAAAGTAGGCCTAATAAACCAACAAAAGAAAAACCTATAAGGAAGCTATCAACAGAAGAGGGAACTGTGATAATACATAAAAGAATAATACTTGCTAAAAGTAAATATGGTATGCTATTTTTTAAATTGAGTATTCTTGAAAACTCAAAAACACATATAGCAGAAAAAATACTAATTAAGCCGATGTAGGATTCTGCGGAAAAAAGAATAGCAGAAATAAAAATTATAGCATAAACAAGTCCAGAAATACTTCTTGTTATAAGGTTGCGCATGGTTTATAAATCTTCAAAGAGTAGCAAATATAAGTTTTTTGAATTACTGTTACCGTAAGTTAAAAAACTATCATCGTCAACGTCAATTTTATAATTAGTGATAGAGCTAATATTTGTAGGTATATTACCTTGAAAGTTTGTTTTAATACCCGTTAATCCTTCTCCCATATTTTTCACCAATTGGCTTGTAGTAGCATATACTACAAAATGTTTTGAAAGAGAAGATAGCTTATCGCTTCCTATTTGATTAGAAGAAAACAAAATATCTCCTTTGTTAGCAATTAAATGCTCGCAAGAGGTAAAGTAAGGGGTGTTTTCAGAAGTTTTTTTTTGAATATTAAGATCTAATTTATCAGTAATCTTTAATAAATCGAAATCAGAACAAGTAATTTCGTTCCAATTGTTTTCTTTTAAAATTTCTTTCAAATTACTCGCTACTTCATTTATAGATGTACAGTATAAAAACCGACCTCCTTTACTGATAAAATTATGAACAAAAGAATCATCTAAAGACAAATTAACTTCTTGCTCGTTAATTTGTCTTTCTGTAGATGATTTTTTGTAAGATTTATATATTTTCTTGAAAATATTCATTCAAATAAACTATTCTTCAGTTACAGTATTTGTTTTTTCTTCTTTTTTATCAAAAGGTCTTTCTCCAAATAATTTCACTAAGTCATCTTTAAACATAACTTCCTTTTCAAGTAATAACTCTGCAAGTTGGCTAAGTTTATCTTTATGTTCACTTAAAAGATCAATAGCTCTTTGGTATTGATTTTCAATCATTTTAGAGATTTCTTCATCAATAGTTTTAGCAGTGTCATCACTATACGGCTTAACAAAGGAATCATTTCCTGATGAATCATAATAGGTAACATTACCTACTTTATCGTTTAAACCATAAACGGTAACCATTGCTCTGGCTTGTTTCGTAACTTTTTCTAAGTCACTTAAAGCACCTGTAGAAATTTTATTAAACATCAACTTTTCGGCAGCTCTACCACCCATAGTAGCACACATCTCGTCAAGCATTTGTTCGGTTTGAATAATTTTTCTTTCTTCAGGAAGGTACCAAGCTGCACCTAATGATTGACCACGAGGAACAATTGTTACTTTAACTAAAGGAGCTGCATGTTCTAACATCCAACTAACTGTAGCGTGACCAGCTTCATGAAAAGCAATAACTTTCTTTTCTTTTGGCGTAATTACTTTATTTTTCTTTTCTAAACCACCAACAATTCTATCTACAGCATCTAAGAAATCTTGATGCTCAATAGCTTCTTTATTGTTTCTAGCGGCAATTAAAGCAGCTTCGTTACATAAATTAGCAATATCAGCTCCAGAAAAACCAGGAGTTTGTTGTGCTAGTAATTCTAAATTAGCATTTTCAGCTAACTTTAAAGGTTTTATGTGTACGTCAAAAATTTCTCTACGTTCATGTAAATCTGGTAAGTCAACATAAATTTGACGATCAAAACGACCAGCACGCATTAAAGCTTTATCTAATACATCTGCACGATTTGTTGCGGCTAATACAATAACATTTGTATCAGTTCCAAAACCATCCATTTCTGTTAAAAGTTGATTCAATGTGTTTTCACGCTCATCGTTACCACCAGTCATACTGTTTTTTCCTCTTGCACGACCAATTGCATCTATTTCATCAATAAATATAATTGAAGGAGATTTTTGTTGGGCTTGTTTGAATAAATCTCTAACACGAGATGCACCTACACCAACAAACATTTCTACAAAATCAGAACCAGATAAAGAGAAGAAAGGAACTCCTGCTTCACCAGCAACAGCTTTTGCTAATAAGGTTTTACCTGTTCCAGGAGGTCCTACAAGTAAGGCTCCTTTAGGTATTTTACCACCTAGTTTAGTGTATTTTTCAGGTGTTTTTAAGAAGTCAACAATTTCTTGAATTTCTTCTTTAGCACCTTCTAAACCAGCTACATCTTTAAATGTTGTTTTAACTTTAGTGTCTTGATCAAAAAGCTTAGCTTTTGATTTACCAATGTTAAAAATTTGACCACCACCGCCAGCTCCTGATCCACCACCAGACATTCTTTTCATAAAGAAAAGCCAAATACCTATTAGTAAGATAAAAGGAAGAAAGTCAAACAATGTTTTCATTAAGCTTGTTGGCTCTACATTATTTATGTCAAAATCAAGATTCTTTTCAGTTCTTTCTTTTTTAATTTCATTTTCGAAATTTTGTAAATCACCAAAGTTATATGTATATAAAGGTGATCCTTTTCTATAGAAAGCAGATTCTGTTATTTTTTTATGTTCTTCTTTTTTCTCAGCATCACTTTTTAAGAATATTTGAGCAAGATTATTATTCTCAATAACGATTTTCTTTATATCATTTTCCTGTAATATCTTAGAGAACTCATTTTCTGTAATGTTACGAGAACCTAAATTACTTGAATTAAAAAAGCTTAATCCTAATAATACGACTATTATAGGTATATATATCCAAAATGAATTAAAAGTAAATTTTGGTGTGTTTTTTTTCTTATCACTCATATAATTAATTTGTCTAAATTATTAGCAATTATTTTGGGTTAATTTCTGTGATTTTAGCATCACCCCAAAGACTTTCAATATCATAATAATCTCGAACTTGTTTCTGAAATATATGAACGACAACGTTTACATAATCCATTAAAACCCATTCAGAGTTTCCTTGACCTTCAATATGCCACGGTTTATCTTTAAGTTCTTTACTTACCATTTTTTGAACAGATCCAGAAATCGCATTAACTTGCGTATTTGAATTACCCGAACAGACTACAAAATAATCGCAAACGGTGTTCTCAATTCCCCTTAAATCTAGTAATTGGATGTTTTCTCCTTTTACTTCGTCAATCCCTTTTATAATCACAGAAATTAAATCATCTGTGCTTGCTTGTTTTTTTGTCATCAAAAAAAATAATTTTTAGCAAAGTTATTATTTTTTTGCGAGTATATTGCTTAATATTGGTACTTGTTTTACTCACAAAATCCATATGAAAATAATCAAACTTGATGCCATTGATTCAACCAATTCTTTTTTAAAGAATATGGCAGTAAAAACAGCAGTAGATGATTTTACTGTTGTAGTTGCTAGAAGGCAAACTTCTGGGAGAGGGCAAATGGATGCTTATTGGGAAGCTGAAGCAGGTAAGGCTTTGACTTTTAGTGTTTTTTGTAAGTTTTCTGATTTAAATATTGCTGATTATAAGTATTTAAACTATTGTGTTTCTTTAAGTGTTTATGAGGCTATTAAGTATTTGAAAATACCACGGTTAGCTATTAAATGGCCTAACGACATTATGTCAGTAAATAAAAAAATAGTAGGTATTTTAATTGAAAACACGTTGAATCTTAATAAAATAACCTCTTCAGTTATTGGTATTGGTATTAATGTTAACCAAGATAATTTTTCTGATGAGTTACCGAATGCGTCTTCATTAAAAATGATTTTAAAGAAAGAAACAGATTTAGATTTTCTGATGAATAGCTTTTTAGAGACTCTTAAAGAAAAAATAAAAGTGCTAAAAACAAAAGAATATTCACTTTTAGAAAGTGAGTACTTGAGTGTTTTATATAAAAAAAATGTTCCGAGTATGTTTAAAAACAATCAGAACATTTTATTTATGGGTAAAATTATTGGAATATCCGATAACGGAAATATTCAAATAGAATTAGATAACGAAACAGTAAAAGATTTTGGCCTTAAAGAAATTTCGTTTGTTTAAATTATATTTTTGTAATATTCTCAGTTAAAGCGTCGATAAATTTTGTTAAAGGCTTTTTAACCATCATTGCCATCATTGCATTAAACTCACCATCAAAATTTAAAATAACTTCACTCTCTTCTTTAGAAATTTCAGAAATATCAGCAGATAAAGTAAAAGGTAGTTTACTGCTTGCAGCACCTAATGTAACATTAGAGTGTGCAGTTTTTTCTTTCATTACCAATCTTATTTCGGGCATTCCTTTTAATCCAAAAATAAAACTATCTCCGTCTACCTCAAATTTTTGAGTATTTTCTGGCATTAATTGTTCAAAGTTATCTAATTTTATTAAAAAGTTAAAAACTTCTTCTGTAGATTTCTTTACAACTACTTTGTTTCCTTCAATATTCATTTTCTTTGTTTTTCTTTATTGTTTCCACTGACTAGGTGCCATTCTCCAGTCTTTTAAAGTATTTAGTTCTTTATTTGTAATGTACTTGCTATCTAAAGCCTGTTCAAGTAAATATTCGTAATTACTTAATGTAGTAAGCTCTATATTATCGTTTTTGAAATTATCAGAAGCAATTTCAAAACCATATGAAAATATAGCAATCATACCTTTAACATTTGCATTTGCTTCTTTTAAAGCCTTTACCGCATTTAAACTACTCTTACCTGTGCTTATTAAATCTTCAATAACCACTACATTTTGCCCGCTTTCTAAATGACCTTCTATTTGGTTTTTTCTACCATGCTTTTTAGGTTCAGGTCGTACATATACAAAAGGAACTCCTAATTCTTGCGCAACTAGCATTCCAATAGCAATTGCACCAGTAGCAACACCTGCAATTACATCAGGTTTACCATGTTTTTGTTCAACTAATTTAGCAATTTCTTCTTTTAAAAAGTTTCTAACTGCTGGATAAGATAATGTAACTCTATTGTCACAGTATATAGGTGATTTCCAGCCAGAAGCCCAAGTAAAAGGTTCGTTAGGGCTTAGTTTTATAGCTTTTATTTGCAGAAGAAGTTCGGCAGTTTTTTTTCCTGTATCTTTGTTAAAATCCATAATGCAAATGTATAAAGTTTTTGTTAATGATAAACCAATAATCTTTACAACTTCTGTAAAAAATGAAGAAGATTATGTCGTTTTTATTTACAAAAATATAATAATGAGTGAACTTATTTATAAATTAAAATTAAATAAGCTAAAAGGTGTATATATTTATACAACTAATATCGCAAGAGATTGGCAAGGATTTAAAAATAAATTTAAAATTATTGTTTCAGCTGGCGGACTTGTTATAAATGATAAAAAAGAATTTTTGTTTATTTATAGAGGTAATAAATGGGATTTACCTAAAGGGAAGAGAGAAAAAGGTGAAAAACTTGAAGAAACAGCTCTTAGAGAAGTTGAAGAAGAATGTGGTGTGTCAAACTTAACGATTAAAAGAAAACTGATAGAAACATATCATTTTTTTATTGAAAAAGGAAAGTACAGGTTAAAAGAAACACACTGGTATTTAATGAATTCTTCATGTAATAAAGAATTAACCCCCCAACTTGAAGAAGGAATAACTAAAGTGATGTTTAAAGATCTTGAAGATACTAGAGAAGCTTTAAAAAACACGTTTTATAACATTACTATGGTTTTTAAAACTCACGAAAATTTAATTGATTTATGACACTATGTCATTATACATGCACTGCTAGAATAAATTTTCTGCCAAAATAAAAGCAAAAACTTGTTGGCACACACTTTGACTATTACTAATCGTAAAATTGAATCAAAAATTTAAGATAAAATAGTTAATTATGAGTAAAATTATAGGAATTGATTTAGGAACCACAAATTCATGTGTTTCTGTAATGGAAGGAAATGAACCAGTTGTTATTCCTAATTCTGAAGGAAAAAGAACTACACCATCTATCGTAGCATTCGTAGAAGGAGGAGAGCGTAAAGTTGGTGATCCAGCAAAACGTCAAGCAGTTACTAATCCAACAAAAACAGTTTATTCTATTAAACGTTTTATGGGGAACAAGTTTTCTGATTCTTCAAAAGAAGCAGGAAGAGTACCTTATAGTGTTGTAAAAGGAGATAATGATACTCCACGTGTAGATATTGATGGTCGTTTATATACACCACAAGAAATTTCTGCAATGGTATTACAGAAAATGAAGAAAACAGCTGAAGACTATTTAGGTCAAGATGTAACGGAAGCTGTAATTACTGTACCTGCATATTTTAACGATGCACAACGTCAAGCTACAAAAGAAGCTGGTGAAATAGCAGGTTTAAAAGTACGTCGTATTATTAACGAACCAACTGCAGCTGCATTAGCTTATGGTTTAGATAAATCTCACGATGATAAAAAAATAGTTGTTTTCGATTTTGGTGGTGGAACACATGATGTTTCTATCTTAGAATTAGGAGACGGTGTATTTGAAGTATTAGCTACTGATGGTGATACTCACTTAGGTGGAGATGATGTTGATGAAAGAATTATTAACTGGTTAGCTGAAGAATTTCAAGCTGAAGAAGCTATGGATTTACGTAAAGATCCAATGTCTTTACAACGTTTAAAAGAAGCTGCTGAAAAAGCTAAGATTGAATTATCTAGCACAACTTCATCAGAAATTAACTTACCATATATTACTGCTACTGCTTCAGGACCAAAGCACTTAGTTAGAACATTAACAAGAGCTAAGTTTGAAGCTTTAATTGATGATTTAATTAAAAGAACTATTGAGCCTTGTGCTACTGCTTTAAAAAATGCTGATTTAACGATTGATGAAATCGATGAAATTGTATTAGTAGGTGGTTCAACTCGTATCCCTGCAATTCAGGAGGCTGTTGAGAATTTCTTTAAAAAATCACCAAGTAAAGGAGTAAATCCTGATGAAGTAGTTTCTTTAGGAGCTGCAATTCAAGGTGGAGTTTTAAGTGGAGATGTAAAAGACGTATTATTATTAGATGTTACGCCTTTATCTTTAGGAATTGAAACTATGGGTAACGTATTTACAAAGTTAATTGATGCAAATACTACTATTCCAACAAAAAAATCTCAGGTATTTTCTACAGCTGTAGATAATCAACCATCTGTAGATATTCACGTATTACAAGGTGAAAGAGCAATGGCAGCAGATAACAATACAATTGGACGTTTCCAATTAACAGATATTCCACCAGCACAAAGAGGAGTTCCTCAAATTGAAGTAACTTTTGATATTGATGCAAACGGAATTATCAAAGTATCTGCATCTGATAAAGCTACAGGTAAAACTCAAGATATTAAAATCGAAGCTTCTTCAGGTTTATCAGAAGAAGAAATCGAAAAAATGAAAGCTGAAGCTGAAGCAAATGCTGATTCTGATGCAAAAGCAAAAGAAACTGCTGAAAAAATCAATGAAGCTGATTCTATGATTTTTCAAACAGAGAAGCAATTAAAAGAATTTGGAGAGAAATTATCTGATGATAAAAAAGCGCCAATCGAAGCTGCTTTAGTTGAATTAAAAGCTGCTCATGAATCTGGAGATGTTTCTAGTATTGATGGTGCTTTAACTACTATTAACGAGGCATGGAAAGCTGCTTCTGAAGAGATGTATGCAGATAAAGGTGCAGGAGCTCAACAAGCTGCTCAGCCAGAAGCAAACAATGCTCAAGAAGATAATGTTGAAGATGTAGACTTCGAAGAAGTGAAGTAATATATTAAGTTATACATACTATAATCCCATTACAAGAAATTGTAATGGGATTTTTTATTTTCATTATTATTAATAATAACTACATTTGGTTATATAGATAAGAGAAATAATTTTGAAGAAAATTAGTATATATATAATTTTTATTCTTTTAATTTTTACAATTAAAGCAGTCGCTCAGCACCCTGTTTTTACCCATTTAACCGAGAAAGACGATTTACCTGATATAGAATTTTATAGTATTATAGAAGACAGTAAGGGGTATATATGGTTAGGAGCCGATAAAGGTCTTTTTCGTTATGATGGTAAAAAATTTAAAAATTACACACATCCCGAAAAAAGAGGGTTATCTGTTTTTGGTTTAAAAATAGATTCAAAGGGGAGAGTTTGGTGTAATAATATTTCTGGACAGTTTTTTTATGTAGAAAGTAATGAGTTAATTCTTTTTAAAGATTTAAAAGAAGAGGTAAAAGGGCAATTAGCTGCGTTCTCGTTTTATCAAAATGACCTAATAACAAGTACTGAAACAGGATTATATAAGATTAGTGTAGATGATTTGTCTTGCCGTAAGTTATTTAAAAGAAAAACAGGTTCATACCCTTTTAATATTAAAGGAAATAGTTTAATAAATTTGTATGACCATGAAATAATGGTTACAAAAAAGAAAAAAAAACCAATTATAAAGTATAATTTAAATACATATAAAAAATATGAATTTAATAAATGGGATATTACATCATTTAAAAATAAAGATTTAATCTATGCTCATAATACGAATGACTTAAAAGTAAAACCAAAATTATTTTACGAACAAAAAAATCGTTTAAAAGAAGTTGTTTTACCTGAAGAATTACAAAACAATGTAATTCTTACATTTTACGAGCAAAATGAAGAACTTTGGTTATGTACAAAAGGAGGGTTGTTTATTTATGAGTTAAATAACGGTGAATTAATATATAAGAGAACTTATTTTGAGGGTAAGCTGGTTAGTAGTGTTTTAAGAGATAGAAATAATAATTACTGGGTTACTACTTTAAGAAACGGAGTATATATAATCCCAAATCTATATATAGAAAGGTATGATATAGATGAAGAAAAAATGAATATTAGTGCAATGAGTCGTATTGGTAAAGATTCATTAATTATCGGTTCAACAAAAGGGCATCTAGGAATTTTAAACAAGAAAAAAAATGAATTAACATTTTTTAAAAAAGTATATAATGATAAAGTGTATTCTATTTGTGATAGTAAGAATAAAGTTTATTTAAGTTTAGGAGTAAGCTCTTTTATATATGATAAAAATAGAAAAATAATTTATGAAGATAGATTTTGTGCAAACGCTAAAGATTTATCGTTAATTGATGAAAGTAATATATTATATGCATCTCATAATTCGGCAACAATTATAAATGTTGAAAACAAAAGTATTTGCCTTTTAAAAAAAGCTAGAGCATACACAACATATTATAGTAATAAAAAAGAAATATATGTAGGGTATGTTGATGGGGTAGAGAAGTATGATAAACAAAAAATAGCTTCAAAAATATTGTTAAATAACAAGTTAATATTTGCAATAGATATTACTGAAACAGTAGATGGTACTGTTTGGTTATCAACTTTTAAAGATGGTGTAATAGGTGTTAGGAATGATAAAGTAGTATTTAATTATACTATAAACAGCGGTTTGTTATCTAATCAAACAGGCAAGATAAAAGGAGATGGCGAATTACTTTGGATAGCTTCGGATAAAGGATTACAGGTATTAAATGTTAAGACAGGGGAGTTTAAAAATATAACAAAAAAAGACGGGATAAATTCATTTAATATATCTGAGATTTTACCTTTTAAAGAAGTGCTATTTTTCAGCTCAAATAAGGGGTTGTTTAAAATAAATAAAGAGAATGTTTTTAAAGATAGAAATATTTTAGATTTCTATTTTACATCAGTTTTAATAAATGATAAAGAAGTTGGTGAAAAAGAAAAATATGAATTAGCATCGAGTGCAAAGAAAATAAAATTCAGCTTTCATACGAATGGTTTTTTAGCTGAAGACAACATTGTGTTTAAGTATAAGTTGATAAATAATTCAGATGTAGGTGAATGGAATACAGTTGATAAAGGAGTAAATCAGGTTACATTTAATAATCTTGCTGCTGGTAAATATATCTTAAAACTAAAAGCAATAGAGTTAAATGGAAAAAAAGAAACAATTGAAAAGGTAGTTGTTTTAGAAGTGAAATTACCATTTTATAAAGAATGGTGGTTTTTATTAATTATAATAACATTTTTATTTATTTTAATCTGGATTTTTTTCACAAAAAGATTCGATAAGCTAGAAAAAAATCAAAAGCAAGCCATTGAAAAAGAGCGAATGCAAAGGGAGTTAGTTGCGTCAAAATTAGAAACATTACAATCTCAAATGAATCCGCATTTTACCTTTAATGCATTAAATTCAATTCAAAATTTAGTATTGAAAGGAAATAAACAAGAAGCATATAATTACCTAACTAAATTTTCATTACTACTAAGAAAAATTTATTATTAAGTACTAAAAGCTTTGTGTTTTTGATGAGGAACTATCGTTAATTAAAAATATTTAGAATTAGAGAAACTTAGGTTTAGAGATAATTTTATTTATGAAATAAAAGGAGAAGAGTTTATTGATGATATTAAAATACCAACAATGATTATTCAGCCATTTATTGAAAATGCAATAAAGCATGGTTTGCATCATAAAATAAAAGGCATTAGAGAAATAAAGATTGAGTTTTTTCAAGAAAACCTTTTTAAATGCATAATAACAGACAACGGAATAGGTTTTAAAGCATCTTCTGAAATAAATAAAAAAGCAATAAACAAACCAGTATCTTTTTCAACAAAAGCAATAAATGATAAGCTTAAAATATTAAAAGAATTTTATAAAACAGATATTGGTTTTGAATATGTAAGTACTGAAAAAGGTACTAAAGTGGTTATTAAAATACCATTTAAACATTAAAATAAAATTTTCGGAAAGTATTTTATAGTATTCGAAAAATATATCTCTCTTTTTAAAAATAAAAACTGAACATTTAAAAATTAGGTTTACTAAATTGTAAATATATCTGTTTAATATTCTTTTAAATAAATGCATAAGTTTTTTAAAATATATCATTACTTATTAAATGTTGGAGTTACTTCTAAAATGAGTAATGAATATAAGAAAATAAGACTTTTAAATACTTTTTGCATGACATGGTCGGTAATGATTGTTGTTATAACAATATTCGATTTAATATTTAACAGAGAAATTAAAGAGAGTTTAATCTTACATACTATTTCTTATTTTATTATAGGTGTTATTTTTTATTGTCAAAAAAAGAAAAAATATACATTAGCTAGAGTTCTGTTTATAACTTCTATTATTGGGGTTACATTTATTTTTGCAAATTTTGTTACAACTCAATCACTAATAGAAAATTTTTATTTTGTTTATCCTTTAATAGGAATATTGTTTATAGATAAGAAATTGATAAATATTTTGTTTTTATTCCTTTGTTTTTTTTTGTATTTTTTACCAAATATGTTTTTTAATATATATCCTAAAAACACGATTTTACCAGTGTTGGTTTTTTGTGTTTTTTCAGGAATATTTGTTATTTTAAATTATTCAGAGCAGTTAAATAAAAGACAAGAAAAAAAACTTTTAAAACGTAAAGTAGAGCTAGAAGAGGCATATTCTAAATTAGAAAAGCAAAAAGAAAGTGAATTAACTCTTTTAAGGTTGCAAACATTAAAGGCACAAATGAATCCTCATTTTATGTTTAATACAATGAATTCTATTCAGAATTTAATTTTAAAAGACAATAAAATAGAAGCATATGATTTCTTTATAAAATTTTCATCATTAATGAGGAGAAATTTAAGAACAAGTGATAATAGCTTTGTTAGGTTAAGAACAGAATTATCTATTGTTAAAAGTTATTTAGAGTTAGAAAAACTTAGGTTTGGGGCAGCATTTAAATTTACTATAGAAGAATTAAATTTTGATAAAGAAATTAAAATTCCCTCAATGATAATTCAGCCTTACATAGAAGAGGCAATTAGATGTAGATTATTACATTTAAAAGAGGGGGATAAAAAGGTTATAGTCCGATTTTATTTAGAAGACAAAGTGTTGGTTTGCGAGATATTAGATAATGGAATTAGGGGCTTTGTTAAAGAAAAGAAACAAGAAATATCATCAAAAAAAATACTAGAGAAAAGACTTGTTCTATTAAAAGAATATTATAAAACTGATATTGGTTTTGAATACATGGTAATACCATTGGGAACTAAAGTAATTGTAAAAATACCGTATACTTTTTCACATGAATAAAATAAGCGCAATATTAGTAGATGATGAAATTAATGCAAGAGAAAATTTAAGGATTTTGTTAAATAATTTTTGTAGTAATATAGATGTTTTAGGAGAAGCAACGAATGTTGATGAAGCAGTATTAGCAATAAGAAAGCATCAACCACAAATAGTTTTTTTAGATATTGAAATGCCTCAGAAAAATGGTTTTCAATTATTAGAAGAGTTTGATGAAATAAACTTTCATGTTATTTTTGTAACAGCATATGATAGTTATGCTATAAAAGCATTTCAAGTTACAGCTGTAGATTATCTTTTAAAACCAATAGATGTTTCGTTATTAGAAAAAGCTATAAAAAAAGCAGAAAAATATATAGAAAAAAACACGCAAGATTCAAGAATTAACTTGTTAAAAGAAAATAAAAAAGAGATAACAAAAATTGCGATTCCTTATAAAAGTGATTATGCTATTGTTAATATTAAAGATATATTATGTATTGAAGCTGATAGGATGTATTCTGTAATTTATACAGTTAAAGGAAAAGAATTTGTAGTTGCAAAAAAACTAAATTATTATGAAACCCTTTTTTCTGAAAAGAGGGTATTTATTAGGATTCATAGATCATGGATTGTTAATGTAAACCAGATAGACACCTACTCAAAAAAAGAAAAAGAAGTTGTTTTAAGTACTAAATTTAAAGTACCAGTAAGTAAAAGTTATAAAGAAAATTTTGAACAAATTTTTTATATATAGAAAATTTTCCTTATTTTTAGTAGGTAAAAAGAAAAGAACGTTACTTCATTACTATTTAAAACAATCATTTTTGGTTTTGTGGTGAGTCTTAAAATTAAAATAATACTAATTTAAATTAATGAAAGATGAAAAAAGTAATTGTGTTAATTGGAGTGATAGGTTTACTGTCTTTTAGTAGCGTATCAAGTGAAGTTACGGTTAAAGAAAATACTAAAAAAGAAATGGCTTTAGATGGTATATTTTTTTTAATTAATAATACAGCAGCTGATGTGCCTGTTTTTATAGGTCCAGACCCTGTAATTTTAAAAAGAGGATCAAGAACTCTTATTTCTTGTGTAATAGGCCAAGAAGTGAGTTTTGATAATGGTGGTGTAAAAGGAGATGTCATTTTTATAATAGAAAGTAGTCATTGTGGTATATCGTTAATGCTATCTAACTTCTAAATTATAATTTTAAATTTTATTAAAAGCCAAAACTGAATATGAGTTTTTGGCTTTTTTTATGGAAATTAATCATATTTAAACTCTAATACTTTGTTTATTTTTGAATCATGAAATTTTATCAAAAAGAAATTCAGTTAAGAGAGTATCCAAGAGGTTATCATTTAATAACAAATAGCATACTCGAAGTTATTCATGAAATTAATGAAATTAAAATAGGGCAATTACAAGCTTTTATAAAGCACACATCAGCAAGTTTAACTATTAATGAAAATGCTGACCCAACAGTTCGTTTAGATTTTGAATCGCATATTAATAAAATGATTCCAGAAAATATGCCATATTATAAGCATGATTATGAAGGTTCCGATGATATGCCAGCACATATTAAAAGCTCTATATTGGGGTGTGAAGTGCAAATACCTATAACTAATGGGCAATTAAACTTAGGTACTTGGCAAGGTATTTATTTAGGAGAACACAGAAACTTTGGAGGAAGAAGGAAAATAGTAATTACAGTTTTTGGAACTTCTAATATATAATTAAACAAACAAAGCATGTTTATAGATAATGCTTTGTTTGTTAATATATCATCTAATTGATTTTTGCATAGTAAATCTAAAAATTAACTTTTATCCAGTCCTTTTTGTAATACTTCTTTAATTCCTTCCAAGTTTTCGGTAAAAGCCATCATTTGACTTAAAACTTGTGCCATTTCATTTTCGTTACCAAAACCTTTAAGTTTATTATTCTTTACAAACACTTGTTTTATAGTGTTCCAGCGAACAGATTCTTCTTCAGATAATTTATTTATAAGCTCTTTGTATTTTAATAAATTTGCTTCAGCGGCAGAAGTTAAGGTTTGAGATTCACTTTCATAATGAGATAAAATTAAACTATTTAATTCGTCATCATTCATTATAGGTACTATTTTAGCAACCAATTTATTCATATCACGATAAGAACCTTGTAGTTTAAAAGAAGGCTCAGTCCTGTAAGAATCGTCCATTGCGGCAGACTTTATATAAGCCTGATTTACTTTCATTATCGTATTTCTTACAATAATTACTTTTTCTAATACAGCTACATAATCTTGTACCTCTTGCTTTGTATGATTCCCTTTTAAATTAACTTCTTGTGTGTTATTTTCAATTTTATCCACTAGTGTATAGATATCTTCAAAAGCTTTACTACCTAATTGATGTAATACAGGGTTTGCAGTTAAAGAGTTCTCTATTAAACTTAATTTAAATAAATGAGCAGTATCACCAATAATATCTCCTAAGTTGTAAATATCAGCTCTGTTGGCTAACATATCTGGTATTTGAAACTTATCACCACTTTCGGTATACGGATTACCAGCCATAATTACACAAAACTTCTTGCCACGTAAATCGTATGTTTTTGGATTCCCTTTGTAAACACCTTCGATTTTACGGGTACCATCAGAAAGAGAAATGAATTTTTGAAGAAATTCAGGATTACAGTGTTGTATATCATCTAAATATAACATCACATTATCCCCCATTTCTAGTGCTAAATTTAATTTTTTTAATTCCTCTCTAGAAGCTGAATTGTTTGCAGCCATTGGGTCAACAGAAGTTACTTCATGACCAATTGCAGGGCCGTTTATTTTCATAAACACCAACCCTAATCGATTTGAAATATATTCCATTAATGTGGTCTTTCCATAACCAGGAGGCGATATTAATAAAAGCATTCCCATTCTGTCAGTACGTTTATTATCGCCAACAGTACCTAATTGCTTTGCTAAATTATCTCCGATTAAAGGGAAATAAACCTGATCTATCAATTTATTTCTTACAAACGATGATAATACACGAGGTTTAAATTCTTCTAGCTTTAAATCGTTTTTTAAGTCGTCAGTTACTAATTGTTTTGTTTCTTTATAATTAAGGTAATTAGGAACTTCAATGTTTGTAAAATGCTTTAAGCTTGCTGTAAACTGATGATAGTTAAATGTAAATTCACTATTAATTAGTGTTGAATGTTCTCCTATTACGTCTTTTAAAACTATAATAGGATTTATGTTATTAACTTTTGAAACAGAGGTGTCTTCAAAAAACAAAAGACAAACTATTTCGTGAATATAGGTTTCGTTATCAAGGTTTGTTGCTGATATATAAGAACTCACCCATTGTTTTATTAATTGAATTTTGGCAACATAATTGGTTAATTTTTGAAAGCCAGATTTAAAGGTATGTAAAGCATCTTGTTTTTGTAATGCTTTTATAAACTCCTCTTTTATAAGAGAGGCATTGGTGCTAATATGAAAAGAATTATCTTGTTGCAATTCATTGAATAAGTAGTTTGAAATTTCTTTACTTTCATCTTTTGCATATAAATGAGATACTTCTGAAAAAGCAACAATTTTACTAGTTAATTCATCGATTATAAAATCATATTCTTTACTTTCTGGGAAAACATGAAGTACTTCACCAGAAGTTTTTATAGCGGTATTGTATGAGTCTTGCTCTTCTTGTTTTAAATGATGCCAAAAATATTGAGCATAAGCTCTTGTATCAGGAGTGTAAATTAATAAGCCAAGTTCGTTATGTTTGTGTACTAGCGTGTGTAATATTTTACTAGCATCAATATCATGAACTCCTTTAATGTAACCTTCTGAATATAGATTACTACTTCCTTTTTGAATTACAATTAATAATTCTTTTTCAGTCTTATTGATTAATTCTTTTTCTGGGAAATTTTTAAATATTTTATAAGCTAAATATGCTGCACGATAAATAGTTTTATTTTCAGAAACTAATTCTTGATTCCAATATTTTTTAGAGTTTATAAGTGTTTCATTATTTATTTTCTCATAAAAATTGGTTCCCGTCAGGTGATAATATAAATCGTTGCTTTTGTAAACGATCGTTAAATCTAATACTTGTCTGTTTACACCAAATTTATGTTTACCAAATTTTATAATGTTCTCGCCATCTTCATAAAGCTCTTGTTTATCTTTTAGTTTTCTAATGGCATCTTCTTTGGCAACTTTTAACTGTGTTTGTATTGATTCTGCTTTACCAATATCATCTAATTCTTTTAGTTGATTAACAATATCTCTTACTTTGTTAATCATTAGATCAGCAGCAAAATAACCGTTGATTTCTTCATTAGAATTAAATGTTTGTGCTTTTTTAGCAACACCTTTTAAAATACGTTCTGAAGCTGTTTGTAAAGCGGTAGTTTTTTTATTACGTTTCTCTATTAACGCATTTTTACGTGCATCAAAAGCATTGTGAATTTCTTCACGTTTTTCTATTATTTGAGTGATAAATTCATCGTAATCGGCAAATTTACCTTCCAACTCTTCAAGTTGAATAGAGGTTTTAGTAAGGTATTCATCACATTTTTCTGGCGTTGTAGCCATGTCTATGTAATTGATGATACTTTGATCTATTAATTTTAATTGGGCAATAAAATCAGCTTTAGCTTCTGTACTACCAAGTGTTTTTATTTTATTTTTTATTCCTGATTTTAGTTGATTTAGCGTTGCAAAAATCAAAGAAATATTATCAATTATTTTTGTTGATTGTGAAGTGTCTTCAATTTCTAGATTCGAAACAATTTCAATCAATAATTCTAAATCAGAAGTTATTTGATATACTTCTTTTTCTAATTTTTTTACTTCAATTACTTTTTTAATAGCAATAAGCTCTTCTTGTTTTTCTTCTGCTCTTTTATGATAAGGTTGTAAAGCTTTGTCGTTTAATAAAAACTGAACACAGCGTTTAGAAATTAATGTGTTTTGCTCAGAAATTTGTTCCTCTAAAGCTTTTAGTTGCTCAGGATTTACATAGCGAATATCATGTAAACTAATTACCTCTCCTCTTAAAGAACGAAGTAGGTTTAAGAGTTGTACAAAATCATCAATAACTTTAAAAGAAGTACTTCGTATTTTACTAAATAGCGTATCTGATTTTTCATTGATGTTTTGAGTTTCTTTAGTTGCTTGTTTTTTTAATTGTACAACTTTTTCAAATTCATCAATAGCGGCATTTGCTGCCTGATTTATTTCTAATACAGGAAGATTTAATTGATGTGTTTCAGCTTCAGGTAACCAATAATAGGTGTCATTTATATCTTTAGATTGCTTTGCTATATCATCATAAAGCCCTGTGTAGTTATCATCTTTGTTAAGAAGTGTAATTAGTTCATGACATTCAGCCATGGCTTTTACAATATCCTTATTTCCTATTTTATAAAGTAAGCTGTCTTCGTGTTGAGAAGGCATAAGATTTCCTTTTAAATAAGGAGTCTGCCAAATCTGAACGACATGATGTTTTGTTTGTTCGTTTTCAGTTTTAAAATAACATAACTCGCCATTTTCTAAAACAGTAAAACCATTACAAATAATAGGCGTTTTTACTTCTTGCGCAATGATGTTGTAAGACATTAAGATGTATAAACCACGTATGGTTGCGTAAAAAACGTATAGGTAATCTTCACCATTTGGTGAACTTAATTTTTGTTGAAATTTAACGTTTTTAGTGTCATTTTCAAATAATTTGTACTCACCAGTTTGTAAGTAATATCCGTTAGGAAATATGATACCCTGATCGTCTGGTAATTGAACTGCAGTATCTTTAATACTGTCAATTTTTTTTACTTCTTTAATTTTATGGTTATACACAAAATACCTGCTTTCTTCTTGAAAAGGTTTTACCTCAAGAGCAAGAAGGTTACCTAGGTCGGCATATCGAAATTGACCATCATCTAATGTTTGATCTATTTGAGTTACAGGTTCGGAAAGGATTCCTTTTCCATCATCTGTGTTGTCTTCAATTTTAATGGTTAAATCGCCACCAATAGTTTCAACAAAAATTTTATCTAAAATAGAAATATGTGAATGCTTACCATAGCGATGCATGTCACGTGTTACTTCCTTCCATTGAAATTCGTGCTGAGTAGGGTACTTATATTCGTGTTCGCTTCGGTTATCAATATATTTTAGTTGGGTGTCGTTAATTAGCCATTTAAAGGTTTTAATATCGCTATTGCTTTCGCTTAGCTGAAAAACCATGTGTAAGTAATTATCGACAACAGCAAACTTAGAAAATATAGTGTTTCTGTAATATTTATATAGGTTTGTGAAATCTTCTAAAAATGTAGGATCATTTAATAAATCAAGATTTTTTGATTGAAAATGACTGTCTTTATATTCGTAAACGCTAAACACGTCAGATAGTTTTATATCTGTACGTAAACCAAAATGTACGTTGTAACCAAAAATAGAAATATTACTTAAAGAAATAATATCTCTAGCAATACAGTTGTTATCTGTATTGATACGGTCGTTAGAAATAAGTTTGGTTTCTATCGTACCAAAAACATGTTTTCTTGCATCGTTTAATTGCTGTAATCGTTCTTGTAGCTCTTGCTTTTGTTTTTGCAGTCTACTTTGAATAATTTCATACGTTCCGCCGTCTAATTGTTGAGCTGTATTTTGGTTTTCCATGCTTTTTTTGAGTCAAGATTTTTTAATCAAGCAACAAAAACATTTAAAATAGAAGAATGAAGTCGTTTCTTGAGTAACCTAGTTAAGAGAATTTTCAAATAAATGAAGATAAAAAATAAGCGCTTAAGGTTTACTTAAGCGCTTTTTTCAATGAGTTATGATAATTTTTTATCAGATAAACCTAAGCCTTTTGCAAGGTTAAATAGATTACCGAAAAGTGTTTGCTCATCAGAATCTACAGATTTACTCTTTAAATCCATTAATAAATTAGCAATAGTAAGATTTTTAACATCTTCAGATGAAATACCGTATTTGGTAGCAAACCCTTTTACTTTTTCTAATAAATTCCCTTTTACATCGTCACTTCCTAAAATAGCATCTTTTACATCTTGAATATTATCACTATGCTTAACCAATCTATCTACTCCTTTCGCTTTTGTTATTTGACCTATAATTTGATCGAAGAACATAGTTTCTCCACCAACAATATCAATATTGGCAGCTCTTAATGCATCACCAATAACTTGTGCTTGTGCATCTGCAATATCTTTCTGAACATTTATTTCAGCAATATCTACTTGTAACTCTTTGTCTAAACGTAGCTTGAACTCTTCATGGTCTTTACCAACACCGTCTAGTTTTTTCATAGCTTCCGCTTTTTCTTCAATACCTGCTGCCTCTGCTACCGCTTTTTCTTTAATAACTTCGGCTTCTGCTAAACCTTCTGTTTTAATAGCTATGGCTTTTGCTTCAATACCTGCTGCTTCTGCTTTAGCTGTTTTTTCAATAATTAAAGCATCTACAATTCCTTCACGTTCATGAGCGTCAGCTTTCGCATGCATAACTTGTGCTTCAGACATACCCATAGTAGCTTCTTCTTTAGCTTTTGCTTCTGCTAATGTTTTACGAGCATCAGCTTCTTTAATACTTGCTTCTTTTTGAGCTTGTGCTTCAATATTAATTTCTTCTGCTTTTTGTTTTGCAGCTTCTTTTTGTGCTTCGGCAGCTTTAATTGTTTTAATTAATGATTCTTCAGCCTCTCCTTCAGCAACGGTAATTTTTACTTGTTTATCTCTGTCAGCAGTTTTAAAAGCTTGAATATCTTTCATGTTTTCTCGTTCTTCAACAACACCTTTTTCTAAGGTTACACGATCACGAATAACATCTTGAATATTTTTCTTTTCTACTTCAACTACTTTTTCTTTTTCAATTTGAGCCAAGGTTACTACTCTTTCACGTTCGGTTGCCTCAAGCATACGATCTTTTTCTACACGCTCTATTTCAACAGCTTCAGTTCTTTCTTTATTTTTAGCAGCAACAATAATTTGGCGCTCCATATTTTCTTCTGCTACTTTTACTTTTTCTTCTGTAATAATTCGTGCAGATTCAGACTTTAAGCGTTCTTCTTCACCAACTTTTAATATCTCAGATTCTTCACGTGCTTTAATGTTTGCAATTTCACGTTTTTGTTGCTCTTCTTTTTCAGCTAATTGTTTGTCTAATTCTAAGATAGCTTCACGGGCTTCAACATCTTGTTTACGAATTACTTTTTGCTCATCACGCATAATTAAATTAGACTTAATGTTTTGTGCGGCAGTTAATTCAGTGATTTTCTTAATACCTTCAGCATCTAAAATATTATCAGCTTTTAAGAAAGAAACGGGTGTTTGTTCTAAATAATCAATAGCACAATCTTCTAAAGTATATCCGTTTAAATCGGTGCCAATAATATCTACAATTTCATCTCTAAACTCACGACGCGCTTCGTATAATTCAATAAATTGAAATTTCTTACCAACAGTTTTTAAAGCTTCAGAAAATTTAGCTTCAAATAATTCTTCTAAAGTAGTGTGATGAGAAGCCCTTTCGCAACCAATAGTTTGTGCTACTTTCTTTATAAAATCTACTTCGTTATTTACACGTACAAAAAAAGCTACTTTAATATCTGCTCGCATATTATCTTTACAAAGAAGACCATCATTTCCTAAACGTTCAATTTGGATTTTCTTTACTGAAATATCCATAATTTCTACTCTGTGGAAAACAGGAACTACATACATTCCTCTGTCTGTAGCAACTTTGGTTCCTTTAAAACCAGTACGTACCAAGGCTTGTCCTTGTGGTACTTTTTTGTAAAACATTGCAACAATAGCAAAGTATAAAATGATTAAAAATAGACCTAGTCCTAGTGCAATAGATGCTATTTGTATTAATGTATCAGTCATAGTAATTAATTAGTTTTTTTAGTTAGTATATTTTTGTGCGTAATAAAATGTTTTATCTTGACTCTGTTTGATAATTAAGATAGATTCTCTAAATTTTATAGCTTCTCCATTTAAAGATTTAATATTGATTGATAAGTGATTTCCGTCTGCAAAAACTTCAGCAGAACCTAGTTTTGTATCAGAAATATTTGATAAGCAAACACCAGTTCGTCCAATTATATCTGTAGGTTTATCTCCATCTTGATTTAAGTTTTTAAAGAAGCTTTTAAAAGGAGTGGTAAATATTTTGGTGATAATTAATGAGGGGAAAAAGCCTGCTAGCATTAATACAAAACCAAAGCTATTGTTAAAACTATGGGTTATTACTGTACTGGCAGCGGTGAAAATCCACCAAATAAAAATCCAGCAAGTAAACGTAAACATAAATGGCAGGCCAACAAAATTGAAATATATTAATACTATTTGCCACCATTTTAAGGGTTTTCTCCTTTTACCAAGAATATCCTCTTTATTAACTTCAGTATTGGCTACATCATGAAAATCAACATTTCCACCTTCAATACCGGTATCAATATCTATATCCGCGTCAATATCAACGTCAACATCGATATCAACGTCAATATCTAAGTCGAAATCAATTCCTGAAACCATAGTAACTACCCAATAAATTAGTAAGATGATTACTAATATGGTTAGTGTGCTATTTACACTCGAAAATATTATGTCAGTAATAGAGTTCAATATTATATGTCTTTATTATTTAAACCTAATTGTTCTTTTAATTTAGCTAAATCATTATCAGCATTATTCTCGGTAAAATCAATAGCGTTATTTAATTCGTCGTCGATAGATTTAGAAGATTTTGCCATGTCTCCGTAAGCTTCAGCTAATGCTTCTTCTTGGTTAACCTTGTCTTTCATTCTTTCTAACATAGCTACTGTACTCGAATTATCTATTTCAGCCATTTGCTTATTTAAGTTTTTGGTTGCTTTAGATACTTTTACGCGAGCTTTTAATGTTTTTAATTCATTTTCCCATTTATTAATGTTGTTTTTAATTTCATCAACATTATGTTCTAATTGAGTAACGGATGTATTTAATTTTTCGGCTTCTAATTGCGAGTTACTTGCTTGTTTATTAGTTTCTTCTTTCTTAATAAGCGCTTCTTTAGCTAAACGATCGGCTTCGTTACTATCTAGGTTTCCTGTTTTTGCCTTTTGCAGTATTAAAATTGCTTTTTGTTGATAATCTTCAGCTTTAGAGGTGAGTTCTTCTAAATCGTTTTTGGCTCTAATAGCTAAGGCCTTTACTTGTGCTAAAGATTCTAAGCCTTCTTTTAAATTATCACGTAAATCTCTAATTCCTTGTTCTGTCATATTAATAGGGTCTTCCATTTTATCAATAGCAGAATTAGTTTCTGATTGCCCTATTTTAAATAATCGTTTAAATATGTTCATATCTTTTAATATTTTGAAAATGTTATTATCTGTTCAGAATATTCACTTAGTAACAAACTTAAAGAGTTTAAGCTACCTTCTAGCTCGTTTAAATCTAAGTTTTCTACTTGTAAAGTGTCTCTGAAAATTACTCGTTCACCTGATTCGTCTAAAACAAAGGCACCGTGAATAATATCTCTATTTTTTTTAAGTAAACTTTTAAATATTTCTTCGCTAGGTTGGTTTACTTTAAAGATAAATTGTTCTAAAATAATTATTGGATCTGCTACACCGATAATTAAGTTTTTAATTCCGAAATTTTCTTTTTCTATAATTAAAATTCCATCTTGTTCACTTTCTTTAGTAATGTTGAACTTTAATTGAAGTAAAAAATCTTTAGTTTTGGTAAAGTATGGGTTCATTAGCAATTAATTAAGTAGTTAGTATCATTTTCTTTTAGCGATGCTAATATTACGAAAAAGTTTTGAAAACTACGCTTGTAATGTAGAGTGTAAATAGTATCATAAATATTTTTTTTGGTTAGTTATTAATTTTTTTTCAATTTCATCTAAAAATATTAGCAATAAGTGAAAATATTAGCTAATATTGTTAGTGTAAAGATACAAATAAATGTAGTATTTGCAAATAAAATTAGCAAAATATGTCTTTTTTTGGTAAAAACATAAAGAAAATTAGAGGAGTTAAGGGGTTAAGTCAGCAAGCTTTTGCAGAGGTTTTTGATTTGAAACGCGCTACTTTAGGGGCTTATGAGGAGGGTAGGAGCGAGCCTAAAATTGATACTATTATTAAAATTGCTAACCATTTTAGTATTTCTATTGGTAGTATGTTAACTTCTGAATTAACGGTAAATGAACTTTTGCGTTTTAAAGGAGATTTAACAGTTGCTGCTGAGGTTGTAAAAAAAGAAGAGTTTACTAGTGTTCCCTGTATTACTGAAAAAAATATGAAAGAATACATTCAGTTTTATGATAAGAAAAACTTTGTAAGCGATTTGCCTGTATTGCAGTTACCAATAAATAAAGATAAAGTATTTAGAGGGTATACAGTGTCTAGTTTAGAAATGACAAATCATGATAAAGGTTTGTATCCTAAAGATGTTGTTGTAGGGGAGTTTGTGCCTAAGGAAGTAATAAAAAAACTAAACAACGGAATTGTTGTGTTGGTTTTGGTTGAAGATGCGTTAATTCTTAGACGCTTGTATATTGCTAAAAAAGAGGTTGTTTTAAGAGCTGATCATAAGAATATAGAAGATAAAAAATATGAATTAAAAGATATTAAAGAGTTGTGGAGAATACGGTATGTGTTTTTTAAAAGATTACCAGAGTTTAATGATTTATTAGAGGAGAAAATGTTGTTTTTAGAGCAAGAATTTACAAAACTTAAAAATAGCTTATAATTGAAAACTTTTCATAAATTTAATTTTTTTAAATATACTTATTGCGAGTTTGAATCGCTGCCTATAGATTTTTTTGAAGGTAAATCAGCACATTACCAAAGTAAATCAGGAAGCTTATATTTTTATACAGAAAAAGGGGTGTATCGATACTCAAATCACTGGGGTCGAGTTGCTAATTGTCGCTGGAAAATTAAGGGAATAGAAGTGTATCAGAGTCAAAATTATTACGTAGGTTTTGCTAATTGGGATACTTTTTATCAGTTAAATGATACTGATAAGGTGTTTTATGTAGTGGTAGATTTTTTAGCGAAACAGGCAAAAATTAAACGTTTAAAAAATGAAAACAAAAGCGATTTGTTTTTAATTACATCAGAATTTGCGCACCAACGTTTAAAACAAATTCAAATTTTGTTTAAAGAGTATAAGTGGGCAAGGTATTATGATGAAGGTATTGAGGTGTTAAGAAAAGAGTTAATAACGAGTCTAATAACAACCAATAAATCACTGCAACAGTTAAAAAGAGAGTTATAAGTTGTTAATTTTTATAAATTTTATTAATTCCTAAACTAAAACCAAAACGAATTTCATTTTCACTACCTAGTCTATGAATAGCAACTTTTCCTAAAGGGATTTTGCTAAATTCACTATTGGTAATTTCCTCTTCATTTAATAACAATTTACCTTTAAACTGTTTCTTCGTGTTGTATTCGCTTTTATCTTTTTTGTTTTGATATACATTTAAAGACAATATTTTGTCTTTGTCTGTATAGCCACAAAACAGACCATAATTGTCCCAAATCATATAATGATTTGTTTTTTCAAGTTCTCTGTCAGGATTACCTAAAATACTAATTAAGCTATTGTAATTTGTAGGGAAAGTAATTGGTTTCTCGTTAATAACAACAAGATCGGTATCGCATTTAATAATTAAATCGATTACTTTCTTTTTTCTGAAAAATTTAAACATAGCAGTGCGTTTTTGGGTGGCTAAATAACTTTGTTAAGTTATTGGCAAATTTAAAGAATAAAATTCAACTTTTAATTAAATTTGCTATTCTGATTATAAAATCATTCAATATGAATATACCTCAAACAAGTTTTCCGCGAATAGTAATTATTGGAGGAGGTTTTGCTGGACTAGCAGCAGCAAGAGGATTAGAAGAACAAGAACTTCAAGTTGTTTTAATAGATAAACACAATTATCATACATTTCAACCTTTGTTATATCAGGTAGCAACAGGTGGTTTAGAGCCAGATAGCATTGCATTTCCTTTACGTAAGCGTTTTAACGATGTTGAGAACTTTTATTTTCGATTGGCTGAGGTTGTTAGTGTAGAGGAACAAAACAATACGATTAAAACAACTATTGGTGATTTAGAGTATGATGAATTAATTATTGCTACAGGATCAACTACTAATTTTTTCGGAAACACTAATATTGAAAAATATGCGATGGAAATGAAATCGGTTCCGCAAGCATTAAATATTAGAAGTTTAGTTCTAGAAAACTTTGAAGAAGCGTTACTAGAAACAAATTTAGATAAGCGTAGGGCTTTAATGAATTTTGTAATTGTAGGTGGAGGTCCAACAGGTGTTGAATTAGCTGGTGCTTTGGCAGAGATGAAAAAAGGGATTTTACCAAAGGATTATCCTGATTTAGATATTCGTCAGATGAAAATAAATCTTATTCAGAGTTCAGGAGAGTTGCTGAAAGGGATGAGTAGTAAAGCATCAGAAAAAGCAGAAGATTTTTTAATAAAATTAGGCGTTGATGTTTGGAAAGATCTTCGAGTTTTAGATTATGATGGAACAACGGTAACAACAAATGGCCATGACAATTTTAATGCGGAAACAGTTATTTGGGCTGCTGGTGTAAAAGGAGAAACTATTGATGGTTTACAACAACGGTGTTTGGTAGAAAGAGCAAACCGATTTAAGGTTGATGAGTACAATAAGGTAATAGGGTATGATAATGTGTATGCTGTTGGCGATGTAGCTTGTATGCAAACCAAAGAGTATGAATATGGGCATCCTATGATGGCGCAACCTGCAATTCAGCAAGGAAGTTTATTAGCAAAAAACATTTTAGCAAAATTTAAAGGTAAAAAACAAAAGGTTTTTAAGTATAACGATAAAGGTTCTATGGCTACTATTGGGAGAAATAAAGCAGTCGTAGATTTACCTAGATGGAGGTTTCAAGGTGTTTTTGCATGGTTTGTTTGGATGTTTGTACACTTATTCTCATTAATAGGTTTTAGAAATAAGGTGATTGTGTTTATGAACTGGATGTACAATTATATCCGTTTTGATAGGGAAACAAGATTGATAATTCGTCCGTATAAAAACAAAAACAAATACAGTTTTAAAGCATAAGAAATGAGTATTACAAGAAATATTAAATGCCAAGAATGTGGATTATTTAATACCAATAAAGAGTATTGTGAAAATTGTAATACGTTAATTTCTCATGAAAAAAAACGAGCTTTAAAGCAGGAGGCTTTCAAAAGATCTGAAGTAAAAAAAGCAAAACATAAAATAGATAACCCTAACTTAACAGAGCGTTTAAAAAAGCATCCTTTTTTTCTTTATAGAGTTGTTGGGTGGGTTTTATATTCAGCCTTTTTGCTAGTTAGTTTAATAGGAGGTGCTTTGGCTTGGTTTATAACAATGGTAGCAGCAGGGTAATATGAGAGGAGTATTACCTGTTTACTTTATACTATCATTAATAACAGGAACAAGTGTTTATATTGCCCAGAAACTTCATGTTAAACTCCCAGATATTGTTCAGTTTTACCTAAATGATTTTTTAATAATACCAATACTATTAACAGTTAGCTTAGTTGTTTTAAGGTGGAGTAAGGGGAATAAGGGTTATGAAATTCCTATTTGGATTATTTTATACATATGTAGCATGTATGCTTTGTTATATGAATATGTTTTGCCTAAAATTAACATACGATATACTGCAGATGTAATAGATGTGGTTTTATATTTTGTTAGCGGTTTTGTATTTTTTATACTTCAAAAAAACAACAAAAGTTTATGAAACCTAGATTGTTAATTTTATCAGATTTGTGGGGAAGTGAGAATCTTGAATGGCTTTCTTTATATATAAAAAAGTTATCGGTAAAATATGAAGTAAAGTTTTATGATAGTTGTTTGTTGGCAGGCATAGCAAACGTAAATTTATCAGAAGAAGAAAGGCATTTGCATTTTGTTGGTAAAGGAATTAATGAGGCTGTAACTAATTTATTAGAATTAGAGAAAACAGCAGTTACAATACTTGCTTTTAGTATTGGTGGAGTAATAGGGTGGAAGGCAGCCTTAAAGGGAATAAAAGTTACTCATTTTATAGCAGTTTCATCTACAAGACTACGACACGAGGTAGCGCAACCTTTTTGCGATATTATGTTGTATTATGGCGAATTAGATGATTTTAAACCCCAAAAAGCATGGTTTAATAATTTTAAGGAGCTTGATTATCAATTAATTTTAAATAAAAATCATACCATGTATAAGGAAGTAGCGATAATTAATGAGGTGTGTTTAAGGTTGGTAAATTAAATTTACCTGTGGGTTTTCTTTTCAATTTAAGAAATGTTTAGTGAGTGTTAAACGGATATTATTCGTTTAATATACGGTTATTTTATACAAGATAGCGCAATCGAAAGGGAGTAAAAAGGTTATAATAGATGGTTTTAGAAAGAGCATTATAAACTTTTTTAAGAGCCTTATTTTGTTGAGAATGTAGTGCTTTTGGTGTGTTGTAGGTTGTTGTTGTTGTTGTTGTTGTTGTTGTTGTTGTTGTTGTTGTTGTTGTTGTTGTTGTTGTTGTTGTTGTTGTTGTTGTTGTTGTTGTTGTTGTTGTTGTTGTTGTTGTTGTTGTTGTTGTTGTTGTTGTTGTTGTTGTTGTTGTTGTTGTTGTTGTTGTTGTTGTTGTTGTTGTTGTTGTTGTTGTTGTTGTTGTTGTTGTTGTTGTTGTTGTTGTTGTTGTTGTTGTGTTTTAATTAAAATTACAACGATTTAAACATGTGTTGCCTCAAATTATTTTAGGGAGATTAAAGTTTACTATCTTAGTGCTCATATAGTAAAAATAAACACACGAGTGTGTTTACCTATGCGTTGTAGCTAATTTGAAAAAAAATCAGAACATATCAGAACAATTAGTAACCGAAATTAACTCACAAGTTTTTTTCAAAGAATTTACTTTTTCTAAAAATGATTTTTATCCAAAAGATGGAAAAAAAGAACTTGCTGATAATATATTAGTTCTAGACAACTTACTTTTCATTATTCAAGTTAAAGAAAGAAACATTGAAGAAGCTAAAAAATCAACAAATGATTGGTTTAAAAATAAAATACTTAGTGTAGCAAAAAAGCAAATAAAAAACACATCAAACTATCTTAAAAAATATGATATAATACCAATTATAAACTGTAAAGGTCAAACAATAGATGTATCTAAGATTCAAATACAAGATATCAATAATTTGATTATTTATAAATGTGATGCAGAGTTAAAAGAAGAATATAAAAATTTAAAATTCTATGAAAGTAAAACAAACGGATTTATACACATTTTCAATATTACTGATTATTCTAATATTTGTAAACTTCTTATAACTCCCAGTGAACTTGATGAATATCTTAAGTTTAGAATAAAAATTTATTCAAAACACAATGACTTCATTAAACATTGTGAGGAAGAATATATAATCGCTCATTTCATAAATAGTGATAACACTGATTTGATTAACCCTACTTTTATTTTAAATATGTCCAAATTTGACATTGATCTAAGTAGTTTTTTTATCAACAATTTTATGGAATATTTTCATCATAAAATTAGAATTACTGAACAAAAAAAATCAAATGATTATCATGTTTTAATAACAGAAATTGCCAAATTAAAACGTTATGAATTACCTGCTTTCAAAGAAAGATATCTTTCAATGATTGATTTAGCTAAAAAAAATGAATTTTCTATGCCTTTAAGATTTTATAATATTAGAACTGATTGTGCTTTTATTTTCCTACCACTATCAAAAGATCTAGCTTTTAATTGGGAGAAAGCTTTAAACAATTTTACAGAGGTGTATAAATATAAAAGAAAAGCAACAAAAGCAATTGGAGTAGTATGTTTTAAACAAGATGATTTTATAGATATAAATTGGACAATGTTTAAAAAAAAATGGGAATTTAATGAAGAACTGGAACAATTAGTAAAACTTGAAACTGATCACTATGGAAATGGAGAAATATTCACACCTCCTAGATACAAACTCAAGAAAAACTAGCTACAACAACAGTAACCGTTGCACAAATCTATAATTTAATAAAAACAGCGATAAAACAAGCCCTTCTTAGGGCTTTTATTTTTTGCACAACCTTTCTGAAAACTAAAATTAAGTGAGCTTAAAACAAACACTTGTTTGTTTTTAAAGATATATTTAGATAAAATATGTAAAAATGATAGTTAAGCTAGATTATAGTAATTAACCTTAAATGAAATAACTACTAAGCTGAGAACTTATGAGTTCTTTTTAATTGCTTTAGCTATTGATTCAGTAGAGAATTTTAACAACTTAGAGTTAAAATAATAAAAACTTTGCTGTAATTGTTAGCGTACCGCTTGCAAAGAGCAACTACCTTGCTGCAATTGTTAGCGTACCGCCTGCAAAGAGCAACTACCTTGCTGCAATTGTTAACGTACCGCCCGCAAAGAACAACTACCTCGCTGCAATTGTTAGTGTACCGACTGCAAAGAGTAACTACCTCGCTACAATTGTTAGCGTACCGATTGCAAAGAGCAACTACCTTACTGCAATTGTTAGCGTACCAATTGCAAAGAGTAACTACACAACCCAAAAAAGATGGTTTTACCTTACTTTTTTTACGGTTTTTTAATTCCTTTTCTCTTTTTCATGGAATACATTTGTAAAAAAGCAATGTTCTTTTTACAAAGAACAACACCTCTCAAGCCAAACACATATGATTTACACACTTATTAATTGCAAGGAAAAAAATTATGGCAAAATCACAATTACATTTTTTAGGGCATGTAGTAGACCTATTAACAGTAGAAACTGTTTACAGTAAGGGTTTTAACACATATAAAGGTATTCCTATACTCTATAATCAAGGCGGCTTGCTTAAATTTGTTTTCGATTTCGAAGCAAATTTTCGTTTTTTAGAACGTATGAAGACTGTTAATTATGACCTTTATAAACGAGGGTGCCCTATTGATGATGGAAAAATTGTTTTCTATGATGCAAATGGAGAGAATTTAAAAGATTGGTATTTTAAAGATGCGCCTGTTGTTTATTATCAGTTTAAATTTGATGCTAACGGTGGCGGAATGAGGGTAGAAATGATAATTTCTCCTGCTATACAAAACTATGGTTGTAAAATTCATAGAAGTTGGCATATAACACCTATTGAAGAGGAAGGTTACAAATCGCCTGTGCAGGCTGCTGAGAAGAAGGAGAAAAAAGCATTTAGAATAAATATTGAAGCTAAAAATAGTGACATTAAAAACGGTTTACTCGGTTTTGACACGATTCCGAATGAGGCTATCGTAGTGTCTGACTACGAAAATTTAAAAAGAGAATACAAACCACTTCCTACAAAAATACTAGACAAACAATATATACCTAGTTGGTTAAGTATACGAGTAAACCAAACTGTTGAACTTGAGTTAGATTGGGATAAAAAAAGCAATGCTAAAAATTATAATACGATTGCTTTTGAAGAACATCCTGATTTTAGTTTTGAACCTAAAAATTTAAAAGGTGCTAAAAAAATAAAGATAACTTGTCAAAATAATAATGTCACACCTGCTCAAATAGCAATAAAAGCTGACAATGATTTAATTGTTGGTGCTTTAAATATCTTTTATCCAAAGCCTAAAACTATTGACCTCGAATGGTGTTTTGTTGAAATTAATGAAGGTGATAAAGAAAACTTAGCTAGAGAAACAAACAAATCAAAACTAGAAAATTATCTAAATAAAGGATTAAACCCTGCTTTAATAGATATTACTATAACAAATAATGAAACCACTATAATAGATATTAGAGAGTATAAAGAAAGACTGACAGAATATGGTTCTTTAAAAAAAGATCCTAACAATAGAATTGGAAATTATATAGAACGAAGCAATATAAAAAGAGCTGCTGTTTTACAAAAAATTATTACAACACACCAGCAAGACAAAAATAAACTTACGGTATATTTTATTAACCAAAAATGCATTAAAGAAAGTGATATTACTGAAGATGGTCAATTTAAAGTAGCAGGAGGTATATCTCCCACAGGTACAGGAATTGCCTATTTGGTTTTAGATCCTGGCGGTAACATTAAATCAGAAAATATTATTCACGAAATAATGCACGCCTTAGGATTAAAACATACTTTTGAAAGTAAACATAAATTTAAAAACACCAAGACTGATAATTATATGGACTATCATAATAATAAAAAACACACCTACAAATGGCAATGGAAAAATTTACACAAATACTCTAAACTAAAATAAGATGTATAATTTATATTTTTCATTTTTAAGTTTTTTATTTAAAGTCTATTCTTCCGCGCTTAAAATTTCTTGGTTTAAAATAATTCTCTTAGTTTTACTTACACTTTCCTGTAAGAGTAAAATGATAAAAGCACAAGAATTCTATTCTACTTGGGAAAATAATTCTATACCAATTACTGAAGAAAGATTAAATAACCTCAACCCAATAGAACAAACAGTTTATAATCTTTACGAAAGGCTTATAGACTCTATTGATAGTGGTAAAAATAGACTATTACCCAATATAAAATATTTAGTTATTGATCAATCTGTAGACGTTATTATTTGTGATTCAATAATAAAAACAAAAGATACTTATGGAAGGTTATTTTTCAAACCAATAAACAGCAAAAAAACCAATGAATATAATCTCTACCCACGTTCTAAACATTCTGATATTACATTACTTTATCATAATGAAGAATATAAAAAAATCATTAATAAAAGAAGACAATTTTCAACTGAATCTGTTTATGGTTTAAAAAAAGAGAAAAATATTTTGGCTATTTTTAATGGTGTAGCTTATTACCCAAGCGGTAAAATCAAATATAAAGACCTTCTATTTGAAATTAAAAGCATAACGATAAGTAAAGGCTTAAAAAGTGCAATTATACACGTGACTAATGATTTTAGAAGTAGACAAATATATTATGAATATGATAGAAAAAAAGATTTTTGGACCACTCAAGTATTTGATGAATGGAGTGAAAATTAAATAATCTAGTTAATGATTGAGAATACTAAAATAAAAAAAGGGAAATGAAAAATACGAAGAAGATAGAAACAAAAATGGAAAAATTGTTTTCTATGATGAAAATGATGGCTTTTGTTCTATTGGAGCAGGAAGAGGAACTAGCCCAGAAACAATTGATGGAGATGGAAACATAAAATGCGATTCTTTCTTCTCGATTGGCACAAGAGAGTTAGAAAATAATAACAATACATATTTTTATATCTAATGAAATTCCATATAACAGCTATTCTTGTAAACATTATACTAGTATTTGGTATAATGCATTTATATTCTTTTTTTGTAACATTTTTAGATGCTGGTTATTTTGTTAAAAAAGGTCAATATTTTGATTCTTATTTTGCTTATTCTATCCTTGTTTTTTCTTGGTTGGCTACTTTTATCACTTATAAAAACAAAAAATATAGAACACACTATTTTTATTTTGTTTTTATTAATCTTTTATTGTTTTTAATAATCACTACTTTTAAATATGTATTATTTATAAATAATAGTACTACCGTTCAGTTTAAAATATTTAATTTATTTATAAGTATTAAAGATGCAATTTTAGAAACGATGATTCCTTTATTGATAATTTCTGTTTTAGTTAATTTCTTTCAGAATATAATAGGGAAGAAACTATTGCCAAAAATGTATGAAAAGTATTAAGAAGAGACTGCTATTAAAGCTAGTTCTTTACTCTTTCCATTGTTTATAATACGCTCATAAATATCTCTACATGTTTATTATGTTTACACGTATTAAATGAATATAAAAACATAAGATTTCGTAATTTTCTATTCTTTAATTATTACATTATTATCTGACTTTGCCCCATCCTAAAATATGCATAGAAAAACAACCAACTAAGAGTTAAATAAAATTTCAATTTTTTGTTAAACCTATTTTAAGTCCCATTAATATAAAAGCGAAACCACTAAATTTATTTAGCCGCAAACCAAGCTTTGGGTTATTTTTAATTTTTTCAAAAAATACACTAGCCAATAAAGTGAGGCCTAAGTACCAAACAATTCCGATTATCGCAAATGTTAAACCAAGGATTATAAATGGAATAGGATTATGAATTTGAGCTGGCTTAATAAATTGAGGAAAAAAAGCTAAAAAGAATAATGCAACTTTCGGATTTAATGTGTTAGTTAAAAACCCAGCCCAAAAATCACTTTTACTTTCCTGTTTCTTTTTACCTATAACTGATTTAGATAAAAATTCATTTTTAGTTTTAAGCTTTAAGAAACCCAAATAAATTAAATAAACTGCGCCTACATACTTAATAATTGTAAAAGCAAATGCAGATTTAGCAATTAAAAAAGACAGCCCCAAGGCTCCAAATAAAGAATGAGTTAAAACACCTGTACTTATACCTAGTGTTGCATTAATTCCTGATTTTCGTCCTTGATCAATAGATTTGTTTAATACAAAAAATGTATCAATCCCTGGTGTCATAACAAAAAGTAGCGCAGTTAATATAAAAGTGATAAAATTTTCTATTCCCATAATTTATTTCTTTTAAGAGTTAAATAAAACTAGGCAACAAAGAAAATTGTTTGATACAAATTAAAAAATACATATTTTAGCTGTACTAATGCATAAAATGCATTAATGATGAATATTCTACAAATTAAATATTTTTTAATACTTGCTAACGAATTACATTTTTGGAGAACTGCCGAAAAGATATTTATATCTCAATCTACTTTAAGTAGGCAAATTCAATCTCTAGAAGAAGAATTAGGTGTTAAACTCTTTGAAAGAGATAAAAGAAATGTAAAGCTTACTGATGCAGGTAAATTTATTCAAGATAAATGGACTGTTATTATAAATGAGTTAGATCAGGTTCATCGACAAGCAAGAAAAATTGATAAAGGAATAACTGGTCAAGTTTCAATAACTTATCCAGGTTCTATTGCTTTTAAATTTTTACCAACCTTTTTGGAAATTTTAAATACGAATTTACCAGAACTTAAATTAGAACTAACTGAACCAGTAGATGAGAATCATGAAAAATTATTACTTAACTATGAAACTGATATCGCATTTAGTAGGGATGAAATAAAAAATATAAATATTGATTCGTTAAAATTATCTTCAGAACCAATTTGTTTGGTTGTTCCTAATAATCATTGGCTGGGTGAAAAATCCTTAAATAGCCTAAAGGAGCTAAGAGATGAAAAATTTATTATTTCAGGATTGCATCAAAAAACTTTCTTTTCTTCACTTTTGAGAAATTTTTTCATAAAACATGATTTTGAACCGAAAACAATTATTGAATCTGATTTTGGTGGAATGATTTTAAACCTTGTATCTAAAGAACTTGGAATTTCGATTCTTCCGCTTTCATTTAAAATTGCAAAGATTCAAAATATAAGATTTATTGAATTAGATGAAGAAATAGATTTATACATTCATTGGAGAAAAAATGAACCTAATAAAACAGTTAAGAAAGTGGTTAAATATGCTGAAACTGTAAGAGTAGAGTAAGGAGTTGTTGTAGGATAGGGTATAGTTAATACAGGTTTTGGTACTTAACCCAGAATTTTAAGTAGGTCTATCAAATCTTTTGATTTAGTTATAAAATGAAAAGATAAAAGAAAGTAAAAATTTTTGACTTGCCCCTTAATCCGAAAAAAATCATTTATTTTCTGTCAAACTAGCCATATATTTAACATCGGTAGTAATATATAATGATATGAACGAGAAAGAAACATTTGAGTTAATAAGAACGAGTATTTTATCTATTCAAGAAAAAAAAGATAAACCAATTCGAATTGCAATAAACGGGATTAAGGGAACAGGAAAAACTGTTTTGGCTGAAAAATTGACTAAATATCTGAATTCAGAAAATTTGAACGCAATTAAAGTTTCAATAGATGGATTCCATTTTAATAAAAAAGTTAGATATAAGCAAGGTCGAAATTCAGCCAAAGGCTATTACGAAAATTCATATGACGAAATAGTGTTTGTAGAAAAAGTGTTAAAATCTTCTCAAACTGATTTTCCAAATTATACAATTGCTACTCACAATTTAGAAACTGATGAATATTTGAGTTTAGAGCCTATAAAATTAGAAAATAATTCGATTTTAATAACTGATGGAGCTTATCTATTTAAGCCAAATTATAGAAATCATTGGGACTTAAAAATTTATCTAAAAACAAGTTTTGAAATAACGATGAAAAGAGGAGTTGAAAGAGATAAAAATTCTCTTGGAGGAGTTGAATTAACGAAAGAAAAATATGAAAAGCGTTATCACGAATCTTCGAGAATGTATTTAGTCGAAAATGAACCAGAAAAAATTGCAGATATAGTAATTGATAATTCGGATTTTAATAATTTAAAAGTGATAAAAAATACTACTATTAATAACGAATAATGTAAAAACTAAACAAAATTAGTCGATTAAATTTTAGTTTTTAGAGAAAGTAGCCTTGTGAGTAAGTAAAAAATACTAAAAAATAGAATTAAACAATTTATAGTTGATTACCGAAGCAATCGGATTTCTAATTGTTGTTTTGGCAGGTAATTTATTTCTCGTAATTATGATCGTTTTGATTGACTTTTAAAGTGAAAAACAGCAAGAAAAAATGCTGTTATATTATATAATAACAAGATATTGCATTTACTTTTAAAATACCTAACTACGCACATTTAATAGTAAAATAATTATTGTTGATAGTCATTTTAAGATTAGACATTTTAGTTACTAAAAAATAAACAAGATGAATGAAAAGCTGAAAACTATCAATTTTAAAAATATTAAACTTATAACTGTTACAGGTTTAATGTTTGTGATAGGAACTGTTTTTTCTCAGAGTAAAATTACACCAAAAGACATTCGTTTAGATGCTACATATGAACATATTAGTGTGTTGTGGGGAATTAGTGATGATAATAATCATAATAGCAATCTTGAAATAGCGTATCGGAAATTGGGAACGGCAACGTATTTACAAGGAGCGAAAACGTTGAGAGCTTACCCAGAGATGAAAGTAAATAATACTAGTTTAAATAAGAATTATCTTGCAGGGAGTGTTCTTTTTTTAGAACCAGGTACAGCATATGAATTGAAACTAAGTATAACTGATCCAGATGGCGGAAGCATAACAGAAATTAGAACCATCTCTACTAAAACGCCACTAAAACATTCTTCTACTGGTTCTACCTATTATGTAGCACCTGGAGACGGTGGCGGAAATGGAACAAAAAGTACTCCTTTTTTAGGATTGCAAACAGCAGCTGATAACGCTGTAGCAGGCGATTTATTTTTAATATTAAATGGTTTGTACAAACCATTTAATATTACGGCTGATGGTACAGTAGGCAACCCCATTGTATTTAAAAGTCAAAACCTTCATGGGGCTATTATTGACGGGGCTAATACAAGTGTAGGGATTGTTAATATTGGTGATTTTTCAAAAACTACCGAATACCTTATTGTTGATGGTTTTGTTATTCAAAATGGGCATTGGGCAATTAATGCAGAAAATACAGCTTTTGTAACTATTAAAAATAACAAAATTAAAAATGTAGGTTATGGTTATTACAACAGAAGAGAGAATGGATGGGAACATGATCAAACTATTGAAAATAATGAATTTACAGGAACTACATCTTGGCCACAATCAGGAATTCCATCTGAAAGATGTATTGATATTCGAGGGAATAATAATGTGGTAAGATATAATACTATTCAATACTTTGGAGACGGAATTTCTACTGACGGAAGAGCTGTCGATGTTTCTTACAGCATGGATATTTACTATAATGATATTGCATATTGTGTAGATGATGGTATTGAAATAGACTTTACTATAGCTAACAGTCGAGTATATAGGAATCGAGTATATAATAGTAGAACAGGTACGAGTTTAGCGCCAGTTTTAGGAGGTCCTTGTTATATTTTCAGGAATGAGTTTTTTAACATAGAAGACGGTTTTTCTGCCCATAAAATGAATAGAAGCCCAGCAGGTCTTATTATTGTACATAATACAAGTAATAAGAATGGTAATGGTTTATCTTCTCCAAGTGGTTGGCAGAACACTTATTTAAGAAACAATATTATTATGGGTACAGAATACGTATTTGAGGAATTCGGGTTAGTATCGGGTAGTACAGATGATTGGGATTATAATGCTTATTTTTCAGAAAGAAGTGGAACTAACCAAAGCGAATGGTTTAAATGGTCTAATATTCGTTATGAGAATATTGGTGCTTTACAGGCAGGAACTGATATAGAAACCAATGGGATTGCTATCACAATGTTTGATTTAAAGAATGCGAATTTACCAACCAATTATGTATTAGGTGTTGTTCCTGGTCAGCGAGATCTAGGGCTAACTGATGGTTCAGCAGCGATCAATTCTGGGGTAGCTATTGATAACCTCAATTTGCCATTTGTTTTTGATGGACAAGCCGACAGAGGAGCTTATGAGTTTGGGCAACCTTATCCTCTTTTTGGCGTTAATTTTGATAAAGAAACTCCGCCATATCATAATACTGAAAAAGCTCATAGTGTTTTTCCTAATCCTACGAGCGATCTTTTGCATTTTAATTTGAAAGGAAAAACACAATTCAATGAGTCTATAGAATGGACATTTTACAACCTTCAAGGGCAGCATATTAAAACCTTTCAAAATAATCAATCCACTATTGATATACGTTTTTTAACACGGGGAATTTATTTAGTAAAAATTAAAGTAGGCAAAAAACTAATTGTAGAAAAAATTCAAATTCATTAGAAAGATTTCCCATTAGTTCTTTTAGTTGTCATAGAATAATAAGCTTTACAAATTTATAAAGGTAAAAAACTATACATAGTCAGTACAGTTTTAAAAGAATAAAAAATAGAAATCAATTCGGGTTTATAGATAGTTCATATTATACTAAAGTGTTTAAGGAAATTTTTGAGTTAAATTCTAAATTGATTCAGAAAAGTTAGCTAGTTGATACAATTTTATTGTTTAAGTAGTCGATATTTTTGTATTTCTAATGAGAATAAAAAAATAATCAGCTAAAACAACTTAAAATAATGAAATATCTATTTTTATTGGCAATATTAGCATTAAGTATGACAGCCAAAGGACAAAATATTGTGGGGCAATGGGAAACTTATGATGATAAAACGAATGAAAAAAAAGGAGTCGTTAAAATTTATAAAACGAACAATCTCTATTTCGCAAAAATTGTCAAAAAATATGGAGGAGAGAAAAATACAACCTGTAAAGAATGTAAAGGGGATAAAAAAGATAAACCAATACTTGGATTAATTATTATTGAAAACCTTAATAATACTGGCACTAGATATGAGGGAGGAACTATTCTTGACCCACAAACGGGAAAAATGTATAGTTGTTATCTAGAATTAATTAAGGATAATAAATTGAAAGTTAGAGGTTTTATTGGTACGTCTATTTTGGGAAGAACTCAATATTGGAACAGAAAATAATAAAATGCTATAGAATAATGTGCATAAATAATGGATGAAAAAGTGCAAATAATAATTGGTATGTGCTTTTTTTATAGTTTTGTAACTATAGAAAAAGAGTTGATATAAAAGACACCTGTTTATAGATAAATGGATGGTGTTTATACCTCTTAAAACTTGTATTAGAGAGCTAAAATAGCATCATGATTTTTAACCAAAATTTAAAAGATTACTTTTCTTATATAGAAGATAAAACCCTGAAGAAACAATGAAAAAAAACAAAATATATTTTGGAAATAACTGGGGTTTCTCGATCGGACAATTTGATGATAACTTGCTGCATAAACATTATGCTATTCAAATAAACATCTCGCTAAATACCGAAATAATTTTAACAAAAAAGAATAATGAAATAGCTGAGTTTAAAAGCTTTCTAATAAAAAGCAACGTTACTCATCAATTGTCATGTGAAAAAGAGCACTTATTACTTTTATTTTATCCAACTTCTCCAATTGGACATTATTTAAATCAATTATCAAATAATGAAATTTCAGAATTCAAACATCCAATTTTGAAAGAGTTAAGAAAATGCGGTATAGATTTTCTAAATGAAAAAATAAATTTTGAAAATGTTGTTTTACAAATTAGCAGTTTATTAGAAGTATTTAAAGGGGAGTGCGAAACAGAAAATCTTTATAAAGATGAGAGAATTAAAAAAGCGATTAAATATTTAGAAGCCAATTTTAATCGAGTAATATCGTTAAAAGAAATAACCGAAATTTGTTTTTTATCCGAAAGTAGATTTTTACACCTTTTTAAAGAAAATACAGGGATTACCTTTCGAAAGGTTCAACAATGGAATAAGGTAAGTAAATCTTTTAGTATGTTAAGAAAACAAAACTTGACAGAGACGGCGCATCAATTCGGATTTACAGATAGTTCACATTATTCGAAGGTGTTTAAGGAGACATTTGGATTCAATCCTAAATTGATTCAGAAAAGTTAGCCAGTTGATACAAATTTGTTATTTAAGTAGTGGGTACTTTTGTGTTTTAAATAAGAGTAGAGGGAGTAATAACGAACTGAAAAATAACAATTTATGAAGGCTTTGCAAATAAAAGGATATGGAGATATTGAGACTAATTTATCTTTTAATGAAATAGAAATACCAACAATAGGAGATAATCAAGTACTTCTTGAAGTACATGCAGCTGGTGTGAATCCTATTGATTATAAAATCACTGAAGGAGCCCTGAAAAGAATCCATAAATTAACATTTCCAGCTTCTATTGGCTTTGATGTTTCAGGGGTTATTATAAAAAAAGGTGTTAAGGTTGAAGGCTTAAAGGTTGGAGATGAAGTTTACTCTAGAGTACCTAGAGAATTTCCAGGTACATTCGCTGAATTTATTGCGGTAAACGCTAACGTAGTTAGTCTTAAACCATCAAACTTAGACTTTAATTATTCTTCTAGCTTACCTTTGGTAGGGCTGACTACAATTCAGTCTTTTAATAAAGCTAATTTAAAATCAGGTGATAAAGTATTAATTCATGCAGGTTCTGGTGGTGTAGGAACTTTTGCAATTCAATATGCAAAAAGTAAAGGTGCATATGTTTATACAACAACGAGTACTAAAAATGTTTCTTGGGTTAAAGAGTTAGGTGCAGATAGAGTTATTGATTATAAAACAGAGAACTATTTAGATATTGTAAAAGATATTGATATTGTTTATGATACGTTAGGAGGTAATTATACAGTGGAAGCATTTGATGTTATAAAGAGAGGAGGTAAAGTGATTAGTACTATTGGAGAAGTAGATAAAGAAACTGCAATAGAATTGAAACTTAATGGAATAATTCGTTTTGTATTATCTATTAAGAGGAGAAAGATAACGAAGAAAATCAAGAGTAAATCAGCGTTTTATAAACTTATTTTGATGCAACCAGATAGAAATCAGTTAATAGAGATTAAAAAACTTGTAGAAGCAAACTTAATTAAACCTGTAATTGATAAAACGTTTCCATTCTCAGAATCAATAGGTGCATTACTTTATCAAAAATCTGGACGTGTAAAAGGAAAAATAACAATTAAAATAAAATAACTACCGCAACAAAGAGAAGAGTTGAAATCCTGAGAAAAATTTATGACTTAGCGGAAAACGTAATGCTACTATTTGCGTTACAGAAAAGTAGTAGTAATTAAATAAAAGTGTTTAAAATTAGTAAACTAAATGAAATCTTCAGAGCAAGTAACACCAAAAACAGTAATAAGAATAAGTAAGGCAATTACTTATATTGAAGAACATTTACATGAAAAATTGATGTTAAATGACATTGCTTCAAAAGCTCATTTTTCTCCATTTCATTTTCACCGTCTTTTTTCGAGTGTAACAGGGGAAACATTAAATAACTTTATCACAAGAAAAAGAATAGAAAAATCAGCATCATTTTTGTTACACAAAAAAGAAATGTCGGTTACAGAGGTTTCAGAAAAAGTGGGATTTACAAGTTTATCATCCTTTTCAAGAGTATTTAAAAAATTCTATGGTATGAGTGCTGTTGAATTTAAAAAAGAAAGTAAGCATAAATTTAGCAAGATTTGTAAAGCAGAAAGCAATAACGGACAAGTACTAACTTCATTTGAGCAATACATTTGTAATGTAAATAACAACTTAAATTGGTTAAAAATGAATGCAAAAACTGAAGTTAAAATAATGCCAGCATTAAAATTAGCATATATCAGTCATCAAGGAAAAATGGATGCAATTGATAATGTTTATAATAAGTTGATGAGGTGGGCACATCCGAAAGGGATAATGGCGCAAGAAAATTTACGAATGTTAACTATTTATCATGATAGTCCTAAAATTACAGATCCAGACAAAATAAGAATGAGTGCTTGTGTTACTTTATTAGAAGATATAAAAACAGCAGGAGAGGTAAATTTAAAAACATTACCAAAAACGAGGTGTATTGTTTCTCGATTAGAAATAGCATCAAAAGATTTTCAAGAAGCATGGGAAAGTAGCTTTGTATGGATGAGTGAACATGGTTATAAAAAAGCAGATCAAGACCCTTTTGAAATTTATTATAACAATCCACAAGAGCATCCAGAAGGAAAGTGTGTTGTAGATATTTGTATACCGGTGGAATAAACTAAAAAGGTCTTTTATAATTTATGAAAGACCTTTTTAGTTAAATTAACTTACTAAAATCAGCAATATTTTTTTTAGCTTCCGAATTAATATCTTCACCATTATCTGTAAACCATGTATGTGTAGCTCCTAGGTAATTCATACTTAAGTAATTTGCACTCTCAATAAAAGGCATTTCAAATCCATTTTTTAAATCGTTGGCGCCAGAGTTACTTATCATAGCCATATTTTTTCCTCGTAATTTTCTGCCTAATTCTTTTTTATAATGCAAAAGGTCAGACATTCTATCAAAAAAAGTTTTTAAAATTCCGCTCATCGCATACCAATACACAGGTGTAGCAAAAACAATGGTATCGTATTTCTCAATAATCATTTCCATTAAAGGGATAAAATCATCACTAGCATTGCTAAAATCATATTCAAAAGAACCAATGTTTTTAGTTTTTAAATCGATAATGTCAAAACGATTATCAGTATTTAAATAGTTAATAATGGTATTTGTATTTCCGTTGCTTTTAGAGCTGGCTTGTATGATAACAGTTTTTTTCATGTGTCATTTTGTTTAGATTATAAACTTCGGAAATTAAATTATAAGTGTATTTAATCTTTGATTGTAAAAATTGATAATTCCCAAGAGAAAATCAATAAGAAAAGGGGATATTTTTTGTATTTTTATACTATTAATTAAGTAATGCAAATGAATATAGACAGCTATAAGTTTTCATCGGGAGAAGTGTTTAGTAATTTTGAGACAAAAGAAGTTGATGAAGACGCTAAAAAGAAGCTTAAAAAACTAAGGAAAGAAATTAGTGGTTTACAAGATACCATGTATGCCGAGGGTAAATACAGTATGCTTATTTGCTTGCAAGGAATGGATACTTCAGGAAAAGATAGTTTAATACGTGAGGTATTTAAAGATGTAAACGCACGTGGTGTAGTAGTGCATAGTTTTAAAGTACCAACAGAATTAGAGCTAAAACACGATTTTTTATGGCGTCATTACATTGCGCTGCCAGCAAAAGGAAAAATAGGTATTTTTAATAGAACGCATTATGAAAATGTATTAGTAACAAGAGTACACCCTGAATATGTTTTTGGAGAAAATATTCCTACAGTTAGAAGTTTAGATGATTTAAATGATGATTTTTACCATGCTAGAATGGATAGAATCAATAAATTTGAAAAGCATATGTCGGATACAGGTACTATTATTTTAAAATTCTTTTTAAACGTATCAAAAGACGAGCAAAAGAATAGGTTATTACGTCGTTTAAATATTCCTGATAAAAATTGGAAATTTTCTTCAGGAGATTTAAAAGAACGTAAACTATGGGATAAATATCAGGAGTGTTATGAAGATTTATTAAATAGAACATCAACAAATCATGCACCTTGGTATGTAGTGCCGGCTGATGATAAACCAACAGCAAGACATATTGTAGCAAAAACAATTAGTGAAGAGTTAAAAAAGTATGGTTTTAAAGAACCATCACTCGCACAAAAAGATTTAGATAAATTAGATGAGTTTAAAGCTCAGTTAAACAACGAATAATTGCAAAAAAACAAATGGAATTAAACTTAACAAAACCAATTATATTTTTCGATTTAGAAACAACAGGAATCAATATAGCAAAAGATAGAGTTGTAGAAATATCAATATTAAAAGTGTTTCCAAACGGAAATAAAGAAAGTAAAACATGGTTGGTAAACCCTGAGGTAAAAATACCAAAAGAATCATCAGAAATTCATGGAATTACAGATGAAAAAGTAGCAAATGAACCTACTTTTAAAGAGTTAGCTGTTAGTATTAATGAAATGATTGCAGGTTGCGATTTGGCAGGGTTTAATTCTAATCGATTTGATATTCCGGTTTTAGCTGAAGAATTAATGCGTGCTGGTATCGATTTTGATATGAATGATCGTAAAGCGGTAGATGTTCAAGTAATTTTTCACAAAAAAGAACAACGTACATTAAGTGCAGGATATCAATTTTATTGTGGAAAAGAATTAATTGGAGCTCACGGTGCAGAAGCAGATACAAATGCTACGTATGAAATTTTATTAGCACAGCTAGATAAGTATACTGATATAGAAAATACTGTTGATGCTTTAAGTGAATATTCAACACACGGTAAAAGAGCAGATTTTGCAGGTTTTATTTTAATGAATGATAAAGATCAAGAAATCTTTTCTTTCGGAAAATATAAAGGACGTACAGTAGAGGAGGTATTTAAAGAAAACCCCGGATATAATGCTTGGATTCAAAATGCAGATTTTCCGTTATATACAAAAAAAGTATTAGGCGAAATTAAAGAACGAATGGCAGTACCTAAAAAGAAAATGACTGATAAAGAAAAGTTACAAGCTTTACAGCAAAAATTTAATTTAAGGTAATCTTTAACATCGGTTTAAGAGAAATAACCGTATCAATTTTTAATTTAGAGATTATATAATAAAGAAGAATAATGTTTACAGAATATAATAATTTACCAAATAATTCAAGAGTTTGGGTGTACCAAGCAGATAGAGAATTTACTATAGAAGAGATAGAATATATTTGTGCAAAAGCAATACTTTTTATTGATAGTTGGACGCGTCATGGAGATGATTTAAAAGGATCGTTTACAGTTAAATATAATCAGTTTTTAGTGTTAGGAGTTGATGAAGGTTTCAATAACGTTTCAGGCTGCTCTATAGATTCTTCAGTTCGTTTTGTAAAAGAATTAGAAAAGGAGTTAAAAGTTGATTTAATGAATAAAATGAACGTTTCGTTTAAAGAAGGAGAGGATATTAATGTTGTTAAATTATCGGACTTTCAGCAATTTGCAAAAGATAAAAAGATAACATCAGAAACGATTGTATTTAATAATATGATAAATACAAAAGAAGATTTTGAAACTAATTGGGAGGTAACAGCTGATAAAAGTTGGCATAAACGATTTTTGGTATAACAATTGATTTCTATTAAACTATAGTTGATGAAAATATGATGAAAAAGATAGTAGTTTTTTTTATAGTTGCTTTTGCTCAATCCGCAAATGCACAACAGGTTGATCCTCTTTTAGCAAAAGACGAAAAAGCTCAAGCTATTTGGGTAAATAGTCTTATGGATTCGATGTCTATCGATGAAAAAATAGGACAGCTTTTTATGATACAAGCGTATTCTAACAAAGATAAAAAGCATGAACAAGTTATAAAGAGTATGATAGAGAAATATCATGTTGGTAACTTAATTTTTATGCAAGGAACACCTAGTAAACAAGTTGTTTTAAATAATAAATATCAAGCATTAGCAAAAGTTCCGTTAATGATTGGTTTTGATGGAGAATGGGGATTAGATATGCGTCTTAAAAATACATATCGTTTTCCTTGGAATATGGCCTTAGGAGCAATTAGTGATAAAGAGTTATTAAAGGAAACAGGAAAGAGAATAGGAGAGCATTGTAAAAGAGTTGGAATTCATATGAATTTTGCACCTGTAGTAGATATTAACACAAATCCTAACAATCCAATTATAGGAAATCGTTCGTTCGGAGAACGTAAAGAGAACGTTACCCAAAAAGCAATAGCTTTTAGTCAAGGAATGCAAAGTGTTGGTGTTTTGGCAAATGCAAAGCATTTTCCTGGTCATGGTGATACCGCTACAGATTCACATCACACCTTACCAACAATAAATTTTAGCGAAGAAAGAATAGATTCAATTGAACTATACCCATTTAAAAAAATATTTAAAGCAGGTGTTGCAAGTGTTATGACAGCACATTTAAGTGTTCCTTCATTAGAACCAAATGCTAAGTTACCAACATCATTGTCAAAAAATGTGGTTACTAATTTATTACAAAACAAACTAGGCTTTCAAGGTTTGATTGTAACAGATGGGCTAAATATGAAAGGAGCTGCAAATTATTCAACTCCGGCAGAAATTGATTTAGCTGCAATTCTTGCAGGAAATGATATATTGTTAATACCACAAGATATTCCAGGTTCTGTTAAGTTGCTAAAAGATGCTATTTTAAAAGGAAGTTTAACTGAAGAACGATTAAATTTTTCGGTAAAAAAAATATTAAAAGCAAAATACTTAGTAGGTTTAAATAAGTATGTGCCAATTTCTATAGAAAATTTACAACAAGATTTAAATTCTCCTTACGATGAGGTTTTACACAGAAAGTTGATTAAAAATTCAATTACTGTAGTAAAGAATAAAGGTAGCGTCTTACCTATTAAAGATCTTAAAGATAAGAAAATAGCATATGTTTCTTTAGGTAGTTCTAAAGGAAAAGAGTTTTTAACAATGCTTAGAAATTATAAAAAAATAGATGTAATTTCAGACAAGCACTTGAGTGTTTTAACACAGAAATTAAAAAAATATGATTTAGTTATTATTGGATTTCATAAATCTAATAAGCACCCATGGAAAGGTTATAAATTTTCGAACAAAGATTTAGTTTGGTTACAAGAAATAGCAAGAACAAAGAAGGTTATTTTAGATGTATTTGCAAGTCCGTATAGTTTATTAAAGCTTAAATCGTTTGAGAATATAGAAGGAGTAGTGGTTTCTTATCAAAATAGTAAATTATCACAAGAACTTTCTGCGCAAGCCCTTTTTGGAGCTTTTGATTTAAAAGGAAAACTACCAGTATCAATTAATAATGAGTTTAAAGAAGGAGAGGGACTTTTAGTAAAAGGACTTCATGTTTTTGAATATACAATTCCTGAAGAGGCAGGTATTTCTTCTGAGAAATTATCAATAATAAATAAAAGGATTGATACTATTTTAAAGCAAAAAATGACACCTGGAGGACAAATCTTAGTTGCTCGAAACGGAAAAGTTTTTATTAATAAAAGTTTCGGATATCACACACATTTAAAAAAAAGAAAAGTAAAAAAAACGGACATTTATGATCTTGCTTCTTTAACCAAAATTTTAGCGTCATTACCTATGATAATGAAAGCTGAGGAAGATAGAAAAATTAGTTTATTTTCTAGCTTAGGAGATGTGTTACCAAGGTTTTATAAATCAAATAAAGATACTTTAATTTTAAAAGAAATTTTATCGCATACTGCTCGCCTTCCTTCATGGATACCTTTTTATATGAATACAAGAGATGAAGAGACAGGAAAAAATTCAATTAAGTATTATCGAAAAAAAAGAACAAAAAAATATAATATTAAAGTAGCTAAAAATCTATATTTAAGCAAAGATTATAGAGATACAATATATAAACACATTGTAGAGATTGACCAAAGAAAAAGAGTAGGATATAAATATAGTGATTTAGGATATTATATTTTTAAAGAAATTCTTGAGAAAAAATATAAAACACCTTTAAATAGGTTAGTTGATGAGGAGTTTTATAAGTCTTTAGGAGCTGATAGGATGACTTATTTGCCACTCAAGAAATTTGATAGATCTGAAATAGTACCTACCGAAAGGGATAATTATTACAGAAACCAATTAGTACATGGTTATGTACATGATATGGGAGCTGCAATGTTAGGTGGAGTAGGAGGTCATGCAGGTTTATTTGCAAATGCAAATGATGTAGCAAAAATAATGCAGATGTATTTACAAAAAGGTGAATATGGAGGAAAAAAATATTTAAACCCAGAAACGCTAGATAAATTTAATCATAGATATTATAAAAAAAGAAGAGTGCGTAGAGGTTTAGGTTTTGATAAGCCACAGCTAAACCCTAAAGTAAAAGCTACTTGTGGTTGTGTATCAGACGAAAGTTTTGGTCATAGTGGCTTTACAGGAACATATACATGGGCAGATCCAGAATCAGGAATTTTATATGTGTTTTTGTCAAACAGAGTATACCCTACGATGAGAAATAGAGGTTTGGTTAAAAGCAATATGCGAACCAAAATTCAAAAGGATATTCAAAATGCTATAATTCAGTAAAAAAACAATTACAGAACATACAAAAGGCAGTAGCTATTAAACTAGTTACTGCCTTTTGTATTTGATGTTTTTGTGTGAATAAGTACTAATAAAAATGATGCTATAATGTAAAGTAAAGCTATTTTAAAATTAAAAAATAAATAAATAGTCCAGCCTTGTAAGAAATAGAATAAAGGAAACAAAACCATTCCTAATCCGAAACGAAAAGTATCAATAAATTCAATTTCATCTATTTTTTTATGTATCAATTTCCAAATTAAATAAGGAAAAAAACTATTTACAACGATTAGATAAAACAAAGGAAGATTTCTTGTTTTAGAAGAACTTATTTTAATAGAAAAGTCTTCATTCTTTATATTTAAGTTCACATTATTTATAGCTGTGAAATCTGTTTTTGCATTATTTAATTTAGATATAATAGTATTGTAATTCTCATCATCTTCAATATAAACAGTCAATTTTTTTAATTGGTTGCTAACTTGATTTTTTAAACTCTTTACCGAAGAGTTTAAGTCGTTTGTATTGTAAAAGTCATTTGCAATTATAGGCTTACCAAATGCAACAGTAACCTCTGAAGGGTATTTAGAAGAGTTTTGATAGGTTATACCAACAGGTATAACATATATCTTTAAATCGGGGTATTTATCTAGTGTTCTGTAAACTATTCGTGTAAATCCTTTGCTAATAGGTCTAATAGTTCTTTTTTTACTATGCCCCCCCTCTGGAAAAATCAGTAAAGATTCATTACTCTTTAATAATTCTTGACAGTTGTTAAAAATTTCTTCATTTTTTGATAGCTGTTTTACTCCATCCCTAATACGATATATAGGCATCATCCCTAATAAATTTAAAAAATTAGCAACTATCTTTTTTTTAAAAATGGCAGCGCGAACTAAAAAGTAAGTTTTTCTTGTTGTGTTTGTAGCTATTAAAAGGGGGTCTATTAATGCATTAGGGTGATTAGCAGTAAATAATATGGCTCCTTTTTTAGGAATGTTTTCTTTACCTAATATGTTTATTTTTTTTGAATAAAAAAATAAACCAATTTTTATATAGACCTTAAAAATAAAATACAGTAATGCGTTCATTAATTATTTTTTTTATAGCCCCAGAAAGTAGCTAATATCATTCCAGAAAACATATCCCAAATACCCCAAAAAGCAGCAAGTAAAGCCATTCCCCCAAGTCCATCGAAAAAACTAAAAACTAAGAGTAAACCTAAGCCACTATTTTGAATTCCAGTTTCTATTGAAATAGTTCTAGTATCTTTTTTATTTAATTTAAATAGTTTTGCTGTAGCGTAACCAATAATGAAAGCATATATGTTATGAAATATAACTAAAAATAATACTAAATGTATGTAATTCTTGAAAATACTTGCATTGTCGTACAGGGCAATTACAATAAGTAAAACAAAGAATATAATTGAAAAAGGACGGAGTATTTTATTAATTTTTTTTGCCATTTCAGAATGAAAATGGTTCACAGCCATTCCTAATATTATAGGAATTCCTAAGATAAGTAAAACAAGCTTAAATAATTCAAACGGATTTAGGGAAATACTTTTTAAAATAACGTTTGTAGGTTCGTATAAACTGCCCCAAAAATGCAAGTTTAAAGGAGTCATTACTAAGCAAATTAAAGTAGCAAAAGCCGTTAAGCTTACAGACAAAGCGGTATTCCCATTTGCCATTTTACTAAAGAAATTAGAGACATTACCCCCAGGGCACGCAGCTATTAATATCATTGCTAAAGCAAAGCTAGGGTAAGGATTAATTATATAAATAGCTACAAAAGTTAAAAAAGGAAGTAAAATAAATTGAGATAATATACCTACTAGAATTGCCTTTGGTTTTTTTAAAAGAATTTTAAAATCAGAAACTTTAATATCTAGAGCAATTCCAAACATTATAATTGCTAAAGCAATGTTTAGCATCCATAAAGCATCAGTATTAAAATTTATTTTAATACTGTCAATCTGTATATCGTTAATGTTTAAAAGCATATTCTATAATATTGGCTCCCATTTTTAAAGCTTTTACCCTTGTTTCTTTAGAATTATTATGTACAACTGCATCTTCCCATCCATCATTTAAATCGCTTTCATAATCATAAAAAACAATCAAGCGATTTTTATAAAAAAGCCCAAAACCTTGTGCTGGTTTTTTATCGTGTTCATGTATTTTAGGTAAACCTTTAGGAAAAGAAAAAGTTTGGTGATAAATGGGGTGATTATTTGGTATTTTTTGAAGTTGAATATCAGGAAAAACTTTTTTTAATTCTCTTCTTATGTATTTATCTAAACCGTAATTATCCGAAATATGTAAGAAACCTCCAGAAATTAAATAGTTTTTTAAATTTTTAACTTCTTCATTAGTGAAAAAAATATTGCCATGACCAGTTGCAAATACAATGGGGTAATTATTAACTGTATCGTCATTAAGTGTAATGGTTTGGATATCTTTATTAATAGATGTATTGGTGTTAGCGTTACTAAATTGTACTAAGTTAGGTAAAGCAGTAGGGTTAGCATACCAATCACCTCCTCCTTTGTATTTTAAAACAGCAATCTGTTGTGAGAAAACAGAAGAAAAATTAAGGATAAATAAAAATAGGATAATGCTTTTCATTAAAAAATACTTTTGTAAAAGCAAGATAGTAAAAGAACAATAAAAAACACCAATAAGATTATTGATGTTTTTTGTGGCTTCTCCTTTTTCATTATTGAAAAATAATCTCAATAAATATTTTCAATATCATATTTTGAAAAACAAATATGGTTTTCAAAAGTTGTTGATATATGAACAAATATAGTTTCAAATAAAAGAACAAGGGTTCGGAATCGTCCAAATAGGACGTTTTTTAGTCAACTATTTATAAAAAGACACCTTAATTTATTGAAATTGATGTATTCTTAAATTGAACAGGAGTACAAGATGAATGTTTTTTAAATACTGTGTAAAATGTTGATTTAGAGTTGAATCCAGATTCTAAGCCTATTGAGGTAATAGTGTAATTGGAATAATTAGGGTCGAGTAAAAGTAATTTAGCTTGCTCAACTCTCATTTCATTAAGATAATCTGTAAAAGACTTATTCGCTATATTGTTAATGATTAAAGAAAGGGTGCTTGAACTTAATTTAGTATCTTTTGATAAGCTTTGTAAGGTATATTTTGGAACTAAGAATTTTTTGTTTTTTTTAATAAAGTTATTTATTTCAAAAAATTGTTCTTTGTGTTTTTCAGAGGATGTTTCTTGGTGGTTTAAATTAATTGTTTCAACACTAAAATCACCATTTAAATCAATTAATAAAGATTCCCTTATTTGTTTACGTTCTTTAAAAATTCTTATTTGTCTTAATCCTTGGTAACCTAACCAATATATAAGTACAGTTGTATATATTCTAAGAGGGTAATATGAGAATAAAAAACCTGTAAAATTCATTTTTACTTTTACAGCTAAGGCTATTATCCACAATGCATACCCGATAGCAGTTAGTTTAAAAAAGCTATGAATCCATTTTAAATTATCAAAAGATAATATTTTAGGAAAAAGTTTTTCTTTTTTATAAAGTATATAAAAAGAGTAAATGAAAATACTTAATGATATAATTAGGCTAAAAATCTCTTCAAAAGAAGTATACCTCTCGTATATATAATCTAGTTTATGTTTAGATGGTGAACCACTGTAGTTATAAACAAAAATTATTTGAGTAAATACAATTACAATAAATAAAGGGGTTATTATTTTTAAGAGATTATATGACTTTTTAGCTAGGTTTAAATAGTGAATTAAAAACATGTATAAAAAAGGCATTGCTAAAAAGTGCCATGGTATTTGTAAGTATTCTAAAGCAAATTTATGCTGAAGTAAATGTTTTTCTAATGCCCATGATTGAATATTGTTTAAAGAAATAGCTAGTATTAATAGGTTTAAATAACGCATGCTTTTTTCTTTTCCGTTTTTTGAACAAAAAAGAATAACGCTAAAAGTAAAACCATGTAAGGCACTTAAAAGCAAGAAGAAATTAAATAAAACAGGTATATCCAAAAGTTTAGTTAGTTAAAAAAGATAAATATACAAAAAATGACTTACTGATGTATAAAAGCAATACTTTGTACAACATTAATACCTGCTGTTTCTGTACGAAGTCGATTTTCACCTAATGAAATAGGAATGAATTTAGAAGTTAATGATTTTTCAATTTCTTTTGTAGAAAAGTCACCTTCAGGCCCTATTAGAATTGTGTATTTTGAGTTTGGTGCTGCAATATTTTTTAAAAGTTTTTTTTCTGATCCTTCTTCGCAATGTGCAATAAATGTTTCCTCAATAAAATCTTGCTTAATAAAATCAGAAAATTTTATAGGATTGTTAAGTTTAGGAAGTGTAAATTGTAACGATTGCTTCATAGCAGATTGCACAATTTTAGATAATCGCTCAATCTTAACTACTTTTCTTTCTGAGTTATCACAGATAATTGGGGTAATTTCATCAATTCCTATTTCGGTAGCTTTTTCTAAAAACCACTCCAATCTATCGTTGTTTTTTGTAGGAGCTATAGCAACATGTAAGTAATAATCTCTATTATTGAGTTTTTCTTCTTGTTTTATAATTGTTGCAAGACATCTTTTATCGTTTGCAATAGAAATTTCTACAGAAAATAAAAAGCCTTTACCGTTTGTTATATGTAGTACGTCGCCTTCTTTTTTTCTTAAAACCCGAACAATATGTCTACTTTCTTCTTTTTCAAAAGTTATTTTCTTTGTTTCTGTGGTAATATTTTGATTGAAAAATAATTGCATTATAAATCAAGTTTATATGTTCTTCTTCGTTTATGTGTTGTCGGATCAAAGTCTTTCCATACTTTATGTATAGCTTCATTATCCTCTAATTCTGGAGTCCTAATACAGTTAATTATTCCTCTTTCAGAAAAAGTATTACAATATTGTTTAAAAATTATAGCAATAACACCTTTATTCTGATATTCGGGATGCACACCTATTAAATAAAATGTTACATCTTTAGAATTTTTTCTAGCATTAAGTAAGTGAAAGAGTCCGAAGGGAAAAAGTTTTCCTTTTCCTTTTTGCAAAGCTTTAGAGAAAGAAGGCATTACAATAGCAAATGCTACCAGCTTATTATTCTTATCTACAACAAATTTTATATATTCGGGGTTAATAAAGCTAATGTATTTTTCTTTAAAATGCTCTACTTGAGCATTAGAAATAGGTACATATGTTGAAAGTTTTGAATAAGTATGACTAAATAATTCAAACATTTCATCTACATATGGCATTATTTCTTTTGTGGAAGTAAAGTCTAAAGGTTTTAATTCATATCTTCTTTGAATTAAGTTACTAGCTTTTCCGTATTTTACAGCATCAACATTTTTAAAAAGAAATTTATTTTCTAAATATTCTTTTTCTTTTTTAAAGCCTAATTGTTCAAGATGTTTTGAATAATATGGGTGATTATACCAAGTAATCATAGTACCTATATGGTCGAAGCCTTCAACCAATATGCCTGTTTTATCTAAATTATTAAAACCAACAGGTCCTTCAATGTATTCTAAGTTGTTTTTTTTACCAATCTCTTTAACTTTATTAAGTAAAGCTTCTGTTACTTTTATATCATCAATAACATCAAACCAACCAAAACGTATTTTTTTAATCTGTTGTTTATTTACTTCATAAGTATTAATAATGGCAACAACTCTTCCTACGATTTTTTCGTTTTCTAAAGCAATAAAAAAATTAGCTTTTGCGTGCTCAAAAACAGGGTTTTTATTTTTGTCGAAGTTATTAACTTCATCTTTTATGATAGGAGGAACCCAGTATTTATTATTTTTATAAAGAGAAAAAGGAAATTTAACAAATTGTTTCATTTCCTTTTTAGATGTTATTTCTTTAATTTTAATCATAGAGCAAATGTAAGATTTTTAATTATCCTTCTTTTGTTCTTTTTCTTCTTCCTTTTTTAAATCTTCTTCAAGTTTTTTTATTTCTTTCTCAAGTTTTAAACGTTCTTTTTCTTTCTGTTTAGCTTCATTTTCTTTTTCTTTCTGTATGTTTTTTTCGAGCTTTAAACGTTCTTTTTCTTTACGTTTTTGTTCTTTTTCTTCTTCTTTTTTTATGTTTTTCTCAAATTTTAAACGTTCTTTTTCTTTATTTTTAACATCCTTTTCAGCTTTCTTTTTTTCTTTTTTAGCAGCTTTCTTTTCAGCTTTTGTAGTTTTCTTTTTATCTTTTTTATCTTCCTTAATTATAACATCAACTAACGATTTAGAGCGTTCTCTTTTTGGCTTATTAATAGTTATTTCTTCTTCTGTATCACCTTCTTTTATAATAACGGTTTTTTTATTTTTCTTTTTAAATAAACCTTTTGCTTTACTGAATAGACGACCGAAGAAACCTTTGTTTTCATCATATTTAACTGGTTCTTGTTCTTCAATTTTATTTCCAAACTCGTCTAGTTCAACAAATTTATCTTCATGTCTATTTAATCTGTAAGAAACTCCAAGCCCAGTGTAAAGACCAACTTCTTTTTGTTGTAATTTTCCTCTAAGTGTTGCGTTAAATTGTAGGTTTTCGTTAAATAAATAAGCAGCACCAACACCTATATTTGTTTTCTTTTGATATTTTTCAAAGATTCCTTGTAGTTCTGCAAAACCAGACCAATAATCATTGTAATTATAAGTACCAGTAATTATATATGAGTATTCTGAAAAATCACTACCAATATTGTCATAATATAAGTTAGTAATTACATATAATTTACTTGAAATTTCATTTTGAAGTAAAATACCAACTTTTGTACTAATACCTCCTTTTTTATGATAATCAGTTAAAAAACTCCCCAAGTTTGCACCAACATACACACCTACATGAGGTATGAGTCTTTTATAATCAAACGAATGCCTAGCTTTCCAACTTCTTATTTCTTCTTTTTTATCATTGTATTTTGGTGCATAAACCAAATACTTAGCTCCTAATGTAAATTTACTTAATCCTGTTTTACTATAAGAAGACTCAAAAACATTTTTGAATGCAATTTTATCGTATTGAAGCGATGTATTAAGATTAAATTCTAACTTTTCAGAAAAAAAACTAGTTCTAAATAATAAATTTAAACCTAAAGCTTGTGGATTGCTAAAAGTAGGAGTTGCGCTTGCTTTTCTAAAAAACAAACTGCTCTCAAATTGATAAACGCCTGAACCAACACTGTATGGGCTTTCAGAAAACCCTGGGCGATTTGAATTTATCACCGTAGTATATTGAGCCTTTACAACGAAAGTTGAGAAAAAAGCAAAAAGCAAAATAAGTTTCTTAGTCATGTTATAAATTCAAATTATAGAATTAGTACAAACATACATAAAATACAAATTATTATATAATATAAGTTTTGTAAAGTCTTAACGCTTATTTTTAGTTCAAATTGTTATTTTTGATTAATTTTTATTAAAAGTTACAATGACACATATAAATGAAGCTGGACCTATGAATTTTTTAAAAACTATTTTTATAATAGTACTAATCTATTATATAGTTAAATTTTTTGTTAAGCTGTTTGCTCCATATTTATTGAAAAAAGCAGTAGATAAAGTTCAGAAAAAAGCTGAGCAGCAATATAAAAACAAACAAAGAGAAACGACTGTAGAAGAAGGAAAAACAGTAGTAGATAAAACACCTAAAAATACCAAGCAAAGCAATAATTCGGTAGGAGAATATGTTGATTTTGAAGAAATAGATTAACTATGAATTTTAAAAAATATATTCCGCATGCAATTACGATTGTTGTTTTTGCAATTATATCACTGTTATATTTTAATCCAGTTTTAAGTGGTAAGCAGATAAAACAGAATGACATTACCCAGTTTATAGGAATGTCTAAGCAGGTTAAAGATTATAGAATTGAAAAAAATGAAGAACCTTATTGGTTAGGAAATGCTTTTAGTGGTATGCCAGCCTATCAGGTTAGTGCTTATTATCCGAATGATTTTGTAAGATATATTGATAAAGTAATACGGTTTTTACCAAGGCCTGCAGATTATTTGTTTTTATACTTCTTAGGTTTTTTCTTATTACTAATAGCTTTAAAAGTTGATTGGAAATTAGCAATTTTAGGAAGTTTGTCCTTTGGTTTTTCTACGTATTTGATAATTATTTTTGGAGCAGGACACAATGCAAAAGCACATGCTATTGGTTATATGCCAATGGTAATTGCTGGAGTTTTATATATTTTTAGAAAAAAATATTTAGTAGGATTTGTAATTACTGCCTTCGCAATGGCCTTAGAGGTATATACAAACCACCCACAGATGACCTACTACCTTGGTTTTTGTTTGTTAATATTAGTAATTGTAGAGTTTATTGAGGCTTTTAAGACTAAAATATTACCCGTTTTTGCAAAACAAGCAGCTGTATTACTTGCGGCTATGTTTATTGGTTTAGGAGTGAATTCTACCAGACTATTATCAATGAAACAATATGCTGATTTTAGTACAAGAGGTAAATCAGAATTAACGATTAACTCAGATGGTTTACCAAAAGAAAGATCAACAGGATTAGATAAGTCTTACATAACTGAATATAGTTATGGTATTGCAGAAACATTTAATTTAATAATCCCTCGTTTTATGGGAGGAGGAACTGTTGAGAAATTAGGGGAGGATTCTAATTTTTATCAAGTTTTAGAGCAAAATGCGGGTAAAAGTGTTGCGAAAGATTATTCTAATAGTGTATTAACCTATTGGGGAACACAACCTATTGTAGAAGCACCTGCGTATATTGGTGTTATTTTATTCTTTTTATTCTTTTTAGGGGTTTTCTTGGTAAAAGGGAAATTGAAGTATTGGTTAGTGTCAGCTACCATTTTTTCTATTGTATTAAGTTGGGGGAAAAATTTTGCAGGGGTAACTAATTTCTTTATTGATTATGTGCCGTTGTATAATAAGTTTAGAGCAGTTTCTTCTATTCAAGTAATTGCAGAGTTATGTGTTCCATTATTAGGGATTATAGCTTTACGAGATTTCTTTTCATCAAAATTTTCACTAGAAGAAAAAGAAAATGCGTTAAAAAAAGCTTTTTATATTTTAGGAGGAATTACATTAGTATTTGTATTGTTTGGATCTAGTTTGTTTGCTTTTGAAGGGCTAAGAGATTCACAGTATCAACAATTACCTGAATTAATAGGGGCCTTAATTTCTGATAGAAAAGCAATGTTATTTAATGATAGTGTTCGTTCGTTTCTATTAGTTTTAGGTTCAGCAGCATTGTTATGGTTTTATTTAAAAGGAAAATTAAAACAAGTTCCGGTTTTAATTGTTTTAGGAGGATTTATTGTTTTTGATTTAGTATCAGTAGATATTAAATATGTAAATAAAGAAGATTTTACATCTGCAAGAAAAGTCTTAAAACCATTTACTCCAACAAAGATTGATAAAGAAATTTTAAAAGATAAGAGTCATTACCGTGTGGCAAATTTTAGTGTAAATCCTATGCAAGATGGTCGAACATCGTATTTTCATAATTCGATTGGAGGGTATCATGCAGCAAAAATGAAACGTTATCAAGAATTATTTGAGTATCAAATTTCAAAGAATAATATAGAAGTACTAAACATGTTAAATGCAAAGTATTTTATTGTGGCCGATGATAAATTTCAAGAAAATAAAGATGCGAACGGTAATGCTTGGTTTATAGATAGATTAAAGATTGTTAATACGGCAAATGAAGAGATAAAAGCCTTAGATAGTTTAAATACAAAAAGTGAGGCAGTTTTAAACTCAGAAAAGTTAACAGCAAAATTACCATCATTAATATATAGAAAAGATGCGACCTCGTATATTAATTTAGTGAAAAATGATATAACAGCGTTAACTTATGATGTTGATGTGAAAGAAAAGCAATTTGCAGTGTTTTCAGAAATATATTATAAAGATGGTTGGAATGCTTATTTAGATGGGAAATTAGTGCCGCATTATAGCGTAAATTATGTTTTAAGAGGTATGGAAATACCAAAAGGAAGCCATAATGTAATTTTTAAGTATGAACCAACTATAATAAGTACAGGTAATATAGTTACATTGTTTTCATATGCTCTATTATTACTAATACCAATAGGTTGGTTTGTTATTCGTAAAAAAAAGAACAAGTAATAAGTTAGTTATCTAGGCTTTTAAGAAATATTGAAGGAGTTACACCAATTTGTTTTTTAAAAGCCCTAGTAAAAGCTGAGGCATTCGTATAACCAATTTCTTCAGCTAAAGCTTGAATAGAGTATTTTCTATAGGTAGGATTGGTTTTTAATTGATCAATAATATATTCGATTTTACGTTTGGTGTAATATTGAGAAAAAGATTCTTTGTTGTGTTTATTAAAAACAAAAGAGATATAGGTAGTGTTTGTTTTTAAACTATCAGCAATAGTTGATATTGAAAAATCTGATTTTAAAAAAGACAAATCTTTGTTTATTTCTTTAACCTTATTAATAATTTTAGTTTCTAAAACTTGATCAATATTATATTCTTTTTTCTCTGCTTCATTAAGTTTTTTATCTTTAATTTTAGATAAGAGTTCTTCTTTTTGCTTTTTTTCCTTTTTTAAAAAAATAAAAAGAAGAACAAAGAGGATAATTAGCAGACTAATAAAATAAATTATTAGTTTTTTGTACTTGTTAGATTCTCTTTGTTTTATCTGGGTATTTAATTGCTGTGCTTTATTGTAATCATTTTTATATAAAGAATTGAATGTTTTTTCCTTATCAGCTCTAGCTAAATTATATTGGTTTAAAGTAAGTTGAGAATATTTATATGCACTATCTATTTTATTTAACTTATTGTATTGATTTGATAAAATAGTAGATACAGTAATTAGTTTACTTCTCCTGCATTTTTCATTTTGATCATTAATTAATTTTTTTGCATAAAAAATAGCTGAATCTGCTATTTTAAGGTTATGATAACATACTGATTTTTGAAAATATTCTCTATGCTTATATCTATACCCGTTGCTTACTTTTGAATAATTATTAATTTCAGTAAGCGCTTCTTGATAGTTTTTTTTTGCAATTAAAACTCTGGTTTTTCTTAGGCTATAAAAAATTTCAGAATCTTTATGTAGAGGTACAAATGATTTTGTTACAAGAAAAGATTTGTTAAAATAATAAGCAGCAGAATCAAGATATTTAGATTCATCCGTTTTAACATTTAATTTCATAAACGTATCTCCTAAGCAATTTAAAATGTTGGCTTTCCATTGCTTGTAGTAAGAATCATTTTTTATATTCTTTGTAATAGGTGTGTTAATTTTAGAATATGTGTTACGTAACACTTTTAGAGCATCTTCAGGTAAGTTAAGTTTATTTTTAATAGTTGCTTTGTTTAAAATTAAACCCAAATTATCTCTAATATTTTTTTTGTTTTTAAGAGGGTAATTTAATATTAAGTCTTCAAATTTTATAAGAATTTTATAAGCATCATCATACTTTTCTTGGTTTCCTTTAATCCAGAACAACCTGTTTAAAGCAGATTTTTTTAAATCAATAAAACAAATAGTTTTTTTATTTAAAGAGTCGATTGTAGTAATTACTTGTTTAACTAATTTTTCAGATTCATTGTATTTTTTTAACCTATACAGGCCGTAAAATCTTCCTGAAATTGCTTTTATTTTATAACATAAATCATTTGATCTACTAAGTTTTTTACTGTAAAAAAAAGAGCTGTCGATATTTGTATTTCTATAGAAAATCATTTTTTCTAAATAAAACGAATCTAAGTTGATTTTTTGAGAAAAAACTTCTAGGCTAATTAATGAAAATAATAAAAGTACGTAGATCCTCAGATTCATTAAAATTCGATTTTTTTGAGTACAAGACCCAAAGATACTATAAATATTAAGCTTTAGATACTCGAATTAGGATGTGTTTTATTCTATTCTTAAAATACTATTTAAAAAGTAAATTTTTTATAAAAAGGTGAATAAATAATGTTTTTAGTTTTCTGTTTTTTTTAGTTTGTAGGTTTTTAACATTAAGAAAATTGATAGACATACAAGCAAGGATATAATTTTAAATAAGCTCATAATAAGACTATAAATAACAAGAAAAATGAATCAAACCCCAATTATATAGAAATAATTACTAACCTATATAACTCTTTATTCTTTTTTTTGTTAGTAATACTGAAATAGTAATACATTTGCTTAAAAATGGATAAATGTATAATAAACTTCCAATAAAAAGATATAAGCATACTATTGAGTTTTTGCAAAAAAATATTCCAGCTCCGGCAGTAATTTTAGATTTAGGCGTTAGAAACCCTTTTACTGAAATTATGGAAAAACATGGTTATACTGTTTATAACACAAACGGTGAGGATTTAGATTTAATGCCTGAATTAGTGAAAAAATATAAGGTAGATGTGGTAACAGCTTTTGAAATTTTTGAACATTTATTAGCTCCTTTTAATGTGTTAAAAGCAATTGAAGCGACTGAAATTATAACTACAGTTCCATTAAGTTTATGGTTTAAAAGCGCCTATAGAAGTAAGACAGATATGTGGGATAGACATTATCATGAGTTTGAAGATTGGCAGTATGATTGGCTATTAGAAAAGTCTGGATGGGAAATTAAAGATACAGAAAAATGGACAAGTCCAATTAATCAAATAGGTTTTCGACCTATTTTAAGAAGATACACTCCTAGGTATTACGCAGTTTACGCAAAAAAGAAATAGAAATGAGAAAGAGAATTTTGATTGTTGTGGGTACAAGACCCAATTTTGTGAAAATTACGCAATTTAAAAAACAAGCAGCATTACAGAATATTGATTTAAAAATAGTACATACAGGTCAACATTATGATGAGAAAATGTCTGCTATCTTTTTAAAACAATTTAATATAGAAATAGATTATTTTTTAAATATAAATGGAAAAACACCTAATAGTTTAATCGGAGAGATTATGATTAAATTAGAAGAGGTAATTAATAATTTTAAACCTGATTTATTACTTTCTGTAGGAGATGTAAATTCAACTTTAGCGGCGTCAATTACGGCAAATAAACTAAATGTGAAATTAGGCCATATAGAAAGTGGACTTAGAAGTTTAGATAGAGAAATGCCAGAGGAAATTAATAGAATAATAACCGATGAAATTTCTGATATTTGTTTTGTTACAGAAGAGAGTGGTATTGAAAATTTAAAAAATATAGGAAAGTCAGATGATCAAATAGCATATGTTGGTAACACAATGATTGATACACTTGTTCATTTTGAAGAGCAAATTGAAGCATCAATAATATTAGAAGAAATTGACCATAAAAAATATATTCTAATAACCATGCACAGACCAAGAAATGTAGATGGTGAAGAAAGTCTTCATAAAATAATAAGTCTGTTAAAGAAAGTTACTGAAAACTATAATGTAGTATTCTCATTACATCCTAGAACAAAAAATAGTTTTATTAAAAATAAATTATTTGATTCTTTAGAAACTATTGAAGGTTTAAAAATTATACCGCCACAAAATTATTTTGCGTTTCAAAAATTAGTAAAATATGCTTTTTGTGTAGTTACAGATAGTGGAGGAATTCAAGAAGAAACTACTTTTCAAAAAATACCATGTATTACTTTAAGAGAAAATACAGAAAGGCCTAGTACAATAACAAAAGGAACAAATATTTTAATGTCTTTTGATAATGAAAAGATTGTAAATCATTTAAATAGTATAGAAAATAAATTGTTTAAAGAAGGTGAAGTTCCAAATTTATGGGATGGATATGCAACAGGTCGTATTTTAAAAAAATGTATTGATTTTTTATCATGAGTTATATAGCTATGGTTGTAGATGCTTCTTATCCTAATGATATAAGGGTAAGAAAAGAAGCTGAATCGTTAGTTAATAGCGGTAATAAAGTTGTGGTTATTTGTCCACATAAAAAAAATGATGATAAAATCGAAAATATTAATGGAGTAAATATTTTTAGAATAGGTACTAATTATTCGAATTCTAAAAAAGGGTTACATGATATTTTTGAAAGCATTTTTAATATAAATCTTCTTTTTTTCTTCGGAATAAAGAAGGCTATGAAGCAATATAGTATTGAATATCTTCATATTCATGATTTACCATTAGCGGGTACAGGTTATCTATTTAAATCTAAAGTTAAAAAATTAATTTTAGATATGCATGAGAATTATCCAGAGGCTTTAAAAACTTGGTTTTTATGGAAGAAAAATCCAATAATAAAACTAAAGAATTTTATTTTTATGAACCCTATTTTGTGGTCTTATAAAGAAAGAAAATATTGTAAAAAATACGATACTATTATTTGTGTAGTGGCAGAAATGAAACAAAAATTAATTACTAACTTTAATATTAATCCTACTAAGTTAGTAGTTATTTCTAATTTTGAGAAAAAAGAATTTGCTAGTAATTTTTTAAATTCAGTAGCACAAAATATAATTAATCCCAAAGATTTTTCAATAACATATGTAGGTGGATTTGGACCTCACAGAGGAATTGATACCGCTATTAAAGCAATGCCTCAAATTGTAGCTAAAATACCTAATGCCACTCTTTTCTTAATAGGTAAAGGAAGTTTTGCTGTCGAAACAAAATTAAAAGAAATTACTAGAGAATATAAAGTAGAGCGTAATGTAAAGTTTGTTGGTTACCGACCTTTTAACGAAGTTTCAACCATTATGCAAGAATCAAGCATTAATATAATTCCTCATAAATCAAACGAGCATACCGACAATACGATACCTCATAAATTATTTCAAATAATGATGAGTAAGAGTTTGTTGTTAGTAAGTTCTTGTAAACCATTAAAAAGAATTGTTGAAAAATACGATTGTGGAGTCGTTTTTAAAGCCGACGATATTAATGATTTTACTGATAAGGTTCTTATGATTCATCAAAAAGATAATTTACTAAATTATAAGAAGCATAACGCTTTTGATGCAGTAATGAATCAAGGAGAAAATTGGGAAGAGGAAAGCTTAAAATTACATAGTTTATATACATATATTTAATTTGAAAGTATTAATTATAACTTATTATTGGGTACCTGCAGGTGGTTCAGGAGTACAACGTTGGTTAAAATTTGTAAAATATTTACGTGATTTTAATATAGAACCAGTTGTGTATACGGTTGATGAAGCTAAGTACCCTATTATTGATGAATCGTTAAAAAGTGATGTACCAAAAAATATAGAAGTTTTAAAGAAAACTATTTGGGAACCTAATAATTTTTTATCAATATTTAAAAAGAAAGAAACTAAAACAAGTGCTGGTTTTTTGAATCCTAATCCTACCTTTTTTGGGAAAATATTACAATACGTTAGAGCAAATTATTTTATTCCAGATGCTAGAAAATTTTGGATAAAACCTTCTGTTAAATATTTAGAAAAATACTTGAAAGAAAATAAAATTGATGCAATTATAACTACAGGGCCACCGCATAGTTTACACTTAATAGGTTTAGCGTTAAAGAAAAAAACAAATGTAAAGTGGATTGCTGATTTTCGTGATCCGTGGACAGCTATCGACTATTTTCATCAGTTACCGTTAACCAAAAAAGCAATAAAAAAACATAATCAATTAGAGCAAGAAGTTTTGGAAAATGCTGATGCATCTTTGGTTGTTGGTGAAACAATGAAGGTGAATTATAAGCCATTTTCAAATAACATTCACGTAGTAACTAATGGGTATGATTCAGAAGAAAATGAGAAAATTGTACCTGTTTTAGATACAAAATTCTCCATAACACATATTGGTTTAATGAATTCGGACAGAAATCCGAAAATATTATGGAAGGCATTGGCTGAATTATCCGAAGAAAATAATGCTTTTAAAAACGATTTAGAGATAAAGTTAATAGGTAAATTATCGGAAGATGTAGTAGTTGATTTAGAAAAACATCAATTTAAAAATGTTAAAAAAATAAATTACGTACCACATAAAGAAGTACAACAATATCAGCGTAATTCACAAGTATTATTACTTGCTGTAAATAATGTGCCAAGTGCTAAAGGAATCATAACAGGTAAAATTTTTGAGTATTTACAAGCAAAACGACCTATCTTAGCCATTGGACCTGAAGATGGTGATTTAGCAGAAATTTTAAAAAATACAAATTCGGGAACTATTGTTGATTTTAACGATAAAGAAGCAATTAAAAGAACGGTTTTAAGTTTGTATAAAAGTTACAAAGAAAATACATTGCAAGTATCTTCAAGAAATATTGAACAATATCATCGTAAGGAGTTAACCAAACAATTATCAGTAATAGTAAAACAAGTAGTAAATTCTTGAAAAAAATAGTTACCATATTAGGAGCTCGACCTCAGTTTGTAAAAGGAGCAGTGCTAAGTAGAGTGATAAATAGTCACAAAGAAATTGAAGAGGTTATTGTACATACAGGACAGCATTTTGATGCTAATATGAGCGCAGTTTTTTTTGATGAAATGCAAATACCTAAGCCAAAATATAATTTAAATATAAATGGTTTAAATCATGGCGCTATGACGGGGCAGATGTTAGAAAAAATTGAAGAAATTTTACTAGCAGAAAAACCTGATGCAATTGTTGTTTATGGTGATACAAATTCTACTGTTGCAGGTGCTTTAGCTGCGAAGAAATTACATATTAAAGTAATACATATTGAGGCTGGTTTACGATCATTTAATATGCAAATGCCTGAAGAAATTAACCGTATTGTAACAGATAGAATTTCCGATTTATTAAGTTGTCCAACTCAAGTAGCCATTGCTAATTTAAAGCAAGAAGGTTTTGATAACTTAAATATTGAAATTGAGCAACATGGTGATATTATGAAAGATGCTGTAGAGTTTTATGGTGCTTTTTCTAAAGAAAAATCAACAGTTATTACTGATTTAAAATTGATGAAAAATGAGTTTGTGTTAGCAACCATTCATCGTCAAGAAAATACGGATGATAAACAAAAACTTGTCAATGTTTTTTTAGGATTAGAAGAAATCAATAAAACAAAAAAAGTGGTAATGCCGTTGCATCCTCGGACAAAAAAAATGCTTGATTTATATGGATTAAAACCGAAAATTATATTTATAAATCCTGTTGGTTATTTTGATATGTTAGAACTTTTAAAAAATTGCGCCTTGGTTGTTACCGATAGTGGCGGACTACAAAAAGAGGCCTTTTTTAATAAGAAGTATTGCATTATTGCCAGAGAAGAAACTGAATGGACAGAGCTTGTAACGAATGGTTATGCTAAAATAACCGCTACAAATCCGCAAGAAATAAGTAATGCATATGCTGAGTTTTTAAAAGCAACAAAAAACTTTAAAGAAGAATTATACGGTAATAATGTTGGCGAAAAAATATATCAATCAATCATTAAATTAATAAACGCGTAAATTGGGAATCGTATTAAAGCAATCACTTAAAAACACCATAATTATCTATTTAGGATTTTTAATTGGTGGAATAAACACTATCGTTTTATATTCAAGATTTTTAAAAGATGAATATTACGGTTTAGCAACTTACGTATTTTCTGCATCAAATTTATTAATGCCAATAATGGCGTTAGGAATTCAATTTACTATTGTTAAGTTTTTTACAGCCTATAAAACTAAAACAGAAAAAGACAGCTTTTTAAGTTCTGTACTTTTTTTGCCTTTATTCATAGCCTTTCCTATTGGTTTTTGTTGGGATTTTTTCCATAATTTAATTATGAGTTATATTTCAAAAAGTAATATTGAAGGTAATTTAATTATTGAAAATTACACCATTTATATCTATGTTATTGCAGTATGTTGTGCGTATTTTGAAGTTTTTTATTCGTGGGCAAAAGTACAAATGCAATCTGTTTTTGGTACTGTTTTAAAAGAACTTTATAATAGAGCAGCTATTATGATATTATTATTTGCTGTGCATTTTGAGCTTATCAGCAAACAAGAGTTTTTATATTATATGGCTTTTGCCTATGTAGTACGAACATTATTAATGTTAGTTTATGCTTTTAAATTATATACACCAAAGTTAAGTTTTACTTTACCTAATAATTTTAAAGAAGTATTACGTTACTCTTTTTACATTCTTTTGGCAGGAAGTGCAGGGGCACTTGTTTTAGATATCGATAAAATAATGATACCTGGTAAAGATGGTTTTGCAACAGCTGCATATTATGCAGTAGCTTTGTTTATAGGAAGTTTTATTGAGGCGCCAAGTAGGGCAATGGGGCAAATTTTACAACCATTAACTTCAAAAGCTATTAACGAAAATAATGATAAAGAAACCAATAGTTTGTATCATAAAAGCGCTATCAATTTATTATTAGTTGGTGGTTTGTTTTTTATATTGGTTAACTGTAATGTTGATGAGTTATTTAAAATAATGCCAAATAAAAATTATGCTGGAGGTGGTTTAGTTGTGCTATTAATTTCGGGAGGAAAATTATTTATGATGTCTTTAGGAAACAATGGTGCAATTATTCAAAACTCAAAATTTTATAGAATTACCATGCCAATTGGTGTTGGAATGGCGTTTATGGTTACCTATTTAAATATTTTTCTCTACAATGATATAGGTATGGGAACGGAAGGTTTAGCTTTAGCAACCTTATTATCTGTGGTAACTTTTAATGCTTTTAAACTTTGGTTTGTAGATAAGAAGTTAAAAATGTTTCCGTACACGATGAAAACATTACAAATGAGTTTGATTATTGTAGTATTGTTTTTAGCTTTTTATTTTTGGAATTTTTCAGTACCAGAATTTTCTATAAAAAACTTTAGAGTAGACCCACTTGTTAATATAATTTTAAAGAGTCTTATAATTATTCCCGTATACCTATTTGTAGTGTTTAAACTGACTATTTCAGATCAAATAAATAGTTTAATGAATAGATATTTATAAAATAAAAAGAAGTGTCTAATTAAAGCCTTTAAATTAGTTTTTAAGAATTATTTTAATTGAAATAGGCTAAGGTTCTTTTTAATTCGACTTAATTGTACAGGTGAAACATTAAGGTAAGAAGCTATGTAGCGTTGAGCAATTATATTATCTATATCTGGAATTATTTTTTTTAACATTAAATATCTCTCAGTAGCACTATAAGTAGAGATTTCTAAAATTAAGCTTTCAGTTTTTAAATAAGTACTCTCCATCGTTTTTACATATAACAAACTAAGTTTATGATGTTTTAAAACTAATTCTTTAAACTTTATAAAATCACCTTTATAAGCAGTGATTTTTGTTAAAGCTTGGTAGTTTACATTTGAAGGTGTTTTTTTTATTAAGGCAGCTATATTTCCAGTTAATTGACCAGGAAGAAAAAAAGTTCTAGTAATTTCTTTACCACACTCAGTTTGTAAATAAGATCTAACGATACCTGTTTTTATAATGAAAAATGAAGTAGAGTTTTCATTTGTTTTAGTTAGGAAATCAAAAGGCTCTAACTCTATATAGGTAATTATTTCTTTGAAAAGTGAAATTATGTTTTCAGGCAAATCAATATACTGAGAAAGAAAATTTTCAATATCACTATTCATAAAAAAATGGAATTAACAAGTTAGCCTTAAGTAAGGTAGCTAAATTTAAGGTTTTTTTTATAAAAAAGAAAATGAAAGACATATAAAATCAGACATACTCGTTTTAGACTTGTCTGATTTTTTTAAGAAAACCACGTAAAAGAGGTTAGTTTTAAAATATAAACTTGTTAATTACATTACAAATATATTTCATATTTATAGGTATTACATTAACATGTGTTTATAAAAATTAATTTCTGTAATTTTTTCTAACTCTACTTAATTGAACAGGCGTTATATTTAAATAGGAAGCAATATGGTATTGATTTATTAGATTATCAATTTTAGGAAACCTTTCTTTCAATTTTTCATATCGTTGTGTAGCATTTAACATTAAAAGTTCTAATATTTTCCTTTCTTCTCTAATGTGTATTGCTTCTAAAACTCTATGATGAAAAATCGATAAATCATGATGTGATAATGTTAAGTCATAAAAAGAAGCATAATTACACTCTAAAACATCACATTCTGTGAGGCATTCATAAATTAAATTAGAAGGTTCTTGTTTAATTAAAGCACCTAAGTTTCCTGAAGTAACTACAGGAGTGTATATGGTTTTGGTGTGCTCTTTTCCTTTTTCGTCTATAATATAAGCTCTTACAATTCCTTTTCTTAAAATATAAAAATTAGTTGGTATTTGACCTAAATGAACAAGTTCTTGGTTTTTAAGAAGTTTTTTTTGTTGTATTAGTTTATTAAGTTTTGTAAAAGAACTTTCTGAAACGCGATGAATATTAAAAACAAAATTTCTGAAGAAGTCCATAATAAAAGAAGTATTGTAGTTCTCTCAAATTTACATTTTTTACTCAAAAATAAAAAATAAATTAAAGTCTATTAAATTTAAGCTTTTAATTGAGTGAAACAAAATGAGGAAAGAATAAAGTTGTTCTTTGATGTGCAGTATCTTTTATTTAAAATAAATTTCTTCTAAAAAACTAATAGCATTGGGGCCTTCCATAAAAAGTAAATCTAAAATAGATAAGTTTGGTATAAAGCCGTGTTTATCATCAAACATTTGAATATAAGTGTCAATTTCAATCTCAACACCTTTTTTAGCAAGTGCTAAGTTTCTATAATCAGTAATATTAGGCGTTACATCATACGTTGTTGTTTTAGAAAAAGAAGTGTTTAATTGTAATGCGTCAGTGATAAATAGATGCGTATCTATATTTACATCTTGTAAGTACTTATATTTTTTACTAAATAATTTAGATATATCGTCTTCAAAAAACTCAAAAAAAGGAGATGTACGATATGCTGATAACAATGATTTAAAGTGTTGTTGTTGCCATTGAATATCATTTTCAACTAAAGTATCTTTTGTTTTTTTTCGACCTTCGTTGAGTAAATGTTTTACAGGTACATTTAAAGTTAATTTTCCGTTAGCTCCATAAATATAGCACCTATTTCTATAAGTTTGTTTTTGATAGTTATCTTCAAATTCAAAAACAACGGCATTAGTTTTATAAATCACTGCATATTGTGAAATAGGGGCAAAGTATGTTGGTATAAAAAGTGACATTATGCTTTCTTTTTACCTTTATAAAAACTATAAACAATATAGCCACCGATTATAAGTAACGCTAACCACAAGTATGAATTGGGTTTACCACTACCACCTACAGTGGTGAACATTCTGTCCCAGCGAATAGATTTCATTTTGGCCATAAAACTAGGTGCATTAGGATCCCAACTTAACCAAATAAGAACAGGTTTACCAACTACGTGATCAAAAGGTACATATCCCCAGTTTCTTGCATCTAATGAATTTTGGCGATTGTCTCCCATCATCCAGTAGTAATCTTGCTTAAAAGTGTAGTTTTTAGCTTTTTTACCGTTGATGAAAATATCATTTCCAAAAATTGTTAAATCGTTGTTTTCGTATCTTCTAATAATTTGCTCATAAAAAGGAATGGTATTCTCATTTAAAGCAACAGTAGTTCCTTTTTTGGGAATATAAATAGGGCCAAAATTATCATGAGACCAGGCGTATTTTGGGTGGTGCGGAAAAACAGTTTTATCATAATTCCCACTAGGATGTAAGCGCTTTTTAATACTTTTTACGATAGGGTTTTTAGCTAATATAGCTGCTTCTTTATCGGTAAGATTAAAGAAATAAACACCGTCATTAGACATTCTAGCTTCTCTGTTTTTATTGAATTCTCTTATTACAGTTTCTGATAGTTGTTTTCCATCAGTATCAACTATAAAATACCATTGTGGCTTTGCTCTATCCGGTAAAACTGTTTTTTCCCCATTAATAAATACATAGCCATCACGAACCTCTAAAGTATCTCCAGCAATACCTGTTGCTCTTTTTACATAATTGGTTCTTTTATCAATAGGTTTATAAGTTGCTTCTCTCGAACGATCACCCCACATTGTTTTTAAAGTATCAGCTGGCCAGCTAAAAACAACAATATCATTACGTTTAATGTTTTGAAAACCAGGTAAACGCATGTATGGTAAAGAGAGTTTATTTAAAAAACCATCTTTATTTTTGTTATCTGATAAGAATGATTTTGTACCTAAAAGAGGAACTGTATCATGTGCCATTGGCGCAGCCACAGTTGTACTAGGTATACGAGCACCATAATGAAATTTACTAACAAATAAATAATCACCAACTAACAATGTTTTTTCTAAAGAAGAAGTAGGTATGGTATAAGGCTGCATAAAATAGGTATGTACTATGGTTGCAGCAATAATAGCAAAAGCAATTGAACTTACCCATTCACCTAAAGGAGATCTTGGTTGTAAGCTTCTGTTTTCAATATACGGTGTATCTGTAACATAATTAATATAGTATATGTATAAACCTAATGTAAAGACTGTTAATAAGGTGTCTTTTCGTTGATTAAAGCCAAAACTTCTACAAGTTTCTATCCAAATAATAGGAAACATTAATAAGTTAACTATTGGAACAAACAACAAAATAACCCACCATTTCGAACGGTTTATTATTTGCATTAAAACAATGGCATTGTAAACAGGTATAGCAGCTTCCCAAGCTTTTCTTCCTGCTTTAATATATAATTTCCAAGTTCCTAAAAAGTGAATTACTTGTATTACTAAAAAGAATATAAACCATTCGGTAAATGTCATAATGCGTATATTTTGTTTTCCTATATTAAGGAATGAAATTCAATATTATTAGTGTCTTTTTTTTTAGATTGTTACGTAATTAACCTAAGTTTAACACATCTCTCATGGTGTAAACACCAGTTTTATTAACTAGCCATTCAGCAGCAATAACTGCACCTAAAGCAAATCCTTGTCTATTATGAGCTGTGTGCTTAATGTCAATAGTATCAACGACTGATTTGTATGTGGTGGTATGCGTACCAGGTACATCTGGAGTTCTAATAGCAGTAATAGGGATGTTTCTTTCAGAAGTTAAAGTCTCTAATTCCCAATTTTCTTTATTAGTATTTTCTATAACTCCTTCAGCTAATGTAATTGCTGTTCCGCTTGGGGCATCTAGTTTTTTTGTGTGATGAATTTCTTCTATAGAAATACTATACTGTTCTAAAGCATTCATCATTTTAGCTAATTGTTTATTTAGCTCAAAGAAAACATTTACTCCTAGGCTAAAGTTAGAAGCATAAATGAAAGCACCTTTTTTAAGATTACATAATTCAACTATAGAATCATATCTATCAAGCCAACCTGTTGTTCCAGAAATTACAGGAATTTGATTATTTATACAATTACTAATATTATTAAATGCTGAAGAAGGAATGCTAAAATCAATTGCTACATCAGCTTTAGAGATGTCATAACCTTCTTTATCAGAAGTTTTTATTATAATTTCATGGCCTCTTTGTAAAGCAATTTTTTCAATTTCTTTACCCATTCTACCATAACCAAGTAAGGCTATTTTCATTTTAAAAAGAATATTTAAGTGTTAAACCTACTTTAGGAGATTCTATAAAAAGCGGGTCTGGATATACCATTGGTTTTAAAGATAAATTATCAGTAGTGTCAAATTGTAATAGGTGTGCGTTAACACTAGCTTCAACAATTTGTAAGACATATAATAAAATACCTGTTAAAAGCGATAGATCTCTGTTTTTACGAAGTACTTTTTGTGCATTTTCTAAACCAGGTGTAGATATTAAGGTTTTTCCGTCTACATCAGTAAATTCATCTTTTAATCCTTGTTTTCTTAGTCTAAAAGCAGTTCTGTATCTATCGTATTCGTTGCTGTTGTTTATATAATAATAAGCACTAGTACCCATAGCAGCCCAAACAATTGGAGCTTTCCAGTATTTTTTATTGTAAATCTGCCCTCCGCCAGGAAAAATAGCAGAATAAAAAGCTGCTTTACTTGGCGATAAAGGGTTGTATTTATTGGTTACTATTTGTAATTGTTTTGTTTTTAGAGCTGTAGGATCTTTTTGAGCAAATAAAATTTGACTCAAAAAAAAACTAAATAAAAAAAGTATGATAGTACGATTATTCACTTATTTTAATAAGTTTTTAATGCGATTAAAATCTTCTTCAGAGTCAAAAGGAATAGAAATTTTTCCTTTACCACGATTGTTAACACTAACATCTATTTTATTACCAAAATAGTTACTAATGTCTTTTACTCCTTCAGAAACAAAGCTCGGTAGTGTTTTCTTTTTTGCTGTTTTAGCAACGGTACCTGCTTTTATATTTTTAACTAATTCTTCCGTTTGGCGAACAGATAATTTGTCTCGAACTATTTTTTCGTAAATATTTAATTGATCAGAATTACTATCAACACTAATAAGTGCACGACCATGTCCCATAGATATAAAGCTATCGCGCATTCCTGTTTGAATAATAGGATCTAATTTTAATAAACGTAAATAATTGGTAACAGTCGAACGTTTTTTACCTACTCTGGTACTTAGTTCTTCTTGAGTTAATTGAATTTCGTCAATTAAACGTTGGTAAGAAAGTGCAACTTCAATAGGGTCAAGATTTTTACGTTGAATATTTTCAACCAATGCCATTTCTAGCATTTCTTGATCGTTTGCTAAACGAATGTATGCGGGAACGGTTTTATTACCTATTAATTTAGATGCTCTAAAACGACGTTCTCCAGAAACTAATTGAAACGAATTGTTAGCTAGTTTTCTAACTGTAATAGGTTGTATAACACCTAATTGTTCTATTGAATTTGCTAATTCACGTAAAGCTTCTTCATCAAAATAAGTTCTAGGTTGAAAAGGGTTTACTTCTATAGAACTCAATTCGATTTCAATAATATTTCCTACTAATTTATCTGCGTTTTTATCTTCCGCTGAATTTACTTCAGCAGTTTCTGTTAATAAAGCTGATAAACCTCTTCCTAAAGCTCGTTTTTTAGTTGCTTTTGCCATTTACAGTAATTATGCGTTTTTTGTTAAGATTTCGTTTGCCAAATTTAAGTAATTTACAGCACCTTTACTGGTTGCATCGTATGAAATTATACTTTCACCGTAACTTGGTGCTTCACTTAAACGAATATTTCTGTGAACAATTGTTTCAAAAACCATTGAACTGAAGTGTTTTTTTACTTCTTCTACTACTTGGTTAGAAAGACGTAAACGAGAATCAAACATGGTAAGTAATAAACCTTCTATATCTAAATCTGGATTATGTATTTTTTGAACACTTTTAATAGTATTTAATAATTTACCTAAACCTTCTAAAGCAAAATATTCACATTGAATAGGTATTATAACTGAATCTGCAGCAACTAAAGAATTTAAAGTTATTAAACCTAAAGAAGGAGCACAATCAATTAAAATATAATCATAATCGTTCTTTATTTCTTGTAATGCTTTCTTTAGCATGTATTCTCTTTCTTGCTTATCTACTAATTCTATTTCAATAGCAACAAGGTCAATATGAGCAGGAATTAAATCAACATTTGGAGAGTCAGTTTTTAAAATGGTCTCTTTTGCCAATATAGTGTGCTCCAGAACTTGATAAGTCCCGAATTCGACACTATCTACATCTATTCCTAAACCAGAAGTAGCGTTTGCTTGTGGGTCGGCATCAATTAATAAGACTCTCTTTTCTAAAACACCTAATGATGCTGCTAAATTTACAGTAGTCGTAGTTTTACCTACACCACCTTTTTGATTTGCAATTGCTATTATTTTACCCATTGTAATTTAAAAAGTTTGAAAGAGGTAAATTTACAATTATTTATCATTTTTTAAAGCGAAAGATGTTAACAAAAACTATAATTTAATTAATAGTGTTTAAATTTTACAGAAAAAACAAATCTGTTATGTTTTTTTCCCCTATTAATCTCCGTCTTTACCACCTGTTAATCCCCATTTTTTGCACCCCTATTTTATATTAAGAAGAAGATAGTTTTGTAGAAGTTCTTTTTAATACTAGTTAAAAGAAGTAAATATAGTTTTATCTGCTAAAAAAAAAGGGTAAGAATGTATCGCGTAAACCGAAAAGCGAAAGAGTAGGGGGGATTTAAATTTAAAATGAATTATTATGAATAGGTATTTATTATTATTAATGTTAAGTATTCTAACTGTAGCATGTCAAAGCAATGAAGATGAGAATATTATAGAAAAAGAAAAGTTAACTAATGAAGTTCTTTCTAGAGCAGATGGAAGAATACTCTCTTTTTCATCGTTTAAAGAATTAGAAATTTTTATTAAAGAATCAATTGAGTCTGGTCAAGATTTGATAGAGTTGTCTAAATCAGATTTTGATAGAAGTGGCAGGGTTTCTTTATTGTTAGCGTATAATATTGAGGCAGAAGAAGCTGAGAGATATCAATTGAATAAAAAAGAAATTGTAGAAGTAAATTCTAGTGATAGTATGCTATTATATCTATTAAATAAAAATGGAGAAATTAGTATTGAAGGGGCTATTTATAGAATAGATGGAGAGTTTGTTTATACTTACAAACATGGTAATGAAAATGTAATTGAATCATTTTTGTTAGATTACAAAGTAGGAAAGATTAAAGTTTCTGATCAAAAAATGATTACATATAATAAATTCTTAAAAGTATATAAACATGGTAATAATAAAAAAGAATTTTCCTCAAGAGGAATTGTTCGTCATGAGTCGTTTTCAAATGATAGAAGTGTGAAAATGAGACTTGAACAATTTGATCAGCATTGGTACTTTTATAGTTCTATTGGTGCAAAAACAAAAACAGAACAATATAGGAAAGTGTGGTTTTGGAATGCTTGGGTAACCGTTAAAACAAACAATAGGTTAAAGTTTGGAGTAGCTTATCAGGCAAAAATTGTTGGGACTAATATCAGAATGAACAGAAGTCCTTTATTTGATAATATATCAAATCATACAAATGAAGTGATGAAAATTTATGAATTCTGTGTAGGTGCTCCTGCCTTATTTCATTATACAGCAGTAGAAGGTTATACTGAACATTGGGCAGAATGGTATGGAAATACTGCTTTTAAGGTTGTAAACTACTAGAAAAGGCATTTTTTTAATAAGAAAAACCGTTTAAACATAATTTAAACGGTCTTTCTTATTTATATTTTTAAGGTCTAGCTATTCAGCATTACCGGCATTACTAACATTGTAACTTGTTCACCTTCATCGGTACCATCAATAGGAGTTAAAATTCCTGCACGGTTTGGTAAAGACATTTCAATTAAAACGTCATTAGCGCTTAAGTTATTTAACATTTCGCTTAAAAAACGTGAGTTAAATCCAATTTGCATATCATCTCCTTGATAATCGCATTGTAAACGTTCGTCAGCTTTATTAGAGTAGTCTAAATCTTCAGCAGAGATGTTTAATTCTGTTCCTGCCATTTTTAAACGAATTTGATGTGTTGTTTTACTAGAGAAAATAGAAACACGTTTAACTGAGTTTAAAAATGAAGCTCTATCTACAGTTAATTTATTTGGGTTTTCTTTAGGTATTACAGCTTCGTAATTAGGGTACTTACCATCAATTAAACGACAAACTAAAACAACATTACCAAAGTTAAATTTAGCATTAGTGTCATTATATTCGATAATAACATTTTCTTCAGATCCATTTAAAATACCTTTTAATAAGTTTAAAGGTTTTTTAGGCATGATAAATTCTGCTGATTTATCTGCGGTAACATCTGTACGTGTATATTTTACTAATTTATGAGCATCGGTAGCAACAAAAGTTAATTCTTTTGAATTGAACTGAAAAAATACTCCACTCATTACCGGTCTTAAATCATCATTACCAGCAGCGAAAATTGTTTTAGAAATTGCGGTAGCTAAAATTTGTGATGGAATTTCAGTACTGCTAGGTGAAGGTAATTCAACCGCTTTAGGGAATTCCTCTCCACTAAAATACGCCATGTCGTATTTACCTTGTTCAGAAATAATTTCAATAGTACTATCACTTTCAGCTTTAAAAGTAAGAGGTTGTTCAGGAAATGTTTTTAAGGTGTCTAATAATAAACGAGCATTAATAGCAATCGATCCAGAATCTGTACTTTCTACTTCTATAACCGAAGTCATCGTAGTTTCAAGATCAGATGAAGATATTTTAAGTTCATTGTTAGCCAATTCAAACAAGAAATTGTCTAAAATAGGTAATGTATTGTTGCTGTTTATAACTCCTCCTAAAACTTGTAGTTGTTTTAATAACTGAGAGCTAGATACGATAAATTTCATTTAGTATAGTTTCTGTTTATTATATTTACAAATATATCTTAATTTGATGGTTTTAAAAATTATTTTTTTAACCATAATAAATAATTAATTAAATTGATAATTTAACTGTATTGTACCGTAAAAATTATTTTTAGGTACACGTATGCTTTTTAGTTTTTTCGTGTGGTAATTTATTGCGTAACCAAAATTGAATCGATTTAAAGTAAAGCGTATGCCTATCTCAGCGGTAAATTTAAAAGGTTCAATTTCAAAGGTAATCGGGCTATTGTTATTTAAGAAGCTTCCTTGAATAGTCGCGTCATAAGCAGTATAACTAAGCATCGGTTTTATGTATATAAAAGATTCAATTTCGTTATTGAAATTTGTAGAGTTACTATTTAAATTTCCATTAAAAGCAATAGAGTTTATTATCTTTTGTAAAGGTTTTAACCCAATACGACCGTAAAAACCTGTAGAAAAGTCACTGTATACAGTTCCTATTTTTAGGTTGTTTACCCAATTAACATCTAAGTAATTATCGTTTGCTAAGTTTTTTATATAGTCAAGGTTTAAATTCAGGGCAAAGGCATCTGCAATCTGATATTTCCAACCAATAGCTTTTTTGTAGCCATAAATATCATGAATGAAATCTTGTAGTTCTTTACTTACCGCAGAAGGACCAAGAGTACCTATTTGCATAGCTATTTTTAAGATAGATTCATTTTTATAAAAATAATTTATGCCGAAGTTCCCAAAAGCGTATCCAGCAAAAGGTCTGTCGTGATCACCATGTTGTTGAACAGTTGCTTTAAAAGGCGTGTACATATGATGACCAATTTGAATATCGAATATTTTTTTTTCTATATTTTTAGCGTTTTTACTACTCAAATATCGATAAGTAAAAAACATACCGTTAGTATAATATCTATCTTGAGATGTAGATATATATAAATCATTATCATTTAAAAAACTAAACTCTTTACTGTATTTTCGTTGAGAGAAAATATTTATAGAGGTGAATAGTATGATAAATAAAAATAATATTTTTTGTTTCATAGCAGTTAATATCGTCTTATTTTAGCAATGTTAAGCTTAAATTATTAGTAATGCAACTTAAATTACATGGGGAATAAACCAAAACTTACAATTGATGACTTCGAAAGCGTTTCAACAAATGAAGAATTGTTGGCGTTAATTGATAAAAAAGGAGTTTCTATAGATAAGGTTAAAGAGAAAATAGCATATGAAAATGAGTTAAAAGAGCTTCAGGTTGAGTTGGTTAAACTTCAGCAATGGGTGGCTAAAAAAAATAAACGTGTAGCTATTGTTTTTGAAGGGCGGGATGCTGCAGGGAAAGGAGGGAATATTCGTCGATTTATGGAGCATTTAAATCCTCGTTCTATGCGTTTGGTGGCGTTAAATAAACCTACTGTGATAGAGAAGGGGCAGTGGTATTTTCAGCGATATATTAAAGAATTGCCAAATCCAGGTGAAATTGTTTTTTTTGATAGAAGTTGGTATAATAGAGCTGTTGTTGAGCCGGTAATGGGGTTTTGTACAAAAGAAGAGTATAAGAAATTTTTAGTTCAAGTGCCAGAATTTGAGCATATGTTATATGAAGATGGTGTAGTTATTATTAAATTTTGGTTATCGATATCTAAAGATGAGCAAATGCGTAGATTCGATGCTAGAAACGATGATCCTTTAAAGAGATGGAAATTTAGTCCGGTAGATAAAAAAGGGCAAGAGTTGTGGCATGATTATACTTTTTATAGGGATGAAATGTTTAGTAAAACGCATACTACATACAGCCCGTGGATAGTTGTAAAAACAAATGATAAAATGAAAGCGAGAGTGGAGTGTATACGTCATGTATTGTCGCAGTTTGATTATCAGGGAAGTGAAACGCAAAAAATAATGACAAACCCTGATCCTAATATTGTAATGCGTTATTATCGTTCAGTAAAACATTCAGACTAAATTATGGAGAAATTAACACAAAAAGATGTAGATAAGCTTAATTCGAATAAGGGATTAAAAGCAATTTTATCAAAGCCTTTTAATTTAGAGAGAGCGGTTAGGTATGTTGATTATGAGCGTAAACTAAAAAAATTACAAGTTGAATTAATTCGTTTGCAAACTTGGGCTATAAATCAAAATGAGCGCATAATTATTATTTTTGAAGGTCGAGACGCAGCAGGGAAAGGTGGTGCAATACGTCGAATTACAGAAAGAATTAATCCGCGTCATATGCGAATTATAGCTTTACCAAAGCCGAATGAAGATGAGAAAACACAATGGTATTTTCAAAGATATGTAGAGCAATTTCCTAAAGCAGGTGAAATTGTTTTTTTTGATAGAAGTTGGTATAACAGAGCTGTTGTAGAACCTGTAAATGGGTTTTGTACTCAAGAAGAGTATCAGGTGTTTATGAATCAAGTTAATGATTTTGAAAGAATGATTTTAGAGTCGGGTATTCGGTTAGTTAAAATATACATGTCTATTAATAAAAAAGAGCAGGCAAAACGATTCGGAGATATTAAAGACAATCCTTTAAAACAATGGAAGATGACTGCTGTTGATAAAAAAGCGCAAGAACTTTGGGATGATTACACAGGATATAAACGAGAGATGTTCTCGAAAACAAATACTGAAATATCACCATGGAAAGTAATACGTGCTAATCGAAAAACAATAGCACGTATTAATGTTATAAATCATGTGTTAGATAGTATTCCTTACGATAAGGATACAGTTGTGTGATTTTTTAAATTAAATGCTGTCTTTTATGATATCGAAAATAAAATGAATCTCTCCTGCAATTTGTTTACTGGTGTTTAAATAAGTTTCAGAAACTAAATCGGTATTGTCAGTACTTTTAGGGTCTGAGTACGGTAGGTGGAATCTACTGATGGCATCAGGGATAAATGGGCAGTTTTCATCAGCGTTATCACAAGTTGTGATAGCAATATATGGGTAACTATTGTCGGGGTTGTCGTATGTTTTAGAGAAGCCTAAAATAGATTTTTTAGAATCTTTGAATGAGATTAGGTATCGTGGGTTTTGATGAGAAAAATCGATAACATTAAAAGTAAAACCTGTTTTTTGTAAAGATTTTACAGTATTTCTATGAAAAGCAGTGGTTTCTGTACCACCAGAATAGGTGAAAATATTGTTCAATTCAAAATATTCAACAGCAAAAAAACTCCAAGCTTGTGCAAATTGACTTCTTCTAGAATTATGTGTGCAAATAAAGTTTAAGTTAATCTTTTCTCGGTCTAGGTATTCGCTAATAATTACATCGGCAATATCCGTAAGTAGTTCTTTACGGTCATTACTAATGGTTATTTCTTTTTTTGCTTCTTCGAAGAATATTTTTGTGCTAATATTTTTAGTGTTTATCATTTTTTTACAGTTCTTTTGCAGCGTGTATTTGCTGCAAAAATACACCGTAAAACTCTTTTAGTTAATTAAGTAAAGGTTAAGAATGTGTTTAGAAATAGGTAATAAAGTAGCGGTTTTAGATGCTGATATTAGGGGTGTTATAACAAGAAAAGAAAATAATATGTTTTTTGTTAAGGATGAAGGTGGAATGGAGTATTCTTTTTTTGCTGCTGAATTAGTGAAAATACATGTAGATCAAAATGAATTGAGCAAGTATATAGATGTTAATAATCCGTTCTTAAAAGAGAAGGTAAGACAGGTAAAAAAAAAGGAAAAATCATTTTTTGTAAAAGATAAAAAAGAGGTGGTAATGGAGGTTGACTTACATGTAAATAGGTTGGTTAAATCTACTAGAGGGATGGATAATTACGATATTTTATCATTACAATTAGAAACGGCAAAACATAAAGTAGAATATTGTATTTCAAAAAGTATATCAAAATTAGTATTGATTCATGGTAAAGGTGAAGGTGTTTTAAAAACTGAATTATACTACTTATTAAATAATTATCCTGTGAAATATTATGACGCTTCATATCAGAAATATGGTCAAGGAGCAACCGAAGTTTATATATATCAGAACGCTAATTAATTGTATTTTTGTACTATGAAAGCTGTTTATTTAGATAATGCCGCAACTACACCTATGTTGCTCGAAGTTGTGGAAGTGATGCAACAATCAATGTTAAGTAATTTTGGAAACCCTTCCTCTGTGCATCAGTTTGGTAGAAAAGCAAGGGCGGCTATTGAAACAGCAAGAAAAAAAATAGCAAAGCATTTTAATGTATCTGCAAGAGAAATTTTCTTTACAGCTGGAGGTACGGAAGCTGATAATTTAATTTTGTACAATGCGGTTTTGAACTTAGGTGTGAAAAGAATTGTAACTTCTAGAATAGAACATTATGCCGTTTTACGTACTGTAGAGTACTTGCAGAAAACATATAATATAGATGTAGATTATGTTAATGTGAATGAGCAAGGGGTGATTCAATTGGATGATTTAGAGGTTGTTTTAAAAAGTACAAGCGAAAAAACTTTAGTTAGTTTAATGTATGTTAATAATGAGATAGGTAATTTATTGCCTATTCAAAATGTTGCTGTTTTGTGTAAAAAACATGATGCTTATTTTCATTCGGATACTGTGCAGGTAATTGGTCGTTACCAATTAGATTTACAAAAAACACCAATAGATTTTATTGTAGCTAGCGGTCATAAATTTCATGGGCCAAAAGGAATTGGTTTTGCATATGTAAGAAAAGGTATTTCTATTAGGCCAATATTACATGGAGGAGGACAGGAGAATGGTGTAAGATCTAGTACTGAAAATGTACATGCTATTTTAGGAATGGAAAAAGCTTTAGAAATTTCGTATAAAAAATTAGATGAAGATAGAGAGCATATAGTAGCAATAAAAAGTTATTTTATTCAGCAGTTAAAAACTAATTTTAAGGATGTTCAGTTTAATGGAGAGTCTGATAATTTAGAAAAAAGTAGTTACACTATATTAAATGTTCGTTTTCAATTAAAAGACAAGATGTTATTATTTAATCTAGATTTAGTAGGAATAGCAGTTTCTGGTGGAAGCGCATGTCAAAGTGGAGCTAGTAAAGGGTCGCATGTTTTAATGAGTTTTTTAAAAGAAGAGGATGTAACAAAAACATCAATCAGATTTTCATTTAGTAAGTTAACAACATTAAAAGAAGTTGATTTTACTGTCAGTAAATTAAAAGAATTCATTTTAAGATAGGGTATATGTGTTTTTTTTATGAAGCTTATTAGGTTTGTACTTTATTTTTTTAAAACGCCTTAAAGCTTGTTTTTTAATTGTATTTTCAATTGATTTATCTTATGTTTTTTTGTTTATGTATAGGAATTATTTATATTGATTTCACTTATTTATAATGAAAATTAATGCTAATTCTAGAAGTAGTAGATTTCTGGTGATTTAATTTAGAGTTTTATCCTTAAAAACCTGTTAAACATATTAATTATAAAGCCGTAATATGCGTTACTTCTTTCAAATATTTTTATGAAAATGATCATAAAATAATTGTTTCTGAAGTGAAAGTATGTGGGGCATGTTTTTACCTTAATAAGGATTGAGCTTTTTTCTTTTTATTTTTTTTTTTTTTAAATAATAATTTTAAATGTTATTATATATTATAATTATAATTACATTCGCAAACTTAATTTAGTATCCCCCCCCGATCTATTTATTTTAACACATATTAATACGTGTTGAATGTATCGTAATTTGGGGTGAAATTTCTCAAATATATTTTTAAAATTGATTAAAAATGAACCTTATTTTAATAAGGTTTATAACTATATATAATAAAATGAAGAGAAATTACAATTTTGTTAAATTAAACAAAAGATTAAGTAGTAATAGGTTATTTTTAGCATTACTTTTTTTTACAGTATTTACGTGTTTTTCATACGCACAAACTTGTACAACAAGATTTAAGAGTAGTAATTCAGTTATACCAGATGGTTTTAGTTTAGCTTCAGAAACAGTTAATTTTTCTATATCAGACCCAATAACGGATGTAAATGTTACACTGAATATTACTCATAGCTACGATGAAGATTTAAGAATACGGTTAACAAGTCCCAATGGAACATCTGTTTCTCTTTCTAACTTAAGAGGTTCTTCTGGTAATAATTATACGAATACCATTTTTGATGATTCTGCAGCAAATCCAATCGGTTCAGGAGTAGCTCCTTTTACAGGTACTTTTAGGCCAGAAACCCCACTAAGTAATTTTATAGGGGAAAATCCAAATGGAAATTGGACGTTAACTGTTTTTGATATTGCTGGTGGAGATGTTGGAACTATAGATAATTTTTCTATAGAAATATGTACCCTTAGTCCTTGTACAGATAACGCTAGTACGGATGGTAATCCTACTACTTCAGATTCTGATGGAGATGGGATAAATAATGTATGTGATTTAGACGATGATAACGATGGTATCTTAGATGTAAATGAATTAATATCTTGTAATACAAGTGATTCTACTCTTAATTGGGATGGTGAATATACCAAAGGAGCTACTACCTATGCATCAGGTCAAGATCCATTAACGAACCCTAATTTAACTATTAATGGTACGGGAGTTAAACTAACCAGAGATGATGGAGGGTTATCAACTCAAGAGTTTAAGGTAAATGATGCGGTAACAACAAATTCTTCATATACATTATATCAAAAAGCTGAAAATGGAGGGGAATCAACACATATTTTTGAGTTTGATGAGCCTATTTATAATTTAGCTTTTACAATATATGATCTTGATAATGCATCAGGAAGTACTACTTTTATAGATGAAGTTGAGTTTGTTATAACAAAAATAGATGGTACGCTGCACACATTAAGTGCTTCAGAATACACATTAAACGGGCAAAGTGTTGTAGGGAATGCTTTTACAGGTACAGCTGCTAGTAATAATAATAACGTAGTAATTAATGGTATTCAGGCATGGATAACAAAAATTGAACTTAAATATAAAAACTTAACAACAGCTCCATCTGCTGGACAATATCAAGTATTAGCATTAGGTAATTTCACTTTTTGTAACACACAATTAGATACAGATAATGATGGTACACCAGATTATCTTGATTCTGATTCAGACAATGATGGATGTTATGATGCATTAGAAGGTAGTAATACAGGATTAACACTAGCTAGTATAGATAGTAATGGTAGATTAATAGGAGGTGTTGATAATAAGACTGGTATTCCTATTTCAGTAGGAACTGGACAAATAAATGTTAGTTCTACTAATTCAAGTATTACTGGAAGTGAATGTGATGATGATGGAGATGGAATACCTAATAAAGATGACAAATGTGAAGGTTTCGATGATGCAGTAGATGCAGATGGTGATAGTATTCCTGATGGTTGTGATTTAGATGATGATAATGATGGAATTTTAGATACCGTAGAATGTGGGACTTCTTCTAGCTTTAATATTACAGGAGGAAATGGAGGTAGTACAACGAATTTTTCTGAAGAAGGGGTTGTATCTGCGATTGTAGACTTGGCTTTTGTTGATAATTCTTTTGAAATACTCGTTAATGGTGGTCCCTTGAATACCAATAATGTATTTCAGTTAGAAGGAGTAGCTACTGTTGGTCAGGTTTTTATAAGGTTTGCATCTGATAATGCTCCTATAGCTACACCTTGGGTAACTAACAATAATGGCTTACCTAGAATAAGGGTTATTGTTGATGAAGGAGGAGGAGTTTCTATTTATGGAACTCGTAATGTTAATTCAGTAAGTTTAGCGTTAATGGAGACAGCAGATAATTCTTCTTTTAACACTATTTCTTTTGTTTCAGGAGTTAACAACTTTAGCGTAATAAATCAAAATGGAAGTGGATTAGATGCAATAGATGGTACTGCTAATTTAATTTCATGTACAGATACGGACAAAGATGGAATACCTGATTATTTAGATACAGATTCAGATAATGACGGATGTCCTGATTCAGTAGAATCTGGAGGAACTGATGCAACTAAAGATGGAGTTTTAGATGGAACAGGTTTTGATAGTAGTGGACGAGTAACTGGAGGAATTGGAGGTTATAATGGAGCTAATGGAACTGAAATTATTAGTGATGTGATTTCGAATGTTACTGTAACTCCAGATCCAGCTTCAGTTTGTGAAGGAAACAATATAACATTAACAGCTACTCCAACTGGGCTTAGAATAACTAATTTTGGAACAACTGGAGCAACAGGAGACGATACAACAATTGCAATTCCTTCAGGAGATTATGTATATAAATGGTATTTAGGAGCTAGTACTATTCCTTTAACAAATGTAGCTCCATATAGTGGAACATCTACAGCTTCTTTAGTCATTACAAATGCAACAACAAGTTTGTCAGGAAATAATTATAGGGTTGAAGTAACATCAACAAATAATAGTTGTCCACAAGAAGATACGGTCGTATTAACAGTAACTCCAAAGCCAAGCACGGTAACAACCACTGAAACAATTTGTTCAGGAGAATCGTATACATGGTTAGCAAACGGAACTGTTTATACAACAGATCAAGCAGGGGTAACAATCAGCAATGATGGATGTACTGCCGATCAGATTTTAAACTTAACAGTAACTCCAAAGCCAAGCACGGTAACAACCACTGAAACAATTTGTTCAGGAGAATCGTATACATGGTTAGCAAACGGAACTGTTTATACAACAGATCAAGCAGGGGTAACAATCAGCAATGATGGATGTACTGCCGATCAGATTTTAAACTTAACAGTAACTCCAAAGCCAAGCACGGTAACAACCACTGAAACAATTTGTTCAGGAGAATCGTATACATGGTTAGCAAACGGAACTGTTTATACAACAGATCAAGCAGGGGTAACAATCAGCAATGATGGATGTACTGCCGATCAGATTTTAAACTTAACAGTAACTCCAAAGCCAAGCACGGTAACAACCACTGAAACAATTTGTTCAGGAGAATCGTATACATGGTTAGCAAACGGAACTGTTTATACAACAGATCAAGCAGGGGTAACAATCAGCAATGATGGATGTACTGCCGATCAGATTTTAAACTTAACAGTAACTCCAAAGCCAGCAACGGTAACAACCACTGAAACAATTTGTTCAGGAGAATCGTATACATGGTTAGCAAACGGAACTGTTTATACAACAGATCAAGCAGGGGTAACAATCAGCAATGATGGATGTACTGCCGATCAGATTTTAAACTTAACAGTAACTCCAAAGCCAAGCACGGTAACAACCACTGAAACAATTTGTTCAGGAGAATCGTATACATGGTTAGCAAACGGAACTGTTTATACAACAGATCAAGCAGGGGTAACAATCAGCAATGATGGATGTACTGCCGATCAGATTTTAAACTTAACAGTAACTCCAAAGCCAAGCACGGTAACAACCACTGAAACAATTTGTTCAGGAGAATCGTATACATGGTTAGCAAACGGAACTGTTTATACAACAGATCAAGCAGGGGTAACAATCAGCAATGATGGATGTACTGCCGATCAGATTTTAAACTTAACAGTAACTCCAAAGCCAAGCACGGTAACAACCACTGAAACAATTTGTTCAGGAGAATCGTATACATGGTTAGCAAACGGAACTGTTTATACAACAGATCAAGCAGGGGTAACAATCAGCAATGATGGATGTACTGCCGATCAGATTTTAAACTTAACAGTAACTCCAAAGCCAAGCACGGTAACAACCACTGAAACAATTTGTTCAGGAGAATCGTATACATGGTTAGCAAACGGAACTGTTTATACAACAGATCAAGCAGGGGTAACAATCAGCAATGATGGATGTACTGCCGATCAGATTTTAAACTTAACAGTAACTCCAAAGCCAAGCACGGTAACAACCACTGAAACAATTTGTTCAGGAGAATCGTATACATGGTTAGCAAACGGAACTGTTTATACAACAGATCAAGCAGGGGTAACAATCAGCAATGATGGATGTACTGCCGATCAGATTTTAAACTTAACAGTAACTCCAAAGCCAAGCACGGTAACAACCACTGAAACAATTTGTTCAGGAGAATCGTATACATGGTTAGCAAACGGAACTGTTTATACAACAGATCAAGCAGGGGTAACAATCAGCAATGATGGATGTACTGCCGATCAGATTTTAAACTTAACAGTAACTCCAAAGCCAAGCACGGTAACAACCACTGAAACAATTTGTTCAGGAGAATCGTATACATGGTTAGCAAACGGAACTGTTTATACAACAGATCAAGCAGGGGTAACAATCAGCAATGATGGATGTACTGCCGATCAGATTTTAAACTTAACAGTAACTCCAAAGCCAGCAACGGTAACAACCACTGAAACAATTTGTTCAGGAGAATCGTATACATGGTTAGCAAACGGAACTGTTTATACAACAGATCAAGCAGGGGTAACAATCAGCAATGATGGATGTACTGCCGATCAGATTTTAAACTTAACAGTAACTCCAAAGCCAAGCACGGTAACAACCACTGAAACAATTTGTTCAGGAGAATCGTATACATGGTTAGCAAACGGAACTGTTTATACAACAGATCAAGCAGGGGTAACAATCAGCAATGATGGATGTACTGCCGATCAGATTTTAAACTTAACAGTAACTCCAAAGCCAAGAACGGTAACAACCACTGAAACAATTTGTTCAGGAGAATCGTATACATGGTTAGCAAACGGAACTGTTTATACAACAGATCAAGCAGGGGTAACAATCAGCAATGATGGATGTACTGCCGATCAGATTTTAAACTTAACAGTAACTCCAAAGCCAAGCACGGTAACAACCACTGAAACAATTTGTTCAGGAGAATCGTATACATGGTTAGCAAACGGAACTGTTTATACAACAGATCAAGCAGGGGTAACAATCAGCAATGATGGATGTACTGCCGATCAGATTTTAAACTTAACAGTAACTCCAAAGCCAAGCACGGTAACAACCACTGAAACAATTTGTTCAGGAGAATCGTATACATGGTTAGCAAACGGAACTGTTTATACAACAGATCAAGCAGGGGTAACAATCAGCAATGATGGATGTACTGCCGATCAGATTTTAAACTTAACAGTAACTCCAAAGCCAAGCACGGTAACAACCACTGAAACAATTTGTTCAGGAGAATCGTATACATGGTTAGCAAACGGAACTGTTTATACAACAGATCAAGCAGGGGTAACAATCAGCAATGATGGATGTACTGCCGATCAGATTTTAAACTTAACAGTAACTCCAAAGCCAGCAACGGTAACAACCACTGAAACAATTTGTTCAGGAGAATCGTATACATGGTTAGCAAACGGAACTGTTTATACAACAGATCAAGCAGGGGTAACAATCAGCAATGATGGATGTACTGCCGATCAGATTTTAAACTTAACAGTAACTCCAAAGCCAAGCACGGTAACAACCACTGAAACAATTTGTTCAGGAGAATCGTATACATGGTTAGCAAACGGAACTGTTTATACAACAGATCAAGCAGGGGTAACAATCAGCAATGATGGATGTACTGCCGATCAGATTTTAAACTTAACAGTAACTCCAAAGCCAAGCACGGTAACAACCACTGAAACAATTTGTTCAGGAGAATCGTATACATGGTTAGCAAACGGAACTGTTTATACAACAGATCAAGCAGGGGTAACAATCAGCAATGATGGATGTACTGCCGATCAGATTTTAAACTTAACAGTAACTCCAAAGCCAAGCACGGTAACAACCACTGAAACAATTTGTTCAGGAGAATCGTATACATGGTTAGCAAACGGAACTGTTTATACAACAGATCAAGCAGGGGTAACAATCAGCAATGATGGATGTACTGCCGATCAGATTTTAAACTTAACAGTAACTCCAAAGCCAAGCACGGTAACAACCACTGAAACAATTTGTTCAGGAGAATCGTATACATGGTTAGCAAACGGAACTGTTTATACAACAGATCAAGCAGGGGTAACAATCAGCAATGATGGATGTACTGCCGATCAGATTTTAAACTTAACAGTAACTCCAAAGCCAAGCACGGTAACAACCACTGAAACAATTTGTTCAGGAGAATCGTATACATGGTTAGCAAACGGAACTGTTTATACAACAGATCAAGCAGGGGTAACAATCAGCAATGATGGATGTACTGCCGATCAGATTTTAAACTTAACAGTAACTCCAAAGCCAAGCACGGTAACAACCACTGAAACAATTTGTTCAGGAGAATCGTATACATGGTTAGCAAACGGAACTGTTTATACAACAGATCAAGCAGGGGTAACAATCAGCAATGATGGATGTACTGCCGATCAGATTTTAAACTTAACAGTAACTCCAAAGCCAAGCACGGTAACAACCACTGAAACAATTTGTTCAGGAGAATCGTATACATGGTTAGCAAACGGAACTGTTTATACAACAGATCAAGCAGGGGTAACAATCAGCAATGATGGATGTACTGCCGATCAGATTTTAAACTTAACAGTAACTCCAAAGCCAGCAACGGTAACAACCACTGAAACAATTTGTTCAGGAGAATCGTATACATGGTTAGCAAACGGAACTGTTTATACAACAGATCAAGCAGGGGTAACAATCAGCAATGATGGATGTACTGCCGATCAGATTTTAAACTTAACAGTAACTCCAAAGCCAAGCACGGTAACAACCACTGAAACAATTTGTTCAGGAGAATCGTATACATGGTTAGCAAACGGAACTGTTTATACAACAGATCAAGCAGGGGTAACAATCAGCAATGATGGATGTACTGCCGATCAGATTTTAAACTTAACAGTAACTCCAAAGCCAGCAACGGTAACAACCACTGAAACAATTTGTTCAGGAGAATCGTATACATGGTTAGCAAACGGAACTGTTTATACAACAGATCAAGCAGGGGTAACAATCAGCAATGATGGATGTACTGCCGATCAGATTTTAAACTTAACAGTAACTCCAAAGCCAAGCACGGTAACAACCACTGAAACAATTTGTTCAGGAGAATCGTATACATGGTTAGCAAACGGAACTGTTTATACAACAGATCAAGCAGGGGTAACAATCAGCAATGATGGATGTACTGCCGATCAGATTTTAAACTTAACAGTAACTCCAAAGCCAAGCACGGTAACAACCACTGAAACAATTTGTTCAGGAGAATCGTATACATGGTTAGCAAACGGAACTGTTTATACAACAGATCAAGCAGGGGTAACAATCAGCAATGATGGATGTACTGCCGATCAGATTTTAAACTTAACAGTAACTCCAAAGCCAAGCACGGTAACAACCACTGAAACAATTTGTTCAGGAGAATCGTATACATGGTTAGCAAACGGAACTGTTTATACAACAGATCAAGCAGGGGTAACAATCAGCAATGATGGATGTACTGCCGATCAGATTTTAAACTTAACAGTAACTCCAAAGCCAAGCACGGTAACAACCACTGAAACAATTTGTTCAGGAGAATCGTATACATGGTTAGCAAACGGAACTGTTTATACAACAGATCAAGCAGGGGTAACAATCAGCAATGATGGATGTACTGCCGATCAGATTTTAAACTTAACAGTAACTCCAAAGCCAAGCACGGTAACAACCACTGAAACAATTTGTTCAGGAGAATCGTATACATGGTTAGCAAACGGAACTGTTTATACAACAGATCAAGCAGGGGTAACAATCAGCAATGATGGATGTACTGCCGATCAGATTTTAAACTTAACAGTAACTCCAAAGCCAAGCACGGTAACAACCACTGAAACAATTTGTTCAGGAGAATCGTATACATGGTTAGCAAACGGAACTGTTTATACAACAGATCAAGCAGGGGTAACAATCAGCAATGATGGATGTACTGCCGATCAGATTTTAAACTTAACAGTAACTCCAAAGCCAAGCACGGTAACAACCACTGAAACAATTTGTTCAGGAGAATCGTATACATGGTTAGCAAACGGAACTGTTTATACAACAGATCAAGCAGGGGTAACAATCAGCAATGATGGATGTACTGCCGATCAGATTTTAAACTTAACAGTAACTCCAAAGCCAAGCACGGTAACAACCACTGAAACAATTTGTTCAGGAGAATCGTATACATGGTTAGCAAACGGAACTGTTTATACAACAGATCAAGCAGGGGTAACAATCAGCAATGATGGATGTACTGCCGATCAGATTTTAAACTTAACAGTAACTCCAAAGCCAAGCACGGTAACAACCACTGAAACAATTTGTTCAGGAGAATCGTATACATGGTTAGCAAACGGAACTGTTTATACAACAGATCAAGCAGGGGTAACAATCAGCAATGATGGATGTACTGCCGATCAGATTTTAAACTTAACAGTAACTCCAAAGCCAAGCACGGTAACAACCACTGAAACAATTTGTTCAGGAGAATCGTATACATGGTTAGCAAACGGAACTGTTTATACAACAGATCAAGCAGGGGTAACAATCAGCAATGATGGATGTACTGCCGATCAGATTTTAAACTTAACAGTAACTCCAAAGCCAAGCACGGTAACAACCACTGAAACAATTTGTTCAGGAGAATCGTATACATGGTTAGCAAACGGAACTGTTTATACAACAGATCAAGCAGGGGTAACAATCAGCAATGATGGATGTACTGCCGATCAGATTTTAAACTTAACAGTAACTCCAAAGCCAAGCACGGTAACAACCACTGAAACAATTTGTTCAGGAGAATCGTATACATGGTTAGCAAACGGAACTGTTTATACAACAGATCAAGCAGGGGTAACAATCAGCAATGATGGATGTACTGCCGATCAGATTTTAAACTTAACAGTAACTCCAAAGCCAAGCACGGTAACAACCACTGAAACAATTTGTTCAGGAGAATCGTATACATGGTTAGCAAACGGAACTGTTTATACAACAGATCAAGCAGGGGTAACAATCAGCAATGATGGATGTACTGCCGATCAGATTTTAAACTTAACAGTAACTCCAAAGCCAAGCACGGTAACAACCACTGAAACAATTTGTTCAGGAGAATCGTATACATGGTTAGCAAACGGAACTGTTTATACAACAGATCAAGCAGGGGTAACAATCAGCAATGATGGATGTACTGCCGATCAGATTTTAAACTTAACAGTAACTCCAAAGCCAAGCACGGTAACAACCACTGAAACAATTTGTTCAGGAGAATCGTATACATGGTTAGCAAACGGAACTGTTTATACAACAGATCAAGCAGGGGTAACAATCAGCAATGATGGATGTACTGCCGATCAGATTTTAAACTTAACAGTAACTCCAAAGCCAAGCACGGTAACAACCACTGAAACAATTTGTTCAGGAGAATCGTATACATGGTTAGCAAACGGAACTGTTTATACAACAGATCAAGCAGGGGTAACAATCAGCAATGATGGATGTACTGCCGATCAGATTTTAAACTTAACAGTAACTCCAAAGCCAAGCACGGTAACAACCACTGAAACAATTTGTTCAGGAGAATCGTATACATGGTTAGCAAACGGAACTGTTTATACAACAGATCAAGCAGGGGTAACAATCAGCAATGATGGATGTACTGCCGATCAGATTTTAAACTTAACAGTAACTCCAAAGCCAGCAACGGTAACAACCACTGAAACAATTTGTTCAGGAGAATCGTATACATGGTTAGCAAACGGAACTGTTTATACAACAGATCAAGCAGGGGTAACAATCAGCAATGATGGATGTACTGCCGATCAGATTTTAAACTTAACAGTAACTCCAAAGCCAAGCACGGTAACAACCACTGAAACAATTTGTTCAGGAGAATCGTATACATGGTTAGCAAACGGAACTGTTTATACAACAGATCAAGCAGGGGTAACAATCAGCAATGATGGATGTACTGCCGATCAGATTTTAAACTTAACAGTAACTCCAAAGCCAAGCACGGTAACAACCACTGAAACAATTTGTTCAGGAGAATCGTATACATGGTTAGCAAACGGAACTGTTTATACAACAGATCAAGCAGGGGTAACAATCAGCAATGATGGATGTACTGCCGATCAGATTTTAAACTTAACAGTAACTCCAAAGCCAAGCACGGTAACAACCACTGAAACAATTTGTTCAGGAGAATCGTATACATGGTTAGCAAACGGAACTGTTTATACAACAGATCAAGCAGGGGTAACAATCAGCAATGATGGATGTACTGCCGATCAGATTTTAAACTTAACAGTAACTCCAAAGCCAAGCACGGTAACAACCACTGAAACAATTTGTTCAGGAGAATCGTATACATGGTTAGCAAACGGAACTGTTTATACAACAGATCAAGCAGGGGTAACAATCAGCAATGATGGATGTACTGCCGATCAGATTTTAAACTTAACAGTAACTCCAAAGCCAAGCACGGTAACAACCACTGAAACAATTTGTTCAGGAGAATCGTATACATGGTTAGCAAACGGAACTGTTTATACAACAGATCAAGCAGGGGTAACAATCAGCAATGATGGATGTACTGCCGATCAGATTTTAAACTTAACAGTAACTCCAAAGCCAAGCACGGTAACAACCACTGAAACAATTTGTTCAGGAGAATCGTATACATGGTTAGCAAACGGAACTGTTTATACAACAGATCAAGCAGGGGTAACAATCAGCAATGATGGATGTACTGCCGATCAGATTTTAAACTTAACAGTAACTCCAAAGCCAAGCACGGTAACAACCACTGAAACAATTTGTTCAGGAGAATCGTATACATGGTTAGCAAACGGAACTGTTTATACAACAGATCAAGCAGGGGTAACAATCAGCAATGATGGATGTACTGCCGATCAGATTTTAAACTTAACAGTAACTCCAAAGCCAAGCACGGTAACAACCACTGAAACAATTTGTTCAGGAGAATCGTATACATGGTTAGCAAACGGAACTGTTTATACAACAGATCAAGCAGGGGTAACAATCAGCAATGATGGATGTACTGCCGATCAGATTTTAAACTTAACAGTAACTCCAAAGCCAAGCACGGTAACAACCACTGAAACAATTTGTTCAGGAGAATCGTATACATGGTTAGCAAACGGAACTGTTTATACAACAGATCAAGCAGGGGTAACAATCAGCAATGATGGATGTACTGCCGATCAGATTTTAAACTTAACAGTAACTCCAAAGCCAAGCACGGTAACAACCACTGAAACAATTTGTTCAGGAGAATCGTATACATGGTTAGCAAACGGAACTGTTTATACAACAGATCAAGCAGGGGTAACAATCAGCAATGATGGATGTACTGCCGATCAGATTTTAAACTTAACAGTAACTCCAAAGCCAAGCACGGTAACAACCACTGAAACAATTTGTTCAGGAGAATCGTATACATGGTTAGCAAACGGAACTGTTTATACAACAGATCAAGCAGGGGTAACAATCAGCAATGATGGATGTACTGCCGATCAGATTTTAAACTTAACAGTAACTCCAAAGCCAAGAACGGTAACAACCACTGAAACAATTTGTTCAGGAGAATCGTATACATGGTTAGCAAACGGAACTGTTTATACAACAGATCAAGCAGGGGTAACAATCAGCAATGATGGATGTACTGCCGATCAGATTTTAAACTTAACAGTAACTCCAAAGCCAAGCACGGTAACAACCACTGAAACAATTTGTTCAGGAGAATCGTATACATGGTTAGCAAACGGAACTGTTTATACAACAGATCAAGCAGGGGTAACAATCAGCAATGATGGATGTACTGCCGATCAGATTTTAAACTTAACAGTAACTCCAAAGCCAAGCACGGTAACAACCACTGAAACAATTTGTTCAGGAGAATCGTATACATGGTTAGCAAACGGAACTGTTTATACAACAGATCAAGCAGGGGTAACAATCAGCAATGATGGATGTACTGCCGATCAGATTTTAAACTTAACAGTAACTCCAAAGCCAAGCACGGTAACAACCACTGAAACAATTTGTTCAGGAGAATCGTATACATGGTTAGCAAACGGAACTGTTTATACAACAGATCAAGCAGGGGTAACAATCAGCAATGATGGATGTACTGCCGATCAGATTTTAAACTTAACAGTAACTCCAAAGCCAAGCACGGTAACAACCACTGAAACAATTTGTTCAGGAGAATCGTATACATGGTTAGCAAACGGAACTGTTTATACAACAGATCAAGCAGGGGTAACAATCAGCAATGATGGATGTACTGCCGATCAGATTTTAAACTTAACAGTAACTCCAAAGCCAGCAACGGTAACAACCACTGAAACAATTTGTTCAGGAGAATCGTATACATGGTTAGCAAACGGAACTGTTTATACAACAGATCAAGCAGGGGTAACAATCAGCAATGATGGATGTACTGCCGATCAGATTTTAAACTTAACAGTAACTCCAAAGCCAAGCACGGTAACAACCACTGAAACAATTTGTTCAGGAGAATCGTATACATGGTTAGCAAACGGAACTGTTTATACAACAGATCAAGCAGGGGTAACAATCAGCAATGATGGATGTACTGCCGATCAGATTTTAAACTTAACAGTAACTCCAAAGCCAAGCACGGTAACAACCACTGAAACAATTTGTTCAGGAGAATCGTATACATGGTTAGCAAACGGAACTGTTTATACAACAGATCAAGCAGGGGTAACAATCAGCAATGATGGATGTACTGCCGATCAGATTTTAAACTTAACAGTAACTCCAAAGCCAGCAACGGTAACAACCACTGAAACAATTTGTTCAGGAGAATCGTATACATGGTTAGCAAACGGAACTGTTTATACAACAGATCAAGCAGGGGTAACAATCAGCAATGATGGATGTACTGCCGATCAGATTTTAAACTTAACAGTAACTCCAAAGCCAAGCACGGTAACAACCACTGAAACAATTTGTTCAGGAGAATCGTATACATGGTTAGCAAACGGAACTGTTTATACAACAGATCAAGCAGGGGTAACAATCAGCAATGATGGATGTACTGCCGATCAGATTTTAAACTTAACAGTAACTCCAAAGCCAGCACCACCAACAATAGGAGCGATAACACAACCGACATGTTCAGTAGCAACAGGAAGTTTTCAAATAGCAGGATATGATGCAGGAGATAGTTATGAGTTTACACCATCAATAGCTGCGACGAATATTTCAGCAACAGGACTGGTAACAGTAGTAGCAGGAACAAGCTATACATTTACAGTAAAAGATATTAATGGTTCAGGATGTACATCATTAACAAGTTCAACCATTACAATTAATAATCAAAATTGTACTGAAGCAATAGCTGATATTATAACAACTTATACAGATATAGCGGTAAGTGGAAATGTGTTAACGAATGATGAAGATAAAGAAGGAAATAGTCAATTAGTAACATCAAATACAGATCCAACAAATGGAATGGTAATTATCAGTTCAACAGGGACTTATACATATACACCAAACCCAGGTTTTATAGGAGAAGATAGTTTCACGTATACAATATGTGACAATGGGACACCACAGGCATGTGATACCGCTACAGTAACAATTACAGTATTACCAGTAACAGATCCAACTGTAAATGATGCACCAGTAGCGAATAATGACACAGGAACAACAGAAGTAGATATTCCAGTAAATGGAAATTTAACATCAAATGACTTTGATTCAAATGGAGATTTAATTACTATTAATACTACACCAGTTGCGAATCCAACAAACGGAACAGTAATAATTAATGCAGATGGAACGTATACTTATACACCAACATCAGGTTTTATAGGAGTAGATACATTTGAATATGAAATTTGTGATAATGGAAGTCCATCATTATGTGATACAGCAGTTGTAACTATAAATGTAAATGCAAATAATGGATTAAACGATACCTATGCAAATGATGATGCGTTTAATGGAAACATAAACACAGTTATAGGAGGTGATTTATTATTGAATGATACAGATCCAGAAGGAGATGATCAAATAATAAATACAACAGCAGTAACAGGTCCTACTAATGGAGTTGTAACGATAAATGCAGATGGAACATTTACATATATCTCAAATACAGATTATGTAGGGCCAGATAGTTTTATTTATGAGATTTGTGATAATGCAGCAGTGCCGGTTTGTGATCAAGCAACTGTTTATTTAACAGTGAATAATATAAACACGACTGAAGCAGTAGCAGATATTGTAATAACTTATATAGATGCGGTAGTAACTGGAAATGTGTTAACAAATGATGAAGATATTGAGGGAGATACTCAAATAGTAACATCAAATACAAATCCAACAAACGGAATCGTAACAATTAAAGCAGACGGTAGTTATGTTTATGTGCCATTTAAAGATTTTGTAGGAAGCGATAGTTTTACGTATACAATATGTGATGATGGAACACCACAAGCATGTGATACAGCTATGGTAACAATTACAGTATTACCAGTAACAGATCCAACTGTAAATGATGCACCAGTAGCGAATAATGATACAGGAACAACAGAAGTAGATGTTCCGGTAAATGGAAATTTAACCTCAAATGACTTTGATTCAAACGGAGATTTAATTACTATTAATAGTACACCAGTTACGAACCCAACAAACGGAACAGTAATAATAGATGCAAACGGAACGTATACTTATACACCAACATCAGGTTTTATAGGAGTAGATACATTTGAATATGAGATTTGTGATAATGGAAGTCCATCATTATGTGATACAGCAGTTGTAACTATAAATGTAAATGCAAATAATGGATTAAACGATACCTATGCAAATGATGATGCGTTTAATGGAAACATAAACACAGTTATAGGAGGTGATTTATTATTGAATGATACAGATCCAGAAGGAGATGATCAAATAATAAATACAACAGCAGTAACAGGTCCTACTAATGGAGTTGTAACGATAAATGCAGATGGAACATTTACATACATACCAAATACAGATTATGCAGGGACAGATAGTTTTGTTTATGAGATTTGTGATAATGCTACAGTACCAGTTTGTGATCAAGCAACTGTTTATTTAACAGTAAATAATATAAACACGACTGAAGCAGTAGCAGATATTGTAACAACTTATACAGGTGCTGAAGTAAGTGGAAATGTGTTAACAAATGATGAAGACAAAGAAGGAGATGGTCAAACTGTAACATCAAATACAAATCCAACAAACGGAGTAGTAATAATTAATGCAGACGGTAGTTATGTATATACACCATTTAAAGACTTTGTAGGAAATGATAGCTTTACATATACAGTATGTGATGATAGAGCGCCACAGGCATGTGATACAGCTACAGTAACAATTACTGTGTTGCCAGTAATAGGGACAGATGAAAATGATGCACCAGTAGCGAATAATGATACAGGAACAACAGAAGTAGATGTTCCGGTAAATGGAAATTTAACCTCAAATGACTTTGATTCAAACGGAGATTTAATTACTATTAATACTACACCAGTTACGAACCCAACAAACGGAACAGTAATAATAGGTGCAAACGGAACGTATACTTATACACCAACATCAGGTTTTATAGGAGTAGATACATTTGAATATGAAATTTGTGATAATGGAAGTCCATCATTATGTGATACAGCAGTTGTAACTATAAATGTAAATGCAAATAATGGATTAAACGATACCTATGCAAATGACGATGCATTTAATGGAAACATAAATACAATTATAGGAGGTGATTTATTATTGAATGATACAGATCCAGAGGGGGATGATCAAATAATAAATACAACAGCAATCACAGGTCCTATTAATGGAGTTGTAATAATTAATGCAGATGGAACATTTACATACACACCAAATACAGGTTATGTAGGGCCAGATAGTTTTGTTTATGAGATTTGTGATAATGCTACAGTACCAGTTTGTGACCAAGCAACTGTTTATTTAACTGTAAATAATATAAATAGTTTGGATACTTGTGTAGTTGTTTATAATGAGTTTACTCCAAATGGAGATAATGTTAACGATGAATTAAAAATTGACTGTATTGAAAAATTTGAAAATAATACAATAGAAATTTTCAATAGATGGGGTAATACTGTATTTAAAATTAGTGGATATAATAACGATGATAAGGTCTTTAAAGGTATTTCTAATGGACGTGCTAATTTTAATGTAGATGATGAGTTACCAGTAGGTACATATTTTTATATACTTGATTTAGGTAATGGAACAGCAATAAGAAAAGGATGGATCTATATTAATAGATAAAAATTTAGTAATATTACAGTAGAATAAATTGATGTCTAAAAGTTTATATAAAATGAAATTAGTTTTAAATTTAATTTTGATAAGTGTATTTAGTGTTATTACTACAATACAAGCACAGCAAGACCCACAATATACGCAGTACATGTATAATACAACAAGTGTTAATCCTGCATATGCAGGTTCTAGAGGTAATGCTGTTATTACAGCAATAGGTAGAACGCAATGGGTTGGTTTTGATGGTGCGCCAAATACTCAAAATTTAAGTTATGACACTCCTTTGGGTTATTCTGGATTGGGGTTAGGTATTAACTTAATGAACGATGAAATAGGGCCATCTAAAGAAATTTATTTAGACGCTAATTTATCATACACTATTGAAACAGGTGAAGAAGGTAATTTAGCTTTTGGTTTACGTTTAGGAGGTAGATTGTTAAATATTGACTGGTCTAAAGGAAAAGCAAATCAAGATGAGTTAGCTTTTAAAGAGAACATTAATAAATTTTTGCCAACAATCGGAGCCGGAATTTACTACCATGAACCACAATGGTATGTTGGATTATCAGTACCAAATATTTTAAGAAAAGAACATTATGATGAAGATTTATCAACTAAACAAATAACTGCGGTTGAGAGAATGCACTTTTTCTTAATAGCAGGTTATGTATATGATATAAATGAAGATTTAAAATTTAAACCAGCCGCTTTACTAAAGGCAGTATCTGGGGCGCCATTATCATTAGATGTATCTGCAAATTTATTATTTAATGAAAAATTTAGAATAGGTTTAGGTTGGAGATGGGATGACTCTATAAGTGCTCTTTTAGGTTTTCAAGTTTCTGATGAATTACTTATTGGTTATTCATATGACTTAACAACTTCTAATTATAATGTAACAAATACAGGAACACATGAAATTATGTTACAGTATCAACTCTTAAGAGATATAAAATATAGATCCCCTAGATTTTTCTAAAAAAACACATTCAATGAATTTTAAAAAGATGATATTACTAATACTATTAGTAATAACAGTAAAAAGTTACGGGCAAAAACAGAAGGTTGCAGATCGATATTTTGAAGAATTTTCATACTTACAATCAGCTAAACTATACAAAGCCTTAATAGAAAAAAAAGCTGATAGTTCTAAACATATTTTAAGTCGTTTAGCAGAATCGTATTATAATAATGCTGATACAGAAGAAGCAGAGTTTTGGTACAAAGAGTTATTATTTAAGTATAAAAAAGATTTAGAAGATAAACATTTATTTAAATATGCTCAAGTATTAAGAAGTAATGGTAAATATAAAAAATCAGATTCTATTTTTTTAGAATTAACTTCTTCAGACAAAAATAATAGAAAAGAAGAATTAAAAAGAGAAAATTATTTATCAGATTTTTCTAATAATAAGGCACGTATTGGGGTTCGAAATTTAGCAATTAATACAGAGTATTCTGATTTCGGAGGATTTATACTCAATGGAAAATCTTATTATACTTCAGCAGTTCCAAAGGGTGTAAAAAAAGAACGTATTTATAAATGGAACAATCAACCTTTTTTAAATATTTATAAAGCTGATGAGGATATTAAAAGCTTAGAAGAAAATGAAAAAGATACTGTTTTAACTTTGGTTAACCACCGTTTAATAGAAATACCTATTACTTCAGAGTTTCACGAGTCTACACCTGTTTTTACAAAAGATGGAAAAACTATTTATTTTACACGAAATAATGTAAATGGAAAAAAGGTAAAGAGGGATAAGAAAAATACATCAAATTTAAAAATTTTTAAAGCAAGTTTTGTAAACGGTTATTGGGTTAATGTAACAGAATTACCATTTAATAATGATGAGTACTCTGTTGGGCACCCTGCTTTAAGTTTAGATGAAAAAACGTTATATTTTGTATCTAATATGCCTGGAGGTTTTGGAAGTACAGATATTTATAAAGTTTCTGTTGAAGAGGGTAATAATTATGGAACTCCTGTAAATTTAGGAAAAACAATAAATACTTCAGATAAAGAAATGTTTCCTTTTATAGGGGCTGATAGTACTTTGTATTTCTCATCAAACGGACATTTAGGATTAGGGCTTTTAGATATTTTTAAATCAAAAATAAATAAAGATTCAATATTCTCAATCCCTAAAAATATGGGGCATCCGTTTAATAGTAAAAGAGACGATTTTTCATTTTATATAAATGAAGAAGGTAAAAAAGGTTTCTTTTCTTCAAATAGAAAAAATGGAAAAGGTGATGACGATATTTATAGTTTCTATTTATATACCGAACTAAAAATATGTACTCAGTCAATTGAAGGAGTAGTTAGAGCTACTAAAACTAACAAACCAATCGACGGAGCACTTGTAAAGCTATTTAATAGCAAAGGAGAAATTCAGAAAGAAGCAATATCAGATAGCAATGGAAAGTATTTATTTAAAGAAGTTTTATGCGATAATACGTATACTGTTTTTGCAAGTAAATTAGATCATAAATCAACTAGTAAAAAGAAGGTTAATGTTATTAGAGAAAAAATTACTAAAGCAGATTTAGAATTGATCCCTTTAATTATAGGTAATCAAATAGTAATTAACCCTATATTTTTTGACTTCAATAAATCAGTTATTAGAGCCGATGCTGAATATGAATTAGAGAATATTGTAACTGTCATGAATAACCACCCAGAGATAGTTATTAGAATAGAATCTCATACTGATAGTAGAGGACGTAGTAATTACAACAGAATATTATCTGATAAGAGAGCAAAAGCTACTAGAGATTACATATTATTAAGAGGTATTTCTAAAAAGAGAATTAAAGAAGCTGTAGGATACGGTGAAGATAGATTACTTAATGATTGTACTAATGCTAATAAAAATAAGTGTACAGAAGAAGAGCATCAAAAAAATAGGAGGTCTTATTTTTATATTGTTGGGGGTGAAAAGAGTATTAAAGTAAGACAAGAAGCTGAAAAAAAAGCACAAAGAAAGCTAAGTAAAAGAAATAATTTTTTACTCTTTTTAAGAAAAAACTTTAAGAAGAGAAGAAAGAATAGTAGTGCAACTGAAAAATGTATTATTGGAGAAGAAGAAAAGTGTGATAAAAAGAAAATAATTTACGGAAACTAATTTAAGTCAAATATGGTGTTTTGTAAAAGGGACACATACTATTCTGTAAATTTTCATATTTTAAAAACTAGGGTTAAATTATATAATTTAACCCTAGTTTTTTTGTTTCTCTTTTAACTTGGAAACTTATCTCGAATCTTATTTAAACTTAAATTATGAATACTTCCAATATGAGAATGCTTCTTTGAAGTATCTGGTTTGTATGTTCCATTTTCAACTTTAGCACCAATATTTTTATAAGCATCTCTATAGGTCATCCCGTTTTCTACCAATGTATTCATATTATCAACCGTAAATAAAAATTTGTATTTTTCATCATTTGGATTTACATCTTTAACAATAATTTGTTTGATTGAAAAATTAAAAATTTCTAAAATGTTTTTAACTTCTTCAAAAGCAGTAATCATATTTTCTTTTAATAATTGAAAATCTCTATGATAACCACTCGGTAAATTATTAGTAATTAAAATCATTTCAGTTTGCAATGCCTGTATTTTATTACATTTACCTCTAATCAATTCAAATACATCAGGATTCTTTTTATGTGGCATAATACTGCTTCCTGTAGTTAACTCATCTGGAAAGGAAATAAAGCCAAAATTTTGACTCATATACAAGCAGATATCCATCGAAAAACGAGCTAAAGTGTTACATAATCCTCCTAAAGCCGCTGCAATTGTTCGCTCGCTTTTTCCTCTGCTCATTTGAGCAGCAACGACATTGTATTTTAATGTAGAAAAATTTAATTCTTGGGTTGTAAAATCTCTATCAATCGGAAAAGAACTTCCATAACCAGCAGCAGAGCCTAAAGGGTTTTGATCTACCACTTTAAAAGCGGCCTCTAACAAATATACATCGTCTATTAATACTTCGGCATAAGCTGAAAACCATAAACCAAAAGAAGAAGGCATTGCTACTTGTAAATGTGTATAACCTGGTAATAAATTATCTTTGTATGTTTCTGATAAATCTAATAAAGTATTAAATAAAGTATTCGTTTGTTGAATTACGTCAGCTATGTTTTGTTTGTAATATAAATGTAAGGCAACTAAAACTTGGTCGTTTCTAGAACGGGCAGTGTGAATCTTCTTACCAACATCTCCATATTTTTTAGTTAATTCAAATTCTATTTTAGAATGTATATCTTCAAAATAATTTTCAATTTCAAACGTATTATTTTCAATTTGATGTTTCATTTCATCAAGCCCTTCTTCTAGTTTTTGTAATTCATCTGAATTGATTATTTCAATTTTATGCAACATTTTTGCATGTGCTAAAGATGCTTGCACATCGTATTTTGCTATATGCATGTCAATCTCTCTATCGTTTCCGACAGTAAACTGTTCTATTTTTTTGTCTATGGTTAATCCTTTATCCCAAAGTTTCATATTCTTTATGTTTTATTGTCAATGCGAGGCACGAAGCAATCTCATAATTAATTAAGAGATAACTTTTCTATACTTCTTCGTTATGACGATTACTTATTTTTTAAACAATTACTTTATTTAATAGATTGATATAAATTTTAATACCTTCTTTAATTTCATGTAAATAAATAAATTCATCTGCTGTATGAGAACGTGTACTATCACCAGGGCCCAATTTTAAAGAAGGACAACTTAATACAGACTGATCTGATAGGGTAGGAGAGCCATAAGTTTTTCTTCCTAAAGAAATTCCTGCTTTTATCAATTCATGATTAATCGGAATTGAAGAAGAGCTCAATTTAATTCCACGTGGTTCAATAGTATCACAAGGAGATTCTTGTTGTAGAATATTTACAATTTCTTGATTTGTATATTTATCATTAACACGCACATCAACAACTAGTTTTACTTCTGAAGGAATTGCATTATGTTGCTTACCTGCATTTATTTGTGTAACAGTCATTTTTACATCGCCTAAAGCATCAGATGATTTTTTAAACTGATAATTTTCAAACCACTTTAAAACATTAATACTATTATAAATGGCATTATTTGTATTAGGGTGTGCAGCATGACTTGGAGTACCTTTTACGATAGCATCAAAAACAACCAATCCTTTTTCTGCAACTGCTAAATTCATTAAAGTTGGTTCGCCAACAATAGCAACATCAATATTCGGAATGATAGATAGCATACTATTTAAACCATTATCACCACTACTTTCTTCTTCTGCAGACGCTACAATTACTAAATTATATGTTAGGTCTTTTTCATGATAAAAATGAGTGAAAGTAGCTAATAGTGAAACCAAACAGCCACCAGCATCATTACTTCCTAAGCCATATAGTTTTCCATCTTCAATAATTGCTTTAAAAGGATCTTTCGTATAACCATTATTAGGCTTCACGGTATCGTGATGTGAATTTAAAAGTAAGGTAGGTTTACTTTCATCATAATATCTATTAACAGCCCAAATATTATGTACGTTTCTTTTAAAAGGAATAGTATTGCTGATAAACCAGTTTTCTAAAAGCAATGCTGTTTGGTTCTCTTCTGATGAAAAAGAAGGCGTTTCTATTAAGTTTTTTAATAATTCGATCGCTTCAAGCGTTAATTCTTGTTGTGTTTTCATTAAGCTTGTATTGTTGTAAATTTTGAATTATGATTGTATAACATTTCTGATTTTCCGATACAAACTTTATGCACTTGCTGATTGATTGCATGGAAGCAATTATTCATTTTTGGTAACATTCCGTCTGCAATAATGTTCTTTGCCAATAATTCTTCATATTTTTTTGTAGTAATATTTTCTACTACAGAATCATCATTGTTTATATCTAATAAAACACCATTTTTTTCAAAACAGTAATACAATTCTGTTTGATATTTCTTAGCAAAACCAATGGCTAATTCTGAAGCAATTGTATCTGCATTAGTGTTTAATAATTGCCCATTATTATCATGAGTAATAGCGCAAAAAACAGGTGTAACGCCTATGTTTAATAATGTGTTTAAGACAGTAGTGTCTACATTAATTATATCGCCAGCAAATCCATAATCTATTTCTTTTACAGGTCTTTTTACTGAAAGAATTGTATTGCCATCAGCACCTGTAAAACCTACAGCATTGTTTGATTTTTGTTGTAAAGAAGCCACAATTGTTTTGTTGATTTTTCCTGCATATACCATCGTAATTATATCTAATGTTTCTGTGTTCGTTATTCTTCTGCCATCAACCATTTCAACTTTTACATTCATTTGTTGCGCTAGCTTTGTAGCTAACTTACCGCCACCATGTACTAATATTTTTGGAGCTTCAATTTTAGAAAACTCAATTAGGAAATTATCTAATGCTATTGGATTGTCTATAATATTTCCTCCTATTTTTATGATTTTTAATGTTTCCATATTTAAAATTTTATATCGTCAAGCTAAATTTGATTCAGCTTCTCATTATTCTATTTATGCGATTCTGAAATAAATTAAGAATGACGTTCTTTTTAAAGATTTTCTATTATTTTTTTTAGCACAATCTGAGCTGCGTACGTTCTGTTATTTGCCTCATGAATTACGACAGAATTTTTACTATCTAACACACTATCTTCAACTACCACATTTCTTCTTACAGGTAAACAATGCATAAACTTTGCTGTGCCTATTTTTTCTTTTGTAAGCATCCAATTCTGGTCTTGAGAAATAATTTCACCATAATCTGTGTAGCTACTCCAGTTTTTTACGTACACAAAATCAGCATTTCTAAGAGCTTCTTCTTGATTATGATTAATAGGCGTATTTCTTGTGATTTCAGGGTTCAGTTCATAACCTTTCGGATGCGTAATATAAAAATCAACAGCAGTTTTTTGCATCATTTTAACAAACGAATTAGCAACAGCATGAGGTAATGCTTTAGGATGCGGAGCCCAAGACAATACAACTTTTGGTTTTGGTTTTGTTTTTAACTCTTCAATGGTAATTGCATCTGTTAAAGCTTGTAAAGGATGCGCTGTTGAACTTTCCATATTTACAATCGGAACTGTTGCATATTTTATAAAGCTATTTAATATAAATTCAGATTCATCTTTTTCTTTATTTTTTAAGGATGAAAATGCTCTTATAGCTATAATGTCTGCGTATTGAGAAATTACTTGAGCAGCCTCCTTTACATGTTCAGATGAATTTAAATTCATAACTGTACCATCTTCAAATTCTAAATTCCAAGTATCATTAACATTTAATATCATTACTTGCATACCTAAATTTTTCGCTGCCTTTTCTGTACTTAACCTTGTTCTTAAGCTAGAATTGAAAAACAACATTACCAATGTTTTATGTTTTCCTAAATTTTCAAATAGAAAGGGGGTTTCTTTTAATTGAATTGCTTCTTGAATAATTTTAGAAACATTTTTTATATCGTTTATATTGGTATATTTTTTCATACTATAATTCTATAGGTCTCGACAAACTGCGTTTGCTACTTTCAATTAAAAAATATTTTAATTTCAGTAATGATCAATCAGACAAATCAATGTCTCCTCGAGTGCAGTCGAGAGGTTTTTAATTACTCAATTCCTTTTTTACGGCATCAAAAAACTGATCAACATGTTGTTTTTTGATTGTTAATGGAGGAAGAATCCTTAGTAAATTAGGATTTTTAGCACTTCCTGTAAAAATATGATGTTTAAAAATTAGTTCTTTTCTTAACGATGCAATTGGAAAATTAAATTCTATTCCAAGCATTAAACCTCTTCCTTTTATTTTTTTTATTGCTGGAATTTCTGCTGCTTTTTCAATAAAGTATTCAGAAATTAGGTTTACGTTTTTGAGTAAACGCTCTTCTTTTAAAACAGTTAAAACAGCTAAAGAAGCTACACAAGCTAAATGATTCCCACCAAAAGTAGTTCCTAATAAACCATAAGAAGCTTCAATTGAAGGATGAATTAAAATTCCGCCAATAGGAAAACCATTTCCCATTCCTTTTGCCATTGAGATAACATCTGGGGTAATATTATGCTTTTGAAAAGCAAAAAAATCACCTGTTCTTCCAAAACCAGATTGTACTTCATCTACTATAAACATTACTTTGTATTGTTTACATAATTTATCTAAGCCCTGATAGAAAGTAGTGGTACTTTCATCTAAACCTCCAACTCCTTGAATACATTCAATAATTACAGCACAAACATCTTCTTTTTGTAATGCTTTTTCTATAGATTGTAAATCACCTAACTCGAAAAATTCAACCTCTTGCTGTGCATTAATTGGAGCAACAATCTTAGTGTTATCTGTTGCAGCAACCGCAGCAGATGTTCTACCATGAAAACCATTTTTAAAAGCAATAATTTTCTTTTTATTGGTGTGAAAAGAAGCTAGTTTTAAGGCATTTTCATTTGCTTCAGCTCCTGAATTGCATAAAAACAATTGATAATCTTTACAATTAGATTGCTTTATTAACTCATCAGCTAATTTTGTTTGTAACGGATTTTGAATTGAGTTACTGTAGAAGCCCAAATTACTTACTTGATTACTGATATTCTTTACATATGTTGGGTGAGAATGTCCAATAGAAATAACAGCATGCCCTCCGTATAAGTCTAAATATTCTGTACCATTTTCATCATACACATTAATATCTTTTGCTTTTACGGGAGTAATATTAAATAGCGGATATACATTAAATAAACTCATAATTGCTCCGTTTTTATGGTGTTAATTTTATTATATGAGGTAACCATTCCTTGTATTAATGAAGAACTCAATCCTTGGTGTTCCATTTCATTCAGCCCTTCAATAGTACAGCCTTTAGGCGTTGTAACTTTATCTATTTCTTGTTCTGGATGATTTCTTGTTGTAATTAATAAGTTTGCAGCACCATCACAAGTATGCATGGCTAATTCTTGTGCTTCTTTGGCATCAAAACCTAATTGAATAGCAGCCTGAGTTGTTGCTCTTATCATCCGCATCCAAAAAGCAATTCCGCTTGCACAAACTACGGTTGCAGCTTGCATTTTAGATTCTGGAATAACAATAGAAGTACCTAGTCTGTTAAAAACAGCTTCGGCTACTTTTATTCTTTCCAATCCTTTGGTGTTTCCACACAAACAAGTCATCGATTTACCAACTGCAATTGCAGTATTAGGCATTGCTCTAATAATAAAATTATTTACTCCAACAATCTCTTCAATTTGAGTAATTGAAAAACCAGTAATGGTAGAAATAATAATGTGATTTTCTTTTAATAAAGGTTGAGTCTCATTTAAAACTTCTTTTAAATGCGCTGGTTGAACAGCTAAAATAATAATGTCTGAATTTTGAACAGCTTCTGAATTATTAGTTGTTAAACTAACATTTTTATACCCTTCAAACTCTTTAATGGTATCTAGTTTTCTTCTTGTTAAATACAAAGAAGTTATTGCATTGGTTGTTATTAATCCTTTTGCAATAGATTTACCTAAATTTCCGGTACCTATAATTGCTATTTTCATGTTTTTATTAGTTTTTAGTCATTACGAAAGAAGAATGATTGAAGTAATCTGTTTATAGGATTGCTTCGTTTCTCTTGAACTGACATTTCGTTTTCTAAAAATAAGTTGCTTTTAAATTCAGTCCAGCTGTTTCCTCAAACCCGAACATCAAATTCATGTTTTGTACTGCTTGTCCTGAAGCTCCTTTTAATAAATTATCAATAACACTTGTTACGAGTAATTTATTTTCATGTTTGTGTAAGTGAATTAAACACTTGTTGGTATTTACCACTTGCTTTAAATGTATTTCATTATCAGACACAAATGTGAATTTTGCTTCTTTATAATATGTTTTATAAAGTGTTTTTGCTTCTTCTAATGTTCCTTTGAAATAGGTGTAAGCCGTAGCGAAAATTCCTCTAGAAAAATCACCTCTATTTGGCATAAATACAATCTGAGAATCAAAACTAGTTTGTAAATTTTTTACAGATTGATTGATTTCACCTAAATGTTGATGCGTAAAAGGTTTGTAGTACGAAAAATTATTATCTCTCCAAGTAAAATGGGTTGTTGCAGATAAAGAAGTACCTGCACCAGTAGCACCTGTTACAGCATTTACATGTACATCTTTAGTAATTAAATTGGCACTAGCTAATGGAAGCAGTGCTAATTGAATAGCAGTAGCAAAACAGCCTGGGTTTGCAATATGTTTTGCATCTATAATAGCATTTTTTTGTAGCTCAGGTAAACCATAAACGAAGGTTTTTTCTTGAGAAATTTGCTCTTTCTTTAGTCTAAAATCATTTCCTAAATCGATAATTTTTGTAGCGTCAGAAAAAGTATTACTTTCTAAAAATTTCTTAGAATTTCCATGACCTAAACATAAGAACAACACGTTAACATTAGGATTAATTGTATTCGTAAAATTCAACTCTAAACTACCAATTAAATCTTGATGAATATTGCTTATTTTATTTCCTGCGTTTGAAGTACTAAACACAAAGTTTATTTCAACTCTTGAATGATGTATCAATAATCTAATTAATTCACCTGCTGTATAACCAGCTCCTCCAATAATTCCTGCTTGTATCATTTTTTAAGAATTAACTTGTTGATATATTTTGTTTTGATTACCAAGAATTTTAATGAATCCTTTAGCATCATTAGCTGTCCATGCTTTATTTTCTTCTCCATAACTCCCAAATTTTGCATTCATTAAATCATGCTTAGAAGCAATACCATCTAACTGAAAATGGTATGGTTTAAGCGTCACATACACATCACCTGTAACTTTTGATTGACTACTCTCTAAAAAAGCTTCCGTATCTCTCATTACAGGATCTAAATATTGACCTTCATGTAAATGCATTCCATAAAAACTAGAGAGATACTCTTTATGTTGTAGCTGCCATTTTGTGAGTGTATGTTTTTCTAATAAGTGATGTGCTTTGATTGTAATTAGAGCAGCCGCTGCTTCAAAACCAACTCTTCCTTTTATTCCTACAATGGTATCACCTACATGAATATCTCTACCAATAGCATATTTAGATGCTAATTCATTTAATTTTTGAATATTATTTTGTGGTGAATCAACTATAGCGTTCATAGCAATGAATTCTCCATTTTTAAAAGTCATTTTTACTTTTTCTTCTCCGTTCTTTTCTAGTTGAGACGGATATGCTTTTTCAGGTAATGCTTTAGCAGAAGTTAATGTTTCTTCTCCGCCAACACTTGTTCCCCATAAACCTTTATTTACTGAGTATTTTGCTTTTTCCCAAGACAAGTCAATCCCATTATCTTTTAAGTATTGTATTTCTTCTTGTCTAGATAGTTGTTGGTCTCTAATTGGTGTAATAATTTCAATTTCAGGAGCAATAGTTTGAAAAATCATATCAAAACGTACCTGATCATTTCCCGCTCCAGTACTTCCGTGAGCAATATATTTTGCATTAATACTTTTAGCATACTTTGCAATTTCTATTGCCTGAATAATCCTTTCTGCGCTTACAGATAAAGGATATGTATTGTTTTTTAATACATTTCCGTAGATTAAATATTTTACTACTTTTTGATAAAATGTAGCGACAGCATCAATATTCTGATAAGTAGTAACTCCCATTTTATAAGCATTTTTTTCAATATCTTGAATTTCGTTATCTGTAAATCCACCTGTATTTACGCTAACAGCATGAACTTCATATCCAGCTTTTGATAAACTAACGGCACAATATGATGTATCTAAACCTCCGCTGTATGCAATGACTAATTTTTTCATTTTTTATATTTTTTTAAGAAAAGGCTTTCTTTAATTCTCTTTAATCTTTGAAAAACTTTCTCTTTAATTTTTATTTTAGTGTTGTTTTTTTCTTTGATTGATGGATCGTATAACATTCCTGTACATAAACACATTTGTTGTTTTGTTCTTTGTAAAACATCATAGTTTTGACAGGTTTGACAGCCTTTCCAAAAAGATTGATCATTTGTTAATTCTGAAAAAGTAACTGGTTTATATCCTAAATCGCTATTCAATTTCATTACAGGTAAACCTGTTGTTATTGAAAAGACTTTGGCAAAAGGAAATTTTGTTCTCGAATGTTCAAAAACGGTTGCTTTTATTCTTTTAGCCAGCCCTTGTTTTCTGAAATTTGGATGTACAATTAAGCCTGAATTGGCAACAAATTTTCCATGCCCCCAAGATTCGATATAGCAAAACCCCGCGAATTTTTCATTCTCTAAAGCGATAACAGCATTGCCATTTTCTATTTTAGTTATGATATATTCAGGTGTACGCTTAGCAATCCCTGTACCTCTAACATTAGCAGACTCTGCAATAGTGTCACAGATAATTTTTGCGTATATACTATGTGATTTATTAGCAATAACAATTTCCATTGTTCTTGAATTTAAAGAATACCTATATGAATTTTATAAACACTTAAGTGTTTGATAGGTATTGTGTTATTTGAAATGAATTGATTTTTTGGAAAGAAGAACCGGACTCACCTAGGTTCAATAAATTAGATAGCACCCAAAGGGCGACGGCGGAAAATAGGGCGTACAACTGCGGGGCTATTCGAAAGAATAACTACAGATACTATTGATATGAATTTGAAATTGTACAAAGAATAAAAAATAAAAGTTACGTATAAAGAAATATTTGTTTGCTTTTAGCTGCGACGGCGAAAGCGAACAAATGTACTGGGAACAGTACTACGTATTTTATTTTTTTGTGTAATCATATTGCAAACATATAAAATAATTTTAAATTATTAGAAAATAATTTAGATTATTTAAAAAAATAATTTAATATTTGCCTATCGGTTTTTTATAAACGGAGATTAAAACAAAAAATGAATAAACAAATTTTAAATATTATTTCTATTGTAGTCATTGTAATTATTTTACAAGGATAAAGGAAGTATATTTAAAAAAAATAAATATTAAAAGGCTTCCTAAATTTTTAGGAAGCCTTTTTTGTTACAGCAAAATGAATAAAATTTATAACATAGTCATAGTCTTAATTATTGTCATTATTAGCTCACCACCGAGTTGATACAGATGTTTATTGCTATACAATAAAAAAACCTGTGTCAATTTTGACACAGGTTTTTTTTATACGTTGAATAGTATAGATGTTATTTTTTAAATTATTGATAATTAAGTATTTATGTGTTTTTGTTGTGAGATAGGCATCATTAAAATGAAAAGTAAATAGAATTAGTAAAGAAACAATAAAATAATTTTGAATATTAAAAAAGGAGAAGATGTATTATAACGAGGAAAGTGTGATTTTTTACGATGGAGAATTTATCAAAGCAAAAGATGCTACATCAAATCCATACAGTCAAAGCTTGCATTATGGTAATGGAGTATTTGAAGGTATAAGAGCTTATAAAACGAGTGAAGGAACTAAAGTATTTAAATCTGAAGAACATTATAAACGACTTAAATATGGAGCCGAAGTAATGAGTATTGAGTTTAATTATACTGAAGAAGAGCTAACACGATTAACGTATGAGTTGTTGGAAAAAAATAATTTACAAGATGCATATATACGACCTCTAATTGTAGTAGGTGAAAATATGGGTGTATTTTCAGCTAAAGATTCTCAATTAATTATACAATGTTGGGAGTGGGGTAAGTTAATGGGGAATAAACTATTAAAAGTTAAAACATCTAAATTTCAACGCCCAAATCCTAAATCATGCTTTGTTGAAGCAAAAGTAACAGGGCATTACACCAACTCTATTTTAGCGTCAAATGAAGTAAAAGCGGCAGGTTACGATGAGGCTTTGTTGTTAGATATGAATAACAATGTTGCGGAATGTTCTGGGGCAAATATATTTATGGAGAAAGATGGGAAATTATATACACCTCCTAAAGGTCATATTATGGCAGGTATTACACGATCAACAGTAATCGATTTATGTAAAGAAAATGGGATTCCATTAGAAGAAAAGCATGTGACTTTAGAAGAATTAAAAAATATGGACGCTTGTTTTTTTACAGGAACAGCGGCAGAAGTTGTAGGATTAGAATCATTAGATGAGTATCAGTTTCCATTAGCATGGGAAAAATCACACGGATATCAATTAATGAAATTATATAAAAACGAAGTAGTAGGATTACGTAATAAACGTAAAGCAAGTTAAAATGAAATTAAACAAACACAGTAGTAGGTTAACACAAGATGAATCTCAACCAGCATCACAAGCAATGTTGTACGCAGTTGGTTTAACAGATGAAGACATGAGTAAAGCCCAGGTTGGTATTGCAAGTACTGGCTATGATGGTAACCCATGTAACATGCATTTAAATAATTTAGCTGCAGAAGTTAAAATTGAAACAAAAATTGCAGGTTTAGTTGGTTTAGGATTTAATACAATTGGAGTTTCTGATGGAATTTCGATGGGAACTTCAGGAATGAATTACTCGTTAGCGTCAAGAGATATTATTGCCGACTCTATAGAAACGGTTATGAATGCGCAAAGTTATGACGCATTAGTGTCGGTAGTTGGTTGTGATAAAAATATGCCAGGAGCAGTAATAGCAATGTTACGCTTAAACCGTCCATCAATTATGATGTATGGAGGAACAATTGCGTCTGGAAACTATAAAGGAAAGAAACTAAATATTGTTTCTGCTTTTGAAGCTTTAGGACAAAAAGTAGCAGGAGAAATAGAAGAAGATGAGTATAGAGAAATTATAAAAAGAGCAATCCCTGGGGCAGGCGCATGTGGTGGTATGTATACCGCAAATACGATGGCGTCGGCAATAGAATGTATGGGGTTTGCATTACCTTATAACTCATCAATACCAGCAGAAAACCCTAATAAATTATCTGAAGCAGAAAGAACAGCTTTAGCTATTAAAACCTTATTAGAATTAGATTTAAAACCTTTAGATATTATATCTAAAAAATCTTTAGAAAATGCAATGGCATTAGTAAATGCTTTAGGAGGTTCTACCAACGCGGTATTACACTTTTTAGCAATAGCACATGCTGCTGATATTGACTTTACTTTAGAAGATATTCAAAAAGTAAGTGATAGAACTCCATTAATTGCTGATTTAAAACCATCAGGGAAATATTTAATGGAAGATGTTCATGCAGTAGGAGGTACACCAGCCGTTATGAAGTATTTATTAGAGAATGGTTATTTACATGGTGATTGTTTAACTGTTACGGGAAAAACATTGGCTGAAAACTTAGCAAATGTTAAGGCGATGGAATTTGAAGATCAAGATGTAATTCATCCAAAAGATAAAGCTCTAAAAACATCAGGAAATATTCAAATAATTTATGGAAACCTGGCTACTGAAGGAGCTGTTGCTAAAATTTCAGGGAATGAAGGATTACTTTTTGAAGGGAAAGCAGTTGTATATGATGGAGAACAGGCAGCAAATACAGGTATTTCTAACGGAGAAGTAGAAAGAGGTGATGTGGTTGTAATTAGATATGTTGGACCAAAAGGAGGGCCAGGAATGCCAGAAATGTTAAAGCCAACTTCACTTATTATGGGTGCAGGTTTAGGAAAATCTGTAGCATTAATTACTGACGGTCGTTTTTCAGGAGGAACTCACGGATTTGTAGTAGGGCATATTACACCTGAAGCACAATCTGGAGGAACAATTGGTTTACTTAAAACTGGAGATAAAATTAAAATTAGTGCAGAAGACAATTCTATAAATGTATTACTTTCTGATGAGGAATTAGCAGAAAGAAAAGCACAATGGGTAGTACCTGCATTAAAGCATAAAAAAGGAATATTATACAAATACGCAAAAACAGTAGCATCAGCATCTAAAGGATGTGTAACTGATGCATTTTAATAGCTGAAATTATGAATACAAAAACGCAAACAAAACCTGAAATAGCTTCAAAGCAGAAAATACATATTTCTGGAGCAGAAGCTGTTGTAAGATGCTTACTTGAAGAAGGAGCAGATTTAATTTATGGATACCCCGGTGGAGCAATTATGCCTGTATATGATGAGTTATACAAATACCAAGATAAAATTAACCATGTACTTACTCGACACGAGCAAGGAGCCACACATGCTGCACAAGGTTTTGCCAGAGCAACTGGTAAGGTAGGTGTAGCAATTGCAACTTCAGGTCCTGGGGCTACAAATTTAATTACAGGCATCGCAGATGCACAAATAGACTCTACACCAATGGTGTGCATAACAGGACAAGTCGCATCTCATTTATTAGGGTCAGATGCTTTTCAAGAGACTGATATTGTTGGTATTTCTACACCAGTAACTAAGTGGAATTATCAAATAACAAAAGCTTCTGAAATACCCGAAATTTTTGCAAAGGCATTTTATCTCGCAAAATCAGGTCGACCAGGACCTGTATTAATAGATATTACAAAAGACGCTCAGTTTGAAACTTTTGATTTTGAATATGAAAAATGTTCTTCGGTACGTAGTTATAAAGCTAAACCAGAAGTTAGTTTAGAAGACGTAAAATCTGCAGCATCCTTAATTAATAGAGCTAAAAAACCAATGATCGTTTTTGGTCAAGGTGTTATTTTAGGGCAAGCAGAAGAAGAATTTAGAGCATTTATTGAAAAAGCAGATATTCCATCAGCATGGACAATTTTAGGTTTGTCAGCATTACCGACAGATCATGAATTAAATGTGGGGATGGTAGGAATGCATGGTAATTATGCACCTAATGTATTAACAAATGAGTGCGATTTGCTAATAGCAGTAGGTATGCGTTTTGATGACCGTGTTACAGGAGATTTAAGTAGATATGCAAAACAAGCAAAGATTATTCATTTTGAAATAGACCCAGCCGAAATTGATAAAAATGTAAAAGCAGATGTTGCTGTTTTAGGTGATGTAAAAGAGAGTTTAGCTCAAATATTACCACTAATCAATGAAAATAAACACGATCAATGGTTAGAAGAGTTCACGAAGCTAGAAGCTATTGAATTCGAAAAAGTAAAGAAAGAAGATCTGTATCCAACGAAAGATGGTTTAACAATGGGGGAAGTTTTAAAGGAAATAAATATAGCTTCTGGGGGAGATGCTATTATTGTTTCTGATGTTGGACAGCACCAAATGTTTGCTTGTCGTTATGCTAAATTTAATAAAACTAAAAGTAATATTACTTCTGGAGGTTTAGGTACAATGGGGTTTGCGTTACCTGCTGCAATTGGAGCTAAAATGGGAATGCCAGAAAGAGAGGTTGTGATGATTGCTGGTGATGGAGGTTATCAAATGACAATTCAAGAGTTAGGAACTATTTTGCAGAATAAAACAGCAGTGAAAATAGTAGTGCTTAATAATGAGTTTTTAGGAATGGTACGTCAGTGGCAGCAATTATTTTTTGATAAAAGATACGCATCAACAGAGATGACCAATCCAGATTTTGTAGCAATTGCAAAAGGATATAGTATAGATGCAAAAAGAGTTACGAAAAGAGAAGAATTAGCGAGTACTGTTAAAGAAATGATGGAATCTAAAGAAGCTTATTTCTTAGAGGTTTGTGTAGAAAAAGAAAATAACGTATTTCCTATGATAGAAACAGGTGCATCTGTTTCAGATATAAGATTAGAATAATTATGGAAAATAAACAAACATATACAGTTTCTATTTATACAGAAAACAATGTTGGATTGTTAAATAGAATTTCAGGGATTTTTTTAAGAAGACATATTAATATTGAAAGCATGAATATTTCTAAATCAGAAATAAAAAGTGTTTCAAGATTTACACTGTTAGTTAAAGTAACAGAAAGTCAAATAAAAAAGATTATAGGTCAAGTAGAAAAACAAGTTGAGGTTATTAAAGCGTATTACCATACTGATGAAAATACGGTATATCAAGAATCTTGCTTATTTAAATTGAGTTCTAATTTATTAACAGAAAATGACGAAATTCAGACTATAATAAATAGTAGTAAGTCTAGAGTAATTAATATAAATAAAGATTTTTTTGTACTTGAAAAATCAGGGGCTAAAGAAGAAATAGAAGAATTATACCATACGTTAGATCAACATGGTATTATGCAATTTGTTAGATCAGGACGAATTGCAATTACTAAAGACGAAATGAAAATATCAACATTATTATCAATAAACAACTAAAAAATGGCAACAAATTATTTCAATACATTATCATTAGCAGGAAAGTTAGAGCAACTAGCAAAATGTAGATTCATGGACGCTTCAGAATTTTCTGAAGGAGTTAGCGCTTTAAAAGGTAAAAAAGTAGTAATTATTGGTTGTGGAGCTCAAGGTTTAAATCAAGGTTTAAATATGAGAGATTCTGGTTTAGATGTTTCTTACGCTTTGCGTGGTGCTGCAATTGAAGAAAAAAGAGCTTCTTTTAAAAATGCATCTGAGAACAATTTTAATGTAGATACTTTTGAAATATTAATCCCTACAGCAGATTTAGTTTTAAACTTAACACCAGATAAACAGCATACAAGAGTTGTTAAAACAGTAATGCCTTTAATGAAAAAAGGTGCTACATTATCTTATTCTCACGGTTTTAATATTGTAGAAGAAGGAATGCAAATCCGTGAAGATTTAACAGTAATTATGGTTGCGCCTAAGTGTCCTGGTACCGAGGTAAGAGAAGAATATAAAAGAGGTTTTGGAGTGCCAACTTTAATCGCTGTACATCCAGAAAATGATCCTGAAAATAAAGGATGGTCTCAAGCAAAAGCATATGCAGTTGCAACAGGTGGTCATAAAGCAGGAGTATTAGAATCATCATTCGTTGCAGAGGTTAAGTCTGATTTAATGGGAGAACAAACTATTTTATGTGGTGTGTTACAAACAGCTTCTATTTTATCATTTGAAAGAATGGTTGAAGAAGGAATTGATCCTACGTATGCATCTAAATTGATTCAATATGGATGGGAAGTTATTACTGAAGCTTTAAAGCATGGAGGAATAACAAACATGATGGACCGTTTATCAAACCCAGCTAAAATTAAAGCTTTTGAAATTTCAGAAGAATTGAAAACTATTTTAGCACCATTATTTACAAAGCATATGGATGATATTATGTCAGGTCATTTTTCAAGAACAATGATGGAAGATTGGGCTAATGATGATGTTAATTTATTATCATGGAGAGCAGCTACAGGAGAAACTTCTTTTGAAAAAACAACAGCTACAGAAATAGAGTTTAGTGAACAAGAATATTTTGATCACGGTACTTTAATGGTTGCTTTTGTAAGAGCAGGAGTAGAGTTAGCTTATGATAACATGGTGGCATCAGGTATTAAGGCTGAGTCAGCTTATTACGAATCTTTACACGAATTACCATTAATAGCGAATACCGTAGCAAGAAAGAAATTATATGAAATGAATCGTATTATTTCTGATACCGCTGAGTATGGATGTTATTTATTTGATCATGCAGCTAAACCAATGTTAGTTGATTTTATGAAAGATGTTGATACTTCTGTTATAGGTAAATCATTTACATCTTCTAATGAAGTAGATAATTTAGATTTAATTGCTGTAAACAATACAATTCAAGGACATCCAATTGAGGCTATTGGTAAAACATTAAGAGCGTCAATGACAGCCATGAAAACAATAGATCAAGAAGAAGAAAAAGAAGCAGTAGTTTTTCATTAATAATATGCAAGTAAACACCACATATTCACCAACAATAAAGGCAATTAAGGAGGCTGTAGCTACACTAAAAGGTGTAGCTATAGAAACTCCTTTATTTAAAAATTATATTTATTCAGAAAAGTTTAAGGCAAATATTTTCCTTAAAAGAGAAGACCTACAACAGGTTAGATCTTATAAAATTAGAGGAGCATATAATAAAATTAGTTCGATAACTGAAGAGCAACGACGTAATGGAATTGTTTGTGCAAGTGCTGGAAATCATGCGCAAGGTGTTGCTTTTGCTTGTAAGAAACTTAAAATTCATGGTACTATTGTAATGCCAGCTCCTACACCAAAACAAAAAGTAGAGCAAGTTAGAATGTTTGGTGGCGATTATGTTGATATCGAATTATCTGGTGATACTTTTGATGATGCTTATAAGTTTGCAAAACATGTATGTGATACTTTAGGTAAAACATTTGTACACCCTTTTGATGATGAAAAAATTATAGAAGGTCAGGCAACTGTTGGTTTAGAGATGATAAACCAATCTAAAGAAACTATAGATTATGTATTTGTTCCTGTAGGAGGAGGAGGATTAGCTTCAGGGCTGTCTAGTGTATTCAAATTACTGTCTCCAAGTACAAAAATAATAGGAGTAGAGCCAGAAGGAGCACCATCTATGAAAACATCTATTTCAGCCAATAGAAATGTTAGGTTAGAAAAAATAGATAAGTTTATTGACGGTGCAGCAGTACAACAAGTAGGAAATTTAACTTTTGATATCTGTAAAGAAAATTTACATGATATGATAACGGTTCCTGAAGGAAAAGTATGTCAAACCATTTTAGATTTATACAATAGAGAAGCTATTGTAGTAGAGCCAGCAGGTGCTTTAACAATAACAGCTTTAGATTTTTTTGCTGATGAAATTAAAGGTAAAAATGTTGTTTGTGTTATAAGCGGCAGTAATAACGATATAACAAGAACTGCAGAAATTAAAGAACGCGCATTATTATATGGTAAATTAAAGCACTATTTTATCATTCGTTTTCCGCAAAGAGCAGGAGCATTAAAAGAATTTGTAATAGACGTTTTAGGAGAGAACGATGATATTACATATTTTGAATACTCAAAGAAAACGAGTAAAGAAAATGCACCAGCTGTAGTAGGTATTGAGCTTGTTAAGAGTGAAGACTTAGCACCTTTAATAGCTAGAATGAAAACATTAAATTTTTACGGTGAATACTTAAATGATAAACCGAATTTATTTGAATTTTTAGTTTAAAGATTATTTAATTCATTTAAAATAAGATTACATCCTTCGTTAATTTCTTCATCAGAAATAGTTAATGGAGGTGTGATTCTTATAGCATTTCCTTCAAAAAGTAACCAAAATAAAATTAAACCTTTATCTAAACAATTTAAAATAATTTTTGATGCTGCTTCAGGAGATTCAACTAATAAAGCTAACATTAATCCGCGTCCTCTAATTTCTTTAATAGCCGCATGATTTTTAAATTTAGCTCTAATTAATTTCTCTTTTCTTAGTGTTTCTTCGATGAGGTTTGATTCCGTAATTTCTTTTACTGTAGCTAAACCAGCACTTGCAATTACTGGATGCCCACCAAAAGTAGTAATATGCCCTAATTTTGGATCTTCTTTAAGGCAATTCATAATTTCAAAAGAAGCAATAAATGCACCAATTGGCATTCCACCACCTAAACCTTTACCCGTTATAATAATATTAGGAGTAACATTGTAATTCTCAAAGCCCCAAAATTTCCCTGTACGTCCAATACCGGTTTGAATTTCATCTAAAATTAATAAAGCACCAACTTCTTCACAACGTTCTTTTACCTTCGTTAAATAGTTGTTTTTAGGTTCAATAAAACCAGCACCACCTTGAATAGTTTCTAAAATAACACCTGCTGTTTTTGTGGTGATTTTGGTTAAATCAACCTCATTATTAAATTCAATAAATTTAACACCAGGAATTAAAGGGCGAAATGCACGATTTTGTTGTTCAGCACCACAAACACTCATTGCACCTTGCGTATTACCATGATATCCATTTTTAGCAGTAATCATTTCACTTCTACCTGTAAAGCGTTTTGCTAATTTTAAAGCACCTTCGGTAGCTTCAGTTCCTGAATTAACGATGTAAACAGAAGATAAGTTTTCAGGTAATGTTTTTGCTAGTGCCTTGCACAACTCTAGTTGAGGTCTTTGTATAAACTCTCCATATACCATAACATGTGTATAAGAGTCTAATTGATTTTTTATAGCAGTAGTAACTTTGGGGTGATTGTGCCCCAAGGTATTTGCAGATACACCAGCAACAAAATCTAACATTTTTTCTCCGCTAGTATTATATATGTAGCTACCATTAGCATGTGATATTTCAATTGCTAAAGGATGTGGTGTTGTTTGCCCTTGATATTTTAAAAAATCGTCTTTCACTTTAGTTATAGTTATTTGAAATTTGGAAGCTCTAGTTTTTTGCTCTTTTGTTTTTTTACACTTTCTCTAATTAAATTTTCTCTTGCTTTTTTTACCGTCAAATTATTTTTTTTATCATTAGATATAACGGCATTTTTATCTTTTACAAAAATGTCTTCAACTGTTTTAGGTTGTTCATTTTCTCTCCAAATAAAACCTTTAAATTTTTTCTCTTCGGAAGGGAATTTAGAAGGGGGAAACGTTTTTCCTTCGGATTCTTTAAAATACTTTGTTTCAATGATTTCATTTTTTTCTAAAGTAAATTCAATATCACTTGCAATTTCTTTAGTGATAGTTTCTAGCTTCTTACTGTCATCATTTCTATTAAAATATAAAGACTCCGCATTACCCTTAACAAGCATGTTTCTTAAGTCATTTTTTTCAAACTTACCATAAATGTTTCTACCTTTTATTTGATTAAAATTATCATCAGATAAAGAGTCTTTTTGAATCATAAAGGCATTTTGTAATACTTTTAAAGAGTCTAGTTTATTTGTTTTTTTATTGGTTAATAGTTGAATACTATCTCCTGTAATTTGACTTTTACCAGACCATAAAATAGGATTATTAAATAATCGTGTTAAACCTGTTGTTTGGCTTGTGTGAATAGAATCGCATTTTCCTTGTAAATCAGATTTAAAAATTTTTACATTTTTAAAAATTCTTACAATTCTTTTTTCTGGTTTACCTGTTAATAAAATTTTATCACCAGCAACATACATAGAATCTTTATCTAATACGGTAATAGCAACAGCTCTATCAATAATAAAAAGGGAATCTTTTTTTTCGTATAATTCAGCATAATTACCTTTAGTAACCATTTTTTGAAGCGTATCAACAACTTTTATTCGGTTTGTTGCAGAAGCAAAACCTTTACGTTTATCATAGTATAAACTATCGGCAGAAATTGTTCGTTCTTTTAAAAAAAGCTTAGCATTTTTTACAAAGTATGAAATATCTGTATTTGTATCGTAAAAACCTCTTTCAGAATAAATTCTAGTACTGTCTTTTAAATTAGTAACAGTACTTGGTCCGTATAAGTAAGCTAAGTTAGAATTTGTATAATAATCTAAATGATCAGATTCTAAATTATTATCAGGGTTTACTACGGTAACTCTAGATTTAGCAGTAAATTTTTTATCTTTTAAAAAATAAGTTCCTTTAATACTTTTTAAGGTGTTTTTTTTATCACGAATTGTTCCTCCGTTTGGATAATATAAAATTTGATTTACCCTATCGAAATGAAGCGTGTCAGTACTCATTTTCATTTCTTTATCGTTGATTTCAACATTTCCCCAAGATTTTGCTTTTTTAGTAGCTCCATTATAAATAGCAAAATCACTATATTGAATAATACTATCACCTTGCTCTATAACAACTTCTCCTACTGCTTTAAAAATATTTTCTTTCTTATAAAATAAAGCTCTTTGACAATCTAAGGTGGCACCTTCATGTTCCATTTTTACTTTACCGCTAAGTATAGTGGCTCCAGGGTATTTTTCTTCATCAGCAGTACTTAGTTGCGTAGAAAGTATTTTTATTCTTTTTGATTGGGAAGAACTTCCTATAGAGAATAATAAAAAAGTTAAAAGAAATAATTTTTTCAAAGTAACAGTGTTTAGTTAGCAAAAATAATGAAAAGAACGTACCATATTTCTTAATAAACCAATAAAATTATAGAAGGAAAAGAGAGGGTGTCGTTTTTTTAATGATTAATTTTGCAAAAACATTAAAAAAATATTTTTATGAGCGCCCATTTTGATTTATCTCTAGAAGAAATGAAGTCTTATGGTTATAAAATAGTTGACCTTATTGCTGAGCATTGGGATACTATGAACGATAAAAAACCTGTTACTTCTGCTACACGTAAAGAAATGGATAATTTGTTTTTGCAAGAAGCACCTGACGAAGGTATGAATGCAAATGAAGTTTTAGATTTTGTAATGGATAATGTAATACCAAATAGTACGGTTATTTCACATCCAAAAGCATATTCTTTTGTACCAGGACCGAGTAATTTTATTAGTACAATGGCAGATAGTTTGGCTACGGGATTTAATATTTTTTCAGGTGGATGGGTTGCATCTCCTGCCGCAGCAGAACTAGAAATTGTAACAATGAATTGGTTGTTGAAAATGTTTAATTTTCCTGTTGAAAAAGGAGGAGGAATATTTACAAGCGGTGGTTCTATGGCTAATTTAACAGCTTTAGTTACTGCTCGTAGAATTAAATGTGGAGATGATTTTTCGAAAGCAGTTATTTATTTATCAGATCAAGCACATTCTTCAAACATTAAAGCAATTCGTGTATTAGGATTTAAGAAAGAGCAAATACGTGTTTTACCAACTGATATTGAATTTAGAATAAGCATAAATAAATTAAAAAATGCAATAGCAAAAGATAGGCTAGAAGGCTTACATCCTTTTTGTTTTATTGCTTCGGCAGGAACTACAAACACAGGAACCGTTGATCCGTTAGATGAAATTGCAGATATTTGTGAAGAAGAAAACTTATGGTTTCATATTGATGGAGCTTATGGTGGAGCAGCAATTTTATCAAAAAAAGGAGCAAAAGCACTACGAGGAATTGAAAGAGCAGATTCTTTAACTGTTGATCCGCATAAATGGTTTTATCAACCTTATGAAATTGGATGTTTATTGGTGAAAGATTCATCTTGGTTAAGTAGTACTTTTAGTGAAAAACCAGAATATTTAAGAGATATTGAGGGGAATGAGTCTGAGATTAATTTTTATGATTATGGAATTCAATTAACTCGTAGATTTAGAGCTTTAAAATTTTATATGTCTATAAAAACGTATGGTTTAGATACTTTTAAGAAGGCTGTAACTTATAATATTCAGTTAGCTGATGATGTTGAAAAGGTTTTACGTAAGAGTAGATATTGGGAAATTATTTCTCCTGCAACTTTAGCAGTTATTAACTTTAGATATAATCCTATAGGGTTAAACTTATCAGAAAAAGAAATTGATGTTTTAAATCAACAGATTTCTAAAAAAGTAATGGATTCTAAAGAAGCATTGTTGGTCACTACAATTTTAAATAAACAAGTTGTATTACGAATGTGTTTGATTAATCCGAAAACAACAATTGATGATGTAAATGAAACATTAGCATTGTGTCATAAATTTGGACAAGAGATTTTATCAAAATAATTATAAAAAGAAAAAGCCTTCATAAATATGAAGGCTTTTTTATAAAATAAAAATGATAATCTATCTATTAATTGTTTGTTTTCTGTCAGGCCCTACAGATACAACGGTTACAGGAACTCCTGTTTCTTTTTCAATAAAAGCCACGTAGTCTAGTAAGTTTTTTGGTAATTGATCTGCACTAGTCATCTTAGTTAAATCATCTTCCCATCCTTTAAACTCAGTATAGTTTACTGATATGTTTTCAGGTTCAATATTGTAAGGTAAATGTGTAATTTCTTTACCTTTATAATTATAAGATGTACATATTTTTAAAGTATCAAAACCAGAAAGTACATCACCTTTCATCATCATTAATTGTGTAACACCGTTTACATCAACAGCATATTTTAAAGCAACTAAATCTAACCAACCACATCTTCTAGGGCGACCAGTTGTAGCACCAAATTCATGACCAACTTTAGCCATTTCTGCACCATCTTCGTCAAATAATTCAGTAGGAAATGGTCCAGAACCAACACGAGTTGTATAGGCTTTAAAAATTCCGAATACATCACCAATTCTATTAGGTGCAATTCCTAAACCTGTACAAGCACCAGCAGCTGTAGTATTTGAAGATGTTACAAAAGGATATGTACCAAAATCAATATCTAATAAAGAACCTTGCGCTCCTTCAGCTAAAATGGTTTTACCATCTTTTATAGCTGAGTTTAAAAACTCTTCAGAATCTATAAATTGAAGGGTTCTTAATTTTTCGATACCTAAGTCAAATTCAGCTTCTAATTCATCTAAATCATACTCTACTTGAACATCAAAATAAGCAAGCATACTTAGATGTTTCTGAGTTAAAGCTCTATATTTATCCTTCCAGTTATCAAGTTCTAAATCACCAACACGCATTCCGTTTCTACCAGTTTTGTCCATATAAGTTGGACCAATACCTTTTAATGTAGAACCAATTTTTGCTTTACCTTTAGATGTTTCAGAAGCAGCATCTAATAATCTATGTGTTGGTAATATTAAGTGCGCTTTTCTAGAAATTAATAATTTAGAAGTGTAATCTATATTATGTACATCTAAATTTTCTAATTCTTTTTTAAAGATAACTGGGTCAATTACAACACCATTACCAACTACATTTAAAGCGGTTTTATGAAAAATTCCAGAAGGAATTGTGTGTAAAACATGTTTGCTACCATCAAATATTAATGTGTGTCCTGCGTTTGGACCTCCTTGAAATCGTGCAATAATATCGTAATTTCCTGTTAAAACATCTACGATTTTACCTTTTCCCTCGTCTCCCCATTGTAATCCGAGTAATAAATCTACTGCCATCTAGTGTGTTATTAAGTATATTTGTTGTTGTTATTTTTTGTTGCGTTTTGTTCCGTAAAAATAAAGTGAGTGATTTTGAATATCAATATCAAAAACCTCTTCAATAGTTTTTTTGATAACTTGAATTCTAGGATCACAAAATTCTTTTACTTCTCCCGAATCAGTAAATATTACGTGATCGTGATTTTTATCGAAGTAACTTTTTTCATAGCGGGCCATTGATTGACCGTCGAACTGATGCTTTCTAACCAATCCACAGTCTATAAGTAGATCCATCGTATTATAAAGCGTAGCTCTACTTACACGATAGTTTTTGTTTTTCATTTTAATATATAAAGATTCTATATCAAAATGCTCTTCAGCTACGTATATTTCTTGTAAAATAGCATAGCGTTCAGGTGTTTTACGATGCTTGTTTTCTTCTAAAAAAGTAGTGAAAACTTTTTTTACAATTTCTTGATTTTCGACTGAATTACCCATTTACTTTTAAATTTTTTACAAAAGACAAATTTACAGTTATTTATTGATAAAAAAACAAGTAAATTAAAATGATATTTACAATGTATTAACACGTTCTACTTTTTGTACCCCTTCAAGCTTTTTCATATTGTCAATTAACTTATTTAATTGCGCTTTGTTTTTAACACTTAAAGAAAGTTTTCCATCAAAAACACCGTGGTCTCCAGAGATATTAATGCTATGTATAAATACATCCATACTATTCGAAATAATACGAGTAATATTGTTTACAATACCTTTATTATCAATTCCAGATAAATGTAAAATAGCCGTAAAATCTTGCTTAGTAGAGTCTATCCATTTAGCAGGCATAATTCTATATGCATAATTAGATTGCAAAGAAATAGCATTTGGACAATCATTTTTATGTATTTTTATACCTTCATTAATGGTTACAAAGCCAAAAACTTTATCTCCAGGAATAGGGGAGCAGCATTTAGCGAGTGTATAATCTAAAGTTTGTTCATCTTTACCAAAAACTAATGCATCGTATTTGTGAGTAACTTCTTCTTTTTCCGAAAAACCTTTAGAAGGACTTCGTCGAAATGTACTCTTTATGAATCCCATAATTAATCCACTTCTTTGCGCAACAAACTCTTTTAATTGAGTGTTGTCAATAGCACCATTACCTACTCTAAAAAATAAATCGAAACTTGTTTTTAAACCAAAGTAATTAGCGAGTTCGTGAATTATTTTTTCACCTGAACCAATTTTTAAATGACGAAGTTTTCTAAGTAAAATAGCTTTTCCTTCTTCAGCAATTATCTTTTCTTCTGCTTTTAAGGCTGATTTAATCTTGGTACGAGCTCTAGCTGTTAAAACAAAATCTAGCCAGCGTACATTAGGTTTATTATTGCTAGCGGTAAGTACTTCTACTTGATCGCCACTTTTAAGTGCATGACTTAAGGGAACTAACTTTCCGTTTACCTTAGCACCTCTACATTTTAAACCAACATCGGTATGAACAGAAAATGCAAAATCTAAAGCAGTTGCATTTTTGGGCAATGATTTTAAATCACCTTTAGGTGTAAAAACATATATTTCTTTAGCGTACAAATTAAGTTTAAAGTCTTCAACAAAATCAATAGCATTAATACTTTGATTTTCTAAAGTTTCTTTTAAACGATTTAACCATCCGTCAAGACCATTTTCTTTAACGTCATTTTGTTTGTATTTAAAGTGAGCGGCATATCCTTTTTCGGCAATCTCATCCATTCTTTCAGAACGTACTTGCACTTCTACCCATTTTGCTTGAGGGCCAATAACAGTAATGTGTAATGCTTCATATCCCGTTGATTTTGGTTGAGAAATCCAATCACGTAAACGGGCAGGGTTTGGTTTAAAAAAATCGGTTACAATAGAATATATTTTCCAAGCATCAAATTTTTCATCGCCAGAGGTTGGTTCGTAAATAATTCGGATAGCAAATTTATCGTATACTTCATCAAAAGTTACATTTTGCTTTTGCATTTTTTTTCTAATAGAAAAAATAGATTTGAAACGTCCTTTAATATCATAATTAAAGCCTTCCTTATCTAAAGCTTCTTTTAATATGCCTGTAAAGCTGTTAATATATTTTTGTTGATCTTCTTTACTGTCTTTTATTTTGGTAAGAATATCTTTGTAAACTTCAGGTTCTGTATATTTTAAACCTAAGTCTTCTAATTCTGTTTTAATATTATACAAACCTAAACGGTGTGCTAAAGGAGCATAAATATATAAGGTTTCAGAAGCTATTTTTACTTGCTTATGAGGGGGCATTGCATCCATTGTTTGCATGTTATGCAAACGATCGGCAATTTTTATAAGAATTACCCTAACATCATCATGTAAGGTGAGTAGCATTTTTCTGAAGTTTTCAGCTTGTATAGAATAGTCTTGTTCTTTTTTTAAACTTGAAATTTTAGTAAGACCACTAACTATACGTGCTATGTTTTCTCCAAACAAGCGCTCCATATCATCAATTGTATAAGGCGTATCTTCAACAACATCATGAAGTAGGGCAGCGGCAATAGATGTTGCTCCTAAGCCAATTTCATCAGCAACAATTTTAGCAACAGCTATTGGATGAAAAATATATGGTTCACCAGTTTTTCTACGTTGTTCAGAATGTGCCTCAACAGCAATGTCAAAAGCTTTGCGTATCAGCTTTTTATCATCTTCAGATAATGTTTGGTAAGTACCTTTTAATAAGTTTTTATATCTGTTTGCAATTTCTTTATTTTCTTCTTCTATCGTTGCATTATAACTCATACGCTTAAAGATCTTTTATTAGATGTTTCAAAATAAAAATAGTCTAAAGAATTTTACTGAGCAAGTTTTATTAAGAAATCTTTAACACTTGTTAAAAAATGAAAAAAAACTTATTTTTACCTCTGAAGCTAAAATAAATAAGCAATGAATATTAAAAAGGAGTATGATTTAATTTGTGTAGGAGGTGGAATTATGAGTGCTAATTTAGCCTTAATAGCAAAGGTTTTAAATCCTGAAATTAATATTTTAATTTTAGAACGTTTAGAAGGTGTTGCTAAAGAGAGTTCTGCTGCATGGAATAATGCAGGTACAGGACATTCTGCTTTATGTGAATTAAATTATTGTCCAGAAGAGAAAGATGGTAATATTTCTATAAAGAAAGCGATTAATATTTGCAAACAATATGAAATGTCTAAGCAATTATGGTCTTATTTAGTTAATGAAGATTTAATTGATAATCCTGCTGAATTTGTATCTTCAGTAAAACATCATAGTTGGGTAACAGGAAAAGATAATAGTGATTATTTAGAAAAGAGGTATAACGCTTTTAAAGAGTGTTTTATGTTTGATTCAATTGATTTTACTAGAGATAAAAGCAAAATGAAAGAATGGTTTCCTTTAATTATGGATGATAGGGAAGATGGTGAAATTATGGCAGCATCAAGAATTGATAGAGGTACTGAAGTAAATTATGGGGCTTTAGCAAAGAAATTATTTGATATTTTAGAAACTGAGTTTGACACGCCTGTTCATTGTAATATGGAAGTTTTAGATGTTGACCCTGATACCGATTTAGATTGGACAGTTGAAGTTAAGAGTGCTATAACTAAAGAAATACATCAAGTAGAAGCAGCGCATGTGTTTATTGGAGCAGGAGGTGGAAGTTTGTTATTACTTCAAAAAGTAGAAATTGAAGAGAAGGAAGGTTATGGAGGTTTTCCTGTAAGTGGAGAGTGGTTAGTATGTAAGAATGAAGAGCTTATAAAGCAGCATAATGCGAAAGTGTATAGTAAAGCTGGTATTGGAGATCCACCAATGTCAACTCCGCATTTAGATACTCGTTATATTGATGGAAAACGTCAATTAATCTTTGGCCCTTTTGCAGGGTTTAGTCCAAAGTTTTTAAAAGAAGGGTCTAATTTAGATTTATTTAAATCGATTAAATCAAATAATATACCCTCTATGTTTGGTGCTTTTTGGCATAATTTACCTTTAACAAAGTATTTAATAGAACAGGTAATGATGAGTAAAGAAGATAGAATGGATTCTTTACGGAAGTTTGTGAAAAATGCTAAAAGTAAAGATTGGGAGGTTGTAAAAGCGGGGCAGCGAGTACAAATTATTAAAAAAGATGAATTTAAAGGAGGGAAATTGCAATTCGGAACAGAAGTAATTAGTAATAAAGACGGTAGTATTACTTGCTTATTAGGAGCATCGCCAGGTGCATCAACAGCAACGGCAATTATGTTAGAAGTGTTAGAAAAAGCATTTCCAGAGTTACTAGAGTCAGAAGAGGGTAAAATGAAATTAAAAAAGATAATTCCGTTTTATAAAACAGAAATTACGAAAGAGTTGTTTAGTGAACAGTTAAAAATAAGTAAAAAAGCATTGAAATTATAAACAATTGTATTTTTTATAAACTCTATAAAATTATTTAATAGAATGTTAGAATCTCCATTTTTATAAAGATGGAGATTCTTTTTGCTTAAGAAGCAACCTTTTTTAAAGAATCATAGTCTATATATTTGTAAGACAACAAAAACAGAGCAAAAGGCTTGAAAATTATACCATTGCATAACAAACAAAAGTTGCTCATTAAAAAAGCAATAAACAATAATAGGGAGGCACAAGAACAATTGTTTGAGCAGTTTTCTCCTAAAATGTTGGGAGTTTGTAGGCAATATGTAAAAGATTTACACCATGCAGAAGATTTAATGTTACAAGGTTTTTTGAAGGTTTTTACCAATTTGAAAAAATTTAAAAGTGAAGGAAGTTTTGAAGGTTGGATTCGTAGAATAATGGTAAACACTTGTCTAACATATTTGAATAAAAAAAATCCAATTAAATTAACAGATGAAGATTATGTTTTTAATGGTGTAGCTACCGAGAGTTTAGAAAATACTTCAGTAGAAGATATACAAACATTAATAGATAAATTACCCGAAGGATATAAGCTAGTTTTTAATTTATATGCTATTGAAGGTTATAAGCATTCAGAAATTTCAGAAAAATTAAATATATCTGAAGGTACTTCTAAATCACAATTATTTAAAGCACGAAAGTGGTTGCAAAATAATTACGTAAAAATGAATAAGATTGAAAAAGCAAATAAATAATATAGATAAACATATAGCAAGTAAATTAAAAGATAGAGAGTTAAAACCATCTTCATCTGCTTGGGAACGTTTAAATGTTCAGTTAGATAATGAGCAGCATAAAAAGAAGAAAAAAGGGATGCTTTATTTAGGGTATGTAGCTAGTGTCGCTATATTAATTAGCCTTGGTGTTTTTTATCAAGTAACTAACAGTAGTGAAAATGCTATTGATACTATTATAGTTGAAACTTCTTTAGATACAGTAAAAATAAAGAAGATTAATTTAGAAGATATTTTATCAACAGAAGAGGCAATTGTAAAGACATTACATGTAAAGAATAAAAATAACCATAAAACGGCTAAAAACTCTGATTTTAAAAATTATAAAGAGTCTAAAAAAGAAAAAATAGCTAGTTTAATAAATGAGCCAGTTAAAATAACTGAAACTATTAAAATAGAAGTATTAAAAATAGCGAACGAAAATACTAGCTTGTTAAATATTAATACACAAAAAAAACAAGTACTTATTTCGAGGGTAAAGGTTAATAGCGATGATTTATTGTTCGCAGTAACACATTCGCCACAAGAAGTAAAAGAGTATTACGCTAAATATAAAGTTAAAAGGGAAAAAGTTTTAGAAACGATTAAAAAAGAACTGATGAGGTCTAATCTTAAAATTAACCCAGAAACTATTTTGGCAGAAGTAGAGTATGATTTAGAAGAAGCTGATTTTAAGAAAAATTTTATGCGAAAATTCAAGTTAAAACTATCTGATGTAATTGTTGCAATTGCTGATAGAAATAAATAAGCGCTTACCAATTATTGATTAAGTAAACTGACCAAGCTAATTACCTGTTTAATTTAAAAATTTATAAAATGAAAAGAATACTATTATTAGTGTTGTTAGTAACAACTGTTGCCCAATCTCAAGAGAGAACATTTGAAAGTGAAGTGAAAAAAATATCAAAAAAAATTGATAAGATTACTAAACAACAAAAAGATTCTTTAAAAGATAAAGTGAAAGAAATTAATTTAAAAATTGATAAAAATGAGCTTACTAGCGATGAGGCCATTCCATTAAAAAAAATAACAGCACTTTATCATGCAACTCAAATTGAAAAATTAGTAAGCATTCAAGAGCAAAAATTACAACAATTAGTTCAAGATAAAATTGATGGAAAAATAATGAGTTCATCAGAAATAGATGGATTTGATATTACAATTTTTAATAGAAGAATTCTTCATGTAAATGCAAATAATGATGAAAAAAAGAAGAACAAAAGGGAAAGAGATAAAAGAACAACTTCTCAAATTGTTTTTGCGCTAGGAGTAAATAATGTTTTAACTAATAATAAATTTAATTCATTAAACGATTCTGACTATAAGTTTTGGAAATCACATTTTTATGAATTAGGTTTAACATGGAAAACACGTATTTCTAAACAACCTTCAAAAGCATATTTTAAATACGGTGTTTCTTTTCTTTGGAATAATTTAAGAGCAAAAAATAATAAGTACCATGTTGTAAACGGAAAAGAAACGATCTTAAAAGTACATCAAAATGGGCTTTCAGAGAGTAGGTTACGTCATGTTCAAATGAATTTTCCGATGCATTTAGAATTTGATTTTTCAAAAAATAAAAAGTATTCAGATGATAGAATCGTTGATAGAACACATGAGTCTATTCGTTTTGGACTAGGAGGTTTCTTTGGTTTTAAATTAGGAACACGACAATATCTAGAATATAATAATGCAGAAGGTGTAAATGTAGAAGAGTTGCAAAAAGCAAGTTTTAATACGAATATAATTAATTATGGGTTAAGTGCTTATCTTGCTTATGAAGGGTGTGGGTTATATGTAAAATATGATTTAAACCCATTATTTAAAAATACTGATACAAGAAATATTTCATTAGGTTTACGATTTGATATTAATTAAACAAAAAAGGAGCAGTTTTAAACTTCTCCTTTTTTGTTTTCTTCCCATTCTTGACGTAAATCACCAGAAAGTTTGCCTGTTCCGTCATGTCTCCACCCTGGAGGTTTTAAAAAATATAAAAACTTTTTCCCTATAGAAGCTTTACTTGTAGAAACATCTTTTAACATATTGTACCATTCAATAAAAGCGATTTTAATAGGGTTGTACGTGTTTATGTTGCTAACTAAACCGTAAACAGGTTTTTCTATTTCAGGTTCAAAAGTACCTAAGAGTTTATCCCAAATAATAAAAATACCTGCGTGATTTCTATCTAAGTATTGTGGGTTTGTAGCATGATGTACTCTATGATGGCTTGGGGTATTAAAAATTGCTTCAAACCATTTAGGCATTTTTTGAATTAGTTCTGTATGAATCCAGTATTGGTATAATAAACTAACACTCATTTGCATTAAAATCATTAGAGGATGGAAGCCTAAAAGAGCTAAAGGTGCCCAAAAGATAAAAGTATAAAAACTACCCGACCATGTTTGTCGTAAAGCAGTACTTAAATTATATTTTGTAGAAGAATGATGCACCACATGACTTGCCCAAAAAAGTCTACTTTCATGTGCAATTCTGTGGTTCCAATAATAAACAAAATCATCAGCAAAGAGTAATAAAATCCATGACCACCAAATAAAAGGTATTGTAAAAAAACGATAGTTGTATAAAAAGGTGAAAAAAGCTAAAGCAAGTATTTTTGTAAATAAGCCAATAAAAACATTTCCTAAGCCCATTGTAATTGATGTCATTGCATCTTTAAATTCATAATCCTCCAATTTTACTTTAACAGTTAAAGTTACTTCAATGATTATTGTTAAAACAAAAAAAGGAATAGCATAATGAATTATATTTGGTAGTTCAGGGATGTTCATAAATAAGATCGATTAATATTGAAGTGTAAAAATACTAAAAACAAGCAAGTTAATAAAAAAGGGAAATCATTTTTTTATAGGTTAAAAACACTTATATTTGCAGGCTTAAAATAAATTTTAAACAATCTAATTATGAATCATTACGAAACTGTTTTCATTTTGAATCCCGTTTTATCTGAAACTCAGATAAAGGAGACAGTAAAGAAGTTTGAGGACTATTTACTTTCTAAAGGTGCAGAAATGATTTCTAAAGAAGATTGGGGCTTAAAAAAATTAGCTTACCCAATCGAAAAGAAAAAAAGTGGATTTTACCACTTATTAGACTACAAAGTGGCAGGTGATGCTATTACTGCTTTTGAATTAGAATTCAGAAGAGATGATAGTGTTATGCGTTATTTAACTGTAAGGTTAGATAAACATGCTGAAGCGTGGGCTGAAAAAAGAAGAGAACGTGTTAAATCTGCAAAAAAGTAAGAAATGGCGTCAACAACAATAGAACAACAGTCAAAAGGAAACAAGCAGGGAGAAGTACGTTACTTAACTCCGCTTGATATTGAAACAAAAAAAGAAGCAAAATATTGTCGTTTTAAAAAGAACGGTTTTAAATACATCGATTATAAAGATGCAGACTTCTTAATGTATTTAGTAAACGAACAAGGTAAAATTTTACCAAGACGTTTAACAGGAACATCATTAAAATATCAACGTAAAGTTGCACAAGCTATTAAAAGAGCTCGTCATTTAGCTTTAATGCCATATGTTGGTGATTTATTAAAATAATAAAGAAGTAGAGACATGGAATTGATACTAAAACAAGACGTAGAAAATTTAGGTTTTAAAGACGATGTTGTAACTGTTAAGAATGGTTATGGTCGTAACAGCCTAATTCCTAAAGGATATGCAATTTTAGCTACTTCTTCAGCTAAAAAAGTATTAGCTGAAAATTTAAAGCAACGTGCTTTTAAAGAAGCTAAATTAATAGAAGATGCTACTAAAATAGCAGAAGCTGTTAAAGGGTATGAATTAAAAATTACTTCTAAAGTAGGTTCAGGAGATAAGTTATTTGGTTCAGTAAACAATATTAATGTTGCTGAAGCTTTAGCTAAAGCTGGTACTGTAATTGATAAGAAATTTATTAAAGTTACTGGAGGTAGTGTAAAAAGATTAGGTAAATACAATGCAGCTGTACGTTTACACAGAGCAGTTGTTGCTGATATCGTTTTTGAAGTTGTTGCTGAAAAGTAAGAATTAAAAAATACATTTATAAAAACCTATTCATTTTGAATAGGTTTTTTTTTGTTTAATTATAAAAATACTATGCTAAAAAGAATACTTAGTTTATACAATTTATTAAAAAATAAAACGAAAAACCTGAACAATAATTAATATTGTTCAGGTTTAACATTTTGTAATTCGTTATTATTAAGACTACATAATTTTAATATCTTCTTGATTTCTAAGAATATCTTCTATTGTTTCTCTTTTTCTAATTAAATAATCCTTTCCTTTATAGATCATAACCTCAGCTGGTTTAAATCTTGAGTTGTAATTAGAGGCCATTGAATAACAATAAGCACCCGCATTATTAAAGCATAAAATATCTTCTTCTGATATTTCATTAATTCTTCTATTAGATCCAAACGTGTCAGTTTCGCATATGTAACCAACAATACTATAAAAACGTTCTCTACCTTTAGGGTTTGATAAATTTTCGATAGTATGATGTGAGTTATAAAGCATTGGACGTATTAAATGATTCATTCCACTATCAACACCAGCGAAAACAGTAGAGGTTGTTTGTTTAATTACATTTACTTTAGCTAAAAAATAACCTGATTCACTAACCAAAAACTTACCTGGTTCAAACATTAGCGTAACGTTTTTTCCGTAAACCTTGCAAAATTTATTAAATCTGTCAGATAATTTATCTCCTAATTCAATGATATCTGTAGAGATATCGTCTTTTTTATAAGGAACTTTAAATCCACTTCCAAAATCAATAAAGTCAATATTTTTAAATTGTTTAGCAACATCAAATAATATATCAGAGGCTCTTATAAATGTATCAATATCTAAAATATCAGAACCTGTATGCATATGTATGCCGTTAATACGCATTCCAGTATTTTCAACTACTCGCTTTATATGAGGTACTTGATGAATTGAAATTCCAAATTTAGAATCGATATGTCCAACAGAAATATTGCTATTTCCTCCTGCCATTATATGCGGATTAATTCGAATACAAACAGGTGTTTTTGGGTGTTTTTGCCCAAACAATTCTAGTATAGATAAATTATCAATATTAATTTGTATTCCTAGTTTGGCAACTTCTTCAATTTCTTGAAGCGAAACACCATTTGGAGTATAAATAATATCCTTTGGAGCAAAACCTGCAAGTAAACCTAATCTTACTTCTTGAATAGAAACCGTATCTAAACCACTTTTCAAGGTTTTAAATACTTTTAAAATATTTATATTAGATAGTGCTTTAACAGCGTAATTTATCTTTAAGTTTTTAACTTTAGAAAAAGCAGCCGTCATATTTTTATACTGATTTATTATTTTTTCAGTATCATATACATAAAGTGGCGAACCATACTTATTGGCTAAATTTAATAACTCTTCTCTATTCATTTTTTGTCTATGTATTAATAAGTGTCAAATGTAGATAAGCATTTTTTTTTGACAAATTATTTATAAGAAATATACAAATCTAGTTTTTTTGTGAAAAAATAAGGTGTTTTTCCTGTAATGCATGGTGTAAAAATAAATCATCTTTGTATTGAAATTAAAGAAAGGGGTTTTACTTTATATTTAGGGTGTTTTCTGTAGGGGGCAGGAATATCAAAAAAAAACTCTAGCATATGCTAGAGTTTTTTTTATAAGAAATAATCTTTTATTTAAATTTTGTAGCTACCTTTTCAGTAATACCAACAATTACTTCAATAGCTTTAAGAATACTCTCTACAGGAACGTATTCATAACGCCCATGAAAGTTATGGCCACCAGCAAATATATTCGGACAAGGTAGCCCTTTATATGATAATTGTGACCCATCAGTACCACCACGAATCGCTTTAATTAAAGGTTTTATGCCAAGATCATTCATAACCTCTTCAGCAATATCAACAATATGCATAACAGGAGTTACTTTTTCTTTCATATTGTAGTATTGATCTTTTATTTCAATTTCAATAAGATCTTTTCCTAATTTAGTGTTCATTACAGAAACTAAATCTAACATAGCTTGTTTACGGTTTTTAAACAATTCCATATCATGATCTCTAATAATATACTGTAAAACTGTTTTTTCTACTTTTCCTTCCATTTGATGTAAATGAAAAAAACCTTCATAACCAGTCGTTTTTTCAGGAACTTCATCTTCAGGTAAAGCATTGATTAATTCACTAGCGATAGTCATTGAATTAATCATTTTTCCTTTTGCATATCCAGGGTGTACTATTTTACCATTAATAGTAATTTTTGCACCAGCTGCATTAAAATTTTCATATTCTAGCTCACCAATTTGGCTTCCGTCCATCGTGTAAGCCCATTGTGCACCAAATTTTTCTACATCAAACATGTGAGCTCCTTTACCAACTTCTTCATCAGGAGGAAAGCATACTCTAATTTTACCGTGTTTAATTTCTGGGTTTTGAATTAAATATTCCATTGCTGAAACAATTTCGGTAACACCAGCTTTATCATCAGCACCTAATAAAGTAGTACCATCTGTAGTAATAATTGTTTGCCCTTTGTATTGCAATAAGTCATCAAAATAATCAGGAGAAAGTACAATGTTTTGTTCTTTGTTTAAAAGGATATCTTTACCATCATAATTTTCATGAATTTGAGGTTTTACATTTGCTCCAGTAAAATCAGGGCTTGTATCAATATGAGCAACAAAACCGATAGTTGGTACTTCGTAATCTAAATTACTAGGTAACGTAGCCATTAAATAGCAGTTTTCATCTAAGTCAACATCTTCCATTCCTAATTCTTTCAATTCTTTTTCCAGAACTCTTGCTAAATCCCATTGTTTCTCTGTACTAGGAAAAGCAGGATTGTTAGGATCACTTTCAGTATCAATAGTTACATATTTTATAAATCTATCGATGATATGTTGTTTGTTCATTGTTATAATTTTAAGCGTTTCAAAAATAACTAATTCAATTGTATTTTGTCTATTAATTTTATGGCGTTACATATTCGTTTATCAACTAAAGAATCTCCATAAACTTCAGTTTTAATATGTAAGAAATTTTCAGAGTTTATTTTGGTAAATGTATTTAAAATATGATATGTATAATTGTTTTTTTTACCTTTAGCATAACTGAAGTATGAAGGTTTGTTTAATAAGTTTATAGCATTCGTTTTTACTTCTGATAATTGCATTCTCTTATTATCATCCGTAATTTTTTGCTTAAAAGTATTGTCAATAAAAGCAGTTTTATGCACTAAAGTAACATCAATAAGTGTCGTTTTTGTTAAGCTAAGAGTTGTGTCAGCAGCATAAATAGATGTTTTTGTATTGTCGTAATATAAATTTACCTTCCAGTTGTTTGGAAGTTGAGTGCTAAACATGTTTCTAACATCATTATGTATCTTTAAATCATCGTTTGTACTTAAGATTTTACAATTAAATTCATCTTTTAAATCAGGAAGTGAATTGCAGGAAATAGATAAAAAAAAAACAAAAACAGCAGAAAAATATTTCATAGATAATAATTTTATTTTTTTTGCTTAAAGTAAGCAATTAACAAATCTACTACATAACTGTAAGATTTAATTCCTTTTGATTGATTGTTTGCTTTTAAATAAGAATTGTAACCTTTTTTAAAATAAGGCTCAATAGGATTGTCAAATTTTTTCCAATGTAAATAACTGCCTCTATAATCTTTATATATTCCTTTGTTTACACTATGTTTTATTTCTTTAGCTAGTTTTTTATCATGCTTATAAACCTGACTAATACAATAATTATAAGCCATGCGGTATCCTGAATATTTAAAGTAGATATCATCATTATAAATTGATGCAAGAAAACCAACAAAGTTAGCATCATTTTCAGCAGCCCAACCAATTTGATGTGCCATTTCATGACAGGTTGTTGAGGGATATCCTGTTTTTGGAATCATATCATTTATTTGAGCTTCGCCTGTAATTGGATTTATGTAACCAGCAGTACCATTATAAGATTGAAATAAACTAACTAAAGAGTTTTTTATTGAAGAGGTTTTGTATGTTAACTGCGGATAAATAACTGCTAATTTTTTATAACCATTAGGTGCTAACGTGTAAATTTCTTTTTGGGTATGCGGTGATTCAATTTTAATAGTATCGTTATCTGTAATTTTTAGATGGATTTTATTTAGTTCTAAAACAATTTTTTTAGTTGTTTGTATTAATTGTTCTGTGGTGTAATTGGATTGTTGTAGTCCAAGATTTTTAGCTAAAGGTTCTCTAAAATAATTCAATCCCCAAAAAGTATAAAAACAAAAATAAATTATAGCTAAAGTTGCCGTAAGTCTTATTAATAGCGTAATACTATTTTTAAATCGATCTTTAATCAAACGATAAATAGCTCTTGTTAATGAAAATAGCAAAACAAAACCTAAAACATCACCAACGGAAAATGGAATCCATCCAAAAATAAATCTAAAAAAAGAAGAGATATATGGGTATAGTCCATTACTGTAATATTGCTCTACCCATTGAGGTTTTTGACTTAAAAATTGCACAATCAATAATTGAAAAGGTAAGGTTAAGGCGAATATTATTTGTTTTTTATTGTACTGCATAAATTCAAAAATAAGAAAGTTAGTAGGTTATCAACAAGTTAATAACAGTTTTGTTTACAAAATTTTGTATAAAGAAAGTTAAGGGTAGCCCCTGTAAGTATCATCTTAAAATTTTACATTTGCAATTATGGAAAGAACTCAATCTCTCAGAGGAACGAAAGCAGAAAAATCTAAAATTATTAGCCTTGAAAAAGGGAAATTACCACCACAAGCTTTAGAATTAGAAGAAGCTGTTTTAGGTGCTATGATGATTGATAAGAAAGGGATTGATGAAATAATTGATATTCTAAGTCCTGATTCTTTTTATGATAAAAGGCACCAAGAAGTATATGCAGCTATTTATACATTGTTTCAAAATTCAGAACCGATTGATTTACTTTCGGTTTCAAATCAGTTAAAAAAAGACGGTACCTTAGATTTAGCAGGAGGTGATTTTTATTTAATCGGTTTAACTCAAAAAGTAGCATCTTCTGCGCATATTGAGTTTCATGCCAGAATTATATTAGAAAAATATATACAACGTAGGTTAATTACAATCTCGTCTGAGATTATAGAAAGTGCTTATAATGAGACGGTAGATGTTTTTGACTTATTAGATGATGCCGAGGGTAAATTATTTGAAGTAACCCAAGGGAATCTTAAAAAAGGAGCTGAAAGAGCAGATTCGTTAGTACAACAATCTATTACTAAAATACAAGAAATTTCAGGTAAAGAGGGGATGAGTGGTTTGGCTACCGGATTTACGAAATTAGATGCATTAACTTCGGGTTGGCAACCATCCGATTTAATTATTATTGCTGCACGTCCGGGTATGGGTAAAACAGCATTTGTAATTTCAATGGCTAAAAATATGGCGATTGATTTTGGACATGGTGTTGCTGTTTTTTCATTAGAGATGTCATCGGTACAGTTAATTACACGTATGATTTCTTCGGAAACAGGATTAACATCAGAGAAATTACGTAAAGGAAATTTAGAACCACATGAATGGGAACAGTTAAATGTAAAAGTTAAAAAACTTTCTGATGCCCCAATATTTATTGATGATACTCCAGCGCTTTCAATTTTTGATTTACGTGCAAAAGCACGACGTTTAGTATCGCAACACGATGTGAAAATAATTGTTATTGATTATTTACAGTTAATGACAGCTGGTGGAGCAGGAGGGAATCGTGAGCAAGAAATATCAACCATTTCTCGTAACTTAAAAGCACTAGCAAAAGAATTAAGTATACCCGTAATTGCCTTATCTCAGTTATCTCGTGCGGTGGAAACTCGTGGAGGATCTAAACGTCCGTTACTATCAGATTTACGTGAATCTGGAGCAATTGAGCAGGATGCCGATATTGTATCGTTTATTTTTAGACCAGAATACTACGGAATGACAGAATGGGATGATGATGATCATAGTCCGTGTGAAGGTCAGGGTGAATTTATTGTAGCAAAACACCGTAATGGTGGAATGGATAATATTCGTCTAAAATTTACAGGTCACTTAGCTTTATTCTCAGATTTAGAAGAAGGAATTAGTAGTGAGTTTCAGTCGAGTATGAACACAGGTATAGAATCTGGTTTTAATACAGATGTAGCTTCTAGTGATTTTGTGTCGCCAGAAGATGCATTTGGACCTAGTGATGATGATGTTCCGTTTTAGAACTTAAATAACTATAAAAATAAAAGAATACACAATTGCTACTTAGTAATTGTGTATTTTAGTTTTTAATATGAAGAAAACGCTATTTTTACTATTATTTTTATTTCTTTCAAACTCAATTTTGGCATCATTTGTTTATGTGCCAATGAGTAGTGAAAATCAGAAGAATCATTTAAAAGCATACGGAATTGTTTATTACGCGCTACAAAATGGTTTAAAAGCAAAATGGTTGTTAAATTATGATGGAGGCGCTTTTTTAATAGAAAATAATGAATCGATAGTAAAAGAATGTAAAATACGGGGAGTTTCATATCAAGTAATTACAGATGCTAAATCGGCATTAATTTTAGAAGAAATTTCTTCACCCTCTAAAAATCAAGAAGCAGTAACTTTAGAAAAAGCACCAAAAATAGCAGTGTATTCACCAAAAGGCAAAATGCCTTGGGATGATGCCGTAACCATGGTATTAACCTATGCTGAAATTCCGTTTGATGTAATTTATGACGAAGAAGTACTGAATGATAAATTATTACTGTACGAGTGGTTGCACTTGCACCACGAAGATTTTACAGGGCAATATGGACGTTTTTATGGTGCGTTTAGAACTGCACCTTGGTATATTCAACAGAAAAAAGATGCAGAAGCATTGGCTACAAAATTAGGATACACTAAAGTTTCTGAAGAAAAAAGAGCAGTAGCCAAAAAAATACGTGATTATGTAGTTGGTGGAGGCTTTATGTTTGCAATGTGCTCAGCTACTGATAGTTTTGATATTTCTTTGGCTGCCGATGGTATTGATATTTGTGAAGGGATGTTTGATGGTGATGCATCTGAACCTAGTTATCAATCAAAAATAGATTTTAATAAAACATTTGCGTTTAAAGATTTTCAATTAATTAGAAACCCAACAACATACGAGTTTTCATCAATAGATATGACAAGAAAACGAAGAATAAAAAAAGAGGTGGATTATTTTACTTTAAAGGAGTTCTCTGCAAAATGGGATCAAGTACCAACCATGTTAACACAAAACCATACACAGTTGGTAAAAGGTTTTATGGGACAAACGACTTCGTTTGATTACAATACAATGAAATCTACTGTTATTGTTCTGGGAGAAAATAGTACCAACAAAGAAGGTAAATATATACATGGAACGAAAGGGAAAGGAATGTTTACTTTTTATGGTGGTCATGACCCTGAAGATTATCAGCATAGAATAGGTGATCCAAAGACAGAATTAGATTTACACCCTACATCACCAGGTTATCGTTTAATTTTAAATAATGTGCTTTTTCCTGCAGCAAAAAAGAAGAAGCAAAAAACATAATTATATTTAAATATTAATTTCCGTTTTCTCTAATTCTTTAATGAAATAAGAAGGTTTAATTTCTGTGAACTTATAAAAAGCTTTTGAAAAAGATTCTGCATTTTTAAAGCCAACTTCATTTGCTATAGCTTTAATAGTATATTTTCTTAATAAAGAATCTGTTTTTAACCTTTTAACAGTATAATTAATTCTTAGGTTATTAATGTAATTAGAAAAAGTAGTGTTTTTATGATGGTTTATTACTTTAGATAAATAATTAGTGTTCGTATTTACTTTATTAGCTAAAGCTTGTAAACTGTTATCACTATTTAAAAAAGCTTTTTCTTTTTCAAAAATATCTAGTTCTTTTAAAATTGAAGTAACAATATTGTTAGGTATATTATGTTTATTTGTAACAGTATTCTTTGTGTTTTGTATAGTTATATGTTTAATAGACTCCCTTTGATTAACTAAATCTAAAAAACGTTTCTTATAGATATTTCTTTTTTTTAATTGGTAAAGAATTAATAAGGTAGTTATAAAAAGAAGAGATAGGTAGATAAGTTTATTTCTTTTAGATTTTTGAATTTGTTTTTCTAACGTATATATAATCGCTTTTTTTTCAGCTAAAAGATTTGGGATGTCGTATTCTTCAGTAAAAGTTTTATCTAGTGATTTGTGTTGTTCATTTAGGGCATTTTTAATTTTTAATAATTTATCTAAATAATAAAGTTGTTTTTTAAAATTACTTTTTAATTTATAATGTTTAGTTAAATATTTAAAGGTGAACTGTAAGTTTTCTGAAGGTGATTTATGTAGTTGATGTAAAGAATCTACTTTTAAATAGTGTTTTAATGCTGAATTATGATTTTTTAAAGAATCGTAACATTTAGCTATTAAATAAAAATTATTTCTAAGAGCATAGTAATTTTCATCATCAATTAAGAAAGGTGTTACTTTATTGTAATAGGATATAGCTTTATTAAAGTTTTTTTGTTTAAAATTAATAGTGGCATATATTTTATTTAAATTACCTAAGTAAAAAGATGAGTCCATACTTTTTTTATAAATAGACTTTGCTTTATTACAATAGATATAAGCAGAATCATATTTTTTTAAGTGAATATAAGAAAAAGGCATATTAACAATAATGGAATAAAAATCAGATTTAGGATTGAAATATTGATTTTTTAAGACATAATTATATACTTGTTTGTATAGAATATTGGATTTTTTATGTTTTTTTTGTCTACTTTTTAATAGTGCCAAGAACATTTTGCTTATGTTTAACAGACTATCATTTTTTATTTTTTTTGTAATTTCTATTACTTTTAAGACATCGGTTAATGATTTGTTAATTACATTTTTATGAAGATAGTATTTACTTCTGTCAATATATATACAACTGGGAAAATTTTTGTTAGGTTTTGTTTCTGTTAGTTTTATTAATGAATCACAATAATTTAAATAAATATTTTCATCATTTTTTATATCAGCTAAATAATATTTGCCATTAACCATTTCCATAGTGTCTTTTTCTTTTATGGCTTTTGAAAAATAAGCATTTGCATATGTAATTGCTTTTAAGGTGTCGGGTTTACTTTCGTAAAATAAATCGGACAACTCGTTATAGCCTTTTTGAGATAAAGAATCTAAAGAAAAAGCAGTGTTTTGACTATTAATAGTTAAATTAATTATGAATAATAAAGAAAAAATAAGTGTTTTTTTTAAAAAAAAGGACATGTGTAAATATTATAAGCCTCAAATTTACTGTTTACGTTGTTAAAATAAGTCTTTTTTTTTGTGTTGATATTGAGGTATTTATGTTTTTTCTTACTCGGGTTTCATGAAAGTAGACTACCTTTTATTGCGTGTTAATAAAACATAGAGGTTCTTTGAGCTACGTAAACAAAAGGGTTCGAATACTAAATTATTTAGAAAGGGGAAATTAAATGAAAAAGAAATTTTACAACCACGAACCCTTTTTCTTTTAAGAATTAAAAAAAGAAATTGGCAATTGTTTTATAAACCGTTACTTTTGCTCACACAAAACAAAACAACAATGCCAACAACACAACAACTTCAAGATTTTACACAACAGGTTCGTAGAGATATCGTTCGAATGGTACATGCAGTTAGTTCAGGACATCCAGGAGGATCTTTAGGATGCGCAGAATTTTTAACATGTCTGTATCAAGAAATCATGGAGTATTCTACTGATTTTGAAATGGACGGTAATAAAGAAGATTTATTCTTTTTATCTAACGGACACATTTCACCGGTATATTACAGTGTTTTAGCTCGTAGTGGATTTTTTCCAGTAGCTGAGTTAGCAACCTTTAGAAAGTTAAATACTCGTTTACAAGGACACCCAACAACACATGAAAAATTACCAGGTATTCGTATCGCTTCAGGATCGTTAGGACAAGGTATGAGTGTTGCTATTGGTGCAGCAGAAGCTAAGAAGTTAAATGGAGATGATAAAATTGTATACACATTACATGGTGATGGTGAGCTACAAGAGGGGCAGAACTGGGAAGCAGCAATGTATGCATCAGGAAAAAAAATTGATAATTTAATTTCAACTATTGATGTAAACGAAAAGCAAATTGATGGTACTACAGATCAAGTATTAGCAATGGGAAGCTTAAAAGCTAAATTTGAAGCTTTTGGTTGGGATGTATTAGAAGTAAGAGAAGGAAATAATGTTGAAGCTATTTTAAGCGGAATGGCAGATGCAAAATCTCGTACAGGTAAAGGAAAACCAGTTTGTGTATTATTGTATACAGAAATGGGGAATGGTATCGATTTTATGATGAATACACATGCTTGGCATGGTAAAGCACCAAATGATGAGCAGTTAGCTGAGTCATTAGCTCAAAACCCTGAGACATTAGGAGATTATTAAAAGTTAAATTTTAGTAACAATATATTATAAACGTCATTACGAAGAAGTATGACGAAGTAATCTTAAAATATTAAGAGAACTTCACTTCTTTCGTAATGACGTTTTTTTTATGCTTTTATTCACAAAAAAACGTAAGTAAAATTGTAGATTTACGTCAATAACGATACTATAATAATCAAGCGTAAATATGAGAATAGGAATTGTATGTTATCCTACATTTGGAGGAAGTGGAGTAGTAGCAACTGAGTTAGGAATGGCATTGGCAGATAAAGGTCATGAAGTACATTTTATAACCTATAACCAACCCGTTCGATTAGACTTTTTTTCACATCGTTTACATTTTCATGAAGTTGTTTTAGAAGAGTATCCGTTGTTTCAATACCAACCTTATGAATTAGCTTTGTCTAGTAAAATGGTGGAAGTAGTTGAAAAGCACCAATTAGAAGTTTTACATGTACATTATGCTATACCACATGCGTATGCTGCGTATATGGCAAAAAAAATGTTAGAAGATAAAGGTATAAATGTAAAGGTAGTTACTACTTTACATGGTACAGATATTACTTTGGTAGGAAGTCACCCTACTTATAAAACTGCAGTAGAATTTAGTATTAATAAATCAGATGAAGTAACAACCGTATCTAATAGTTTAAAAGAAGATACGTTACGTTTATTTAATATTGAAAAAGACATTAAAGTGGTCTATAATTTTATTGATGGTGTAAAATATGACAATGCACATCAAACAGAATGTAAACGTATTGCATTGGCTAAACCAGAAGAGAAAATTTTAACACATGTAAGTAATTTTCGACCAGTGAAACGTACCGATGATGTGATTAAGATTTTTAATGAGATTCAAAAAGAAATTCCATCAAAATTATTAATGGTGGGGGATGGACCAGAGCGTTTAAAGGCAGAAAATTTAGTAAACAAATTTGGACTACAAGATAAAGTATTGTTTATGGGGAATAGTAGAGAAGTTGAGAAAATTCTATGTTATTCTGATGTGTTTTTATTGCCTTCAGAAACTGAAAGCTTTGGTTTAGCAGCCTTAGAAGCAATGGCAGCAAGTACGGCTGTGATATCAACAAATTGTGGAGGTTTACCAGAAGTAAATATTCATGGTAAAACAGGTTATTTAAGTAATCTTGGTGATGTAGATGATATGGCTAAAAACGCAATTAAAATATTAAGAGATACTACCGTTTTAAATCAATTTAAAATGAATGCTAAGGAGCATATTAAGTTATTCTCTTTAGAAAATATATTGCCTGTTTATGAAGCAATTTATAAAAGTTGTTCAGAGGTGGTTTAATATAAAAGCGCAACCTAAGTTGCGCTTTTTACATTTTATAAATTGTAATATTTTAAACTATCAATAATTAATTCACTCGGAACTTTACAATCTATTTTAAAATCTTCATAGTTTTTTAAGAGAACAAAATTAATCTCTCCGGCTACATTTTTCTTATCATGCTTCATTAACTCCATAATTGCAGAAAAATCTTCTTCTAAAATGATTACTTTGCCATAAATAGCGATAATAGCTTTCTTTAAATCTTGAAGATTATCAGAAGGAAAACCTAGAAGTTCGGCAGAAATATAGGCTTCACAAACGATACCAATAGCAATAGCTTCACCATGAGTTAAGTTTTCTTTAGCTGAGCTTTCTAAAAAATGAGACTCAATACCGTGCCCAATTGTATGCCCCCAATTTAAAACTTTACGAATACTTTGTTCTGTAGGATCCTCTAAAACAACCTCGTTTTTAATTTCAATAGAACGATGAATTAAGTCAATAATATTCAAATCTGCATTATCTTTAATCTCATTAAAAAGGCGAATATCATGTGTCATCCCGTATTTAATAATCTCAGCAGTACCAGATCTAATTTCACGAGCAATAAGTGTTTGTAAATATTCTGGATCAAGTACAATCATTTCAGGATTAGCAAACAAACCAATTTGATTTTTTAAAACACCTAAATCAACTCCAGTTTTACCACCAACAGAAGCATCAACCATGCTAAGTAGGGTAGTGGGAATATTAATAAAATCGATTCCACGTTTAAAAGTAGAAGCAACAAAACCACCTAAATCAGTAATAACACCACCCCCTAAGGTAATTAATAAGCTTTTTCTGTCGGCACCTAATTCGGTCATGGCATTCCAAACACCAACACAAGTTTCTATGTTTTTGTTAATTTCACCAGCCTCAATCTGAATTACTTCTATTGGTTTATCTGTTTCTAATAATTGTATAAATCGAGGATAACAATGTTCAAGAGTATTGTCATCAACCAGCATAAAGATAGATGAATAATTGTTTTTACGAATTAAGTTCGTTAACTCGTTATATGCCTTTTCATTAAAATGAATAGGGTATGTTACAGCTTGAATAGTAGTCATTGTAATCTATAATTTAGAGGCGAAAATAAATAGAAAAAATTAAAATAATATGATTACAGTCAGTTATATTTGTCTTTACAAACTATAGATTAAATTTTTTTAGTAATGACACTTTTTAATAATACAGAAACGGCTTTTAAATTAAAATCAGACTCAGAGTTAGAGCGTGCTTATTTTTTATTTAGAATGATACAAAACCAACCAATGGTTCGTATTGGTACAGCGGTAACTAATTTTGCATTAAAAGCACACTTGCCTGTTGAAGGATTAATTCGTTCTACGGTTTTTGATCATTTTTGTGGAGGTGTAACAGAAGATGATTGTTTACCTGTAATAGATAAAATGTTTACAAAAGGTAAAGTACATAGTGTGTTAGATTATTCTGTAGAAGGAAAAGAAGAAGAAGAAAGTTTTGATGATGTATTAAGAATGACATTAAAAACAATTGATTTTGCTGAAGAAAAAAAATCGATACCCTATGCTGTTTTTAAACCAACCGGATTTGGACGTTTTGCTTTGTACCAAAAGTTAACAGAGAAAAAAGAATTAACGGTAGAAGAAAAATCTGAATGGATTAAAGTAGTAGAACGTTTTCATACAGTTTGTAAATTAGCTGTAGCAAAAGATGTTCCTTTATTAATTGATGCTGAAGAGAGTTGGATGCAAGATGCAGCTGATAATTTGGTTGAAGAATTAATGGAGACATATAATAAAGAGAAAGCGATTGTTTTCAATACATTACAAATGTATCGTCATGATCGTATGGATTATTTAAGAGGTTTACATCAAAAAGCATATCAAAAAGGGTACCACATAGGTATGAAAGTAGTACGTGGTGCGTATATGGAGAAGGAACGTGAGAGAGCGGAAAAGAACGAATATGCCTCTCCAATTTGTAAAGATAAACCGGCTACTGATACTAATTATAACGAAGCAATTCGATTTATGATGGAACATAAAAGTATGGCTATTTTTGCAGGAACTCATAATGAAGAGAGTTCTTCTTTATTAATAGATTTAGCTAAAGAGTATAATGTTAAATCAAATGATAATCGTATGTGGTTTGGTCAGTTATATGGTATGAGTGATCATATAAGTTTTAACTTAGCAGAACAAGGCTATAATGTAGCAAAGTATGTTCCATTTGGTCCTGTACGTGATGTTATGCCTTATTTAATTCGTAGAGCAGAAGAAAATACTTCAATAGAAGGACAAACTTCTAGAGAACTTAATTTATTAAAAACAGAAAGAAAACGACGTAAATTGTAATGAATGCGGTTGATGAAATAAAGGAAGTAATAAAAAAAAATAAAAAAAGAGTAGCAAAAGAACTTCAAGAAAGTAAAGAATTAGTTTTTTTGGTTAAAAAATCTATTACCACAAAATTGACTGATGAAGAAAAGGGAAAGGTAAAAGAACAACTTTTAGATATTTGTAAAGCAATTCCTGCTTTTACTGTATTTATGCTACCCGGAGGCGCATTATTACTCCCTTTATTGATAAAATTAATTCCAGATATTTTGCCAAGTGCCTTTAGAGCAGACGATGAACCTTTAGAAGAAGAAAAATAATTCAGCTTCATTTTTATTGTTTTCATTTTTAAAACACTACTTTTGCAGCTTTAAAAAACGAGCAAGAATGCAACCAATTAGAAATATCGCTATTATAGCACACGTTGATCACGGTAAGACTACCTTGGTAGACAAAATTATAGATCAGGCAAAAGTTTTAGACGATCGTAAAGAACGTACTGACTTATTATTAGATAACAATGACTTAGAGCGTGAAAGAGGAATTACGATTCTTTCTAAAAACGTATCTGTAAATTATAAGAATACAAAAATCAATGTTATTGATACACCTGGTCACGCCGATTTCGGAGGAGAAGTAGAGCGTGTATTAAAAATGGCTGATGGTGTTTTATTATTAGTTGATGCATTTGAAGGCCCTATGCCACAAACTCGTTTTGTATTAGGAAAAGCCTTAGAATTAGGGTTAACACCAATTGTAGTTGTTAATAAAGTAGATAAAGAAAACTGTACTCCTGACATTGTTCATGAAAAAGTTTTCGATTTAATGTTTGCTTTAGAAGCTACTGAAGAGCAATTAGACTTTGCTACAATCTATGGTTCTGCAAAGAACAACTGGATGAGTACTGATTGGAAAAATGAAACTGATAACATCATACCTTTATTAGATGCTGTATTAGAATCTATTCCTGCTACTAAATACAACGAAGGAACTCCACAAATGCAAATTACTTCTTTAGATTTTTCTTCTTTTACAGGAAGAATTGCTATTGGACGTGTTTTTAGAGGAGATTTAGAAGCTGGTAAAGACTATATGTTATGTAAAGCAGATGGTTCTACTAAAAAAGTAAGAATTAAAGAATTGCACATATTCGAAGGAATGGGTAAAGTTCAAGTAGAAAAAGTTCCTTGTGGAGATATTTGTGCTATCACAGGTATTGATGGATTTGAAATTGGTGATACTATTGCTGATTTAGAAAACCCAGAAGCATTACCAAGAACAGAAATTGACCAACCTACAATGAGTATGTTGTTTACAATTAACAACTCTCCTTTCTTTGGTAAAGAAGGTAAATTTGTTACATCTCGTCACATTCGTGATCGTCTGTTTAAAGAATTAGAAAAAAACTTAGCATTAAAAGTTGAAACTACAGATTCTGAAGATAAATTTAATGTTTTCGGTCGTGGAGTATTACACTTATCTGTATTAATTGAAACAATGCGTCGTGAAGGTTATGAATTACAAGTGGGAAGACCACAAGTAATTATTAAAATGATTGATGGTAAGAAACATGAGCCAATGGAAACATTGTCTATTGATGTGCCAGAAGATGTTGCTTCTAAAGCTGTAAACTTAGTTTCTTTACGTAAAGGAGACTTAATGATTATGGAGCCTAAAGGAGATTTACAACACTTAGAGTTTACAATACCTTCTCGTGGATTAATTGGTTTAAGAAACAGAATTTTAACTGCAACTGCAGGTACAGCTATTATTAACCACAGATTTAGTGAATACGGTCCTTATAAAGGAGACTTTACGGAAGAAGTAAAAGGAGCAATTGTTTCTGCAGCAGCTGGTAAAGCAACTGCATATGCATTAAACCGTTTACAAGATAGAGGTAAATTCTTTATCGATGTTAACCAAGAGATTTATGTTGGCCAAGTAATTGGAGAGAACAGTAAATCTGATGAAATGGCTGTAAACTTAGTTAAAGGAAAGCAATTAACTAACATGCGTAAATCTGGTACAGATGAAGCTATGAAAATTGCACCGAAAGTAGATTTTTCTTTAGAAGAAAATATGGAATATATTAAAGCGGATGAGTATTTAGAAGTTACTCCATTAAGCTTACGTATGCGTAAAATTAATTTTAAAGCATAAGCTTTAAATTATATATAAATTAAAAAGCTCAAGTTTTAAACTTGAGCTTTTTTTATATTTGCAATATGAGTGAATTTAAACAACTTTTTACAATATTACAACAAAGCCTAACGAACGATGGCTTTGTTAAACTAACATTAAGTAAACCTCTTAGAAAAAGTGAAGGCTTAAAAAACGTATATATGCGTTTGTTTTTGATTGAAGGAAGAGAAATTTTTCAATTCAAATACCGTTATACTGAGGAAGAGATATATAAACAATTCTCTTTAAGCGAAGCAATAGCTGAAATAGAAAAACTATTACTAGAAACATTTAGGGGAGCAACGTTATTTACTTTAAATGAAGACTTACTAGTTATAGTTTCTAAAAAGAAATTAGTTTCTTATAGAGATAATGCTCCTAGTTTTAAAAATAAATTACCAGAAGTTCCATTAGAATCATAATAATTAATTTTGGTAGAATCATTGAAGTAATCTTATTTTGAACCTAAAGATTACTTCATACTTAAACTATTGTGGCTTTATGGCAAAATTAAATGATTAATAAGTATTCTCAATTTAAGATGAATTTATCATTCGGTTTCTGCATCAATTTTTTCAATCATTTTTATAGCCTCAATCCTTGGAGGATACATTTTAGATACGATTAAACCAGCGATCATTGCCACCGCAAAAGAAGGCGCGAGTACATCAAGAGCAACGAAATATTCACCAACACTATCCATTTCTTTAAAAACAAAGTTGAATAATATCACAGCTATAAATCCTGATATCATAGAGGCAATAGCTCCTTTTTCAGAATAACCTTTCCAAAAGAGCGATAGAATAATTACAGGGCAAAATGTAGCTGCAATTCCAGACCAACCAAAAATTATGACCCAAAAGACTTGCCTGTCTGGAGATACATAATTCATAATCATGGCAATTATTAAAGCTGTAAAAGCCATAATAACTGTTGATATTCTAGATATTTTGGTAAGGCTTTCATCTTTTATTTCTGGTCTAAATATTTTCTGATAAAAATCTCTTGTAATGGCACTTGAAGCTAATATTAAAAGAGAATCAATGGTAGACATTATAGCAGATAAAACGATGGCTACAAAAATCGCTACCAAAATTGTAGGTAAAAAACTTTCAGTAATCATACTTAAAACATTCTCTCCATTATTACCTAAAATTGCCTCTGGGTTTTGTCCTTCTTTTGTGAAATAAATACGAGCAAGTATTCCAATAGTAACAGCAGCAGCATCTGTTAGTAATGTAAAAGCAGTGGCTACCCATTTACCTTTGTCTACTTCCTGTTCATTTTTTATAGACATAAATCGAACATATACTTGCGGAGAACCTAAAAATCCTAAACCAATCATTGAGAACCCTAAAATTGTAAAAAGATTCATCCAGTCATCAGTACTTCTACCCATAATTTGTGTTAGTGTTGGGTCTATAGCATTTAACCCTTCAGTAATTCCTGCGCCATGATCCATAGAAAACCATACAACGATAGGTAATAAGACCAATCCGAAAAACATAAGTAACCCCTGAAATAAGTCTGACCAAACCGCAGCAACAAAACCACCAATAAATATATAAGTAAGAACAATTAAAAAACCGATTAAAGCTCCTATTTTATAGTCGATTCCAAGCATCGATTTAAAAGCAACGCCAGTAACATCTATTTGTGAAGCAACATATATTACAATAAAAATTACGAGAACAGATGCTGCTATAATTCTTAGTGTGTGTGTTGATGATTTAAAATGACTTTGAAGGTAATCAGGAATTGTAATAGCTCCATATGCATCAGATCTTCTTTTAAAACGTTTTGCCATAAATTGCCAGGAAACAAATACTCCAAGTAATTCTCCTGCAACAACCCAATATCCAGAATAACCTGCGATAGCACCCATTCCGGTAAGACCAATCAGCAACCAACCAGATTCACCAGTTGCTCTTGCTGAAAAAGCAACAGCCCAAAAGCCCATTTTTTTTCCACCTACATAATAATCACTCATTCCTTTAATTCGGCGAGAAGCAAAAATTCCAATTAGAAATAAAATCGCAACATAAACAGCTAATACAGCTATTTTTATTATAAAGTTTTGGTCTTGCATAGTGGTTGATTATTGATTCGTTTTAAGGCAATTTTGTTGGTCTATAATCTAAAATAAATCGAAAAATAAAGAGTTTTAATGATTTTAAAAGTACTAAATAATATGTGATAAAGGGTGTTTTTTATGATAAAAAGCTTAAAAATGGTTCGAAAATGGTTCAAAAACGGCATAAAAAACTTATATTTGCAAAACTTGTATGATTGAAATAATCATATCAAGTTCTTTAGTTGGATTTAGGGATTGACCTTGGATTTGTACATTAAATGAATAAAAAAAAGCAAAACATTATTTTAAATTCAAACGAACACACACCTACAACACTTCAATCACTAGACGAATTAGTCACAGCCCTTTCAGAAGGAGAGAGGACGACTTACAATCACATAATACACTCAATAAAATTTCCAGCAAACGTTTTTGAAGGTTATAGTTCATGGTCTAACGACTGTTATACTCGAAATTGCATAATTAATAATGAAAAGTTTGAATTAATACTGCTTTGTTGGGAGCAAGGACAAATCACACCAATTCACGATCATGGAGGTGAAGAGTGTTGGGTAAAAGTTGTTGAAGGAGAATTTAGAGAAACGATTTATAAAGAAGATGATATGGGAGAGCTTAATTTTGTTAAGTCTACTATTTCAAAAACGAATGGAGTTACTTACATGAAGGACTTTATGGGGTTTCATAGTTTAGAAAATATATCAAAAAAAAGAAGTATGTCTCTTCATTTGTATGCAAAACCGATACGTAAGTGTAGAGCGTTCGACGAGAAGACAAAAACATTTATAAATAGAAAACTTACTTATTGTACGACAGTGTAATTAGTAATAAACTTAAAAGAATAAAAAAAATGTCTGATATAAGTAACGATTTAGCTTTGTTTAACGAACTTGCAGAAGCTTTAATTACTGAAGAAGAAAAAAATCCTGTAGCTAAAAGAATAGACTCAAATAAATTGTACGATACTATTGATCTTTCGCTAAATGATTCAGCAATGATTGATGATGAGTTTAAATTTTTATTAAAAGAAATACTTGCTTCAACACCAAAAACAGCAACAAATTTATTTTTTAACCAACTTTTTGGAGGCAGACAAAGTAAAGCTGTTTTAGGAGATTTATTAGCTGTTTTACTTAACAATAGTATGTATACTTACAAAGTCGCAGGTCCGCAAGTTGGTATTGAGCAAGAAATTATAAGACAATCTTGTGATTTAGTGGGGTACGGGTTAGATAGCAATGGTACATTTCCTACAGGAGGCTCTATGAGTAACTATATGGCGTTAATAATGGCTCGTGATGCTAAGGACCCAACTTGTAGGTTTGACGGGATGACCAAACCATTGATTGTTTATACTTCTAAAGAATCACATTATTCGAATGCAAAAAACGCTAGTTTTGCAGGAATTGGAAGAAATAATATTCGTTATATTCAAGCTGATAACAAAGGGAAAATGATTCCTGAAAAATTAGAAGCACAAATAAAAGAAGATATACAAAAGGGAGGTATTCCAACCTATGTAAATGCTACTGCTGGAACAACTGTTTTAGGAGCTTTTGATCCAATAGATAAAATTGCAGATATTACAGAAAAATATAAAGTATGGCTTCATGTAGATGGAGCGTATTGCGGTAGTGTAATTTTTAGCGAAAAATATAAACACCTTATAAAAGGAGTTGAAAGATCTAATTCTTTTAGCTATAATGCGCATAAAATGCTAGGCACACCATTAACTTGTTCGATTATTTTAGTGAATGATAAAAAGCATTTATACGATTCATTTAGTAATGATGCTGAGTACTTATATCAAACAGACGGAGATGATTTTAACTTAGGAAAAACATCTTTTCAATGTGGAAGGAGAAATGATGCTTTAAAATTTTGGACATTATGGAAGTCTATTGGAACAAACGGATTAAAGAAAATTGTAGAGCAACAATTTAGTTTAGCAAATGTAGCACTTGATTATCTTAAAAATAATCCTGATTATACTTTGTATAGTTTTGATGATTCCATTTCTATCTGTTTTAATTATAAGAATATTGATCCAACAGTACTTTGTACAGCATTGTATGAACATCAAATTACAGTTGTAGGTTTTGGAGCTTTTAAAGAAAATAGTTTTATTAGGTTGGTAACTATTAATGCAAATAACGAAAAAATAGATATATTGAATTTCTTTAAAGTATTAGAAGAATTTGTGGAGAATACAATGATTTTAACAACACAAAAGGAAAAAGTTACTTCATAAAAAATTACTATTTGTCTTTTAAATTATTAAGATAAATAATCTTAATAATTTAAATTAAAAAAAATAAAACCACCTTTAAAGGTGGTTTTATTTTTTTTAAAAAAGTGTGTTGTTGTGTTTGTTTTAAATAAAAAAACTACCATAACATCTATAGGGAATAATGTTTTTGGTAGTTTATAAAAATTAATTAATAAGGAAGGGTATAATTAATAAAAGGGGGATTAATTAAAGAAGTTATTTAATTAAGGGGGTAATAACTTCGGTGCAAATATATAAGGGTAAAGAGCTCATAAATTGATTGTAGTGATTTTGATGTATATTTTATGCCAATTAACTAATATGTAATTATAGATATGAACGAGTCTATGTTTTTGTTTTAGAGTGTTTTGTGTGTTTTTAAATTGTCATTTTTTTTAAAAAAATATTTTGTTACTGTTTTTTCTTTATAAAACCACTAAAGAGGTATTTATACTTTATGTAGTATATTTGACGTATATTTAGAGGGTTATTATACGAGGAATTTAATTGAATTTCTACGTGAAAATATTATGAAGTGTATGAGGAGCATTTTTTTTAAAAGTAAAAGATATTTAGTATTTGTATTTTTTCTGTTTTCTGTTATAAACATAAATGGGCAGCAAAAAGAAAATATTTCAGAAAAAGAATACGAGAAAATAATCGTTAAAGGCTTTTATAAATTTCAAAATAATGAAAAATCACAGTTTTTAGATAGCTTATTAACAATCATAAAACTTAATAAGTTTACTGTAAAGGAAGATTCAATCAATAGTAAAATATTATACTTAAAAGGAGTTAATAATCTTGAATTAAAAAGATTTAAAAAGGCGGAAAATTTATTCATTGAATCATTTGAATTAGCAAAAAACACAAACGATATATTTTTAATCGGTTCTATATATAATGCTAGAGGGCTTATTTTTTCATCAGAATATAAAAATGTTGTTAAAGCTGCATTGTATTATAAAAAAGCAATTGCAAATTATAGTGAGGTTGGTAACTTATTACAATTAATTAACACATATTATAATTTAGTTATAAATGCGAGGTTACGTGGGGAATGGGATGAATCTATAACTTATGCAAAAAGTTTTTTAAAGTTAATTTTAAAAGACAGTAAAAGAACTGATGGGATAGGTCAAATATATTACTTTATTGCAGACAGTTATTTTGAACTAGGAATGAGTGAAAAAGCTTTAATAAATTTAGAAAATGCAGAAAAATTTGTTCCTACAGATAATAGTAAATTCCATAGTTTAATTAACAGTGCGTATGCAAAATACTATGAAAGTAAAGGAGATTATATATTAGCTTTACAAAAATATAAAGAGGTAAATAATGATTTAGAAAAAAAGATTATTAGTGATAATTTAAGAATCAAAGAATCTTTTGTAAATGAATTGGAACTAGAAAGTGAATTAAAGAATAAACAAAACCTTATTATTAATAATCAAAAAACGAAACTTATTGTAAGTGGTATAATCGCGATTTTTTTTATTGGATTAACCATTTTTTTTATTTTCTTACGTAGAAATAATAACAAAAAAAATAAACAAATTGAAAATTTAAATACCGATTTAAACCAGTTAATAACTGATTTAAAGATAAATAATGAAGTTATACTTGATAAAAAAAATGAAATTGAAATTCTTCTAAATTTAAATGAGCAAGCATTGTTTTCTCGAGTTTTAAAAGTATCAACGTATAATGATGCTATTCGAAAAATTACTGATGATATCGAAAATATTCCAAATGCATCTAGTTATTTAATTAACATAAATACAAAATTATTAAGTTTAATTTCTGAAGAAGAATTATGGAATGATTTTAAAATTCAATTTGAGAAAATCAGACCAAATTTTTTTAGTAAATTAAAAAAAATATCTCCTAATTTATCAGTTAACGATTTAAAACACTGTACTTATATTGTATCTAATTTAAAGAGTAAAGAAGTTTCACAATTAATAAGTGTATCACCAAGAAGTGTTGAAACTACGAGGTATAGGTTGAAGAAAAAAATGGGCTTAGAAAAAGAAGATAGTTTGTATGATTTTTTAATTGACTTATAGGCATATATTAGAATTCTAAGCATAAATAAACTACTAAAAATATTTATTTTTAAATTTTCATGAAAAAGGTTGTGTATTTAAAATAAAAGACAAACATTTGCAGTAATAAAAGTAAGAACATGAATTTTAATCAATTACATCACCATCATCATCATATTTGCACTCAAGCGAACTGAAGATGTATTGAATAAAATCAAAATATATTTTAAACCCGTTTGAGTAAATCAAACGGGTTTTTTATTTCCAAATAAAAGGAAATTATCTTCACGCTACGGTTTACTCAAATTAATTAACAAACAATATGAGTAAATTAAGAATAGCAATTCAAAAATCAGGTAGATTAAATCAAGATTCATTACAACTTTTAAAAGACTGTGGAGTTTCTATAGACAATGGAAAAGACCAATTAAAAGCTTCAGCAAGTAATTTTCCATTAGAAATTTTTTATTTAAGAAATGGTGATATTCCTCAGTATTTAAATGACGGTGTTGTTGATGCAGCAATTATTGGAGAAAATTTATTAGTAGAAAAAGGAGGAGATATTAAATTTATAGAAAAACTAGGCTTTTCTAAATGTAAAGTATCTTTAGCCGTTCCTAAAGGAGAAGAGTATAATGGGTTATCATATTTTCAAGATAAAAGAATAGCAACTTCATATCCGAATACTGTTCAAAATTTCTTAGCTTCAAAAAATATAACAACTCAATTACACATTATAAATGGTTCTGTAGAAATAGCTCCGAATATTGGACTTGCAGATGGTATTTGTGATATTGTATCTAGCGGTTCTACACTATTTAAAAACAACTTAAAAGAAGTTGAAGTAATTTTAAAATCGGAAGCTGTTTTAGCTGTTTCACCTAAATTAGGTACAATACAACAAGAAATTTTAAATAAATTACAGTTTAGAATTCAATCGGTTTTAAAAGGAAGAAGATCAAAATATATTCTTTTAAACGCTCCAAATAATAAGCTAGCTGAAATTATAGATATTTTACCAGGAATGAGAAGTCCAACTGTATTGCCATTGGCAGAAGAAGGTTGGAGTTCGGTACACTCAGTATTAGATAAAAATGAATTCTGGGAAATTATTGATGAGTTAAAGAATAACGGAGCAGAAGGTATTTTAGTTTGTCCAATAGAAAAAATGGTTGTTTAAAAAAAGAGAGATGAAAGCGATAGAATTAAATAAAAATAATTGGAAGTCATTATTACAGCGACCAACAAAGACGGTAGAAGATATAGAAGAAACTGTTAATAAAATATTCAAAGAAGTTAAAGTTAGTGGGAATGTTGCTATAAATAAATACACTTCTCTTTTTGATGGTGTTAATTTAGAAACGATAGAAGTTACTTCTGATGAAGTTGTAAATGCAAGTAAGTTCGTATCAGAAGAATTAAAAGTAGCGATTGAACAAGCAAAAAATAATATTGAAGTATTTCACACAGCTCAAAAAACGGCAAGAGTAGCAGTCGAAACAACAAGTGGCGTATTGTGCTGGCAAGAAAAAAGAGGAATTGAAAAGGTAGGATTATATATTCCTGGAGGAACAGCTCCTTTATTCTCTACCGTTTTAATGTTGGCAGTTCCTGCAAAAATAGCAGGATGTAAAGAAGTTGTTCTATGCTCTCCACCAGATAAAAACGGAGAAATAAATCCAGCTATTTTATATACAGCAGGTATTTGCGGAGTAACTAAAATCTATAAAGTTGGCGGAATACAAGCGATAGCAGGTTTAACATTTGGTACAGAAACAATACCCAAAGTGTCTAAAATATTCGGACCAGGGAATCAATATGTAACTGTAGCAAAACAATTAGCAACTAAATACGGAGTTGCTATTGATATGCCTGCCGGACCAAGCGAATTATTGGTTATTGCTGATGATTCAGCGAATCCAACATTTGTAGCTTCAGATTTACTAAGTCAAGCAGAACACGGAGCAGATAGTCAAGTAGTTTTAGTATCTGATTCTAAAGAATTAATTGATAACGTTTCTAGTGAGATACAAAAACAGGTCTTAGACCTGCCAAGAAAAGAAATTATTGAAGAAGCTTTAAAAAACACAAAAGCTATTTTAATTAGAGATGAAGGGGAAGCAATTAATTTTGTGAACGATTATGCGCCAGAACACTTAATAATAGCAACAGAAAATGATGATTTTTTTATTGATAAAATAATAAACGCGGGCTCGGTATTTATAGGTAATTACACACCTGAAAGTGCAGGAGATTATGCTTCGGGAACAAACCACACATTACCAACAAACGGATTTGCAAAAGCCTATTCAGGTGTAAATTTAGATAGTTTTACGAAGAGTATTACGTTTCAAAAAATATCTAAAGAAGGTATTCAAAATATAGGTAAAACAATTGAGTTAATGGCGACAGCAGAAGGTTTAGAAGCTCACAAAAATGCAGTTACACTAAGATTAAAAGAAATTAATAATGTTTAATTTAAATAAAATAGTTCGTCCAAATATTCAAAAACTTCAAGCATATTCATCAGCAAGAGATGAGTTTAAAGGAACTGCTGAAGTATATTTAGATGCAAATGAAAATCCTTTTGGGTTATTAAATAGGTATCCCGATCCTAAGCAAACAAAAATTAAAGAGCGATTAACTGAGATAAAAGGCATTGCTAAAAATCAAGTTTTTATAGGAAACGGAAGTGACGAGATAATTGATTTAGCATTCAGAATTTTCTGTGAGCCTGGAAAAGATAAAGCGTTAACTTTTTCTCCTACTTATGGTATGTATGATGTATCAGCAAATATTAACGATGTTGAATTAATTAAGCAACCTTTGGTAAACGATTTTCAAATAAGTTTAAACCAATTAGAACCATATTTAGATATGGACGATGTAAAAATTATTTTCATTTGCTCTCCTAATAATCCTACAGGTAATTGTTTTGAAGATGAAAGCATCGAATATATTTTAGATAATTATAATGGAATCGTAATTATAGATGAAGCATATATAGATTTTAGCTCAAGAGAATCTTTTATAAAAAAGATAGCTAAATATCCAAATTTAATTGTGAGCCAAACTTTTAGTAAGGCTTGGGGATTAGCGGGTGTTAGAGTGGGAGCAGCATATGCTAATTCAGCTATAATTAATTTGTATAATAAAGTAAAACCACCATACAACGTAAGTACTTTAAATCAAGAAGCTGTATTAATAGCATTAAATAATTTAGCTGAATTTGAGATAAATAAAAACAGTATTATCAACGAAAAAGAAAAGTTGATCAGTGAGTTGGGAAATATTGAATTGGTCAAAAAAATATACCCATCAGGAGCTAATTTTATTTTAATAGAAGTAACAGAAGCAGATTTAATATATAACCAATTAGTTGCTGAAAAAATTATAATTCGTAATAGAAATACGCTGGTAAATAATTGTTTACGAATTACTGTTGGTAGTTCAAAAGAAAACGCACAACTAATTAAAGCATTAAAATCAATATCAAGTTAATAGTTATCTCTAGAGCAAATAAGAGATTTTTAACAAGTATTTGATTTAAAACAAGAAACATGAAAAAAGTATTATTTATAGATAGAGATGGAACCTTAATTAAAGAACCAGCAGATGAGCAAACAGATTCATTTGAAAAATTAGAATTTTATCCGAAGGTATTTCAAGGGTTAAGTAAGATAGCAAGCGAGTTAGATTTTGAATTGGTATTGGTAACAAATCAAGATGGTTTAGGAACAAAAGTATACCCTGAAACAACTTTTTGGCCAGTTCACAATTTTGTAATGAAAACTTTAAAAGAAGAAGGAATTATTTTTTCAGAAGAAATTATTGATAGAACTTTTGCAAAAGACAATCAACCTACTAGAAAACCAAATACAGGTTTGCTAACGAAGTTTTTTTCTGAGGAATATGATTTAGCGAATTCATTTGTAATAGGAGATCGTTTAACAGATGTTGAACTAGCTAAAAATTTAGGTTCTAAAGGAATTTATATTAATGATGAAACCTTTTTAGGAACAGACGAAATAACTGTAAAAAGAAGTGAATTAGATGAATTTATCGCTTTAGAAAGTAGTGACTGGAATGCTATTTACGAGTTTTTAAAATTAGAAGAAAGAACTTCAGGAATTGTTAGAAATACTAATGAAACTAAAATTGATATTCAATTAAATCTAGATGGTACAGGTAAAAGTACTATTAATACAGGAATCGCTTTTTTTGACCACATGTTAGATCAAATTGCGCGTCACGGACAGATGGATTTAAACATACAAGTTAAAGGAGATTTAGAGGTTGACGAACACCACACAATTGAAGATACAGCGATTGCTTTAGGGGAAGTTTTTAATAAAGCGTTAGGTAATAAATTAGGTATTGAACGATACGGATTTTGCTTGCCAATGGATGATTGTTTGGCACAAGTAGCTATCGATTTCGGAGGTAGAAATTGGCTAGTTTGGGAAGCTGATTTTAAAAGAGAAATGGTCGGTAAAATGCCAACTGAAATGTTTTTTCACTTTTTTAAATCGTTTACTGATGGAGCTAGGTGTAATTTAAACATTAAGGCAGAAGGTGCAAATGAGCACCATAAAATAGAAGCGATTTTTAAAGCATTTGCAAAAGCAATAAAAGTAGCAGTAAAAAGAGATAGTAGTAAAATGATTTTACCATCAACTAAAGGAACTTTATAATAAGATGATTGCAATTATAAAATACAATGCTGGTAATATACGGTCGGTTCAAAATGCCATTACTCGTTTAGGATATGAGAGTATAATTACAGATGATCCTCTTGAAATACAGCAAGCAGAAAAAGTGATTTTTCCTGGTGTTGGTGAAGCTAGTTCGGCAATGGCATATTTAAAAGAACGAAAACTAGACGAACTTTTAGTATCTTTAAAACAACCTGTTTTAGGAATTTGTTTAGGGTTACAGCTTATGTGTAACTCTTCAGAAGAAGGAAATACAACATGTCTAGGAATTTTTGATACGCAAACAAAACAGTTTCCACCATTAAAAAAAGTGCCACACATGGGGTGGAATAATTTTAAGGAAATAAAAGCATCAAAAATAACAGAAAATTTAACCATCTCTGATGATGTATATTATGTACATGGTTATTATGCTGATATCTGTAAAAACACCATTGCAAGCTGTAATTACATTCAGCCATTTAGTTCAATTATGCAAAAAAATAATTTTTATGCAATGCAGTTTCACCCAGAAAAATCGGCAAGCATAGGAGAAAAATTATTAAAAAACTTTTTAGAGTTATAAAACTAGAAAAAATGAGAATTATACCCGCTATAGATATTATTGAAGGAAAATGTGTACGCTTAACAAAAGGTGATTATGCAACCAAAAAAATATATAATGAGAACCCTGTAGAAGTAGCTAAAGAGTTTGAAGACAACGGAATTGAATATTTACACTTAGTAGATTTAGATGGTGCAAAATCGCAACATATTGTAAACTATAAAATCTTAGAACAGATCGCTGCTAAAACCAATTTAAAAATTGATTTTGGAGGCGGATTAAAATCTGACGAAGATTTACGTATTGCTTTTGATAACGGAGCAAATCAAATAACAGGAGGAAGTATTGCTGTTAAAAATTCTGAGGTATTTACAGGATGGTTTGCTAAGTACGGAGCTGATAAAATTATTTTAGGAGCTGATTGTATTAATAGAAAAATAGCGACCCACGGATGGTTAGAAACATCAGAAGTAGATGTTATTGATTTTATTAAGCAATATGAAAAAATAGGTTTAAAAAGCACTATTTGTACAGATGTAGCTAAAGACGGAATGTTACAAGGTGCCTCAGTTGATTTATACCAAGAAATTTTAAATAAAAGCGCTATAAATTTAATAGCAAGTGGAGGTGTTTCTAAAATAGAAGACTTACTTCGATTGAAAGAAATAGGTTGTGAAGGTGCTATTTTAGGAAAAGCTATTTATGAAAATAGAATTTCATTAAAACAACTAAAAAATTTTATAATAAACTAATACGTCATTACGAGGAAGAATAACGAAGTAATCTTTCTATAATTAAAGATTGTTTCATTCATAATGGCAATAATTATTAAACATGTTAAAAAAAAGAATAATACCTTGTTTAGATATTAAAAACGGAAGAACTGTAAAAGGTGTCAATTTTATTGATATTAAAGATGCAGGAGACCCTATTGAGTTAGCAAAGCAGTATGTAAAAGACGGCGCTGATGAGTTGGTTTTTTTAGATATTACTGCAACATTAGAAAATAGAAAAACACTTGTTGACTTGGTTGAAAAAATAGCGCAAGAGATAAACATCCCTTTTACCGTTGGTGGAGGTATAAGTTCTGTTGATGATGCGTTGGCTTTAATTAAAGCAGGGGCAGATAAGGTTAGTGTTAATTCATCTGCAGTTAAAAATCCGCAACTAATAACCGATTTAAAAAATCGTTTCGGAAGTCAGTTTGTAGTAGTTGCTATCGATACTAAAAATGTAAATAATGAATGGAAAGTGTTTACAAAAGGAGGTACAAATGAAACTACTTTAGAAACGGTAGCTTGGGCTAAAGAAGTTGAAAAACTAGGAGCAGGTGAAATTTTACTAACATCAATGAATAATGACGGTACCAAAGCAGGTTTTGCAATTGATATTACAAACAATGTTAGTAAAGCGATAAATATTCCTGTAATAGCATCAGGCGGAGCAGGGAAGGAAGAGCATTTTAAAGAGGTGTTTACAAAAACAGAAGCAAGTGCAGGTTTGGCAGCAAGTATTTTTCACTTTGCAGAAATACCAGTACCAAAATTAAAAGAATACTTAAAAGAACAAAACATACCAGTACGATGAATATAGATTTTACAAAAGGAAACGGATTAGTACCTGTAATAATTCAAAATAATACCACATTACAAGTTTTAATGCTGGGGTATATGAATGAAGCAGCTTTCTTAAAAACAAAAGAGGAAAAAAAAGTAACTTTTTTTAGTAGAAGTAAAAATAGGTTATGGACAAAAGGAGAAGAATCTGGTAATTTTTTAGAAGTAAAAGATATTCAAATCGATTGTGATAACGATACTATTTTAATAAAAGCGTTACCAGCAGGACCAACTTGTCATAAAGGAACTACTTCTTGTTTTGCAGATGAAACTCCAAAAGGATTTTTATATGAATTAGAACGAATTGTTAGCGATCGTATAGATACTAACGATGAAAAATCATATACAAACAAATTGTATAAAAGAGGTATTAATAAAGTAGCACAAAAAGTAGGGGAAGAAGCCGTAGAGTTAGTTATTGAAGCAAAAGATAATGATGCTGATTTATTTAAAAATGAAGCTGCCGATTTGTTCTATCATATTATAATTCTTTTAAAAGCAAAAGGGTTTACGTTAGCTGAAATAGAAGCAGTTTTGAGAGAGAGGAATTAGAGTTTCTTTGCTAACAGCTCATAAATCCCATTTTTAATGGGGTTTATGAGCTGTTATAAGTTGTTTTATTTGTCTAATTCTTCCGTGATTCTTGTCAAGGCACCAACTATTCCGTCTTTTACCGTTCTCTCAACTTTAGGAAAGTCAAAATATGCATTTCCTTTTTTTGTATTATGTTTTGTATGTAATAATAATTTTCCATTAGAGTTATAGTATTGCATTTCTACCTCTGTATCGAAACTTTTTCCTGGTTGAATAAATAGATTACTATATTTTATATTTAAAAATCTTAGCTGAGTAATTATTATTCCTTCTAGCATATTTTCACGGCAAATTTTTTCAATAATATTTGGATTAACAGATTCAAGTCTATTAAAATCCTTGATTAATATTACATTAGAAAGCATGTTGCGACTACTTAATTCACTTGACATTATGTTTCTATAAACAAGTGAACTTCCCTTAGCTATTTGTTCAATTACATCCTCATGAGCTAATTGACTAAATCCAATTCTAGTTGCTTTTTCAATTCCTGAATTTGATTTGTAAATTGTTCTTGTGCCTAATACACTGCAGCTTGTTAGTATAGCTGTGATAATAAAGAAAATAAATGTTTTTTTCATATGCTCTTTTAAATTACTTATAACTTTTTTTAAGAATATGAATCCGTTTTAATGATTTATATTCAACGTTAGCAAATTTCGTGTTTTTTAGGTTGAGAATCAAGAGGAGAAAAACTAATTTTTAATTATGTTGGTGTAAAATCTACAAACGATAATCTTGGAGTAGTGTAAGAGGAAAAAGTAGCATAAGTTTAGTAGGAAATAGAAAGCTTCGAGACCTTTTATTTTTGTACTCATTTAATGTGTGTAAATACAATAAAGCAAAGTTTTGTAATTGAAAAATCGGAGTTAGTATATAATGAAACGTAACGTTTCTATATTTCCCAAATAAATAGTAATTATATGAAACTTAGTATTGCGTAAATTTAATGAAGAATTTGTTCGGTTTTTTACCTCAGTTCTTTGTTTCCTGTAGTTTTTATTCATAAATGAAATAAGTTCAACTCAATTTTATTCGACAAAGTATCAACTTTAAAGTAAAAAGGTTCAGCACGATTATTTTCGTTTTCGCTAGGCTCAAAGTCAAATCCGTTTTCACAATATTTCCAAATTCCTTTTTCCGATTTGGAATCCATTTTTTCGAGTATTTGTTCCGTTATATATTTTTCTTCAGCTTCTTTATATTTAATTGTCAATTGAATAGAGTAATCAGAATCTAAAGCCTCTTCTGTATGTTTTATTAGGTTCTTTAAAATCTCAAATTCTTTTGGAATAGTTAAATCAGTTTTTTCCTTAATTACTGGTTCAATATTTTTTAAAGCTAACTTGCTGTCTGGTTTATACATCATTTCTGCAAAAAGATAAATCATAAACCCAAAAAAAAGAGTAGGTATTATCAAAACAGAAAATTGTAAAAAACCAATTATTTTACTTCCTTTAAATAATTGCCAAATAGAAGATATAAATAGAATTAGTGCAGAAAATAGTAGGAGGTAAAGCGAAAAATTAGTGTTTGGTAGTATTGTATCTTTTATAAAAAGTATGAATGATACTCCAAGTAGTAGAAGTGGAATCCACCATTTAATAACTAAATATTTTTTTAAAATTTTGATCATTTTCAAATTAAGTAATAGCTAGTGTAAATGATTGTTATAGCGTTTTGGTAGCAGTTTTTTTCCAATTATCATTTGACTAAAGTATATTATAATAGAAATAAAAAAAGACGCAATTAAAGTCTCTTCTTTTATCCCTATAAAAATACTTCTTTCAATAATATAATGCGAAATATCATTATAGTATTCTTGATATGATGTAATGTGTAACAAGATGTTATACACTATTAATAGTATTATCACCAATAAAAAAAAGGATATAAAAAGATAAAAATGTTTTTTATAATTTTTAAACTTATATATAGAAAAAGGAGCAACCCATGAAATAAAAAATAATGACAGCGCATATATCTTATAAAAATAATCTCCTATTCTAGCAAAAAAAGCATGAGAATCAATATATTTTTCAATTACATATTCATGGAGATTCATTAATAAGAAAATTAAAAAAATATTTAATAGGCTAGCTAAGAAATGAAATTTCACTTTATCTGTCATAATATACTGTAATATGTGTTATTAGAATCTTTTAATTCTCTACTGCCACCTATGTACCATTTATGACTATCACATCTAACATCACCCATATCATATCTATTGCCTCCTCTACCTGCTCCTATGGAACAAAAACCATTGTCAGCTATCCAATTATTTTCGATATCTGTTATAATTTCTACATGTGAAGAACCAAAGACAACTATATCGCCTTTTTGTACATCTTTATAATTATTTCGCTTTCTTAGAGAGGATTTACCCATATAAATTTGTGATGGGTCGTAATAGTGGTTATTTCCAGAAGTGAAATTTTTACGATTATACAAATAAATTGCATCCCCCACAAAAACATTACACAACCAACGTTTCCCATTACTAGCATCACTCCAAAAAACACTATACAAATCACTTCTCCGTCTACTTACAAGAGCTTCTCGTAATTTTGAAAAGTGAGTGGAACTATCCAAATTAATTCCTCTTCCTTCATATCCAAAACCAGCCAAAGTAGAAATAGTCATTCGCTGTTTGAGAGACAATCTGCTCCATATTTGTTTTCTTTCTTTAGATGTTTTCTTTTTCCAAGAATCACTATTTGGAAGATCATGAGGTTTTGATGTCCGACCTTCTAAGTTTGAATTAGGTGAGAAAAACCAATTTTGTTCTCGCTCGTGATAAGCCCAATAGGAATCCATAATTTCTTTATCAGAACCTAATCGTTTAGCGGCTTCTACTAAAAGTAAATTCATAAATAATTATTTTCGTGTTTTTCTAATGTACTACAACAAATACATATAGTTACTATTAACGATATATGTATCATATGTGTGCTAAGATAGTAAAACTATAACACCTATGTTACGCAATTTTTTTGTTCTATCTTAACTAAAGCAATACCTAACTAGACATTTTAAATATATTTTAATTAAAAAATAAGTAACTATATACAATGCTTTTTTTGTACAGTTTTAAGTTGTGTATTTCTAGAATTGTACAAGCTTGTACAGTTTTTAAATTTTATTTTTAATATTGTACGAGCATGTACAATCCTAGAATTTAATTTTTTTGTATTGTACAAAATAAAAGTGCTAATTACTTGGTGGGTTTAAAGAAATACTTAAAATTCATTACTAAAAAGATAAAAATGAAGCAGCGAATTTGTTTTATCATGTTATAATTGCTTTTAGAAGCAAAAGGTTTTAGGTTAGTAGAAATAGAATCGGTTTTGAGATAAACAAATTAAGATTATAAGGTGTTGAGCGTTTTTTTTATATAAAGTATACTAAATAAAATCTTTTTAATAAACTTATTCCAGAAAATAACCCGATAATTACAAATATCATAACAGGAATGTATACAAATGAATATCCTTTTTTTCCAATATGAATAATCATTTGATTATTTATTTCATATTCTGTCATATATTCATTGTTGGGAGATTTATAGATTTTAATTATTTGCTCAATTTGATGCTTATCAAAATCACCTCTACTAATTTTAATTTCAATATGTTCGTTATTTTCAATTATCTGACCATTAAAATTTAAATCAGGAAATTTTTCATTAGGGCTCTTTTTATTGTATTTATCAATTATCTTAAATGTGAGATTATTATTCAAATCTATTTCATTGTATAGCTTTGTATATTTTGAGGCATCTCGCCCAGCAAGAAAAAAAATAATGAAAGAGATTATTGTTAGACTAAACAGTTTATTCGTAGGAATTCTATACTCCATGTATTTAATTAGTAATTTAATTTTGGAATGATGGTCAACTTTTTTTAAGAATATGAATCCGTTTATGATTTAGATCCAGCGTTAGCGAAGTTCGTTTTTTTTAGGTTGAAAATCAAGAGGAGAAAAACTAATTTTTAATTATGGTGTTTTTAAAAACAATCTTATTTATTTTTGCAGTATGAATGAATTCCAGCAATTAAGAGATACACTAAGTAAAAGTGTTTTAGATACCAATTTTGTAAAAATGACTTTAAGTAAGCCTATCAAAAAGAGCGATGGTTTACCAAATATATATATTCGTTTAGTAGCAATAAAAGGAACAGAAATGTTTCAGTTTACGTACCATTATACAACAAATGATAAGGTTAAAAATTACACAATAACAGATGCCTTATCTGAATTAGAAATCTTATTGATGGACAATTTTAGAGCTGCAACCTTGTTTACTTTATCTAAAGATTTGTTGATTTTTATTTCAAAAAAGAAAAAAGTTTCTTACCGTGAAAATGCTGCAAGTTTTAAAAATAAATTACCTGTAACACACGATAAACCAAAAGAGCGTTTAGCCGAAGCGGGAAGTTATTTACATCATTTAGGAATTACCGATAAAGAAGGAAAGGTTATTCATAAAATGGCAGATAAGTACCGTCAAATTAATAAGTATTTAGAGATTATTGAAGGCTTATTAAAATCGACAAAATTGCCAAAACATATTAATATTGTTGATATGGGCTCAGGTAAAGGGTATTTAACATTTGCTTTATATGATTATTTAGTAAATCAAAAAAAATACAGTGCTACTGTTACTGGT